>NZ_LMSJ01000004.1:52393-205963 GCF_001428105.1 Paenibacillus sp. Soil766 | reverse complement strand
CTTTTGATTGTAACGTTGGCGGAATTCACTCATCTCGGACACCTCGTAATTTGGATAGGTCTATTATCTAACTCCCCAATTCGTTGTGTCCACTACTAAGTCTAAATTCATTTTTCGACTTACAGCTGCTCTTAAACCGCTTGACGCTGCAGTCCCATCAGCTGTCAATTACGCAGAAAGGCCAATATGAGAACGGTTACCGTTCCTCCTATTGGCCTTTTTCTGTCTTGCACTCTACTCTCTACTCTCTACTCTACTCCACTCACATCACTCACTACTCATCACTCACTTATCCGCACCTCAATACCAAGCCCCTCAATCGTATCCACCCACTCCTTCGGGCAGCCGGCGTCGGTGATCAGCATAGAGATTTCCTCCAGTCTCGCGACTCTAGCAAACGTAGATAGGCCAAATTTGCTATGATCTGCAACCAGAATGCACTCTTCCGCTCTTTGCATCATTTTGCGCGAGATCACCGCTTCAGCCAAATGGAAGTCAGTAATTCCATCCGTTAACGAGATGCCTCCAGCTGAAATAAACGCTTTGTTTACTTTAAATTGATCAAGCAACTGATCTACCAGCGAGCCTGTCACTGCCCGACATTCTTGATTGACTTCCCCGCCAGTAAAAATAACCCTGCCCCTGAACGTTTCCATCGCTAAATTAAGAATCGGGATGGAATTGGTAATTAACGTCACATTCGTCTTGTCATTCAAAAAAGGGACAATTTCTATCGTGGTTGTCCCGTTATCCAACATGATCGTTTCGCCATCTTGTACGAGTGATGCAGCTAACTTCCCGATCGCTGCTTTCTCTGGTTTATTCATTTGTACACGATTTAGAAAGGGAGGTTCGACCATCTCCATGCGCATTTTGACGGCGCCGCCATACACTTTGCGCAGCTTGCCCTCCTTTTCCAAACGGTCCAAGTCCCGTCGTACCGTTTCCGTAGAAACAGTAAGTAGTTCTGACAGGTGATGCACCTGCACTTTCCCTTCCATTTCCAAATGATTCAGTATCGTCATCCTGCGATCTTCATAGGTTAATGACATTAGGGCCTCCTAACATGTCCGATAGTTTGTATATATTGTTGTTTTATATTGTTGTATATGTTGTTGTTTTATGTTGTTGTTTTATGTTGTTTTCATTAGTGTAGGGGTTAGCGCTACGTGTGTCAATTTACGGATGCCGCCGTTCCTCCCTCGCAAAAATTGTTCGTTGACAGCCCCTCTTAACCAGGTATACAATTGTCAACAAACAACAACATTTATTATTGATTCAACATGATTCCACAATCAAACTTCATATTGGGGGCTACACTCATGCTCAAGCAGCAACGGCTGACTTTTCGTGAAGATTCCACATTTACGATCACGCAATTTACAGATTTACACTGGATGGATGGGAGAAAGGAAGATCAACTAACCCTCCGTCTGATGGAGGAAGTACTCGATGCGGAGCAGCCTGATCTCGTCGTATTTACCGGTGATGTTATTTATACAGGACCTGTTTCGGAAGGTAAACAGCACTGTAAAGAACCACTCCAAGCTTTTCGCGACGCTGTGCAAGCTGCTGAAGCTCGCCAAATTCCATGGGCTGTGGCTTTTGGTAATCACGACACCGAAACCCTCATCACAAGACAAGAACTCATGAACAGTGTCCTCACGTATCCCTATTCAGTGACTCAACCTGGACCTGCCGAGCTTAGCGGCGTTGGCAACTACCGTCTCCCGCTCCATGGCCGTGACGGGCAACCAGCAGCGAGTTTATATTTTTTCGATTCAGGAAGCCACTCTACAGTCGCTGAGATTCCAGGCTATGACTGGATTCACCATGATCAAATCAGCTGGTATACCGAACAGTCCCGTAACGAGCAGGGTGAACGGCCTGCACTCGCTTTTTTCCATATCCCGCTTCCCGAGTACGAGCACGTGTGGGAGCGTGCGACATGCTATGGTAATAAACACGAGAACGTCTGCTGTGCTCGCGTGAATTCTGGACTTTTTGCAGCTATGGTTGAAATGGGCAATGTCGTTGGAACCTTCTGTGGACATGACCACATCAACGATTACTGGGGAGAGTTTCACGGGATTCGTCTCTGTTATGGCAGAGCAACTGGCTACAATACATATGGCAAAGAAGGCTTTCATCGCGGTGCCAGAATGATTCGCCTCCGTGAAGGTGAACGCTCGTTCGAAACTTGGCTGCGCCTCGCTGACGGCACCGTCATCCGCGATCAACCCGAACACCAACCAACGCTGTAACTTCACTTTTGTTTGGAGCTGATCACTTGTTAACTGCGTCAATATTACTCGTTATTGCTTCAGGACTTGCCCATGCCATCTGGAGCTTATTTACCAAAAGCAGCCTGAACAAAGGCGTCTTCCTATGGTCCATCATCATGGTCACCACTGTTATCCTACTTCCATACTTAATCAAAGAATTATGGTTCAACCCATTAACTTTATCTGCCTACGGACTACTTCTACTTTCAGCCGCTTTACAAGCTGTTTATGCTCTCTTGCTCTCGCGCACCTACAATATGGGGGATCTCTCGCAAATCTATCCGATTATGAGAGGTACTAACACCTTATTCATCCCGATTGTCGGTGTCTTGTTTCTACGCGAATCCTTATCGCCTCTCGGATGGACGGGGCTGCTTTGCATGGTGACTGGCTTCCTGTTACTCAGCGGTATCTTCACAAGTGCGCGACCTTCTGAACAGACGTCTGTCAAATCAGTTAAGCCTTTCCTTATGGCGCTCAGTGTAGGGCTGTGCACGACTTGCTACGTACTTGTCGATAAGCTGAATCTGGCACATGTCTCGCCTATTGCCTTATTAGAAGTGACGAATATCGGATTCGTCGCAGGGCTCACACCGCTTGTCCTTGCATCCAAACAACTGCGCAGAGAGTGGACAATAAACTTCAAAACGATTGCACTGGGTGCAATTCTTAATCCAGCATCTTATTTGTTATTTCTGTTCGCCATGAAATACGCACCTGTTGCCCAAATCTCCCCGCTTCGCGAGATTGGGACCGTGTTCGCAACCCTGCTAGGCATCATTATCCTCAAAGAGAAACAGGGTACCTTACGCATTCTTTGCTCTATTCTTATCTTAATTGGCATTCTTATGATCAGCTTTTGGGGTTAAAAAGAGGAGGAACATCAATGAGCACTTGTAATCGTGTCATTATTATTGGTTGGGATGGCGCCGGCAACTTTGTCCGTGATGCGCATACCCCGAATTTGGACCGCTTGTTCCAGCAAGGTGCTTCCACGCTCGAAGCGCAAACTGCATCGCCTACGATCAGTGCTGAGTGTTGGGGAACGTTACTGCACGGAGTTAATCCTGTGAAACATGGACTTACGAATACCAAAGCAGAAGTTGAAATCTTCCCCGACGATTCACCCTATCCATCTATTTTCCGCGTTGCTAGAGAAACATTCCCACTTGCTAAGCTAGCCGCCTACAGCGCCTGGAAGCCCATTAACGATGGGATTATTGAACCTTCAATCGGCGTCCACAAAATTTCAATGCCTGATGATGAGCTAGTCCAAGCTATAGCTGCTTACATACATGAGAACCCTGATTTCAAGTTGCTCTATGTGCAACTGGATCTCCCCGACGCCGCTGGTCATAAGTACGGGTACAATATGCCCGAACAACTGCGCGTTATCGAAGAGTCAGACCGCCAAACCGGCGTTATATTGGATGCCCTAGAGACTGCTGGACTCATTGACGATAGTCTCATCATTGCGGTCACCGATCACGGCGGCGGCGGCGAGAGCGCATTCGATCACGGCAGTGATCATCCGATGGACAAAACCATTTTCTGGAGCTGTAAGGGTCCTGGCATCGCACCTGGCACTCAGCTCGACGATGTCAACATTGCCGACACAGCAACCGTCGTCGCGCATGCACTGGGACTTACAGCCCCCGCGTCTTGGGAGGGGAAAATGCCCCAGGGATTGTTCCACGGCCTTCAATAGCAATAAGGAGTTAAGCAGCTACATACTGCCTAACTCCTTTTTATCGTGAAACAATTCACGCTCCGGTGTCATACACGCCGATGTGACTTAGCGTCGGATTCACACGCGATTCTGTGATCCCAAGACGTATATACCTTGCATTGGTCCTCTCGACTCGGCATATTTTCTTATACCCAACCACCGTGCCATCGTATAACGGCTTCCATTCTTCTCCCTGCTTATAAGCCAATTGAAAACGTTCAATCCGCTGTCCTGCTTGGATATACTCCTGCAACACGATACGATCAAATGTCATATCCCCACCAAGATCAATCTCCAGTTCAGCACGATCAGTCCCCTCTGGAGGGCACCAATACGTGTCGGAACGTCCATCCGTGACATGCCCGGCATCCACATCACTATCCTTGGTATGAGAAGCCCTCACCTTCGCCCCTGCAGCCTGATCTATCGCATACGTTCTGCGAAGCCAATGACCCAACTCACGCAGATGCCTAGCATCCGTCTCATGAATCAGCCCGCGCTGATCAGGTGGAATATTGAGCAGCAGCGCACTGTTCCCACCCACCGTACTTTCATATAAATCAATCAATTCCTCTACGGTTTTGACTTTATCATCATCCGTTGGATCATAGAACCATTGTGGTCGGATCGACACATCGACTTCAGATGGATACCAAATGACGTCATCTATCTGTGCTAAAACAGCCCGACTTCCCAGATCCTCCTCTTCCGTATTGATTCGCTGTGCAAATGCGGCATCATCCACCTGCTGGGAATCTGCGTGTATTTTCTCCGTATCCTTCATATACGCAGGTACTACACTCCATTCCGATTTGCGTGTGTGACCGGCTTCATTGCCGCACCAACGAACATCAGGTCCACAAATATTGATAACAGCCTTAGGCTGCAGCTCGCGAATAATGCGATAAGCAGCTTCCCAATCGTATACCTGCATTTTACCATTCGAGCCCTCACCGCAAGCACCATCAAACCAAACGCAAAAAACTTCACCATAGTTCGTAAGAATTTCTCTTAGTTGATTCTGGAAAAAGTTATTGTATCTTGGGGAATCCCCATAACTAGGCTCATGCCGATCCCATGGTGACAAATAAACACCAAATTTCAATCCCTGCTCACAACAAGCTTCGGCTACATCTCTTACAACATCCCCTTGCCCATCCTGCCATGTGGTGGATTTGACCGAATGATCCGTGTAAGTACTTGGCCACAGACAAAATCCATCGTGATGCTTACAGGTCAGGATGACCCCCGTCATTCCTGCTAATCGGCAGGACTCGACCCATTGTGCAGCATCATAGGCTGTTGGATTAAACAACTGAGGATCCTCGTCACCTAATCCCCATTGCCTCCCCGTAAATGTGTTCATACCGAAATGTATAAAAGCATAAAACTCCATCTCTTGCCAAGCCAATTGGCGTGGAGTGGGAACAACCCTTACTGCTTCTTCTATGGAAACTGCCATCTCTATATTGCTCCTCACGCGTACTAAATTTGACTCTCTGTATTTTATATGAACAATATTCCCCCTATACGTCTGCCACTACATCAAAAGGCAAACGAGTGAGTTCCGTATTCAGCGTTTCACCCAAATAAATCATATCGTAACTTCCAACGGGAAGCTCCAGGCTACTAAAAATCAACTTTCCATCTGGCTGGCCGAACGTTTTGGTCTGCACGGAGACAATAGGATGAATAGGTTCTGTCTCACTCGGTGTCGCTCCTCTTAGATAAATGCCGAAGGCATCTTCTCTTAGTCAATTTGTTCATAGGACTGATAGACAGATTTGTTCATAATCATGGCAGGATTACGGAGCGTACAATCCGGATCTATCGTCAGATCCACCACTGGAATGGCCACTGGCAGTTGTACCGTATATGCCGCATCAGTAACCCACGATTTCGAGGAGAAATCTCTTCCTTTTACAAGGACCCTATCCTCGTAAACTTCGACGATCAAACCCTGTGAGCCCTCTTTCAAGACGTCGTCATCTGTCCATAAATAAGCTACAGAAGCCGCATTAAACATGGTCGCATATTTCCTGTTGTACATCGTCTCCTTTGCACCCAGCTCCCAGTGCGTGTGACCGGTAAAGACAATGGATTGCGGGTGTTTGGCTAGAATCATCTTTAATTCTGCATCCTGCCTGATCCCGTTCCAGCCAAACTTACTTTGGGATCCTGCAACCGTATTCAACAGCGGCTCATGAACAAAAATAAATGCCGGTTTCTCCATCAGTTCCTGTTCTGACAACTTTTGATCCAACCACTCGAGCTGAGTTTCTGATAAATAAGCGCAGTCTTTCAAGCCAATTTCTGTGCCAAGAAATATAAAATGATACCCTTCCAACCACAAATCATAGTATGTATTTTGAATCCCCGTATGTTCTGTAAATAACGACATCTGCCTATTCAGATCTTTCCAACGCACATCATGGTTACCGTAAGTAAAGTAGATTGGCGGCAGCCCTTCCATGTTAGCTTTCCAAATCTGTTTCATCATTTCAAATTCCGCTCGCTCCCCATTGTCCGTGATATCACCGACATGCATGATCCCGTGACAATCTGGAGAAGTTGCCAAGATATCCTTGAGAGCCTGATCCCAATTCTGGGCTTCAGTCCCCTCCAACGTGTCTTTAATATGGGTATCTGTCAAAACTACGAACTTGAGACTTGGTTTCTTCACCATCATTTCTATCTCTCCTTATTTCGATGTGCTTTAGAAGAATAAACTGAATCCACCTATAGTGTTCACCAACAGCCCCTTCCCTTCCCCCCTATTGATTACTCCCCATGTTTGATTTTAAAAGAAACCCGACCACGCCATCATCAGGCACGATCGGGTCCTTTCTTTTTATCAGACTTATTTGGATTTCTCTTTGTAGAAATCGTTCGTTTCTTTAATATGCTGTTGGAAAGTTGTATCATCTTTAAACTGTTTCACCAGTTTATCCCAATCTTCAAGTGAGTTTTTACCAACAATGACATTGACCATCATATCGTTCACCTTTTTATCCCAGTCTGCTCCTTTTTCCTTATATGGCGCGGACTTCATCAACCCGTAAGTTGGATCTGGAATGGAGGAAATCGTATCAATGACTTTTACATTGGCTTGGTAAACTTCGTTTGGCATACCTGCTGTCTTGGCTCTTGAATACTTATCAAAGTACCCCGTTACCCACTGGCCTGTCGTATCGCCTGAATATCCTTTTTTCTTCCCTTCTTCGGTTTGTTCTACGCTTCCGTCAGCTTTGACGGTGAAGTCAACATCTTTGATGCCGTAAGTTGCCAAATTATAGCCCTCAATAGTAGCCGTGTAATCGTAAACTTCTAGAATTTTCTTCAATTTCGCCTCATCAACGGATTTCTTATTGACTAGGAATTGTCCATAATAACCACTTGCTTGCTCATAATACAATTTGCCATCTGGTGCTTTTGGTATTTCAGCAGCAATGAGGTTGGCTTGCGGATTTACTTTCTGCAACTCCACATTATATTTATATGCATCACTAACATTCGCGAATGCTACCCCTGCTTTACTCTGAACGAGCATATCTTTAATTTGTGCTGCCTTGAGTACAGGGAAATCCGGAAGAATACCGCCTGCTTTATAGGATTTATTCCAGAAAGCAAGTGCATCTTTGGCTTGTGGTGTATACCAATACGGAATCAGACTGCCGTTCTCATCTTTCCACTTCGTGCCTGTACCGAACATGGATAGGATCGTGCTCGAAGGTCCATTTGCTCCTGGAAGAGCAGCACCATACGTATCTGCTTTCCCGTTGCCGTCTGGATCCTTCTGTGCAAAGGCTTCGAGAACTTTGGACAACTCATCCATCGTTTTCGGCATTTGTAAACCCAGCTTATCCAACCAATCTTTACGAATCAGCATGGACTCGTGGCCATCCAATGGTCTTACCCGTGGCAAGGTGTACAGTTTACCTTTCAAAGATGCATTCTTATATACGTTATCTGGATATTTAGCCAGGTTAGGATAACTTTTAATGTATGGACTTAAATCCCAGAAAGCACCTTGATCTACTGCATTAAGGAATGCAGGCGTATAGTTAAAATCTTCTAGGAATAACACATCTGGTAAATCTCGTGATGCGAGCAGCGCATTTAATTTCTCTGTAATTTGGGCTGCAGGAATCCAATTTAATTTCAGATTGACATTGAGCTTCTCATTTAACTGTTTTACAGCTTCCAACTCACCTGTAGGTGCTGCGGCGAAAGCAAGCGTTGTAATGGATATATCGGTTGGTTTTGCAGGTTTAGCTGATGCCGCCGTTGTACTCGCTGCCGAACTTGCTGGCGCAGCTTCATTCGCTTTCCCACAAGCCGCTAAAGAAGCGACTAGACCCGTTGCTGTTAAGAGTACTGCCAATTTTTTGACCATTGGTTTCATGTAAAGACCTCCCGTTTATATGCTTATTATACAATCAGAATGATGAACCTGCATGTCCAGTACTTCCCAGCATCACCCCTCTCCTTATGGTTCACTCACCCTTTCACCGAACCAACCATCATACCCTTAACAAAATATTTCTGTAAGAACGGATATACCATGACGATCGGTAAGGACGAGATCACAACGGCAGCCATCTTGATTACCTGTGGTGGCACAGTTCGTTCACTTTCCAACATAGCGGCAACTGAGGGATCAGCCATCTGTGATGCGGAAATGAGCAGCATTTGAAGGAGTACCTGCAAGGGACGCAAGCTATCACTATTGATATAAAGCACGCCGCTAAAGTACGTGTTCCAGTAAGCTACCGCGTAGAATAATCCGAATGCGGCAAGGGCTGAGACGGAAATCGGCAGCATAATGCGGAAAAATACGCCTACATCCGAACAACCATCCATTTTGGCTGCTTCCTCTAGTTCATCAGGAATTTCCTGATAAAAATTTTTCATTAAGAACACGTACCAAGCACTAGTCAATGCTGGCAAAATAAGTGCCCAAATAGAATCCATTAAACCAAGACTATCTACAAGCAAATAGTTCGGTATCATGCCCGGATTGAACAACATCGTCATAAGAATTGCGACAAGAAAGAATTTCTTCCCTTTTAACCTTTTGCGAGAGAGCACATAGGCTAATGCACTAGTCACAATTAAACTTAACAAGGTACCGAATACCGCTAGTATGCCGCTTATCCCCATCGCATGAACGAAAGCATTCGTAGAGAAGATGTATTCATAAGCAGATAAACTCCATTTTTCAGGAATCAGCACTAAGGACTTCGTCAGATATTCCGTTGGATCGGTAAATGAAATGATTACAACGTAAATGAAAGGCAGTAAGGTAACAAGTCCAATGATTGTTAACACCGTGTAGTTTAGGACATTAAATATTCTAGAACCCATCTGATTATCCATGTTAGTAAAGTCCCTCCTCGCCGAACTTCTTGGCTACACGATTTGCCGTAACGACCAGTATAAGACCTACAACTGATTTGAATAATCCAGCAACCGTTGCATAGCTGAACCGACCTTGTTGAATACCTACGCGGTATGCATACGTATCAAATACGTCAGCCACCTGCGATACGGGTCCGCTTGCCATAAGGAAGATTTGTTCAAAACCTACATCCATCACTTGGCCTAAACGTAGAATTAACAAAACAATAATCGTGCTTTTGATACCAGGAATCGTGACATTGCGCATCTGCTGCCATCTTGTTGCCCCATCGATTTGCGCGGCTTCATACAACTCTGAATTAATCCCAGCAAGTGCGGCAAGGAAGATAATCGTTCCCCAGCCCGCTTCTTTCCAAATGCTTTGAGCCGTAAGGAGGGCCCAGAAATAATTAGGCTCCGTTAGGAATTCAATCTTGTGCCCGCCGAATTCGACGATTAATTGGTTAATGACGCCACTGCTTTGACCTAGAATCAAGAAACAAATACCGACGATGATCACCCAAGATAGGAAGTGAGGTAAATAGATGACCGTTTGTACAATTTTCTTAAAAGGTAAACTCTTGACCTCATTCAGCAATAAGGACACCACAATAGGAATCGGGAAGAAAAATACGATATTAAGAAGTGAAATCGCCATCGTATTTCGAAACAACATCATAAAATCAGGATTCGTGAAAAACTCATGAAAGTATTTCAATCCAACCCATTCGCTATCCCAGAAACCTAAGTAAGGAGAATAATTTTGAAAAGCAAGCAATAATCCCCATAACGGTACATACTTGAAAATGAGGAAAAATAGTAATCCTGGCGCTGCCAATAGATATAAATATTTGTCACGCTTTAGCGCCACCTGCCACTCGTGTACCCATGATTTCTTAGCTGTCTTGTTTTCCTCGAGTCCACTCGGGATCACTTTCTGAAACTGTTCCACCTGACTATGTGACAATGTCATCACCTCTCATGATTACGTTCGCATCTCGTTGTTTTGCTTGAAACGATCGTACCTGATCCTAAGTCATAGGAACAATGACCAATTCTTATTCACGCTTTGCGGTCAAGGCAAAAAAGGAGAAACCCCGTAACTACGGGGTTTCTCCTCTTATTTTTCTCATTTTTCGCTGCATCCTGCATCTAGAAAACGATTTTTGGGCATTCTAATTTTCCTCGTCTGACCCACGGAACTGACCTGGCGTCACACCCATATGCTTTTTAAATACGCGAATAAAGTTCTTCATCTGATACCCCACTCGTTCAGCTACATCTGAAACGGATAGATCCGTCGTACGGAGCAACTCAATCGACTTCTCAATTCTTACCTTAGTCAAATATTCAATAAAGGAGACATCTTTTTTCTTTTTGAAAAGCTTGCTTAAATATTGCGGACTTAATCCACAAATCTGTGCACATTGATCCAATGACAAATCGAAGTGATAGTTCTCTTCCATATACCGAACCACTTTGGCAATTAACTGTTCATGCTCCTGATGCTGCTTGCCATGCACATAAGCAACTATAGGCTCGACCAATTGTTCTTTAAACCAGGCATTCAGTTCGTATGTCGTACTGATATTGCGGATATGAAGATACGGATCCCCATTCGACTCGCCAAATAATAGAGCCGTATCCAAACCGAGCATATAAGCTGTGCGAATCGCAGCGGTTAGCAGGCGATAGTACGACATTTGAATAAGCTCAGGCTTCTGGATCGCAGCTCCCATCGCTTTTGCAAACTCGTCCATCATCCTGACGGCTTCATCTCGATCGCCTAGCTGCAACGAATTCTCAAAATGCGTCTCGATCTCCAATGGATATCGATAATGCATGTCTACATTCCTTTTACCACTCGTGTGAGCAATGACTTGATTCCCACCAACGATCATACGTGAACGGACTGCGAGCAGCGCCTCCTCATACAGTTCAGGCAACTCGCTAAGTTGTTCGCTCTTGCCACTTAATCCAATCGTAACTTGAAGGCGTAAATAGTCAGATACAAGCAGACGCAGACGCTCAGCGAATTGTTTAATGTCGGATTCTTCGTCATCGGTTTGCAGCGGATCCCTATACAGCCAAACAGCTACCTGATCATTCAGCAGATTGATGCCGATTCCTTCCATTGCATGGGTTTGTAATAGTTCACTCGCGATATTTTTCACAGCAAAGACGATTAACTCACGATCATTTTCTTGAAAACGCACCTTGCCTTCCGACTGCAAATCGAAAGCGATGACCATGACGATACTCTCTTTATGGGCAGGCACGTTATATCTGCGAAGCATAGCCGCTAGCTGATCCTCGGAATAATAAAGGAATCGCCCCTGCAAGAGCTGTAGCGCAAAGATTTCACGAATCAGCGGCAACTGGTCACTGAGCTGCTGCTGCATGTCATTCGCCGTACTACTGAGCTCCGCCCATCGTTTGTGCACGAATCCCACTTCATCGGTTTCCACTTCATCCGTTTGCCCGTCTTTCACATAGGCGACAAGATTCTGAATGGGACGATAAACACGACGTGTGCCCCATAGCGTTATGAGTGCCCCAAACACTAAGCAGATGAGAACAATGATCAGAGTAATTAATTTGATTCCATTGGACTTCGCATTCAATTGATCGATCGGAACCATATTAATGTATTGCCACTGATTCAAAGATGACGTAATCGGGGTCACCATATATTCAGTGCCATGGAAGACGAATTGGAACCGCTGTTCGGAACCCTTTTGAGCTATTCGCTCAAATAGACCTTGTGGAACCTCAGTCCCACCCATGGAGGTAACAAGCACGCCCTTTTCGTCTAAGATGAACATCTGTTCACCTGTATAGCTTATAAAACGTTTCATAATATTCTGGAACAGCTCTTCATTAATCCGAATAAACATGAGCCCGATCGGCTGTTTGCCCAGCAGTGGCAATTTGGCAATTAACGTAATGCCATTGTCGTTGTAGCCTGGTATGAAAGGGTATGGCCCGCTGACCCACCTAAGCTGATCATTGGAGGCAAGCTCTTTCAGGAGCGATTCACGTTCCACGATGCCCTCAATACGTCTCCCCCCATAGATCGGAGAGATCAAATAGCCTTCATCCGGTACGTACACAGCAACATCGCTGGCTTCTTTATTCCCATTCATGAGCGCAGATAATTCGCGTGAAATTCCCGAATAGAAACCTGCGTAATTCGTGCTCTTTAATTCCACCAAATTAGAGCTAAAAAAAGTCCCCAGCAACATTTGGATGGCATTGTTCTGCAGCCGATCTAACGTGGAATCGATGGTTGAGGATACGTTATTTAAAATCCGAACATTCGATTGATTCACTTCACTTTGTACAGCGGAGGCTGAATATAAATAACTACCTATCCCAACGACGAGAACAGGAATAATGGCAGCAAACAAGGATAGGGTGATCATATTGCGAAAAATAGTTTTGCCTCGGAAAAAACGCTTCCATAAATTCATGAATAATTTGCGCAGAGCAATCACCTCGCTGACTGAATACTGAGCATTCTAATCGGTTAGTCGTATAAAATCAAGTTCCTCGAGAAATAAGGATGACCCGACTTCATCAAACAGACGAAGTCGGGTTGTATTTGTTTCAAATGATCTTAGTCATCTTATGACTTTAAAAAGGCAATAGCGTTTAACAGCTTCTCCGAAAATGCTGCTTCGATCTTTTTACCTGATTGCGCACGAATATGATTTTCTAACGCATTGAATGCCTGTTGTACTTGTGTCTGATTCAAATGCTTTTGAAGAACATCAATCATGACTAGCAAGCTGTTATATATGCCTTGGTTGGTAATCCAGCCTTGCCCATATGCATATTTCACTAATTCATCCAATTGACCTACATCCATCACTACTTTTAACGTGTACACGGATCTGGTTTCGTTCCCTGCTGTATCCGTTGCCGTCACAAGTACGGGATGATCACCGATGGTCAGACTTAAAGGACTGAACGTGTAGGGGAGACTTACTGTTTGGCCATTCAACTCTAACGACTTTGCTGCCACTCCGCTTTCAGAATCCGAAATGTCGAAATTCAAGCTGCCTCCCGCTGTCCAATAGACAGCCATCGAAACTGTTGGCGTGATAATGGGTGCTGTCGTATCCTTCTTGAACGTCACTACGTGCGTTTTGCCTACGGAACCCGCTACGTTGATCTGAAGCTTTAACGTCGGCAACGTTTGTACAATCGTAACTGTATCATCACTACGCACGAGGGATAACGCAGCCTTGTTCAGTTCAAGTGAAATCGTATTTTGCTTTTGTGTTGGATCCGATACAGCAACGGTTAACTCCGATTGGGATTCCTTCACCATGACGGAAGAAGCATTGTATGCGGTGATGAAATCGACCGTTCCTGGATTCCAGAAATTCGCAGCCGTAATACCCAGCTTCTTCTCCCTAACCGCATGCACATCCACCGTATTGCTTAGAACCTCTGCATCAGGCGCATGGCTGTAAAGCTCAGTAGCCGCAGTGTCTTTATGTGGCAATAGCACGTAGGAATACGCAGCATTCGAAGGCGTTGCCCCGTGTTCAAAGGCCAGGCTCATGTAATTCCGCGTGATTGGCGTCGCCGATTGGCCGCTGTTAATGTCACTCCATTTGCCAGTTCTGGCCTCACGTAGTCCATACACGCTTGTCGCCTCAGGGAAATAATAGCCCATATCCGTTCCCGGCATATTTCCAGCCAAATGAGCCCACTTGACGTTCTCCATCGTTTCCGACCAACCGAGCTGACTTGATTTGGCTGCGCCATTCACCGTAAGCACATTATCACCCGCATCACTCAGCTTACGATTATCAATAATCGTTTCTACCGGTTGCGGTCCCGCGTTGCTGCTCGAAATACCTGCGCCCAATGCGACGATTTCATCATCGAACATAAACCACGACTTTTTGCCTTGCAAATCGCTACCAGTCACTTTGGTCAAAGAAAAATCCATCCCGGACGCGCCGTAAAGCCCATCGATTGTCGATCCTCCCACCCACGCTTTCGCGTTCATGTAGGAGGTCCAATCACCTGGTGTTACACCTTTGCCAGAGCCGTTTGTTGTCGTGCCTGGCAATCGAAATGAATCAACAGTTGGCCAGAAATCATTGCGATAATGGCTGAGATCCTGATCGTAGAGATACGTCATACCGATTCCCGTATACCAACCCTTTAAATTCTCGGTATTGCCTTTTTCAAACGCCGAGATGCGATTGGAGAACATGCTAATTCCGAAGCCATATCCCTCACGCAAATGGACTACCCGGTCCATACCTGCAAACACTTGATTCTTGATCAATTCACCTCTAGGCTGAATCGAAGTATCGTTTAAGAGATTTTTCACAAGACTCAAATCGTAGACAGATAGTCCATCAAAATAATTCGTATACGTCGTATCCGACAAAATCCACTCCATCGCCATTCGCTTAATGGATAACGCTACATCCGCCGGCGCCCCTTCAGCTAAGCGAAGCAGCGTTGTAATCGTACCTCTCGCACTGCCTGAGGCTTGCCTTGACATGCCTCTGCCATTGACCATGTCCATATAGAGACCTTTATAGATGACAGGCTCAAACGTATCTGACACCCATTGATAAACGTTATTGACGTTGGGATCTGTTACCGGCCAAGGGGAGCCATTCAACAAGTACGTCATGTCTGCGGCTCGACTTAGCCACACGGCACCGTATCCCGCCGTATACGCAATATTGCTGTGTTGAACAAGGGAGCCGTCTCGATAAACGCCATCTCCATGATCGGCGTAAGCAAATTCCGGTCCGATGGCATCGCGTCCTTGTATGATCCTGGCACTGTTATTTCCGATCACGCCTCGAACCGCAGCAACCAATGCTTTATCAAGCAGATTAGCCCCCGTCATCTTGACTCCTTTGACACCAAGAACGGAGCCCGCCTTCGGATCTGGACAAAATTTATCTATCGGCTTTATGTACTTGGTGATCTGCCCCTGCGTCAACTGCCCGTACATGAGCACGATGAGATCATTTAAGGCTTGCGGGACACCGATCTCCCAGTCAAACCAGTTCCCGTATGGACTCTTATTTTCGTTATATCGATTCGTATACATCCATTCCATCGCGCTCACGATATCATCTCGCAGCGATGTGTTGTGATACAAAGGAGTTCCTGGCATGGAGTAGGCCAAAGCCATTGTTTTTAAACGAGCGTAAGCCGTGCTAATCTGGCTCGAATCTGTTGTGCTCGTCATATCGCTCCATACATTTGTCCGATTACCAGCTTTGTTCACTCGATCCCACAAGCCCGTGTGATCTGCATTGGATACACTATCTACCAGTTTAGTTAGATTAGCAGCCATATCTGGATCAGCAGGATTGAACAGCGCACCGCCCGTTAGTTTATCGCTCCATTTCTGCCGAAGCGCACTGTACGATGCTGCCATTTCTGCTGATTCCACGTTGATTGTACATTGCGCTGAAATCGTCCCATCCGGTGTCGCAACGGTAATTGTTCCAATTCCCAACCCTACAGCTGTCACTTTTCCATTGCTGTCCACGGTAACTGCACTCGGATTGCTTGACGTCCATATCACAGTTCTATCCACGGCGTTCGTCGGAGTAAGTACCGCTGTGAGCGTAGTCGTTGTATCTTTTGTCATCGATATCGCGCTTGAATCCAAAGCAATTCCTGTAACTCCGTTATATTCCTCCAGACTTACTTCATCGAACCATACTTTCCCCATACCAGTCTCCAGAAAAGGTTCGATCACTAACTTGGTTGCATTCGCTGGTATCGTCATAAACACTTGCTGCATCGTCCAATCGTTCGTACCTACCAATTTTGAGGTTGAGGGGCCATCTCCAACTTTACTTGTGTTATAAAATTGCGTTCTGAAGTATGCACCCGTTCCCGTCACATTCTCCGTTTTCAACCACATTTTCAATCGATAGGATTTCCCCGCGGTCACTGGTGTTACCGTCTGATTAATGGAGACTCTGCTTGTTGCAAATGCATCTATTAATACGGACTTATTTCCTTCATGGGCTGCGGTAGAATCCAACGTGACATTGACAGTTTTGTTTGGGGCTTTCCCGCTTCCAGTAGGAATCCATAGCCCCCAACCCACGGGAGCATTCACGCTGCTCCAATTAGCGTCCGTAGCAGTCGTCGCCTGTTCGAAGCTACCGTTAGTCATCACATTCACCGCAGCGGCTTCTGCCCGATTGGTTGCGCTTTCAATAAATGGAACAGATGAGCCAACCACACTCCAAAGCAAATTAGCAGCTAACAGCATACTCACTTTCTTTTTAACCTTCTTCATCAATTCATCCTCCCGATCACATTCTTTCGATCATAATAACTATGGAACAACTTTCTTTTCCTTATGTAGGTTAAATCTTAATGCCTTGCACATATCCGATCGTACCTAACCGCTTCTTCCGTGACAATGACCAATTATTGCTGCTTAAAATGTCCGAGACAAAAAAAGAGAATCCCGTTGTTACAGGTTTCTCCATGGATTCAATGCACTATTTTTAACACATCAGGATCCTTTATATCCATTTATGAGCATTCTAGTTTTCACTGTCTGCCGGTAAACAAGCCTATTGTGAAATCGTTATTGACTTTATCGTCTACTCCGTTTAACATGAATGTCAGTGAGTACTGACATTTGTTCGGAAGAGGGATACCATGAACGACAGCAGCAGTAAAATGGGAAGCGGTGATAAGCTGCTCTTAGCAGCGCTCCATTTAATCGCAGAAAAAGGCTACAACGGGGTAACGACGCTGGAAATCGCCACCGCGGCTGGCCTCAGCGAGAAGACCTTATTCCGCCATTTTGGCACAAAACAGAAGCTTCTCGAAGCTGCATTCGACCGTTATCATTATGCGGAAGAGATGAAAAAGCTGTTTGCCGAGAAGCTCGTCTGGGATTTAGAGAGGGATCTTCTTCTCGTTAGCACCACTTATCATGAGATCATGAATAGGAATCGGAAAATGATTCAAATCTCCCTCAAAGAAGATGAGGGCCAATTACCCGGCTTTCGCGCTCGTACCCAAAAGCATCCTCAACAGCTGCTCGAGATCTTAACAAACTATTTCATCGAAATGTCCGCACAAGGGAAAATCGTCACATCGAATCCCGAGATGCATGCGTTCACCTTCATTATTATGCACTTCGGAGCTTTCATGAACGATCTCGATGCTCAAAAAAGCTATCCTGGTATCAACTTAGCCCCCTTCGTGCAAGAGAGCGTCCGATTATTTGCTAGGGCTTTACGGCCCTAGTTTTTTTCTCACTCATATGTCAGTAAGTACTGACAGTCTTTTCATTGAAAGGAAGTGTCCTCCTATGGCAACCAAAGCACCACTGCAACAAGCAGACAAATTAATGCGTGTTCTCATGTTCACCATGACCTTCTCCATGATGAGCGGCGTAATGTTCAACATTGCCCTCCCCACAATCAGTAAGGAATTTGCGCTGACGATAGCCCAAGTGAGCTGGTTATCTTCTGCTTATATAATGATTTACGCCATTGGCGCTGTCACGTATGGAAAGCTCGCTGATCGCTACAGGTTAAAAGATTTAGTTACGTTCGGGCTTGTGCTATTCGCACTAGGCTCCTTGATCGGACTGTCGTCGCAAACATTTGGCATGGCGCTAGTCGGCCGATGCTTACAAGCCGCTGGCGCCGCGGTCATCCCGGCTATCGCCATGATTATCCCTTTACGCTACTTCGCTCCTGAGCGTAGAGGAGCAGCACTTGGCATGACAGCAGTCGGTCTAGCTTTCGGGAATGCCCTTGGGCCTGTCATTGCAGCCCTCATAATAAGCACGCTTCACTGGCGTTGGTTATTTGCCGTATCTCTCGTTGTGCTGGCTGCACTTCCCTTTTACCACAAATATCTGGGCAATGAACGGCCTGTTGGCTCCAGCAAGTTCGACTGGATTGGCGGCGGATTGTTAGGTATCACCATTGCTTTACTGCTGCTCAGCGTAACGAACGGAGTCTGGCTTTTGCTCGGCGCAATGATCGTTCTTGGATTATTCATGGTACGAATTCGCACCGCAGGTGAGCCATTTATTGCACCGAAGCTATTTCAAAATCGGAAATATACGCTCGGGCTTACCCTCTCGTTCCTCATTAGCGGAAGCTGCTGCTCGCTCTATGTGCTCAGTCCCTTGCTGTTAACGGATGTTCAACAGCTTCCTTCCGTATGGATCGGCTTCGCCTTGATTCCTGCCGCTGTTGCATCGGCCCTATTTGGCCGCAAAGGCGGCAAGCTCGCTGATGCCAAAGGTAACTCGTACGTTGCCTACATCGCTTCCAGCTTATTGCTGGCCTGCTTCCTTCTGCTTGCCACGTTTACGGGCAGCTCACCGCTATTCATTGCGTTGTTCCTACTGCTTGGCAATGTCGGCCAGTCCTTCATCGTCATTGCGGTAAACAATTCAGTTTCCCGAACACTGCCGGCGGATCAGGTCGGTGTGGGCATGGGCATGCTGTCGATGGCCAACTTCATTGGGCAAGGTATCGCGATCGGTCTGTATAGCAAGGCTGTCGATCTAGGCTCGACTTCGATGTCTAGCTGGAATCCACTTTTCGGCCACGGATCTGGTGTTATTTTTAGCAATATCTATGTCGTGCTAGCGGGTTCGCAACTCTTGATTCTGGGGATCTATTATGGTTCGTTTGGACGTAATAAGAGGCAGAAACGCGGAGTCTTACAAGGAAATAGTGAAGCTACTTTATCTAATTTTTAGATTACGCTACAAATTTCGACAAAAACCAACCTAACTTTCCTATAAACTAGTAAAATGAATCTTATACTCAGACATTTTATTCATATTACAGTTCATAGGGGGAAGCCATGGTTTTGCATAAAAGAAAGTTGCTTCTTGTACTCGTTTCACTCTTTACCGTCTTCAATCTTTCGCTTGGATCACTCGGCTTTGCTGAAGAACCGCATGATCAACCAAGCACATCCGCTACGCCTACTTACAACGAGAACGACATCGTTCCGGGGAAGGTGCTCGTGAAATACAAGCAACAGCCTGCCCCTAACGGCATACAGGCATTGTCCGCGCGCTCTGCTTCTTCATGGACAACGCTTAACTTCAGCAACGATCTTGCTGTCTCGGATAAGCTCACTGAACTTCAAAAGGATCCAAATGTGGAATATGCGGAGCCGGTTTATAGGGTTCATTTGATTTCTTCAAGCTCCGAACCATTCCCTGTTCCAGGTCCTCCCACTCCACCTCCATCTGTCGATGTCGGAGGGGGCGGCGGCGGCGGCGGCATATCAATTCCGTGGGGGAA
This sequence comes from Paenibacillus sp. Soil766, assembly GCF_001428105.1. Classification (GTDB taxonomy): domain Bacteria; phylum Bacillota; class Bacilli; order Paenibacillales; family NBRC-103111; genus Paenibacillus_E. The sequence goes on along the minus strand of NZ_LMSJ01000004.1, from coordinate 186,239 downwards.
ACTCGCTGCACATGTTGAACAAATGAGCGCCTACACTAACACCACTCAGAATCAGAATATCACTGTTGCTGTTATGGATACTGGTGTAGATATGGCACATCCTGCTTTACAAGGGTCTATTATCCAAGGCTACGACTTTGTGAACAAAGATGACAATGCTCAGGATGATCATAATCACGGTACACATGTTGCAGGGATCATCGCTGCGCAAGCTTATAACGGCGTGGATGTAGGTATCGCACATGGCGTGAAGATTATGCCTCTTAAGGTTCTTGATCAGAATGGTGCAGGAACTTCTGATCTCTTAATACAAGCTATCCAATATGCTGTGTCGAATCATGCTGATCTCATTAATATGAGCCTTGGTATTAATGGGTACAGCCGGTCGTTACATGAGGTCATTAAACAAGCCCATGCTCAAGGAATTGTGATTGTTTCAGCCGCAGGCAACGACAGCAACAATTGGACAAAGAACGAAATCGGGCAATTTAGCACGCCAACTTCGGATCCTTTGGATGCTCACCGTACTGCCCATTTGACAAACTATCCAGCTGCCTATGAAGAAGTAATAAGTGTTGGAGCTGTCGCGCAACTTACTAATCTTAGCTATGCCATTGCGGATTTCTCCAATATTGGAAAAATTGATGTCGTCGCACCTGGTGTTATGATTTATAGCACAGTGCGTGACGGGGACTATGGTTATTTCTCAGGCACTTCTCAAGCGACGCCATTTGTTACTGGGCTTGCTGCTTTATTGAAAGCATCAAATCCACTTCTGGATGCAGAAGATATACGTCTCATTCTTCATACGTCGGCACAACCAACCGGTCTACAGTCGTTACAAGGAAATATCTATGAAGCATCTGACGACTATCCTTATACCTATGCTTCGCAAATGATAGCTTACGGCGACGGCCTCATCAACGGCATTCGCGCATTTGAAGTGCCTAGGTTGAAAATGACACCCGCTGCTGCAGTTAATTTCCCTACAAACCCTACGCTCAGTTATAACTTTGAGCTAGTGAATGTTAATGATACCGTCGTGAGTGTGACCTATTCGGTATATCTGAATGCCAGAGCCTATAACGAAACTACGATTGATCGAGAAGTAGATTTGCCGTACGCATTTGCCGCTACACCCTCATGGGCTCCCTTGCAAAATGGCCAAAAACAGTTAACAGCTACGATAAGCAATATAGGTTCTGGGTATAACTTCTATATGTACGGCACATGGGAAGAGCCTTCTTCAAAAGGGGGCATAGTTCAGCACCGTTCTAATATCATTTCAGCCCCACCACGAGTTAGTTTAGCTTCTGGAACATACACGGGTACTCAGAAGGTTACCCTCACATCTTCCTTCGCGAATGGTACCATTTACTATATGATCGAGCAAAAGAATAAGGCTGCATACATTTCAACGTTCCCTGTCTCAGGTGGTGAGCTAACACTTAGCGAAGATACTGTCTTAAATGTTGCCACGTATCATAACAATGCATTCAGTAATGATGTAACTTATCAGTATACAATTACTCCTGCCGTCACCCCTCCATTACTAAGTGGCGGTGGCGGCGGCGGTGGTGGCGGCAGCTCACAACAAGCCCCCTCCCTCAATGCCGATGGGAAAATGGCCTATGAGTTCAAACCAGCACGCGTTGATTTAATAATACTATTAAATAAAGCGCTGTCTGACCTAACTCTGGAAGCCAAAACGAAGGAAAACGTGGATATCCTTTCCGTCGAGATGGACGCTGATATTGTTCAAAAAGCTTCGCAAATGAACAGACCCATCGTTATCGCGGCTAATGATATCAACATGCAGATTCCGCCAAATGCTTGGCCGATCAAGCTTTCGACTGGCAAAATCCTGTTTACATCGAGCAAGTCTACTACTGCTATCCCGAATTTCACATCAGCATCCGCTATTTATGATTTCTCTGTAACCGAGGATGGGTCGAAAATCAATGCATTCGCTTCACCTGTGAAAGTTACCATTCCTTTTGATTCCAATAAGGTCAAAGATATTCATAAACTTAGCGTCTATTTCTATGATGAGGCTCAAGGTGCCTGGACGCCTATCGGCAGCATCCTCAATTCGGATGGCACAATGACAGCTTCGCTTGCCCATTTCTCCAAATATGCTGTTCTCGAGAAGCAAAACGATACGAACCTTAAGGATATTAAGGACCATTGGGCACAAATAGAAATTGAAAACTTGGCAGGCAAAGGAATTATCGATGGCATCACCTCAGACTCCTTCCAACCTGATGCAACATTAACAAGAGCACAATTCGTTACCATCATCGCTAAAGCGTTAAAATTACAGGAAACTGGGAAAACAGACATATTCCAAGATGTATCCGCGGATGCTTGGTATCGAAATTCCGTCTACGCAGCCTATTCTGCGGGTATGATTAGCGGTATGAGCGAGACCACCTTTATTCCTGATGCTCCTATCACACGGGAACAAATGGCTCTCATTATGGTTAATGCTTATTTACATGCCTCAGGTACAAAGCTTGAAGACATCGTCACCACGCAAGAGGTCAAATATACCGACGAAGGTACGATTAGTGCATGGGCTAGATCCTACGTCCGAATTGCTTCTGCGTTAGGTCTTCTCAGCGGAACGACAGGAGGACAATTCGCTCCTGCGGATAACGCTTCTAGAGCGCAAGCGGCGGTTGTGATTTACCGACTATTGGACAAAGTACAATGAGTTAATCTCACATAAATGTAAACTATAATCGCCCTGTCTCTCCATCCGTAGGATGAAGAGACAGGGCGATTTGCATAAGTATTTAACCACGATAACTATCTTGCCAACGCAAGCAGCGACTTTCCAATGTGCGCTAAAATAGAAGGCTGCAAATTAAGCTGCCTGTTTGTGTTTTAACTCCACGAGTAAGGCATGGAGTTGTTCTGTAGCAAGCCCATGAAGCACTAATCGAAAACCGGCTCGAAGCGTAGACAGCGGAACCATCGGGTGCTTATTGTTGATCAAGGCCAGCCTGTCATTACTACCGATCACTTTGGAGGCTAGTATCCCAATCGTCTCATCCAGTTGTAAGGAATTCGTTGCTCGCCAGAAATCGTTATCTGTCAGAAAAAACTGGTAGACAGGTGTAAAGCACTCAATAGCTGTCATGAGATCTAGAAAATTAGTCCTTCGATTGGGCATCAGTTCTATCGGGATGCGACTTGAAGTAATGGCATCAAAATTTAGTCGTTCCTGCTTCGTCACCTCGATGTTGTTCTCACGTAATTGTTTGTTTAAATTGATTACAAAATTGTATAAATTGAGGTCATGAATGAGAAACAAATCGTCTTTTATCGGTTCAAGATTCGTCGGTTTCAGCGGATTCATCTCTACATGGACACCCGGAATGTTATCGCGGATAAATTGCAGGATCTCAGATCCCAGATAAAAATGCCGAAGAATCATATAATTGGCGTCTGGACTCACGAACGTTTTCATGCCCCAATACAAGAAACGATGCAGCATTTTAGATGAAGTAAACGCTTTTGGGAAAATGATTTTGTATAGTTGGAAAAGTATGATCAGCAGTCGAGAAAGCGGCCGCAAAATGGGAAGCAAAAATTGTCTGGATTTACTGGAGCAGTCCTTCAAATAGGAGGCTTTCGCTTCTTCGTTAAATGGAATACTTTGATCAAGGTAGATGGCAAGGAATGGATTAGGATCTTGCTTATCATGCGTCATGTTATTAAAATAATCGGCCTTGCTCATACGTTCCCCAGCTCTTCTAATTGTAAAAGATACAATCGTGCTGTCGTTTTAGCGGTTTTTATTATCCGTTCAGCAATTTCCATTGTAAGCATCGGATGTTGAATCCCTGCTTCTAGACGCTCGAAATGTTTCTCATCGGAGTCGCTATGATAGAGTAAAAATGATACTTGATCGTCATTTAAGCCGAGTTGATCACGAATTGCCTCTCCCCAGTACCTCGCCATTCGACATCCCAAACCTTCAATAATCCACATCGCACCCATCAGATCCACAGGATTTTCTCGGCTTGCTCGCTGAAACAGATAGGCTGACAGTGCTTCGCTGCCGATATTTTTCTCACCGGATTGAATACCCGCAAGATTTCCTCCCACGGCCACGTAATTTCGTTCTAATATTTGAAAGTCGCGATGCTCGTCGCGGGCATGGGCAATAAACATGGAACGCAGATCGATGTTATCAATCGAGATGTAAGAGGCTGCACGTGCAATCCACTGCGACCCGTCGATCACCTGCTGACGAATGTTTTCCATGAGCAGCATGTAATCTTCCCGCGTAAATTTGCCCCTATACAGTTTATGAATAATGGGAACGTGAGCAAGCTTTTGTTCGAAATCAATCCAAATGTTGACTAACTGCCGTACTAAATGAGATTGTAGCAAACTAGCATGATCAAATTCCAAATGGGGCGCTTCTGGCTGTCTCTCCATGAATTCATTGACCGTCATGTTGCCTGTACCGACTACAGTTAATAGCATATATGAAGTCTGAAATCTTCCGCTCTCCGGAACCATGCAAAGCACTTTTTCGCCTGGTTTTAGATGCCCTTCGTTGAGCAGTTCCTCCAGCATAATATAGATAGAGGCTGCTCCTGTGTTGCCTTTCGTATATAGGTTTGTAAACCATTTGTCTGCCGGAATGGTCATGCCGCCAAGCTGCATAAGACGGAAAATCTCGTCACGGAAATAATGCGAAGAGTAGTGACAAACCATCCAATCAATGGAAGAAGGATCTACTTTCCCCTCTTCTACGAGTTCAAAAAAACGTTTCACACCCACCTTCGGCATTTCGTTAACTAGGCGAATGTCTTGTTTCAAATTAATAGCCCCATCATTTGCCGCTTCATGGATGGAAGCATAATCAAGCCAACCTGTTTGATTTTCCTTGGAGCCCTCTTTGTTCATGCCTGCATACATACAAGTATCGTATAGATTGGCGTAAGATTTATTGTCGATCCATTCAATTTTGAGGGATATCCCCTGATCGCTTGGCTTAGGCTGAAGCACGGCGGCACCCGCGCCATCAGACAACATGAACCGAAGAAAATCCGTATCAAATGGAATCGGTCGATCCATGAATTTGGCCTGCGCTTCAAAGCGCGTATGTTTAAAAACCCGGCTTGGAAACTCGCTGGCACAAGAGATTGCGGCTTTCTTCTCACCTGACTGTACCTGCAAGTAGGCATTTTTGATTGCTTGCATACCGCTGCCGCAGACGCCATGATGTGACGCAATTTCCATAACAGGCAGGCCGGTTTCGGCATGAACCATACTGGCAAACCCAGGCACCAATAGGTCACCCTGAGTTGTACCAACTGCTAGAAAGTCTACTTGGTTAAATAAATCGTCGTGATTCCGCTCGAGCGCATCGCGAATCGCATTTTTAGCCATTTCGGCATTTGAATATAGGCTTTTTTGATTTTTATCTATGGCGTAATAACGAGTTTGAATTTTGTTCTGATCAAGAATGCGCCGCATAGATTTCGAGCCTTTTCCGCCTATTTTCCCAAGGTATTCCTCGATTTCCTCGTTATCGATTGGTGTACCAGGCAGAAACTTCCCGATACTCGTTATATAAACAGAATTCATGAGAACACTCCCTAGTGAAAAATTGTTATAATATCATCCATTTTCGACGATATCAGGCTAATTTCATAGTACTAAGTTCGTCTAGTACCCTAACTTCAACCCACAAACATGAACAAATAGACCGCCCCGAACAATTGAGCTTGTTCAGGACGGTCCTATCTACCTACTCCGTGTCACTACCTGCCGAAGCCGCTTCTCTCATGGCCGACAACGCTTCGTCCAAGGAATCTCCACTTCCACCACTACCTTGCACTACGCCGGCCATCTCAGCACTGTATGCCCACCAGCGCACACGTACATTGCCTTGCTCACCGGATTGCTGCACTTTCACGCCGATACGAAATGTCCCCTTCTGCGGGTACGCGATCGTTCCGATCTTCACTTCAGGTGCATCTGGCTCAAACTCACTACCTTTAAACACTTCCGATGAACCGCCATATACACGGTCGCCGCTAGATAGAATATCCGAGAACGCATCGCCGCTTCGCTCTTCTAAACTTGTAATAATCAACACATTTCCCTCGCCGAGTCCATGTACAATCTCACCGGAATAGAAGCTCTTCATTGCTCTCCCGAATGGAGACACAGCAATCTTCGTGAATGGATCAATTGGGATATCAACATACCCGCTTACAATGCCTGCAATCCCGCTGCCGCCGCCAGCTGGAATGCCCAAATCAAAAGACAACTCGCTGATCAAGGGGTTGTAATTGACGTTTAGCTCTGGCATTTGCCCTGGAGCCAAAGTTTTCACTTTAGACTTCGTTACGAATTGACCGGACGTTTCTTCCCGATATTGACTGGCTTGACCGAGTCGGTACATCACGGATGTATTGTAGACGTATTCACCGAACGGTACTTGCTCTACCGTTTCTATTACATAAGTCGGTCCGACTTGGATCAAACATATTTTGGCCAAATAAATGCACGGCTCCGATGGGGCTTCCAAAGATGCTTCCAAGGATTGCTTCACGAAATCCGACATTAACCGCTCTTTCACCGCTTCAGTCACGATGCTAATCTCGCCAACGGATTGTGCTTGCAGCTCCAGCTGTCTATCATCCAGCTTCAAAGCCCCTGTACCTGCTTTCACACCTACTAACGCTTTCACGGCAGCCGTACTATCAGCACGAAGCAGCACCTTCATTTCATATTCGCTCTCTTGCGCATCTTGCGGCTCTTGGAACACAATGGTCGTCCCATTGATCGCCTCTACGCGATGAGCATCAAGCTCATATTGGAAGGACAATCGGCCAGCTTTCAGCGTTTTCTCAAAACGCAGCGTCATCTCGAACAATTGCCCCGGATTCACATAGCGTGGTGTCGTTTGCAGGACGCGTACCTGCTTATCCTGATACAGGACAATCGTCTGATCTGACAACGTAGCTAGTGGCAATGAAGCTGGGTCCGGCGCATCCTCACGGATAAACAGACGATAGCTTTCCAACACACGATTATAATCATTAATTTCGTCCGAACGGACGGAAGAGTTCGCTACGGCATGGACGGGCTCTTTTTCCTTTTCATCGTAGGCAATACACAGGTAAACGTTCTTAGCGTACTGATTATTGCTGAACCCATCCATCATGGACAACTTCATCGTCATCGGAGATGGCACGACAATCTCCCGTCCTAAGGCATCAATGGCGGCCCCCATCTCGACCGAAACAGACTTCTCATCCACAGCTACAACCTGCAAGCCGGTTAGAACGCCAGAACCATGTAGAAGACGATTCATCATTCTGCGTTTATCATTAAAATACTTTTGCTCGGATTCGAAATCTCTGACCGTCAGCAGCTTCCCATAGAAATACCTGTTGCGTTCAAACGGGTAATAACGTGATTTTTTCATAACGATCCCCTCACCTTCTCTGACTCTAATTCATTCACTCGATTTCGGAATCTAGTCCCAAGCGCGTATGTATATCCATCCGTTTATCACGATCCACATCAATCAGCACGGTATTGTAAGGCATCGACGAGCGCTGATCAAGGGTTAATAAAGTAGGCTCAGACAAGTACGTATTAATACCCAGGTAAGTATGCATATCCGCATACATCCATGGCTGCAACACTATCAATTTGCCATCGGTATATGCCGGCTTCTGATCTTCAATAATGTGCTCAATAACTAAGCGCTGCTCATCTGTACGCACACTCTCTGGCCTTAACAGCACGCAGAAGGTATACGGATTATCACCATATAACTGGGTGAACAGTTGCCGCAGTTCTGACGTTTCTTGCATTTGCTTAAATTGAAAATATTCTAGTATGAAAGGCTCAGCGCCCGTGTAAATATGCAGCATATTCATCAAGCCTTCGCGCGTACCCCGCAGCTTATAAAGTTCAGGTGCCCGCTTGATTAGCTCTCTCAGCTTCTTCTCACCCCAGGCCTCGTGCTCCGTAATGGCAAGCCAACCGCCTAACCATTCTAAGTACGGCCCCGACACCGCATCTGGATCAAAATGACCCGAAATTCGATCAATCGTATCTTCCATATCGTCAAAAAACGTACTAAACATCGCTAGGAATCGCTCCAAGAAAGGGCTATGTTCCTCATCCTGTTGATACATCGGCGGCAAATACGCGATCAGTGAAGTGCGCGGGTAGTACACTCTCAACTTACGAATAAACGGTGATTTCTGCTCACTGCCAACGAGCTCGATTTTGAACCAGAGATATCGACCCTTCGCATGCATCAGCAACGCATCCTTCGGATTCAGAATCGGCTCTGACCATAGGTCGCGCGTCGCTCTTAGCTTTTCTTTGACTGAGATATCTGGATCTGTGAAATAATTGGTGAGATTTACGTAATCCCCATCCACCATCCCTTCACTTTCATCCGAGGCATAATACGAAAACCGAACCTGCGTCTCCTCTGGAATATCCGCTTCCAGCCGTATTTTGTGCCATGTCGTCTCAGTTTCCGTCGTATCAAGATCCGCAGAGAAGTACACGGCCTCCGGCAACTGCGTATCCTCCAGCAGCATCGTTCGAGCTCGAAGGTCCAGCAAGCTAATCTGACCGCTCATCCGATCAAACACATACAGGCGATTGCGTCCATCCTGCACTAATTTATCCGTTCGTCCTCGGAAGCCTGTTACCTTGTCTAAGGGGGTGCCGTTACCGCGATATTTTAAAATAAACCGCTCCGTCACACCTTCTTGCTGCGCGTAACCGCTATCCCCTATATAGAGATTATGATTCGTATCAATGGAAATACCGGCAAATCGCCCCTCCTGCTCCAATTGGAAAAGGAATGGCTCTCGCCCATCTTCATGGAACACCGTTACCGTCCGAAGCTGGTTATCCAGCAGGGCAATAGTGCCATCTGCCGCCGCAGTAAAATAGCGATCCTGCAGCTTCGAAATCGGAATCGCTTCTGGCATACGATGTGCATCATGTTCATACACATGTATCACTTCACCAGCCGAGTTCCACTGAATAATGCCAATCCGACCGTCCTTCGGGACTTCGGGACTTCCATTCATACCAACCGCAATGTCCAAAGGAACCGCCATAAATAGCGTATTCGCGGTCTGAAGCTTCGTATTCAGTGACAGTGGATATAAACCTAAACCATCCCAATCTTTAACTGCCCACATGGTTTGACCATTCGAGATGGAGTAGACAGCAAGCCTTCTCTCCGTACCCTCACTACTATCAGCAATCACAAGAAGATCCGACATTGATGCAAGCATCGCTTGCGAGCTGAATAATTCGTGACCATGGCGAAACAGTAGCTCCCTGTGTCGGCTTTCGTCATCATAAATCCACACATTCGCTGACTCATCTAGCAGAATTAGCTTCCTTCCAGGACCCACCGTCATATCGCAAATGGGCGGAATTCCATCCAACTCATCCGTGCGAACGATGCGATGAATGCTGTACTTCTCCGACTGCTGAATCGAAAAACCCTGCTCCAGCATATGCACATTCGCATCAAAGCCCTCTTCCCAATCCATTCTCTTATTTAGCGAAAAAAACGTTTGTCCATCCTGCATCGTTCGTCACCTCGTTTCTATGGTTTTTGGGGCAAATCAAGTTCAAGTTCAAGTTCAAGTTCAAGTTCAAGTTCAAGTTCAAGTTCAAGTTCAAGTCAACCGCCTAACCTATTCTCCGCCGCCCCAAACCACTAAACGACCAATTATGCTCAAATTAACTGTACATTTTCCATCTAATCGCAAAATCTCAGGTCATACGGGAAAATTAGCTGTATATTTTACAGTTATTTGAAAACTAGCTGCTCAACTGACTATACTTCTACTTTTCATCCATCAACTTGACAGTTAGTAGTCGAAGCACTCTCTACTTCTAATTCTACTTTTACTTTTACTTTTACTTTTACTTTTACTTTTACTTCACGTGAGTATGACCGACGTCATGCCTAGGCTGCATCTGGCACCTAAAATTCGCGCGCGCGTTGGGTTACTTCTACAACTACAAATCGGTCTGACTGATCGTCTCGATCTCATGATTGCCGGAGTAAACTAGCGCATAAGGCGGGATATGAATATCCCCTGCGCCATCCTTATGAAAGCCCGTCCCTTCGGCATCGAGCCAGATGTCCTGCACATAGACGACACCTTTGATTCGGGAAATGATGCCGTAAATATCACCCTTGTACACGGTGCGCCCAAAACGCCAGCCCTCTGCACCCTGCCCGTGATCCATGGGCTGAAGGAGATTTCTGAGCTCAAGCGCGATGCGCCGTTGCTCATTCTTATACTTCGGCTCCATCACCACGACAGCGTGGACGGTAATCTTAATATACTCCGCTGGAATGACATGCAGCTCCGTTGTCAGAAGCCGATGCCGATCCAGATGCAGCTTGATCGTCTGCAAGAAGCCCTTGCCAGCTTTCGGCTTATCGCTTTCGCTGTAAGGCACAACCACCACGGTCATCTGCGCCGGCGCCGATACCCGTGGGAAATCCCGCATCCCCGGCTTATACAGGGGGATTGCCTTCACCCGCGCGACGCGGAGACCCGGCGCCGCCTTCGCGAGCGCCTCGTAGTCCTCGGCGGTCACCGCGCGCGTTGGCGCAGCCAGCTCTCGCTGCACGCGCAGCTTCGCTTGCGCGAGCGTCTCCGCCTCCAGGCCGCCGCGCGCCGGGAACGGATTCGTCACGCTCACGCCTGGCGTAGCTGTGGAGCCAACGCCCGTCACGAGGCCGTCCTTCACGTTGCCTCGTGCACCGCCCCCTGCCTGCAAGGACAGGAACCGAATATTCGGTTCCCCGGACTTGCGCGGCACTAACCCCGCTTCGTTATTCCCGAAGCGGATCGTGCCTGCAGTGGCGTCGTAGACGTAGTGCCGGTCCGTCGACTTCGAGTTATCGAAGTCATCCACGGCCGTCCAATCGTCCCAGACGAAGCCATCCTCGCCCCGCGGACGGTAACCAACCTGCAGCAGCATGCTGCTAGGCTTGTATACGCGTCCGCGACTGATCTCAAAGGTCTGCCCAGGCAGACCTTTACTGCCTCCCACATACCGGCTGTAGTCAAACTCAGCCGTGTATGCAACAAGCCGCACCCGCTTCGCACCCTGCGGCGGGAGACTGCCGTGCACCCCGTTGCCGAAGCGAAGACGGGTCGTCCGACGGGCCGAATCCTGCTGTAGCTCGCAGCAGAGATCAGTTGGCCCGCAAGCACTTAAGTCAGCGACCGTGTGCCAGTCGCGCCAACGGCCCTGCTCGTCCAGCACCTGAATCGTGTGCAGGCCGTTATAAGCAAGATGCGAGCTAAGCTCGAAGCTCTGACCTGGCTCTCCTGAAGAATTGAAAGCCGTCACCTCGCTGAAGGTTTCCTGCTCAACTGCTTTAACGGCATTGAGCGTAATCTTCTCAATTTTGGGAGCCAGCTCATAGCCATCCTCCGCCAATGTACAACAGAGCCAATAGCGGCCACAGTCATCAGCCGGATACAAGGACAGCGGCTTCATCTCTGAAGTAATGAAGAACTTAAACTCACCGCTTTGCGATAGATGAACCGTCGTATCACTCTTTGGCTCAATCGGCAGCCAGCTCTCCGACTGTCCATCTCCGCCTGCACCTGCGAAGGACCAAGCTACTTTGGCTGATGAAATCATCGGCGCCATCTTCTCAGCTTGGTGACTTACGGTCACAGGGTAGCGGTCAAACAGATTAAAATAGATCGAAATCTCCGTTTCCATTGGCAATGCCTGATCGAATCCGAGATATAGATGAGCACCTTTGCGGGCATCAGCGCCAAAAGCATAGTAAGCAATTTGGGCCTGATTGTTCGACGTATAATCGGCAGCTGCCGTTTCCGTACGAACGAGTACCTTCTCCAATGCAGCTGGTACTAACTGTACCGTTCCCTGCGTCTCAAAACGCAGATCCATCGCGGACAACGGTGTCCCTTTAGGGAGCACAAGCTGCTGCGTAGCGCCAGTAAACGTCACATCGCAAACCGCAGACACAGCATCGCGAGGACGAATCCCCAACAGTTTTAGAAACTTACGTTCACTGCGCTCCGTCACCCGATTTAAGTAATACTGCTGCATCTCAGTCATCCATGACATCAGCTCCAGCAGCGTGATCCCAGGATCATGCTCATTCTCGTCTGTCCATTCTGGAAATAGCTTCGGAATCGACTTCCGCGCCTCCATCACCATTTGTTCAAACATCCGGTCATCTAAATTGGGAATTGGCAGCACTTGTGCTCACCTCCTAAAAGTTTCGTTAGAAAACTGACTCCGTAAGCATACTCTTTTCTCCTAAAGTACGTTCACAACCACCTTGTGCTTTCCACTCACAATAATGCTATGCGGCAGCGTAGGCAGACGATTAACATCTAACTCCACACGCTCACCGTCTTCAATTTTGTAGACAGTCATATACAACTTTTCGACATGGGAGATCGCCCGAATCGATTTCAACAGCGCATAAAAGACGGAAGGATGAATCTGCGCACCGATCGCCCAACCTTTATTATCAAAATGTCCAGTCAACGGGTCAAGGAATCGATTTAATTTCTCAATCGCCTGTATTTCCGTGAGAACGACCGTATCCATTCCTTCAACAGCGACAATAGCAGAAACCGATATTTCCATATATACCGGCTCAATGACCTGTAAGCGTTCTGGGAAAGCAACCAGACTTGAAGCACGCCCCAGAATGAATCGTTCTACCTGTTTTTTCAGCTCAGGAAACGTTGAACTGCCTTGTTGGCCCTCTTTTGGCAAAATAACAAGCGTCATCGCTCCGATTTCTTTCTGCATATACGCATTCCGATTCGGAATACACGTCACCTTCGCAATGTTCGGGTAGGCTTCTCTAGCCAGCCACTCATAGTCTTTGGACGAAACGGCGCGGTTACGATGCTTCAACAGCTCCGGCCCCCGCACTAGCGCAGACTCCAGCTTCTCGGCCTGACAACCGCCCGATGCGGGCTCAGGATTATACACCTCACCCACAAAAGCAATCGAATCCTGCATTTGATTGATCTGACGAGCAGCCACATTGCCGATTTGACCCATTGTAACTTGGTAGGTAACCTTCATTTGCTCTAGTCCGCCCTTCGGCGGGTGCATCCCATGAACGCCATCCCCTACCCGTATCCGTCCGAAGGTGTGATCAATCACATAATGTCGATCTCGGTTACCCGATAACGTCAAATCACGAACAGCCGTCCAACGAACCCATACCTGCAGAATGTTGCCCTCTGAATCACGTCGAATGTCCATGAGTGGCGTTCCAGATAACTCGTATTCCGAGATATCCTCTTCTGTGATGAATTCAGTCTCATCTACCCATACTTCTTCTGATACGATTCCTTGTCTGGCTAACTGATATTCCGTTTCTTCCAGTCCCTTGACCTCTGGAACCTCACCTGTAATAGTCTCCTGCTGGAGGACATGAACCGTATTCATATACACGCCCTGAATCGTCGGAATCTGTACATTCCCCGTCACATCATCATAGATATCATCCCGATTTGTAGCCCGAATCCAGTAACCATCTTGACCGAATAGTGAGGCAGCTGCAAAATCAGATGGACCCACGAACTGTACCGTGCCGCTTTGCGTCAAGCCATTCGTTTCATCGATAACCTTGAGTACCACCCACTCTGGTGGGGTACCTGGGAGCAAGCCTGCTCGCAAATACTCCCACTCCAACATAGGAATGTCATGCTCCGAGAATCGTTGCTGTTTAATAGAAACGAATATCGAAATCGGACCTCGCACAGGCGGTGTATCAAAAGAAAAACATAACGCCGGATGGCTGCCTTCCAATGGCTGGAAGGGTTCAAATCCGCCTGCCAATTGACGGCTATGCTTGGTCCGTTCCTCGTAAACCGTGTTGTTGAAGGACAAACAGCGTCCCGCTTGATAAAGGCGATCCTCATACTGATACGTCAGCGCTACTTCGTCTATCCAAGGTGATAAATATAAAGCCTGCGCGATGTACGCATTTTCGATATGTAAAATCCGTGCTCGGATCCAGCGATTCTCGTTCCCGTTCACATAAGTAGCCTGGAGATCAGGCGGACAGCGGAACTCAATCTCTTTGCGAACCTTCTGTTGCAAGGGGTAGTAGAAGAGCTTCTCCGCATCTTTGCCGACATCCAGCCGCACCCATGTTGTACCATTCCAATATTCCCAAGCCACTTGAAGAACCGTCACATGCACGACAGGTGCTTTATCGAACTTATTCTTCTTCATGACCATTTTCCAGTCAATGGGATCCGCGTTTTCCGCCCCAAAACGATTCTCAATCGCCTGCAGCCCGAAGCTCAGCTTAATATCACCATTGGTTTTCGTAAATACTTCCTGACTACCAATATAAAAGGAGCCATACAATGCGAATTGATCACCAAATGGATAGAACCCCGAAGGATCCGCATCAATATCATTGTAAAACATCTGATCAGGCTGAATACCGCCCGTTTCAAGTGTATCTACATAGTCTGTTTTGAAAGAAATATGATCCATAGAAAGCCTGCTATCAGCGAGTGTCGTACGACCATATTGGTGTGGCTTTAATCGACATTGAATCCAGCGACCACTCTGACCATTCACTTCTTTGGGAGCAAGCTCTTCATGGACACTTTTGAGCAAAATAACCCGATTACCCTTCGCCTCCACGGCATCAAATGCTCGCCAGCCATCAGCTGTTGCATACAGCCATTCCGTCAGCTCGGGATCTGCCAGTTGGCTGGACATCCCGAACTCCTCAAAGCGTTTCGTCGAGTTACGGAATTCGATCTCAATCTGTGCCGGGTTGGTTACCGTGAAAAGGGAGCTGTGCTCCAAATACAAGGCATGTTCCTGTAAATTGCCCTCATCTTGCAATCGGAACAGCTTCTTCGGCAACGCATGACCTTGACGACTAGCGATTAGAAATTCATCTGCGATCCGGACAATAATATCCTGTTTACGACTCGTCACGTAAATGCTCGAGAGCACAGCCGGCGTCAGCAACGCGCTGCGTGCTGTTTCATATAGAATCGTATCGGCCTCTAATGCAGCGGCAATTTGCGTACCAGCTGAGATAAACACAGATTCTTTCGTGCCTTCATTTAATGCAAATGTCAGGTAACTGCTAGCCGGTCTTGCTGGAAGCAGCGTGACATCGAACATATTCAGAAACGAGATTAGGTTCTTCGTTGGCACCCGATTCAATCGTTTAATATTGTCGTGAAACATATCCGCGAACATCAGGAATAACGCTGAACCTGGATCTGGGTTCTCAGGCGTAAATCGCCACTCTGGCGTATAATATGGTGCCATTTCCTTCATTTGGTCTATCAGATCAGGTATGTCTCTGGGATCAATTTTGGGAGGTTGCACAGCTCCACCTCCTCTCTACACGTATCGTCATCGCTTCCGCATCCTCTTTCTATTTCGAACCTTCAAATAAATAAAACGGATAGACTTGGTTAAACAAGTTATTCGTTGTCCGTACCTGATAGGCAATGTGTATCATGACTTTAGCGGGGTCATCCGCTTCTGGAATTGCTTTCACTTCAACCTCGTGGACCCTCGGCTCCCAGTTGCGTATGGCTTCTTCAATATTCGTCTGGAGCAAATGAAGAGTCGTATCGTCGGTTAAACCGAAAATAAATTCCTGAACGCCGCATCCAAAAGAAGGACGCATGACGCGTTCACCTTGTGTGGTGCCCAGAATGACGCGAATCGCTTCAGCGATGTCTTCCTCATACTCGGACATTCGGATTCTTCCAGTTGCAGGATCAACCTGAATCGGGAATTTCCATCCTCGTCCCAAAAATGCTTCCGACATCTCGCCACGCCCTCTCGCTAATTGATTTTGACGCTAGTTAATTTTCACCATACTACCTTTGATGTTGATAATCCCATCTGACTTCAGATCCAAGGTTGCCCCTGCCTTCAACGCCATGGTAGCGGATGCTTCTATGTTAATTTGTGTAGATTTTATTTTGATTTCCTTCGTACTTTCAATGCCGACCTCGCCTTTGGCGTTCAAAGTGATCTTCGAGGTTTGGCTGACGACCGAAATTTCATTCGCCGATCCGCCTTTAATCAAGATCTTATTGTTCCCACTGGAGTCAGCAATCGAAATACTTTGATCCTTGTCCTTTAGTTCAATAATCTGGCCTTTTTTCGTCTTCACTGTGATACTCTCGTCACCGCTCTTATCATTGAACGATAGTTCGTGACCTGATTTGGTCTTAATCATACGCAAATCATTCTTCTCTGCGGGTGTTGGCGGCATATTTTTCGGATTCCACAGCATACCAATCACGAAGGGCATCCGCAGCTCGCCTAAATGAAAGGCAACCAGCACCTCATCCCCAACCTCCGGGATAAAAAGACTGCCCATTTCTTTACCGCCCATTAACGTCGCAATACGAACCCAGTCCGTCTCCGTTTCGGTTTCTTGCATCGGCAGCTTGAGCTTCACACGTCCCATTTTATCAGGATCGGTGTTATTCGTAACCACAGCTACCATGACGCCGCCAATCTTCTGACTGGCAAAATCGGATATGCCGCCAATAGTTATATCGGGAGTTTTGAACATTAGACCGCATTCCCTCCCAGTTGGAACCGAGTTGTATAACCTTCATCGTCGAAAATGTGGGTTGCTCCCGTAATATAATACGGTTGGTCGAACGACTTGCCAACACCAGTCAGCTTGATATAGCGCCCGGCTCGAATCTCTGGAATTCCAATACATTCCCCGCTGCCGCTAACCAGCTTCATGGCTCGGCGATTTAATATCGCATCTGCGTAGCTTTTTGCTTCCTCCACCGAGGTTACATTCGTATACATATGCTCGATGAAATCACCTTTTGAGCCCAAAATATCCTTGCCCGTTTTGCTGTTGGAACCGAGCTTCGTCACGCTGGCAGACTTGCCTTCAATAACTTTTAACTCTTTATTATCCCAAGCTCGTACGGTTACGCCCGTAATTTGCTCGGCTAAATTGTGATCTATCATTAAACTGCGGAGTGTTTTGCCCATTTCCAGCGTCATCACAGCTGTCATCGCCGTTAATGGCTTACGGAAATACAAATTTTTCCCCACAACGAAGAAATCATAGTTAACTAAATTTGCTAAATTTTGAATGAAGTGATAGTCATTAATCTGACTCTGTGAAAGTGCCGGAAATACCGTTGTTGTGGCATCCACATTTGTTTTGAAGCCATATGTTTTGGCGATTTCTTCAACGACCTCACTGTATTTCTTCTTATTCCAAGAGCGAGATTTCGTCCCTTTCATCATGAGATAAGAAATATCCATCCCACGTACCACGAGACCAGGGGCTCCGCCTTCTGGGAAATCTACAACGACGGACGTGATTTGACCTGTAAAAACAGGGGTAAATTTGTCTAAATAACCTAGACCAATATCAATGGCTTTACCTAATGTGAAGGTAGATAACCATTGGAATTCATTTTTCGTAATATCGTACGCATTCGCTATTCTGAAAGAAAAAGAGTCTGCCGTGCCATCAATCGTTGTGTCCACGCGTAGATTATCCAGTGCGATATCATCCGACAGCTTCGTGCCATCCACTTTAATATCATAGTAAGGTGCGTAAAAATCACTATATTTTTTGGCTAGGTCGTCAAAGGTAAAAGAGCTCGTATCCAGATCTAAGGGCATCGGCTTAATCCAACCTCGGAACTGAAATGCGGCGTCCCGTGGCTACTTTCATTGGATTATCGATCCCATTCGCTTTGGCGATTTCTCGCCACATCGTAGGATCCTCATACTCATTGGCAGCTATCGTCCACAGTTGATCCCCTTGATTAAGCATCTTCAATTTCGTTCTATCTGCCGAATGGCGCGGAATTTGCTTCAGTTGATCTTTCTTGCTTAGGGTAGATTTAAATGTCACCTTCAGCTTAGCCCGAACAGGAACACCTGTATCCAAGAACATTGTAAAATGCTGATTTACACCGACGACGACTCCCTTGAAATCCAATGAGCCCCACACGAATCTGCATAACGGCGGTGCATGGATCTCCTTCTCCACATCGAGGAGACCTGAAATCTTCGTCGTCAACTGACGAACGTCCGTCCCTTTCTCGTAAGTATCGAAAAAGAAATCCATAGTGAGTGTCGTCGTACCCCCGCTCACGAACTGAGCAATTGGCATGGACAGACCCGGCACTGTTTTCCAGTCGTAGTTATTGTTCGTGTCAATCGTATACTCACCTGGGTTAAACATGACTTGTACATTTTCTGTTTTACTGCCTTTGTGTACAATGATCATTGCTTTCTTAAGTGCCATTGGAATCCGTCCTTTCTGCCGTATTACATTTATGGAGGAATATAGTCGAATTACGATGTGATACACATACATTCTTATATTTAAAATACAAGCCTACATACCTCGTCGTTGCCGTTCGAATTTCATTTTTTTCTCGATTTCACGGTACACTTTGTCCGCGATTTTGGAGATATCCAGCTGTGGCAGCTGTTTAATTAGCTCTTGCAGCTGCTCTTCGCTTAGCTCCGGCGGCGTCTGATCGACTGGCGCTGCTGGTGTTGGTTCTGAGTCTGCGCTCGTTTTGGTGCGCAGCCAGTCCATGTCGAGTGGAGCGTTCGCCAGTTGGCTCATTGGTGCTTGTTTATGCTCCAACATGCTGAGTGGTGAAGCATGATGCTCTTGACTTGCTGATTGCAGGAGCACGTTCATAGGTGACGCGCCTTGGTGGCTCGCGCCGATGGACGGCTGCTGCGAGCGCGACTGCATTGGCACGCTCATTGCTGGCGTGCCTTGGTTGACGTCGGCGTTGCCTTGCATGCCGCCGGCGGGTCTGGCAAGCCGCTGCACTTGCGTGTGCAACGACTTGGTTAAAGCTGCAGCAGCCCAGCCTTGGCTGCTGCTGTTCGTGATACTGGCGCTGCTTAGCGCGCCAGCTGCGGCTGCGGCGGCTCCGCCAGAGGCAGCCGCCTGTATCCGACTGCCCGTCCCGCGGGCGGGCAGTCGGTGTTCCGCTGCGGCAGGCGAAGCCGCAGCCATCCCCGCAGGAGCAGCGCGAAGCGCTCCTGCGCTGCTCGCCAGCAGCGGCATGACACGCGGTGTCATGCTCGGGCGCTGGCGAGCTCTCGGCGCGCGTGCGGCGCGCGCGGTCGAAACCGTCTCTGCGGCCCGCGAAGCGGCCGCAGGCTCTCGCCCTTGTGCGCGCTGTTCTTCCACTTGCGCGCTCACCATAGCCCTAATGGTTTGCTCCGCCGAATCCACTTGGAAGCGTTCCGCTTCCAAGTGGTTCTCGGAACCACGTGTTTCTCGCATAGGCGCGCGCTCACTGCCATCGACGACTATGCGTCTCTGAAGATGTTCGGCTTGCGCCCCGCTCCAATTCACTGCTCCACGCTTTGGCGCTGCTTCGCTATCAGCACGTTGCAATAATCCTTGCCTGATATCTTGAGCAGATGCTTTATTGATTAATTGCCTAATTCTCGTCTCACTCGCCCGTTGAATCAGATTACCAGTACCAATACTTCCTGTACCTTGTATTCGATTCGAACTTTCCATCGTATTCTGACCAAGAGTCTGGCGGTTTGTTAAACTATCAGAACGCTTAATCGGTGTTGAACTTGTTGTTCTTCCAGAAGCGCGTTGCACGGATCTTAATGGCTCTGGATCAACAGTTCTATCCATCTGTCCTTCAGTCTCACGTAAAGTAAATTGTCTCGCATTCTGCCTGATTTCGTTCTCAGATGACCTTTGCACGAGATTGCTACGTACTATTTCACCCGTTGCACTACGTGATTGGACGTTGTCTAACTGATTAGCTCTTCTCACCTGAATGCCATTCGTAATCCCTAGTGAGCGTTGAACGAGCTTTCCTAGAACTGAACTACTTATACTCCTAGCTTGCAAGGGATGTTCAATGCCGTTGTTCAGTTTCAATTGCCTGCTCTTCTCACCAAAAGATGTCCGTTGAACAAGCTCCCCACGCACAACCTCTCTTGCCGACTGACTGGGCTGCGTGTCCACCTCTCCATTAAATCGACTCAATTGGATCTGTGTAGCAGCATCGGAATTCTGTTGTTCGATATGTGCATCCATTCTGCTAGTTGGGTTTCGATTCTCTCGAACCGTCGAAGTCTGTGCCCCTGCTTCCCCTAATACAGGTTCACTTGTTGGGTCAACGCTTACAGTACTGTTGTGCTGTCTCTCGTCCTTCCGATCAGCTTCAGCTAACGGTTGCACGTTACCTCGCTCCGCAATACTAGTCATTTCCAATGGCTGCGCATCTTCCAAACCGTTGGCACGTCTTGTTACCGTGCCATTCTCGATTCGTCCGGCCCGAAGCGTAAGCTGACCTCTCACCCATGCACCAGTTGAGCGTGAAATCGTAGCATCACCCTCGCTGCTTGTTGAAGATGATTGGGTGCGAGAGCTAAGGGTTGGTTTTTGAGATACAAACTGTCCTAAGTCAATGTTTCGCTGAATCCTAGATTGCTGCTCTTTCACCTGATTAACACGGGATGGACGTCCCTCTCGCCTTACCATTTCAAGGGGAGTACGACTATCGGATTGAACTCCACCGATAAACGTTGTTTCATTCGTTGGCTTGCCAGTAGCTTGTTCACTGACACTAGATTGTATTTCACTTGCTCCCACAGCACTGTGAGGCGCATTCTCCCTCGACGCTTCTGTTGAAAACAGACTGCGACCCTCTTGAACTAATCTAGCTGGTTGGCGAAAGCTTCGTTGAAGCAGCTGCTGGCCGTCCATTGCAATGCTGCTTGAATTCACGAGGTTCATGCTGCTTTGTGCTACTTTTGCCGCGATTTCAGCGGCTAAGGTATGTCTGATTGTCATCCACTGAGGACCTGTTCCTGCTTGATCCTCTCGTAAACCAGAAAGTTGTTGACCTGCCATCCTGTTGATGCTAACTCCGGATGGGCGTAAACTAGTTCGCAATAGACGAACAACTTCTCTGTTTTCTATGCTTTTCTGCTGTATGGGTGTTGGAAGCAACGTTCCTATGGAACGAACGCCTGATCTAACGCTTGCTTCTGCAATTTTAGCTGCTGCCTCAGAGGTTAACTTCCCTGTAGGACGATTCTCACTCTCCACTAGCCTATTGCTTTGAATCTTGTCTTCATGCTTTATTGGTTGTTGTCTAATCTTAACTTCTTGCAGGCCTTGTGTAGTAGAAGAACGAAGGAATTCATCCCCCTTCAATTTAGGCTGCTCCGAAATTGCTCTTTGCAATTTACTTTCTGATAAGTCTGGCTCTCGTTGGATATGTAGTCTTTGACTATCTACGCTTTGATTCCCCTGCTGACGGTTCAGCCGATTGCTTCTAAGCAGTTCCTTTGAAGATTCTCTTTTGCGTTGAACGTTAAGCTTACCTGCTGATCTAGCCAACACATCTGCACCTAGATCATGCTTTACTACGTTTAGTGATAATGGTAATGGGGCAGAAGCCCTATTTGTTGTTATGACTTGCATACGATCTTTGTTTACACTATTTGTACTCCTAATGAAAGTATCGTTATTAGAAGAGGGTTGTCTTTGTATGGTAACGAGCTGCTGCAACCAGTTCTCGTTGCTTTGTATTTTCTGTGCTTTTGGACGTCTATTTTCCATACGCGCAGGCTTCCTGTACACCTGACTCGGATAAGCAGTCACAACCTCAACTTGTTTGGATGCTACTCTTTCCTGCTCTGGCATTCTCACAGTCTCAGCATCGAATGTCGTCTTCTCTAGGAATTGCACATCCGTTGGAGTAGGCGAGCTCTCTAAAGATCCAACGATTGTTTCTTTACTTATTTCTTTACTTATTTCATTACTTGTCTGTAGGTCACTGCTATTTTTGCGTGGTCGTCCTCTTTTTCGCTTAACAGGCTCCTCTATGGGTTGCAGAATTACGGAATCTGCACTGTCCACATCCTGCTTTTGTTGCTCTTGTTTAGCTTGTTGAACTGGCACTACTTGGTCTACTTGGTCTACTTGGTCTACTTGGTCTACTTGCTCTACTTGCTCTACCTGCTCTATTTGTTGCTGTTGTTGAACACGTGGCCCTTCTTGCCCTAAACTCACTTGAGGATCACGTTGTAAGCCAAGTCCATTGTTGTTTTGCGCTGCTTGAAGTTCCGGCCATACTTGCGGATTCTCTCTAACTTGTCGCTGATGGAAATCTTGTCGTTCCCGCTCATGCGCTAGATGAATAGCCTGTTCATTCTCACGTGAAATGTGAGGTTGAGTTTGTGTAAACTGCTGATGGGATTCCTGCTGCACTATTTCTTCTCGTTGTGTCCGTTGTTGCTCTTCTTGTCGCTTTTGCAACTCTTCTCGTTGTACCCGTCGTTGAACTTCCTGTCGCTCTTGCAACTCTTCCCGTTGTACCCGTAGCTGCGCTGCTTGCTGCACTTGTAACTCTTCTCGTTGTACTCTTAGTTGAGCTTCTTGCTGCTCTTGTTGAATACGCAGTTGTTCGATTACTGGCGACTGACTTGATGCCGCTTCTTGCAGCCTTATTTCATCGCGTTCTTGTTGTAATCTCTGGACAGCATCTGTTAGTGTCCCTTGCTCTTGTAATACTTGTGAAGATTGCTGTGTCTGAGCGGCTTCCTGTTGCTCGGCTACTTTGCGCCAAATCCTTGAAGTACTCGTATCCATTCCTCTCATACGAGTATGATTTGGACTAGTTGAACTTGCCGAAGCATGCATTGATCTAGGTACACGTGACGTTAGACTAGCCGCATTAATCGCCCTGGGTTGTAGGCTGGAGGAAAGAACCCCCTTCGCAATGGAGGATTCACTACGACCTGAAGGTTTCAAACTTACCCCTGGTTCTCGTTCACCGTGCTGCCGTTTGCTCGCTTGTGCATCTTGCCCTTCAGCATGTTTGCTTAGCAAACTACGAATAAAGCGAACTGTACTTGGCGATGACCCTTCCGAAAAAGGACCTTCTCCCAGCTTTAACAACTTTCTAAATCTAATGGTCTGAGAATCTGTAGAGCTCGATCTTGGCACATCAGAATCACTCAAGTTGTGCGAACCTTGCTGTGTCGAACCGCGGTGACTCAATGGTGTTTGTGCTACCTCTTGCAAGATCAGCTTAGCCACATTGAAAAAAGAAGGATTCGACCGCAGCATATGTTCCCCAGATAAACGGGCACCAGCAGCCTCATCGTCATTTGGACCCAAACTCAACTTCCCCGTTTGGAACTGCTCGAGCCAAACAGATGTATTTCGAATAGCGTCCACATGCTGAGCGACGTTAGAATGATTCGCCCTAACTATTGAATGTCCATCTTGCTCGTTTGGACGAATTAGACTGCTATCCTTGTTGTCACGCAAAGCTTGTTTATATAATAAATTCACTGTTTTCCGGCTTATATTCGTTGTATGTCCTGTATGTTGAACGCCATTCACCTTAGGGCTCGGTTGATTCATCTTGCTGCTTGTAGAATGAGCTAACATACCTATCGAAGCAACGAGCTGCCTCATCGAACGCTGCATAATCGGTGAGTTTCGTTTATTAACGACGTTAATTGTATCTTGTTTAGTCTGTGTACGATTACGTTTAGCGGCATTTAGAATTTCTTGTTCCGCTAGGATTTGGCTTGCTAATTCCTTCTCCTTCTTGCTTTTACGTCCCCTCTTCTTCTTGACAGGTACGTCAACTGCTGCTGGCGTCTGTCCAGAGGAAACACTTTTATCTTCCTGCTGACTTTCATCTACAAAGACTTGCTTCGGTAACTGATATCCACTTTGTGTCACTAACTTCTGAATTTGCTGAATCGTTTGTTGCTTCGTAATGAGAGGTGCTGATTCTGGATGTTTCAAACTCTGCAGCTGTAGCTGCAATTGCAGAATCCAAGCCCGATCACTCGGGTTCTTAATAGAAGCTAATTCCTTATCTGTCAGCAAGCCTTTCCCCTTGAAAATCAGGGCAAACATGCCTAAATAATTATGTCGGTCCCATCCATACTTGCCCATAATGCCAGAGGCAAATTGCTTCGCCTGACGAGAAGTCTGACCGACAGTTGTCGTACGTTTACCTTCAGCAAAACGTAATGAACCCTTCTTCTTGTTCCTACGGGGTTTATGCGATTGTCGAGAGTTCATGAACAATCCCCCTATACGTGCTTATTTCTTGAAAATCGTCTTCAACCCTGCATGCACTAACTCAATCGACTCGATCGCCACATTAGCACTGCCTGCATTGAGATCTGGTCCATTCCATTTCACAGGAAATGCACTCGTGAATTCCCAACGGCACATCTCTTTGCCCTCAACGTTGTATAAAAGAATTGAGCCATTCTTACGACTAATCTTGCCTTGTGCAGCATTATTGTACCAATCCCACAACTCGCTAGAGTTGCTGATGCCTCTTTTAAGCACAATGTTAGGATACTTTGTATGCTGAACCATGTAGTGTGGATGGGTGTTCAAGCCACCTTCCCAATACGGCTTGACTTCGATCTCCGACTTCATGCCCGTCACCTCGGAGAACCCCCCGACGATTAACCCATCAAGTTCCACTAGAAATCGAAAATTGCCACCTACATTATGCAATTTGGGTGGATTCTTGGCCATTGTTTGTTACTCACCTCTTACCGAAACACATCAAACGGATTGTCTGGCTGTTTTTTACCTTCTTCGTTCAAATTACGGTTGATGCGGGAAATTTCCTCACACCACGTACGGCGTTCACGGTGTTCCATGGACATAATTTCATCATGTGACCAATGAAAATAATAAGCAATGAAGCCTACTTCTTCATATATTTTGTCAATGGGGTAGCCCGTTACGCCATCTCGTCCAAAAAAGACACGTCCACATCGAATTCATGTTCACATTTTGGACAGCTTGTATGAACCCTTGGCGCTTCCATTTCGTTAATTTGACGATAAAAGTTTTGCAAGAATGCTAAGTCTGCTGTGAAGAACTTCTCAACGACACGCGTATCAATGGCACGCAAGTCCCCTAAATTTGTAATAACCCGTGTAAGCAAAATGATCGTTAAATAACCTGGGTTTTGCTGAACACGTTGGTCACGCATCGGTAAAATTTCATCCGCAGCTGTCGCTAAGCGCATGACACCTTTTTTATGAAGCGTACCATTGTCATCCACATACCCTCTAGGAAGTTCAAATTCATATTCTGTTTTGAAAGCCATGGTGTCATTACCTCCTTCGTGGTGAAAACAATAAATTCTTCTATTTTAACAAAAAGAAGAGTCAGGAACCGGAGGTATTCGCTCCGGCACCTACTCTAGCTAACATTACTTCGTACGTGTCATACCTTCGTGTGCAAGCTCTAAGCTCTCGATCGCAACTTCGTTCCCAGTCCCTTTGAAGCTTGGTGCTGAGTACTTAGATGGCCATGCTTCGATTACTTGCCAAGTAGCTACGTCTCCGCCCTCTTCGTTGATCGCGATAATCGTGACCGTTTTGCGGGAGATTTTGCCTTGAATGGACTCTGACATCCAGTTGTACATATCCATGGAGTCTGTAACTCCCCATTTCAATGAGATGTTACCGTATTTAGCAAGACCCGGAAGTTTCCGAGGCGTGATGGTTTCGTTTCCTTCTCTGTATTCAATTACCGATAAGGAAGCATCAAATCCAGAAATTTCGCTGAATCCAGCTTGTTGAATACCTTCTACTTCAATTCTAAATCTAAAATTGCGGTATGGATCCCTACGTTCGCCAGCCATAGTATACCCCTTTCCTAATATGCGTAATATCTAACGTTAGACTATTCTTCTCTTGTTTTCTGAGTAATGCGGAAGATCACGAACTCGGCAGGTTTCACCGGAGCAACCCCGATTACGCAGATCAATCGACCATTATCGATGTCATCCTGTGTCATTGTGCTGCGGCCAATATTAATGTAGAAAGCTTCAGAAGGACTTCCGCCCATTAAAGCACCATCTCTCCACACCCGCGTCAAGAACGCATCAATCGTCCGCTGTACACGTGCCCAAAGCTGTTCGTCATTCGGTTCGAAGACAACCCAGTTCGTGCCGTTCTTGATGGACTCTTCGATAAAGATGAACAAACGTCTTACGTTCACATATTTCCATAAACCGTTCGACGATGTTGTACGAGCACCCCATACACGAATACCTTGTCCAGCAAAATGACGGATCAAGTTAACGCCTTGTGGGTTTAGAATATCTTGCTCGCCTTTGTTATATTGGCAATCTAGGCCAACTGCACCACGAACAACCTCGTTCGCAGGCGCTTTTTGAACACCACGGGATTGGTCAGAACGGGAGTAAATACCGATGACGGAGCCAGATGGCGGTATGTAAATGTTGCGTTTATCTAATGGATCGAATACTTGCAACCATGGGTTGTACATAGCAGCATAAGAACTGTCAAAGATGTTGCGGTGTGTCATAACATCTGTTACCTTGGTTTTCTCACGTGGAATATCGAGAACCGCGAAACGGCTGCCCAAGTTTTCACAGTGCGCTACTAGGGATAATTGAACCGTAGGCTCAGTTACACCAGGAATCGCAATGATTGACACAACATCGTTATCGATGAAGGACTGAATCCCTGTACGTTTACCAGGTCCACGGTCAACACCCATGTAAATATCAGGTGTTACATTCGCGATGGAACCGTTGCTGCCGCCAGACAAAGCGATTTGGAATTTGCCAACGGATTCATTCTCGCCAGAAAGCACCTCGAAAGGAGCAATTGCGCCAAGATCTTGACCTTCAGTCAAATCCTTCACCGTAATAATGTTTGAACGGGAAACGATTTTCTCAATGTGATTCGCTGCCGTAATGTTCAGGGATACCCGCTCATACGTCTCAGCTTCATCACCGTAGAATACGTGAAGTGTAAATTCACTTGTTGTCAGAACTTTAGCAGGCAGCAATCCGCTATCTACAACATCGCCATCAAGCGCATCAGACAATGAGATAATGTTGTCTTGGGAAGCTACAACCTTGCTGTATTGCTTCACACCTGCTGATTCATAAGCAACAACGTCGCCAACGTTAAAGCCAGCGTTGTTTTTCACACGATATTGTGATTCGCTTAGCACTTCATAGATTTGCGTCTTAGCTTTGCTAGCTGGCACAACAACGATACGAACTTGGTTCCCCCATGTTCCAGGGTTCTTGGAAGCAATCTCAAGAATTGCTGATTCTTTATTCGAAGCCGCTTTGTTCGTTGCTACTTTCGCGTCAGTTGGCGCTACACGCATTACGAAACAGCGATTACCTCCGTTTAAGTAAAAATGCTCTACGGCATAAGAAAGGAAACGATATTCGCCGAATTCATTCTCGGACAAGTAGCTCCCGAATAAACGGTGGAAATCAGCTACGCTCGTAACCAGTTGAGGGACACCTTCAATTTCCCCTCTTTGCGCAAGCCCTATAAACCCGGCCGTACTTGTGCTTGCACCCTCAAGCGGTTGTGCTCCGCTGTCAAACTCTTCCACATAGACTCCAGGTGATAAATAGTCAGCCATTGTTCCCCAGTTCAGTCAGATGGCACTGCTTACTCATTAAATATGGCCAAAGACATGAAACCAGTTCTCTCCTTTCTGCTTGTCATTTTGTATAGAAGATGGACGTGTCCATTCTGCTAATTAGGGTTACGCAAGATGTATTGTGCCGAGGTTAGTGGTTGTTCCTTCTGCTACTGCGAGATCCTTGATCTTATGTTCGCTATCTGTCCCATACGTAATAACCAAGTCGGTATGAAACGTTGGGATCCGATTGCCTCGAAAAGCAATGACAACTTCTCCGCGTTCCGTACTACGGGTTTCTTGAATGGGTAGCAACATAGCGCCACGCATATGCGACTTCATCAATGGATTCGCGAGTCGAAACCGCTTCTGGTGCTCCAGCACTTCGGAAATTCGGATGACTTCTTCCGCCGGTTGGGATCCTCTCCCTCGCAGCAGGTACACATCCCCAGCTACAATGCCTCCTGTAAATGAACCAAAAGTCACTTCACTAGCACCTTTGTCGGCTTGATCAACCATTATGCGCGCGCGCGCACAGTCCTCCGTTAGCACGGTCGACTGTAAGTGAGCATCACGAATTGGTGAGCCAGCTGCGTTCTGAAGCATGAAGCGAATTAGTCCTGCCCCTTGAGAAAAAGGGTACGAAGGTAACGGTCTCATTTGAACAACTTCAATAAAATTGTGTGTGTTAACAGAGATGTCTTTCCATGTTTGAAAATAATACTCGCTATGTACCGATAGACGGTATTCGCCGGGGGATAAATCGTTGAATATATAGGAACCATTCGATTTACGAATTGCTTTCGAACGGGTGCCTTCTAGGTGAACTGTGGTCGTGTTGCCAAGAGGAGCTTGTGCGGTGAGTGCGTCAATCACACTCACAACCAGGGAAACGCGGGATCTCAATTGTGAAATTCGAATCTGATCCACGGGTGGAATCCTCCTAACCTTGAATACGAAAATCGGTTTCCGAAACCCTTTTTGTTGTTCTGATGCGCGTAGAATCAATATGTACTGGCCCCACTGTGTAAGCAACTGAGAGTCTGTAAGGGGTGTCTGAGAAATTCCACATGTTCATGAGGCTCTCACCTTTAAAAGGATCCATGTTAATACGAACTTCTTCATCTTGCTCAGCCAATGTGCCCACTGTCATCGAACCACGAAGAATGGAATGATCGTAGAATACTTGCATCGCTCTGCCAAGAATCCGATGCTCATCCAAGGCTCTCGAAGAAAGCTCAGCTGGCGATTGTACCGTGACCATGTAACTTAAATCGACAACCATCGGAGGAAACTGAATCTCATTCGTCCCTCTAGCAATCATATGGGTTTGGCGATTATTGCCGCTCTCACGAACGTTATATAGATAGAGTGAAAGATAGAAATCCCCTTTATCTACGGGTGATGCGAGTCCAATCATTTCTGGTTGCGGAATGGGATCTGGGGTCATGTTTTCTCTAAGTAGCTTGATTAAAGATGCGCTTACATCAGCGATGACAGAATAATTGCCTATGAGTGTCACTTCCTGCCTCTAAATACCTATAAATCATGTAAAAAAGATGCTTAATCTGTCACATTGTGTATCTTTTTCTATTATAAATGTAAACCGTCGGGTTGACTATAGGATTCTAGTATTTATTTATGTTTTTATCCCGGAAAATGGCGTTTTTTGACTAGAAATCGGTGTATATAACCGACAAAGGACAATCTCACAAAATTGTAAAATTGTCCTTTGTCTACTATTCTAGTAATCCTCCCACTCCTGTCGAGCGAGAATTTTGCCCGATTTCTGCAGCTCATGCCGAATTGATTTGATAATATGCTGCATTCGGATGGATTCACCTGACTCCGCTGCCAAAAATGCAGAAGAAAGAACGACGTTCTTAATGTTCCCTCCTGCAATCTCATAGCGCTGCGCAAGATATTTGAAATCAACATCATCGCTAAGCGGCGCTGCTGGCGGGAACATGGATTGCCAAATTTTCTCGCGGTATTCACTATCCGGAAATGGGAATTTAATGACATAATTGATCCGCCTCAGAAAGGCCTCATCAATGTTATTTAATAGATTGGTAGCGAGCACAGTGATGCCTTGGTACTCTTCCATTTTTTGAAGCAGATAGGCCGTTTCGATGTTCGCGTACTTATCGTGTGAATCTTTCACTTCGGAACGTTTACCGAAAAGCGCATCCGTTTCATCAAAGAACAGCACCGCGTTACTCAGCTGCGCTTCTTCGAAGATTTCGTGCAAGTTCTTCTCGGTTTCACCGATGTATTTGCTGATCACCTGCGAGAGGTCAACCTTATACAGCTCAAGCTGCAAGTCGCCGGCTACGACCTGTGCTGACATCGTCTTCCCAGTGCCTGGCGGACCGGCGAAGAGCATGCTGAGCCCTTTGCCGTAGGCCAGCTTCTTCTCGAAGCCCCAATCGCTATACACGACGCCGCGATACTTCACTTGATTGCACGCGTTGCGGAGCTGATCCTTCTGCTCGGGCGGGAGGATCACATCCCCAAACCCATAGCGAGGCTCAATGCGCGTCGCTTTGCGCTCCAGCTTGTGCTGCACCTGCTGGTAGCACGCCTTATACAGCGCGTCGCTGCGCAGCGCGCCCGAAGTACCGGCCCCGGCAGTTGCCGCCTGCCAGGAGGAGTACCCGCGCGCGAGCGACAGCGCGCGGCGTATTTGCCCCGGGGTGAAGCGGAATTTCCCGCTCATCACCCGATAGTCTATATCCGAGCCGGCGCCGATCTCCTGTGCGAATGTCTGCCAAAGGCGCTCGCGTCCGCCTTCGTCCGGCACGGCAAGTTCATGTTCAAGGAGCAGCCGCTCCTTGGGCTTCCAGCTCAGCCGGTTGAACCGCCCGGCTAAGAGAAACACCATGCCGCCGTAGCCGTCAAGCAGCTCGTGAAAACGCCCCAGCCGCTGCTGCGCAGCTAGATCCGGCTCTGCAGGATAAAGCACCTCTAGCCGTGTGAAGCACAGGATGGCTTGATGAAGAATCGCTTCGCGTATAATTATGCTAATCTGATCTTCAAAGACCGCCGCATGCAGCTGCACATCAGCAAGATCAACCAACAGCAGCGGCTTATGGAAAGAGCGGCTAAGATGCTTCACCTGCAGTTTTTTGCCAGCACCAGCATTCCCCCAGAGATGAAAGGCAAGCCGTTTGCGTTCAGCTGCTGGTGCTTCATACGCCTCAGCAATAAAGCCGCGTAAGCGTTGCTGGAATTCTTCCTGGACAAGCAGAGGGGGAATCTCATCATCCGGGTAGATGATCTCGACAGCTGGCTTGAGTTTGGGATCCAGCTCGCCTGAATCCAGCAAGAAAGTCACAATCCGCTTATCCAGCTGCAAGGGTCTGGACAACAGTGTTTGGCCACTGACGACCAATGTGTCAGGATGCAGCACATAGCGAGCCAATCGACCGTCGGGTGCGCTAAAGGTTGTACGCGCAGCCCTCATGTCCTCCGGACTTGGACAAGCAATTTGCAATGCCAAGCTAATATTCGGCGTTTTGCTAGTTAGGTCGTCTAATAGAAAGCCAAAAATCCGCTCATATTTCCGATCTAATTCCACTGCAAGCCCCAGCATGACGATGCGTTCCTCTACAGTCGAGAAGCCAAAGACGCTGGATAAATAAATCAACGGCAGAAATGCGCCGCCCTTACGGCTCTCTGCAAGACGACTTACAATGGCACTCTCTAGCTGCTCTATCATACTGAGTACGTCTTGCTCATCCTCATCAATCTCTTCTTCATTGCCAAATCCGCCAATGAGACGAATAAATTCGTCTTCCGAAACGAACATCCCGCGGAATGAATCCGTTTGCGGATCAGGCGTAAGCTTTTGACGACGCTTATAGAGAAGTTCCAGCTTCTTATCTAGCAGTTGAAGCTCATCCTTATAATGTTCCCATGCATGCACATACCCTAGAGCTGTCATAGGCCTCCCCAATGACTATATATATTTTTTCAAAACGATTCGATTAACATCATTAATAGCTTGCCTAAAGAGGGGGTTATTCTTTACAATATCAGGAAAGGCACAATTCATTTCGACACCTACTGCCCTGAAAGGAAAGTGGCCACCTTTTGATGGAACAATTTCCAGCACATGATCCAACTTGGAATCGAAAACTCATTCTAACGTTATGGTGGATCCTCATCATTTATGAAGCAGCTGCTATGATTGCTCTAAGCTACGAAATTATCGAGCAGCCGTCGAATTGGTTTAATAGCTTTATGCGTTTTCAACTTCTCCCTACGACGTTACAGCTTCTTCTTATGGGCCTAGGTTATATGGCCATCCACTATTTGAAGAACTATAGTGAGTTTATCATGATCGTATGGACTATGACCATGGTTAGTATTTTCATCCTTTGTATTCCTGAAATGACACACAGCTATGAACTGCTTTGCATGCCGATTTTATTAGCCTCGATTTATTTTCATAAAAAATATATTATTTTTGCATTCGGTCTGGGTGTTGTCTATCTATTCATTCTAATGCTTGTACCGATGTTACAGGGACAATCAACGAACCCTTACGAAATTATCGTCTCTTTGACCACATTGACCGCAACTTCTTTGCTTTGTTTTGCCATTATGAGCCGTGGACTCGAACTGATTGACAAGCTCAAACACTCCGTCGTCCGTGAGCAAGATTTGCTGATTCGCAACGTCATGATTGATCGTCTTTCCAAGGTTGATGCGCTTACCGAGTTGTTTAATCACCGTTCTTTCCAAGAGCATACGGATCACCTCATTTCACACATGCCCCATGATACCGCTCTGGAGCTCGCCTTGATGGATATCGATAATTTCAAGCTCATTAATGATAATTATGGTCATTGGGTTGGCGATGTTGTTCTCAAAACGATCGGCTCCATTCTGAAGGAAGTACTTGGTCCGGATGATATGTCATTTCGCTATGGCGGCGAGGAGTTTGCCGTATTATTCGTTGGGAAATCGCATCAAGATGTGTTAGCCATTTGCGAAAAAATTATGGACTCGATACGCAATACGGTCATCCCAGAAATGCCTGATCAGAAGCTGACGATGAGTATTGGGCTCGCAACCTATAATCGAAATACGATGAAAAAAGCATGGTTTCAGCTTGTCGATGAGTGCTTGTACACCGCCAAACGTAACGGCAAGAACCGCATCTATGTGCATGCAGCCGATATTCAAGTGCCCCTAGCCGAATAACCTTCACAACCAGAAGCTATGTGCTGCTGGTTTTTTTCATTTGAAGCTGCCGTGGAAAAAAGTGTTAAGCCTCATACATGAATTGGTTGCAATAGGAAAATAATGAGAAGAACCAAAATCAAATGAGGTGTTAATCATGTGTCATTCCATAGCCATTCTGGCTGATGTTCACGAAGTCATGAAGCAATTCCGCGTAGATCGGCTCTTATCTTACAGTTCCAATCGGTATGAGGTGCGCCCAACTGAATCTGTATCAGCCGTGATGATCAATCGCAAGGGAGAACGTTTATTAGATGAATTCCGCTGGGGTTTGATGCCTTTCTGGGCGAAGGACGCTGTATGCGGAGATCGCAATTCCATTTTCTCCAACATCGTGTTCGAGCGCATCGTCAAAAAGCAACGTTGTGTCATCCCTTGCAGCAGCTTCTATGTCGGGCGAACCGAGGGTAAAGAGACGGAGTGGATTCGTTTCAAAATGCGGAGCGGCACGTTCGGTATTGCTGGGCTGTACGATATTTGGCAAGCCCCTTCAGGGGAAGAAGAGCTTCGTACATGTATGATGCTTATGACGGAATCCAATTCCATCGTCTCGCCGTACCACGCAAGCATGCCAGCTATTCTGGATGAGGAACAGATGGAGAAGTGGCTGCAACCGGAACAGAAGGATAGTCGCCAATTAAGATCTTATCTACAACCCATCGACGAGATGCGGATGGTCGCTAATATTCTTACTTCCCCAGCCGAGAAGCTGGAAATGGGCTCTGATGTCAGTATTTTTGTATGAAAAAAGGACTTGCGCTTACGCGCAGGTCCTTTTATTTCTTGGGCACAGGCGGCAATGCGCCGCCTTCCCCTATGATACGAACGCCTTCTGCACAAACACCGTAAGGCTCCCAACGGCATGTCGCACAGAGATTGCTGATATCTGTCGGCCTTACTTCTAGAGCAACTTGACCGCAAATGGTGGACCAAGTCCGCTCCATCCCCACCTCCAAGCCGAGCTTGGCAACAATCTCCGCATCCCGCTGATACACCGTCCGATTCTCGCAATGCGCAACTTCATCCTTCGGAAATTCCGCGCACAGATCGTCAGGTCCGAGCACGACGCGAATCATCGTTTCAGGCTCTGTGCGGAGCTGTTCGTAGACCATCGTCATATTTTCGCAAAACGCTGGGGAATAGCCCATTCCTCGGTAGCCTAACAAACAGAGCAGGTGATGTCCGCGAAGCCCAATCATACGTTGCTAACCTTGGGCACACGGTACAATCCGTATCCAGCCATCGGAATGACAGGTTCTTTATCCTCTATAAGACCATCCCCTTTGGCATGCAAGGCGACATCAATGAGCCACTTTGTGAAATCGGCCACTGGCATGGCAGCCATTTCATCTAGGCTATAAAAGCCTGCCGCGTCTACCTCTACGCCATCCGGCTGCGGGGTTCCGCTAATATAAGACATTTCGAATGCGATATACACATTATGTATGCTTCTTGGCAGATCGCGCACAGCAACCAGTCGTGTGACGGATGCCTCGATTCCCGATTCTTCCATAACTTCTCGTACAATCGTATCTTGAATTAATTCATGCTGCTCAATATAGCCACCAGGGTTCGTCCAGCGCCCTTTTCCTGGTTCTTGTGCTCTACGCACAAGCAATATCTTCTCATCCTTCATTACAAGAGCACCGACTCCGATGCTGTAATTCCCCCAATGAACATAACTACACGCTGTGCAGGCCCGTCTCCCCGTTCCATCCACATCACGCGTCTCCATGGCAGCTCCGCAGCTCATGCAAAATTTGGCTTCCATCTTTCTCAGCTCCCTTGGTCATTCATCGTCTAATCATCTATATGCAAGCTTACTGCGAAAGATGGACAATAGGCAAGCCTACATTGCATGATCTGAATTCACGAAATATAAGAAGCCTCTCCTCAACTGGGAAACGCTCCTT
Source organism: Paenibacillus sp. Soil766 (assembly GCF_001428105.1). GTDB lineage: Bacteria > Bacillota > Bacilli > Paenibacillales > NBRC-103111 > Paenibacillus_E. Next base: position 151,544 of record NZ_LMSJ01000004.1, on the reverse strand, counting down.
AACGTTTGTGACTATTGTCTTGTCTATGAAATCTTATAAGTACCTACGAATTAACTCGGCTAGTTCATCGGCAACATAGCTAGTTCCGGAATCTAGCTGATTACGGTCGAATCGTACCCTTACAAACCTTTCATCCGTACCCGTCGCTTCGGCAAATATGCCGGCAAGACCTCGCGCTTTGCGATCGATCTGCAGCAGCAAGTCGACACCGTCCTCGTCCGGGAAGAAGATGATTTCCAACTCATCGAGTTGACCCCGGAATTGCATGGTAGGCACGAATTCGAATTCTTGAACGAAAGGTAATCCGTTCTCTCTACCGATAGCTGGCGCATATTCACAAGTGACCTCGCGGAGTCGGAATCCAAGTTCATTCACAGCCTCCAGGATAACCTCGGAATGTGGATGTGGTCTTACTTGAAGCTGATCTTGATCCTTCGGATCAATCGCTTCTTTGATATCAAGTCCTGTTTGTATCCATACAGGGGTTCTTCCTAACGTTGCTGGCGTAATGTTTGGAAGCTGGAACGAGACTGGAAACTCATAAACCTGCTCTGCCTGGGCGGTAAATTCACCGGTAAGTTGGAATTTGGCCACAGGAGCTTCTACTTGCATCTTTGTATCGTTCTGCTCCTTCAGGTAACGTGTCATCACGAAGGCGTAAACGTCATTGATTTGCTGATCGACGCGCCCCCCTTGGATTCGAACAACGCCGCTGATTTCATCCCCGGCATTCACTGTATCTTGATGGAGCATGAGATCTACTTGGGCCGCGCCGATCCCGACGCTTGCGAGCATTCGTTTGAACATGGACATGTGTAAATTGCCTCCTTGTCATTCATATACTCATGATACGATGTGAGGCCCAAGTGGTTTCATATGTTTAAGACAAAAATGGTTGCAATTGGATAATCCACCCAATTAACTGTCGGCCTAATGGGCTTGGAATTCCCTTTTGTGGTATCCTAATTACATCTATTCCTTGGACATACTTGCCAGATGCTCCTCAAGACGATCCATCGTCTGTTCCGCACCTGGAACGGCATAGGTTTTCACCTTATCGAATATCTCCGCTGTTTCCTCAAAAACGGAGCTATACCTAAGTTTGGTCTTCCCTGCCAGATCCTCAAAATGTGCTGTCGCCTGAAAATGAGGAAATACAGCATGTTTGATGACAATTCGCTCAGGTTTAACGATCTCAACAAAGACGTTGGTGTTCGGATAATCAACTCCATCAGGGCCATGCATGATAAACTGCCATGTACCTCCTGGTTGCAGATCAAATGTCTGAGAAGTTGTCGTAAACCCTTGCGGCCCCCACCACTTCGACAGGTGCTCCTCTTTCGTCCAAGCTTCAAACACAAGCTCGCGTGAGGCATCCATTACACGGGTGATCACAATCTCGCGGTCACCAACTTGCGCTGCGGTTTGAAGTATTTCCTTATTTTGACTCATGTCTAATCCCTCCAAAATGAATATGCTTATGAATTTCCGGTAACTGTAGTATAAAACATTACGTAACGTAAGGTTCAAGTGTTAATTAATGAACGACATCACTAATGAAGGAGGGGAATATCATGGAAGTTTTCGCAGAGTTTTTAGGACGTATTGATAATCCGCAACATCGGGATCGTACAGAAGAAGTTTTGACTTGGGTGGCTGAGAAATTCCCGAATTTGGAGCCAAAAATCGCGTGGAATCAGCCTATGTTTACCGATCACGGCACATTTATTATTGGCTTTAGCGTGGCCAAACCTCATTTGGCTATTGCCCCCGAAAAGGTGGGAATTCTTCGTTTCGCTGATGATATTGTGCAAGCTGGTTATGATCACACGAAGGAGTTAGTACGTATTAAGTGGAGTAGTCCGGTAGATTATTCATTACTTGAGAAAATGATCGAGTTTAATGTCGCGGATAAGGCAGATTGTTCGACTTTTTGGCGGAAATAGTACCAAGCTGCATTCACCAATGTTTGCTTCGAGGGCCAAAGATGCAAAAGCGCATCTTTTTTCGCGGGAGACGACGGAATATTGACAAATAGATGCAAAAAGGCCCCCGCCACTTACATGGCTTTGGAGCCTCTTCCCTGTCGTGCGCGTCCTTCTTCGTCCGCTGCTTAAACCAAAAACATCGCCACGATCGTTGTCACCGCTAAGCCGATGAGCACAGGCTTCAGATTCCGCCGCGCGAGCTCGAACGGACTCACACCGCAGATCGCCGCGGCTGGAATGAGCGCCCACGGGATCAAGGTCCCGCCGCCGACCCAGATGGCGGCTACTTGCCCTAGCGCAGTCAGCACTGCTGCGCCGGAGCCAATGGCGGTCGCGAACAGCTGCGCGATGGAGCCCGCCAAGGATATACCCGAGAAGCCGGAGCCATCGAGGCCGGTAATGGCGCCGACAACGGTTAACGTAACGGCTCCAATGGCTCCATTGAGCGGCACGACACCTGCGAGTGCCACGCCTAGGTCGTTCACGATACCGTGTGAACCCTCTGGCAGTATTTTGCCGAATAGATCCGTAATCGCAGAGTCACCTAGATAGAAGAAGGCTGCAATCGGGATGACGGGTCCAAAAACTTTGAAGCCGAAAACAAAGCCTTCTATTAAATAGGAAGTGATTTTCTCCACACCCGCATTTCGGTGAGCGATTAATGTGACTGCGATTAAGATAAACACCGCTGTGCCACCCACGAGAGCGGTTGCATCACCGCCTTGCAAATTCAAAACGAACATCGCAATGACATCTAAAGCGAATAGCACAGGAATTGCAATGGCTAGACTCCGCTTCAATCGCTCCCCGATCAATACTCTACTCTCTTCATCAACAGGAACAAGCCCGCCGCTTTCCTCTAATCGGCTATCGATAAGCCCGCTGCGCCATTTGCCGTTCTTCATATCACGCCGCATCAGCCAGAATGCTGTAATCGTCGTAACAAGCCCCATCACAATGACGAGCGGAATGCTCGCCTCCATCACGGAGGACACAGGAATACCAGCTGCATCCGCTGTCAATTTGGGTGCTCCTTGAATAATGTAGTCCCCAGACAGCGCAATCCCATGTCCGAAGAGGTTCATCGCCATCGCGGCACCGAGTGCCGGCAAGCCAACGCGAACAGCAACTGGCAATAGCACAGCGCCAATCAGCGCAACCCCAGGTGAAGGCCAAAAAAACCAGGACGTCACCATCATAATGATGCCGATACCCCAGAAGGCTAACGCTGGCGTTCTCAGAAACTTGGTCAGCGGCGCCACCATCGTTTCATTGATCCCCGTCCGAATCAGGACGCGGCTCATGGCAACGATAATCGAGATGATCATGATCGTCCCCATCAACTCTTTCGTTGCATAAATGAAGCTGTTAAACACACCTGATACAGAGCCGCTCAACGTTTCCGTTGCTAACAACCCTAATGTGAAAATACCCACCACACAAATCATCGTCGTATCTCTGCGTTTAACAAGAAGCGTAAGAATGAAACCAATGAACACTAAATAGACCCAATGAATCGGTAAAAGTTGAATATCCATCCTGCACCACACACCCTCTCAGCCCAAGCAGCAATTGGTGCTATATCCTATGCTCGGCTAGGCGTAGGCGTTCGTCTCCATTCGGCCATTTCGTCACCTTGTGGTACAATAAAAATAACTATTTTATTGAGGTAAGGGGATCATTCATACATGGCAAGGAATCAACGTTTATATACCGATGCAGATTTTCAGGAGGTCATTGACCGACAGGGCGTTGTTCGGATTTTCAAAGATGACCATATTGTCGATTCCAATGCAGTTGTTCTACGATTCAGTGATACGACAGTCGTTGTGCAGACACGCGTAAGCGATTTGACCTATTACGATCGGGCAGCTTGTGAGTTTTTTGAGATGAAGAAAAGATAGACCCTGTTTGTGAACAACAAAGAAGCCGCTTCAATGCGGCTCCTATCATCACTTTTTATGATACAACTTCATTTTCCACATCAAATCATCTTCTGACACATAGGCTGCGCCTGCATGGATTCTATTAATCTCATTACTTCCTTTGGTATTGATCCCCTCTTTGGTCGTGAAGAAAAGTTCAATGCCTAATTCCTTTCCTACCCCCATGACCGTTTCATTATAGGCACCAAAAGGAAAAGCAAGTAGACGATACTGCGGTCCTAACTCTTCCTCAATACGATTTTCAGCCTTCAACAGATCGAATTTAATTCTCTTTCGATATTCATCGTCTGTTTCAACTCTTTTATCATTTTCCAAATAAATGGGATTTGTTAGCATCGGCATAAGTGTATTACCTGAACCCGCTTTAACTTTGTCATGATGATCGTACGTATGAGAATAGAAACTCATCCCGTTCTGCTTCATTTCTCTCATCTGATCCCATGTTAGACGCGGCGCCTTCGGATGGTCGATAGAATCAACAACGATAAATTTCGTAGCATGAAAGCCCAAACGAAGTAATTCTGGATACGCCTGGGTATAAAAGGATTCATAGCCATCATCAAATGTGATTAACACCGCATTCTGAGGAACCTGAGCCTCACTCTTCATGAAATGAAGAAAATGTTCCATGGAGATGACGTTGTAATCTTCTTTCTTCAATCTTTCCATGTGACTTTTAAATCTTTGGGGAGAAATGGTGATCCCGTTTTCTTGGTCATCAATGTGATGATAGGTCAGCACAATGACTTTGTTGGTATAATGAACCTTCTGTTTACTGTAATCTGTTTGCATAAAAGAAAGTGCATTCACTTGTTGCTGTTGGGGTTGGGGTTGTTGCTGCGTTTCGAGTTCTAGTTGTTGCACGACTTGTTTTACCTCTTGTTTTACTTCTTGTTCAACAACTAGTTCTGCAAACTGTTCATAAGAAGGCACCAGTTGTTCTTGGCTTATTACTCGTTCTGGCGGTATTGTCTGCTCGAAGGACTTTGGCGATAGCGCAGGCAACACAACATAGAGGCAAAATAAAAAGCTTGAAAATAAAAGAACTGTAAACGCCAAATTCATTGGATTTTCCAATTTCAGTCTATTCATACTGACAACAACCCCATAGATGAGAATGTAACAAATTACGAAGATAGTATCATGAAAACGCTTTCCCGTAAACTATTTATTACAATACTCCCTCTTAGGATCCGATAAGCTCCATAGAGGCAAGCTGTACAAAGCTGAAGCCTAGTTTCCGCAGCTGCGGAATCGCTTTGATGACCCCCTCAGCGGTATCCTTCTCGGGATGATTCATATGCGCGAGGACGATGGACCCGCTCGAGGCCTTCGATATGGCGTTGTACACTTGCTCCGTGTTATACGTCGCTCCAGCATCGCCAAGCACGGAGTACCCCGCTAGTTCGAAGCCCAAATCATGCGCAACAGATACCGCGACCTCATCGTAAAATGCCGTACCCGACCGGAAAAATAGGGGCCTATTCCCCGTCAGCTTCTCAATCTGATCCGCATTGTCTTTCATTTCATGAATGACTTCCTGGACGTTCTTCGTCCCTGCAATCCCGTATGCCAGCTTGCCTGTCATGGATAGAGGGCGGTGCTCGGTGCCATGATTTTCAATCTCAAACAAAGGATTCGATGCCAGTGCTTGAAAGATAGACGGATTCACAGCAATCCATCTTGCATTGATGAATAACGTAGCTGGAATCTGCTCCTGAATCAAATACTGGATCAGCTTCTCATCATAGCCACTGCCTTCCTTCCCGCCGCAGGCATCGAAGGTAAGGGCAATCACCTGGTCCTTCTTCGTATGTAATCGTGTTTTCACTCCGGGTACACGCTCCCCCCACTTCGTTGGTATCACAGAGGCGTAACGGGCGATCAAGGATTCTTCCACCGACGCGAAGGCCGGAACAGCCTCAACCTCGGGTTGGATTGGTTCTTTGGCTGGTTCATTTATTAGACTGCCTAATGATGGATGAGATGATGTCGTCGGCTCAGGTGACACTGTTGGGCTGCTCACTGGTGGTGTCGGGATTGTCACTTCTGCAGATGCAACCGCCTTTTCTACACCCCCAGCACCCTCCTCCACCTCACACCCTGCAAGCGCTAACATCGCGCTCATAAAGAAAAGGAGGCACATCGTGCGCCCCCTCATTTATGCTTCCGCCAATCTAATTTACTTTTCTCCAGCTGGTAGGCAAAATCGTTCTCAAGACGCTTCTCTTCGGCCTTGCGAGCCGCCTCTACCTTAGCTCTCTCTGCGTCCTTCTTTGCTTGCTCTTCCGCCTTCATCGCGTCAGCCTGGGCTTTGAGCCCTTCCAGTATTTCCGGACGCAGCAGATCCTTCAGCGTTGCAGGTTTATCTTGCACGCTAGCCGCAGCTGGCGTCATCTTTGCTTTCTTTTTCACCATAATAAGGTCACCTCGTCTACAAGTTTTCCTTATTATTGTACACGTCTATTGGTGTAAATGATACGGCACTGTTGCAACAACGATATCCTTGTCGGCTTGAAGCTTCGAACGAATCCGCGCCGCGGATTGATTATGGAGCAGACGGTGCCACCATTTCTTCGGCATGAATTGCGGCAGAATAACCATGATCGACTGCTTCTCTGACACATGCGTGTCGATGCGATCAATGAATTCAGCCAACGGCTTCAGAATCGTTCTGTATCGTGATTTGAACACAACGAGTCGAACACCTGGATCCCAGATCTGCCACTTCTCCTGCATCGATTCTTCGTCCTCATCCGAGAAAGAAACATAGAACGCAATGACATTCGGCGACAGCGATTTGGCATAGTTCAGAGATTGCTCCACAGCTTTGTGAATCCCAGCAACGGGTACGATAATGACCGGCTCTTTGGTACACACACGATCTTGTGTGATATCAATACGCAGCTGTTTGGCTACATCGTCGTAATGGTGACTAATTTTCGTAATGACCCAGAGGAGTATCGGTGTAATGATAATGACAATCCAAGCACCCTCGCTAAATTTGGTAACTGAGAAAATGATAAGAACCGCAAGGGAGACGATACCGCCCAGGCCGTTAATAATCAACTTCCCGATCCAGCCAGATACGCGCTCTTTGAGCCATTTACGAACCAAACCCGTCTGAGCAAGTGTAAAAGATAAAAATACGCCAATCGCGTAGAGCGGAATAAGTGCATCGGTTTTACCCTTAAAGCCAATCAATAGCAAGCTGGCTAAAACGCCTAGCGTAATAATGCCATAGTGGTACGAAAGGCGATCCCCACGGAAGGAAAACATGCGCGGGAAGTTTTTGTCCTGGGCCATAATTGACGCCAAGATTGGGAACCCATTGAAGCTTGTATTCGCAGCCAGCACTAAGATAAGCATTGTCGCGATTTGCGTCGCATAATACATGGTGCCTCGGCCAAAGGCTTGCTCTGTCACCATCGAAAGAACCGATGTATGACCGTTGTGATCCGGTGCCACCCCATACCCTAAGGCAATCAGTGTTACACCACCGAAGACGATGGCCAATAGGCCGCCTAAAGAGACAAGTGTGCGTTTGGCATTTTTGACAGATGGCGTTCTAAAATGGGGTACGGCATCGGAGATCGCTTCAATCCCCGTAACAGCTGAACAACCGGATGAGAACGCCTTAAGCAGTACGAATAACGTTAATGAGTTCGTCGCGGCGCTTGGTACGAATTCGATCGCATGTGTATTCATGGATCCTGTCAATAAATCGAAAATACCCTTACCTACTAGCAAAAGGATACAAAGAATGAAAAAGTACGTTGGAATCGCGAATACTGTACCTGACTCGGAAGTACCTCGCAAATTCAGCCAGACCATCACCCAAACTAGTAGGATGGTCAGTGGAACAATGTACGGTACGGCTGATGGAAAAGCGGACGTAATCGCTTGAACACCAGCCGAAATCGAGACCGCCACGGTTAAGGTATAATCGATTAGCAGTGACACACCTGTGAGACGTCCCCAGGCCATGCCTAAATTTTCTTTGGTAACCATATAAGCGCCGCCGCCCATCGGGTACGCTTCGATCACCTGTCTATAGCTGAGCACAAGCAGTAGAATCAAAGCAATAATCGAAATCGCAATCGGCAGCGAAAAGGCAAAAGCAGCAACCCCTACTGTCGCGAGCTCTAACAGAATTTGCTCCGTCCCATACGATACGGATGATAAGGCATCTGACGACAAGATAGGGAGACCTTTCCAAACAGGCATTTTTTCCGACTCAATCTCGCTCGACTTTAGCGGCTTACCGAACACAATTTTTTTTAATGAATCACTAGTCATTTCGCAGTTGTTCCTCCAATTAAAGCCAATTTCACTCATCACACCTGAAAAATAGACGCAAAAAAACACAAGGATAGACCTTGTGTTTTGGACACATGTTCTCCTTCTCACGATCGCTTACGAGGTTAGCTGCCGGATTCGGGCCGCGAGAAATCTGCCCTAAAAGGTACTTGGTATCGTACCGTTATTCACCCCATGTTACTTGTGGTTCCCCCGCTTTTCTTAAAAGAAAATTAAGCGAAATATTCAACTGTTCAGGTACGAGTTGAATACTACTCTCTTCTACCAACATAGTAAAGGAGAGAAAAAACGTAAAAAGCTTCTTTCCACCTCTCGATTCCATCAATAATTCGCTTACAATTACTTGAATCGTTGATTATCTTCCATTCTCACAGGTAATCGGGGTATTTTGACTAAATTACAAGGTTGCAATCTGCCAAAATTACAGTTTTATGCGAATATTTCGTTGGATGAAGGAAATATTCGCTTTTGGACACTACCATGGCAACGCAGTTGACAAGTACGGGGACCGTCGTTGAGATCCAGTTATTTATCAACCGCTTCTTTTAAACAATCGTGTAATTCGCCCAATCCACGCGAGTTCCGCCCATTTTGTCAAAAAACTGTTGTGCACGATGATTGTCTGGCGCGGTGATCCAAGACATATAGGCATAGCCATTTTCCTTGGAATAGATTTGGCACTTCAGGAATAAGTCTTCTTCTACAGCCGTTCCCCGAAACGGCTCAAGCAGGAAGAGGTCATTCATGATCGTAATGGGGTTTGCCTTCATTGTACTCCAGGCAAAATACAAGGTCGCAAAGCCGACGAGCTCCCCCTCTTTATCGACAACAAACTGTATACCGCCTTGTTCTTGAAGCAGGTTACGAATCAATCGATGTATAGCAGCGTTCTCCGGCTTCGGCTTCTTATAAAAGCCTACAATATAAGCATACATCAACTCTGTTAATGCCCCCAAATCTTCGATTTCCACTTTTCTTATCAGGTGTGTCATCGTGTTCCCCCATATTTTTTATGAATAATAATATAATTAAACGAATAAACATTCAATTCATACATTGGTTGAAAATATGTCAATTCATTGACACACCCTGCCTGTCATGATAAACTGTAACAAAATATATTATAGTTATGGATCGGAAGGTGTACCATGTCAAATCACACGACTAACTCACATCAAAGAACGACACCTACGCCGTCAGAGATGCCTAGTCGCTTACGAGAAACGCCAGTCTCCTGGTTGCTCTGTTTCACCATTGTACTTGTCATCATGAACACAATGATGTTCAATCTGGCACTGCCCAAAATCTCCGTGCAATTCGAACTCAGCCCCTCAACGGCATCGTGGATTGTTACGGGATATTCGATCATTTTCGCCATTGCTTCGATCACCTACAGCCGATTGTCCGACTTCGTGCCTATTCGCAGGCTCTACGTCATTGCCCTGCTCTCGCTAGGCGGCGCCTCCATTCTAGGGCTGTTCACGGACAGCTTCGGACTGTTGCTGTTTACACGATTGATTCAAGCATCCGGCGCAGGTGCGATTCCCTCGCTTGGTATCGTGCTCGTAACCCGCTACATTCCGTTGTCTCGCAGAGGCAGAGCCATGTCGCTCATCCTTTCCGCGGCTTCACTTGGCTTGGGACTAGGTCCCGTCGCAGGCGGATCGATCGTTCAGTATTTGGGATGGCATTTCCTGTTCGTCATTACAGGGGTCACTCTGCTGCTTATTCCTATCTTTCTAATCCTGCTTCCAAAAGAAAAACCAGAAACCGGCTCGTTCGATTTCATCGGCGCTCTGCTGCTCGGGATTGGGACGACGGGTTTGCTGCTCTTCCTAACTTCCAAGAGTCTCGTTGCCCTCATAGCGGGCGTACTGGCGATTGCCTTATTCGCACTGCGGATTCGCCGAGCCTCACAACCGTTCGTGCTGCCTGCACTCTTTGGCGACAGACCTTATATGGCGCTCAGCGCAATCGGCGTGTCTTCCTACATGATCAGCTTCGGCTTCCTGTTCCTTGCACCACAGATGCTTGCACGGGTTTTCGGCTTAGCGCCGCTTACTTCGGGACTGCTGCTCTTCCCTGGTGCATTCCTGGCGATGCTGGTGTCGAATCGTGTCGGACGTATCATTGACCGTTATGGGAACACAGCACTGCTTCGTTACGTCCCATGGTTGATGCTGCTCTCTACCGTGCTGTTGGCCCTGACAGCCAGCTATTCTTCTTACTGGATTGCTGCACTTTACATCCTGGTCAGTATCTCCTTTACAACACTTTCCAGTACTGTATCCAATGAACTATCCCGGCAATTGACCACAGATCGCATCGGCTCCGGCATGGGCTTGTTCCAATTGCTGCAATTTTTCAGCGGCGCGTTCGCTGTTGCGCTCTCGGGGAGCGCACTCGTTTGGCAGAAATCACTGCCGCTCGAACGTGCTTTTGACAACCTCATCTGGGGGATGGCGGTCATTGCACTACTAACCATAGGTAGCTCGATCTTATACAGGAGCTATTCGAATAAGACACGTACAGCGAACGCGGCAACAGAGAGCTTTGCAACAACCGCTGTTCGTGCAGGCATAAGCGAGTAAATCAAAAAAAACCAGTTACCATCCGATTTTACGGATGGCACTGGTTTTTTTGAGGTGTATCACATCCAAAAGAGCCGATACTCGGGAGGACTTAAGTATGGATGCGCGGGATAAGTCCAAGGAGTCTTAGCCCCTGAGGGCTTCCCTAACGCTATTTACTCCAAATGCATATTCTACGAAAAAATGGCGCTACGAAATAACCCTATTTCGATTAAAAAGAGTGAAATTCGGTCATATATCGTGAAATATCGCTGTGTCATAATGTAATTCTTCCGTTTTCTCTACCAGACGAGCAAATAAGATGTTTTCATAACGCTATCTATCGGGTAAAATGCTTAAAATTAACTACAGATTCTGGTTCTCCATCTATACGCCGGTAAAAGTAACAGAGAGATTTACGTAACTTCCATTCGACACCGACACTGCACTCCCCCCAAACTCTACTCGCAACCAGCATGTTCACACATCATTAAAAAGCTGAACTGAGATCCTTTCGGATTCCTCAATTCAGCTTTTCCGCCGTGGCGAAGCGATTAATTTGGCACATGATAATTGCGGGTCGTGGATTTCTGCTTCCAAATCATTTTCTTCCAAATGAGTGGGATACCACCGATGAGAAATAAATAACGGGCATCGATCATCTTTTTGATAAATAAAGCCAAGCGGCCTTTCACTTTCTTTACTTTGAGTAACCCAACGGCTTCACCGCGGCCCAAGGTTGCTACCGTGCCTTTGAAATCATACACAAATGGCTTCATCTCTTTGCCTCGAACCGTCTGGATGAGATTCCTAGCTGCATTATAGCCCTGTTGGACAGCAATCTGCGCATTAGCCGGATAAGGTGTCCCCTCGGGACTCGTGACGATCGAGCAATCGCCGGTGATGAAAATCTCCGGGAAGGGATAGGAGCGCAAGCAGCTATCCACGTTAACCCGACCCCGCTGAACCTCGAAACCCGCCTCCTGCAGTAACGAATTACCACGTATCCCTCCCGACCAGACTACGGTGCCTGCGCGAATATACTCGCCGTTGCTCAGAATAACTCCTTCCGATGTGCATTCCTTAATCGCGGTCGATAGCTTATACTGCACCCCTTTGCGGCGCATCACTTCCATGCCATATTCGATCAAATCCTCCGGCAGCCCGGGCGGCAACGCCGAAGGAGAAGCTTCCACATTATAAATCCGGACATCTGCCGGATCGACATCATACGTTTTGCACAGAACTGGAATGCGGTCCGCCAGCTCCCCGACGAACTCCGTACCCGTGAAACCCGCGCCGCCAACGACGAAGGTCAGATAATCCTTGCGCTTCGGAGCCACCTTGGACTTGGCGAACATATACTCAATGTGTTGCCGAATGAAGCGGACACTATTAATACTTTTGATCGACATGGCATATTCATGCATACCTGGGATCCCGAATGTCTCCGTTTCACTGCCGAGTCCCACTACCAGATAATCATAGTCAAGTGTAGCATCTTCCAGCACGATCTTTTTATCACTAGGCAGAATCTCTCTTACCGTCGACTTCACGAATCGAATCTTCCGCTCATCAATCAAATCCGAAATGGTCACGCGTGCGTTATCATGATGATCCGTACCAGCAGCCGGCATATGCAAATGCGTCGTAATAAAGTGATAGTCATGTTTGTTGACTAGCGTCACGTCCATCTCATTTCTTCTCATCTTCTTCTGCAGTCTTATCGCTGTGACAAGTCCGCCATAGCCTGCGCCTAGGATAACAATTTTGGGTTTGCTCATTGCCTCAACACTCCTCTGGTTGTGAAATTAATCACATATATACTTGTGAAAATAATCACAAATCTTCACGAAGTGAGCCGATAACCGACTCTCTAATAGTGTATGCGTGTGTTTTGCAAATATCACTTCCAAATGACCTAATTATCCGAGATTGTACCCCTCTCTACTACGAAAAGCCTACCGATAGGATTATCGATAGACTTCTCTCTACTATTTGGGCTATTTCGTTTTCAAATCTTCAATAGAACCAATTGTCATATAGGCAGGTACAACGAGACCCAGTTTGGTCCCTTTTAAGTTTGCACCAAGATCTTCTAGTTTAGCGGCATACTTCTCGAAATAATCCTTATGTGTCGTCGGAAGCCATGCAGCCACAATCGCATCAGCACTTCCATCGGCAAGTCCAGCCCACATCGGTCCGGCTTCAACTTGCAGCATTTCTACCTTATATCCGAGCTTCGTTTCCAATACTATTTTCACGACATTCGTGCTAGCAATCTCCGAATCCCAAGCCACATAAGCTAATTTCAACTTCTTACCTTGTTCTGGCGTAAGATCTTTCACCCAAGTATCCACTTTACTTGCATGGCCCGCAACCCAATCTGCCGCTGCTTCTTCGGGCTTCTTACCGTCAACCACAGCTGACATGACCACAGCCATATCCTCCGGCGTCCATTCAAATCGATCTAGCATTGCATATGCTGACGCCGCTGCTTCTTTCAAACCTTTGCGAGCAATCGTATGAATCTCTTCATCCTTACCAAATACGCCCTTAGGATCATTCAGATATTTCAAATCATACTTAGCGAACATCCAATGAGGTGTCCACCCCGTCACGATGATCGGTTCCTTCGCTTTATACGCTTTATCTAACGCTGCCGCCATGGCCGCGCTAGAGCCTTCAACTAATTTCCAATCGGTAAGCTCATAGTCTTTCAACGCTTGATCCGTTTGCTTCATTAATCCTGCACCAGGATCAATACCGATAATTTGGTGATTCACGCTGCTGCCTACACTAGATTCTGAAGCATTATCTTTCGTACAGCCTGTCACGACAAGTAGACTGGTCAAGCTAACCAACATTAACGTCTTAGCGGATTTCTTCAACATCTTTAAACACTCCTTTTCTTCTTCATCCATAATTGTGTGATGCGATCAAGTAAAATAGCTAATACAACAATAGCCAATCCGGCTTCAAAGCCTTGACCAATTTTGATTTGAGTAACAGCCCTATACACATCAGCCCCTACCCCCTGCGCCCCAATCATGGATGCAATAACAACCATCGAGAGCGCAAGCATAATCGTTTGATTAATCCCAGCCATAATTGACGGCATGGCTAACGGGAATTGCAGCTTTACTAATTTTTGCATAGGGGTTGAGCCGAAAGCATCAGCTGCTTCAACCAAATCTTCAGCAACCTGCCTTATACCCAGGTTCGTCAGTCGAATCGTCGGCGGTACAGCAAAAATAACGGATGCAATAACCCCAGGCACCACACCCAGTCCAAAAAAGGTGACAGCAGGGATTAAATACACGAAAGCCGGCATGGTTTGCATGAAATCAAGCGCAGGTGTGATGATCCCTCGTGCTCGATCGCTTTGGGCACACCAGACACCTAAAGGAATACCAATTAGAATAGAAATAACTGCCGATGTCATAACCAGTGCCAGCGTGTCCATCGTATGCTCCCACAAGCCAAGATTATCGACTAACAATAATCCAACGGCCGCGAATAGTGCTAAAGGCCATTTGCCCAGATAATAAGCAAGAATCGCAATCAAAGCGATAAGTACCAGCGCAGGAGGGAAATGAAACACGGCAGAGAATAGATCCACAACTCCCTCTATGAGGAGTGACATAAAATCAAAGAGCCATGATAAGTTAGCTCCTAACCCATCAACAATCTTTTCAACCCATTCGTCCAATGGAACTTTGGTCATCCGTTATTCAACTCCCCTCTTGCAACCACATTACCTGCAAGCGCCCCCAGAACATCACCGCGGACAATAACACCTTGAATTCTCCCATCACTATCCACGACTGCCACAGGATACTTGGCATTGCTGCAAACTTCAAATAACTCATGCAGCAGTTGATCGGGCCCGACGATTGGTATATCTCGAATCACAATATCCTCTAGACTCTTCTCATATCGAACAGCACCAGAAGCGTCTTCCGCCGTTATAACACCAATTAACTTCTTGCCTTTGTCTACAATAAATAGATTAGATATCCCACTTTGCCTCATGAGCTGAAGCGCAACTCGCGGTCCTCTATCCAGTCCTATTGTCTCCGGTCGGCGCATAACCGCTGATGCGGTAAGTACCTTGGATAGATCAACATCCTCCACAAACCTTTCGACATACTCATTTGCTGGGTTCATCATAATTTCTTCTGGTTTGCCGATTTGAACAATCACGCCGTCTTTCATTAGCGCAATACGATCTCCAATACGAAGCGCCTCATCCAGATCATGCGTGATGAATATGATGGTCTTCTTCATTTTATCTTGCAGCTCTACGAGCTCGTCTTGCATATCCTTCCGAATAAGAGGGTCTAATGCACTGAAGGCCTCATCCATTAACAGGATATCCGGATCATTAGCTAAAGCCCGCGCAAGACCCACACGCTGTTGCATACCGCCGCTTAATTGTGATGGCTTACTGTCTGCCCATGCCTGTAAGCCTACCAAATTCAAAGAATCCAGCGCTTTCGCACGTCTCTCCTTCTTATCCCAGCCCTGAACCTCTAACCCATATTCCACATTCTCAGCGACGGTTCGATGAGGAAATAAGGCAAACTTCTGAAATACCATCGAAATTTGTTCTCGTCTGACCTGTCGAAGCTCTTCATCATTCACACGAACGATATCCTTACCGTGAATAGTTATGCTTCCACTCGTTGGTTCAATCAGCCGATTCAGAAGTCGAACCAATGTTGATTTACCACTACCTGAGAGCCCCATAATTACAAATATTTCACCAGCTTCAACGGAGAAGCTAGCCTCATTGACTCCTACCGTATGCTTCGTATCCTTATAAATCTTTTCCTTCGATTGTTTCTGAGAAAGCAACGGAAGAACAGATGTTGGATCGGGACCAAATATTTTCGTCACCTGATTAACTTGAATAACCGACATATGCTCACTCCTTTCTTCTGTTTGCATGTCGTCCACTTCAACAAGTCTAACGAATAATCACCATTTGTGTCAACCTTAAATTCTGTACAAACAGTTCAAACAGAAAAAACTGTACAAACTTTCACTGCTTTTAGTATACTGTTCCTAGCAAGTGTTTTTCTTTACTTTTTCAAAATTGTTTCTTACAATAACGAAGTAAACCTAAAGGTAGGGTGAGGAGATAATGAAACATATAGACGGCATCAGCTTAGAACAAGATCTCGTCATACAGAAGGCGCGGAAACGAATCATTGAATCTATTGGAAATAACATGGATTTATATAGCGTTAGTGAATCTACCGGTCATTTATACGGTTTACTTTTATTTCAAGACAAGCCGATGACATTAGACGAAATGGGACAAGCTATGGAAATGAGCAAAACCAGCATGAGCACTGGAGTGCGGACACTGGTTGATTTGAAAATGGTTAATAAAGTGTGGGAAAAAGGTTCCCGTAAGGATCTCTATGAGGTTGAATCTGACTGGTTCCAAACCTTCGCTGATTTCTTTAGCCTCAAATGGCGAAAGGCTTTAGAAATTAACCTGCTCGCGCTTACCAAATCCAAAAATGAGTTCCTGAAGCTGAACGAACAATTTCCTGACAGTCTCCCCTTACAAGCTGTTCTTAAACAGGATTTGGATAAAATAAATGCAGCTATTCATTATTACAAATGGCTTGATCGGCTCATTGATTCGTTCGAGTCGGGGGATATTTTCAAGCTGGTTCCCAAGGACTTACCCTCAGATGAATCATGAATAAGCACAACAAGAAAAACCTGAACGATAGTTGGACATTAATCCGACTGTCGTTCAGGTTTGTTTGTGTTGAGGACACAAGTTAAATCGTGCAATTACTCGCTGGCGTTCCTAGCTTTGTCTTGCAAATTGCGCATCCGATAGCAGTTCATGCCTACCACGCCAAGCTCCTCGAGCAAGCCGAAATTAGCCCAAGCGCCAACGACAGCCCCAATGCCGGGGATGAGCTGAAGCATTTTACGAAAATCAATCGTATCCCGATACTCCTGCTGCAGCTGCAACCAATTCACTTGCTTCATGTAGTCATCGGCAGGCGGGAACGTCTGCGAAATGGCAGGCCAATTCTTAATCGTATGGAGCAGATCAGGCTTCTTCTTTGCACTGGAGAACGCCAACTGAAACACATACAAGATGAATAATCTTTCTCTGTAATCCTTGGTGGAATACCCATAGATATGTGCTAATTCAAATAGAAATTTCAGCTTAATCCCAATCAAAATCGGAAAATCGGCAAGGCCAAGCAAAATCCCCCCAGCCCCTGCTCCTGCACCCTCGGCTGCGGCGATTTTTTTGTAGAGCGACAGCAGCTCCTCTGCTTTCGCATCGCGGTCCGCCATGGAGACGCCCTTCAGCGGCTCAGTCGCAGGCATATAATTCATTCCGAACAAGGTTGTTTGGACAATCCCCTTCACCGTCGCCGTGATTGTAGTGTGGATCTTCTCGGGTATCACCTGATTGATGCGGTTTTGCACGGATTTGGAGGCGCGCTCGATCAGGTTGGGTTTCTTTTGCAAACGGATTTCCCAACGCTTAAGCTTGCCTTTCATTTGCTGTTCGTAGATTGTGTATGGCTTTTCCATAGCTTCACCACCGTGGATTAGATTGCTGATCTCTCTCTGGAAAGGATGCGTGTAATCTCCTTTGTACATAAATATTATGACAAATCGTGTCGTTTACAACCTTAAAAAAGTGCTGTAATCTTATTTTATTGAAAGGTGGCGATGATTCCTGCATTTCCTAAAAACCTTACTAAAACTTTGGAGTCCTTATAAGCGACTAACTGGCGTTTTTTTACTATGCCTCCTCGTAGAAGTAGGGTATTCGGTAGCTGCTCCAGTAAGCTTAAAGTATCTTGTAGACGAGGCTTTTACTCCCAAAAATCTCCATAACTTCGCAATCATCCTGACTATACTACTCTGCACGGGGTTTCTCAATATTTGTGCAAGTATTTGTGGCGAATATGCACTTGGAAACCTCGGCGGCCAGATCATCCAGAAACTACGGATCGAGCTGTTTACACATCTACAGCGGCAATCGCTTCCCTTTCATCAAAAATACCGAGTTGGCGATCTTGTCACCCGATTCTCGTCAGATATGGGATCTGTGGAACGAGTGGTTCGCGTTGCATTCCCATTTTTCCTGAAAGAAGCCTTAAGCGTTCTGCTTGGACTCATTTTACTATTCTCGATCGAATGGAAGCTCACACTGGCCATGATTGTCGGCTCCACACTGATGTTTGTCGGGCCAAGGCTCCTGCAAGGACGCGCGGAAGCCGCTAATGTTCAGTACAAAGAAGCCCAGGAACGCTTCACAAATACGATTGATGAGATGGTAAAGGGCCACAAAACGATTAAAAGTTTGCATCTGCAAGCCAGATTTCAAGAACTCGCCCGTAAACAGGTGCAAGAGCTCTTTTCTTTTGGCTTGAAATTGCAACTTACTAGTTCCATGATGGAGCGGCTCCCGCTTATTTCACTTCTGATTTTGAACGGGATTATGATCGGCTTCGGCGGCTATTTGATCTTCCATGACATGATGACCATCGGTGACTTCATGGCCTTTTTCACCTTATTCTTGAGTGTAGGACAGTCAGGCTCTAATTTAGCGTACATCATCCCGAACCTGATCGATTCTAATACTAGTTTTCGGCGCATTCAAGAAATTTTGGATCAACAACCCAACGTTCCTGAAGCTCCTCATCCGTTCGAACTGCCTTCTTCTCTTTCCTCGATTCGGATGGATGATGTGACCTTCGGTTATAACGAGGGGTCCGAACAATTACGAGATGTAAGCTTGCACATTGCAGCTGGCAGCTATGTAGCTTTCATTGGCCCCAGTGGCTCTGGTAAAAGCACGGCATTGCAGTTACTATCTCGCTTTTATGATCCTAAGCATGGCTCTGTCTCTATAAATGATTACGACATTCGTAACCTAAGTGAAGCTTCTTTGCGAAGCCAGTCCACACTCGTTACTCAGGATACCTTCTTATTTAATACGACAATTCGGGATAACTTGCTGCTGGATAGCGGTGCTTCGGAAGCTGAAATGATTGACGCGGCTAAGCAGGCAAACATCCATGATGTCATTGCAAGCTGGCCTGACGGATACGATACACAGGTGCATCATGAAGGGGGGTCGCTATCAGGCGGCGAACGGCAACGCTTATCGATTGCGAGAGCACTCCTAAGGAAGCCGAATCTTCTGCTGCTCGATGAGGTGACATCCGCATTGGATCCAGCAACGGAGTCGGACATCAATCAGCTCATTGTTCGGCTTAAATCCGAGAAGACGATTGTATCCGTGACTCATCGTTTGTCCTCCGTCATGAACGCTGACTGCATTCATGTCTTCCAGGACGGCCGAGTTGTGGATTCCGGTACCCACCGTGAGTTATTACATAAGAACAATTTATACCGCAGTCTCTGGGATAAGCAGTTCGGATTTAACCTATCCGAGGACGGGCTCTACGCCACGGTGGATATGGACAGGCTTGCCAAGCTTCCCTTCTTTGAAGGCATTGCACCTCTGCTGCTTAAGAACATTGCTATGTTGTTTACAACCGAAACCTGTAAAGAAGGCGAGAATATTGTGAGCGAGGGCGATGAGGGCAACAAATTTTACATAATAGTCCGAGGTAAATTTGAAATTATAAAGCGTATGCCTGATGGTGAGGATCGACGGGTCGCCGTGCTGCAAGATGGGGATCATTTCGGGGAAATTGCTTTGCTTCACAATGTCCCCCGCAACGCTACGGTAAGGGCGATGGGACCTTCGGTGCTATTGTCCGTCAGACAAGAAGCTTTCCACCGTTTAATGATCGAACACCCGCAAATTAGGCAATCATTAGAGCAAATACTTCAGAAAAGAATCGGATGATGACTGGAAGTCAGAAAGGAGACGCACCATGAAGATAAGCTACCAAAAGTGTGTCAGTGATGACGATTTCGCCAAGGCCAGTCTATTCATGTTAGCCCGAAAGCGCGACCTGCATGCTTCATATTCTACGTTAGACATGGTTATTCTCATTCATTCCTACGTAACTCAGGGAAACCTGATTACTGCAAAGGATGACAATAACCGTGTAATCGGAATGGTTGCCTATTACTTCGGAACCCCCGAGCAGGAATTTCAGGATAAGGAAATTGCCTTAGTGGACATAGCTATTGCTGATAAAGCTTATCGCGGGTCACGATTATTTATCCAGGGGCTGCAATATATGGTGCATGAGATTATGGAGGGAAATCCTCAGGTCGAGGAGTTCAGACTTGCTGCTTTGGCTGAAAACGACTATCTATGTCGACTTTACGCCAAATTTACAAGCACTCGCTTCGAACGCGATGGCACCTACGGAAAAGAAGTCGTTTTTTGTGAAAAAATTAACATTCTCAGGGATACCCTAAAGAAATTTACTAGGATATAATGGGAAAAGAAGTACAAATTACGACATAAAGGAGGCAATCCGTATGTTTCCAATCCCCCCTAATATCGACAAAAGTTCTAAAAAAGGAAGTGGCTTCGGTAAAATCGTTAAGGTTAACGATTCACTTCGCGTACAGCCACAGTAATGTCGTTTCAATTCCGAGTCAGTGAGTTTGAAATGGATCATGAGGCCTATATGAACTTCCTGCTGCGCCATCACGACGAACTCAATTTGCCTTACACGTTCGACATGAAGCTCAGTTTCATCAGCAGTCCGCTCTTACTAGGTAAAGCCATGCTCATCTTCACCGAGGAATCCCACGACATGGTCGGCGCGGCCGGCTTCGGTTACGGCACCGGTCCCGGCGATTACGAGGATCAGCATATTTGTCAGATCGAGGTGGCTTTTATTGAGAAAGAGCTGCGGAGTACAACCTTATTCGCACAAGGACTGCGTGCACTGGTACATGCCATCAAAGCAGGCAATCCCGACGTCCGGCAGGTTCAGTTCTGGACTTCCGCGGCTGAGGAGGGGTCGGATCGGCTTTTCGCCAAATTCCTTGCTTTGCCCGGCTCCACGAAAACCATCGTGAACACCTTGGCCCTCTATACGGTGCCGTTCCACGAACTTGAAGCTTATTGTAATCGTTTGAGGTAATAATGATAGAAAAAAGGAGCTAGCCACTTTTTATGGGCTGGCTCCTTTTTTGTGTTTATATAGAATCGTCCTCCCTATTTGGTTTTCGGGAGCTTGTTTATGAAGGCTTTCAGGCCTTCTTCTCCGTTGACAAACAGCCTTTTCAGCAGGTATGGAGACTGTTGATTCGTTGTATAGCCTTGGTCAATCGTAAACGCGTAGCGAAAGCCGTTTTCTTTCAAAATCTTCAAAGTTGTTTTGCTATATTCACCATAGGGATAGCAGAATACGTCGGCTTGTGTACCTAGTTTTTCCTCAATTAGCTTTCTAGCTTCCGTGATCTCGAATGCTTGTTGTTCCGCTGTGAGCTGAGGAAGGTGAGGATGTGTCATGCCATGCGGCTGAATATCCCAACCGGCTTCATGCAGCTGCTTGACCTGTTCCCAATTCAGATAACCAGCGTCCTCGACCATGCCAGGTGACATGAAAAGTGTGGCAGGGAAATTATATTTGGCCAAAATCGGCATAGCCTCCACTACATTATCCACATAGCCATCGTCAAACGTGAGCAGAACTGGATTATTAGGTACTTCTTGCACGTTGTCATTTTCTATTAGGTTAATGAATGTTGCGAGAGAAACAGGCGTGTAACCATGGTCATGCAAATATGCCATCTGCGCCTCCAGCTTGGCTGGGGAAATAACGACTACATTTCCTGGATCGATAGTGACGCTATGATAGTTGAGGACGGGTATGCTGACTTTGAATGGAGTTGAAGGAGTGACAATGACATTGGGGATATAGGTGTCCACTGTAACGGAAGTTGTCTGAGGTGCGGTTGTGACCACTAGAGATGGGAATGACTGCTGCTCAGGCATGTCCGCTGGAAGGGCTGGCATTACAGCTGGCGCAGGTTCGGACACGGGGGCGGATTCGGGAACAGGTGTAGACACAGGTACAGGCGTAAGCGTAGGCGTAGGCACAGGCACGAGCACAGGTGTAGACACCGGAGATTGGATTAATTCCTTGGCTTGTACTTCTGTGAGGGTGGGAGCTGTTGAAGAGTTAAGACCACTGATGAAATAGAGAAAAAGCAGCGTAAATCCCCCCGCTAATAACGTGTAAAATAGGAATCTCTTCCTTCGGACGTTCATCGTAAACCACCCATTTCTCGAGGAATCATCTATCACTCTATGTGTAAGCAGTGATTGAGAGAAATATTCCTAGATTTCGATAATGGGTGGGGTGTTAGGAGTGCGGAAGTGCGGAAATGCGGAAGTGCGGAAATGCGGAAGTGCGGGAATGCGGAAGTGCGGGAAGTGCGGAGGGCTACAGAGAAGAACTAATTCTCTGTGCCCGTTAGCCTATCCAAACAATCGAATACAAACTACTAGCATTTGCTGTGTCCGTTAGCAGCCAACTTCTTATTAGCTACTACTAGACTAATGATGCAACTAGGTTGCTAATAACTACTACGTGACTAGCAATAATACCCAAGCAAGTAAAGCAACCACCACTACAATCGTGTCCGCTCTCTCCCACTCCAGCATGTTCTTCCGTAGCAGCAACGTTGTTCCATCGATCTGCTTCATCTCCATCGCGATGGTCATTTGTTCCGCTTTGTGGAACATACCTAGTAATAGTGGCACTACTAGTGCAGGAATGTCGCGTACGCGAACACTACCTGGGCGAACAGAGGCTTTCCCCCGTGCTCGCACGATCACCGAGAATTCTTGCCACTCCCTCATGATAAGCGGGATGAAGCGAAAAACAAACGAAACCGCCAAGGCGAAGGATGCCACAGGTAGCTTCACCTTGTATAAATATGTCAAAGCCCAGTTCAATCCCTGTACGAGCTGACCATAGGGGGTCGACATCGCGAGCCAGCAGCCTGCCATCAAGACAACAAATAATCGTGTCAGAATAAAAGTTGTGCTCCAGCCATTTTCGACGGAGTAGCCGAGGGGGGAGAATTCGATTCCCGCCAGCGAGACGGAGAAGATCAGGAAAATCGCAAATGACATCGCGATTTTTCTGATCCCGCGCAACACACTGCGCGGAAGACCGAGAAACGCGCAGCCGACGAGCGCCGCGGCAACCGCGAGGCTGCCCCACCCCTGCTGCCCCATCGTGCCGATGGCGAGCAGCAGGTAGAGCAGCCACTTTGCGCGCGGGTCCAGCTTAAGCCACCCCGCCTGCGGCGCGGGTGGTTCCGGCGCCGGCCGCGGCGCGGGCCGCGGTGGCTGCGCCACGGGCGTGGCAGCCAGCGGCGCCGCTGGCGCAGAAGCGCTGGCGCTGCCGGCTTCGCCCAGCGCAGCCAAGATCGCCGACGCGGCAAGCGCCGGCGTGAGCTGATCCGGCGCGATGGCGATGCCAACGCGCGCCAGCTCTTGTGAGGCCTCCGCGCAGCTCGGGAGGCCAACCCCGGCGCGCGCCAGCACCTCGGGCGCGCGGCAGAGCTGTTGCGGCGAGCCGTCGAAGACGAGCTCGCCATGGTCTAGAACGAGGACACGGTCCGCTAGCGGAAAGAACGTGTCCAGATCGTGCGTGGCGACGACGAGTCCGCCACGGGTTCGCTCGCGCAGCATGCGCAGCAGCTCGCGCACGGCGGCCGCCTCGAGGCCGGCAGTTGGCTCATCCATGAGGAGCCAATCCGGCTCCGTGGCGAAGGTGGTCGCCAGCGCGAGCCGGCGCTGCTCGCCGCCGCTGAGCGCGAAGGGCGAGCGATCCATGGCGAAAATTACGCCATGGGGATCGATTGCATGCGTCGCCTCGCGAATGCGACGATCGCGCTCTTCCACAGGCAGCTTGTATGGCCTAAGTGAGTAGACGAATTCTTGATGTATGCTTCGTGCGAACAATTGCTGCTCAGGGAATTGAAACGTTAAGCCGAAGCGAAGCAATTGCTTGGAATCGGCTTTCGTTGGTTTCAGCCAAATCGGCTGCTCATCCACCGTAATCGTTCCAGCTTGCGGCTTAAGTAGTCCCGACATTACTTGCAGCAGCGTCGATTTACCTGATCCTGCGCGGCCGATCAGTAACGTCACGGATCCTTCCTGCAGCGTGAAGTTCATATCATGAAGCAGTGTCACCTCGGGTGAATCAGGAGCTGTTACCCCTACTCCCTTCAAAGCTATCGGCATGAGATCACCTCCGCTAATTCTTCCATACTCAGCGGCAGAGGGTCTAAGATCAGTCCTTGCTCTACTAGATTCATCGCTGTTTGAATGACAAAAGGCAGATCAAAACCAAGCTCCACACAAGGTGATGCTTTCCCCCCAGCTACTCCATAAAAAAACGCACGCGGCTCCCCATCGTAAGTAATCTTGCCCCCTCCAAATCCAACGACTCGCGTCGCATCCGCCACCTCTTCCAGCCGATGAGAAATCCAAACAATGGTCGTTCCACGTTGATGCGCCTGGCGTACCGCTTCACGAACTTCTATGCGAGAAGCTGGATCCAGCATTGCCGTCGGTTCATCCAAAAGCAGAATCTCTGGACTTACTGCGAGTGCGGCAGCGAGGTTTACCAACTGTTTTTGTCCCCCTGATAAGGTTGCTATTGTGCGCTCCGGTGAAAGTGTCAAGCCGACAGCAGCTAATACTTCCGCATACCAACTCCTGCGTTCCTCAGCCGCTAAGTGCTGCGCTTGCGGTAAAAAATCTAGTTCCTCCGCTATCGTTTTTCCTATAAATTGGGATTCTGGCAATTGGAGCACGCCTCTAGTCGCCTGCGCCACATCATTCGTTCTACGCTGAACGTGCCCTTCAGACAATGGGTTTAAACCTAGCAGTACGCTGGCAAGTGTACTTTTCCCGCTCCCATTTGGACCTACTACCGCAATCCACTCACCTCTATGAATGTCTAGCGAGACTCCCGACCATACACGTCGCCCTTCTCCCGATTCCATACGATAAACGATTGAAGCGTTCTTTAATGACATTACTTTCTCTCTTGTAGGCATATGTAAAAAAGTTCCTTTCACTTTTCTAGCAGTTGTGCTATCATCTGTATTGTCAACTTGGTTGTTCATTGGTTGGTTGACAATAGATTAACAATACCAGAAACAGGAGTGGTCAACAATATGAAACTTTCATTACGTGGTGTTATTTTCAGCGCATTATTTGCAGCTATTCTCGTGTTATTCAGCTTCATTAAAATTCCTCTTCCTACGTCACCAGTACCCATTACACTCCAACAATTAGCCATTATGCTCGCTGGAGGCTTACTAGGCGCACGATACGGATTCCTAAGTATGGCCCTTGTCGTCGTACTTACCGCGCTGGGCTTTCCCCTTCTAGCTGGAGCTGGCGGTATTGCCAAGGTTCTCGGACCTAGCGGCGGCTTTATCATGATCTGGCCAATATGTGCCATGCTCATTGGTCTTATTTTACCGCGTATTCAGCTGAAAGGCATCAGGGGTTATATCGCTGCATTTCTTGTACTTGAAGTTTTCGGTTCCCTTTTTGCTTATTTGGCTGGCGTACCGTGGTTAATGTATAAAGTTCCTGCTTATTCCTTTGCAGATGCAATGGCCGCCGGATGCTATCCGTTCCTTGTGGGAGATGCGATTAAAGCCGTCGTTGCTACGCTCATCATTGCGCCCATTCGCCAAGTCTTCCCACCACAACGTCTAACCGGCTCATCTTCACACAGCATCATTCAAAATGAAAATAAACCTGATGCACTCATCCACTAAACTTCATCCTTCATCATATTGATTCAACAAACTTACTGTTCAATCAACTAGAGCCTTCCTCCAAGTAGCTGAAGCTACGAGAGGATTGGCTCTTTTTATATGTTAACTGGAAAAACTCCATCTATTTAGGCGCACTTTTAATAAAATTCCAAGAAATCTCGGAATTACCTACACTTTTTGTTTATTGAAAATATAGTTTTAGACTGAGAAATAGAGCATTAGACTGAAAAATAGAGCGTATTAGACTGGCCGCGGTCATTAAGCTAAACGGGCAGTTTAACGCAACTTCCAAGTAATGGAATCGTATAAAGTAAGACGATTGAGGAGGGAAATTCGTGAAATTAAAAACAAAACTAATTGCCATTACAGCTACATGTTTAGTTGGGGCAAGTATATTTTCTATTTCCGCACTAGCTGAAAAAGATGTACCCTCTCTGAAAGCTCTAATAAAATGGACACGATGCCCATCCAATCAAAAGAGAACCTAGATGTAAGAAACCAACTAGGACATCAAACTAAGAGTTTGGGTAGTGAGATCAGAACGCTCCAACTGGAAGTTGATCCTGACGATACTGAAAATTTTGCTAAGCAATTAGAGGAATCCATTGGTAACTTGACACTTTGTGTTATAGGATTTAAACAAAATGCGGTAAGATATAACGACGATAAGTATCTCAAACAGGCAGAACAAGTAGAAAAAAATTGAAAAATTGAATAAGGGAAAAGAACAATACCAAAAAAATGAAAAGACCGTAAAGCAACTTCGTAAAGAACTCGATATTCCTGTACTATAATTTATTTTTCTCCACACAACTAAACTAACGAAAGAACGTTACTTAAATAGGGATCACCGGCTGCCACGCAATCTGACTGGCCCTATTTTGCTGAAGTTAAGGTTAGGATGGTTTTATGGTAAAATAGTAAAAGAAATGTAAATCCCCTGTATATAGGAGGAACTTATGAAACTACGTTTTCCATTATTTTTCGCTTCCACCTGTTTGCTATCCATTTTTTCAGATAATTTCCTTATAAGTTGGGTAACAAATTCCTATATTAAAGCAATAATCTTCGGATTGAGTGTCGGTATAGCTTTTTACATAATTGGAAAGAGTGGACTTTCAGCTAAACGCATCTCTACACCACTAGGTATATTGATTTCAGTATTGGGTCTCGCTAGTGTTATATTCACCAATCATATTTAGTCAAAATTGTACTTATTAGTACGATATTATTCTAACGCGAAACGTTAGTTTACTAAAAACAGCGGCAGTCTCAGACTTTTTTCAAGTCTTGGTCCGCCGCTGTTCCATTTTTATAGTCAGTCTAATACTTATTTTACAAGCCAACCGTACCTCCTTATCACCTAACAAACCACTCCCCTTCTTCCAGCTAGCTAACAAATCTCTTGCTAATCCCCTTGTCGCACTACCGTAGCCTGTTTGGCTAGGGTTGTGGGTACGGGTACCATCATTTTTACGAAATTGTAATGTCTCGCCCCTCATTTTTATGCGATTGTTATGCGCGAAGGCGTAAGCTTAGTCCTGTAGACAACAGCGCAACAAACAAATCCAATCCACTTGAGGAGTGTTTCTCGATGAAAAATAAACAAAAAGTTCTAGCCGCTCTCACGATTTCAGCAACTGTCGGTTTATCCGCCCTTTTTCCTTACCATGCCCTAGCAGCAAATCCTTTCACGGATTCCGCAAGTATTGCACAAATCCAGACGGCGATTGAGCAATTAGCCCAGCAGCAGGTGCTATCTGGCTATGAAAACAATACTTTCAAGCCTAATCAAGCCGTCACTCGCAGTGAGATTGCCAAAATGGTAGCCCTCGCTTTCCACGTAAACACTTCTGTGGATGCAACGACAGCTAGTCCTTTTCAAGATGTGACTTCAAAAGATTGGTACTATAACTATGCCATTTCCCTTCAGGCACTAGGCGCTATGAGTAGCGTGACCGGCCAGCAATTCGCTGGGGCGCAAACGATCACAGCCGAGCAGTTGAGCAGCATCATTGCGACCGTGCTTCAGGTAGACACTGCAACGATCCGTCAGTTGCCAAGCTATGCATCATTAAGCAGCCAAGTAACCCGCGGTCAAGCTGCCTTGCTTCTTACCCAAGCCCAGCAAGTGGCTCCTGTTCGTGTGACGAAGCTGGAAGTTTTGAATGCTATTTCCCTACAGGTGACCTTCTCAGCACCGATTCCTACTGCTGAATTAGAGCTGGAGCCTGCGTCCAAAAACTTTGTTTTTGACAATGGTCTTGCCATCAATAACGTGCCGCGCTTAAAAACAGGCGCTGTATCCACATACATTGTTCCAGTTCCAACACAGAAAGCAGGCACGACATACTCGCTGACTTATAAAGGTCAACCTGCTGTAACTTTCACAGCTAGCACAGAGAAAATCCGTTTGGATTCCACAGCTCAGGTTGCCAATGATCTATTTGAAGTTGAATCCCATCTAGCTAACGGTGTTGCGGATTATGGTTATGTCATCGCCGCTTACAGCAAGGGCCGTCCTGGTTCATTTATCGTTGACGCTAATAATCGTTACAACGGCACGACCTACCAAATCCTATCTTCCATGCGCAATCGCCAGGTTCAAATCACTCCTGAGGGTGGTGCAACAATGACGGCTAATTACTTGCCATTCACGCAAGCAACCGATGGTCGCCAAGCACCTAAGTTCATTTTGCCTAACGGAGAGACTTTCCACCCTGGTGTGACCTATACAGTTTCCGCAGATTGGGCGACACTTACGAACCCTACTTTTACGGCAAAAGAAATCGCTCCGCTCCAGCTTCAATCCGCTTCCGCCGTAGATGCGAAGACGATTGCAGTTACGCTAACGCAAGATCCGAAGGATGAAATCTTCGTTTCGCGCCGCGTATCCCTAACTGCTGCTGATGGCACAGTTTTGACTGCTGAATACAGCTTAACGACACGCAAAGGTGCCGTTGGTACGTTCGCGCTTCTTAATAATGCTCAGTTGGTGCCAGGTACAACGTACACAGTTGCGCCAGTGGGTGCATGGGCTACAGCTTCCGGTGTCACTTTAAACTTGAATAAGTAAGTGTAACCTGTACAATTGAATGACAAAAAGATAAGGAAGATGACCTGTGATCAGGTTCTCTTCCTTACCTTTGTTTGCTAAACTTATCCACAAGTACTGTTTCCTTAGCTTCTACTATTCTAACTCCAGAGGTGACCATCGATATGGTATTCACACATAAATCTCTCTTCGTACGTTTAACACCGCTCACACTTCTTCTTGTCTTAGTTGGCTGTGGCAGCCAACAGCCCACACCCGTCAACAGCATCAGCCCGACGAAGACATCAACGCCATCTCCTACCGCAGCACCTGCAACGCAAATACCAGCGACAAGTTCATCAACTGCGACTGCGAGCCCTTCACCTTCAGCAGCTACGCCTACAACCCTAATGGTGACACATTCCAAAAGTGACTATTTGTCATTCCTTGATCCCGCTTCTGGCAAGATGGAGAAGCTTGTCGTAGGTAAAGCTCCTTTTGCGATTGCAGAAGGGCCGAGTCATCGGGCTTATGTCTCGACAGCTGAAGGTGTAGCCGTCATCGATACGAAGCTCCGCACACGGCTTGCGCTTGTCCCTTATCAGGCTAATGTAGGCAAACCGCGTTTTGGTGAATACCGCTCGGGAGGTATGGGGATTGCGGTATCGCCAGATGGCAAATTCGTATATGTCGGGGTTTATCTCGACGGCGGCAAGAGTCAACTAGAAATCCTGGATACGGAAAAGCTCACGATGACAGGGAGTGTCCCTGTCGGCGTTCGGCCTTTTGATGTGGTGACTAGCCTAGACGGCCGCGAAGTGTACAGTATTGACCACGACGGTTACACAGTGACGGCTGTCGATCCTTTTAACCTCAAAGGCCGTACGTTAGAGGCTGCACCTTTTGGCAAAGGCGGCTTCGAGAAGCCGCACTACGCCGCTGTCCGCGCAGATGGCCGCTTACTTCTGCCTTACCAAGGACGCGGTCTTGTGGTACTTGACCCGAAGAGCGGCAGCTACACGACCGAACCTCTGACGGGCAACACCCATCAGGAGGGTGTCACGCTAACCCCGGACGGCAAGCAATTGCTGATCGTTGGCATCGGTTCAGCTGGCAGCGCGACAGGTAAACCTAATCTGACCATACTCGATGTGAACACCTATACGGAGAAGATCTTTCCGTTAGCCCGCATGCACCAAATGGTCGCCACCAGCGCCGATGGTCGCTATGCCTATCTCACAGGAGGCGTCACTTATGCGGATACCGGCTGGAATGGCATGACGGTAGTCGACCTGTCAACAGGCACGACACGTGAATTCGAGCTGCCCGATTACCCTCTTGATGTGCAGCTCTTGACGAGCAACTAGACTCAACTGATCAATCCCCCTTCGCCATATAACCAACACCAGGGTAGGTCACAATCAGTTCCTGCCCTTCGGTGTGGGCCTTCAGCTTTTGCCGTATTCGCGCGATCGTAACACGCAAATATTCCACCTCGTCGCGGTACTCACTTCCCCAAATCTCGCTCAACAACTGCTCATGTGTCATGACTTTACCTTCATGCTGCAAGAGAAGCACGAACAGATTATACTCCGTCTCCGTAAATTTCACTTCCGCTGAGTCTATGCGTATCCGGCGCTGAGCTAAGTTAACGTTAACGGGTCCAACAGTCAATTCGCTCACCGTAGATGGTGCAGGCATGCGGCCATCCAAGCGGCGCAGTACGGCATTGACTCTGGCGAACAGTTCGTCCAACGAGAACGGCTTGGTCAAATAGTCATCCGCACCGAGGTTCAACCCTTGTACTTTATCCGCACCATTGCTCCTTGCGGTTAGCATAATAACAGGCACACTCGAATAGGTGCGCAGTCTGCGTAATACTTCGAAGCCATCCATCCCTGGCATCATGAGATCCAGCAAAATCAAATCTGGATTAGCCGCTTCTACCTTTTCCAGCGCCTCCGTCCCGCTTTGACAGGCCACCGTTTCGAAGCCTAAGGATTTCAAATTCGCCGCGATGAAACGAATGATTTTGGGCTCATCGTCGACGATCATGATTTTTTTTGTGCTCATGCTAGCTCATCTCCCCCATTAAACCGCGGAATTGTTAGTTGGAATCGGCTCCCCTCACCCAGCTGGCTTTCAACCTGAATAGTCCCGCCATGGGCTTCCATAATTCCTTTGCAAATCGCCAATCCGAGACCCGTACCCCCGGTTTGACGGCTGGACGATACATCCACGCGATAGAAGCGATCGAATAATTTAGCTAAATGTTCTTTGGCAATACCGATTCCGTTATCCTGCACGTAAACGTAAACAAACTCCTCATCCGCGTGCGTAGTCACCCTAATGAGCGGTTCCCGCTCGTTATATCGAATCGCATTGATAAACAAATTTAAGAACACCTGTTCCATACGGAGCTTATCTGCAAAAACAAGCGGCGTATGTCCAGGCAGCTCAACCTCGAACTGCAGCCGCGCAGCGCTGATATCTTCAGGCAGTCTATGTCTTGCGCTTTCAATAACGGCGGCTAGCTTCAACGGTTGCGCGTGAATCCCCATCGCTCCCGATTCTATTTTGGATATATCCAGCCACTCGTCAATAAGATCTTGGATACGTCCGATATCCTCATGAATGCCTTCAAGCAGCTCGAGCTTAAAGTCCTCTTCCCAGTGAGCATCCCTGCGCAGCAATGTTTCCACACCACCGCGGATACTCGTGATCGGAGTTTTGAATTCATGGGAAGCTAGTGAGATAAGATCGTTCTTAAGCGCATCGATTTCATGCTCCTTCGTTCTGTCACGCCACACATAACCGCGGCCAAATACCCGCCCCTCCCGCGCAACCTGAAACGCGGATACCATCATAAATCGCGGCTTGCCTTGCTCTGTTTTCACCGTTAAAGCGCTCTGCACCCTGGGTTCCGCCGTCAACTTACGCAACTGGAGCTCGTCCTGATCTTCCGTCAGAAGTTCGGCGATTCGCTCAAATAAATCAGCTTCTGGCATATGGGCTAGTTCCCCCATCGGAATCGCGAAGCTTTCCGCCATCTGGTGATTTGCATACAGCACATTATGCTGCACATCAATGAGCACAATCGCATCAGACATGCTTTCTAAGACCGCATTCAACGTCGCATGCTCGTCCTGCAATCGCTGTGTTCGCTCCTCCACGCGATGCTCAAGCTCGCTGTTCAGCTGCAGTAAGGCGCGTTGGTTTTCCTTGATCTGCGCTGCCATGCGGAAGAAATGCTCCGCAAGCTGATGCAGCTCCGAAGGCGCTCCGCGCGGCACGACCTTCTGGTCAGGCTGGGCGAACGATCCTCCAGCTAATCGCTGGGTATAGCCGACTAAGGCATGGATCGTGCCGTTTAATCTTTTGGCTAACAGACTACCGAGCAGCATGGTTAAAATGAGTGTGAACACTAACAACAGCAGTGTAATCCGTAAAGATTCCGTGAATGCTGCGTTGACTGCCGCAGTCGACCTGCTTACCCATACGATGAGGTTTAAGTCTGGGATCAGTTTATAAGTAATGAGTTCTTTATGTGATGCGGTGCTTAATGTATAGGTGCCTTCGCCTTGTTTTATCATTTTAGCATCCTGAACGACTGGCTCCTTGGATAAATCCGTCATGGACTCCGTTAGCGCCGCATTGGGATGATAAATGGGCTTGCCTGCATGATCTAACACAACAGGATACGCCTCTGTCCCATAATCGTATTTGGTAACAAGGGTCTTAATCGGGGCTAGTTCAAGCACAGCTAATACGAAGCCGTCCACTTGTTTGCCCCCTTTGTAAATCGGTACAGCAATAGCTAGCGCTGGTTGGTTCAAGCTCTCAGGACCTTTGAATAACGAAGAAATAATGGCTTTCTGACCAGCCTTCACACGTGCCGTGTAATCCCGATCGTTAACATCAACACCAATTAGATTCGTCGACATTTGATGTGTCGCTTTGATCGTTCCTGTATCATCGACCACATAAATGCCTGCGAACCCCTCCAAATTCTCTTGGAGCGATTGCAGCTTCAAAGTCAGGCTCTCCCGATTGCGAAAAGCCGCATCCGAAGCCGAGATCGTAGCCGCTAAGGTTTCAACTGCATTGCGATGATAGGACATATACGCTTCTACCGCGTCTCCGAGACGATATGTTGTTTGCCGCTGGTTTTGGTTCGTTTCCTGTGTAATATGCTTAATTTGAGAAACCTGGAATCCGCCTAGAATCAGGATCGGAATCAAGGCCATTAGGGCAAACGTAATGGTTAAATGTGACCTCATGGAATAATGCTTCAATTGGAAAATACCCCGCTTCCCAGCGCAAGCTTTTGCTTGGCTTTCCAACTTATTTTACCACTGACAAATTTGTAATGAAAATGAAATCTAACTTTCATGTTGTTTTAATGTAACTTGCCTATAATAAAGACCAACCCCCCTTTAAAATATAAACTTAGACCCACAGCCCGTTGCTGTGGGTCATTTTTTTTCTCCCTTTCGAAAGAGTGATACACCAATCATACAAATAGGTAGTAGTAATCCAAATGTGCCTGCATAGGGAAACCATATTTTTGAAACGAAATTAAGGAAGTAGCTTTCGTTTGGGAATGAGAGGATAGATAACACAATTAAAATCATCCCAAAAGGGAAATAGAGGGGACGCATTTCTTCCATTTTGACAACTTGAGCGAAACTAAGGACTGACGCGTAGAAACAAATCGTAAGTTTAAAAAAGATCGTAATAAACCAGATCCCTGCCATGATGACTTCTAATCTTTCCAAAAATCGTCCAATACTGATCATTTTCGCTAAACTATAGCTTGGATACAAGTTTTTTGCGGTTATACCTGCACCTAGAACAAGAATCGAAATCAAGGTTATCATAACTAATATTATTCCCGCGATCACCGTACCCACGAAAAACGCTTTATTTGCCCCTTTTACATTGTTCACAAAAGGCATAACCATCAATAATACGATAAGCTCCATAAAGGGGGTTCCTGTAAAAGGCAAACTGGCTCTGATGACAGGAATTATGCCTTCGCCGAGAAAAGGTTTAAGTTGAACCAGTCGGAATTGCGGTGCCAGAAATAGCACCATAGCAAAAAAGAATATCATCACCCATGGAAAAAAAATCTCCCCCGTACGTGCAATAGTTTCAATACCATGCCAACTTGCCATAATTACAACTGCGAGAAAGATCATAAGTATAAATTGAAGCGGGGTATCTGGGAGAACCTGCGTTACTACAAAGTCACCGATATTCCGTAATACAAGTGCTGCAAGGAGGAAGAAGAAACAGAAATAAAGCAAAGAAATGATTTTGCCTATCCAAATGCCAAATACCGCCTCGGACATCTGTACCAATGTTTGGTTAGGAAATTGTCTAACCAATACTTGATAGAGAAAGACGGTCAGCAAACCCATACACACTGACAGAATGGCGGCTATCCATGCGTTTTCCTTGGCTTCCGCTGCGAGACCAGAGGGGGTTATTAGTATGGAGCTCCCAACTGTGAATAGTATGACGAGAATGGTAAATTGCCGGATGCCAATTATACTTTTTCCCATATCTCTGTTGTGCCTCCTCTCGTATGTAGCAATTTCATTGTAATAACCCGTTGATGAAATCGCTACAAGGTTGAAAAACAAAGGTAATGAGATCTAAAGGATTGGGCACGTTCATATGCATACTTTGCGCAATACTTAGTATTGTACCTAGCAATATTAAACTACAAACAATACCGAATTCTTTATACAACCTTTTTTTCATAAGCGATGGAAGCTCCAGCATTGCGATAACTGCAGAGGCCAGAAGTATCGCTGCAATAGCCCACATTTTGATCATTCCTTTGTTTTTTGTACCAGGGAATCACTTACAGTGCCCAGACGACGAATTTTCACTTCTGTTTTCACATGTACAGGTAAATCTGCAAATTGTTCCTTCCAACTATCTTTGTTTTTATTCCAATACTTCGGATCCGCTCGATATATCGCTTCGCCAAAGCCGAAAATATCGACATTGTATTTTTTCGCCTTTTGAATGGTGGCCTCGATTATGGCTTTCGTCTTATTTTGAGCTATTTCCTCCAGTTCCTTGATGTTTGCCGGATCGAGCAGATCGATCTTGCATTGGACTTCACCCACATTATCCTCGAGAAAAACATCAACAATGATCTGCGGTTTGCCGTTAACCACTTTACCTTTCATTTTGGTTTTAGTTCGCACGATTTCTTCTGCAATAATGCCGCCTGTTGGGCATTCTATATGTCCGATCGTACTTTTAACATTGTCTACAATATAATTGTAGCCTTTGCTTTCTTTCTCAGTAAGCCAACCAACAAGTTTGTCTTTTTCAAAGATCGCTAATCCCGAATATTCTAAGGATGTAGGAGGATCTGTTTGATTCAGATTACTCTTCTCATCCCCTTTATTCGGATTCCCCTTGATTAATATACCGGTTAATACTGGATCTTTCCCCTCTGTTTGCAGATCTGAAATTAATTTGTCTAATTTTACTTTTACCGTAGGCGCCCAAATCTTTTCGGACATCTCTAACGTGGTAAACAATTTATTGGAGGGGATTTTCTCGATCGGCGTAAGTATTTTCAATACATTCTCCGCTGTTGTTCCTCTAGCGATGACGATATAGAAATCAGATCGCATTTCATGATTTCTTGAAATCCCATCCAGAATCGGTGTAATCCCTTCTCTCGCCAATTCTTCACTAATCACAAGCATCCGAAGATGGGAAGAGTACACCTTTCTTGGACTTTGTGTGGTGATTTTTCTTAAAGATTCAAATATGGTTTTGGAGGTAGCTTTAAAGGTACTTACGGGTGTAGTTAATCCACCCCCGCCTCTTTTGGAAGCCACTTCACCAGGGTTAACAATTTGAATCGTTACCTGCACTTGATCATCTTTTTTATCAAAACCCATTCCAACCGAAATAGCGAGGTCATTCAGCTCGCGCCGGCTCCAACATCCCGTGAGTAATCCAATCGTGACGAACAAGGCAACGAGCACCATGACATTTCTTCGCATTCCCGATGACTCCTTATCTATCGCCTGTTATCAGGCTTATTCGAAGAGGCATTTTTTTCTCGAATGTTGTTTTTTTGACTAATGAGCCTAGGCCTTGTAGTTAATGCCCATTGTGGTAACCGAAAAATCGTATCTTTCTGATCCGATAAGATAAAAGGTGCCATTGGAGACATGTACGGAATTCCGAAGGACCTTAAACTACTCAAATGAATAACGATAGCGATAAGCCCCACGGTTACACCAAATAATCCAAAAGAAGCTGCGATTAGCATTAATAGAAATCTCAAAATCCGAATCGTAATCCCCATATTAAAGGAAGGAATAACAAAATTGGAAATGGCCGTGATGGCCACTATAATAACCATCGCAGGAGACACCAAACCTGCTTCTACTGCGGCTTGACCAATGACTAAGGCCCCTACAATTGAAACCGCTTGTCCGACGGTCTTCGGCAACCTCACACCAGCTTCTCGAAGGATTTCGAAAGTTATTTCCATAACAGCAGCTTCGATAAAAGCTGGGAAAGGAATCCCTTCTCTTTGAGCAGCTAAACTGATTAGTAAGGAGGATGGCAGCAATTCTTGGTGAAAGGTGGTTATAGCAATATATAAGGATGGAGCCAACAAAGATATGAAAAAACAGGCATAACGAAGAAATCGAAGCAGTGTTGCGAAATCCGCCCGTTGGTAATAATCTTCTGCAGATTGATAAAATTGGATAAATAGAGCAGGCGCCATCAGCACAAAGGGAGTGCCATCGACAAGAATAGCAATGCGCCCTTCCATTAAGCCTGCAGCAACAACATCAGGGCGTTCTGTATTGTACAGGGTAGGGAACGGTGAGTAGGTTTCGTCTTGGATCAGCTCTTCGACATTACCACTTTCAAATATCGCATCGATATCGATACGTCCAAGCCGAATTCTAGCTTCCTCCACCAACTTGTCATTCACAATGCCATTCATATACATGATGGCTACTTCTGTTTTGCTCTTACGCCCGATGGTCATGGATTCCATCCATAGGTCGGGATCTTTTATTTTCCGTCTGACGAGTGCAGTGTTGGTGCTTAATAGCTCTGTAAACCCTTCCCGTGGTCCTCTTACAACAGATTGTGTGGTCGGTTCCTCAACGGCACGATGCTCTCCACCTTGTGTGTTCGCCGCTAACCCCTGCCCCCACCCATCCAGTAAAATAACCGTTAATCCCGCCAAAATAGCTTGATATAAGGTTTCAAAATCAGGAATTTCGCGAACTTGACCGAGTGTACTCATTGAATTTCTTAACGCATTCAGCGGGAATTCACTCGAATCAACCTTTAGATTTTCAGTGAGCAGGGATTGAATAGAACTGGGATTAATTAATCCATTTATATAAACAAATCCAATTTGCATGGAGTCCGCGCCATTCAAATGGATGGTTTGCGTAATGATATCGTTACTACTTCCAAAGGCTTTCTTGACTCTGTCCATGTTAAGTTCAAGCGACAGCTCAAGTGATTCTGTTGAGAACGACGAACTACTCGGATCGGGCATTGCTTCAACTGCGCGTCTCTTATTATTCCGAAAAATTCTCTCGATGAAATTCATGATTAACGAGATTCCCTCCTACTCAAGTATTCTTATTCTTTGACATTGGCTTTCGGATTGCTCCAACCCCCATTATGAGTAGTGGATACACTAGCCCTATCGTTATCACGTAGGGGATAAACGTTTTGGAATCGAACTCTGCCATATAAGCAACATTGGGATAAACGACAAGTGAATAAACAATCAGAATCATTCCTAGGGGTAAAACGAGCGGCCGATAATCTTTCATATTCAATATTTGAGCTAGCCCCATAACAAAACCATAAAAATAAAAAGTTGTCTTAAAATAAACCGTTAGAAACCAAATCCCTGCAATTAGGATTTCAACACGTTCCAATAAATTTCCAATGTTGATCTGTTTAGCTAACACATAGCTTGGAAACATATGACTTTCTGTTACGTTAGGTCCTAATACGGCTATGCATAAAAAGGTGATGACTACGAAAAAAAGTCCGCCTAATAAGGTGGCAATCAGGAAAGCTTTTTTTGCTTTTTGATTGTGGTTGACATGAACCGGAAACACCATGAACAACACGATAAAAGGAAGTGAAGACGTACCAGCAACCGACAAGACCGCTTTGATCAGAGGTTTACATCCCACAGTGAACATAGGCTGCAACAATTCAAATTTAATCTCCGGTACGAGACATATGACCAAAATAGTAAATAATAAAATGATCCATGGAAAAAAAATCTCTGCCGCACGGACTATCGCTTCAAGTCCAATTCGTACACCCATCACAACAACGATGCCAAAAATAAGATTGATCGCTTGAATAGGTGTATCAGGCATAACTTGTGTATTCACAAAATTCCCCATATAAAACAAGACCGTAGTGGCACCAACAAATGCAAAGGAAATAAATACGAGAGAGAACAGCTTCCCCAACCATTTCCCAAACAATATTTCGTTATATGTAGTAAGACTCATGTTTGGAAAATAATCTCCAACCTTGTTGTATAAACATACGACTATCAAATTTAGTCCAACTCCAATTAAAGCCGCGAGCCATGCATCCTGTTTGGCATCCACAGCAAGCCCCGATGGAATAACCAGAATTGTAGTCCCAATCGTAAATATCATGACAAGTACTGCAAACTGGCGGACGGATATTTTAACGTCTTCCATACTTCCCTCACTAAATGATTCAATTTATTGATACTATTCCCATATTTCCATAAATCATCAATAAAGTATGGCTTACCCAATCGTTTGCACTGTTATTACCATGAAAAAACACCACTTCGAGTTATCAAAGGGGTGCACTCTACTTCTTGTTATTCAATGCCGAACTTATTTTATCCATAATTTGGATTAAACATAAGATTGTGGGTAAAATAAAGCTTACAGCATGTGATATGTTGTATAAGATACGAAGGTGGTCAATTTTTATGCATGTTGTCATAGCTTTATTTACTATTTATTCAGTTTGGCGTTGGGCAGATTGGAAGAACTGGTACAAGTATCACTCAACTATGCTCTTTATAATGGCTGGTGGTCTTTTGTATGAATATCTAACCAAGGACTTTCATTTGTGGGTTTTTCATCCCGACTTTCTTTATAATCATCGGATAACGGTCATTGTATATGCAGTAATAACAATGCCCCTAAGCGTTCTTTTGTTCCTCTCAAGCTATCCAACAACAACTAAGTTAAAGGAGCTTGTCTACTTATTCAAATGGGTATTTATTTATTCAATTGTCGAATTAGCTTTACAGATCTTTGGTAGAATCTCATACGATAATGGCTGGACTTTTTGGCACTCAGTGATGTTTGATGTCATGATGTTCCCTATGCTAAGACTTCATCATATTAAACCACTACGTGCCTACTTATTATCATTAATAATTATCGTAGTACTAATGTGGTATTTCAAAGTTCCACTAAACTGAATAATCACGCACCATGAAAAACGGGATCCGCAGCTGCAGATCCCGTTTTGTTTTCCTATTTATTCGTGAATCGACCTCTATATAAACGTTCGCTGAACGCCTCAGCGATGAATAAAAGAACTAGGGGAGACAAGATATAATACCATGAGTCCCACCAAACAACGCTAAACAAAATCCCTACTTTTTTTAGGGAATATGTCACTGTTAATGCAACCGCCACTGTTAATACAATTTTCAACCATTTTTTTATCCGAAACATCTTCACTAAAACAACCAATATGATACAAATGCCTATGTAATACACAACGGAGAAAGCACTTGTGTCATACGACTGATTTTCATACCAGCCAGGTCGATAAATCCTGTTTGAGAAAAACATTATAGGGAGAAAATGCAACGTACCTGCTATAGGTGCAATGCATAAAAATAAAAAAACGGAATGTAGAAAACCATCTAAGGCATTTAGAATCCGGCGATAAATTATTTTTGAAAATGGAAAATACATTAAAAGACCTATAAACGTATATTCAATTCGCCACCAATGCAGGGTATAAATTTGAAGCTTCACGAATAACCATTCGATCCCCGCAAGCAATACTGTAGCTACAATAATCCAAACCCAGTTAAGCTGAAATATGGAGATGATGGTTGCCACCACAGGAACTGCAATCAAATTTGAAGTTAATGCACCCATATGGCTATCATAATATGAATTGTATTTGATGATTTTCGGGTGATACAGATAGCTTCCCATGAAAATATAGATTACGGCTTCAATGAGGTACGCAATTTCGACTAGTACTAGAAACTGGAATAAAGTATGCATGTTTCTTTGTTTGTAAAACACAAAGGCAAGTACAATCAAGAATACTACACTCAATCCCGCATACCAAAATGTATTATGAGACACTCCTACTCACTCCGCTTCAACAATCTTCGTACTCAATTCCGCAAATCCGCGAGGTACATAATTTTCCCATTTCTCATTAATTTTATCCTATCTTGCAGCTAAATAAATGAGAAAGGAGCAGCTGCCATTCGGCAAACTGCTCCCTGATATTGAACTATTGGTTTTCCGTTTCGTCTACTTTGACTGGTCGTGCAGGAGCGCCTCCAGATTGTCGAGCGTACTAGACCAACCGTCGTACACAAATTGATCGCCAGGGTGACCAGCGAATCCGCTTAGGTGGAAGATCATCTCAGTGCGATCGTCCTGTGCCGTGAGGGTTAGGGTCACGACAGGTGACTCCTCGATCGGAGCATCGGGATAACCCCAGGTGAAGACAAGCCTTTCGAATGGGATGACGTCAAGGAACACGCCTCCAGTGTGAAACTCCTGGCCAGTCTCCTTATTGACCATTGTGTAACGGTAGCGTCCGCCTTCGCGGACGTCGAAGGAGATCGTCTCTACAGGTGTTGAAGGCAGCCAGGCGGCAAGTTCCTTCTTCTCGGTCCAAGCGCGCCAAACAATTTCGGGACGGGCATTCAGAATACGGGTAATCGTGAACTCCGGTGCAGATGTGGTCATGTTCATTGTTCCTCCTTTGTGATCATGGACTTGAGGTGCTCTTCCAGTGCGTCGAAGTGCTGGTTCCACTCGCGGCGGTGCTTCTCGACCCAGGCCGATGCCTCATCAAGAGGCTTGGTGCGGATCGACAGGGTCCGCCATTGGGCTTTTGTTGTGCGTTCGATCAGTCCTGCTCGCTCCAACACTTTGAGGTGTTGGGAGATCGCGGGTGCGCTTATCTTGAAGTGTTCAGCGACCTCCCCGACTGTTGCGGCCCCCTGTGACAGCCTAGATAGGATGTTTCGGCGGGTCGGATCGGCAAGCGCAGCGAAGATGATACTGAGTGTGTCGTTTGCCTTCAATTAAGCAACTCCTTAATTAAGGATATACTTAATAGTATACCGCGTAATGTAGTCATGTCAAGCGGCTTGGAATCCCCCAGAAGCCTGTTTCTTTATAGTGGTATTATGCGTTCCATCACACAATTTCCCATATTGTTGCGATAGGATGTCCATAATCTTTCGGTACAGTAAGGGTGTAAGGGAAATCAACCATCCCTTCCACGCTGTACCAATCGAAAGGAGTTTTCACATTATGAAAACAACATGGAAAAAACGCGCCGTTCAAACGAGCCTGCTAGCTATCATGACAACCATCGCATTCGGTGCTGTAAGTGCATCTGCGGCAGATACAACTACGGACACGAAAACTGCTCCAGCCATTCAAATGGTAAAGGCTGTTGGATCAGCGCCAGCTCTTCACTTCCGATCTTCGAGTGTAGGCTTGCTTAATCAACCTGCTCATGAGCGCAACTATTTGAAGCTTCTTGTCACTACATACGCACCGGATACCCTCGCTGACTGGAAGAAGGCACTCGACGATCGCAAGCAAGTAGAAGCAGATATGCCTAAGTCTGCTTTCGCTAAGACAGTAACCATTGCAAGTAAAGATGCTGCTGAAGGCGCCGTACAAGTATTCCCTGCTGAAGGTGCTGCTTTCGTTACTTCATTTGAAGGTGGAGAAGCCATTGAAGCTTTACCTCTATTACCTACTCTCACAGCTGCAGAGATCAAAGACCTTCCTGAAGGGGTAGCTCATCCTACTAAAGGATTCATTACAAGCTTAACGAAGTCCGATGGAACACTTCCAGAGCAGATTACCCGTGTTCTTCCAGTTGAGGCTGGAGTTGCGAGTGATATAATGATAGCTAAGCCTGTAGAATCTGAGAGCATGAAACTTCAACAAAAATTAGCAGAGGCGGTAGAAGCGGATGATGCAGAAGCAATCCGTGCGATCTTGCCAGATGTATGGAAGGATTTTGTAAAGGGAACCGAAGACATGCGTGAAATGACTACGAAAATCAAAGAGCAGCAAGCAACAGAAGCTGAGAACAAATAAATGGCAAGTAAGGTGGATCCGATCGCATATCCTGCGATTCGGCTCCACTTTTCCTCATGTTATGAAGGCATGGAAGGCGTGATATACGATGTATAGTATCTATTTAGTCGAAGATGAAGAACATTTAAGAGGCGTGCTAGCGGCCTATTTGGAGAAAGAGGGGTGGCAGGTGCGTTCGTTCCCCGATGGAACCTCAGCTAGAGAGGCAATCTCGGAACGGCCGGACTTGTGGGTCCTCGATATTATGCTGCCTGGCGTGGATGGCTTCCAGCTCATCCGAGAGATTAAAGCCGATCAGCCGTCACAGCCTGTGATCTTCATCTCAGCCCGCGATGCCGATATCGATCGCATTATTGGTCTTGAGCTTGGGAGCGACGACTATTTGGCGAAGCCATTTCTACCACGCGAGCTAGTCATCCGCTGTCGCAAGCTGCTAGAACGCGTATATGCGCGCCAAGGGAACAGCCCGCTGACCGCTTCCATGGAGCGCCGTGCGCAGCTCACTACGTTAGCTACCTATACGATCGACGAGCCCGCTCGCACCGTAATCGATCGCAATGGCACAACGCTCGATCTGACTTCGAAAGAATTTGAGCTGCTGCTCTATTTCGTTCAAAACCAAGGGCAAGTCCTCGAACGCGAGCAAGTTTTGCGCTCGGTATGGGGCATCGACTACTTCGGTACTGATCGTGTTGTCGATGATTTAGTACGCAGACTGCGCCGCAAGCTGCCAGACATGCGCTTAGAAACCGTATACGGATACGGGTATAGGATGGTGAAAGCATGAGTCTTCGACTAGGCCAGTGGCCGCTCGCCATGAAATTATGGGGAGCCTTCGCCGCGCTGACATTGTTCATTTTTACACTGCTTGCCGTGCTATTGCCTTGGACGCTAAAAGGCTTTTTCACGGAGCAGCTCTATGATATTTTGATGGATACCCAAAGTGGTCTACAAGTAGAGGCAGCACAGACGGTAACGAGTCCTGTTTTCGCTTTCCCTATGACCCCTCAACCCGTTGACA
This sequence comes from Paenibacillus sp. Soil766, assembly GCF_001428105.1. Taxonomy (GTDB): domain Bacteria; phylum Bacillota; class Bacilli; order Paenibacillales; family NBRC-103111; genus Paenibacillus_E. Next base: position 108,484 of record NZ_LMSJ01000004.1, on the reverse strand, counting down.
TTATGACGAGTTCCACTCCACTGCTAGAGAGCCGGGTGGTGGTGACACAGAAAGCACAAGATATTTATGGAGTTGGCGTAGTCAGAGGGGAATCAGCTCCCACTAGGACTCTTACGGAAGCTGGCGTAGCGATTGATCCCTCCATGCTGGCCACGCAGCTCACCTTGCCTTTTCAGGCGACCACACTAGCTGGCCCGTCTATTCGTCATTTTATGATTAACGGAGCACAAGCCGCACAAGCGATCGAGGCAACAGCCTCCAGCACAGAACCGTTCATGGCGGCCATGGAGAAGGATGCTTTGGCCCAGCTGCAACCCGTTGCCAAGTATACACGCAGTATCGATAATAACAGTATCTTTTATGTCATCCGCAAAGAGGTCGTCCATGGAGCACCCAACTTTATCGTCTCCTACGCTTGGGGCAACTACCGCAACGATCTCATCATGTCGATGTTCTTCCGATTGATCCTATTGATGGTTGGCCTTATCGTGGTCAGCTGGCTCCCCTGCTTATTGCTGGCTCGCTATTTCACGCGTCCACTCGTTCAGATGGAACGCCATGTGGGACGCATGGCCGAGCGCGATTGGCATGAGCCCATCGATACGGGCCGCCGCAAAGATGAGATTGGCCGCCTAGGCAAAGCCATTGAAGGGATGCGGCAGCGGCTTGTGAAGCAAGATCGTGCGCAGCAATTCTTCTTGCAGCATACGTCGCACGAACTAAAAACACCGGTCATGGTGATCCGCAGTTATGCGCAATCCATTCAAGACGGTGTTTTTCCGAAAGGCACATTAAGTGCCAGTTTAGGCGTCATTATGAAAGAAGGCGAACGCCTGGAGAAGCGCATCCGCGATCTGTTACTGTTGAACAAATTGAATTATTTTACGGCCAAAGAGAAGCCTTTTCATGCTTTTGACATCAAAGCGGTTATTGAAGATGTTGTTGAACGACTTCGCTATAAGCGCCCTGAGATCACGTGGGAGCTGAACATAGCACCTCATACGCTCCTCGGAGATCAGGAACAGTGGAAGATCGCTTTGGAAAACATGCTCGATAATCAGCTTCGCTATGCCGAATCTTGTATTCGGATCCGCATGAGCCCCGCTCCTCATTTTGAAATTGGGATGAGTAACGATGGCCCGCTCCTAGATCAAGAGATTGCGGATAATCTGTTTGAGCCTTTCCGCACCGGCGGCAAGGGGCAGTTCGGACTCGGCCTAGCCATCGTGAAACAAATTATGGATCATCACGGGATGAGCGTTGGGGCTAAGAATGCATGGAATGGCGTCACCTTCACCATTTTACCTGCTGACAATACGATTCGAGGCTCCGAGACATAGCACGAAGTAGCAGAAATAAATAGCTGCATAAAGGATCGTCGTTATCATCACCGGGATGAAGATCTCTCCGCTAATGAGCTGGATTGTCGTCAAGGCTTTAAGAACCATGATGCTGTGCATAACACCTAGCAGAAGAGGCAACATGAACACGAACAGGGTCTGCTTGGCAATCGTCGTCCTAATTTCTTTATGGCTTACACCGATCTTGCGCAGCATCGCATAGCGCGCTTTATCTTCGTTCGCATCCGTTAGCTGTTTGAAGTAAATCATACATCCAGTCGCAGCCAGGAAGACAAGCCCTAAGAAGCCCAGCGTGAATATATCCAAGCCTGCCCCCTCCATGTTTTGGCGATATTGATAGTAGTAGGTAGACATCCCGTTCTGATCTGTCTTCAGCTTCATAAGGGAATTCGAGGTCAACTTCGTAGATCCTTGATTCTTGACGATATACCCTTTGTATGTCACTTCTTCTAAACCTGGCAGCAGCTTAGCATACATGTTGTCACTGACGATGAAGACGAGATCGGGGAAGCTCCATGGCAGCATTCTTCCTACAATTAACTGTTGGACAGTTAACGTTTGCTTATCTGCCTGAGCACCCAAAGTAATCGTATCTCCCTTCACTTCATTCAAGGTAAACGTCGAATATCTCGGCTGAATAACTGCGATATCTTGATCCTGGAGTACAACCTGACCTTCTCGGGCTAACACCTCTGAGGTCCGATTGTACATGGAGGCTGACACCAGCTTGATGGGAACGGAACTCGGTGAATGACTCGATGGATGATAAAAGAAATTCGTCACGTCCGCTGAAACTCGGATAATCGGAACATCCAGCTTAACTTCAATTGGATGTTCTTGATCCCCCTCCAACATACTACTTACTTGCCCATCGAAGCTTGCTCCTTGTGAAATGTGCATGTAGCTGAAAGGCGCTTCCTCCTCCGCATCCTTGGTGATCGTGAAAAAGGCGCTTGATCCTACCGTAACCGCACAAAGCGTTAGCGCGCTGAGCAGCGCAATCATCGTGAACATCCGTGTATTCCCTCGAATGCGATAAATCAATTGCGCAGTGGAGATCATATTCATCCCCTTATAGTAGCGAGACTTCGTCTTTTGGGCGATTTTTAACATATAAATGAGTGCATACCGGAATAGCAGATACGTGCCGGCGATCAGGGTGCCGAAGATAATGAGGAAGTTCCGCCCCATTTGAGCAGAAGTCGTCATAGGCTGAAACACCGTCCAGTAGCCGATAATCAATAGAGCAACTGCCAACACTGCTGAGAAAGCCGATGGCTTCGGAACCTGCTCCCCCTCTTGCTCTGCCTTGAACAAATCCACGAGCTGGAAGCGATAGATCAAGCGATAGCTATGGATGGAAGTTACCACGATAATGATGGCAAATACGATCAGTGTGTTGACAATCGCTTCAGAGGAAATACTGAAACTGACTTCAACTGTTGAATCCAACAACTTGAGGAACATCATGGCGAATAATTTGGAGAGTAACGTGCCTAGAATGATCCCCACGCCAACCGCGCCTATCCCCATCATCATATTTTCATAAAATAACATCGTACCAATTTTACGCTTCCTCACACCAAGCAAGGCGTATAGGCCTACTTCCTTCTTCCGCTTTTTGGTGAAAAAAGAATTGGAATACCAAATAAACACCGCTACAAACAAGATGAGAATCAAGGAAGCTTGCGTGAAAACGGACTTCATGCCCTCCCATTTCTGCATATTCGCCGCGATCTCCTCACTGAAACGTAAAGAAACGAACGTATAATAAATCACGACACTGAAAATCATGGAGATGAAATAGATCAAATAATTTTTCAGATTACCGATAACATTCCTTCTAGCCAGACTAAATAAGGTCACTTGCCCCACCCCCTAGCACCGAGAGCACATCCATGACTTTGTTGAAGAACTCCTTGCGCGAAGACGTCCCCTTATTTAACTCCGTAAATAATTGACCATCTTTAATAAATACTACGCGTGTACAATAGCTAGCTGCAAAAGCATCATGTGTCACGATGAGAATCGTCGATTTATCCTGCACGTTCAAGCTTTGTAAGCTTTCCAGCAACTCTGTCGCAGACTTCGAATCCAATGCCCCTGTCGGCTCATCTGCTAGTACGAGACTAGGGTTCGACACGATGGCACGGCATGCGGCTGTTCGTTGCTTTTGGCCCCCAGATATTTGGTACGGGTACTTATCTAGCAACGGATCGATGCCGAACTTCTTGCTGATCACCTCTACGCGGCGCTCCAATTCAGCCACATTCATTCTTGCTAGGGCAAGCGGGAGAATGATGTTCTCTTTCACAGTCAACGTATCGAGCAAATTGTAATCCTGAAAAATGAAGCCCAACTTATCACGGCGAAATTTCGCCAGCTCTGCCTCCTTCATCTTCACCAGACTAATCCCGTCGACAACGATTTCCCCCGAGGTTGGCTGGTCGATTGTGGCTAACAGGTTCAACAGCGTCGTTTTGCCAGATCCAGAAGGTCCCATAATGCCGACGAATTCACCTTGGGTAATGGACAAATCGATATCTTTCAGCGCCGTAAATACATTGCCTTTGGTGCCGTATACTTTCTTTAATTGTTTGGCTTCCACGATCGTTTTCATAGCGGTTATTCCTCCAATATCATGGTTTGATTCCTGATACCTCTATCCTACTATCTTCGGGATCCTGCAACCATCGAAGTAACTTACAACGCCTCTGCGGTATCTTACATTTTTGTCATGATTATGCTACGATTTCTGGTGAAGTGTTATAATCGGCTCATTCGTCCCTATAGGAGGCATGAAACTTTCTATGAAAATTATGATTGTGGAAGATGATAAAACGATACGAGATACGGTGGCTGAAGCACTGGGCCGCTGGGGGTTTGAAACGATTATCATCGAGCAATTCGACGCCGTTCTCACCGTTTATGTGGCCGAAAATCCCCATCTGGTGCTGATGGACATTAATTTACCGGCGTTCGACGGATTCTATTGGTGCCGCCAAATCAGGGATGTTTCGAATGTACCGATTCTCTTCCTTTCGTCTCGCAATACGCCAATGGATATGGTTATGTCCATGAATATGGGTGGCGATGATTTTATCCAGAAACCTTTCTATACCGACGTCCTCGTGGCCAAAATCAATGCCCTGCTGCGCAGAACCTACTCCTACATGGAGACATCGGCTAACGTAATGGCCCATAATGGTGTCGTCCTAAATCTGAAGGATGGTGACATCGCCTGTGGAGATCAGAAAACTGAGCTTACCCGCAATGAGTTCAAAATCCTCACTATTCTCATGCAGCATCAAGGCGCAATTGTCAGCCGAGAGCAAATGATGCGAGGTCTCTGGGAGGATGAGAGCTTCGTTGACGACAATACGTTAACCGTTAATATTACCCGCCTGCGCAAAAAGCTAGCAGAACTTGGACGCGATGATTACATCACAACCAAGAAAGGGCAAGGGTACATGATCCCATGAGCTTTCTCTCTTATTTAAAGGATAAACGATATTTCATAGGCATGTATGCAGTGACGATGCTATTCATTTCAATGATCATGTTTGTCAGTGTCAAAGGGCAGGACGCCCTTAATAACATCACCTACACGAATGCAGGCTGTTTTCTATTCGCTGCCTTATATATAACCATTGGCTACTTCTATCGGAAGTCCTTCTACAAGGAGCTGGGTGAGTTTCTTGGCAAAAGCCAACATCAAGATTGGGCCATCGAAGCGTTGCCCGAGTCTCAAAACAACGAGCAAGAGCTCTATCTACAGCTGTTAACTCAGCTTTCTAAGGATCAAGCGAATGAAACGCAGCTCCTGCAATCGGAGATCCGCAATCATCAGGACTACATCCTCTCTTGGATTCATGAGGTGAAGCTGCCCATCGCAGCCAGCCGTCTCATTATGGAGAACCGCGCCGGCAAAACCGCGGAATACCTCGTAGACAAGCTCGAAGACGAGCTTAGCAAGATCGATAGCTACGTCGAACAAGCACTCTACTATTCGCGTATTGACTCCTTTTCCAGAGATTACTTCATCTCGGAGTTGTCTTTGAACCTACTAGTGAAGGAGAGCATCAAGAAGGTTGCCAAACTGTTTATCGCCAAAAGGATACGCCCCGACATGGAGTCGCTTACCCTAAGCGTGAACAGTGACAGCAAGTGGCTGGGCTACATCATTGGCCAGATCGTGGCGAATGCCTTGACCTACACGGACAATGGTGGCAGCATCACCTTCCGCTCCGAGGAAACCGACTCCGAGAAGCGGTTGATCATTCAAGATACGGGGATTGGCATCGACGCCGCTGATCTCGGTCGCGTGTTCGATAAAGGCTTCACTGGGGTGAATGGCCGAACACACAGCCGCTCTACCGGTATGGGACTCTACTTAGCCAAACAAATGGCGCTAAAGCTGGGTCATGATCTGTCGATTACAGGAGCGGTTGGCGAGGGGACTACTGTCACCATTCACTTCATGAAGATGCAGCATTATAATGATTTGCGTTGATGTTCATAGAAAGCCGATAATGCGAAAAGGCTCCAACCTGGGTGTCAGGTTGGACCCTTTTGTGATTTTCAGGTCTGAAGCTCGACTAGACTATCTGCCGAAACCACTTTTCTGTTGTATCTACAACAGATTGACTGTGTTACATAGAACGGAAAGCCTCAATTTTAGCTGCAGGTTGATCGTGCTTTTTTAACAGGGACAGGAAAATAACCACCATAGCCACGACACCAATCGTGCCTAACGTCCACATCGGACTGGTCAAGTTCAAGTTCTGACGGAAGTAGAACAAATCACGAAGTCCTTCCGCAGCGAAACGAAGCGGCAGCCACGAGTACAGCCAATCTTGGCTGAATGATGGCAATAATTCTAATGGCAGGGAAAGCACCGGTACCCCGAAGAAGAAAACGAGCACGAACAGCGGCACTCCTTTTAAACCAAGCCAGCTTACAACGGCCGTTTGCAACAGGAAGAAGGCGAAACCGACAAAAGTAAGGAATAACCCCATCTCCCAATAATTGGGGATCGTTAAGCCCAGCCACTTACCTGCTACAAGTAGAATACTGGCAGCAGAAGCCGCGGTGATGACGACACCACTGAGCAATTGGGAAGCTTGAATCCCGAAGCGATGCGAGCGCGAGCCCGTTTGCGTTGCTTTTCCAGCTGCCATGAAAAGTAACAATGTTGTCACCATGGCTCCAAACCAAGCAAGCTGGGTCAACACAACAGGTGCGTTACCATTTGCGCTGTTCGTGCCAACGGCATTCATGTTCTTGCTTGTGACCACGATCGGTGAAGCGAATGCTTTGGTTTGGTCAACGGTAAGGTTGCCGCCTTTTTGACTAACTTGTGCTAATAGTTGCTCTCTTACTTGACCGTTAACGCCATTAAGGATCTGGCTCAGTACGCCGTTCGCCATCGTAGCTGCGGTGTTATTCATCCCTTGGTTCACATATACCGTTATGGATGACGCCTGCGGCACAGGGGATAATAAGCTTGCTAGCTTATGGCTGAAGTCTGCCGGAATGATGATCGCTGCGTAGGCTTGCTCTCTATCCATCGCATCGATGGCTTCTTGTTCACTAGCAAGTGTCTTCCACTTAAGCGGTGATACGGTGTCAGCTTGAGCTGGGACAGCCGTTATTTTCTCCTGAATGAGCTTGCCGAAATTCATTTCTTGGCCGGTTGGAAGCTTCTCACCCGCATCCATTTGAACGAGCAATACGGGAAGATTCTTAGGCGTAGGATTCACCGTCGAACCGAGTTGCGCAATACCCAATAGAAGAATGACGAGGAAAACGGCAATAATAGCGATATACGGGTGTTTCTGTTTAAAAAAATGATTCATAGTGATGCCTCCTTAAATTCATATAATGAGTGTATTTCTTTTTCATTCAACGTTGTGTGAACGAAATTATTAAAAAAGAAATCACTTTCTCCAAAGTGACACAGTGAAAGCGATCATTTTTTTCAAATAACTATCGATATCCGTCTCCAACATATTCACAGCTGTGAATTGTCCAATTACGGCTATCATGCCTACGGAAATCACTTGTTTGGCCGCTAAGCCAAAGTCCATTTCCCGAATTTCTCCTGCTTCTGCTCTTTTCGTCAGAGCTTCCTTTAGCGCTTGGTGCCGCTGCAAAATCAACTGCGACATGAAATTCTTATCCTCTGATAAGATATTATCCGAATCTCGCAGCATAATTTTCATAAAATCCGGATCCCCGATGAGCGTGCCCACCAATCTTGAAATAAACAGATATAATGCTTCTTCTAACGGCTGACCTGGATGGATACCTTTAATTAACTGATCCATCAGTTCCATCCGAGCTCGCTGAGCCTCATGGAAAATGGTCTCCAATATCTCCTGCTTTCCGCCTGGAAAGTAGTGATACAACAAGCCATCTGTGATCCCGATATGCTTATTCATAGCACGAATTGACGTCCCGTGATAACCATGCTCCGCAAACAATTGCTTCGCACCAAGCAAGATTTGCTCTCTACGTTCGGCAGCCTGATGATCGCGGCTTGTTTTTGGCACTCTTTTCATACCTGTAATCTCACCTTCATCATTTCGTTCAACGATCGTGTAATGAATTATAGACCACTTTTTTTGTAAAAGCAAGGGGCTGATGGAGAATAACGACGATAATCAACGACAGTCTAACGACAAGAATCTATACCCATTAGGGACAAGAATATCCCCCCAATCATTAAAACCACAGAATTTCACGACAAGAATATCCCCCGAATACGAACAATGCGACATGAAATTCCCTCAAATGTGAACAGTCATTTTTGATTATCACTTTTGAGATGACACATGAGAGGAAATATAAATTAATACAGTACCAAAAATACTTCAAAACATAGTAAAAAAGGGAAGTTCAAAATGAACTGCCCTTTTCGTTTGGCTACTACGCGGCGTCCCTTTCAAAAGTAAACATCAGTCACCAGAACCAGGAACAGTGCATTTCCTTGGAATATGTACTTATTCATATTAAAATCATCTGCTATTCTGTATGCTCGTAAAGTGTCGCGCTCTCGATATAATTGATCATTCTTCTCAAGTCTTTCAATTGTTCGCTGCTGATCTCCCCAGTTTCGTACATGCGGCGAATCTCTGCGCGTTCAACGTCCATCACACCGATCCGCAGCTCTTCTTTTTGAGCTTCAACGGCTTCATTAAATTGGGCTGTTCCTTTAAGGCGATCGATCACTTTCAATTTAAGACCCTTTAACCTCTGTTACCCCTCTTTCGAGTAGGTTTAGCAGGAATTTGATTGCTTCGGCTCTGGTTAGAGTGTCATTACCCTTGTAGCCTTCTACCGTGGCTGATGTTTTGCCTTGAGAGTAATTTTTGTTCAAAAGGTACTTGATTGAAGCATCACCTTGCAGAGCTTGACCATCTACCGAAGCGATGATATTGGCTACTTGTTGGCGCGTAATCTTCGTGTCGCGGGACTTCTGGTTTGAATACCCCGTTAGAGGAAGGTTATACTTTTTAGCAAGATTGTATACACCATCAGACCAACTGTTGGTTTCAGTCAAATCGACGTTTTTCGGATCGGACTTTAAAGCACGTAGGACAAAAGCAAGGAACTCGGCTTCAGTGACATCACCGTTTGGTTTGAAAGAGTGGTCTTCATATCCCTGAGCGATATTTTGGCTGATTGCCCAAGCGATTTCTTTTTCTGCCCAATGCGAGGATACATCCTTCATTTGTTTGTTGACTGTCTGGTAGTTCGATGGGATGGTGCTTACTACTTTGGACGGATCACCTACAGTCGTAGGAAGTTTAGGTTTGACCGCTTCGCCCTCTGCAGATACTGCTATCGTGAATGATAACCCTTTGTAGGTAGCCGTAACAGTAGCATTAGTGAAAGGCTCTGTCGAAGTGAATACCCCATTAGAGACAGTTAGGGCAGGATTGGACGATGTGAATGTGGCTTGAGATGTTACATCCGTGTAGCCATCATCTGTTTTATAGTAGATCGTGTTTGACTGTGGACGACCTACACTCAAGACCATACCCGATACCATAGCTGATAACGTACCCAAAGATTCACCTTTTGTTGTGAAAGACCAAGTCTTTTGGAAATCGCCTAACCCCTCCGTAGAGCCATTGAAGTTGACAGTGTAAGTGGTATTAGGAGATAAGGGACTCTTAGGTGTTATTACAATTGAACCTCTACCTGAATTATTTTTATCCGTTAGGTAGAAAGGAATATCCGTACCTGAAGCATCTTTGATCGTTGCATTAATAAAAGTTACGTCACCGAAGCCAGTTACCGAAACAGTAATAGGATAACCAACCTTAGCTCCTGCTTTTCCGTGTGGTTGCAACGGGTTTGGAGTTTCATTTGCATGCCAATAAGTCGGTACCCCTTGCTGATTAGGGTAAGGGTAGTACGAAACAGTTTTTGTATCGCTGTTGACGTAGCCAATATTGGCTACTGTCGATACAGGAGGAGCTAGATGAATACCGATACCAACTTCGAATGCGTTAGGGTCTAGCATCAAGACACGATGGTATGGGGCGTCGATTAGACCTTGAATCGCTTGGTTATTGTCATTGGGGATGTAATGGACTACTTCGCCAACGCCACCACGACTTTGATACCCCACGTAAGCAGTACGTTCGCTAGAAGATGAACCAGTGAACCCAACGTCTCCCGCTGTCTCCGAGTGCCCTTTTGATGCCTGTGCAGACGAAACACCTAAGTAGTTGGAATGGTTTTGTGCCGCTTTCACCAGTAGCGTATTCTCTGTTACGACAGAATACCCCATAGCCGAGCGGATACTGTTCCAGAGGGCTAAACTACTGGTGCGTTGGGCGATAACTTGAGGGTCTTCTGTACCTTGAACTGATGCTGAACTGGCTACACGAACTTCGGCTGTAGCTGATCTATCTGCGAGAGTTGCTGTTATAGTCGCCGTACCTGCCTTTAAGCCCCTGATTTTACCAGTGTTATCAACCGTGACTACATCTGGAGACGAAGAGGTGTAGGTGGCTCTAGCTGTGTAATCGATATTAGGTCCGAAAGAAGCTTGACCTGTAAGGGTAAATGTCTGGGTTGACCCTGCATTTACGGTAAATTGAAATTGTCCGAAACGCAAGTTATAGGGTGGAATAACTTGAATAGATCGTGTTTTGGTATCACCACCATAAGTAGCTGTGACTACCGAAGTCCCAATGTTATTCGCGTAAAGAGAACCTTCTGAGGATACCGCTAGTACCCCAGAGTCAGCAGAATGGAAGGTAGTATCGGATAAATCGACCCACCCAGACACTCTTGTGTAATCACGTAATTTGAGATTTAAGGATTGACCTAAAGTTAGGGTGTTGATGGAATGATCCTCAGCATCCGTGATATACGCTCCACTTGTTAATGTAGAAGTGCTTGCGCTTGCACTCGATAATGGTGCTACTGCGGAGATGATAAGTGATAAGGCCATTGCAGATGATAGTAATTTCAACTTCATTGACTTTAGATTCATAGTAGTGCTCCTCTTGTATAAGTGTTTAACCCATTATTTCGACAAACAAAATGTAAATTCCTGTATTATCCTGTCTAAATAATAAAGACTAAGCTTTTTTGATCGCTAAATATTGGATAGATATGCCTTTCTTGGACAGAATAAATGCATAACCATGATCTGGGAATAGGTGAACAAAATGAATGCGACCTCTCATCCAATGGATATTAATAAAAACTTGTCGGAATCGATTCTCGATAATTTGAACATAATGAACCAAATTTTTGAAGGCGCACATGATCTTGTGATCCAAGAATGGCGTTTCGGTATGGATTTCTCTATTTCTGCCTGCTCGATTTACTTTAAAACGCTTACCAAGGAAAACGAAACCAATTACCTGAAAAGAGCGCTGCAAGATCTGCTTAAGCATGAAAACGGACCAGCCACCGACGTAACTTTGGAAGCATTCACCTCATTTTATGAAAACCATGGTGTTTCGACTAGAAATTCTGTTCTGTTCGAACGGCTTGACGATATAATTACTCAAATTTTAAATGGCCATATTATTATTCTCATCGATCAATGGAACAAAGCACTCGCGTTTGATGCACTTTCCGTCGAAACCAGAACTGTAGCAGAACCGGTAAGTGAATCCGTCGTGCAAGGTCCACGCGAAGGGAGCGTCGAAGATCTTCAGACAAATGTGGGATTGATTCGAAAAAGGTTACGCACCCCTGACCTTAAAATGACCTATTTGGTCGGAGGCGGCGAATCGAAGACCAATCTCGTATACGGTTATTTAGATAGCCGAGTAAGCAAGCCTTTGCTGAATGATTTTCGTGAGAAAATAAGTTGCATCCCGGCGTTGGAAATACTCGAGACATCCTATATCGAAGAATTGGTCGAAGACAATATCTATTCACCGTTTCCGCAAGTACGGTTCACTGAACGTCCAGATGTGGCTGTTGCTGGACTGCTGGAAGGTAAGATCCTGGTGATGGTAGACGGAACCGGCACGATGATGTTATGCCCTGGCTTATTTATCGAATTGTTCCAATCAAGCGAAGATTATTACCAGCGGACTGTCCTGTCGAGTTTAATCAGGTTGTTGCGCATTTTTGCATTTGTCATCGCACTTTTGCTGCCTAGCATTTATATTGCGCTTACGACATTTCATCCAGAGCTCATCCCTACCATATTGCTTCTTGCCATCGTCGATGCAAGAGAGGGAATTCCTTTTCCAGCATTTGTTGAAGCGTTCCTCATGGAGTTTTTCTTTGAGCTGCTTCGGGAGGCGGGAATTCGTTTGCCACGTCCTGTTGGATCAGCTGTTAGTATCGTAGGGGCACTAGTTATTGGGGAGGCTGCAATTGCAGCAGGCATCGCATCGCCTAGCATGGTGATCATCGTCTCATTAACAGGAATTGCTTCCTTTGCAATCCCTCAATACAGTGTAGCGATCGGCTTACGTGTTCTGCGGTTTCCGTTGATGATATTAGCAGCTTGGCTCGGTGGGTACGGTCTGATGCTAGGGTTGCTGCTAATCTTGCTTCATCTGTGCAGATTAAGACCGCTAGGTCAGTATTACATGTCTCCACTCGCGCCTTTGAACTTATCCGAATGGCGGGATGTATTTGTTCGCGCACCTCTTCGACAGTTGATGCGAAAGTCTCGAGCAGGTACTTTGGGTAAGACTTTGCAGAGGAATGATAAAAGATGAACATATTTCTCCGAATGAACACGGTTCTGGTGATAGTTTCGATTTTCCTTACGGGTTGCTGGAGTCATTACGAATTAACGGATTTGGTATTCGTGATGGGTCTAGCGATCGATACGAAGCAGGATGGGACTGTGCAGATAACTACTCAATACTATAAACCGAAAGGGGAAAAGAGTAGTAGCCAAAGCATTGGAAATGCCAGTTTTAATGTCATATCAACAGGCGATTCGGTCCTACCCGCGATACGCAATATCACAGGAGAACTTGGAAGGAGATCACAATGGAGCCATATGCGGGTCATTCTGATCAGCGAAGAGACCGCACGCCGAGCGAATATTGGCGAGCTACTAGATATTTTCTATCGCGACCCTGAACCACGTCTAACAGCATCCATCATGATTACGAAAGGCAATGCACAATCGTATTTAGAAAAAATACCAACAATAGAACAAACATCTAGTCAACAAATCATGCGATCCAAGGAGGCGCTCTATAAATATGCAGCTCGAACTGTCGACTCTAACTTATTTAATTTAGGTAAACAGTTGCGGGACAAAACCGGCAATGCGGTCATTTCATACGTTATTCCGAGTCAGGAGAAAGGCTTCAAGGTCAGCGGTTCCGCCTTATTTAAGAAGGAGAGAATGGTCGATAAATTGACTGGAGATGAAAATGACGGATATCTCATGTTAACGAATCGTTACAACTATGGTCTGATCGAGGTGCCATGCGGAAATTCCAGTGAAAACAAGCAAAAAACTGAAACCCTTGAAGTAACAGATTTTTCGAGCAATCTAGATTATCAATTTGTTAATGACAAATTGGTCGTTTCGGTTAAGGCAATGGCCAAGGGCTCGGCGCGCGAGCTGAAATGCACAAATTTCAAGTCAGTCGATGCTGAAACTGCTTTTGTGAAAAAGACGGAGGAAATTATCGTCGATCAGATGAAACAAACGTTTGAGAATCTGCAAGAAAAGAAGCTGGACATTTTTCTAATCGCCAATCGTGTTTATCAAAATAACGAAAGCTTATGGAACAAGATAGAATCAGAATGGGAAGACTATTTTTCTCATGCCAGTTTTGACGCTCGTGTAACGTTAAATCTGGAAAACACGGGTACATCTGCCGGTAAACCGGTATTTTCGAAGTAACCCGGAAAGGTGAACGTATGACTGGATTTATTATTTTGATTTTCATCCTTTATGGAGCGATCTTTACCCATGATTTCAAAAGATTAAAAGGTGCCCAGACTAGAGAACGTCTTGTTTATGCCACACTCCTGACGATTACCGTACTTATGAGCGTAGATTGTATTTGGCATACAAAATTTTTCGCAATGTACGATTGGGCGGACTATGTATTTGGTAACAGTTCTCGCAGGGTGGTCGAAATGTTGAAACCCTCAGAATAACCTTGGAATTAGGTGAATGGATTCATGGATACAAAAGGGTCTACGATCAGTGCTAGACAGCTCGGAGTCTTATTCTTCACATATTTAACAGGGTCATCCATTATTAATATTCCTGGCCCCATAATTGGAGTAGCGAACAACAACGCATGGTTGTCCATCTTACTTTCTTGGATTGCCGGTTGCCTCCTGCTAACGGGTATGCTCTATTTGCATAAACGCTTTCCTAGAACAGACTTTATTGAAATAAGCAATTCCTTAATTGGAAAGGTCGCGACATTCATCCTCGTGATCATTCTTCCGTTACCGTATATTATTCATATCGGTACAGGGATTACGCTGGATGTTGGTCTCTTTATGGAAAGCACCATGATGAGTGAGACGCCGATTTACATTTTTACATCTACAATTTTGGTTGTAGCTGTATTGACCGTCATGTCAGGTATTGAAGTTATCTCACAAATGTTTGCGTTACTTCTTGTTACTTTACTTGTTTTTGTAAGCATCGTGCTTGTGCTCAGCATTCCTGATTATGATTTCAGCAATTTGAAACCGCTCATACCGAGTAAGATCAAGCCAGTTATTTTAGGTGCCTATATGTCATTTTCATTTCCATACGCGGAACTTTTCTTGTTCAGTATGTTGATCCCATTCGTAAAAGAAGATGAGCAAAAGCGAATTCCAAAAGTTATGTTCGTCTCAATGACATTAAATCTGATCGTTTTGATTCTGGTTACCACAAGCACGATCCTAGTCTTCGGTCCCTTCGCTGGCGATCGTAAATTCCCTATGTTCGAGTTGGCGCGCATGATCGAGGTACAGGAAATCGTTCAACGGATTGAATCCGTTATTGGCATGTCCTTAATAGTGGGCTCTTTTATGAAAGTAACGATTACACTGTATGTTATGAATTTATTTGTTGTACGATTGTTCAATCTCCGTGATAGCCGGCTGTTAATTTTAATCGTGGGAATGATCTTTTTTTTAAACGGGAAAGCTTCATTCACAGGAATAAGGAAATGGGTGGAAACCGTTAGTTATTTAGGTCCAATGTGGGAGCCTTTTGCGTTTGTATTGCCTTTAGCACTACTACTTGCGGTCAGCGTCTTACGCCGCAATTTAGTACAAGCAAGGTCTCCGAATTGATTAAACAGTATGTTTTTATACCACTTTAATGATTTTATGATTGTTTATTTAACTAATCTCCTACTACTTGAATGAAAACAGGGAGCAGCTGCCGTGGCAATCTGCTCCCTGATTATTGTGCTATCGTCTTCCGAGGGAGTGCAATGACATATAACCCATCATTTTTCTGAGAAAAAGGCATCACCGTTTACACGGATAATAGAGCATTACGTTCTATCGGACCAGGCATCTTTTCCATCCATTTTTTCTTTATTAAGAGTTCGGCACCGTCATCTGCAAATGTTCCTGTTTCTGCTAATACCCGGAGGTATAAAGCTGATAAATCTCTCCTAGTGTTTGCTGCAATAGCTGCTCCATAATTCCCTAAACCTAATGTTGAAAGGAAGATCGTATGGTATAGCATAAGCTTCTCAGAAAATGGGGCTTCCTTTGAATTGGATATATCTGTTTCCCAAGTCATAGGTGCTGGCAAATGGTCATCGCGCAATAGAGAGCTGAATACTGCAATATGTTTAGAAGAAATATCTCTGCCGCGCATAATATATTCGACTACTTCCTTTGTACTTCATCCTTATCAGTAAAGGCAATAGGAATAGGGAATTTTTCGTTTTCAAATAGCGAATTTTTAAATTCCATATGTTCCTCTGTCAATCCAAGTGCGTACTCAACGATTGGTTTCACTTCCGCGTCTTCAACTTTATTCAGAAAGTATTTGAGCACGCAATTTGCCATACTGTCACCGAAATAACCTGTCCATAGGGGTGTGAGATCACCAGAAGTTAGTCGGATATCATTTTTCTTATCTATTACTGTATTATCTTGAGTCATTATGTATTTCCCCTATCATGGTTATTAAGTCTATTCATAGATTTCCATGATTCAAGTTTATTATTCACTACATAACCAATTACAAGTCTAACGACAGTATTGCTTACCATAAAAAAGAAGCTCCCGCACTCAGGAACTTCTCTCTGCTTATTTATTTTACCACTCAGCTACAGACCCGTCTTTGTGACGCCATACGGGATTTCTCCACCGATGACCAATCTCCGACATTTTCCGAACGTATTCTTCATTAATCGTTATGCCAAGACCAGGACCATCAGGAATTTTTACATATCCGCCTTCATAGGAGAATACAGCAGGATCGATAATATAATCAAGTAAATCGTTACCTTTATTATAATGAATGCCAAGACTTTGTTCTTGGATGAAAGCATTGTAGGCTGTGGCATCTAACTGTAGGCATGCTGCTAGTGCAATTGGCCCTAACGGACAATGAGGTGCTAGAGCAACATCATAGGCTTCGGCCATCGAGGCAATTTTTTTGCATTCCGTAATCCCTCCAGCGTGGGATAGGTCAGGTTGTATGATATCAACATAACCATCCTCAAGCAGCTTTTTAAAATCCCAACGGGAGAACATACGCTCGCCTGTAGCTATTGGGATATTGGTATGATGTGCGAGGTCTCGTAAGGCTTCATTGTTTTCTGGTAAAACGGGCTCTTCTATAAACATGAGACGGAAAGGTTCTAATTCCTTGGCTAAAACTTTAGCCATTGGCTTGTGTACTCTGCCATGGAAATCTACACCAATCCCCAAATTCGGTCCAACTGCGTCTCGGATCGCAGCGACCCGTGCAATTACCTGATCGATTTTCTCATAAGAATCAATAAACTGCAGCTCTTCGGTGGCGTTCATTTTAATTGCGGTGAATCCGGCTTTAACCTTCTCCAATGCATCTTGACATACGTCGCTTGGGCGGTCGCCCCCGATCCAAGAATACACTTTTATCGAATCTCTACATGCGCCACCTAACAGCTGATAAATTGGAGCATTGTAGAATTTTCCTTTGATATCCCATAAAGCCTGGTCAATTCCAGCGATTGCGCTCATTAGAATAGGACCGCCCCGATAAAAACCAGACCTGTACATAACCTGCCAATGATCCTCAATACGCAAAGGATCCTTACCAACTAAATAGTCCATAAGTTCAGATACAGCTGCCTGTACAGTATGGGCTTTCCCCTCAACGATTGGCTCTCCCCATCCAACAATGCCTTCATCGGTTTCTATTTTCAAGAACAACCAGCGCGGTGGAACAATAAACGTCTCATAGCTTGTGATTTTCATCCATTTCCCTCTTTTCTCTAGCTTCTTGTAATTGGCACATTCATCGGATGACTTTGCCTTTCAAATGAGCATTTCCCTATAAATTCAGCCCGAAATCATGCCAAAAATAAAATACATACTATCTATAATTGAATCATAGTATCTATTTTCCTCTTTGTCAATTCATAACTATTATTTCTATACGTGTAAGTAAGATAAGTGTTTTTACAATATCTTCTGTGTTAGAATAACAGATAATAATTTGGAGGAAGGGCGCTAAATCATGAAAAAAACGGTGTTTGAAACCACCATTAACGCATTTAAACAAAAAATTATAGACAAGGAATGGGCCCCGGGGGATCGGCTTCCTACCCTCCAGCAATTGGCCAATCATGTTTCTGTTAGCGTAACGACTGTTAGGGAAGCTCTTCGCACGTTGGAAAGTCAAGGGCTGATTAGTATTGAGCACGGACGTGGCATGTATGTTAGAAATGACCCGCTTTTACTCGAAGATCCGACGATGAAACTAGAAGAATTAGGGCATATTTCGCTTGTTACTGTGTTGGAAGCGAGATTATTAATAGAACCGGAATTAGCCGCACTATGCGCCCAATATGCATCAAAATCACAAGTAAAAAGGCTTCATGAATTAACAACACAACTAGATCAGGAGATGAAGGAGGGTGGATCTTACTTAGATACAGACTTGGCATTTCACCAAGTTATTGTGGAAGGCGCGAAAAACCCAGTTCTAGGGAGAATGATGGAAGCCATTATGCCCCTTCTTAAAGATGGCAGGAAACAAACCAACACGATGCCCCACATGAGAACGAAAGCTTCGCATTATCATGCGTTAATTGCCATAGCTATTGAAGAGCAACAATGCGAAAAAGCAAAAACCTTGATGCAGGCCCATATTACCGACATGCTGGAAGCTTTGAAAAAATGATCGATCGAACCGTTTCTGCTAGTTAACTGGATGTTCTACATCTATTTCCGGGTAAAACTAGCCAGTTATTTGCATGGCCTCAGGAGTCTGACGCGTTGAAAAAGAGCATACCCCCATTTAATAGGAGGTATGCTCTCTGCTATACGATGATTTACGCTTTAACCTTCGCTTTAATCTCTTCCAATGGCTTGTGGTTACCGTATTTCGGATACTCACGTGTCGATGGGGCAGCCCAATGAACTGCATTGGAGATCACGCGGCGGATTTGCTCATTGTAGTACGTACGGTATGTTTCATGACCTGGACGGAAGTAGAAAATCTTCCCGTTCCCACGATGGAACGTACAGCCGCTACGGAACACTTCGCCGCCTTCGAACCAGGAAACCATGATAAGCTCATCAGGTTGTGGGATGTCAAAATGCTCCCCATACATTTCCTCTGCCTCAAGATCAATGTACTCGCCAATGCCTTCCACGATTGGATGACCAGGTGCAACGACCCATAGACGTTCTTTCTCGTCAGCTTCGCGCCATTTGAGATCACAGGAAGTGCCCATAAGCGTTTTGAACACTTTGGAGAAGTGACCGGAATGCAAGACAATTAGGCCCATGCCTGCCCATACACGCTTTTGAACACGAGCTACGATGTCGTCTTGTACTTCACCGTGTGCTTTGTGCCCCCACCAAATCAATACGTCCGTATTGTTCAAAACCTCTTCCGTCAACCCATGCTCAGGATCGTCTAATGTTGCATATGTGACTTGGACAGACCCGCTAAGGCCCTCACCAATGGCTGTATGTATGCCATCAGGGTAGGCAGCGCGGACGATTTCACTTTCTTTTTCATGACGAAATTCGTTCCAAACGGTTACATTTAATGGTTTACTCATCATTTCATGCCTCCACGATAGCGTATTCATTCTTACTTCTGAGTATAGGTTTTCCCAAGCGTCAAGGAAAGGCAGAATTATGCCTATTTCTTATTCAATAGTGTCATCTGCTGTCTCGCGATGTTATACTTATTGGGACTAAACCTTATTCGAAAATGTCCAGCTTAGTGAGGTATTCCATGCCTATGAACCCTACTCTTAGTCCTACTAACTTAACTGAAATTAGAAATGAAGAAGTCGTGTACCAGAACCCGCTTCTTTTCTTAAAAATATGGGAAATCAAGCATGATTACCCCCACTATGGCTTGCCCGACCCTTGGACATGGCATTGGCATAAGCAGGTTGAGTTTCTGGTCGTAACCCAGGGTCAACTCGCTATCCAAACGAAGGATACCTATACCGTAATGGACGCCGGAGATGTCATGTTGCTTGGTTCCTCGCAGCCCCATCGCACACATAAATACTCTGAAGAGCCCTTGCACCAAATTGTATTTCAAATCGATCTAACGCAGCATTTCGATCTGAGCACACTCGCTTATTTGCATTTATTTTCGGAGCTGACGCATTCCCTCGAGCCGTTTAATGAACTTTTTCGTTCAAATAGGTCGGTTAGAGCCAGCGCTTACCAGCTCATCCGGCACATTCATGATGAGTCACAAACTCGTACCATCGGTTATGAGCTAGCCATTGTTGCTGCCATTAAGCACCTCCTGTTGCTTCTTCTGCGCAATGATAAACGTGATCTTGCTGGTCTGACCGAGGATTCAGGCATCTCACGTTTGCGTCCTGCGCTGGATTATATCGACGAGCATTTGACAGAACGAATTACGGTCGAAGATATGTGCCGCATTCTGAATCTGAGTTATCATTACTTTATTAAGTATTTTAAAAAAGTGATGGGACTATCCTTTATTGATTATGTGAATTATAAACGTATCAAAAAAGCCGAGCGCCTCCTGCTCACAGGTGATCTCAGTATTATGGAAATTAGCTATGAAGCCGGTATTCAGAACATGGCTCAGTTCTACAAACTATTCAAGCGTTACAATCAATGCTCGCCTAAGGAATTCAAGCAGCGGCTCAGAGATCATACTGACGTTCATGATGAGCAACCAGTCGGGGTACAAACAGAGTGAAGATCGGCGGACAATCAGGGGAGGAATCCCGCCTGAGAGACAAAGACACGCTCCTGCGGAAATTGCCGCTGGAGCTGTTCGTGCACGCGCCGATACGCATCCCGACTGTACCAGTCGGTCAACTCCAGCGCGTCATAGATCGCACGCACACCGTTGCGCCCCGTGCGTCCTCCCCCACTGCCATCGCCCATGAAGTAATCGTCGATGCACACCCGATCCACGATGCCGGCCAGCTGCTCGGCGAAGCCGTCCGAGCATGGCAGCACTGGCGCTATCGTGGCCTGCACCGGGACTCCGCGCGCGGCGAGCTCGCGGAGTGCTTCCAGCCGCGCCGCTATCGGTGGCGCGGACGGGGTGAACGCGCGGCGGATGTCCTCGCGGTCCGTCTCCACCGTCATGCTGACTCGGACGCGGTCGCCGAGCAGCTGAAGCAGGTCCGCATCCCGTTTCACGAGCGGGCTGCGGGTTTGCACGAACAAGAAGTCCGGCTGCTGCTCGGACATCACCTCGAGGAGCGCGCGGGTGAGCCGCTCCTTGTATTCGATCGGCTGATACGGGTCCGTCGCCGATGAGAAGAAGATCGTGACGGGCCCTTTACTTTTGGCCCTCGCCAGCTCCTTGGCGAGGAGAGCGGGCGCGTTCTCCTTCACGTCGACCCAACTGCCCCAGGGTTCATTGCGGAACAACGCCACCGGCATTTGCCGCACATAGCAGTAAGAGCATGAGAAGGCGCAGCCGGTGTACGGATTTAACGTATGCGAATAACCATCGAGGAACCCGCTCGCTTTGGTCAGCAGGGACTTCGATTGCTTGCGCTGTACATTGGCCATGGGTGCACCCCCTTTTATTTCCAAAACCATTTCTCATAGGCCAGATAGCTAAAGAATGAAAGAACGCCCAAAGAGATATTGAACCAACCTGCAAATAACGCCCCCTTCTTCTCTCTCAGCATACTAGCCTTTGTATAAATTTTCACATCGAAAACTAAAATGAGCAACCCAGAGATTAACAGCAGCAAAACCGTGTAATTGTTAAAGGTAATCATTGGCCGAATCCTTCCCTAGTTGGTTTTCGTCCCAATTCGTCTAATCTTTACCTGCACCTTGACATCGACGGACATTTCTTTATATTGATCTTCCCATCTTTCATTGGGTTTGACTTCCCTGTTCCAGTAGGTTGGCTGCGTCGCGCGCACATATTCACCGAAGCCGAAAATATCACTGCCATCCTTCTGAGTCTGCTGGATTAGTTTTCTAAATCCAACATTAGCATCTCCTTGTATTTTCTCCTCCAACTTTTTCAAATTTTCCTTTGAAATGAGCACCTCCTCATTCGATTTCTCCGTTAAGTCCCCTTCAATTTGGCATTTTATGATGGTATGCACGTTTCCATTTCTGATTGTTGTCGTTATTTGCGACTTCCGATGCTTAGATTTAAATATAGCCGTCGTTTTCGTGCCCGGCATTTCCATAATAACACTATACCCCCCTGGGTTAATTTCTTTGATCGCCATATAATGACCGATTTGCAAGGCTGTTGTCGAGCCGACCATTTTATCGTTTCTAAAATAGGCCATCCCAGCAAGTTCAATGTTCGATTCCTTCTTTAAATCCAAATAAGGGAGCATTCCTTCCTGCCCCTTGGCAGAATTGGCACTGAAAAAGACACCCAAGAAAATATTGGGCAGCCTGCCCATTTCTCTGGCATGTTCCAAGGTAGCGAGCAAATATAATGTCGGAACGCGCTCCATTTGCGGAGTAGCTTTCATGAGGTCAGCCGCATTTCCTTTGGATACGACCATCCAAACGGTTCTTCTGACTTGAGGTTGACGTCGAAAGAAGTCGTTTTCATTCTCGATCCCTTTTTTGGCTATGGCTTCCGAAAGCACAATGACCCGTAAATGGCCATAAAACAACTTACCTGCGAGCTGCTGCTGAAGATTCAATAAAGCGTCATCAATGGTATATCCGACGCTGGTCAGCACCCAGACCGGTTTTTGCCCAGAAGGGCTGCCGGATCCGCTCCCTGTACCTAAGGGAATGCGGCCGGGAACAGCAATTTGGACAGTGATACGAATGAGTACCTTATTGGCCTCTGGATCCTGGCCCAGAATATGCGTCGTATTGCTGATTTCTTTCTCATCACCCGGCTTCGCCTTATCAATACCAATCGCTAGGACGACAGCTCGATCTTCGATTTCTAGACGATCCCAGCAGCCTGTAAGCAAAGGGGCCACCAACGCGAAAACAAAAATCTGTTTAATCAGATTTTGCCACAAGTTGATCCCCCCGACTTTTTTTCTTACGAATCAATGCTACAACAAATAAGACAAATGGATACGCAACTGTGAATACGAGTCCTAAGCGCCCGACAATTTGAATGATTTCATACAGCTGCAGTAGGTTTTGGGAAAACATCGCGATGACATAGATAAAGGGTACAAGAAAGAAGGCGAACATTTTATGGTCTCGGAGGCGCAGCAGCTGGCTTGAAAAATAAATGGCTAAATAATAGGTCGACAACAATGTCGTAAACACCGCAGTAACCCATACCGCAAGAAATGCGCCATCTAAACGCTCCAGGATGTTGGCGGGCAGTGAAGTCGTCTTGGCTAATTCCAGCGTAGGCCAGACTAATTTTTTAATTTCCTCTGCTCCGAATACGCCTACTGTGGCAATCACAATAAGTGTATATAACGCACCAGGTATTACCATACCGATATACCCAGCAACCATGGCTTTCTCCGGCCTGCGCATCGCAGGAATGACGATGGTCATGACAAAGGAGCCTTGAAATAAGGCTGCCATTGTGAGGATCCCCCCTGACATGTCGCTTGGTTCATTTCCCCACAGGGGCAGAAGGTTGATTACGTGTGCATTTTTTAGTGAGAGCACGACAATCAATAGTGCCGGAAATACGATGATAGGGAAATAAAAATGGTGAAAATACGTAAAGGTCGTTATATCTGCGCGAGAGGAAACAGCCGCTAGCAGCAGCATGACGATCACCGTCACCTCTAGCGGGGTTTTGCTTAAGACGGAAGTGACAACAACCTCTCCAAATTCACGTGATGCCAGTGCGGTAAGCAAGCAAAAAAAACCGATAATCAAAACACTAAATCCACGCGCTGGCCATTTACCAATCAAATCCTCGCTGTATTCTATAATGGATTGCGCGGGAAAACGCATACCGAGCTTCGTTAAGAGCCAAAGTCCTAGTAAACCAATCAAAAAGCCTAGCAATGTGACAAGCGGCGCTCCGGAATCGGCAGCTCTGACAGCAAAAAGCGATAGGGCTAATACACCCACCCCAATGATTGTACTAATCAGTATGATCGCCGCTTGAATAACTGTGATCTGGCGGGGATGCTCCATCGGTTACGTTCCTCCTTGAATTTCCGACTTTCAAAGGGTCTAATGTGTTGTTTGGCGCTTCTCCACTCATTTCTTGCGTTATTTTTCCAAGACGAGTGTCATTCAGTGTGTGTAAAAGTGTCGGTCGTTTGGGCATGCTCCACAGCGGCAGCCGTGCCAGTGTGTCCTTCATCCCTTGAAAATTACCTGGGACTAGCGGGCTCAAGTAAGGAACACCGAATGATCTTAAAGAAAGCATATGGTTGGCGATCAGAATCAATCCGATCATCACCCCATATAAGCCGAATATGCCTGATAAAATCACAAGTGGAAAGCGCAATAGTCTGAGAGCCAGTGCCGCATTGTAAGCCGGTGTGGCAAAGGAACCGATCGTCGTCAAAGCGATGATAACAACCGTAATTGGAGAGATAAATCCTGCCGCAACCGCTGCCTGTCCAACGACAAGCACACCAACAATGGAGAGCGCTCCCCCAACCTGCTGTGGCAGCCGAAGTGTTGCTTCTCTTAGTACTTCCATGGATATCTCCATAATCAAAACTTCTATGACAGAAGGGAAAGGCACTCCCGCTCTTCCCCCCGCTACCGCTACTGCAAATTCAGTAGGGATCAGCTCCGGATTAAACGAAATTAAGGCCACATATAGCGATGGGAAAATCAGTGAGAAAATCAGAGCTACCAGGCGTGATAATCGTATGAAACTGACGAGGAGATACCTTTCTGAGTAGTCTTCGACCGTTTGATAAAATTGACTGAATACCGTAGGCAATATGAGCGCAAACGGAGATCCGTCTACAAGCAGGATAACTCTGCCTTCCAGAAGATTAGCGACCGCTTTATCCGGTCGTTCGGTGTTTTGAATTTGCGGGAACGGAGATACATGGTTATCTTCGATAAACTGTTCCAGGTACCCCGCGTCTATGATACCATCGATATCAATCAACGATAAACGCCTGAACACCTCTTCTACGAGTGCAGGATTCACAATGCCATCTATGTAGCAGAGAGCCACTTTGGATTTCGTGATACGTCCTATGCGAATCGTTTTTATCCGTAAATCCGGCGTCGGGAGACGGTAGCGAAGCAGGGCCAAATTCGTACCCAACATTTCAATAAAGCCTTCCCGTGCACCACGGATCACCTGTTCCGTTTCGGGTTGCGTGATCGCTCGCTTATCAACATGGCGTGTACTGAAGATAAACGCATCCGAAACTCCATCAACTAGAAGAACAGTGTTCCCTTCTACGATGGTTTGAATAATTTCATTCAGCCCTGTTTCCGTTCTTCCTTCACACGCATAAAGCGTATCGTTTAAAAGAAAATCTTTCATAGGGCGGCTTACTGCTTGGGCATAATCTTGAGAGGACGTTAACATCAAAGGCTTTAAAATATGATCGTTCAAATACTGTTTATCAATCAAGTCAGGGAAATACATCACGACAGCTGGTTTATCGGAAAACAGGCAAAACCGGCGTATGATGAAGTCGTCATTTTCACCGAGTATCTGTTGCACGAATGTAATCGTTGCTTCTAGCTGCGTGCTGACACTCGCCTCTTTATTTGCTTCCATAATCTGATGAGCAGGTGAATTCTTCAGCGGTATCATCCGAGGTTGCTGACTTGGGGATGTATGCTTTGTCCGTAGCTTATTCCAACTCCAAAAGGTCACACAATTCGCCCCCTGTAAGTACACTCATGATAATTCCAGCGTCGTACTCCCATTCATTTCCTTCCTCATATCTTTATCCATATTTGAGATTCTATGCATGAGAGCATACTTGGGGAGTGAATATATTATCGATAACGAAGAATAAGAGCAGCTTCATGTCATTGAACGGTGACATGAAGCTGCTCCCGCAAAGCCTACTTCCCTAGTCGCTCTAACTGCAAAAGTTTCTCCTTATTCCCCAATCCCCCGCGATAACCGGTCAGAGCGCCATCCTTCCCTACGACCCGATGGCAAGGTACAACAATAAGCACAGGGTTTGCGCCGATAGCGGTGCCGACCGCTCTCACAGCACTGGATTTATCTATCGACTGGGCTACCTGTGAATAACTTACCGTTTGACCGTGGTCAATCTCGTGCAACGCTCTCCACACCGACTGTTGAAACGACGTTCCCCGTAAGTCCAGTGCGAGTGAAAATATCGACCGATCTCCACGCAGATATTCATCCACTTGCTGCATATAAGGCTTTAACTTATCCTCCTGCTGAATCCATCCGCTCGGGTGAACAAGCTTTCTCGCCCATTGGGTGAATGCTTGCCACGATTCAACATCAACGCCATCTCTCGAGTCATCTTTCTGAAACTGTAAGTAACCCAAACCTACATCCGTTATCGCCATCACGAAATTATGATCTTGCAAACGAACAGCACCCCAGTAGATCGTATCCCTTGCCTTACTTTCCGTAACTTCTCTCCCCATATTGCATCCAACCTCTCAACTCGGTTATCGTTAATGCATGGGCTGTTGCCTGAATTCTGTCGGCGTTAGCCCGGTTTTCTTCTGAAACAATGTCGCAAAATGCGCAGCATTCGCCATCCCCACCCGCGACCCGATCACCTGCACGGGCATGTCCGTGGTGATTAGAAGCTTTTTAGCTGCAGCAAGCCGGACCTCTTGGATATACATCAGAGGCGTCACGCCAGCTGCTCGTTTAAAAGTCCTTTGCAGATGATACGTACTCGCATAGAAATGCTCAGAAAGCGTCGCTAACGACAGTGGTTCGGCGAAGTGCTCTTCGATATGCGCCTTCATTTCCGCAACCCAGGTCTCATCGGGAAGCCTGTTGCCGTCAGGCCGACACCTTTTGCAAGGACGAAAGCTCTCCGCTATGGCTGCTTGGCTGTGATGAAAAATACGCACATGCTCCCGCTTCGGAAGCCTCGATTTGCAGGAAGGCCGGCAGAAAATCCCTGTCGTCGCCACTGCATAATAAAACGTCCCATCATACGCCGCATCATTCGCCACAATAGCTTGCCAAAACCGTTCCTGCATATCGGATGCCCCTCTCCTTGCGTTCCTTTGATAAGCTCAGTATACCCAAACAGGCTTGTAGTTGTAAGGGTTCCGAGATGAGAAAGCAAGATTACAAAAGCCGCTATCGGCGATAATGCAAGTAACAACTTCCTACCGATAAGGAGAATGACCATGCCACACCTGCAAGCTTTTGACCCATCCAGTCTAAAATGGCACGAACAAACAAGCACGCTCTCGCTTGCTCTGCCTGAACCTTTTCGATACGAGCAAAATATCGGCTATTTAAGCCGCTCAACCAATGAGTGCCTATTCGTTGTGGATAACTCTAGCATCTATAAGCTGTTGTTTATTGGGGATAACCTCGCACTTATCGCTGTCCACAGTGAGGATGATGTGGTGCTTCATATCCAAATTATCCACTATACTGGGGCTAGTTTAACTTCTACGGTCCGCGAAAATATCGCTCGCTATGTGTGGGAATGGTTTGATTTGGGGACGGATTTGACGTCATTATATGAGATGAAGGATCCCATTCTACGGCAAGTGACGGAGGAATTCCGAGGGCTGCGCCTAATGGGGATTCCTGATTTGTTTGAGGCGATGAGCTGGGGGATTATCGGTCAGCAGATTAATTTGGCTTTTGCCTATACGCTCAAAAGGCGTCTCGTCGAAACCTTCGGCACATCGCTGGAGTGGGAAGGGCGTACCTTTTGGGCTTTCCCGACACCGGAGCGGATCGCTGCTCTCACGACAGAGGATCTAACCGCTTTACAATTCACGGGTAAAAAAGCGGAGTACCTCATTGGCGTTGCCAATCTCATGGCGCAAGGCGCGTTATCCAAGGCTGGACTGCTTGCGATGAGCGATTTCCTTGCCATGGAAAAAGAGCTGCTGCGCATTCGCGGCATCGGCCCCTGGACGGCCAATTATGTGCTGATGCGCTGTCTGCGCAACCCCGCGGCGTTCCCGTTGGCCGATGTCGGCCTGCATAACGCGCTGAAGCATGTGCTTGGGCTCGAGGCCAAGCCCTCGCTCGAAGAGATCCGCCAGCTCGCCGAGGGCTGGCGGGGCTGGGAAGCTTACGCCACGTTTTACTTGTGGCGAGTGCTGTATTAGCCGCGGCTGATTGGACGCGGCGGGCGCGGCGAGGGCGGCCTCGATCCGCACCGCCTCCACCTGCGGTCGCCACCGCTCCACCCGCTGTCGCCGTCGCCCCACCTCGTCGCGCAGAAATAACTGGATTATATGTAGCTAAATCCAGCGAATTTCAGTTATAAATCCATTTAGCTGTATTTCATGCAGCTAATTCCTCAGCTTTTCACCCTTTTGAGTAAAAATGCTGAAAATAACTACATATTATCCAGCTAAATCCTCATTTCAGCGAAATCAAGCGAAAATAGATGTACTATTTCCAGCTAATAATCGGGAGTGCGCGAGATTAGGGGAAGTGTGCCAGATTAAAAGAGTTGGCGTGATCGTCGGGGGAAGAGTGGAGTGAGAAGAAGGTGAAGGGAGCGTCGGTGGCAGAATTAATCTAATGTTGTTCGGAATCGGGAATTGTGAGCAAGCTAATTTGTTCGGTCGGGAATCAACAGTTAGCTTAATTAACCACTCATTTCTGCGGCTCCACAATTACTTCTTCTTCCTGTACCTCACCCGAGCATGCGAAGCACAATAAGGATTTATCCTTCTGCACGACACCATCCAGAAATCCCATTTTGCAATAAATCGGCTTCTCACATGTGCGACAATGTCCAATAAGCTCTTCCATCCAGCTACTCCTCCTTCAAGCTTCTCTTCTCTTCTCTTCTCTTCTCTTCCTACTCCAAAAGATCTTCCTGCGCAAAACTTCTACGCCACCTACTCGCTTCCCTTCAGCACACCTAACTAGTGACCAAAGAGGCTGCCCCGCTCGATATTATCGAATGTGGCAACCTCCTACTATCCCTGTAGGATCGGTCATTATTAAGTAGCCGAAGGCGCCTCTGACGGTGACGGCAGGGATGGCGGTGCAGGTCTATGCTCCCCACCGTGACCTGGCTTACCTTTGAATGAACCGCCGTCTCCACGTGGCTGTGGGAATGGGCGTTCGCCGCCACCTTTGCGTTCGACGAAGTTTTTCAGCTCATCGGTCAGGCTGTCTTTCAGCTTAGCGATCAACTGATCCTCGGTGATGCCTTTTGCCGCGGCGATCTCGGCAAGGGACTTCCCTGCCTTACGCTCAGTCGCCAGTTCGTCTTCGGTGATTCCAAGAATCGCAGCGATTTCGTGCGGAGCAACCCCTACTCCGCCAGGCATAGCCATGTTAGGCATATTGCCGGCGCGAGGCATTGGCTTTTTATCGAAACTCATCGCATGGGGCTTCGCTTCTATAATTTTTTTCAACCGATCGGCAAGCCCATCTTTGAGCTTATCTGCCTGTTCTTGCTTGATTTTGCCCTCGCTAAGTGCCCTATCGATTTTCTTCGTTTCTGCCTCTGTCAGTTTAGCAAGCAGTGCTTCTTCACTGAGGTTAGCTTTTTCCTGCGCGATTTGAACGAGGGTTTTTCCTGCATCAATTTCCGCTTTAAGGACCGCTTTATCTATGCCTAGGATGGAAGAAAAATCGATTGCGCCGCCTTTACCAAAATCAAAACCGCCCCTTGGTGCTTGATGCTTCTCAATTCTATGTTTATCCTGAATCTTCTTAGGTGCAGGTGTTGTTGTGTCTGTGTCGTTAGCAAGCGCTTGATTATGCTGAAGTACGAAGCCGCCACTGATTAATAATCCAGCTGCGAGTGTGCCAATAAGCCACGTTTTATGAATGCGCTTCATGCGTGTTAGCCACCTTTTTCACAAATTGGTCAATTCTTCTTTCAGTATAAACCTTAATTGTGAAAATTCCTTGAATTTTCTTAAAAAAGTGAACCGCACTTACGCTTTTTCTCTCGTCAGGAAAACGAAACAGAGTACGCCACCCAACTCCATGACAGCGATGATTATCCCTAAGGGTACAGCCGTCTGACTGCCGCCAAGGCCGACAAGCGGTGCTACTAAACCGCCGATGACGAAGGTCATGAGACCTAGCAAGGCTGCGGCGCTGCCGGCTGTTTGGCCTTGATTTTGCAGCGCCAAGGAAGAGGTCGACACAGATACTGGACCAATACAAGCGACGATCAGGAAGAACGCCGGCAAAATCAGAATGAGCCCAGCCCCGCTAAGCGTTGCAACGAGAAGTAGCAGACCTCCTAGAACAGCTATCGCTAGGCCACCAGCTAACAGACGGTGATTGCTGACTTTGCCAGCGAGTCGCCCTGTTATTTGCCCGGCAAGGATGACGCCTGCCCCATTCACGGCGAAGATGCTGCTAAACATTTGGGGAGAAACATCAAATATATCCTGCAAAACAAACGGTGACCCCGAAATATACGCGAACATACCAGCAAAAACGAGCCCCTGCGTTAGCGCATAGCCCATGAACAAACGGTCTGTGAGCAAGCCGCGAAAAATACGCAGCGTATTCGTCAGTCCTCCTTTGGAGCGGCGTTCCGGCGGATGGGTTTCTTTTAGCCCAATTACAACAATGATGAACATCACGACACCGATCAAGCTGAGCACAAGGAACACACCACGCCAAGAGGTGAAATGCAGCAGCTGTCCCCCGATAATCGGAGCTAGGATAGGAGCTGAACCATTGACGAGCATCAGCAGCGCAAAAAACTTCGTCAACGCCACACCTTCATACATATCACGAACGATCGCTCGGGAAATGACGATCCCAGCAGCCCCCGCCATCCCCTGCACGAAGCGTAGGATCAGGAACGCCCAGATCGAAGGGGCAACCATGCAGAGTGCGGAGGCGACACCATAAATGAGGAGGCCGACCATCAGAGGCATACGTCTTCCGCGCACATCACTCACCGATCCTGCAATGAGCTGACCTAGAGAGAGACCGAGCATGCAGGCGGTTAAGCTCATTTGTGTAAGTGAAGTTGTTGTATGGAGGTCACCCGCAATAACGGGCAGCGCCGGTAGGTACATATCAAGAGAAAGCGGCCCGAAGGAGGCGAGTAAACCGAGCACCAGCACCATCCATAATCGGCTGCCACTCGTTGTTTCTTTGGCTTGCGAAGCAATAGACATAATGGGATCACATACTTTCTTAAGTATCCATTTAACCTACCATCGGGATATGGTTTTGTCTAGGAACCTAGGTGCGCTATTTTCAATTAAAACTGCGCTCCCCCATCCGAAACAAAGAACAACCCCTCTGGTCTAAGACCAGAAGGGCTGTCCTTCAATCTCTGTGCTTCCGGTTACTTCGTAACCGTGACACTCAAGACATCGCTAGATGTTACGCCAGCTGCATTGAACAGCTCGACACGATACTGATATACGCCAATTGCGCGACCAGCGATTGCTGTAACTGCGCTTTGTGCACTCGGCGAAGCAGCTTGCAGGCTTTTGGTATCGATGAGGACATCATTTTCGAATAGGCGATAACCTGTTGCATTGGTACCCCACCACATGTTCATGCTCACATTGTAACTGCCATCCCCATCCCAATTATTCTGCGATAAGGCCGGCTTGCCTGGAGATGCGTCTGTGATCGTTACAATGAGAGGCTGACTCGCTGTCGTTCCGAATAAATTGATAAGTTCACTTGTGTATGTGTACGTGCCATTCGGTTTACCAGATACATTCACTTTGGCGATTTGAGCCGCTGGGGAAGCATCGGAAAGTGTTTGCGTGGAGATTAGAACGCCATTTTCGTATAGCTTGAAAATCGTCCCATTATTCCCCCACCACATATTCATCGTGATCGAGTAGTTGCCATCTTTTAAACCGGAATATCCGTTATTGGAGGATAAAACAGGCTGGCCAGGAGCACCGATAGATAATGGTTTAACCACGTTAAATATCTGCGAAGCACTCGTCGTGTTCCCTGCAGCATCCGCTACAAGGTACGCCACCGTGTGTGCACCTACAGCTAAACTGCCTGCGGCAATCGTTTGACCGCTTGTAATTGCATGACCATCCAAGGTTAGGGATTGCTCTACAACACCCGACACTGCGTCGTTGGTAGTCAAATCGAATGTCACCGAAGTTGTATCCGTCACATCCTTGACCGCATGACCCGACTCGGTAAGGGTGGCTATTGGCGCTGTTTTATCCAGCTTTACTCCCAAAGACTTTGCCGCTTCAACATTGCCAGCAGCATCTGTAGAGGAATAGCTTATGGTTGTTGTTCCCTCAGTTCCAATCACCAAAGGTCCTGTATACGTAGCTAAAGTCCCGCCATTAGTGGCATATTGAGTAGCCACCGCTCCCGCTTGATCATCTACAGCAGTTAAGGTGACTGTAACGTCATCCTTGAACCAACCCGCGCCATTCGGTGCACTGGATAAGGTAGCAGTTGTTACAGGTGCTAATGTATCAGCTGCCAAGCTGAAATCACTCAAGCCCCGTGGCTTCAACTGGAACACACCTTTGAAAATTGCGCCAACACCTTGAATCGTCACCTTTTGCCCGGCTGTGTAGGGGAAGGTGCTTAAGGATAAGCCAGTTCGAGTATCAACACGAATGTGGTTGCTAACGCCGTCTTTAACAGCGTCGAATTCAAAAGAGCCCGTCGGTGTTGCCGTGATGATATTGCTGATCGTCACGTCAGTAAGTGTGAGCAGCTGCCCCTGATTGTCAGCTGTAACAGCGGATACCGGGATGGGTGCTGGGAGTGCTGCGACGCCGGTTTTGGCAATCTCCACAGGATCAGCAAGCTCGAACTCCGTGTTGAATAGCGCTGTAGAGGCTGTTACTTTGACCGTATCCCCTTGGTGAAAGCCACTCAAGCTCTGGAATACGTATACGCCGCCTGTTGCATCTTGCAAGTAGAAGGCCTGCCCGCCATAAGCACCCGGCTCTGTCGTAACAACACCTTCAACCGTCACCAGGGTTCCTGCTGCTTTGGCACGTGCTTCGGAAATGGCGATCTTGGCAGGAATCGGATTCTGCTCTTCCGGCAAGTTTTCCGCAGGTACGTTTCCAAGCGTTACGGCTTCGGTTTTCAGATTCGTGCCATTCAGGCGCAATCTGAGATTCGCTGGTGCAGTCGTACCAGGAACTACGCGTACATTCAAATCCTTCGTCGCGTGTCCGTTGATATCTGCGGTTACGCCGAACGTGGAGCTATACGCATAAGCTGTTGGCCATGTGCCGTCTGCATTCTGAATCTTGGCGATTTGTGATCCGCCGCTGACCAGGTAAATACCAAGGCTGAAGCCCGTAACCGTTGTCGATGGCGGTAAGTTATCCACAACGATCCTGATCGGGAAGTCCACCGCATTCGGCAATACCGCTTGTTTCACGAAGCTGTAAGTGGTGCTGGCCGTTGCCGCAGTACCACCATAGGAGCCTGGTTTAAATGTGCTGCGATCATACCATTTGTAGCCGGCATTTGGTGCCGCCCAAGGCTCTGGCTGCGGTTCCGTCGATGCCGCTGGCGCTTCAAAAGGCAGCAATGCCGTCGGCTGATCCAACTGCAAGCCGCTGACATCAGCGAAGCTGGTATAGCTTTCTTTGGTCGAAAGCCAATTCACCATGTTAACGAGCAGCGTTCCATCGTCCACTTCTTTAAAACCATCATACGTCGTCTTCTTCGCGCCTGTATCTTCGCGCACATATTTCGGCGTTGCATCCTCGACCGGTGAAGAATCCCCGATGAAAGCCGCCTTGCCTGCTCCCGCTTTCGAGATGGCCACGTACGGCCCTTCCGCAACACCGCCTCCGTTATAGACACCTTGATCCACCGCATTCGCCCAAGCATCATTCGTTTGCGGCAAGTACACAATGCCCTTCGCCTTCGTCGGATCAATGATGGCTAGCGTAGATCCTGCATGCATCGCTACGCTTGCGACACCTGTCGTAATGCCAAAAGCTTGCGCAGGCGCTACAATGTTGTTCGCATTAATGTCACCGAGGGCGTTATAGCGAAAGCGCAGGCCAAACTGCGTTGCCAGCCAGTCCGAGCTTGCTACATCTTGCATCGCGGGGGAAGCTATCTCTTCGGCGCTCATTCCTGCTGCTGGATTCGTCCAGGCACCTCGGCGATAGCCATTGAATACCTCGGAGCCATCCCAGCGGTTTTTGTTCCTGTCGGCATTGTAATGATCGCCGATGAAGAAAATACTGCCGCCCCCGGCCACATATTGGGCTAAGGCGTTTTGCTCACTTGTTTTGTACGGAACATTGGACTCCGCTACCACGAACACATCATAACCGCTCAAATCAGCTAACGTAATTGGCGTCGTTTTGCGCAGTTCTTTTACATAATAACCATTATTCGCTAACGCATTGCCGAAATCCGAAAAAGCCCCATCAATAACCCAATCCGCTGCTCCAGCTGTCTGCTCGTGTGTATTGTCGAAAAGTACTTTCTTCCCTGCATTCCCGTTGACGACTTTGGCTTCAATGAACGGCGCTGGATCTGTCGGTCCCTCCGCCATCACCGCCTGCCAGCTGCTTGTCGCCAGCACTTGGAAAGGTATTGCTACTGTCAACGCCAACGTTGTCTTCCATAATCTCGTCTTCCATCCTTTGAGCTTACTCATTACAATTCCTCCTTAGCAAATAGGCTGAGTCAAAATCTTTTGCTTATCGGACAGACAAGCTATCTAAGAACCACCCTATTTTACCATAGGATAATTGCGAAATTTGCTATTTTATTGTAAAGACATGGAAATTTGTGCGAGATACCAAATAACTAGGCGGATTTCCAAAGAGCCTCAAGCACAGCAACCGTGAAGAGTGATGCGACGTTTGCGCGTACGAATTATTGAGTGAATACAAAAGAGATGACAGCAATGTCATCTCTTTTTTCCTCTGTTTATATGAATCCGAATCAGTACAACCGTTTCAGTGCGTCAGGTGAAAATGGCAGCAATTCGTCGAACTGACCGCCTTGCACCTTCTCCACCCAAGCAGGGTCAACCAACAGTGCGCGTCCAATGGCGACGAGATCGAACTCATTCTGCTCTAGTCGAACAAGCAGCTCGTTGATGTCCGCTGTGCCTGCGCTTTTCCCTCTGAAGGAGCCCAGGAATTCATCATCTAAACCAACCGATCCCACTGTGATCGTAGGTTTACCCGTTAACTGCTTCACCCAGCCTGCGAAATTGAGGCTAGATCCTTCGAACTCAGGTTCCCAGAACCTGCGGGTCGAGCAGTGAAATATATCAACACCGGCTTCTACGAGTGGTGCAAGCAATTGACCGAGCAACTCAGGTGTAGCGGCGAGTTTGGCTGTATATTCCGTGGATTTCCACTGTGACAAGCGAATTATTATTGGGAAGTCAGGGCCAACCGCGCGGCGGCATGCTTCAATGATTTCGGCTGCGAACCGCGTACGAGCGAGTAGACTGCCACCGTACTTATCCGTGCGTTGATTCGTTTTTTCCCATAGGAATTGATCAATTAAGTAACCGTGGGCACCGTGGAGCTCAATGCCGTCGAAGCCAATCCTTTTGGCATCGGCTGCCGCTTGCGCGAAAGCTTGCACGACTTGATCAATGTCCGCCTGCGTCATTGGCTCATTCACTTTTTCACCTGTTAACGTAAGGCCTGATGGTCCAATCGATGGCGCTTCCGGATGCGGAAGTGAGCCATTCTGGCGAGTCATTCCAATATGCCAGAGCTGAGGCACGATACGACCTCCTGCTTCATGCACGGCATCGACAACACGTTTCCAGCCCGCCAAGGCCTCTTCGCCATGGAAGTTAGGGATATTAGGATTGTCCGTTGCCGCTAGGTGATTGATCAGCGTACCTTCGGTGATAATAAGACCAACGCCATTCTCGGCGCGGCGACGGTAATAATCCACCACGTCCTGCCCAGGGACACCGTTTGGTGAGAAAGCTCGCGTCATCGGCGCCATCACAACTCGATTCGCTAAGCTAAGGTTTCCTAATGTAAAAGGCTTGAACAACGCCTCGACAGTATGAGCCTTTTGATTTGTATTGAAATTCGTCATAGCGGTTCCTCCACTCCATATTTTTCTATTGGGTTACTAAATGACAACGTCAAACCATTCATTCTTTAATTCGATTATTATCGAACAATAGAAATATAGCATGGGATATGATAAAATGCAATCATTACGCTGTAACGAGAAAGAGGAGAAAGCACCATGAAAATACTATATCACCCTGACAAAGCGGATATGCATCTCTCATCCGTCCTCTATGCGTTAAGCGATCCTGTTCGACTATCCATCGTTTCAGAAATTCACAAATTAGGGGAATGCACCTGCGGCGGCATTGAGGTTAGTGTTGTTAAATCAACATTGTCTCATCATGTGCGCACGATGCGCGAAGCTGGCGTTGTCCACGTCCGCGTGCAGGGGACTCAACGCTTCTTATCCTTGCGAAAGGCCGATCTCGAGGATCGATTTCCCGGCCTGCTCCAGTCCATTCTCTGTGCCTACGACTCCAGTACGGCTGCTCCGCTGCCGGAGTGACTGTGGCGTCCACGGTTCCCTCGGTTTCTCCCATTCCTTCCCTTTCCATTCCATTCCTTTCCTTTCCTTTCCTTTCCTTCCCTCCTCTTTTCCCCTTCCCCACTTCTTAACGCTCCCCCATCTGCGGCAAAAGTGAGAAAATGCATCTTTTTTGCTCACTAATCGAGCAAAATCATCAAATTGATGCGAATATGCAACCTTTTTCGCTTCTCAAGCCGATTAACCGCTATTTCAGCAAAAATTAGTGCCTATTTGCATCTTTGCCTACCCGAACCCGCGAAAAGCACAAAAAAACTGCACTTTCGCAGTTTTCAGTGTGTTGGTTTGCTGAAACTGCGAGTTTCGCAGCTTCAGTCTTAGTCCGCAATAACTGCGCATCCGCGGCCCTGAATGTCTCATACGAGTGGACGCCCACTCGTCGCATTTCGCTCTAGATCACTTAGCTCCCCTTCGTCTGCCCCCGATACGCATTCGGCACGAAACCGGTATGCGCCTTGAACAGCTTGCCGAAGTAGTTCTTATTCTCGTAGCCGAGCATATCCGAGATTTGTTCCACGCTTTTGTCGGTGATCTCCAGAAGCTCCTTCGCTTTCTCCATCTTCATCCGCGTTACGTACTCGATGAAATTCTCGCCCGTCTCCCGCTTGAACAAGCGGCTCAAGTAGCTCGGGTGCAGATGCAGATGTGCCGCGGCATCCTCTAGTGATATTTTCGTATCGAGATGGTTATACACGAACCGCTGACACTCCAGGATTTCTCGATTATGCGACTCTCGATACACTTGTCCTGCCCACTCGATGGCCTGCTGCAAATAATCCTTAAGCCACAGCTCCATTTCGCGAATGGAGGACAATTCGTGCACATCGTGATGCAGCAACTCGGATGAAAACGTCGATTGATAGTGCTGCAGCGACTTGAGGCGCATCCGCACATCGAGGATCATCTTGAGCAGCCAATCCTTCACTTCTAAGGGACGGAACCGATTGTACTGGATGTAATCCACCCACTTCGAGACGAAGGCATCAATCCCTTCTGCACGCTCATCGAACACCACACTGCGAAATTCATCCAACGCCTGTGCATACTGAGCGAGCAGCTCCCCGCCGTCCCCGAATCCTTCCCGCAAATGCTCAAGCTTGCTGATCGAGGACTCTGGCATGTAGAAGCGGATAGCCTTGGCCTCTACCATGCGGATTAATTGATCCTTCAAGGCCCGAACTTCCTTCACCGGAGCCCCTGTGACGAACGAGAAGGAGATTTTCGCATACTTCTGCAAGCAAGCCTGCAGCTGCCTAAGCGTCTGCTCCATTTTCTGACTGTTGTTTACATGCAGCTCCGAGAAATGCGGGAAAAGCAATACGATTTCTCCCGTATCGTAGGTGAATAGAGTCACTTCCTTTTGATCCACGAGCAGCTCTTCCACAATATTCTGAATCGTATATTCGAATAAATCTGTCGATTGAAACCGACTGTTGGCTTCTTTCACCCGATTGGCATAACCGAACACAGGCAGAACCGCATGCTTCGTAAGCCTTATCCCAAAATCCTCCGCCTTGACGCTCCATTCCACAGCATCAAATAACGGCTCATTCACGGTGCTTCGAATGAACTGACGCTTGGACGCGCCGCGTTGCTGCGAGACCTCTTTCTCAAGCTTGCGGCTCTTCGACTGCTGCCGACCCTCCGCATCCAATTGCTCTTTAAGCCGGGTCAATACCTCTGTGATATTGCTGACATTCATCGTTTCCTTCAATATATATTCACTTACCGAAAGTTTAACTGCCGCCTGCGCATAGTGAAATTCATCATGACAGGAGAGAATCACAGCTTTCACATTCGGATCCTCCTCGCGGAGGGACTTGATCAACTCCAACCCATTGATCTCAGGCATCCCAATATCGCTGATCAAGACATCAATTTTGGTTTGCTGTCCTGCCTTCAGCGCATCCAAGGGACTCGCATAAACGCCAGTCAATTGATAGCCAAGCTCTTCCCATTTTATCGTCGTTTTCAGAAATTCAAGAACCGGTGTATCATCATCTACAATCATGACGGTGTACATAGATCACACCTCCTTCTCAGGATGCTGTGGAAAGCGCAGAATAATCTGAGTCCCATCTCCCTGACTACTTTCAATGTCGTAATCGAATCGATGGCCATAAATCATCCGAAGTCGTTCAAACACATTATGTAAACCAATCCCCGATAAGGAAGGACTGCTTGCTTCTTCCGCTACAGGCATGACCGGTGTAGATTCCAAATGAGTGCGAAGCTCCAACAACCGCTCTGGCGTCATACCAACTCCGGAATCCTGAATCTCCACCTGCAATCTGCCATCCTCAGCAATTCGGGAAACAATCGTTATTTCACCTGCTTTACTTTTAAGGCCGTGAATATACGCATTCTCAATCAGTGGTTGCAGCAGGAACCGCGGAATTTGGATAAGAAGGGTGTCAGAAGCCGCGAATACCTGTAGGACAACCCGATCACCGTGCCGTGAATTTAATAGACGAACATAATGTTCGTTGATCCCAATCTCTTCATGCAGCGTTATGTAGGCATTATTGCGATTAATCGTCATACGGAGAAGAGCAGACAAGGAGCTGATCAATTCAGCGTTCTCCTCGTCGCCCTTCATCATGATTTTCAACCGAATCGAATTCAGCACGTTAAAAAGGAAATGCGGGTTAATCTGCGCCTGGAGCATCGCCAACTCCGCTTTGCGCTTTAGCTCCTGCTCTCTCCGATTTTCAATCAATGTCAACTCAATCCTGTCGATCATCCGGTCAAATACATAGCCCAACCGACCGACTTCGTCTCCGCCACTAATGTTCGATCGTTCACTCAACTGACCGGATTCGATACGGACTACGGTTTGGACAAGCTTTGCGATAGGCTTCGTCAGGGTACGCACTACATAGAGCAGCACAACCGCGAACAAGATTAAAAAGAAAAGTTGAATAATAAAGTCCGTTTTTCGAAATGACTGGATTTGTTGGGCAGCTCTCTTATACGGGGTCAAATTGACCAATTTCCATTCGGTCGTTATCTGACTACTGAGTAAGATATAGTCTTCCCCTTTTACCTTCACGAAAGCCGAACCATCCTGATCGGGTAATTGGTCGTAATATGGAAATGCCTGCCCTATTGTCGAGTTGTCTCGATCTACCAGGATTCGTCCCTGTTCATCAATAATCGCCATGGATTCTGTTTTCTCATATTTATTGAACAGTTGCTGCAGAGGTGTCATCTCTAAACCAACAATGACATAGCCTTTCGTCAATTCATTCTTCTTCAGTTTCTTCGCAGCAGAAAGTAAGTAGGGCTGGCTCGATTCGTTACTGTAGTTTGGCTCAACCCCAATCCATTTCACATTATAACCAGCTGTCTGTTCGACTTCCGGAAACCAACTTTTCTGCATAAAAGTTCTTGGATCGAAATTAATCGTCGTGTACGAAGCCACATACTGTCCATTCGGGAGTAGTAACGTGACATACATTTTATCAAGTGGACTCATAACCGTTGTGAGTCTTTTATCTATCGTATTCTTATTTACAAAAATGTCCCCAATCGTGGTATTGTCATCCACATGACTTAAATTCAGAATGGGTTCCTGCAGATCCTGATCGAATTGCATGAAGTTCATTATATATAGCATGTTCTTCATTTGCGCCGAGACAATCTGATTTACAATCCGCATGGATTCTCGTGAGTTCTCTGTTACTTGTGAACGCACTGCATCCTTTGTAAACAGATTCGACACATTCATCGACACGATAGATGGTAGCACCAGACAAATTAGAATCGTTAGTACTAATTTACTACGAAGAGATAAAGTGCGAAACCATTGCAGCACTAACGTTACCCGCCTTCCCCAATAAAATGGGAAAAAAGAGGGGCCCAGTGGCCACCTCTTGCTTCCTATAACACAGTATACCAGTAAAGCTAGGTTAATCGTTACTGATTACTTTGCATTACTTTTTCTGATATCTTCAATTTTCGCTTTCGCTGTTGAAATTGTTTTGTCAAGATCTTGCTTGCCAGTCAAGAACAACTCAACTTGCGTTAAGTATTCTTTCTCTTGTTGCAAAGCGTACGTTGGAGGTACAACTAATTTTGTTGCTTTATTTATTTTCAAAGTAGCTAGCAAGGAAGTTTTATCAATTTTAGCAACCTGATCCGGCTTGCCACTTGCTAGGATCGCGTCTACGTTCTTGTTAATATCTGCTTTTTTCCAGCCGGAGAAGAATAGACCTTGTGTTTGAATACCTTCTGTTGTATACCATTTCACGAAGTCATAAGCGGCTTGTTTGTTTTTGGAATTCGCCGCTACAGCCATGAAATCAGCACCTGATAGTGTTAAACCATTCGTATCTTTCGCATCAAGTTTCGGATACGGAGCGAATACTGTGTTGAATTTTGCATTTAGTGCAAGCTCGCCAACCATCCAGTTACCTGTTGCTAGCATAGCTGTTTTACCTGCGTAGAACACATCGCGATAGGCCATTTTTTGTGAAACGACTTCAGCGTAAGGTACGGACGTTTTATCTACGTTTTCCATTTGGTTACGTAGGTTCAAGGAAAAGCGAACTTTCGGATTATCAATATTTTCAGTACCATCGGATTTCACTAGGTAAGGGTTGTCCATATCGTTGTTCAAACCAAGAAGCGCATAGTCTTTCCAGCTGTGGAAGTAGGAACCGTATTGTTTCGCTGCGCCTTCACCGGAAGTCATTTTCTTCGCGTATTCCGCGTAGTCATTCCAAGTCCATTCTGTCGGAACTGGAAGCTTAGCTGCATCTAATTTGTCTTTGTTCAAAAGAACGAACCATTCGATCATTTTACCAGGCAACGCATAGTATTTGCCGTTAACAACCGGATCAAGTTTGTACTCGTCTTTAACAACGATGTTATCTTTTTTCAAGTAAGCATCTAGTGGCTCAAGAATCCCTGCGCCTACACGTTGTGCAAAGTCAGATGCACTGGAGTACATCACAACGTCCATTTGCTCGCCGGAAGCTGCTAGTAGATCAAGCTTTTTCATACCTTCTTGGGAATCGCCCTTCTCGGACATGCTCTCGTAGACGACTTTTACGTTCGGGTGAGTTGCATTATAGGCTTCAACTGTTTTGTTCCAGTTACCTTGAGCTTCTGTGTACCATCCTTGTACTTTAATGGTTACAGGCGCTTTCGTTGATGAAGTTGCTGCACCGCCAGACGTTTCTGCAGGTTTATCTTCACTTTTGCTTCCACAGCCTGCAAGCGCAGCACTGATCGCTAGAACACCACTTAATACGAGTAAACTCTTTTTCATATGAACCCCTCCAAGAAGATATTTGTATATGCTGCGAATTACTGAAAACCTTTACATGACGAATCGTAACAAACTTAGTTCG
The DNA here is from genome assembly GCF_001428105.1 of Paenibacillus sp. Soil766. GTDB lineage: Bacteria > Bacillota > Bacilli > Paenibacillales > NBRC-103111 > Paenibacillus_E. Next base: position 67,031 of record NZ_LMSJ01000004.1, on the reverse strand, counting down.
AGTACACGAGGCAATATTTTAACCTCATGCACTCTTATTTTGACATCTTGCTTGTAACTGTGTTAACCCTTGACCCCACCCATGGAAATCCCTTCGATAACTTGCTTTTGTCCTATGATGAAAATAAGCAACAAAGGCAAGATCGCCGAAACGGATGCGGCCATGATCAGGGAGTAGAACTCCCCATTCAAGTCGGCAAATGAGTGAATGCCGAGCGGAAGCGTGAATAACGACTTATCTCTTAGGAAAATCAACGGATTCTGGTAATCATTCCAGGTCCAGATAAAGCGCAGGATCGCATATGTCGCAATCGCAGGTCGGACTAGCGGTGTACAGATAGTCCAGAAAATACGGGCATGACCTGCACCATCAATCCTTGCAGATTCCATATACTCATCATGGATACCTAGATAGAACTGACGCAGCATGAATGTACCCAGTACACTGAAAGACCCTAGAAGAATAAGTCCTAAATGCGTATCGTACAGGTGCATCCAACGAAGCAATAGGAATTGTGGCACGAGAATCGACTGACTTGGAATCATATAAATAGCGAGAACGAGAACAAAGAGAACATTCGAGCCACGGAACTTAATTTTGGAGAAAGCGTAAGCTGCCATGGATGAAAATAGTACGGATAATGCTGTCGTGATGACAGAAACCTTAATCGAATTCCAATAGTATAGCGGAAAATTTGTCGTCCAAACCGTTTTATAATTTTCAATTAGGCTAAAATGTTTCGGAATCCACTGGATCGGGAATATGAATACATCGGCTTCTGGCTTCATAGAAGCGGATATCATCCAAAGGAATGGCGTCATGAATATGATCCCGAAGAGGGCCATCACGATCGTTATAATAATCTTTTTAAGACTTTTTTTGTTATCCATGTGTTTACCTCCATTCTAGTTTAATAGTTGACCCATTTACGTTGGCCGAACCACTGAATTAACGTAATCAAGAGAACCAAAATCACAAGTACAATCGCCATCGCAGAGGCATAACCCGATTGTAGGTTAACGAAGGCTGTTTCGTATAAACGGAATACCACAACACTTGTTGAATTTGCAGGACCGCCATTCGTAAGTACGGAAATAACATCGAAAACTTTGAAAGTTCCGATAATACCCGACACGAGCAAGAAGAATGTAGTAGGCGACAATAAAGGCACGGTAATGCCATAGAATTGTTTCCATTTCGATGCTCCGTCAATATCAGCAGCTTCATACAAATCCTTCGGAATGGATTGCAATCCTGCCATGAAAATAATCATGTTGTACCCAATGTTGATCCACACCATCAGGCCCATCACACAGTACAAAGCGTAATCAGGGTCAGCAAGCCATTTCGGTGGATTGGCAATTCCCCAATCGATCAAGGTTTGGTTTATCGGCCCGTAGGTTGGGTGAAATAGAACTTGGAAGACGATCGCTATCGCAACTACGCTAGAGATATACGGAATGAAGTAAATAACTTTGAAAACACCTTTGAAATACACTTGTTTATCAATCAGTACCGCTAAAACCAGTGAAACAATGAGGGTTAGCGGTACAACGACCAACAAAATCATATTGTTCTTAAGTGAAAGTAGAAAGACACTATCATGAATCAACTTCGTAAAGTTGTCCAACCCGAGGAATTTCACCTTCGAAAACCCTGCGACAAAGTTCCAATCCGTGAAACTTAGGAGGAATGACGCAATAATTGGAAATAACGTGAATACGAATAAGCCGATGACCATGGGACTAACAAAAAGATATCCTGCCAAATTCTCTCGAATTTGCTGTTTAGATTGCTTAGATTTCACTTTAGTTGTTGGGATACTACCTGCTTGCGATTGTATATGGTTAGCCATGAAATTCACCCCATGTCGTGTTTTCTATAGTCTACCTCTTGAGCGATTCATGGATAAGTCACAGAATTGACCCTTTCGAGTAATATTTTAACCTGCAACGTCGATTTCTATGAAAAGTGGTACATGTGGTCAGCTTGTTAAGCGTGGAAAACAACACTACAAACCTAAAGCCAAAAAAACCAGAACGCCAATTGGCCCCCTGGTTCACATCCTTACTTATTCGCCTCATGGACCTTCAGCAGTTTTCCCTTGATGGTTGTGTTTCTCATAATCTTAAGTACCATCGGTCCTTTGCCATTCAGTATGTCGACGTACGATACATTATCCTGAATCGTAATGATGCCGATATCCTCCGCGGTAACACCTTCAATCTTGGCGAGGGTGCCGACAAAGTCGACAGCGCGAATTTTCTTCTTTTTGCCCCCGTTAAAATAGAGCTTCATGATGCCCTTGTTCAATTGGTCACTGCGATCCCGCTTGATGACAGGCGTGGCCTGCATCTTCTGATCGAAGGCAGCTTGCTTCGCGGCAACCTCCTCCGAATCGGGCGCATCCTTCCTCGGAATCTCGAAGCCTAGATAGCCCTCGATATCCGCAAGGAACTTGTCCTCATGCGGTGTTACGAACGTAATCGCCTTGCCCGTCTTGCCTGCTCGTCCAGTCCGTCCGATCCGGTGAACGTAGCTCTCCTTCTCCATCGGCAGATCATAATTAATGACATGCGTGATGTCCTCCACGTCGATCCCACGCGCCGCGACATCCGTGGCCACGAGGAATCGGAACTCTCCGCGCTTGAAGGCATTCATAACAAGGAAACGATCATCTTGTACCATACCGCCGTGGATCTTATCGCATGGAAAATCCAGCTGATCGAGCTGAGTGTAGAGTTTATCGACATGCTCTTGCGTCCGGCAGAAAATAATGCAGTTCTCTGGATTTTCCATCACGAGTACATTCTGAAGCAATGGCCACTTCTCGTTCTCCCGCACAGTGATGAGAGAGTGCTCAATCTGAACCGTCGCGGCTTCCGGCGTTTCGATCTCGATATCGATCGGCTTCCGCAAGTACTGATGGCACAACGCCTCGACATCTTTGGGCAAGGTTGCCGAGAAGAGCATCGTCATCCGATCCGTCGGCAGCTCATCAATGATCGCGCCCACCTGCTCAATGAAGCCCATCCGCAGCATTTCGTCCGCCTCATCAATAACCAGATACTTCAGGCGTTCTACGTCTAGCGTCCCTTTTTGAATGTGATCCAGTACACGACCCGGTGTACCGACGACCACATGACACTTCTGATGCAGCTCGATCTTCTGCTTGGCAAAAGGCTGCTTCCCATACAATGCTACCGCCTTAATCCGTTTAAAACGTCCGATGTTGGTCATATCCTGCTTCACTTGATCGGCGAGCTCCCGTGTTGGCGTCAGGATGAGTGCCTGCGGCCTGTTCTCTTCCCACTCTACCAGCTCGCAAATCGGTATGCCGAATGCCGCCGTTTTCCCGCTCCCCGTACGGGATTTCACGGTCAAGTCACGCTCCTGCAGCGCGATCGGGATTACCTTATGCTGCACATCCGTCGGCTGCGTATAACCAAGCGTGGTTAGCGCTCGCGTGATATCCTCACTTAATTGATAATCGTTAAAGCTTCTTGTCGTCACGATTTGACTCCCCTTCTTGTTGCTGTGGCTCTATTCTACTACATCTGGAGGCGGAAATGAAAAATCATGAGTGAAATAACCATTATTCGGCAATAGTAACAAAAACAAATCAGGGTGGTACGCTCCGTGAAGAACTCGATCTTTACCTTCATGCAAAAATTACTGAAACAAAAGTACGTACCGGATATAGCCAGTAGTCGTGAAGTAAATCAAATTCACACCATGCCAGATAATCTGGAAGAGATCCTGCTCACAATCGGAGTAGGATTGGGTCATAGCACTGATCTTGTTATACGAAGAATGACGATTCCATCCAATCCCCCCTGCAAGGCTGCCGTTGTCTATATGGATGGACTTGCAAATGTGAAAGAAATTTTGGACTCCCTTCTTATAGATTATCGATCTGGAGATGTCCTTCTACCTCATCTAGATGACATAGCACCGTTATCTCTCATCAGAGAGTACTTATTGAAATCAGGTGAAATCACAGGTACATCTGACTTTGAAACACTCTATCATATGGTTTTATCAGGCGATACGGTCATATTAGTGGATGGCTATAATGAAGGGATCTGCGCGAGTACACGTGAATGGAAAGATCGCGGTGTCACCGAGCCCTCCTCACAAACCGTTGTAAGGGGGCCTCGTGAAGGATTTTCAGAGACGTTGCGCACCAACACAGCCTTGATTCGCCGAAAAATCAAAGATCCACATCTATGGATGGAGACCAGACAGATTGGTCGTATAACCCAGACCGATGTCGCCATTATGTTCATCAAAGGGCTTGTAGATGACTCAGTGGTAGAGGAAGTACGTACCCGTTTAGCACGAATTGACATTGATGGAATCCTCGAGAGTGGATACATCGAAGAGCTCATCCAGGATGAAACCTATACGCCATTTCCTACCGTGTTTAATACTGAGCGACCTGATGTTGTTGCAGCAGCACTACTAGAGGGGCGAATCGCCATCTTGGTAGACGGTACGCCATTTGTCCTCATTGTACCTGCGGTATTCACACACTTTATGCAAGCAGCGGAGGATTCTTACCACCGGGCAGATATCAGTTCATTAATTCGCATTCTCCGATATATATCACTGATGATTGCATTACTCGCGCCTGCTGCCTATATCGCAGTGACGACCTTTCACCAGGAAATGATTCCGACAACGCTGCTCATAAATATTGGCGCGCATCGGGAGGGGATCCCGTTCCCTGCATTTATTGAAGCACTTCTTATGGAAGTTACGTTCGAAATCCTACGGGAAGCCGGGATCAGAATGCCTCGCACCATTGGGCAAGCCGTATCCATTGTTGGTGCGCTTGTCATTGGACAAGCAGCTGTGGAAGCAGGATTAGTAGGGCCTGCAATGGTCATTATCGTCGCGATTACAGCGATCTCTACCTTTATTATCCCATCCTATAATATGGGAATTTCCATTCGAATGATCCGTTTCATCCTGATGATTTTGGCTGCATCTCTTGGTCTATATGGGATACTCATTGGCATTATTGCTCTGGTGCTGCATTTATGCAGTTTACGTTCCTTTGGTGTTCCTTACTTAGCTCCATTCGCACCCTTTATTGTGGAGGATCAGAAGGATAATATGATTCGCCTCCCACAATGGGCCTTATTGAAGCGTCCTAGCTATATTAGTCCAAACAATAGACAGAAACAAACATATAATCCCCCACAGCAACCAGAATCCTAAATGTAATACGCCTAAACTGGGGAAGGTGATCCATACGAATGATGAAACGAGCGATTGTACTCCTCCTCATCCTGATGCTTGCAACGGGTTGTTGGAATCGAAAGGAACTTGACGAGATTTCCATAGCGACAGCTATTGGCATTGATAAAAAAGGGGATAATTATAGTATTTCGGTCCAATTGCTCAACACCGACGAAATTACGTCAACGAAGGGCGGAAATCAACGAATGCCCGTAGTGACACTTCAGCTAAGCAGCGGGAATACGATCTTCGAGTCATTCCGCAAGCTGACAACAAGCTCTCCGCGCAAAATCCTTTCCTCCCACTTACGGATTCTCGTTATTGGTGAAGACGTTGCTAAAGAAGGTATAGCCAACGTACTGGATCTCTTGTCAAGAGATCACGAACTGCGCTCAGACTTTAATATCTTATTAGCTAGAAATGCTACTGCCAATGATATCTTACAAGTGTTGACACCGCTCGAGAAAATTCCAGCGAATAAACTCTATTCTTCTCTTATCTCTTCCGAGAAAAATTGGGGAGTTACTACAAATGTTGACTTGCATCAACTTATTTACGATTTAGTGGATGCAGGTAAAGATCCCGTGCTTTCGAGTATTCATATCAAAGGAGACTCACTAAAAGCGAAGTCTCGCGAGAATTTAAGTTCTGTTCTTCCTCCTGCAACATTGGAGTATAAAGGCCTTGGCGTTTTCCATCGAGATCACTTTGTTGGATGGTTAACGGATAGAGAAAGTAAAGGGTATAACTACGCCATTAATAACATTAAAAGCACGGTTATTGCTCTTCCGTGTCAACAATCTAAAGGTTTAATGTCTATAGAATTGATGAGCTCGAGGTCCAAACTAAAAGTAAAATTTGTAGATAACCAACCTCGGGTCTTCATCAATCTGCGAGCTGAGGCGAATATCGGAGAGGTTGCTTGTGAATTGGATTTAAATTCCACCAAGACGATACAAGCCATTGAAGAACAGTTAAATGAAGAAATTAAGGGGACGATCCTAGACTCCGTAGCCAAAGCGAAGTCCTACAAGTCAGATATTTTCGGATTCGGCGCCGCCATCCATCGTGCCAATTATAAGCAATGGCATCTTATGAAAGATAACTGGGATCAAACTTTTGCCCATCTTCCTGTTGAAGTGACTGTGCAATCCAAAATCCGCCGTACAGGCTCGGTTGTTGAATCTTTTATTGATAAAATGGAGTGAATACGTATGATTTGGAGTGCTGTGATTGTTCTTGTCTCGCTTTGGACATTGAAGGTTGAACTTCCTCGTTTACGAAAAAAGAAACAGTTTAAAGAGCTTTGGACCTTTCTCATAACGCTCAGCATCTCTGCCCTGTTGAGCATGGCTGTAAGCCTACAGTTGCTCTTGCTCAATCCCTTAGAGCTGATTGCTTACTTATTCAGACCCATGGGGAAAATGATCACAACCCTGCTCACGTAGCTGTAAGTCAAAGGAGTTAGCGATGTTTAAAAACGAGAAAATCAGCCTGCGTCAATTTAAAATATTAGTTTTACTATACAGCTTAGGTAGTACGATCATCATCGTACCATCTGTCCTTACAGCTTATGCCCATCAAGACGGGTGGTTGTCTGCCGCTCTAGGTATCGCTATGGGATTGGCGGTGATATGCCTCTATATTGCGCTAGGTAATCGGTATCCGAATCATTCCTTAATGGCCTATAGCGAGTTAATCCTCGGAAAATGGTTAGGTAAAGGTATAAGCATCCTCTTCTATCTCTTTATCCTTATCACAGCCTCTTTGGTTCTACGTAATGTCGGTGACTTTATTACAACCATCATCATGCCAGAGACACCTATTCAAGTTATTCACTTTGTGTTCCTGCTGATTATTATGCTCGGAGCACAGTTGGGCTTAGAAGTGATTGCACGTGCTGGAGAGATTTTCCTACCTTGGGTTCTGTTATGTATTGGTGTGTTAGTAGGGTTTCTGATTCCACAAATTAAAATTGATCGTTTTCCCCCCGTATTTGAAGCGAGTACGAAAGCCATTATTCACGGAAGCTTGTCCGTTCTTTCCATTCCCTATCTGGAAATGGTCATCCTTCTGGTGATCTACCCGGCCATTTACACCAAATTGAAGAAAGGCAATGGGTTTATTCAAGCGAGTTTTATGGGTGGGGTTATCATTTTTGCCATTACTGCTTTATGTATCCTTGTACTTGGTTGGGACTTCACTTCACGTCATACGTTTCCTAGTTACACTTTAGCCAAAAAAATCCATGTCGGCGGATTCATCCAACGGATTGAAGTATTGGTCGCGATCATTTGGTTTGTCACCATCTATTTCAAGCTTGTCATATGTTTCTACAGCTCACTGGTTGGACTGCAGCAGATTCTGGGCTTGCGCACCTATCGCCCTTTCATCGTGCCAAGTGCGCTTGGGCTGTTTGCGCTCGCCTTCCTCGTTTATCCTAACATCATCTATTTCCGAGATTTTGCTTCCAACATATGGCCTCCATTTGCCCTAACAATGGGGTTATTCCTACCGTTAAGTTTGTTAATCGTTTCTTATTTTAGACCTGTAGGCAGATTGAACAAATGAATGGAGGGATCGTTGACGCTTCTTCCTGCAATATGACAAAAACGTCACTTTAGATCGTGGTATATCGATGGTTGAAGAGTCACTTCGTCGGTATAGTAAGGTGGAGAAGGAGGGCGAAACCATGGCTATAATCATTCAAACCAAAAATGTATCCAAATCATATGGCAAAACACAAATCTTAAAAAACATTGATTTAACAATTACACAAGGGGAATTCACCGCAATTATGGGGCCATCTGGCTCTGGGAAAACAACATTAATGAATATGCTCTCTACGATTGACGCCTTTACCGGTGGGGAGGTCTGGATCGAGGGCAAATCGTTGTTAGATTTGAAAAAGAAAGACCTGCGACAATTCCGTCAGAAACGAATGGGATTTCTTTTTCAAGACTACAACTTACTAGATACCTTAACCGTCAAAGAGAATATTCTCCTACCCCTTTCGCTACAAAAAACGCCTGTTTCAGAAATGGAGCAACGATTAGCGACACTAGTTGAAGCATTAAATATGGAATCGATCTTACATCAGTATCCATCCGAAATTTCCGGCGGCCAAAAGCAACGCTCAGCTGCCGCACGTGCAATCATTACGAATCCAGCGATTGTATTTGCCGATGAACCAACAGGGGCTCTTGATTCCCGATCCGCTACTCAGCTGCTGGAACAAATTCAATCGCTCAATTACACCTTTAAGACTACCGTTTTGATGATTACCCACGATCCGTATGCTGCTAGCTACTGTCGGCGCGTCATTTTTCTCCGTGATGGCAAAATCGTCAATGAAATGTTCAAAGGTGAACAATCGGAAAAGGAATTCTTTGACCGCATCCTGACGATTCAAAGTGCCATAGGGGGCGACCGGCGATGAGTTTGTTTGATTTATCATGGAGGAATATGAAGCGGAACTTCCGTTTGTATGCCATATATTTCATTTCCATGCTTGTCGGGGTTATCATTTACTTTACCTTTTCGGGTTTAATGTTTAACGAGGACGTCGTTGCAGCCATACAAAATAAAGAAAACTACAAAACCATTATTTTTGTTGCCTCCATGATCGTCTTTATGTTTATCGTGTTCTTTATTTTGTACGCCAACTCATTTTTTATGAAGCAGCGAAAAAAAGAATTCGGTATGTATATCCTTTACGGGATGAAAGAAAGACAAGTTGCTGCAATGGTCTTTTACGAAACATTATTTCTGAGCGCCATTTCTGTGACCAGCGGTATATTCATCGGGGGATTACTATCGAAATTTTTCGGTAAAATATTAATGAACTTAATGCATTATAAGGATGACATTTCTTTTTCTTTTCCACTTGAAGCTGTCGTCTCAACGATTCTGCTATTCGCTTTATTAATCGGCATTATTACGGTTCAAAGTTATTTAAACGTCCGCCGAATGCAGATCGTTGAATTGTTTCACGCAAAGAAGAAAATGGACAAACCGCTTACATTTTCTATGCCTTTAGCGATACTATCCATCCTATTCATTGCAGCGGCCTATTACACGATTACACTTGGTGGAAGTTCAAACATATGGAAAGATTATTTTAAAGAAACTTTGATGGCTACAGCAGTGGCGTTGATTATCGGAACGTATCTATTTTTCCGCCAGTTTTCCGGTTGGATTTTACAAAGAATGAGTCAAAGTAAAAATTACTTTCATGGCAACAAAATGTTATGGATTTCCTCCCTTCGTTTTTCTATTCGAGGGAATACGGTAAACTTTACGTTTAACTCACTGATTAGTGCTGTTATCATCTTTGGAGTTGGATTCATTGCTGTAGATTACGCCGTGAAAGGCGATGTTGTAAGAAAAGAATACCCTAACGATATTGCCTATTCATCACAAGATAACAGAATTCAAAAGCAAATTGAGCAAATATTGAATGACTCACATCCCATTGTGGCTCATGAAACACTTACTGGCATTCAAACTGGAAAAATCGCAAATAGAAAAACGTTTTATGACTATCCCGAATATTACACAGAGGAATTCTATATTTTCCCTGAATCGCAACTAAATGCGATTGTTGATTTACGAGATGTTGGTGAAAAAGTAGATGTACAAGGCGATGAAGCTATTGTTTTAACAAGAGGCATTGATAAACCGATAACCTATCAAAGTCCTCCGCCTGAAATGACTGTCTTAGAAGATCATACATTTCAAGTCGTCGAAAGAATACGATTCCCGTTGTTAAGCATCCCTACAGATGCTAGTGGAGGTTCCAAACATCAACCTTCGGTGCTCGTTATTTCTGACGAGGCTTTTGCACACCTAAAAGAAAATCATACTCTATCATCCTATGAAATCTATAAAATCGAAGACGCGAAAACCTCCAATGACGTATCACGACAAATATACAATATCGTTATGCAAACAGAAGGCTCCTATTATTCAGCCTTCATCGATATGTATTCGATCGATATTGAGTCGTCCTCTTTAATATTGTTCTCCATCGCTTTTTTTGCAGCCATTGCGTTGTTCGCTTTAGCAAGCGTCATTTACTTTAAACAGTTGCGTGAAGCAACAGAAGAGCGAGAACACTACGCGATTTTACGGAAAATGGGTATTGAAGATACAGAAATGAAACAAATTATTCGGAAACAATTGCTGTTTGTCTTCTTACCGCCACTCTTACTTGGATTGCTGCACAGTTGGTATCTTTTATACTACACGGTCATCCTAATCATCAAAGATTTACCTTCATTGACGACGATCATTTTCTCTGTCATGGGACTATATGTGTTAACCTATCTCATCTTTTACGTATCATCAACATCGATTTATTACAAAATTATCAACGAAAAAAACACACGCTGAGTTATTACTCATCGTGTGTTTGTTGTCGCATTAAATAAGGATCGTCGTCTTTGGGAAAATGAACGATAACTTGCGTATATACAGAGGCCTCCGACGTGCAGTCAATATAATGGCCGAGTTTATTCGATAATTGCTGAGCCAAATATAACCCCATTCCAGTCGACAACGCAAACGTTCGTCCTGTTTCTCCGGTAAACCCGCGATTAAAGATTCGCGGAAGGTCTTTTTGGCTAATGCCTATTCCGCTGTCCCGAATCAGCAGCTGTTTCTCTCGCGGCGTTTCGAATACGGAAATCGTAATTTCTCCGCCAAGCTCTGTATATTTCAAACTATTCGTCAAAAGCTGATTGATAATAAACTGCAGCCATTTGGGATCACTTTGAACGACAAGTGTCTCTGCTTGTAGGCCAATGCGAATTTTTTTGGAGAAAAAGGTTTTCGAATGTGACTTCACAATCTCTTTCGAAATCTGGATAACATCACAATTTTGAATCGCGTAATCTTGATTAAAACTATCCAACTTGGCGTAATAGAGCGCTTGGTCAACGTAATTTTCAATCTTCGCGATCTCTTCCCTTAAACTAGTAGCGTCCATATCGGTTTGCTGAAGTAAACGAAGAACCGCAATCGGTGTTTTGATCTCATGGAACCAAGAAACGATAAAATCATAGTGCTCATGCTGCCTCTCCTGAACTTGATTCATTTCGTGGATATGCTGCTTTCTGAGCTCCTCGATGTGCTGTTGGGCGAATTCGCCTTCCAGGGATAAACTGTCATAATCCTCGCTCTTCATTCGTCGGATCACACGTACATGTTGCTGGTAGCGAAATAATAAAAATCCCAGTAACACCATAGAGGACAAGGCGAAGGCATAGAAGAAGGTCCCCCACACCCAGTCACCACCTCGACTATCGGTATAAAATACAGCAGCTGGGATTAGGAACCCAGCCAAATAGAGATACATATAAGATTTTTCGTAGGCGAGATAGCGCAGGAAGGTCATTCGATCAAATACCCCATTCCTTTCCTGGTGACAATGAAGTCCTCAAGTCCAAGCGCAGCGATTTTCCTTCGCATCCGGTTTACGTTCACAGTCAGCGTGTTATCATCGACGAACTGCTCTTCATTCCATAAAACCTGCATCATATCCTCGCGCGACACAATTTTCCCGATATTGCGCATGATTAATTGCAAAAGGATGAATTCATTCCGGCTTAACTCCGCCACTTGTCCTTTATATTCAATCGTGGAATTGGTTACATGTAATTTCAGGCCCTTATGAGTGAATTTGGGACTCGCCTCTTCCTGATAGGTATATTTCCGACGGATCAGCGCACTGACTTTGGCGACGAGGATATCCAAATCAAAGGGCTTCTGGATGAAATCATCCCCACCCATATTAATCGCCATAATGATATCCATATTCTGATTTCTCGAAGACAAGAATATGATCGGTACCTTGGATACCGCGCGTATTTGTTGACACCAGTAGTAGCCATCAAACACTGGAAGATTAATATCCAATAGGATGAGATGCGGATCTGATTGCTGATAATCCTTTAGAACCTGATCAAATTGCGTGACTTCCACTACATCGTATTGCCACTTTTTCAACGTATCCGCGACAATCCGCCTAATTTTCTCATCGTCCTCAATCATCATGATTCGATACATGAAATCCCTCATTATTCTAAAAATGCGAACAGGCCTTATTTTAACATACACATATCTAAACATTTCATGCCATTAACTTTTACAGTTTTTTGCGCATGACATACCAACTATCTATCCGCTCTGGATAAAATTTGTGCTCGATAACTTCATAATGCAACCGTTCGTATAGCCTAATATTTTCCGGGATAGATAGTCGTACCTCAACTCGAGTTTCCATAATCCCCTGATCACGTGCTTTGTTTTCCACGAAAGTTAATAGTGCTTTGCAGATACCCTTTCCCCGATAATCAGGAAGCACCGACACCCTGCCAATATACATATAATCGTCGATTGGTTTATACCTTGCTGACCCGACCGCTTTAACCCCCTCGCAAGCGAGTGCTGCGCCACCGCCGATGTTAAATGTATGGATCGTGTGATCCACCGTTTCCTTTAGCGCACCCGAAGGTGGATTAAGCTTACCGTCGTATTCTTTGAAAGATGCTGTCATGAGCTGATATATGAGTTCGGATTCGTCGATCGTAGCTTCTCTGATGGCGATGGTCATCGTTGCTCAGCTCCTTTTATTGAGAGATATTTATCAAACCTAGTTACGAGCCATGTTCCTTACATAATCAGGCATCCTTCGCATATATCGCTCCGTATCGTGCTCAAAATCATACTGCTTGTACAGCTCATGCGCATCCTTCGTACCCAGCAAGCCCACGAGATCTTTATACTCCTCACAGGTGATCAAGCTTTCCACTAGTTTCTTGCCGATTCCCATACCCCTGTAGTCCTCATCTATAAATACATCACATAAATAAAACATTGTCGCGTAGTCAGTCACGACTCTCGCGAAGCCAACTTGCTTGCGCCCTTCATATACACCATAACATGCAGAGTTCTGGATCGCGCGCAGCGTCCTTTCTTCCGGTCGTTTATTCGCCCAATAACTTCGTGAGAGGAAACCTTTGATTGCATCTACATCCAGCCGTTCTTTATTATCGCTGATAACAAATTGATTCCACGTAATCTCCATCGTATTTGCTCCTCCACTTAACTGGGTTCATTGATTTCCATTTATAATACTACATTCCGTTGCCGATCTGTTATTCTCTTTTTGCGGCTTCCAATGTCCTGCAAACTTGTGCACGAAATGTCGGATAACCATCTGTCATAACTGCTATTCTATGTATATAGGAGGTCAGAACGATGGATTTGCTTAAAAACATGAACAGTGCGCTCAAGTATGTCGAAGACAACCTGACGGACACGATCGACACGAATGAAGTAGCTCGAATAGCTTTATGTTCCGAATATCATTTCAAGCGTATGTTTTCCTTTCTCGCAGGCATTCCGCTTTCCGAGTATATCCGCCGCAGACGGCTAAGTCTTGCCGCTTTTGAGCTCAGAGACAGCAATGTCAAAGTCATTGATATCGCCATCAAATACGGGTATAACTCACCCGATTCGTTCACACGATCTTTTCAACATTTACATGGGATTACACCGTCAGAAGCCAGACTGAATGGGCAATCATTGAAGGCCTATCCGCCTATGACCTTCCAAATCACCATTCAAGGGGGAAATGAAATGAATTATCGCATCGAGGAAAAAGAAGCTTTTACAATTGTTGGTCTTTACAAGAGGGTTCCGATCATCTTTAACGGCGTTAATCCTGAGATTGCCGCAATGTGGCAAAGTTTAACGATGGACACGATCACCACCCTGAAGCAACTTTCCAATGTCGAGCCAATGGGCATGCTAAGTGCCTCCACTAACTTCTCAGAAGGCCGTATGGAGGAAAAAGGAGAGCTTGACCACTATATTGGCGTTGCCACAACGAATCCGTGTCCCGATAATCTCACCAAACTCGACGTATCTGCCTCGACGTGGGCGGTTTTCGAAGCTATCGGACCGTTCCCCGAAACGCTGCAAAATGTATGGGGACGCATCTACTCCGAATGGTTCCCTTCCTCTGGCTATGAACAAGTCGCTGGACCGGAGATGCTGTGGAACGCAGATAAGGATACGACATCGCCTACGTTCAGAAGTGAAATATGGGTACCTGTGAAGAGGCAAGTGAGTAGTTAAGCCGCGATAATGAGCTGAAATGCTCTATCGAGGCCGGGCACTGCTCTTGCGCACAATTTTTGTGCGCTAGCGTGCTGCTGACGGCCGGGCACCGCTCTTGCGCACAATTTATGTGCGCTAGYGTGCCGCTGACGGCCGGGCACCGCTCTTGCGCACAATTTATGTGCGCTAGCGTGCCGCTGACGGCCGGGCACCGCTCTTGCGCACAATTTTTGTGCGCTAGCGTGCTGCTGGCGGCCGGGCACTG
>NZ_LMSJ01000004.1:0-52373 GCF_001428105.1 Paenibacillus sp. Soil766 | reverse complement strand
GCTCTTGCGCACAATTTTTGTGCGCTAGCGTGCCGCTGACGGCCGGGCACTGCTCTTGCGCACAATTTTTGTGCGCTAGYGTGCCGCTGACGGCCGGGCACYGCTCTTGCGCACAATTTTTGTGCGCTAGCGTGCCGCTGACGGCCRGGCACYGCTCTTGCGCACAATTTATGTGCGCTAGCGTGCCGCTGACGGCCAGGCACCGCTCTTGCGCACAATTTACGTGCGCTAGCGTGCCGCTGACGGCCAGGCACCGCTCTTGCGCACAATTTATGTGCGCTAGCGTGCCGCTGACGGCCGGGCACCGCTCTTGCGCACAATTTTTGTGCGCTAGCGTGCTGCTGGCGNGGCACCGCTCTTGCGCACAATTTATGTGCGCTAGCGTGCYGCTGRCGGCCGGGCACCGCTCTTGCGCACAATTTTTGTGCGCTAGCGTGCTGCTGGCGGCCGGGCACCGCTCTTGCGCACAATTTTTGTGCGCTAGCGTGCYGCTGRCGGCCGGGCACTGCTCTTTGAATGTTATACTTCCTATTATTATAAAAAAGCTCCCTAATTCCTGCACTTTTGCAGGAATAGGGAGCTTTTGGCTTGAGCACGAGCTAAACGCGTGGAACCCTTTCCACATATTTGGCTAGGGTGCCTTTGTATTAGTGATGGTGCGCCATATGCGCAAAATACTTATCTATTCTACGATCCTCTTTGATCGTAGGGCATGTGTAGCAATAATTATCTTCACCCGGCATGCGGAAATGCAGACAGCATTTCGAGCGGATCATAATCTTGTCCTCGTCGGCTCCTGGTATATCTACACAGCGGAATTCACCCGTTAACGGGTTCTCCCTGGATCCGAACACCTGGAGAGTATCCGCCTCAGCTAGTAAATAGCGAAAGTTGTCCTCAATATACGCTTTCTCCGAGGATGTTTCAGCTTCTGCGCGCCATTCATCTCGATAATACACTAAATTATAAGAAATCGTTGCCCACAATGTTTTGACATCGATCCCGCTCCAGTCCACGATTTGCTTCAAAAAGGGAACGGCATGATCCGTAAATAGGTGGCGGGCATAGTTCTCTCTTTCCACAGCATAAGGGCCACTTCCCGCCCAATTCTCCAGGGAGTATGGAAACAGCAGACGGTAGTACAGATGCTTGTTTTTAAGAGAAATCACAACATTATGGGGAGATACATTCAAACATCGTCCATAGCGTACCCAAGCGTCCCATGCACCGGTAATGAAATGACTGTACCGCTTAACGAACAAAGAACTCGCTACTTTACGATTAGGGGCACCAATTTGCTGAGCGAACTGTTCAAGCAGCTCTGCGATCCCTTTCTCGTCGTCCAGCCTATATTCCCTGATAAGCTCTGTGCTCTCTGAGGAATCGAGTAGTAAATGATAGTGTTTAAGCGAAGTTACCATGTCGCTGCTCATGTCCAGTCATCCTCCAAATGTATGCTTTACCGACTTAGTCTAACACCGAGTGCAATCGATTCAGTCTGTGATGCAGCCAGCCGATCTCCTCTTTCAGTACGCGCATAGGATCTGCGCCAAACCATTCCAGAGAAGCGAATTTACCGCTTTGACTTATTCGATCAATAATCGGACGATAATTTACCGCCCCATTTTCCAATGATACCATACCTTTCCGGCTGCCGTTCGCTGCATATACTTGATGAGGTTGAAACACGCTGCAGTGGGACAAGGAAGTCACATTTTTCAAATGGAAATAGGCTACCCAAGGCGCCAACAACTCGTAACTTTCTAAGGGATCGTCACCCGCTTCCCACATGTGCAGAAAGTCCAAGTTCAACCTGACTGCTTCATGGTTAACCTCCATCATTAGCTTATAAGCAGCCTCCATATGATCGGCCAGTGTTCCAGGGTGTGTTTCCACAAGCAATTCCATGCCTTGATTCATACACAGATCGCCAAGAATTCGTAATTGACGGACCGTTTCTTCGAACTCAGCCGTGTCCACCTCTCTGCTTCCGCGCATGCCCGCAAACGTACGAATTTTGCTTGTTCCAAGCCAATCCGCGACAACAAGCAATTCTTTGCACTTAGCAATCGTTTCTACGAAATTAACCTGAGTGCCCACATCCAAATAGTCGCTGATCATTGAAACCGTCAAACCAGCCCCTTCAAGGAGTGCTTTCTCCAAACCTTCCCGTTCCTTATACAAGTGACGGGCGTGAGCTCCCCATACCTCTAGCCCGTCGAAGCCTTGAGCTTTGGCGAATTGGACCAGCTCCTCGAATGAAATTAACGTGTGGCGAAAGGTAATGGTGCAGAGCGAGCATCGTAGTCTAGACAATTCTGACATTAAAAAGTCCCCCCTTTCACATTTGCATACTGAGCCGCGGACCATAAAGTAAGCTCACGTTTCAATTCAGACTTAATGCCTCGTTCAATGGCTTCTGCCTTATCCAATGTCTCCAGAATGGAGGTAAGCTGCCCCGTACTTCCGGTCAACGACATCTTAACGGCTTGGAATTGCAGCGTATTAAAGGCTTGAACCAAATCACGAATTTGCTGGGCCCAATACTCATAATTATCCCTAGGTAGTTGTAGTTCATCGTGGAAAAACATCAGCGCATAGTCATACCCATATTTGCGAATCACAATGACATAGAGATGCTTCAATGCATCCCCTAGAGAAGCAATCTTGGCCGGATCTTCCGTTAACCTAGCGACAAGTGTCCGAAGTCCAGTTACCAGTTCATTTTTATCAAGATGAAATGCATCATAGAAGTACGCGATAATATTCTCCGGCGTCGGCGCTTGAATGGTCGTGGCATCCATATAAAACCCGTCAGGGTACGCATTGTGAACAAAGGCTAGGAGCAACTGCTCGCGGCTAACAGTCCCCTCCCATTTCATGTCTGCATCCAGCATGAACCATTCATCTTCACGATCAGTGGCGGAAACGATCACATAATGAGGGAATGGATTCAAATTAAACTTATTTTCCCGTTCTGGCATAAGGGACATATCGATCTGAACCACGACGTGTCGATGACGAGGTGCTTGCTCAACTAGCTCCACCAGTTTGGCCGCATTCGTTGCCGGATCTTGATGAGGATCATGCCATTGCACACTTCGAATACCAAACAAACGTTCGTTCCACTCCATTAATCGAGTAGGCTGAAACGAGTCTGAATAATAGGATAAGCCCGATGCATGCCACCCGAACTGCTCTTCCCACACGTTGAAATAAAAAGGGCGATAATCGACGTTGCTATGTCTTTTGACCACTTCGCACATGCAGCTGAGCACACAATGAACTTTGATGCGTTGGTCTTTCCAACCGAACATGGCCGTGCCTCCTTCCTTCACTCCCTTAGTTCCTCGGTTATGCCTACAGGAGTCAACCTATCCATGAAATCTAGCAGCGTTCCTACTGTGTGAAACACTCTCGGATCGACTTCTTCCTCTGGAATGCCTAGGCCAAATTCAACCTCAATCCAGACCAGCAACTGCATCATCATGACCGAATCAATTCGAAGGTCCTCGTTCAGTCTGTGTGATTCTTCTAGAATAGGCAGCTGTGTCAGCAGCAACTTCGTTGCCATAATGACGCGTAGCTTATCCATGCGTTGTTCTCTTGTCATTAGCTTAATTCGGCCTCCTCCAGCAATTTACGACTAATTTTCCCTGTAGCGGTTCGTGGAAGTTTCGTCACACAGGCTACTTTGGATGGCACTTTATAAGGAGGCAATTTCTGCATACACCACTCACGAATGGTCTCCGACATGATCTCAGGATCTGCCACGACCATGCAACAAGCGATCTCTCCCATCACGGGGTGACTACCACGGTAGACGACACATTCGTGAATACCAGGCAATTGGGAAATCACATTTTCCACTTCAAGGGGGTATACTTTTAGGCCCGATACATTGATGACATCGTCCGCTCTGGCTAAAAGATGTAAAGCCCCTTGATCTTGATAAGCAAGATCGCCCGTATGGATCACCTGATTCTGCACGGTAATGATTAACTCCCGTGGCTCATCAGATGATGCCCCTGCTCCCACCAACTGAATGTGCCCTAGCAGCTTGCCAATATCGGCACTGTTCCGAAGGGAACGGTTTATACTAATACATCCCGCTTCCGAGCAGCCATACTGCTGGAGCAAACGATCCGCCGCCATGGGGGCTAGCTTATCAATTAATCCTTGCGGCATCGGCGCACCAGAACTCATGAACTGATAGAAACGTACATCCGAAGGAAACGAGGTCAGAACATGCAGCGTCATAGGGACGCCATAAACAATATGTTTCGGTGTATCCCGTAGAATGGCGAGTGTCAGCTTAGGGTTGGTATATGAAGCAACGTGAGGTACAACGTGTCTCGCTATGGCGGAGAGCACACCGCTAATAAGACCGTAAGAATGACTCACGGGGGAAATCACAATCGGTGTAATCGAGGTGTCCAAACTAATTTCTACATTATATGCGGTAATTTCAGCCTCAATAGCCGACCAGGTTCTGCTTATCAGCTTCGGCTTGCCTGTCGTACCTGAACTGAACATACAGATAGAAGGCTCCTGCGAGGAGATGATATTTGTTTCACTTCCAGCAATAGGCAGGAATCCGTCCTCCACAGACTGGTACACAAGTCCAATGCAGCCTGCTTCCTTGCCGAGCAACTTCGCCGTTTCGAGCGGTGTCTCTCCGTGAAGCAGCAGTGCGGATACCCTGAGTTCCTTCAGATAAAGCACTAGCGGAATCAGCTCTGCAGCATTCGCGATGCATACGGCAATCCTTCTACCCGATTTCCATGCTTCCCGCGTGTGCGGCAAAAGCCCCCATGCTTTCCAGCGAGCTTCTAGATCATCCTGGCCGAAATACGTTTGATTATATGCAAACAATTTCTTATTCAAAGACGAATCTCCTCTCTGTTTGTACGGTACGAAGAATAAAGGAAGGCCGACAGTGGATTGGGTACTTCATGCGACAACCCTTTGGTTTGCAAGGCAAGCCGCTTATGCGTCAACTGCTCGACACGCGTTGTCGGAGCAAATAAGTCCAACGTGTCAAAGCGCTCCTGGAGGTGCGAATCTCGTTCGATATGGCGATGAATGCAGGCAGCTGTCATTTGCCAGAACTGCCCTTCTTCAAAACCGTAACGATCGTGCAGCATCATCGCCAGCTCCCCAAGATTAACAAAGAATAACGCACCTAGTGTCAAATAACGCAACGGTGCTACATCCTCCACTTCGAAGTTGGCCCGTTCCTCTTTCAGCATGTAGCGTTCGTGTACTTGTGTTAAGTCCGGACACAAATCTGGTCTGCTCAGGAAGGAGCGATTATACAGGACATCCTCGTGGAAATCTTTTAATGCCAATCGCTCAGGCAAGCCATCACGATGGATCATCACCATATTTTGCGCGTGTGATTCTGTAGCCACGCCATGAACAGCAGCCAAATGGAGAACAGGCAGCACACACCGCTCAAGAAGTCGGTTCAACCATACCTCGATCCCATAAGTTTGCAGCCAAGGCTCAATGAAGGGAGTCCCATCCCTTTCCAACGTGCAAAGCGCATAGAAAGGGACTGTTTCCTCTCCGGTTCGTAAATAACCTTGCAAGCTCTCTCGCCAAATGCAGCCCACTGCTGCGTACAAAGGGGATGGCGTACTCCCTTGTGGATCATACGAGAGGGCCGCGATTTCACGAAGTAAAATAAGCTTGGCTTCATCCTTTAAATAAGGATCTTCATCCACGAGAGTTTGCAGCCAAGCCGATAAAACTGGCGCCGTTACCGTATAGTGCGGAAGCAATTGACGGGAACTCGATGTGTTCAATAAATTCATGGAAAGTTTGACATATGTTTTCTGTGGCGATGTGCGGTTAGATAGTGTTCGAATAGACTGCTGAGCGCGATATACATCTTTAGAAGGCCATAGCAGCATCATGCGCTTCTTGTTAAACTCCTCTGCATACGCAGGTGCGATAATCCGGCGCCACTGCCAGGGATGTACGGGCACGAACGTGTAAGCCTCTGGGTCCAAACCTTCGCTTTGTAAGCATGCACGAAAAGAATCTACCACATCATTTCCCAACTCTTCACGCAACATGCCATCAAATGTAAGATGAGGCAGCACAGCAATCCGGCTCTCCACTTTACTTACAGCCAGCCATAAAGGCTGCACATCTTGGGCAAATTCAGGACCATACGTAAGATGATCCCCGTAGTCAAACCCGATCCGAGACTTATAGCTGGGGTGATAACGATGTCCGTCCATCACAGCCGATTCCAACTCTTCGCCGCTCAGTTGATGCAAATCCGTATCTCCCAGCATCCGAACATACTGTGCCATCGAATCTTTGAGGAGCGTGTGCTCCAGCTCCTCTGTGAACGAACCTAGCTTGTTCACATCTGTTCCCGGCACATTCAGCACTTCCTGAATAAATAGTCGAAGGGATACCGCTTCGGCCTCACCATCGCTTCCAAGCCGAATCAGCGGAACGTCTTCTTGTAATCGAATACGACCAAATGTAAGTTTGCGCTGTCCTAGGCACCAATGTGTCACCTTCAGACCTTCGGCATCCTGACCCTGCAGACTGAATCGCAGAGCATCTCCAGCTGGTTCCGTTAGCGGCAAGACGATACCTTCATAAATGACCGATTCAACTAATTGTCGGAAAATTCTTCTACGCACTTGTACGCAGCTCTCGGATTTCAGCGCTTCAAGCGCTATGAGGTCTTGCTGCCATGTACTTGCCATGTGGTTGCCTCCTTCGGTGAGCTATAAATATTGGACCATTTAAACAGCATGCCATTCACAAGGCACAGCAAGGCGGCTGCCAGCAACGGTGAATTCAATCCAACTTGGATCGACAAAAATGATGATAGCAGCGGAGATAATAACTCTCCCGCTGTCTGAAAGGACACCATGACACTAAACGCTATTGCTGCTGAAGCTCCTTGTTGCCGCCCAAACAAAATAACATCGAGAACTGCCATCGTAATGGCTAGAAACATTCCGTACAGTATACGTCCTGCGATCAATCCACCTATACTTTCCGTCATCCCTTGCGTGACCAAGCCGATAGCCATGGCTCCAACGCCAACCATATACGCGATAGGCAGCCTGCCTGGCTTGGCTAAACTGCGAAGAAACGGCAGAAGGATTAACGCACAGACGTGGGGCAGAAGAAACAACATACCCGCTAGTTCTATGGATAAGCCAAAGTCCTTTTCGACATAGGGGGTAAAAAAGGGTCTGACCACTTGATTCGAAATCGTGAGTGTAAGAAACAACAAGCCAAGCATCACAATCGTTCTATCATGGAGCAAGTTGCTTAACAGCCCCTTTGAACCTCTAGATTCACGTCGCTCTTCCTTCTTAGAAGCGCTGTTCCATCCCCAAAGAACCACAACGCATACGCACAATTGAATGACATCGGCAGCTGCTGCCCCATAGAACAACGTTAATGGATGTTCCATCTGAAGCATATGAGCCCCCGCCAACGCAGCGATTAGAACCGCTGTATGATGAACCGCATGAAACTTTGCCGCAGATCCCGCTTGAGCTCCGTTATCACTAAGTTCCATAATAATGGGGTAAATCAACATATAGCTGCTTTTAAAAATGAGCAAACAGATCGTCAGAATCAGGAATTCTGTCGCACTATCCGCCTGCGCCAGCAGCGCCGTCGATAAGGCAGTCCCTGCCTGACCGATGAGCAGCAGCCGCTTAGCTTCCCATTTGCGGGTCAGCCACCCCCATAATGGAGAGCAGAGCACGACCGTTAATCGGCAGACAAACAAATATAAACCTGTGTAACTGTAGTCCTCAATTCCGAAAACCTGATGGAAAAACTGGGGATAATAAGGTGACAGCAGCACTTCTGTAAACAGTCCTAGAAACATGCAGCCAAGAAGTGCGGCCTGCATGCCTGTTCGCGTTCTACGACTCAGCGCTTGAGGTTTCAGCGTCTTCATCGGTTAACTCCGAACTGTTGAAACACATTTCGATTTCTGAGCGGATATACCTCACGTCCTGCCAAATGCTTAATAATTACGCTATTCCGATGAGCGCCCAGCCCAAGATCAGGTGCACCCACACCATGCGTATGCAATTCCCCATTTTGAATAAAGATCTGATTATCCCCGTTGGTTTGCAGCTTCAGCGAGTAATTCTCAGCGATATCCAAACGTCCTTTCGCATCTCGACAAATATATGGCTCTAACGGACGTAAGCAAGCTGGTTCGGCATGTTCATAACCTGTCGCCAGAATGACAATCTCGCTCGTATGTTCGAAAGTAGCATCCTGCTGCAATTGTCGGCAATGTAATTGGTAGCCATCGTTTCCTCGGTCTGAAGTCGGAAGCAACTGCTCCACTTCAGTTAGGGACAAGAGTCTAACACCTGGCCCTTCCCCCCCACCGATTCCAGCCTCGTACAGCGTATCGTATATATCTGCGATGGTGTTCGCGCTAATCCCTTTGTACAGCAAGCCCTGCCCTGCTCGGATGCTATCCTTGTTCTCGGGTGCAAGGTCGTAGAAGTACTTCGTATATTCAGGGGAAAAATGCTCGAGTCCGAGCTTGGAATACTCCATCGGGAAGAAGCCCGATGAACGTGTAAACCAATCCAACCGATACCCATTTTCACTCTGCGCTCTTAGCAAATCCAGCACGACTTCCGCTGCACTTTGTCCCGAACCCACGACCGTGATCGACCGTGCTTTCAGGCAACGTTCCCGATTCGTTAAATAGTCGGCTGAGTGAAAAACATTCGATCCGCTTACGTGTTGAAACCGTTTCGGAATATGTGGTCTGCTCCCAACACCTAGTACCAAGTTACGGGCAACATAGGTCTTTGTTTGCGTGGTCTGAAGCTCTTTCGCCTCCACAACAAAATGGGAACTGGAATCCCCTTCTTCTAGACGAATTCCGCTCACTTCGTAGCCGAAACGGCAGGAGGCTAATCGTTCAGCCGCCCATTTACAGTAATGGTTATATTCCCTGCGCGGTATTTGAAACTTCTCTAGAAAGTAAAAGTGATACAATCTGCCATGCTCATGCAAATAATTTAGAAAGCTAAGCGGATGTGTCGGATCGGCCATCGTCACCAAATCCGCGAAGAAAGGGACTTGCAGTGTCGTCCCCTCAATCAACATACCCGGATGCCACTCGAACTGTGGCTTCCGTTCCAAGAATTGGGCCTTCAACTCGGGTACGCGCGTAAGCAGCGCAGCAAGACCGAGATTGAAAGGACCGACTCCGACGCCCAGCACATCCCATTCATCTGAATGATTCGGAACAACTTGCCTAACCAATAGGAATCTCCCTCGTTTCTCTATCTATGTTGACAATCAACATTTCGCGTATGTAACGGTTGCAACGTTATCACTTCAAAAGCTTCTCGGTCACATAACATCAACGCAGCCTTCTTATCTGGAAGCTGCACTTCCTGCTGGAAACGGAAGCCGCATTTTTCGAAAATATGATGCATCTTCGCATTGCGAATATCGGGCTCGGCCACGACTCGCTTAGTACCTGGATGCATAAACTGCACACGTACGAGTGCTTTCAACAGGAGTAATGCATAACCCCGGCCGAGATAGCTTGGCGGACCAATCAGCAGATGTACGCCTTGATCATCCTGCGCTGAATCATAATAGGGTTCAATGACATCAGATTCCACCCAATAGGATTCAAAATAGCTCATCGGCTCCCCATCCAGCTCACCGATGCAAAGCGTCTGATGCGGATCGGCCAAGAAACGCTCCAAGTGGCTCCGATAGGCATCCAGTGAAATGTTCAGTTGCCAGAAGGGAACGACATGCGGCTCCTGCTGCCAACTATGCAGCATCACCAAATCGCGTTCCAGATCAACCGGACGAAACGAAATCGTCCTGCCAATCGTGGGATCCTCATAGGCTACCAGAGAAGGATCCTCAAAAATTTGCTTCAAATTGCGATTCATACTCCCCGACACTTTCAATACACCTCCAGAACCAGCGGATTGTCCACGAGAACATAGACCGACTGGTTTTCGAGAGAACCGACTAATTCATCCATATCGTAAAGTCGAGTAAGCAGGTTTGCTTTGCATGGGATCTTAGCTTCCGTTAACAAGCTTTGGAGGAAAATAGAAGGCTCCCTATTCAACGGAAGGAATTCAACCAGCACGGAACGCAACTCACGCAGCAGCTCACGTTCATCAGCAAGCCCAGCTGTACCGAAACCGTTAATTAAGCCGAATAAATGATTAAAAATGACATAATAGCGGAAACGTTCATCAGCAATCGCATCATCGCAAAACGTATGGCTCCTATCTCCAATGCCGGGCAACTCCTTATTCAAGTGTTCCTTCATGGAATTGCAGAAATAATAACCCTGATTGTCCCGATAATAATAACGGTGTGGGTACCCGTTGTTCAGCTGGACAACACTGTTCTGCTGATGAGCTTCCAGCGCAATGCCATGTGTGACATACAGCCAGATCATTGGCTTCAGCGAAATGTTCAAGTATAAGCGGAACCAATCCAGACTTACCGCTTCCGTTGAGCGGCCCTCCTGCCTAGCCAATCGGTGAATGATTGTGCTTAGGCGCGACTCAGAACCAGGCAGCGGATCCTGCACGAGTGAAGCAACTAATGAAACTTGCCGAGCCTGTTTCCCCTGAAACGGATTGTCGCGCAGGACGACTTCGAATCCAGACTCTTCCTGCCCATCCAAACCAATCGAAACATAGGCAGGATCCTTCACAATAGCAAACGCTGGATATCGCTCTGATACCTCGCCGACTTTGGTTTGCAGCATCCGGGACACCTCAACGCCACGTTCCAATTCTTTGAATAGATTCACACGTACCGAATTGGTTATTCGCACAGGTACGGACCCTTTTGGCATAAATGGCGACTCCGGATGATACATCGTGCGGAACGATGACGTTGCCGAGTAATAACGCCCTATTGGACCTAGATCTTGAAGCAAGCCCTCTTCGAGAAGCTTCTGAACGGCTGGTTTGGCTAATACTTCGTTCGCCTGCAAAGGATGCAGTGGAATCAACGTATATTCATCGCTCTCCGTGTAGGCTGCCTGATCATCGGCGCGACGGAGATCCGATTTAATCCATTCCGTTGCCGTTATCTCAAGCGCAGAATCCTCACGTACAATGCTGCGATGTGCACGGAAATAATGCAGCTGGAACTGCCCTTTCAACTCAGGGGAAAATACCCCTTGCATGCTGGCTGGAACCCCGTCCCGACATTTCGGTGTAGGATGGAGCAAGTGCCCGAACAACAAGGATTGCTCAGCTGTGATGAAGTCCCCGTCAAAGCCATATAACTGGTCGCGATCTCCGTCACGGGCAGCGACAAACTGCTCGATGCTGGCACAGCTTTCTTCGATTTGCTGCAACAAATCCTCTGTACGATCCGGCGATCCCACCTTGACGAAATGACCTAATTCCAGAACTAGCCGCCGGGCTAATACCAGCTCATCTTCCCCAGCTCCTTCACTCCCCGCGCTTTCCTTCCAGTCCAGGGGGAACTGAAACAAATGTCTTCCTGTCAGAGATTTATGTTTCACTGAGACCTTGATACAGCCTCCTTGGCTGACCAAAGGCACTTCCAGCACCCACGTACCATCAACTTCACGCCAATCTCCTAATCCAGTTTCCCTAAGAAAGCTGTTCAGTAAGCTTTGCAGCGTAGCTCTAGCTGCCGTCCGATACGAGTCTCCCCCCTTTTCCTCAAAAGTTTGTATGTTTTCCAGTAATCCATCCTGGATCATGATTAAACTCCCCTCAGAGCATGCTGCTCAATCACATATTGTTGTTCTAATTCCATACCCATGCGTACGACATGAGTCAAAATATCAGCAGTATCCTGCGGTGTGGTTAACGGATTAAGCAGCGTAAACTTCAAACATGCTTTTTCCTTCGCTTTCGTTCGAGCAATAACGGCAATACCACGCTCAAGGAGACGATCTCGAATACGATGATTTAACGCATCCACCTCAGTACTCGCCAACTCGGTTGTGGGTATGTAACGGAAAACGACAGCATTTAAAGTCGGTTCCGCCAACAGTTCGAGTGCTTTCACTTGCCGTATTTGTTCCGCAGTGTGGCGTGCGAGCTGCATCGTGTAATCTATCATTGCCGCGAACCTTTTACGACCCAGGTGCTGCAGTGACATGTACAGCTTCAGAGCATCAAACCTCCGCGTTGTCTGAATGGACTTGCCCACAAGATTAGGCACCCCTGCCTGATCGTCTTCTTGCGGATTTAAATAGTCGGCGTTCAGCTGTAAATAGCGATAGTTCGCCGAATCCCGCAATAAGAATGCTCCGCAGCTGATCGGCTGATAAAACATTTTATGGAAATCAACGGTAATCGAGTCTGCTAAGGCAATTCCCTCTAGCAAGTTGGCGTGTTTATCGCTTAAAGCAAGCGCACCACCATAGGCTGCATCGATGTGAAACCAAATACTGTGTTTATGTGCAAGTACTGCAAGCTCAGGCAGTGGATCGATGCTGCCGAAGTCCGTTGTGCCGGCTGTAGCCACTAATGCAAACGGAAGCAATTCATCTTGAAGCAAACGATTGATTGTATGTTCAAGAACATGAGATTGCATTTGCCCGAGCGAATCTACAGGGATCGTAATGACCGCATGTTGTCCCAAACCTAACAGAGCCGCCGATTGCTTGACTGTAAAATGGGCCGCTTCCGAACATAGAATTCGCAGGCGGTCACCCTGTGGAGGTAAGCCCCACTGTTGCACATTCCAGTTCCATTTCGTATAGGCATAATGATCCCTAGCTAGCAGTAGGCCCATGAAGTTAGACTGCGTTCCCCCGCTGGTGAATACCCCATCGCCAACGCCCTTGTTATAGCCGAACAGCTCACATAACCAACCAATCATTTCTTCTTCCAGCATGGTTGCCGACATACTCTGATCCCAAGAATCCATAGATTGATTCAGTGTTGCCAGCAGTGTCTCCGCCATTAGTGATGCTTGAAGCGGCGGGCAATGAAGGTGTGCCACACACGCAGGGTGATTCACAACTGCTGCGTGTTTCACCACGGTAGTGCCAATGAAATAAAGCAGTTCCTCCATGCTAACGCCCTGCTCGGGACACACCTGACGATTGCGAAAGGCCGCTGCCAAATCCTGTGGCGCAGCCCCGCTGTAAGGCTTCTCCGATGCTGCGAAATCGCGAATGAGCACCTCAACCGTTGCGTGCATATGCTTACGAAAGAGAGTTTGACTCTCCACCGTTATGTTTAAAAAGTCGGATGCGAATTCCCTGTTCACCCAAGTACCCCCTGAAGACTTAGCGACTGACGTTCTGCTGCCATAACGGCCTCGTGGAAAATTTCGGCAATCCGGTCAATCTCTTGTTCTGTTACATTAAGTGGCGGCAGGAAACGAACAACGCTTCCATGACGTCCTCCAAGTTCTAGGATGAGTCCACGCCGCAGACATTGCTGTTGAATTTCACGAGCCAACTCTGGATTAGCTGGATAGCTGCCGATTCGGTCAGCTTCTCGTTCGGTGTCCACAATCTCAGCACCGACCATTAACCCTCTTCCTCTGACTTGACCGATACATCTCACAGCCGATCTAGTTTGCTCTAAATGCTTGCAGAGCCGTTCACCAACGACTGCCGCATGTTCAACCAGCCGTTCTTCCCGAATGATCCGCAGCGTTGCCGCACCAGCAGCCATGGCTAACTGATTGCCACGGAATGTACCTGCATGTGCCCCAGGCTCCCATTTGTCCAGTTCTTCGCGATACACGATGACCGACAACGGCAGACCTCCACCTATAGCTTTGGAGATCACGATCACATCAGGAATAATGCCCGCATGTTCGAACGCAAACATCCGGCCAGTTCGGCCGATTCCTGACTGTACTTCGTCAATGATTAAAGGAATCTCCCGTTCTTTCGTCATTCTACGAATTTCTCTGGCCCATGCATGAGGTGCTGGAATCACACCGCCCTCACCCTGCACTAACTCCATAATCATGCCTGCAGGTGACAGCACGCCACTTTCTGGATCGTCTAACAAGTGTTCAATATAGCGGCTGCCAATTTGGTGGCCTTGCTCTCCTCCAATACCAAATGGACAGCGATAATCATACGGATATGGCAAAAATTGCGTACCTGGCAACAATCCGCCCACATGGCGTTTCGGACCCAGGTTACCTGTCAAGCTAAGCGCACCGCTGGTCATCCCGTGATATCCCCCATGGAAAGACATCATCCCGCTTCTTCCCGTTGCCGTCTTAACCAGCTTCATCGCTGCTTCCACGGCATCTGCTCCTGTGGGTCCACAAAATTGAATACGGGCATTCTGGGCAAATTCAACTGGCAGTATATCAAAGAGCTCATCTACAAAATTCTCTTTAACCGGCGTAGTCAGATCCAGCGTGTGCAACGGCAAACCTGTCGTTAACACGGCTTTCATCGCCTCGATTACGACCGGATGATTGTGGCCTAAGGCAAGTGTTCCTGCTCCTGCCAGACAATCGTAATAGGTTCGGCCATCTGCATCTTTTACCTGAATACCTCTGGCCTCTGTAATTGCAATCGGGATTTTGCGAGGATATGTTCGTGCATTAGATTCCCTCCTCCTCTGACTTTCAAGATATATCGCATTGCCCTTCATAAATGGACTGTTCCTCCTTTGGGAAAATGATCATGAAATGACTTGCTCAATTCTGTTGAAGAGGTTGGTAATAATTTACACAACTTACATCGCCATTGTAAATGATAATCATTATCAATGCAACCCTATATTTTTTCTTTTTTATTGACCTATGACCGAACAAAGTGTGCAGTCATACGGGGAGTGACCTTCATTTTTCGAGCTTCCGTAACCTTTTAGAATAGTGAAACACTCCCCCATCATGCCCGATGCAATCCAAATGTCCTCCCCCTACACAGCTCCCTGAAAAAATTGGTAGTTGACAATTATTTTCCCTTGATTTAACATTTATTAGTGATAATGATTCCCATTATCAATTTATGCGCGATTATAAAACGAGATGATCGTTATACAGGTACTGCTAAACTTTGAAATTTTTAAGCTGAAAAGCCCGGTATCTCTTCACGCCTAAGCGCTAGATATCGGGCTTTTTTCGAAAATAGAAATATTTCCTGCCATAGCATGAAGGACAGGATCCGAGATGGGGCCGCATTGCTATGCTTGCCTTAACTTAAGCCCTTCGCATAAAGCGAACAGCACGACTGACCAACCCAGGAAGTACTGAAACATGCCCTTCCCCTTCAAACTCGTAAAAGTCCGCATGGAGCTTCTCTCTTGGTAAAAGCGCGAGGCGCTCATACAGTTCTCTTGCATTCTCATTCATGTTACTTGGGTGCCCCTGCTCCAGTTCTCCAGTGGTGATGAGCAGCTTATGGTTCGACTGTGTGAAGCCGAGATTAGCCGTGTATTGATCTTCCTGTTCTTTCAGAATAACCTTATTCCAGTGAATTGATGGGCTGCCAGCTATGTAGGTCTGGTACGTTTGAGGCTGTGTGAACAGCGTTTGCAGCACGAAAAGCCCACCCAATGAATGACCAAAAATTGCTTGCTGCTTCGTATTAATTGGATAATCGCGTTCGATGCGCGGTTTGAGTTCCTGCTCAATAAAGGCTCGGAATGCATCTGCGCCTCCTAGCTGTGGCCGGGCAGCATCTTTGTTCCGTACAGGTAAAGCATCCAGCACTTCTTGGGGTGTTGGCATCGTAAAATCATAAAATCGCGAGGAATCGAACGGCTCCTCCGTCGGATAACCAATTCCTACCACGACTGCTGGATAGACACCTGTCTTCTCAGGGATTCGTGATTGTACACGCAGCGCTTCAACCATCGTGGCAAAAATCGCATTCGCATCCAGCAAATAGATGACTGGGAATCCTTCTAGCGGTGCTTCTTGCGAAGGCTTGAATACGTAAATTTGATAGGGCTGCTCTCTTGTAGCGCTATGAAGAAGATATTGTTCTGTGTTCGGTAATGTAAAAGACTGACGGACAACTTCACTCGAAGGTGTAGGGGTCTCAATGGATGGATCGGGTAATCGTGTCATTAGGTTTCCTCTCTTCTTTTCTTGTTTCAGGGCAATGATCAGGCTGGATCTCGTCTGGTTATGGAGCAATTACGAAAATTAGTTGATGATCATTCTCATTTTTGATTATAGAGGATGGTAAACACAGCGACCATGAATAATATCCACATAATGAAATGGAGAATGTTCAGGTTAACCAAGGAGGTTGGTTGATCGAGATGTGGAAAGCGTTGAATTCCCCCTCTCGGTGGGGATTATGCCGATCTGACCGATATCCCTCTAGAGGCAATGGACACCTATAGAGGTGATTTGGAAAGCTGTGTTGGGGTGGCAGCTAGTTGGCCGTTGACGATAATAGCATACTTTGGGAACACTGTGTTGGTGGGAGCATGAGTTCAAAGTAGCTTGTCTGATGTTGGCATGAATAAGGTGCGTTTGGAGGCTGTGACGGTGGGGATGGCAGGCACTAGTAGCTAGTTTGTTGGTTAGTGATAATGAGGTGCGTTTGAGTGCTCAGTTGGTGGGATGATATGGTCCAAGTAGCTAGTTTGGTTTTGCTCCCCCTTACCTGCAGAGGAGGATTAACTGTAAAAACTCCATTTAAATTCTATGAATTTCCTTAAGAGAATATTCATATTTAACTGGATTTCCTACATCTATTTCTGCTGATCTCAGTGATATCCGCAATTTCAGCGGAAATTAGCTACATAAAATCCATCTGTTTGCTAGAAAGCGTAGTTTTCCGAAACATTAGCTGTAGGAAATCCATCTAATCTGCTCTGCCATGCCCTGCTCCCTGCCAACTCGCTCACCCAGCTCCGCCCCCAAACAACACAAACCGCCCCCTCCCAGGGGCGGTACAACTTCCCTTTTATCGGCGATGCTTATTCCGATACAGCAGCCAAACGAAGTACGGCACGCCAATGATGGCGATGACGACGCCGACGGGCATCTCCACCGGCGCGAACGCCATTTTGGCGATGAAATCGGAGATCATCACCAAGAGCGCGCCAACAATCGCGCTGACCGGCAGCAGCCTGCGATGCGTGATGCCGACGAGTCGGCGTGCGATATGCGGCGCCATGAGGCCAATGAACCCGATGCCGCCGGAGACGGATACGCAGGCACTAACAATACCGATACTGCTTAGCAGCAGGATCGCTTTCTCTTTGTCCACGGCTGCGCCGAGTCCGCGGACGCTCTCCTCGGTTAGCTGGAACACATCCAGCACCAGCGATCGCCAGATCAGAACTGGCGTCAATACGATCAACCATGGCAGCATGGAGAGGATATACTTCCAGTTCGCGCTATAGATGCTGCCGGATACCCAGACGGCAGCCATCTCGAAATCTTTGGCATTCATTTTGAGCGTAATGAACACCGTCACTGCGGATAAGCCCGATGCAATCGCAATCCCTGTAAGCAGAAGCCGCTGCGAGTCTAGTCTCCCATTCTTCTGGGAGAAGACATAGATCAGAAGCGCTGCGCCCAGGCCACCTACCAAGCCAACAACAGGCATGGCCAGTATTGCCCCCCAGCTCGTTCCTTTCACCTTCCCTTGAAAGAAAAACAAGAAGATGACCATTGCCATCCCCGCTCCCGCGTTGATACCCAGGATACCAGGATCGGCCAAGTTGTTCCTAGTCAAGCTCTGCACAACGGTTCCCGCCATCCCTAACCCCATCCCCACCAACAGGGCAATGACGATACGTGGGAGTCGAAACTCCAAAATCACCAGATCATAATCATGCTGCGGATC
The DNA here is from genome assembly GCF_001428105.1 of Paenibacillus sp. Soil766. Lineage (GTDB taxonomy): Bacteria > Bacillota > Bacilli > Paenibacillales > NBRC-103111 > Paenibacillus_E. Next base: position 34,573 of record NZ_LMSJ01000004.1, on the reverse strand, counting down.
AATCCGCAACAGAGTCTTAAACACATCCTTCAATGTGATATCGAAGGCCCCATTCGTCAGAGAGATATAAGCCGTTAAGAGCAGAAGCCCTATCCCCAACAATACCTGGAACACGTAATAGCGATCACTTCTTTTAACGATGAGACTCCCCTCCTCGCGTACGGATGAGATAGAGGAAGAACGGAACACCGAGTATTGCGGTAACGACGCCGATCGGCATCTCGAATGGATAGTTGAGGAAGCGGCTTAGCACATCACACAGCCCTAAGAATACAGCACCGATCACAGCCGAACACGGAATAATCCATTTGTAATCGATCCCCGTTAGAAAACGAGTAATATGAGGTACGAGTAGGCCGACGAATCCTATTTTACCTGCAATAGCCACGGAAATACCTGTCAGCAACACAACACTTAATGTCGTTAATAGCTTCACTTGCGTCGTTTTCTGCCCTAACGATACGGCGATTTCATCCCCTAATGAGAAAATCGTCACCGACTTGGACATCCAAAAAGCGAGCCCCAAGCCTACGACAGCAAAAGGAACCGCCAGCATAATCAGCTTCGGGTCCAATTGATGTAGACGTGCGTTATACCAGAAGCTAATATTTTGGGATACTTGGAAATACATCGCGATCGCCGCTGACACACTGCTCAGAAATGTCCCTATCAACGTGCCTAGAATCGCTAATCGTACAGGTGACAATCCCCCAGGCAGCAGTGAAGCTAGCCCGAATACAATAACAATGCTTAACGCCGAGCCAGCAAAAGAGGCCATAATCATAGCCATCATCGAGGAATAAGGTGCAATGACCATACATACGGTAACTGCAAATGCCGAGCCATCAGATATGCCCATGATTGAAGGGGATGCCAGATAATTCCTGGTCATCCCCTGCATGAGAGCGCCCGACACCGCCAGGAAAGCGCCGACGAGCAGCGCCCCTATAACCCTAGGGAGTCTAGCATGCATAATAATTTGATGATCGACATTCCCCGAATCAAAATGCACAAAAGCCTCAATGATACGGCTGATATCAATGCTTTTCGCCCCATAGGTTATGGACAGCACGATCGTTAACACGATCGCAAAAGGTGCTGCCACTAAGATAAGGGTTGGTGCGGGAACTCTCCATTTCATAGCTCTACTCTCACTTTGCTCCAACTATTTTAGAGCTATTAATCGCTTCTAGGAACTTAATTTTGCTGTAAGCAGTACCACCTTGTAAGAGCGGATCTACAAGATTCGTATATAGTTGACCATTTTTAACGGCATTAATATTTTTGAAGATAGGGTTGTTTTTCAAGTCTTCAAACACTTTCGGCGTATCCTTGTTCTCTTCCTCAGAGAATTCCACGATCAAGTAGTCCGGGTTCATCTCGGAGAGCTTCTCAAGAGAGATATTGGCTTGTGATTTCGCTGCTTTTACTTCTTCTGGAACCGTTGCACCTAATTCGGCATAGATGGATGGATTGAAGAATACATCCTCCGGATAGATGAATAAGCTGCCTGAACGAACGCGAAGGGCTACTACTTTTTTACCTTTGAAAATAGGACCGATTTTCGCTTTCAAAGCTGCCGAATCCGCTTTGTACTTATCTAGCACTTGCTTCGCTTTATCTTGCTTACCTGTCAACTCACCAAGTAACATCAAGTTATTCTCCCAATCTGTAGCGATGTGGGATACCGGAATGGTTGGCCCGATTTTGGAAATTTTCTCAATCGTCTCCGCCGGGAATTTCGTGCTCATTAGAATAACATCTGGTTTCAATTTCAAAATCGTTTCGAGGTTCGGCTGCGTTTTCTCGCCTACACCCTCTGCTTTATCCGTAATTGGCGCGAATACTGCTGGGAATTTGCCACCAACCGTTAGTGCACCAACTGGTTTCACATCTAGAAGTAAAGCATCTTCCAATGACTCAAGCGCACCTGTAATAACGAGTTTATCCGCTTTCGCAGGAACTGTGTACTCTTTGCCTACGTATTTGATGACTCTTGGCCCTGATGATGTTGCTGCGGGAGCAGCCGTAGGTGCAACTGTGGCAGTTGGAGCTGTTGTACCTGCTGCTGTAGGTGCCGTTTCTGTTTTCTCCCCGCCACATGCCGTCAACCCTAATAGCACCAATGTCGTAATACCGATCGTTGCTAACTTTTTCATTTTTAATAAATCCCCTCTCTATCCGCTACGAATGATAATCATTCTCATCAAATTATAAAAGAAGTTGCCCATGTCGAACATGGACAATATACGGAAATTCTCATGTACGATTGTCACATAAATGCTCATGAATGTCTTGAACCATGCGTTCCATAGCATAAGCGGAGTACTCTCTCCACGGATCTGAGGAAATGAGATGAAGGCGATTTCTGCGCACAACCTTCAAGTCCTGCCACGTGGCAGACGTTCTGATTCGTTCCCAATGCTGCAACGTCTCTGATTCCTGCCGGATATTAAGAAGCAAATGATCCGCATCGAGTTGAGCCAGTTCTTCCAGCGTCAAGCTTTGGTTTTTGGCATACTTCTCTACCCCTAAGGGCGGTTGCAAGCCTAAATCTCGAAAAACGTCTCGCATTCCCCGTGTCGGGAGTAGGTAGAAGCTATCGCCTAATAAGCTGGCCATTAATACATTGTCATTCTGCAGTTCTTCCTGCAATCGTTCCCGTAATAATTGAATGTGGCGATTGTAGCCCTCCATCCACACAACAGCTTCGTCTAAAGCACCCACAATTTGCGCGGTCGCGTGCAGTTGTTCCTGCCAGTTTTTATCATACAGAGGTACAATATGAACAGGAGCTATGTGAGACAAACGCTCCTTCTCCTCGATGGCCAACTGGTCTGTGCTAATGATGAAATGCACCTGACTGTGCTCCAGTGCTGCCACGTTCGTCTCCCAATCCTCATTAAACCGGTAGCCACTCAAGTGCAACGGGATATCTGTGCGATACTTATTATAGTAGTAGGAACTCCATTTAGGATGGAGGGGTGCGGCGTAGGGCATAATCTTGAGCGCTAGCAACTGTCCAAGCACTGTCGAAGAATAGGCGACGATTCGTTGTCGGCGATTTTTCAAATATACCGTCGGCGACACACCAACCTCTTTCTTAAATATGCGGCTAAAATAAAACTCATCATTGTAGCCCACCTGGTAGGCAACATCCTTCAAACGGACCTCAGTTTGCAGCATAAGCTGCTTCGCCATATTGACTCTCACTTCCGTTAGGTAGTCGATGGCGGTTTTACCATACGTTTTTTTGAATAAACTGACATAATATTTCGGACTAATTTCGGCCATACGCGCGAGCTGTTCAATCGTCATACTTTCTCGATAATGGGCTTCAATATAGCTCTTAGTTCGATCCATAGCGGCTCGTGAGTCGGATTTGGGATTCTGACGAATGTGCGTCATCACCCAATAGATCAGTTCTAGAAATAGCGACTGTGCTCGAAATCGTTCCACCGCGCTTTCACTCCGGCAGCTTAAGTAAAGCTGCTCACACAACTGACTTAGTGCACTCTCGATATGTACCGGCAACTCACCAACAAGAGGAAAATTCACTCCAACATCCGAAGTATCATTCTGCATATCAAAAGCAATGAGATACAACTCCGACTTCTGTCCATCGCAAAGCCCCACCGTTTGACCAGGCACTAGGACATGTACCGTATCCGGTTGCATGCGATAAGTTTCCAAATCTATGCTCAAATGGCCTTCGCCTTGCTTAACAACCACCATGCAATAAGAAGAAGTAAGCTGCTGCGCTAACTCCCCTACTTGAATGAGCTGCGCAGTACGAAATTTAAGCCATGTATGATCAAGGCAAAGGAACATGTCTTCATCTTTAGTGAACACTTCAGACAAGATAGCAGGCTCCTCTCTAATTTTGAAAATGAGAATCATTATCAAAATAAAATTTAGCACATAAAGAATAGGCCTGTCAACGATTGACAGACCTCCATGTTGTTACATTATGCTGTGCATCAAGACATGCTAGCCTCGATGTTTAATTAAGTGGTGTGGCTGTGAAGCGCTGAATCGATTGCTGCAATTGCTCGAAAGCTAAGCGGTTCTCAGAGAGCTGCTTGTTCGACCTTACAGCCTGCACCACGTGGTGCAACAGACTTTCTGGCAAATCCACATCACCAGTATTCGCTGTCAATGCAACAACCATCTTCAATTCTGGAATACCGAAGATACGTCTACCTCCTGAACCCGAAGCATAGAAAATATCCATCTCCTTGCGACTTCCTTTACTTAAACCTTTGGCAAGTGATTTGGTCCACCAATAATAGCCATAAAAGCCTTGCGTACCATTACTATAGTTCAAGGTAATTCGCTTCGTGAGTGAGGTACGAATCCAAGATTGGGGAATAATTGATTTCCCTTCCCACTGTCCTTCATTCAGGTAAAGCAAGCCTATCTTCGCCATGTCCGCAAGTGATAGAGCTAATGCCCACGCGCCAATGGTAATGCCTTGATGATCATGATTCCAGTTCACATTCGTTATACCAAGCGGTTCGAATAACCGTGACTTTGCATATTCAAACATGGACATACCCGTTACTTTCCCTATGACTGCCGAGAGTAAATGTGCATCACCGTTAGAATAGTTAAACACCGCACCAGGTTCATGTTGAGCTGGACAATTTAGAATATACGCCACCCAATCCGATGCATGCATCATCTCATTCGATGATTGTTCCTGATCATTATTCCATGAAAGTCCTGAAGTCATGCTTAGCAGATGCTTCAATCGAATCTTTGATTTTAAAGGATCATTTTCTAACTCTGGAAAAAATGCAGCCAGACGCTGTTCTGGACTCTTTAGCTTGCCTTCCTTCAATGCAATCCCGATTAATGCGGATGTCACGCTTTTGGTAACTGATTTCATATCCTGCGGGATTCCAGATTGAATCCCTTCTTTACTAGCATCTGCCACCCATACACCATTCCGTATAACGGCTATACTGTGCACGCCATGATCATGGAAAACGTCAAAAGTCTTAGCTAACGTAGCTGAGTATAACCCTTGTGCCTCAGGCGTTGATGTTGGCCAGCCATGTGTGGGCCATTGAGCCGATGGACGGGATGTTGCTTCCATACTACTTCGTAGTGGACTAATCACATTTGTTAACACAAGATCGATCCTTCCAGTTTGGTTTTCCCCTTTTTTCTTGTAATATACAGAAAAAGTGTGAAGCAAATGTGGTGGGAATCTTAAAGAATCCTTAACCTAGCTGAAAGTTTCCTGAAAATCTGCGTTGAAAACGCTCTTATGTTACAATTTGATGAAATGTCACTCACACCGTTAACTTCGGAGGTTACCTATGCGCAAATTAATCTTCTTCATCGGTCCTGCGGGAGCAGGCAAAACAACACTAGCAAGGGCTTGGGTTCAGCGACATGGCGGGGCTTTCTTGGATATGGATACGTTGCTGCGCCCCGCGGCAGAAGCGATCATGACCCTTGCTGGGCAAGATCCGAGCGATCGAGATTCACCATTTTATAAGAAACACTGCCGAGATTTGGGCTATCGCATCACGATGGATGCGGCGCTTGAACAGCTTACACTTGATCAGGACGCGATCGTAATCGGGCCTTTTACAAGGGAACAGGGGGAACCGCTGTGGCTGGAAGGGGAGCTGGCTCGTATTGGAGCTTCGATACAGGATGTCAGAGTTAAGGTGATTTATGTTCATTTACCGAGCGAGGAAGCGTATCAAGAGCGTATTCGCTTAAGAGGATCGGCACTGGATGTCTGGAAGCTGGACAATTGGCAGCAGTTCCGTACATCGTTGCAGCGTAGTGAAGTTACTTGGCAGATGGAACCGTCGTCCCTCTTGTACTGGGATAATTCGGAGCCGTTATCGGATGCTAGGGAAGCTGAGTTAGCTGCCTTTATCCTAGCTTAATAGGATGTAGGCAACTAAGTTGAGAAGTGCAAAAAAGAGCTGTCTCAAAGTTCTACATCGAACTTTTGAGACAGCCCTTTCGCGCGTGTCCTATGCGTTTCGTGAAACTTAAAATCCCGATTCCAGATAATCGTCATGCTGATCAAAAGTAGGAATATCCTGCTCCTGATTCGGATCTATGACCGATACGCCATCCTTGGTCGTTACATACCAATCTTCATTAGAGCTGAGGACTTCAGTTAAGAAAGCATCAATATCCATGGCTTGTATTCCTTCCATCATGTACCTCAAGGGTGTAGCCCTATTATTGGTGATGATGGTTATGTTTATTCAAAGTTAACTAACCCGCAAAAGCGTTGCGATTTACGGTCAGCTTGCGGAGCGAGATTCTTATAGGATGTAAGGCGGCAACGAAGTTTAAACTGATTAATCAACAGCGCTGTTTGCCCGCGCGTAGTTTTGGCATCTTTTTCAAAGACGAATCCACTATTTGTTTTCAAGATATGTTGTTTCTATATCAAAAGCTATAGCATCATTCACCCACTTGTCCACTTCCCAAGATAACCCACTGATTCGCTGAACATGGTTAAACCAATCTCCAGCAATAACATAGGAGAATCCTTTGTCCGTAACGTTCGTTGTCTTTTTCCCAATCCTTACATGAAGTTCTCCCATTTATAAGGTACTACAACAGAATAGTACTTATTTCATCCATCATATACTGATATCCTGAATGTATAAACATTTGCCCGAAATTATCATCGAGCTAAGGAGAGGTTGCTTCTTGGACATTCATAATCGATTTGAGAACTTAGAAAAGAGAGTTGTCGAGCTTGAGAAAGAACTCGCACATTTAAAGCAAAGCCAACCAACTGAAAACAAAGTAAGTCATCCTATTCCTAATCGCACCCCAAATCCTGTTCAAGTTCCGCCCATTGCACCACCTAAACAGGAAGTCATTAAAAAAGAAACCGACTGGGAACACCTCATTGCCAGGGTATGGCTGCCGAGAGTTTTTATGTTCGTACTTCTCATCGGTATCGTATGGGGGTTCAAAGCGGCGGTTGACAACGGACTCCTCACAGAGTGGATGCGCTGTGCGATTGGCTATATGGTCGGTGGGGCCTTCATCATCATCGGTTTCAAACAACATAAAGCAAATCGACCTTTACTATCACAGGTTTTATTAGGTGGTTCCATCGGATTGCTCATGCTAACCACCTTTGCGTGCCATCAATTGTATGAACTCATAGAGGCGCCTCTTGCGTTCATCCTGAATGTGTTATGGGTAGGCTTAGGCTTATGGTTTTCACACAAATTACACTCACAATCCTTAGCAATCATAGCAAGTACAGCAGGTGTTCTAACGCCTTTCTTATTAAATAGTAACAACCCTTCCTCCGTATTTTTCGTAAGTTACGAGACGTTGTTATTTGTAAGCTTTATGCTCTATGCGATGCGCAATCAATTTGTCGGCTTATTTTACACGTCATTTAGTTTACTACCATTCGCATTGTTCCTATTTGACCTTGGTGTACATGGGGATACGAAGGTTGCAGCCATTGGGATGTTAGCCCAACAAGTAGCTTTGTTAGCGTCGATCTGTTTCAAAAGCCCCACCATGAATCATCAACTTCGATTGCTAATTCCAAGTTTCGCGTTCACCGCTATTTGGTTTAAAGTAGCTTACACGGATACGCAATTCAATGTTGTGATGGTTTCAACTTGTATAGCCTATGCCTTGATTTCCTACTGGTTCAGCCGAAAGGCTCACGAGAAGTCACCCTATACGATGACAATCGCATCCTATGCCTTACTTTTCTATTCGGCAAACTACTTCAGTGCTGATGCCTTACCTGGTTTCTTATTGGTTGAGGGAATGATCGCCCTATTCCTTGGTTTCATCGTGAAATCGTCATTACAAAAAATCAATGGAGTCATCATTTATGTACTCGCTTTTGCAACTGCATTGGGGGCAGTCTTAGAGGGGATGACCAGTATCATGTCGGTTGCCATGTTAATATGGCTATTATTATTAGCAACCATGACGGGTATGATCACAATGATTGCCCATTTCGGAGTCGGTTCCTCAACTAAGAACACATTAATCACGTTGAAGTACGGGCTTGGCTTCCTATTCTTATGTTTCATAACGGAAGTAACACAAACATTGACACACGATTTCAGTATAAATATCCAACATCTGTGTGTCTCGTCGACGTGGGTCCTTTACGCGATTAGTGTTATGGCCTACGGTTTGAAGAAAGAAGTCAAACAAATAAGACTCACGGGTATCGCTTTGTTATTCCTAACTTTAATGAAGGTCATCTTCATGGACTTGCCCAATGTCTCACTGACAATCAAAGCGATTTTGTTCATTGGACTTGGTTTCATCGGCCTCTTGTTATCTCGCTTCTTCTATAAGAAGTCATCAAGCACTTGAGTACTCCCCCCTAATGTTGCAGAAAAGGCGTTCACTCCATATAGTGGACGCCTAATTTCATCTATTCTCGTGTAACGTGCGTACGAAATGTCCCCGCAGGCAAGCCAAGTCCATTAACTAAATTGGCCTCCGTGTAATTCGTCCAGGCATATCGCACCCTTGCTGGCTCCATGATCTCCGGATTCCACACTTCAACGGTGTTACCAACAATGCTCGTTTCAGCCGTCAGGAAGTCGCCATCCTCCGCAGCGATTTGGAAGCCAATGAGTCGCTCGCTCCCCTCGCCTCTGAGCTGACAGTTAGTGTGTGTGGACCTCCCGCTTCAGCTGCTGCCAGTATCACCTGCCATTTGCCTCCCGCGCAGACGAAGAACGTCCTTTTTGCCAAGTTGGCAGTGGGGAAATCAAACATTCAAGTTGTTTAAATAACCTGTAGGTTATACAATAGAAACAAATATGCCTATAAAGTTGAGGTTCCCCTATGCAAATTGAGGTTTCATCCAAAAACATGCCCTTCCTAGAATGCTTCTCATCGGAAACTCGTGTGAAGATGATTGAGCTGCTTGGCGAAGCACCATTAAATATTAAACAGCTGTCCCAGCGGCTAGAGATTTCATCAGCGATCGTGACGAAGCATATTCAGAAGCTGGAGCAAGCTGGCATCGTGCGGTCGGAGAACGTGGTCGGCGTGCGCGGCACACAAAAAATCTGCTACCTGCAGCTTGAACAAGCCACGTTACAGTTTAGGTCAAAGAAGCCTTATGAGCATCCGACAACGACGGTTGCGATTCCCATCGGCCAATACTCGGCCTTCGACGTAAAGCCGACGTGCGGCTTGGCGTCACCGACGCAGCTGATTGGCGTGCTGGATGACCCTCGGTACTTTGCCGATCCGCAGCATGTACAAGCTGGCATTCTCTGGTTCGGCAGCGGCTATGTGGAGTACCGCATCCCGAATTTTTTCCACAGCAATCAGAAACTTCGTTCATTGGAGATTTCATTTGAAATCTGCTCGGAAGCTCCTGGATTTAATGAGAATTGGCCTTCTGATATTTCTTTTTCAGTCAACGATAAGCCACTCGGCCAATGGACCTGCCCTGGTGATTTCGGTAAACACAGAGGTGTACTCACCCCCGATTGGTGGGGAAATGGCAATACACAGCATGGTCTGCTGAAAATTATTACCGTGAATCCGCAGGGCTCCTTTCTGGATGGCACGCAAATATCGACGACCACGATTCATGACCTGAACATCTCATTTTCACAAGATATTCATTTCCGAGTTGCGTCTTTAGAGACATCGACGAATTGTGGCGGGGTTACGCTGTTTGGCAAGCAATTCGGCAACTACGCACAGGATATCATCGTGACGATGCAGGAGGATAAGTAGCTCGCCTCCAACTCATGGCAGCGGAAACAATAAATAACCCTATTCCCCTACCTCAAAAAGAGGGAGGAATAGGGTTATTCTGACTTCTGCTTTAAATATTGGCATAAGAGAATTGTAAGCCATCCTGAATCGGAAGATAATGATGTTCCGTTTCCAAAATCGCATCCACCGTGCGAAGCACATCAGGTTGGCGGTGACTCATCTGCGCATTCTTTTTCAGCTTGAGCAGAACGGATTGGTTCGCGATGACCTCTAGCAACTGGCTCTTCATCTCAGCTGCGTTCTTCACTTCGACCGCTGCGCCGATTCCAACGAGATAGGCAGCATTTGCCTGCTCTTGGCCTGGAATTGGCTTGTACAGCATCATCGGCAGATCCAGCGCAAGCGCTTCGGAAACGGTGAGCCCGCCTGGCTTCGTCACGATCAGATCAGACAGTGCCATTAGTTCGTGCACATGGTCGACGAACCCTGTCACCATCACATGATGATGCGTATTCGAGCCGCCTAGCTCCTCTTCCAAATGCTGTTTCAGCTTCTCATTACGACCACAGACGAAAACAAATTGCACAGGCGCTTTCAGATCATCCGATTGCAGCACGGATTTAAACGACTTCCCGATTAGTCCATGTCCTCCGCCCATCACTAGGACAGTTGGCATGTAGCGGTGCAAGCCGTATTTATCACGAAGCTCCTCACGATTGTAGGTTTGTGTGAAAGGCATGCGAAGCGGTATTCCCGTGACAACGATACGCTGCTCAGGGATTGCATATTTAAGAAGTGCCTGCTTCACATGCTCCGCCCCAACCAGATACTTATCCGTCCCTGGATGAATCCAGTAGCTATGATCGGTGTAATCGGTGATAACCGTCACGGTCGGCACGATTGTAAGGCCGTTACATTTTAGATAGGACATCGCTGCCGCAGCACCTGGGAACGTACACACGACTTCCGTGGGCGCTTCCTCATCTAACAAATCCAGCATTCGGTCGGTGCTGAATGACTTCATCCTTTTGAACAAATGGGATAATGCGGTATCATGTCTGGTCTTGTTGTAGAGAAAACCGTAGACGGAGGGCAAACTTTTTACCCACTGCATATAACAGTATTTACTGAACCCATGCGTATACGGATGCGTCCAAGCCAAATAATCGACTACCTTTACTTCCATATCCGGCCTATACATGCGTACTGCTTCAAGAATAGCTTGTGCTGCTTTATTGTGCCCATCGCCAAGACTGCCCGTCAGTATCAAAAGCTTTCCTTTGCTTCTCATTGCTTCAGTCCCCTTTCGAGCTTATCCTGCCGCGCACTAGCAGCGGTCGATCCTGTTAACCACGTTCTTCTACATCTGTCCACTATATAGACGACTCCTTCTGCCACAAGCACTGCACCCACGATATCCAAAAGCACATGCTGTTTAACAAACTGTGTCGAAACGATAATTAGAATGGCCATGCTTGTCGCTATGATTTTGTATCGCAGCGCAATCGGTACCGATCGGAGATAGGCCCTCATCATGAGGTAGGCCGTTAATACATGTGTACTGGGAAAACAGTTAAACGGTTCATCCGAGCGATACACCCACTGGACTGTCCGCAGCATCCAATCACTACCTTCAATGTCCGGTCGCGGTACTGTCGTCTGATATATAGCATAGACGCTATAACACAAAAGCAAACCTATAATAAATTCTACGAGTGTCTGGAAATAATTCGAGCGATCTCGATACGCTAAATATAGGAATCCTACGGCAAGAAAGACATACCAAGATAAATACGGAACTACGAAGCCTTGGATAAAAGGTATCTGTCGATCCAGATCTGTCATTAAGCTGTACGCATTTCCTGGGTCTTGATTTAAATGTATATAAATGAGCCCTACTAACGGGATCATAAGTAGTCCGCTGCACGCTAGCAAATAGGACATCCAAGCTTTTGTTCTCATGCCAAATCCTCGCTCTCCTCTATGTTATCTCTATCATAAAGGAGGATCGCCATTTGCTAAACGCACCAAGGTACTGTCTTTCGTTAGCCAAAGGTCGTGAAGAAAACCTAGACCAAAGGCGGAGTTGTCCACATCCGTAGATGCATATAAGTTGAGCGTTGAGGAGGCATATGAGTTAGCAGTTTAACAGAATGTCGGCCAATTGGTACTGTTACAACAATATTACAACAATGTTACAACTTCATACAGCATACCAAATCAGACGCGGAAAAGCACCTTCTACGGCATCATGGTGAGAAGCATGCCATGATGTCGATGTAATGCAAACTAGCGGTACGTCTAAAATCCTATCACATTCTCCACCTGTGGATAACATTTTCTGTGGATATGTGCATAAGATATTAAAAAGATTATGCACAGCCTGGTTTGTGGACATGTTGATACTGTGGGTAATTCTGGGGATAAGTGCGTATAAGGTGAATTTCAGGGTGAATTTGTGAGGCAAAAAGAGGGAGGAAGGCAGATGGATTGAGCGAAAAAAAATATAGAGTGAAGAGAACAGAGGGGAGTGAGCAAAGTAAGGAGAGCTGTGTGGTGAGAGCTGTGTGATGAGGAATGAAAGCCGGTGGGATTGGGCGGTGGTAGTGCGAGAGGGTGGGTGGTGACGTGTTATCGTACTAAACCAACTAACTGGATTTTCTCCCGCTAATTTCGGGGTTTTCTCCACTACAATCGAGCATTAGATGGAAAATCTCCAGTTAAATATGCCCGTTCGAGGCAAAAAGGGGGAGAATGCTTCAAATTAGATGGAGAAAATCCATCTAAACTGCGTTTCGCACGATTTGCCCCGATAATAGATGGAGGAAATCCATCTATGTGTGAATCTCCCCCTCAGCAGCCACCAACAGCGTCAACCGACGCATCCAGCCGCCGCGGACATGACCTATTTTAAAAACTGATCCGTTGATCCTGTCGCCACAAAATCGCTTAGCTTCAGAAGCTTCTTCTTCCCCATGTTGCCAGTAATCGTATGCGAAGTAATCTTCTCGGCCTTCGGATCGTCAACGATTCTTTTGACATAATCACCTGTAAGCAGGTTATAGTCTTCTTCGTCACCAGTCGTTTCCGTCATCGTCCCCGAAAAGTAGGATCCCACCGTGGCTCCTATCAGGTACCAATCCTCATCTTGAAATCTGAATCGGTATTTCCCGTACCATCTGTCGTTACTTCCCCCATAAAAGCTGATGACAACGGTGCCTCTATCGATGTTAATACCAGCTAGTGGATCGCCCCATATCCCGCCTTCATCGGCTTTCAGTATCGCCTTATCTGCGATGATCGAGCGTGTGTAGGTGTTATCTGAATTGCCGAAACCAATCACAAGGGCCCTTTTAGGTGCTTGATCTTTATTACTAAGCTGTTCAATGACCATGGCAACGTCCTGGATACCGTCTTTGTTCAAGTCGCCTTCAACCATCTCAGGCCTGCTTTGCCGAACTAGTTGCTGCCACCCTTCGGGAATAAGGGCTGCCAGATTTCTAGCCTCACTCACCTTGGGAGCCACCTCTTCCTTATTCACACGAATTGAAGCCGTTGGCTCTTCTGGCACAGTGCTCGGAACTGACGTTGTAAGCTCATCTGTTTGGCACGCGGACAACCCTATCATGAAAGTTACTACTATGAAATAAGACAGAAATTTCAACTGCATGACTCCTCACCCTTTGATCACTTCGTCCAATCTACCTTCAAATGATTCCACAGATCTTTCTTCTCCATACAACTCATTCAAATGGGTGAGATGCGACATTCCCCAATCATTCATGGCCTGTAAGACTGTAGACATTCCTTTGCCGTGTTCTGTAATGGAATATTCAACTTTGGGAGGGATCTGGTGATAGATCTTCCGATGAACAATATCGTGATATTCTAGCTCCCTTAATTGTTGGGTTAGCATTTTTTTAGTTATATCTGGGATCGCTTTCTGCAGTTCACTAAATCTCATCGTGCCATTGGAGAATAAGTGGAATAGAACGACGGGCTTCCATTTGCCTACAAGGATTTCTAAGACGGTTTCAAATTTACAATGAGGTGCCTCCATGTCCATTTCCTCCTCAATTTCATATAGGTATCTTTTTGTATACTAGGTTTATTTTGAGTAACTACTTCTCAGTATCATTCCTAGAGATTATTATACGACTATACACTTACTTAATTCAAGGAGGTAATTTTATTTCGTGAATATCACATTGTGGATCGCACAAGGAATTATGGCATTAGCGTTTATTATGGCAGGTTCTATGAAAACTTTTCAGTATGAGAAAGCCAAAGCCGGAATGCCGTGGGTCAAAGATTCTTCACCAAGCTTAGTTGCATTTATCGGGATATCCGAATTACTTGGAGGAATCGGTTTGATTGTGCCGTATGCGACTGGAATTGCTCCTATTTTGACGCCAATAGCCGCTATTGCACTAGGTTTAATCATGGTACTTGCAGCACTATTTCACGCTAAGAGGAATGAAAACTCAGGTATCGGGATGAACATCATTTTCTTGGCGATATTACTATTTGTAGCTATCGGACGTTGGTAAGGTGTAAGTTGAATACCACACAATACACATATGAGTAGGAGGTCTCACTATGCTTGCCCCTGTCTTCTTGCCTCACGGCTCACCCTATACCATTTTCGAAAAATCCGAATTCACAGCGTTCCTGAACCGCTTCGGCCAAGAGAATCGCCCCAAAGCCATCGTCATCTTCTCGGCCCATTTCGAAAGCGACATAACGACCATTGCCGCGACAGACGATGTTCATGACATGGAATATGATTACTATGGATTCCCATCCTCATTTTACCAGGTTCAATATCCCGCAAGAGGCTCAACAATCGTTGCTGCTATGGTAGAAGAACGTCTTCGTCGTAATCACATTCCGGTTCAAAGAAAATATCGCGGCATCGATCACGGTGTATTCCCTATCATGATGCATGCTTATCCGGAAGCCGATATTCCTATCTTCCCGTTTCGGTCAACCCCTTCCTGCCGGCGAGACAGCAGATTGCGATCGGTGAAGCGCTGCAAGGGCTTGAGCAAGATGGCATTCTCGTCATCGGAAGCGGTTTCTTGACGCATAACTTCAATGAAATTGACCGTAATAAAGAGGCTCCGCCTCGCGCTTGGGCTGTGCAATTCAGAGACTGGATTCGGGAGAAGGTGCTCGCCAGAGATATCGAAGCCTTAAGCCAATACGAAACGCTAGCCCCCCATGCAGTCCTAGGCGTCCCTCGTGCCGAGCATTTCGTGCCTTTGCTCATTGCACTTGGCAGCGGAAGCACTGGTCGAGAAATCCGTGTATTGCACGACACCATCGAACATGGTTCATTGAGCACGCTGTCATTCAAATTTTAAATGAGAAAAAGACACTTCGATTAGAAGTGTCTTTTTCATTGCAAGATTCATATGATTATTGAGCTTGTACGATCTCTCTACCCTTATATGAACCGCAGTTTTTGCAAACATGATGCGCTTTTTTAAGCTCAGCACATTGTTCACACTTCACCATTCCTGGCACAGCCAGTTTAAAGTGAGTACGGCGCTTATCGCGACGTGTTTTGGACGTTCTCCGTTGAGGAACTGCCATAGTCAAAACACCTCCAGTTACTTTACTAAACAACAAGAGATATTGTAGCCTTCTCGAAGCCATTTGTCAATGCTAGAACCTATCTTTTGACTTAGCCAATGTCGTATACTTACGATTTTCTTCTTGCCCTAATCAGCAGCAGCCCTGCTCCAATAACTAGGATGACGCCTACTTGCGCGAATTCTAGTAGATGATACCGTACTAACCGATGATAGATCGCTTTGAGAATAGTCCATTTATTCGTATACGTCATCGTATCCATCTTGCCTTTTAAAATCACATCATCTATCGGATCCGCACCTTGCCCCATCTTACTCAGTTCCGAAGTGGCATCGGTAAGCTTCTTCGTTAATGAGCAAGAGCTTGTTTGCAGCATATTCTCCTTAAAGTCATAGTCATATGCAAAAACCAGATAGGTTTCACCAAGTTGAAACGTATAGCCACACGAAGGTTCACCCAAGTTGGTAAGGACAATGGCCTGCGTCTCATTCATCCCCTTCCACGTTGCCTCTACCTCGAAATGAACAGCGATTTTATGATCGAGAATGCCATTGATATCTAGAACCTTGGGTTCGATGGCAAGCACTTTGCCTGAGAACACAGCCTTCGATTGTTCCACAGCCTTTATCGGATCTGTTTGCAGCGCGCAGCTACAAGCATAGCTTTTACTTGGCAAGACTAGGCTCATACAACTTAGTAGGATTACGAATGAGAGAGCCATTACAAATCGATTCACAAGCTTTCTTCCTTTCAATTGAAAATCTCCTAAACTAACTGACGTGGATTTCCAAATAATGTTTCACCTATAGGACTAAAGATACAAAAAAAATCCTACTACCCGAGGGGCAGCAGGACATAAGTCATAAGTTACTTATTAACCGCTGAAATCAAAAGGAAGATGGGACGGCGCGTTTCGTCTTTCATATCGGGGTACTTCTCCAAAGCTTCTTGCGTCGGTTGAGGCTCCGCGAGCTTCGTAATAAGGAATCCCGCTTCAATTAGCGCATTCATATAGGAATCGATCGTTCGATGATATTTGACCACGTCATGATCTAGAAACCTGGCTACCCGCTGCCCCTCCTCCTGATAGTCGTCGACAGGCCAGTGCATACGCTCGCCTCCGGGGCCGTAATGCCAGTCTTGCGCAGCACGTGCGGTAAAGACCGGATGCTCCACTGAGAGTACGAAGGTGCCTCCAGCGACCAGACAATGCTGTACCTTACGGCAAACCGCATCAAATTGCTCAACATAGTGAAGAGCCAATGAGGAGATGACAACGTCAAACTCGCCCGCCGCGAAGTCGATGTCTTCAATCGCCAATCTCTGATACGTGATACCTGAATCGCTATGATTCGCGCTGGCATACGCCAGCATCTTCTCCGAGAGATCGACTCCTACAACAGACGCTGCCCCTTGCTCGCGGGCATACTTGCAATGCCAACCGTAACCGCATCCCAGGTCAAGAACACGTTTGCCTTCCAGCGTGGGCAGCATCGTACGAAGTACGGGCCATTCCCCAGCAGCATTAAGGCCGCCAATGGAGCGAGGCATCTCGCTATATTTTTCATAAAATCCAAGCTCATCGTATTTATTCTGTTTCATGGCCTCCATGACTCCTCATTTGAATTTATGGTATGATTTGCTAAAATGGACGAACATAAGGGGATTCTCCATCCCTGTCGGCATTGGTATAAGCTCTGTTAACCAGTTTACAATACAATGAGTTTGAAACTCAAAGAATGACCAGAAGTGGGTGAATTTCGTTGTTTAAGATCTTACTTATAGAAGATGACGCAACCTTGTTCGCAGAGATCAAAGAGCGCTTGGCCCAATGGTCCTATGAGGTGCATGGCATCCCTGATTTCAATAAAGTACTTGAGACATTTATTGAATTGAAACCTGATTTAGTCATTATTGATATTCAATTGCCGAAATTCGATGGTTTTCATTGGTGTCGCATGATTCGGACACATTCCAATGTGCCGATCGTCTTTCTCTCTTCGCGCGACCATCCTACGGATATGGTGATGTCTATGCAGCTTGGAGCGGACGACTTTATCCAAAAGCCTTTTCATTTTGACGTGCTGATCGCGAAAATTCATGCTATTCTCCGCCGCGTCTACAACTACAATACGGAGCAAATTAAGCTCAAGACATGGTGCGGCGCTACGATTGATTTTGAGAAAAATATCGTTAGTCATGTGTCAGGTTCCGTTGAACTGACCAAGAATGAAATCTACATATTAAAGCTCCTTATCGAGCATAAGAATACGATTGTCAGCCGGGAAGACATGATCAATAGCTTGTGGAATGATCAGCGTTTTGTCAGTGATAATACGTTGACGGTGAATGTGAATCGGCTTAGAAAGAAGCTGGACGAGCTGGACTTAGGACGCTTTATCGAAACCAAGGTCGGGCAAGGCTACATTGCAACAGAAGAGACAGCTCATTATGATTAAAACGTATCTCACAGAGCGAATAAGTTGGCTTGGGATGTTCCTATTCAGTCAAACCCTCCTGCTGCTCATCGCCTATCTCGACCACTCGATTCCATTCCGATCCGTTCTATATATTGTTTTCTTAACTACGATCCTGTTCACCATCTTCCTGATCATCCGCTATCACAAGGAGACGCCCTTCATTAAGCGGTTAAAAGACTGGGAAACCAGCTTTGATGTATCCGCCTTTGCTGACGCTGCAAGTCCATTTGAGAAGATCATGGAAGCAGCCCTGGTCAATCAAACCGAGCAGCTTTCCCAGACCGCCTCGCGGCAGCAAATAGCGCTAGAACAAAAGAAAGACGAACTGTTAGCCTGGATTCATGAAGTGAAGACGCCTCTCACCGCCATGCATTTGATGATTGGCCGTTTGGATAACGATAGGGCGAAAGCCTCCATCACCTTTGAATGGCTACGGATTCATCATCTTCTGGACCAACAGCTTCATCAGCTGCGACTTCCCTCAATTGAGAATGATCTCTATATCGAAAAGGTACAGCTCGAAGATCTCCTCTATTCGGAGATTAAATCCCTGCAATCTTGGTGTATTCAAAAAGGCATGGGATTTGACGTTCAATTGGACGCCACTCAAATCCTCAGTGATGCCAAATGGCTGGCTTTCATCTTGCGTCAGCTCTTGACGAATGCTGTGAAATATAGTGACAGTTTCTCACCCGATATTATCGTGAGGAGCTTCATCGCGCAGGAACGTACCGTCCTAGAAGTAACGGACTTTGGACGCGGCATAGATCCCAAGGATCTTCCCCGTATCTTCGATAAGGGCTTTACCTCCACGACCTGGCATCAGGACAGCGCCGCGACGGGCATGGGCTTATATCTAGCCCGCAAAGCAGCTGACACGTTGCACGTCCAAATCACTGTGCACTCCGAGGTCGACGTTGGAAGTACGTTCACCCTCACTTTCCCACAGCCCAACGAACTCGTGCGAATAACAGGCATGTGACAATAATGTCACATGCCTTTCTACTTTGTTCGTCCAATCGAAGGATAAATGCGGCTTAGCTTTTTATAATAAAGTTAATCGTATAAAGGAGTGTGTGATTCATGTCTATCTTACAAGCCGTTAAAATTCATAAAAGCTTCGGCAATAAACATAACAAACAAGAGGTACTTCGCGGCCTTGATATCTCCATTGAGAAAGGGGAGTTCGTCAGCATCATGGGCCCTTCGGGTTCCGGGAAAACAACGTTGCTCAACGTACTCTCCTCCATCGACAAGGTCAGTCATGGTTCTATTCAGATTAACAAGGCAGAAACGACGACCATGAAAGAGAAGCAATTGGCTGAGTTCCGGAAGCATCATCTCGGCTTTATTTTTCAGGATTATAATTTGCTGGATACGCTAACTGTGAAAGAAAACATCCTGCTCCCGTTATCAATTACGAAGATGTCCAAGATTGAAGCTAATCAGCGGTTTCATGACCTTGCGACTGAGCTCGGCATCTATGAGTTAAAGGATAAATATCCGAACGAAATATCCGGTGGACAGAAACAGCGAACGTCAGCTGCTAGAGCGTTTATTCATGATCCTGATATTATTTTCGCGGATGAACCTACGGGTGCACTCGATTCCAAATCTGCCTCAGATTTGCTAAATAAGCTCAGTGAAATGAATGTAAGTCGCCAAGCGAGCATTGTGATGGTCACACATGACCCCGTTGCTGCCAGCTACAGCTCTAGGGTGATCTTCATTAAAGACGGGCAGATTTACTCCCAGATCTATAAAGGGCAAGAAACGAGACAAGCCTTCTTTCAAGACATTATGAAGACCCAAGGCGTTCTTGGCGGTGTGCACAATGAGTATTAATCAGCTTATCTTCCAAAATCTGAAAGCCAATATTAAGCACTACTACCTTTATGTATTTGCTTTAATGTTTAGCGTTGCGCTTTACTTCGCTTTTGTCACATTGCAGTATGACCCTGCACTAGACGCAGCCAAGGGGACGATTAAAGGCGCTGCTGCGCTGAAGTCTGCCTCGATCCTGCTTGTCGCCATTGTTGCTATCTTCAATTTATATGCGAATAACATTTTTGTGAAAAGACGCAGTAAAGAAATCGGTCTTCTGCAGCTCATCGGCATGACGAAGGGGAAAATATTTCGCATCCTAAGTACTGAGAATTTCATCCTTTACTTCGGTTCGCTAGTCGTTGGCACGTTTATCGGATTCTCCGTGTCAAAGCTCATTCTCATGATCTTATTGCAAATTACAGGGGTTAAGGCGAACGCAACGCTGCACTTTTCGGCCCAAGCATTTATTCAAACCATTGTCGTTTTTAGTGCCGTTTACTTATTAATCCTGCTGGTCAATTATTTGTTTATCCAAAGACAGACGATTCTTTCACTGTTCCGTGTTGCAACCTCCACCGAAGCCAAAGTGAAGCAAATGTCGAAGACAGAAGCGATCCTTGGATTCATTGGGCTCTGTCTCGTTTTATTGGGCTACTTTGTATCTTCTAAGTTGTTTTCAGGAAGTATTACGACAGCAACCGGATTATTGAGCAGCATGCTATTCATTCTTGCTTCTGTAATCATCGGTACTTATTTGTTCTATAAAGGATCTGTCCGCTTGATTTTAAATGGGGTTCGTAAGCGGAAGAATGGCTATTTGAACGTACAAGAGGTACTTTCCCTCGCTTCTATCATGTATCGGATGAAATCCAACGCCTTGCTATTGATGGTCATCACAACGGTATCCGCCTTAGCGATTGGCTTGCTGTCCTTAAGTTATATTACGTACTATTCAGTTGAAAAAACGGCTGAAAGGAACTTGCCTGCTCACTTCTCCGTGACGGAACGTCATTATGCGGAGAGTTTTACGCAAGCCTTAGACAAGGATGGCATTAAACACCGTGATACAACAATTGAGGTTATTCAAATTAAAGCTGATCTTAGCCAAGTGATGGAAACGAAAAATGAACTGTATGTAGGCCCAGATGTCAATCGAATGGCTGTTATTAACGATACCTCGATAGGCATGGATTTGGCTGCGGACCAAACCTTTTTCACCGGGGCTAACGATGAAATGCAGAAATTTCTTCAATTCAAACCGAACAGCCAAGCCCAGCTGATCACCCTTAATGCCACTATTCCACTAACCTATATCGGCATTGAGGAACAATCCTACATTTCGAGGCGCTTCTCCTTCAGCAGCCTGCCTGTTGCCGTCGTAGACGATTCCATTTTTCAGCGGATTAAGCAAGATCTCGACCCTGAGATTCAAGGAACATCATCCCTATATTTCGGTATGGATATCGTGGATGAGAAGCAACTTGAGAAAGCCAATCAACTCTTCCATGACCTAAAATGGGAAGATCGAGATACCCGTGACTCTCGCCAAGATATGGCTAGTGAATCGAAAAATCGCATGGGCTTGATGATGTTCATTGTCGGTTTCCTCGGGCTCACCTTCCTAATCACTTCAGGCTGCATTCTTTATTTCAAGCAAATGGATGAGAGCGAAGATGAGAAATCATCGTATACCATTCTACGCAAACTCGGTTTTACCCAAAGCGATCTGCTAAAAGGGATTCAGGTTAAACAACTTTTCAATTTCGGTATCCCATTAATTGTCGGGCTCGTTCATAGTTACTTCGCAATCCAGTCAGGCTGGTTCTTCTTCGGAACCGAGCTGTGGACGCCGATGATGATCGTGATGGGTCTGTACACGGCACTCTACTCTGTGTTCGGGGTGCTGTCTGTGCAGCATTATCGGAAGGTGATTAAGAGGGCATTGTAAGGTGTAAGAGAAGTTCGATCTTAGATAAGAGGCTGTCTCAAAAGTCAATTCGACTTTATGAAACAGCCTCTTTTTTCGTTAAAATTACGTCAAATTCGAACGTATTAGCTGTAGTTTATACATCTAACACGAATCGACAGTGGACCAGCCTCTTTTAGAAGTCTTCCTGTGTTACCTAGAAGTGCCTTAACTTGCCAAAACGAAAAAGAAGCCCACAGCACCGCTGCAGGCCTCTCCTCCTCTATGTATCTCACTGATCTACGTCACTTTACTCACAATTTTGAGAACTGCATCCCTCGTCAACTTGTTCCCCCCAGCAGCTAGTAGATTTACCGTAGCATGCGCTAGTGCTAATGGCACTTTGCAAAATTTCAAGGCTGGCCCCTGCTTCAAGTCTGCGATATAACTATCTGCCAGTTGCAAATTGCGACGCGTGTATTGCTGCATCTCTTTGAATCCCCAACCATCCGGGAAGAAGTTTACGCCGCGATTCGCATCCTCCAATTTATTGCGGAGAATATTTACCGCTTGAAGTCCTCTTCCAAAAGCAATAGCCTTATCGCGATCAGACTGCGTCCCATCGTGCCATAGCCACAGTTCGGACAGCATCTCGCCAACCATTCCAGCGACGCTATAGGTATAGCGATCCAAATCTTCTTCCGTATGAATGTTCCAGCCATTCTCAACCCATTCGGACATTTCCAATGACATCTTAGCAATATACTGCTTGATGATTGGCATTGCCGTTGGTGGACAGAGTATCAACCATTCATCCAGTCGCATCGAAACTTCCGGTAAAGCCGCTTTATGAGGTGCAAGCAAGTTTTGTATCGAACCGATAATATCTGAGGACTGGAAAGCTTCATATACCCCAGACAAAAGCTCTATTTTCAAAGGGTCAGCGAGTTCCTCATGATCCTCGATTTCATCGATGGCCCGCATACATAAATAGGCAGATGTAACAGCCTCTTTTAATCCGAAATCCAAGTTGCTAATCGGTATATAAAAAGTTCGGCTCGTTTGCTTCAACATCTTCATTGCATCATTCAGAGTATCGGTATTAATGGTAATTACCTCCAAGTATAAACTTGCCTTTAACTTAAAATTGTGTATGATACCTAATGATAACATACTTTATTAAAGTTAATCCAAATCTAACCGTCAATAGTTGCGTAAACTACGCTTTATTACACAAAAGTGTCAAATATGATAATTCGCTAGATACAATCACTTCCCATGAAAGTAAATAATTGCACCTTTTTCTGGATATTATGCCCAAGTTGTAAAGAAATAAAAGAATGCATTCAAAATTCATCTATTTCTTTCGATGAAAAAGGCTGCCGATCGGCAGCCTCCTTTTACTTCGTATCGCTCGTACGAGCATCCAATACATAATCGACCCGATCCTCACATGATGCAACGAAATCAGGTGCAGCATCCACCGACATACCACATACAGTTAGCCAATACCCTTCAACGGGAAGCTGCGCATCCGAGATTTCTCGGATTTGGCCCTTGTCTATACGGTATTTCAACGTGCCTTTCATAGCATAATTTATACGACCGCCATTCTCCTGGATCCTCATTTGTCGTATCGGGTCGTTATTGTTAGGTTTAATGACCGTCAAATCCATTTCATCCAATCGTTCAAAAAAATAATTTACTGCAATCGAACGATTATATTGAATCCATGGCCCCTCAATCCTTTGCTTTTTGACAAGTGCTTTGCTAGCTGCAAGGTCATAATCAACATAATAATAAATAAAATCATCCTTACTACGCCGCCCAACAACTTCGTACGATAGCTTCTGAACGTCCCCCTGCTGGTTATAAAACAAATGAAAATCTTCAAGTTTCGCTAGTTCATCCTCTATTTCCAGCTTGCTTGCCATCTCTTGCCAGTGCTCGCCATAGTCATGCTCGTTCAACGGGGAGATCGTCACCGCGATTTCGCGTTCTCTCTCGAAGATAATAGATTCAACGATCAGATACATAAAAAAAGTGAATCCGCCCATGATGATGATGCCTAACAGTGTACGATACAGTCGATTAAACAGTGACGATTCCCCCCTCGTTTATTGTTTCACGATTGGTTCCACACTCGAGCGGTACAATCCATCTTTACCCCGTACAGGCTCGGCTGTTTTCTCCCCATTTGCCGGCTGCCATGGTACCCATTTATTGCGTGGAAGATCATAAATAACATACCTATCATCCTGCTTCGACACTAAATCCGTTCCACTAGCGAAGATATAACTATCCACTGACAGCGAAGCGATCTTCTTGGCGGTTTGGCCTGGTTGCCATAATGTCCACCCTAAGGGTTCCAGCTGAAACTCCCCTTTTTCAAACTGCTGTAGGTAGACGCCTTGCTCCGTGACGAGTCGAACAATTCCTTTGGCGGTAAACTTTGCCCCTGAATTGCTCTCGTAATCCGTGTAAGGTATGGAATTTTGTATTCGTGTCCAATACGTCCCATCCGGCGTCGGGGTAATCGTCATATCCAATTCGGTGTATTTGGCTATGAGAACGGTTGTTGTGTACGCTTGCGTTCTTTGGGGCATGGGATCTCCTGACGAGAACGTGAGTCGTTCCAGTTGACTCGTTTCATGTCGGTTCTCATAGGTTAAAAGGTGAAGCAATCCTCTCGCCCTATCATACGAAGCGTAATTGATATTATGAGCCTCTTGAGGATCCGCCTCATGAAGAGTGCGTTTCTCACGTTTTTCAATATCATAGGCATAGACACCATAGTAGGACGCATAGATGAGAGTTTTGTCATCCATCCAATGGATGGGCTGGTTATCCGGTTCTATCGTGGAATAGAACACATTCTCGATGACAACAGGTGCCTTCCCTTTTTGCTCCAAAATAAAAGCGTAACTGGTTCCGTCCCCATCTCCCATGGACCCGCCAAGGCGAACAACTCCTACATAGCTTTGTTTATCGTTAGATACAACCAATTGATCGTAGAATGGATCCCTCGGACCTCCCCCAGCGATCTCACCTGACTGGACGTAATGCCATGTAGTTGGCGGCACATGTTGCACCAAGAGACTCTCGCGGCCCACACCCAAGCGATTGCCGCTTACGTCCCTCAAGTTATCCATTCGCAGATACAGCTCCTGCTTTCCATTCTCACCAGCCCTCATATTGTCTAGTTGGACCAAGAGATGTTTGGCATCTACCCATTTAGCTGCTACCGGCACACCTCCCATGCTCGTCGGTAAGTCTCCACGCATTTCTACGGAGAAGACTAACTCCACCGAGCTTTCTCTCTCCGGAATCAGTAGTCTAGGTGCATATTCCTGAGCCCACAGTATCAGGTGCGGGACATCGCGATCTGCGCTCGGGCTGAAGGCCAAACTCACAGGCTCCTTCCGTATAAACGTCACGGCAGGCAAATCCCCTACGTAGAGAACAAACGAGGTACTCGCATGATGAAATTGAATATTTATCTGATTCGTAGCATTCGTGCTTTCCGTGACCTTCCATTCTACATTCCCATCAACACGAATACGATCCGTTAATTGCTTTCGTTCCTCTTCGCTCAAGTTGGCAAAAGTCGCGTTCACACCGACATCCTCTAACTGATACATAACCTGGAAAGGTGCCTGAGGTACATCTACTGCTTTCCATTCTTTCAATATCCTGCCCCCAGCGCTGTTGTGTTCAGCGAAATTGAGACTTTGAAGCTTAATCCGAGTCGAGGATTCAACAGTTGCGACAGGCGCCGTGGTAAGGATCGACGTTGCTTCCGGAGAAGTTGCTTGTGGTGATACGGGTACGGCAGAACCTTTGTTATTGTCTTCACACGCGTTCAGCAGCAGCATGGCGGATACAAGAAATCCAAAACAACATAATCTGACCATCACACCCACCAATCCTTGTTCGATTTTATAATTTTTCCCATATTCATTAGACGTAGAGTACTGACGGAAAGTTGCCATTGGAAGTCTTCAATGTTCTAGCCTTATTATGGGGCTGACTCATCGACAAAAAAACACCGGATCCGTACGATTGGATCGGTGCTGCGGTTTGCGTTATTGGTGTTTCCATCGCTGTGAGCACCTAGGAGCTAAACGCCTCGTATTTCACATTTTTAATCTTGCGGCATGGTTAGTTATAGAGCTTAAGGTAAACAATGTACAGGAGTGAAAATTCTGAGGGAGTTGAAGCCATGTTTAAACGAATGGATGAAATTTCGATTGAGATTCCTGACATTGAGAAACCTGACCCTAATGCCGCAGCAGCTGTACAGGAATTGTTAGGTGGCAAATTCGGTGAAATGTCCACTTTGAACAATTATCTGTATCAATCCTTTAATTTTCGTTCGAAAGAAAAACTAAGGCCCTTTTACGATTTGATTATGAGTATTACGGCCGAAGAGCTGGGCCACGTAGAGTTGGTTTCCCACGCGATCAATAAATGTTTAAGAGGCTCAACGAGCTATAAGGAACCCGACCAGACACCGCTGGAAGTCGTCAAAGATGCTCGTCTGTCGTATCACTTTCTTGCAGGGGCACAAGGGGCCATGCCGGTTGATTCCATGGGTAATCCATGGACAGGCGCGAATGTGTTTAACAGTGGCAACTTGGTAGAGGATTTACTGCATAATTTCTTCTTAGAATGCGGTGCACGCACCCATAAAATGAAAGTGTACGAAATGACCGACCACCCTGCAGCACGGGCTGTAATTGGTTACCTCCTCGTTCGCGGAGGCGTTCATGTTGTGGCTTACGCCAAAGCATTGGAAGTTGCAACTGGGGTCAATGTCACCAAATTAGTTCCCATTCCTTCCTTAAGCAACAAGTCGTTTAATGAAACCAGAAAGTATGAAGAGAAAGGTGTTCATACTAAGCTTTACACATGGAGCGACAGCGATTTCACAACAATTGGCCAGATTTGGAAAGGTACACATCCCGAAGATGGCTCTGCCTTGGAAGTCATCCCGGGTACGCCTCAAGGCTACCCCATTGCTGAAGCGCCGGCTGTCGATGAGGAATTTGCTCCTGGCATTTCGCCCGAAGACTTCCAACAAATCGCAGCGAGACTCAAAATGGCTGGAAATATCAACGCATAACTCATATAGTTCTGATGATCCTTATGTATGTAGGGATCATTTTTTTATCCAAACTACTTGGATTGAACAAGCTCGCTTATCTCCCTCGCCAATTCCTCCGAGTACACATAATAGTTCCCTGCAATCTCGTTAGGGAGAAAACGGAGCTTCTTTTCTTGTCCTTCGAACAAATCCACATAGAATAAATAACCTACTCTACCTTCTTGATTAGGGTCCGGCGTAAGCTTCATGTGACGAACTTTGGCCAGCCACTCTTGAACCAGTTGTTTATCATTAACGATCTTAAGCGCTCCTGTCGAACCGCTTCTTATCTCAATATGATCAACGTTCGAAATGTCACCTGGATAGAACTCTTCTAATTGCTTTACTGTAAGCCTAGGTTTCTCTGAAGCCTCGCCTTTTCCGCACCCGAAACATATTAGAATGATTACCATGATGACCACAAAAAGAAACCACTGTATTCTCATAGGCAGCCATCTCTTATCTGTTCAAAAATCAGAACCCAATTAGGATCGTATTCTACAACTACAATAGGCGAATCCATGGGGAATGCTTCCAATCACACTGAATTACTCTCTGTAATCGGCTTCAAATCACTGAACTTCAGCAATACTTCCCTACTCGTATCCAGATAGATAACCCTAATGTCTAGTTCCTCTTCGTTAAGCTCAAAGGAAAGAATCATACATTTCCGACCACGATTCTTAGTCTTTCTAGGATTATCTGGTGCCACAACATAGGAGCCTCCAAGACTCAAACTTACCGTTTCGCTCATAGTAATCTGCTACCTCTCATGTTGTTTTTAGGATTATGCTATCAACCTAATCTTCTTACCTTTTCCTCGATTATACATTGATTATGCTCATCCCACACAACCGAAATTTCAAAAGTTCCCGATTTAAAAAATAAAGGAAACCTCCGCTTAAACCAATCTTGCATCGGCATCTGTAAAGCATCGTCAATATCTACCCAAGCTAATTCCCCTTCAGGTGGATCGGTTAACAACTCCCCGGTAAATGTCCGAGTCAGATAATTAAACACCATATATCGATAGTTTTTCTCGGGAACTAAATATTCATCGACGCCTTTATAGATGAGGTCTTCTGGCCTCACGATGAGTCCCGTTTCTTCCCATACTTCTCGGACGGTTCCCTCCGTGAAACTCTCCGCCAAATCCACCTTACCGCCTGGACCAAGATATCCGGGAAATCCTTTGGACGCGGGACGATTTATCAGAAGCACCTTATTCCCATCTTGGACCAGGCACATTGTATATATGCCACATTCAACTTTACTCACTTCTGCAAATCCTCCTACCTTTCAATCATTCAAAAGGACTCTCCAACAAAATAACTTCATTCGTCCTCGGATTTAACTCCACTCTCCCACCGAGAGGCAAAATCAATTTCGGATCTGTATGCCCAAAGTCAAAATCAACAACGATCGGCACATGATTCGCTCCAAACTCTTTTGCAATAATGCTCACTAAAATCTCTCTAAGCTCTACATTCTCAGCTGCGCTATAATCCTTCGCTCTACCAAATATGACGCCTTTAATACGTGAAAAGATGCCCTGCATCCCATAATTCCGCAGCATATAGCCTACTTGCATATGCGAGGGCTTCTCTTCCGATGTTTCGAAGAATAAGACCTTATCCTGCCAGAAATCATCCCTCGGCCAATAGATCGTCGATTTCATAAACTCTAGCACTTCGATGCAACCGCCCCACAGATTCCCATGCTCAATCGCCTCTCCTTGTATAAACACCCATCCATACTCGTTCTCTACAAACGGCTGACACTCACCTAAGGTTGCCAGTTGACTCCAATCTTTATAGCCGTTCGTCCATGCTTGATATGGCGCATAGCGATAAGGGAACTGCTCTTCAAACCATATTGCTTTGAGATGCTCGGTATAAGCTTCAGGTAGATTTCTTAACTGTGCGAATCCAGCCATAACAGAAGGCCCATAGAACGTTACCATCCCTAAATTATTTAGGTACGTTAAGAATGTCGTCGCATCCGAAAATCCCATAATGAATTTAGGGTTGTTAATTATCACTTCCTTATTTAAAAAAGGTAAAATCCTTACCGATTCATATCCACCAATTGAAGTGATGATCCCATCTATTTCTTCATTCTCAAAACAATCGTTAAGATCCTGAGCACGCAGCTGCGGATTCTTATACAACTCTTCCGGTGACATCCTTGCCGAGGGCATTTCAACAACTTCCAGGGCAAAAGTCTCCATCAGATTCTTCAAGCCCATCTCATAAATATCCGGAAATAAATAGGGCAATCCATTGGAAAGTGAAATAATGGCTATCTTGGATCCGGACTTTAATCGTTTGGGTTTGATCATGTTCATGTTAACCCTCCTAGCAATAACTTCCAAACGCTTTCGAAGTCTTCAGTCATACTCCCCACTCCCCATTCCGCAGCATGCGATGGATGATGAAAGCGCGAAGTAGCCAAGAATATGGCTCTGGCAAGCGAATCTGAATCACCCTGCTTGAATTCCCTGTTAGCCATCCCTCGTTCAAGAATCTGTGCAATCTGCTCAATCAATCGGTACACATGCGTATTAATCATTTCAACTTCAATGACCGTAACAGTCGCATACATGGCGAACATTTCCGTATCCTCAGCAGCGAATTTTCGCTTGGTTTGAATTAACGTCTCGACCCACAAACGCAAACGTTCTTCGGCACGCCCACCAGTCTTGCTCGCAATAGCCTCCAGAGGCATAACGATGCAATTGTGCAACCAACGCGATGTCACTGCTTCCCTCAACGCGACTTTGCTCTCAAAATGTCGATACAATGTCCCGTGACTCACTTGTAGTATCTTGGCTATGTCCACAACGGACGTTTTGTCCGGTCCATACCGCCGCAGTACTTGCTCCGCAGCATCCAAAATCTCATCCTTCGATAACGGCAACTCATTCTTCGTCATGTTATACAAAACCGCCGTTCACACGTAATGTTTGTCCCGTTACCCACTGCGATTCCTCACTTGCTAGGAACAGTACGACTCGCGAAATATCTTCCGCTTCGCCCAAGCGTCCGAACGAATTCATGCTCGCGATCGCTTTGATTTGTTCCTCGGATTTCCCCACTGTGAACAATTCGGTATTGACTGGACCTGGTGCAACGGCATTAATCGTAATACCCTTAGGTCCTAACTCTTTGGCGAGCTGGCGCGTGAACTGTTCAACAGCCCCCTTCGTACCCGCATAGGAGCTGTACCCAGGGAACATTTGCCCATTAACCGAAGTAGAGAAATTGATAATCCGACCATTTTCCTTCATATGCAGCGCTGCTTGCTGAATCGCAAAGAACGTCCCTTTTACATTAATATTAAACTGTTTATCGAAATCCTCTTCTGTTATGGCGAGAATCGGCTTCGTAATCATAATCCCCGCATTATTGACTAGAATATCAACCTGCCCATACGCCTCCAGTGTCTTCTGGAACAAAAGCTTAACTTCCGCCACTTGGCTAATATCCGCAAGAATTGCGATTGCTTCCCCGCCTCGTTGCTTAATGCCGTTAACAACTTCTTCTGCTTTACCTAGACTGCTCGCGTAATTCACGACAACCTTAGCCCCGTACAGCGCCAGCTCTTCTGCAATCTTCTGACCGATCCCTCTCGATGCACCAGTAACCAAAGCTACTTTACCCGTTAATTTCTGCTCCATGCACAATCCCCCTTTTCGATGAGAAGACAGCGTCGCCTTCCCCGAACCTTATTACCTTTATTATAAAATCACGAATGACAAAAATCAAATGACATTATTTGATTTTTGTCATTCGTTAATATAGTTAATCAATAGGATCTCCCACCGGTGGAATCCCCCAACCTCAAAGTTCCATTCCACGGTAATCGAAAAAGGCGCCGTTCCAATTAAAGATTACTTGGACTTGGCGCCTAGAAAATTTATATAGACTCTCAGTTCACTCTGCTATCAATGTTTCTCCGTGCTTTAAAAGGCGCAGCAAGCTTGGGTCAAGCCCTCTTCGCTGCCAATCCGCCAGCAACCGATCCAACGCCTCCTTGGCCGTATCATCGGCAAGTCGGAATGCCCCATAATGCATTGGAATGAACTGTCTCGCCCCGACATCAAGAAACGCCTGCACCGCTTCCTCGGGAGTAACGTGCTGCATCCCCATGAACCACTCCGGCTCATAGGCGCCGATCGGCATCAATGCGTAGCGAATACTCGGAAATCTCGCTCCGATCTCTCGGAAACCTGCGAAATACCCGCTATCGCCAGCGAAGTAGATCGTATCTTGTTCCGATCCTTCCACTGCCCTAGACGCTCCAGCCCGCTCAATCACCCATCCACCCCAAAGCGAGGTGTTCGTATCGGTTAACGTACGTCTTGTCCAATGCTGCGCAGGAACGAAATGAAACTCCAGCTGGCCGATGGTCTGACTCCCCCACCATGGCAATTCATAGACCGTGCTGAAGCCTAGCTTCCGCACCTTAGAGCCAAGCCCTTCGGGCACCAGCACGTATGGCGCACCTCGCAGCTTTTTCAACGACCCCACATGCAAGTGATCGTAATGGGCGTGTGACAGTAATATAACATCGACAGGCGGTAACTCTTCTATAGTTAAACCTGGCGCCTCGAGCCTTGGTGTAAAGCCCATTCGAGTGGCCCAGACCGGATCAGTTACTATCGTCATACCAGCTACTTGCAGTACAAAGGTTGCATGACCGATCCAAGTGATCGTGACCTCATGTTGATTATTTCTCAGCAATTCCTGCTGCTTGTGTTCCGCTTGCCCAATTCGGTAGGAGAGGTCTTTCACTTTCCCCTTCCGCTCTTTCTGCCAGCGACGTACTTCTTTCCATGTTTTCGTCTTCGCATTTGGATCTACGTTACTATATCGCTGCCGCGCCATACGTTCATCCCCATTCATCTTCTTACCATCTCTATCTGTTCTAACCGATCTTCAGCGGGTGCAAACTCCCTTTAGATACTGGGTGAGGCTCTCGATATTCCTACGAATATGACGGTTGTCCCCTTCAAGCTTGCTCATCATAATACCGCCTTCCATAACAGAAAGCGTGAAAGTCGCCAATGCCTCGCTATCGAGGTCCGCTTTAAATTCACCATTTTGAATGCCTTCAGAAATAATCTCTTTCATATCCTGCAGCGTACTCTTCAGTCCCCGCTGAGCTCGTTCTCGCAAAATAGGATGACTATCATCGCTCTCCGTAGCTAAGTTAAGCAGCGGACAGCCTCCGATAAAAGGCGGCGTTTCCACCACATTTTCATACACCCGCAAATAGGCTATCAGCTTGCCACAAGCGGTTTCCTCGGCACGAATGGCTTCGTTCATTTTTCCACTAACTACGCTGCCTGCATAGTCATAGGCTTCCAGAGCAATCTCGTCTTTACTGGCAAAATGGCGATAAATCCCGCCCTTCTTAATACCCGTCAGCTCCGTAATATCCGATAAGGATGAACCTGCGTATCCCTTCTGGTTAAACAGCTCCGCGGCCTGAGCGATAATATGCTTGCGAGTTCTTTCACCTTTTTGCATAGTAACCCTCCGTTACACGCGTAAAATCTTATCTTTTAGTATATCAAAAGACTGCATGACATTGAAATGTACTATATACAAAGAAAAAGACCACCCGAAGGTGGTCTTTTTCTTTGTAAGCGGGCGCTAGAGATCTTGTTACCTTACATACTGCTCAATCCGTAAACAATAATAACTAGTTTCTCTTTAAACTTAACAACTCCGATTTCTTCTCATCGAATTCACCTTGAGTCAGCACACCCATATCCAGCAGTTGTTTGAATTTAAGTAGTTCGTCAGCCACGCTGAATTCTGGTTTTTCCGACTTCGTTATTGTCGCTTCCTCGACTGGCTCCTCGATCACTTCAGTGACATCAGCAGTGATATCTATAACTTCATTTTTGACGTCCTGATAGTCTTTCTCAAAGTCCTCATTTGAATAGTTTCCAATTGCATCGAATAAAGTTTCTCTTAATCTATTTCCCATCGGCTTCATCGAAGCATAAGTCAGTCCACCAGAGATAATTCCTCCGATTACCGGAATCGCTTTCGAAATCCCTTGTGCAAAAGTCTTCTTGGTAATCTTGATGCCAATTGCAGCAGCTACTTTCTTAATGATTGGATAATAAACTGTTTTGGTCAACGCCTGCTGCGGAAGTTTCTTTAACACCTGCTGTGAAAGTTTAGCAGATAAAATTTTCAATGCAGAAGCAGAACCACCTACACCAAACATCACACCTAAGAATATCGTAAGTTCTCCTTTTACCCGCTCGCTATCGAGTTTGTCTTGATCCCACATATTTTTATAACCGAACAAGTACGCTAGTTCTTGTGCCATACGTAGAGCTACACCGAAAAATTGCAGTGTATCTGCTGGAATTGTAGCTGCCATTGCAAGCCCACCAGGGAGACCTGCAGCAAATGAGACAGCTGTACTTTGCATTGTACGTTTCTCAATTAATGATTTGGCAACCTTGTTAATTATGTTAAGTGGAATCCCAGCCTCCACCGGCCCTTTATCTAACACAACAGCAAACTGTTCAGAGTTAGCGTAATCTGCTAGTGTATGAGCAAGAAATTCTTTACGATTCACTTTAACTCCTGGTACCTTCAAAGCATTTACTAAAACAAGCTCAAAGGTGTTATTTGATTGTTGGCTATCTTTCATTTTAAACATCCCCCCGCACATACTCTATTAACTTGTAATGTCGTTTTCACTTTACGAATATTCACTATTAATATATCACGAAATGAGTAGTAAATACTGTAATTGACAAATAGAGCCTCGCAATAAATTGCACAAAAAGTGATACCCTTTAGTTACTTTAACAATTGCGCTCAACAAACTTGATGAAAAGACGGCGCGGATACTCCAAATTCGGATTTTTAAAGCTTCCTTCGGAAGCAACTAGTGATATATTTGGACGCTCGAACGTCCGCAGGTTCTCTTCCCTGCCTGCGCATTGAAAAAGACCACCCGAAGGTGGTCTTTTTCTTTGTAAGCGGGCGGCGGGAATCGAACCCGCGCGATCAGCTTGGAAGGCTGAAGTTCTACCATTAAACTACGCCCGCGTAGTTGTTTAAGCAAAAATGGCGCGCCCTGAGAGATTCGAACTCCCGACCTTTTGATTCGTAGTCAAATACTCTATCCAGCTGAGCTAAGGGCGCATCTATGTGGTTAATAATGCCGAAGACCAGACTTGAACTGGTACGGTAGTCACCTACCGCAGGATTTTAAGTCCTGTGCGTCTGCCGATTCCGCCACTCCGGCTTGTATATAAAGGCGCTACCCAGATTCGAACTGGGGGTAAAGCTTTTGCAGAGCTCTGCCTTACCACTTGGCTATAGCGCCGAAATCTTTATCTCTACCAAATTAAATGGTGGAGGCTGACGGGATCGAACCGCCGACCCTCTGCTTGTAAGGCAGATGCTCTCCCAGCTGAGCTAAGCCTCCATGGGATTAAGGAATTAATGGTGACCCGTAGGGGACTCGAACCCCTGTTACCTCCGTGAAAGGGAGGTGTCTTAACCACTTGACCAACGGGCCTTAAAAGAATGGCTCCCCGAACAGGACTCGAACCTGTGACAACTCGATTAACAGTCGAGTGCTCTACCAACTGAGCTATCAGGGAATAATGGTGGAGCCAAGCGGGATCGAACCGCTGACCTCCTGCTTGCAAGGCAGGCGCTCTCCCAGCTGAGCTATGGCCCCGGACAAAAAAAATACCTAATGCAGAGAGACTTTTAGCTCCACTAAAAGATCCCTATATTAGGAAACTGCTTGGCAACGTTCTACTCTCCCAGAACCCTGCGGTTCAAGTACCATCGACGCTGGARGGCTTAACGGTCGTGTTCGAGATGGGAACGCGTGGATCCC
>NZ_LMSJ01000003.1 GCF_001428105.1 Paenibacillus sp. Soil766 | reverse complement strand
CATTCGTTAACTAAAATGCACAACGCTGATTTGAGTAAAACAGCATAAATTCATGGTTTAATGCGTGCTTAGAAATCAGTTGTTAGACAGTCTGACGTACGGTGGTGTGAGAGGTCGGGGACTAGCCGTCCCCTCCTACTCGATTCAATACTAAAGGCAGATCTATCAGTGATCCTAATGTTTCAAAAACGCTTACTAGCGGGATTCTTATATCATGGAGGTGGTTCTAGTTAAAAACCGTGATACGTGGTAATATCTTTTTTGAACGGGGGGGAGACTCGATGAATTTAAACTCAATAGCAGCTCGCTTCAAACAAGTCACTTTTAAGAAAAGAATTATTTCTATCTTTCTCCTCAGCATTCTAATTCCTTTTATATGTCTTGGAGTTGTATCTCTCTACACGATTAATTCGATCATTACCAATAAAGTTGAAAGCTCCATCCAAAGCAGCTTGAAGCAGGAAGTATTGGCAATGGAGAACACATTGAATAACTTAAATCATGTTTCTCAGCAGATCGCTTTTGGTAGTGGGAGCAATCGACTGTCTGAACAGCTGCAGCATCAGATCGACCCTTATGAGCTGATAAGGCTTCGTAATGAGATTAAGAATGAACTGAACGTGATTACCTTCTCTAATCCGAACGTAGGATTAACGATGTATTACTACTCGGATACGGGGACGTACGATTTCGAAAATTTTGCAGTCAGGGGTCAATTCAATCCGGAGCAGCTTCCAATTATGTCGAAATATCCGGAAATTACTTACTATGGTCCTCACAAAAGTTACAACAGATCCATTAATCAGTTGGTCTTTAGCACAATGCGGAAAGTAAATTTACCGGAACAAAACGTTTATTTATACATTGAGACAGGTTTTAACGCCACCAAAAATTTATTTGCTTCTGATAGTCAGCAAAATAAATCACGACGGCTGATTATTCTAGATAATGACGGAAGAATTGCTTTCAGCCAAGATAATCAAAACTTCCATGAGAATAGTTTGTTTCCTGATTATAGCCCAGAGGACGAATCAGGTTCTTATGGTCAATACGTGTGGTATAAAGAAACAAGTAATCAAGGCTGGAGCATCGTTTCAATTCTCCCCAAGAATGTATTGAATCAGGAAAAGAACCAATGGTTATTTCAAATGACCGGTTTCTTCTTGATTTTCGTTCTAGCAGCGGTCTTGATGGCATGGTTGTTGTGGAAAATGCTATATAAGCCATTGGACAAGTTCAATACGGAAATTAAGACCTTTATTCAGTCCAATTCCGAGGAACGCACAGATTTAACGTTTATACCAGAATTTGATTATTTGCTCTATCAAATCCGTAACATGAAAAGGAAAATATGGGAATTATATGGGGAAATTGAACAGAAAGAAAAGCGGAGAGCGGATCTTGAGGTTGAGAAGCTATTGTATCAAATTAATCCCCACTTCCTAATGAATACGTTGGATACCGTCCATTGGTTGGCTATGATGAATGGGCAGAAAGAAATCGATAAATTAGTTCTCTCCTTAAATAAACTGTTGAATTATAATCTTGGTAAAATGGGAGAAGCAACTACCATCGGCGGTGAGATTCAAGCCTTAAAGGAGTATCTTCAACTGCAAAAAATTCGATATGATTTCCAATTCGATGTCGACATTGATGTAGATGATGATGCGATGGCGTTATCGATCCCCCGTTTTATCCTGCAACCTTTGGTAGAGAATGCTCTTTACCATGGTGTTAGCGATGATGGATATATTCATGTATCTATCCAGTTAAACGATGTGCTTGAGATTACCATCCAAGATAATGGCGCAGGAATGTCGCAAGAGAAGATCGATCAGTTGCTGCGGGATGATACGATGGAAAGCCAAAAAGTAGGAATGGGAATCGGTATGAAGTACGTGAAGCGCATCTTGGAAGCAAACTACGGGGAAAAGTCAAGATTTGAAATTAAAAGCGAGATTGGAAAAGGGACGGTCGTTTCTCTACGCGTTCCTGTTTCAGGAGGTAATTAAAACTATGATTCGCGTGCTGATCGTAGACGATGAGAAGATTGTTCGTAAGGGACTGGTCTCCTTCATGCCCTGGCAGGATTTCGGAATGGTTGTTGCAGGTGAGGCCAATAATGGGGAGAACGCTCTGCAATTCATGGAGACCAACAGGGTTGACTTATTGCTTACAGATTTGTCTATGCCTGTTATGTCTGGGATCGAATTAATGAGGGAAGTGCGGCAAAGACATCCACACATTCAGATTGTGGTTTTGACGCTGCACCAGGATTTTGAATATGTGCAGGAGGCACTACGGCTGGGGGCCATCGATTATATTGCAAAAACCCAGTTGGAGAAAGAGCAGTTTGAAGACGTATTGCGTAGAATTGCTTCGCTCATGGATAAGAAGGATTCGTTCAATAGCCCTCCTATTCAACAGTATGAAATCGGCCGCGTGGATGAATTGTTTGTTTTATACGCCTTACATCAACAAAGCGATGAAATGAAGTCCGGTATTTCCCTGCCTCTAGGAGCAGTTGAGGCAGATGTTGGCGTATGGTATTGGACGGACATGCTGCCGAATGCTATCTCGCCTAATCCGAATTATGCTCTTATTTGCTTCAAAGATCTGAAAGATATGGACCGGAAATCGCTGTTACGGCTTCTTCGGGTCTATCGAAAGAACGACTTGTTCTATGACTATGATCCAACGCAATCCCTTCAGTTCGTTCACAGCGGAAGCATACTGAGTCGGGGAAATGATGAAACAGGTTATGAAATGAATACCGTTAAGCAAAGATGGTTATCCTCAGAATGGATATTGGACGATCAAGTTTTTGACCATATGATTCAAGAGCTAAGAGCGATGAAGCTTCAACCTATAAGATTGACTCGAATTTTCTTTAGTTTAACGGATGAATGGAACCGACTGTATCATCAAATTCTTTCTAACCCCATCGTAGTGGAAGATTTCTTCTCCAGTTGGGTTCAATTTGAGGCATGGTTAAGAGATTCAAGGGAAACGATTCGACAAGCCAATTCAAAGCCTCAATATTCTATTGAGATTCAGAACAGCATTGCGAAGGCGATGACTTTGGCACAACAAATGATGGATCAGCCTGTCAGCGCTGGGGAAATGGCGAAGATGGTCAATATGAGCAGCAGCTATTTTAGCCAGTGTTTCAAACAGATCGCAGGACAAAACTACACCGATTATATACGGGATATACGTATGGAGAGAGCAAAGGAATATTTGAAAAATACAACAAAAACCATACAATGGATTGCGGAACAGATCGGTTACAATGATGAAAAGTATTTCAGCCGTTTATTTCGAGATCAAGTAGGCGTGCTGCCAAGTGATTATAGACAGAGAAAATAATGATAGGGTAGATATTCGTCCGAAAAAGAGGTAGAAATCTTTCGGGCGTTTTTTCTATTTTTATGTAATTGTCGACCTCATTAAATAGGATCATCTAACTTAAGAATATGTGTCCAATGATAAAATGAGATTGTAAAGATCAATCGTTAGAGGGGGAAAGGCAATGAAAAGGATTGTAATGACGATAATAGCTGGGCTGCTGGTAACGACAAGTTTAAGCGCTTGTACTGGTAAAGATCAGAGTACGAGTCCAAGCAGCAGTCCAACAAGTAAAGATAACGAGGTTAAAACGGATCTCATGGCCAAGTTCCCTGAGCCTGTGCAAGTTGCAATAGGTAGAGGAATTGACCCGAATTATAAGTATGGGGGCAGCGATACTGCAGAAAGCAATGTTTACACGCGATGGATGAAAGATACGTATAACATTGCTGTCACTCATGCGTGGGAAGCATCAAATGCAGACTATAGTCAAAAAGTAAGCTTGGCTATCGCCAGCAATGATCTGCCGGATGCGATGTTGGTTAACGAATCCCAAGTAAGGCAAATGGTGAAGTCAGGACAATTAGCCGATTTATCGGAAGTTTACAAGAAGTATGGAACCGATAGATTGAAAAAAATCTATGATTCAAATCCAGGACTGCTGGATGGAGTGACCTTTGACGGCAAATTGTATGCACTTCCAGAAACTACGCTGCCTTCGGCACCGATGACTTGGATCAGGAAGGACTGGCTCGACAAGCTGGGGCTCCAGCCGCCTAAAACACTGAAAGATCTTGAGAATATTGCGAAAGCATTTATAGACAATAAAATGGGCGGAGACAACACGCTTGGTATCGTTGGAACTCAACAGGGAGGGGCTCTATATGCAAACTTTCTTTCATCTGGAGACCATTATTTAAATTTCTCGCCGTTGTTCTTTGCCAATAACGCTTACCCGGGTATCTGGGTCAAAGATAAAGACGGTAATGCGGTTTACGGATCCACCCTGCCTGAGACTAAACAATCGTTAGCCACAATGCGCGACTGGTATGCCAAAGGAATCCTGGATAAGGAAATGGGACTTCGGAAAAGCACGCAGGAGGTCATCTCAAGCGGGAAAACGGGGATTTTCTTCGGGCCTTGGTGGTCACCCTACAATTTGACGGATTCGATCAAGAACGATCCGAACGCCAACTGGCGGCCATATGCGGCTCCATTGGACGCAGCGGGGAAATTTAACTCCAATCAAGCAACGGGCAGTTCATTTATCGTTGTGAAGAAGGGATATAAGCATCCAGAAGCCGTTATGAAAATGCTCAATATCCATGTAAACGAAAAAGATCCTAGTTATAAAACGGCTGTCGGCAAAGAAATGACTTCCCAAGAAATTCCTTTGTTCCTTATCATGGGTCATGGCGATCAATTGGAATATGCGGTCAAATCCAGCCAGAAGGTTCTAAAGGGCGAGATGAAGCTGGAGGAAGTAGATAAGCTGAACTACGGTTTTGCTTATGAACTTGCTTCTCATGTCAAAGGTGTTAAGAAAGAGCCGTTTGACAACTATGACATACCAAATTGGAATCAAAAAGATGAGTTCTTCACACACCTGTATGCGCATTTGAACGGTGGATCCGCATTCGTTGATGCTCTGCCCAAAATTAATTGGGTGAAAAGCCTTACAACGGCCCAAACGAAAACGATGCAATCCAGATGGACCAATTTGAAGAAGATCGAAGACGAGATGTTTCTGAAGATCATTATGGGAAGCGCTCCAATCGATGAGTTTGATTCATTCGTGAACAAATGGAAGGAACAAGGCGGAGATCAGATCACTAAGGAAGTAAATGAGTTGAAATAAAAATAGAATGAACAAGACGGGTGCCTTGCTCACTCGTCTTGTTCGATCTATTAAGGGGAGATTGACATGTTAAACCGAGGAGTCTACAAGCATTACTACCTCATGCTTCTGCCTGGATTGTTATGGCTTTTCTTTTGTAATCTGCTCCCAATGTATGGAATACTGATTGCATTTAAAGATTTTAATCCAGGCATTGGCTTATGGAAGTCTTCGTGGATCGGACTGGAAAATTTCCGTTATATGTTCGAACTCGATGATAGTAAACAAATATTTCAGAATACGATTTTTATTGCTTTAATGAAAATGATTGGTAACTTGATCGTTCCCTTAGTATTTGCCCTTATGTTAAATGAAGTGAAAAACAGGCTGTTCAGCCGTTCGGTTCAAACGATTGTGTATCTGCCTCACTTTCTATCGTGGGTCATTATTGCTGGCATCATGCTGGATATTTTCTCTCTGACAGGCCCGATTAATCAGATGTTGTCTGGTTTCGGCGTTGATCCAATTCTGTTCTTTGCCAATGCCAATATTTTCCCTGGTCTTATTATTGCAAGTGATATTTGGAAGGAATTTGGTTTTGCCGCAATTATTTTTTTCGCGGCCCTGACGTCCATTAACCCTGAAATGTACGAAGCCGCAGCCATAGATGGGGCTTCCCAGTTTAAACGATTGATCAGCATTACACTTCCGAGTATATTACCGGTTGTTGTTCTGTTGGGCACATTAAGCTTGGGAAATATTCTCAATGCCGGATTCGATCAAATATTCAATCTTTATAATCCGACCGTATATTCGACAGGTGATATTATTGATACGTGGGTCTATCGGGCAGGCTTACTTGATATGCAATATGGATTGGCTACAGCGGTTGGACTTCTTAAATCCGTTGTCGGTCTAGTCTTGATATCTCTCTCTTACGGATTAGCCTACCGTTTTGCGAATTATCGAATTTTCTAATAGATAGGTGTGATGATGATGATTGAAGAACGTTCATTACTTTCTAGGATAGGAAATGGTTTTAATATACTCCTTCTTATATGGATTACGCTCCTTTGTATTTTACCCGTGTGGTATACGTTAGTAGTCTCACTGAGTGATAAAGCGGCTGTAGCTGCAGGGCAAGTGTTTTTTTGGCCTCAAGGTTTTACCTTTGGCTCGTACCTAACGATTATAAATGACGAGCAATTTTTTAGATCGTTCTTTATTTCTGTACAACGTGTACTCTACGCAGCCGTTATTACATTTTTCGTTGTGTTATTAATGGCCTATCCGCTCTCCAAAACATCGAATGATTTTAAACCGAGAAATGTCATCATGTGGCTTCTGATTTTTTGCATGCTATTTAGCGGTGGGTTGATTCCCTGGTATATGACGATGAAAAACCTTGGTATGATTAATAGTATTTGGGGTCTTGTACTTGGAGGCGGCTTACCTGTTTTTAATGTCATACTGGTCATGAATTACTTCCGGAACTTGCCGAAGGAAATGGAAGAATCCGCGCTGATGGATGGTGCCGGACCGTGGCGTATTCTGTTCGGCATATTTTTACCTTTATCTACGCCTGTGTTAGCCACGATCCTAGTGTTTACGATTGTAGGTCATTGGAATGAATTTTTTCAAGCTCTAGTATTAATGACGAAGAATGAGAATTACCCTCTGCAGTCCTATATTCGACAAGTGGCGCTCGTGATTGATCCTTCCAAAATGGATGCGGAATCCGCCAAGAGACTTACAACCTTATCCAACCAGACGTTGAATGCGGCGAAAATTTTTATTTCTATGCTTCCTCTATTGGTGATTTATCCGTTTTTTCAAAAATACTTTGTTAAAGGAATAACGCTTGGTTCCGTTAAGGGCTAAAAGTTGTTCCGAAGGGGATATTCCAATAGTTCAATGGGAACTAGACGAATATTCCCTTTTTGAGGCATATTTAATGTGAGGAGGGCAGCCAACCAACAATCTGTAATACCGTTAACACGACCTCAATGACGATAAGAATCACGACAATCCATTCTACGAACAGACCTCGGATCGAATGACTAATCGTCGAAAATCCTTCTAAGATATGATAAAGAATATCTGTTTTACTTTTCAAGATGGTATAGCGGTCATTTAATTCAAAAAACACGATCATCTCTTCGTAAAACTGGCTTGCTGAGCTATGCGTCCAAGTCAACTCAGGTTTATCCAAAATCATGATATAAGCTAGCGTATTATACTCATGGCGGACGATCTTGGCGGTCGTTCTGGCCAATTCCTTGTTGCCAACACGAAGCTTTCCTTTTTCCAATCTATCAATCATGATTTCGAGGTTATCTTGAATCTTCCCGAGTTGGTCCTCGCTTCTCTCGAGTGCCACGGATTTGGCGAGAACTGTCGCGATCATTTCAGGTAAAAAGAACTCATACTCCGAGGTGACCACATATTCATCCGTCAAGGTCAAACTCTCGTTTTCGTCGATATGCAGACTATAGTCATCTGTGAATTTATCGGCTCTTTCGAGTGCGATATCAGGCTCGAAAGATTGAATAAACTTCAATAAAGCCGTGATTTCATCCTGATGTGTCAGATTCACGAAGACAACACTTCCAAAGGAAAAGACCAGCACTTGCTGCAAATCATCTAATTCCTTTTGATAGATCTTTTGAAGAACTTTATGCCTCAGGATTAATGGCTGTTCCCATGTGTACTTTTTGGGAATGCCACTATGAATCGCAATTTTGTTCAGATCAATTTCATTGGTAATCGCCAAAGCCTTAAACGTAATATCTTTCATGGTTCACCACTCATCATCTAACTAGCATATATACTCGCTAGTATTAGCAGTAAATGGTAAAAATACTCCTGTATCAAAACTACAGAATTCTCCCTAACAGGGTTCCAGCTTGTTTTGCAATTACTTGAGGCGGGTAAGGCATTCCGTTTCGGATCCACCATTCAATTATTCCTACATAAGCGGTACCCGCAAATTGCAACATGACATCTTCTTCAATGAAATCCGCATTTCTTCCGCCTTCTCTGTCAATCTCACCTTTGAATCCTTCAATAAAAGAAGCAAGAAGCCGAGTTCTGAAAGCTGACGGGACACCTGTACTCGCTAACATGGTTGAAAAAAACAAATGATTTTTCTCGAAATATTCAAAGTAAGGTACAAGAGCCTCGTTCCAATCCATCTCACATGCCCATTCATCCATCTCTCCTAATTCATTAAGATGTGTTTCTATGAGTTTATCCAATAAATCAAATTTGTCCTGATAATGAAGATAAATGGTTCCACGATTCAAATTTGCTCGGTCAGCAATATCTTGAATTGTTATATCATCGAAATTTTTTTCAGTCATCAGTTCAATAATAGCTTTTTTCAAAGAATCCTGTGTTTTAAGAATTCTCCGATCCACTTTAGCCATCGTCTATTCACCAAACTTTCTAAGATAATTAACACTTTCAGTACTTGTGTTGAGATATCAACAAATCACGTTTCTTTAACCATTGAATTTATGTACTTGATTATATAATAATAGACACATGTTGGCTAATCAAATACTTTTGGTTAGTCATCTTAATCTGATTTATGAAAAAGGAGACAACACCCATGTGCAAAACTCACGTTCTACGTGTTCCGGCTGCCAAAGCGCCATTTGAAAAGGTTATTATTGAAAGAAGACAATTACGTCCGGATGACGTCTTGATTGATATTAAGTATAGCGGTATTTGCCATTCTGATATTCATAGTGCATACGGGGACTGGGCTGGCGGGATTTTCCCTATGGTGCCTGGCCATGAAATCACCGGGATTGTAACGGCAGTAGGGGAGAAGGTAACGAAATTTGCTGTAGGCGATCGCGTTGGTGTAGGCTGCTATGTGGACTCTTGCGGAGAGTGCGAGTACTGCCTACGAGGAGAAGAACAGTATTGCTCCAAAGGTTTTGTAGCCACCTATAACTCCTTGGACTATGAGGGCAATCCAACCTATGGCGGTTACAGCCAAAACATTGTCGTTACCGAAAGATTCGTTGTGCATATTCCGG
Source organism: Paenibacillus sp. Soil766 (assembly GCF_001428105.1). GTDB lineage: Bacteria > Bacillota > Bacilli > Paenibacillales > NBRC-103111 > Paenibacillus_E. The sequence continues at coordinate 212,820 of NZ_LMSJ01000003.1, read as the reverse complement.
ATCATATGGAGTTAGATGTAGCCAGCCCACTTTTGTGTGCCGGAATTACCACCTACTCCCCTTTGAAACGCTGGAATGCCGGTCCGGGTAAAAAGGTAGCTATTCTAGGGATGGGGGGGCTTGGACACGTTGCGATACAATTTGCGCATGCGATGGGTGCTGAAGTTACAGTATTAAGCCGGGCAAAAGATAAGGAAAACGAAGCGTTGAGCTTTGGCGCAGATCAGTATTTTTCAACGCTTGATCCTCAAACCTTTAACACGTTAGCCGGTCGTTTCGATCTGATTCTAAACACCGTATCCGCCAAGATTGATGTCGATTCGTACTTATCGCTGCTTCGCGTAGACGGGACACTTATTAATGTCGGCGCACCGGCGGAACCAAGTCAATACAACGTATTCTCCCTAATCATGAGTCGTCGTAGTATTGCGGGGTCTTTAGTTGGTGGACTTCCGGAAACGCAAGAGATGCTTAATTTTGCCGCCGAGCATGGCATTACGCCTCAAATCGAGATCATCCGTGCTGAGCAAGTAGACGAAGCGTATGAGCGAATTTTGCGGAGCGACGTGCGCTACCGATTCGTTATCGACATATCAACTTTATAGAGTTCCTATTGCGTCTTCATTAGGAAAGTGTAGACTGTAAGCGATGGGAACAACAGCGCAAAAACAAATACGTAACTTTATCGGAGGAATTTATAAAATGGAAATCAGAAGAGTTGGATCTCAAGCTTCGGGAAAAGGATTGTCTGAATATTTTACCGGCACGGTTCGCATTGATCCACTGTTTGAAGCAGCCGAGCCTGCACGCGTAGCTGGAGCCAGCGTTACGTTCGAGCCAGGTGCACGGACAGCATGGCATACTCATCCGCTCGGTCAAACGCTGATCGTCACGGCAGGCAAAGGGCGGGTTCAACGCTGGGGTGGTCAGATCGAGGAAATTAGTCCCGGAGACGTGGTCTGGTTCCCGCCGGGCGAGAAACATTGGCATGGAGCTTCGTCCACCACAGCTATGACTCATATAGCCATTCAAGAACGTCTTGACGGCCAAGCGGTTGAATGGATGGAGAAAGTCAGTGACGATCAATACCAGTCCTAAGATCGTTCTCGTCAGAAAGAAGTTTTTTACAATAAGACAACAACCGAGGGAATTTTATACAAAAACAAGTGAAACCCTGCTATAATACAAAAAGAGAAAGGATGTGCAGATTTTTGCCTTACGTGGCACCAGCTCAGGATGTATCTTATAGCGATTTAAATATTTTCACTGCATATAAAATTTATGAGGTTGTGAAAGAAAATCAACATACTTTTTTATTACTGAATGATAAAGGCGAATTAGATGAACTACATAAATCATTGATTCGTGGAAGGTATCCCACTTATAAAATGGCTGTCATACATAATAATCTTTTTCTTTGGATATGCGTTAAATTCATTAAAACAATTGTGCCAAGAAAACAAATAGCGAAAACTTAGAATCAGAAGATAAACCTATTCTTTTCCCTTTCACCTGAGAGGAAGAATAGGTTTTTTTTCGTTTCCGGGAGTGTGACATTTTTCACATACAGATTTGCGTACTCGATCCTGCTGATGGATATGAATATGGTATCCAAGGTTCATAACGGGATGAAGGCTTACATGCGGCATATTTCTGCGGGGCAGTTCTCGCAGTGACAGATATCTCGGAGGTACGTCACATTCTTAATGACAATTTGCCCATGATCAAATGCAACAGCATCTTCCTTCTTCATATCACTTAACATGCGATTGACACTTTCCCGCGTAGCCCCTATCATATCAGCCATTTCGGTATTGTTAATCTTATAGTTAATGTGGATGTGGTCACCTTGGGGTACGCCATACGAATTACTTAACCGTATTAATAATGAACAGAGCGCCCCAGGCTTGCCGTACATCATTAAATCGCGAAATTTCGTTTCTGTCATTCGGTGCATAAGTCCCATCCATTTCATGAATTCAATGGCGAGGTCTCCGTGCTGCCATAGCAGGATCTCGAGGTCTTTTCGCTGAATCACACCAAACTCACAATCCTCAGTCACTTCGCCGCTAAAGCTTTGCAAAGAGTTCTGAAAAGGATCAATTTGCCCGAATAAATCACCTGTTTGGTGAAGATACAGAATGAAGCTTTTACCCGATTCAGATAGCTTGGTGATCCGCACCCCGCCTTGGATGACATAATACAACCGATCTGCGAGATCGCCTTCCCTGAACAAGAAATCCCCCTTTGCAGCGTGTTTCCGATACATGATGCTTTGCAGTCTATCGAAATTTTCTTCAGAAAAGAAATTCATTATACCAGTAGGTGCTTTCGCTTCTTTCAAGACCATAGGGACCAACTCCTCGACGGTTCGTTATTATCTTTATCATAACGTCTTTGGTTAATGTTGGTTATCGGGAGTTCTACTGATCTTTGAAGGCAATAATCCCCATCTTCTGTGAGGAAAATCACACTGAGAATCCCTACTCCCCTGATCATTTACTAAGGGAATAAACTGTGAATTCACATAATCTCCTGATAGGGAAATCAGGGTTTTCCCTGACTTACAAGATGTTTATTAACATCTACAATGATAAGTAAGGAAATTCTGCACTGCCGCGTCAAAACGGAGGTGGCCCAAATGGCGATAGACGATGCAACCATTTTAGAAAAGCTAGAGCGATTACGAAGTTTGACATCTTGCGATTTCATAGCACTGGCGCTTCTTCAAGAGCATGCTGGGTGCAACCGCTGGCAATATGTAATCGGCAACAGTAATGATCGATATCAACAAATGGTGATCAAAAAAGATCAGGGATTAGCTGGCTCTGTTCTGCGTTTAGGCAGATGGGTGAAACTTGATGATACTCATCCCAAGCGTCATCAAGAAAGACTCCATTGTCCGCTCATGCTCGCCGAACAATTGCAGACGGCAGCCGTATTTCCACTCATGCCTATCGTTAGCTCGCAGATCAGGGGTTTGCTTTTCATCGGTAAACGAGAACAAACCAGTTTTGAACACGATGAATTGCTAGCGGTTCAATATAACATCGACACGTTGGCGTCTTATCTTTTTGTGGCGGAGGGCGGCGACGCGCATGAGTAAGTCGATGAAATCGACTTACAGCCGTCCAGAGTGGCCGACGCGCCCGCGTAAGTCGAAAAAATCGACTTACAGCCGTCCGAAGTGGCCGACGCGCCCACGTAACGACTTACWGCCGTCCGAAGTGGCCGACGCGCCCACGTAAGTCGAAAAAATCGACTTACTGCCGTCCGAAGTGGCCGACGCGCCCRCGTAAGTCGAAAAAATCGACTTACWGCCGTCCAGAGTGGCCGACGCGCCCGCGTAAGTCGATGAAATCGACTTACAGCCGTCCGAAGCGGCCGACGCACCCGCGCAAGTCGGATGAAATCGACTTAGGGCCGATCGAGCCCGCCCTTACGGGGATTCATTTATTTTGTTATGATGGGATGAAAAGGGGGCGGGTACGCTGAAAATTCTTGTAGTGGATGATCACGCTGTAGTTAGATCCGGCTTAATGATGCTGCTCCATGGCAAGCATAATATGGAAGTGATCGGAGAAGCAGCTGACGGTGAAGAGGGGATTGTGGCGGCGGGGCGGCTGAAGCCGGATGTGGTCTTAATGGACCTGAACATGCCAGCTGGCATGGATGGGCTAACTGCGACGGCGGAACTGCGGCGATTAATGCCCGACTTGGCAATTCTGATATTAACGATGCATGACGATGATGAATACTTATTTAGAGCCATTCACGTTGGCGCTTCGGGGTACATTTTGAAAAGTGCACCGCACGAGGAGTTACTGACAGCGATCCGCTCCGTTGCAGCGGGGAATGCCTATCTATATCCTACGGCGACGAAGCGGCTCATGAATGAATATATAGAACAGTTAAAGCAAGGAGAGAATGTCGACACGTTCGGGTCACTTTCGGAACGTGAACGGGAAGTTCTGGCTCTAATCGCCAAAGGATTCTCCAATAAAGAAATCGCGGAACAATTGGTGATCAGCGTCAAAACCGTGGAATCACATAAAAGCAACGTCATGGAGAAGCTAGGCTTGAAGACAAGACCGGAGTTAGTGAAATATGCGGCGAAGAAAGGATTGTTGAACTTTGAGTAAGGATTTGAACCGGGAATATCCGGAAGTCATCGGCGAAAATGTAACGGAATTGTTAAGTCGTCTTGATGAACATATCACGGACTCGTTGTTTGAACAGGATTTGAGACAGTCGCTGAAACAATTATCCAATGTTAAATTTGCTCTCGATGAATCCTCGATTGTAGCGGTTACGGACCATAAAGGAAAAATTCAATATGTGAATGATAAATTTTGCCAAATTTCCAAGTTTGCGCGAAGTGAGCTTCTCGGTTTAGACCATCGAATAATTAATTCTGGTCATCATGGAAAAGACTTCATGGCCGACTTATGGCGAACGATTTCCTCGGGGGACGTATGGCGTGGCGAGATTAAAAATAAAGCCAAAGACGGCAGCTATTATTGGGTAGACACTACTATCGTGCCCTTTGTCGATAACCAGGGCCGGATCCATCAATATCTGGCGATTCGTAATGAAGTCACACAACTAAAACGGGTGGAAGAAGAGCTTCAGCTGATGATGTCACAGGTGATGCATATTCAAGAGGAAGAACGAAGGAGATTTTCCCGCGAGCTGCATGATGGGATTGGACAAAGCTTGTTCTCCTTATTGATACAGATGGATCGACTTATCGGAGAAGGTGAGACGGATCAGACCGAGCTGACGCGTCTTCGTCACAATGTAACCGGGATCATCGAAGAGGTGCGAAGTCTAGCTTGGCAAATCCGTCCTTCCGTTCTGGACGATCTAGGTGTCATACCTGCTATTCGTACGTATATTGAGAATTTCACGGATCACCATGGCATTCGGGTAGAGCTGAATAGCCATTTGCGCAGACGGCTTGGAGCACTAGAAGAAACCACCATCTATCGTGTGATCCAAGAGGCACTTACGAATATTGCGAAGTATGCGAGCGTATCAGAGGCAAGTGTTGCCGTTAATGAGATGGATGGCTTTGTTGTCGTGCGAATAATCGACAGAGGACATGGTTTTGCCAGAAACAGTAGTGCTAAAGGAGTAGGCCTATTTAGTATGGAAGAGCGAGCAAAGAGTATTGGCGGCAAAGTCACAATTGACTCTGTAATAGGAGAAGGGACTACCGTGACGCTGATGGTTCCAATGAAGATATGAAGGATGTGTCTCCTGGTTTGTAAAGGAGGCATGTCCTTTTTTCTATTATTAGAGGTCTGTGACATATGTCACAGAGAACATTTGGAAAAAGGAGTACATTTTACGTATAGGAAGAGGAGTTGAAAATAAATGATCACTTGCGAACAATGCGGGGAGACGAATGGTTCAAGAAAGCTAGGCAACAGTTGGATTTGTGGGGACTGCAAAATAGGTGATGTCAAAACGACCCTTAAGAACAAAGCGGGCAAAGTTACGATGGTTATTGAGAAGATAGTGGGCTACGAAGGCGAAGACGAAGGTGCTCATTCATGAATTTGAGTTTAGTCAAAAAAATAGTAGTTGGTATTGTTATTGTATCGATCGTCACCTATGGCTGTAGTGCGCTATTTATTTTCTATTTGAAAGACATCATCGCGCCAAGTATGGCAGATTGGCTATATCTCTCCATCATTATGCTGCTCGGCATTTTTTGGACAGGTTTATTAGGATGGTTTGGCGCCACCTGGTTTACAAAACCACTTCTCAGATTGACTGACGCCGCAAACGAAGCCGCTACCGGTAACTTGCAAGTGGAAATTCCATGGTACCAATCGAATGACGAAATTCGCTTGCTTAGTGTATCTTTTGAGAAAATGATAGGGAATTTGCGGCAAATGATTACGGATATTTCTGCTAGTGTTTCGTTTACGGACAGCCATGCAGGTGTACTACGGAGTGGTATGGAACAGGCAGCCAAACAGATCGAGCTCACAGCCGGTGCTGTTGAAATGATATCGAACGGTGCATCAGAGCAAGCAGCATCCACGCAAGGAACGTTAACGGCAGTCGTGCAGATTAAACAAGCTGCGGATGAAATCGGGGCCAAGGCAGGAGATTCACAGACCATTTCGCAAGAAACGTTGACAACCATCAAGGAGAGCGAGGTTATCGTGCGGTCACTGGTACAAGGCCTACTGAACTTGGCTAATTCCAATCTGGAATCCATTGGTGTCGTCAGGCAGTTACACGATAATGCGAAGGAAATCGGACTTATAACTCGAGTTGTTGGCGACATTGCCGAGCAAACGCACTTGCTTGCCCTAAATGCTTCCATTGAAGCAGCAAGAGCAGGAGAGCATGGTGCAGGTTTCATGGTCGTAGCTGGGGAGATTCGCAAATTAGCCGAACAAAGCGCCAAAGCGGTGAAGGATATCAACCAGTTGACCACACGAATTGAATTGGATGTAGCGGGAGTTGTAGAGAAAATAACCGATCAAGAACAACTCGCAAGCCGCGAAGTTGGCAAGGGTGAGGAAGGAAAGAAGGCACTGAATCGAATCAACAAGGCTGTCTTGGAAACCGCACAGACGGTTGAAAATATTGTAGGTTGTGTAACCGATCAGATTCAGAAGATTGGAAGTGCCTTAATTCAAACGAACGAAGTGGCGGAGATTGCAACCCAGATTTCGAAGGAGACGAAACATGTATCAATGTCCGTACAAGAACAAATGGCTGTTATGGAAGAACTATCTTCATCTTCGGAAATGTTGCGATGTCAGGCCGATCTACTGAAATCCAAGATTAATATTTTCCAAATATAAGGGATCATTCGCGATAACAGATAACCGAAATGAGAACGTTCGCAGTTTACATAAAAAAGCCATGATATTCAATCGAGTGAATGTCATGGCTTTGTTTTATTTTCTAATGTTGAAGCCGATAAAAGCTTTGGTGTTGAAATCGAACACTGCCGTCAAAGGTCCAAGGAGCGCATCCTGGTCTGTGTTGTAAGTAACCGTTATGACATTGCCTTGCGCAGCTTGAACGTCTGCAAGCAATTTCTTCTGCTCGTCTGTAGAAGCCATTACACCAACCTCGGTAGAGGAAACGATTTGAACGACTGCCTCATCTTGCTTCGTTGTAATATGGGACGCTTGCTCTTTCACTTGCGCCCATGCCAAGTTACGATATTCCTGTGCTGCCTCTGGGGACATTTTCGGCGTGCCGACTACAGGCGATTGAGTCTGAACAACGAGAAGGTACACAGGGCTTTGTGGAGGCAGGCTTTTCGTTTCAATTGGACCATAGTAGGCTTTTACTTTCGTACCAGCTTTCAGGTCTTCCCATTTCACGGATTCACCTTGTGACGTCAGGACACGAGTTTCCTTACCGCCATTAAGTACCAAATTGTCTACTTGAACTTGCCAGCCATCATCCGTATGTTTCACTTCTTTAATTGTATCTTCTTTAACTAAACGGTCCGCGTGAACATGAATGTTGACAGCTTGTGCTTGACCTGGAAAGCTCATCAACATGGCTGGTCCGAACTCGGCATCAATTTGAGTGCCAGCTTTAAGATCAGCTGCAGTTAGCGTTTTGCCGTCAAGGCTCTTAATCGTAGTTGATTTGTCTACGGTTAAAATGACCCAAGTGCTGCCGAGCAGCTCGATGCGGGTATTACCGTCGTCCTTCGTCTGTACGCTTACGATCACACCGGATGCAGGCATCAGGGCAGCTTCTTCGGCTTCGTCCAGCTCGATCTCTTTATTCGCTTCATCGTAATTTACCGTATAGCCAAGCTGAGTAGCAGCGTCACGTACGGGTAGGTAGGCTTTGCCATCAATATAGACAGGCGTTAGCTTGCTGTCTTGTCCGTTAACAACGATTTTTACATCCTTTTGCAAGTAACCTGTAACCTTTTCTACGAAATCCTCAGCTCCGACTGCAGCTGTTGTGCCGAGGATCCCAACCAAACTTAATATGACAGTTAATTTTTTCTTCATCTGATAAATCTCCTTCCGATATTTGAAATGTAGCGTCAATCATGTTGACAATCCATCAGACGGTGGTTGGAAGGAATAGGTTGCAGTCGTCCAAGAATTTGTTTGTCCCCAAACAAACATTGTTATAAAGATCGCTCGATAGTTTTCTACAAAATTTGCTAAAGTTATAAATTGTATCTAGAATATAGGTAGCATTTAAATTAAAATAATGGAGGTTTCCCCTATGAGTATAGGATTCAAATCGTGGTTGCAAAATTCGAAACAAGGCTTGACTGAACAGGTCAAAAAATTCAAGAATAAAGACTTTATGGATGCCGTAGTTGCCGGATGTACGATTGTAGCTGCAGCTGACGGAACCATCGATTCTAATGAAAAGCAAAAAATGGCTGGATACATGAGCCGGAGTGAAGAACTAAAAGTTTTTGATATGAGCGATGTTATTGCTCGCTTTAATCACTATGTTGGCAACCTTGAGTTTGATGCCATGATTGGCAAACAAGAAGCGCTTAAGTCAATTGCCAAATTTAATAATAAGCCTGAGATTGGGCGGGTCATTGTTGGTGTATGTAGTGCAATCGGAGCTGCAGATGGTGACTTCGATGATAAAGAGAAAGCCGCGGTTCGTGACATTTGCAAATCGCTTGGATTAAATCCTAGCGAATTCAGCTTATAAGTAAAAAGAAAGAGCTCTTAGGCTATCTAAGAGCTCTTTCTTTTACTTAACAGGGTTAACTTGTTAAGACAAACATTGTGTAATTTGTGGTAAAATCGATTACATAGAAACAATGTAGGAGGAATGAATAACGTGCGTTATGGAGCTATTGAAGCGGGAGGAACCAAATTCGTTTGTGGGATCGGAAATGAAGAAGGTATCATTGAGGATCGGATTAGTTTTCCAACGGAACATCCCGAGCAGACAATGCAGAAGGTAATTGACTATTTTGCAGATAAAAATGTGGCAGCGATTGGCATCGGATCATTTGGACCTATAAATGTCGATCCAAGCAGCCCCTTATATGGCTATATCACAACAACTCCGAAGCCAGGATGGGGCAATTACGATGTATTGGGGAAACTGAGACAATCCTTCGATGTTCCTTACGGCTGGGACACGGATGTCAATGCTGCCGCTTTCGGAGAAGCCAAATGGGGAGCGGCACAAGGGCTTGATAGTTGTGTCTACTATACGGTCGGTACTGGGATTGGCGTAGGCGTATATATGGAGGGCCGCTTGGTCCATGGTCTTGTTCATCCTGAAGGTGGCCATGTCATGATCAGACCTAGTTCGGGTGATAGCTTTCAGGGGACATGCCCCTATCATGGTGATTGCCTAGAGGGAATGGCCGCGGGGCCAGCCATCGAACAACGCTGGGGAGTGAAGGGCAGTGATTTGCCCGTAGACCATCCAGCTTGGGATTTAGAAGCTTACTACCTAGCTCAATCCATTAGTTCAACGATATTGATGATGTCACCGAAGAAGATTATTCTAGGTGGCGGCGTGATGCAGCAAGCACATCTATTTCCATTGATTCATACCCATGTTCAGAAGATATTGAATGGTTATATTCGAACGGAATCCTTGTTAGAGGACATACATAACTACATTGTGCCTCCAGGGTTAGGAACGAACTCAGGCTTGAGAGGATCTCTTGCTCTTGGTGTAGAAGCGAAACGTAATCATCAGTAATGTTGGCATGCATACTAATAATCCCCCCCAAGCTTAATTCTTGGGGGATTTGTGCTGTCTATCTGGACGTATGTAGGGTACAAAAGTGCAGGAGCATTCTTGAAGAATTAATAGTTGCAATAACATCCTATTTATCATAAGATGAAATTAGTTGCAATAGCATCCTATCTAGAGGGGGAAGGTAAACTGAGTCAACTATGGAGCAACAATGAGGAAGAAATGCCAACAGAATCACACGGTCAGTATATTTCGGCCATTTACCGCCATATGCAGATAGCGATCTCAGCCGAGTTGGCGCCATATCGAATCGGAAGCGGGCAATATATTTTTCTCATGGCGATCGCGTTTGGGCAGCCCATTACTCAGAAAGCACTGAGCGAGAAGCTGCTCATTGATAAGACGACTACCGCGAAAGCTATTTCTAAGCTTGAAGTGGAAGGTTATGTACGAAGGGAAGTCGATACCTCCGACAACCGCTATCAGTTGTTATTTTTGACGGAAGCGGGGCATGAGGTAGTACCCAAGGTACAGGAAGCGCTGGCACGTGTAAAAAATAAAACTAGAAGGGGCATTCCTGATGAGGAGTATGACCGGATGCTAAGCCTCCTGAAAATTGTGCTTCACAATCTGACCGATCAGGAGCAGGGTGGATCTGAATAGAGCAAACAACTGTGAGGAGGATGTATATGATGAAAGCTATTCCTTTTATCGTGGTGGATAACTGCAAGGATGAGATCAAGTACTATCAGGGCATTTTTGGTGGCGAGATCACGATATTGCGCAAGCAAGGGGAAGAAGTGCTTAATGCCGACCTACATGTCGAGGGGGCCATCCTTAAGTTTGCTGACACGCTAGCGGCAAAGCCAGCACTGAAAGGCGATTACGTGAGGGTGTTCGTAACCATCGAGAGAGAGGAAGCGTACCGAACCATTTACAGTGAGCTTGCGGCTAGTGGTTCTATTAACGTGGACATGTATGAAGCACCTTTCAACGGACTGCTTGCCATCGTTACGGATCGAAACGGCGTGTGCTGGGTGTTGTCCTATTATCGAACGTAATGCTCTGAATCCGTGATGCGGAGTTGCTTGATTATCCGCTATAAACCCAAGAAGCACATTCGTCTTCCGAATGTGCTTCTTTCATTTTTTTTCATGCAAGGAAGACTTCCTAATAGTAAGTGTAATAGAACCCATGTCAACCATATTGCTTACGCTACATGTTCATTCCATCCCTCCTCATGTTATGTTAAGCGTTTACAAACAAATATGAAACGCTACACCTTTAGCTTGAAACATGTAGTAGTTTTACTGAATCATGGAATATTTTTACTTCTGACAAAAGATTTACGGGAGAATGAATTTATGTTTCCATGTAGTAAAAAGATTCTATCTTTTAGTAAAGCAATTACATTCTTCGACAGCTCCTAAAATCGTATGATATGACATGTAAGCGGTTTATAAATAGCGGGCAGCCAGCAGATTCCCAATCACCTAAGACGGCTGCAGCCGAGAAAATGAAGATCTCCATGTGGTCACAGTTCTCTGACCCTAACTCCAAAGACGGCGGATTCATCGGCTTCTACAAAGTGTTGGATGCGACGAAAGCCAAGTTTCCTAATGTAGAAATCGAACATACGGGAATTGGTGGAGAAGCTTATAAAACGAAAATTAAAACAGCTTCAGCCGCCAATGAATTGCCAGATATTTTCTTCTCATGGGGCGGAGGCTTCGCACAGCCGTTCGTCGCAGGGGGCCGCATTTTACCGTTGCAGGATCTTGCCAAAGATGGAACCATCGACAAGCTAGTCGCAGGTACGACAGACAATTTCACGTTCGATAGTAAGCTCTACGGGCTTCCGACCAATATCGCAACGGCGAACCTTTATATCAATACAGAGTTGTTCCAAGCCGCAGGCGCTAAAGTTCCGGCCACTTGGGAGGATCTACTTCGCAACCAAATTCCGAAAACAAGAGAGATATCCTGCACTTACGCATCAATGCCGTCTGATCTCAGCATTCGTAGTACTCATTACAGTGCAAAAACCTTCACACCATAAGGAGCTATCTCCAGCTCCCCAACACTAACTTGTTCACCTTCCAACAAGTCTTCCAGCTCCTGCAGCAGATTAGCTTTGACTGGTTTGCCGGTGTAGTTCAGGATAAAGGCAAAGCGACGATCCTGTTTCACTCGGATCGCAACTTCCACCTCAGGCGGCAGCTCCGCCCAGCCTGTCGTAGCAGGCGCAAGTCCAAGGCGGCGGATCAAGCCATCCGCAATTTCGCGGCTGAACGCTGCCCCGAAATAATAGGCTTCACCGCTGCCATAGGGGTTGCGGGTAAGCGCCGGTTTGCCGGCATAATAGTCGCCGTCAAACAAGGCTAGCGTCTGTACGTTGTCGTTCTCTGGGTGGAGAATGTCGTTGAACAGACGGGCAGGCGTACTGGCTTCGTCCCCGCCATCGATCCAGCGCATGTGAGGTGTTGTAGCTTCATTCAAGACGAGCGTAAAGTCTTCCATGGTTATGCCGCACAGTTCTGCGACGAGACCTGGGAATGGCGTCATACGGCAATGTCCGCGTTGGTCTTTATAACCAGAGCGAGCTCCGAAGATCAGCTTGCCTCCCCCTGCTACATACTGCTTAAGCAGCTCCGCCGTTTCCTCCGACATGATAGCTGGATGAGGGTAGATAAGTACTTTGTAACGAGATAGGTCCCCCAGGGTAGTCTTCTCTTGCACATACAAATAATTGTATGGAATATGGCTGAACTGCAGGGCTTTGCCCCAGCTGTACTCGCTTTCTTTCGTCAGAGGCCCGTGCCAAATGTCGAACTCTCCGTCCCATTCATTGTCATAATCATGTAAAATAGCCACTTCTGCTGTGAACCGAGATCCAGCAATAAGCTCCCCGATTTTTCCCAACTCGCGGCTAATGGTTGTGGCTTCGGCCACCCTGCGGTTCGGACGGTTGTGGTAATCGTTAATCCCATGCCAATAAATTTCGGTACCAAACGTAGCCGTTCGCCATCTAAAATACAAGAGCATATCGGCCCCGTGAGCAACAGATTGATACGTCCATAATCGCATTTGGCCTGGTTTAGGGGCAGATTGTCCCATTGTATTCACCCAACCGCCAGGACCGGATTGTTGCTCCATCACGCAAAAAGTAGGGGAGATCGAGCGGATTTTAGTGAGCTGGTTGGAATAGCTGCGGTCCATGAGCGGATCCCTGCGATCGGCATCGTTCCAAATCGTTGTGAAGTTCGGGTACGAGTCATATGAAAAGAAGTCGAGCAGCTCATCGGTCAGGGCATGGCTATCCAGATGACCGAACATCCCGTTCGTTGTAATCCATTGAGCTGGTGCAAGCTGCCGCAAAATGTCTGACTGCAAACGAGCAAATGAAATCGTATTATCCGAAATAAAGCGTTTTTCATCCAGCGCTTGATGCGGATTCGCAGATTTGGTAGGCGCAGGTCGAGGCAGGTGCACTTGCTCCCAGTCCGAGTAGCTTTGGTTCCAGAAGACAGTCCCCCATGCCTGATTCAATGCGTCTAAGGAACCGTATTTCTCCTGCACCCATGTTCGAAACGCTTTGTGGTCGGCTTCGGCATAGAAGACGTTCACTTCGCAGTTAAGCTCATTGTCAATCTGCCAGCCAACTACGCCTGGGTGGTTCGCATAATGAGTAGCCATAGCCTCGGTTATCTTCGCGCAATAGTCGCGATAAATAGGGCTGCTGTAATTGTAGTGACGTCTCAGTCCGTGCTGATACTGCACACCCTCAAATGTAGCATTTAGAATTTCGGGGTATTTGTAGGTCATCCAAGCGGGTGGTGTTGCTGTCGGCGTACCAAGAATAACCTGCAGCCCATGTTCGTGAGCAAGATCAATCGCGCGGTCGAACAGATCAAAGGTGAATACCCCTTCTTCTGGTTCAAAGAAATTCCATGCAAACTCACCCATCCGCACGATGGTAAAGCCGATTTCTCGCATTCTCCTATAATCATCCGCCCACATAGCCTCTGGCCACTGCTCAGGGTAGTAGCATACGCCTAGATCAAATTTCTCTCCCGGAATCGTCTTTTCCATGAGTAATAACATCCCCATTTCTATGGATATAGTAATTTTTTGTTGTTAAAATACTTTATGTACTCATTATATTTCTTTATAATATAATGTATATAACATCATTTTGCTCCATGTATCAAATTCTTGCGTTTTGGAGGACATATGCGAATTCATTATGTATTACCAGAGCCTATGTACAAACACTACACGGTGTATCCGGATATGATTGGCCAATACGAGGATTTCCCGGAACATCAGGAGTGGCGGTCTAAGGGACAGTTACAACAAGCAAATTTACATATTGTGTTAAGAGGTAAGGGATATGTCAAAGCGAACGGGAAGGAATTCGGTCTGGAAGCAGGACAGGGTTTCTATTACGGGGCAGGTCTTGAGCAGGAGTATCGAACCGATCCGAATGATCCTTGGCAAGTTTTCTGGGTACACCTTGCAGGAGAGGGGCTCGATAGACTGTTAAACGATCAAGGAACTTCAGCTGTATGGTTGTTTACGTATGGTGATGTACCCAAGCTCAAACAACTGATCGCGGGCTTATTGGAACTGGCATCTCCGTATAATCGGAACGAGGTGCAATTGGCCGTAAAGCTCTATGAATTGATGGCTGAGCTTGCTTTACGTGCGGAGACGCATGGAACAGTAACGATCCTAGATAAGCGTGCACGGATGAGAGAGGTTGCGGAATATATTCGTACGCACTGCACGAAGCCGCTTACCCTCCTTCAGATGGCCGAGCAGGCAGGCTTCAGTACCTATTATTTTAGTCGGATGTTTCACGAAGTGATGGGGCGGACTCCGATAGAATGGCTCTTTGAATGCCGTCTTGTTGTAGCCAAACAGCTGCTTATGTCTACGGAATGGACAATTAAGCAAGTGGCAGAGCATATCGGATTTTCCCAGAGCAGCTACTTTATTGCACGATTCCGGGAGCATACCGGACTGACACCACAGGAGTATCGGCGGTTGTATAACACGTAAGAAGTAGCAAAGTATAGGATAATCAACGTGTTCACTATATGTATGCGCTTTCATTGACTGCCAAAGTCAAATCTGCATAAATTAAAGGCGAATCTACGTTTTACAATCGGTTGAGATCGGCGTAAGATTCATTACGACAAGTTGATTTTTTGTGAGAAAACCTCTATCGAAGCCACTCGAAGATGAGCGACCGCGTTTAGAGGCAGGTTTTATCGCCAATAAGAAAGCTATTTTCGGGAACCGAAAACTTATACTTTCTTATGTGGTAAAAATAAACCACTTAATTCCCAGTAGGGAAACGGGGGAACCAATCGAAGCCGTCCAAGCAATAGATGGCTTCATGGGGTGAATCCTGATGCTCGCAAGCATTAGGTAGGACGCTCTCAAGTCCGAATCCGACAGCTAACCTCGTAGTGCATTGAGAGAGAACCGCACACTCGCCTTCTTATGTGAAGAAGCCCGAGCGTAGAGATTCTCTATGCTTAGGGCTTCTTTTTGTTCGCTTTTAACCTTATAAATTGGAGGAGGCCTTGCCATGCATGCAATTGAAATCAACAATTTGACCAAAACCTATGGGAATGCAAGAGGCATCACGGATGTTAGTTTTACGATCGAAGAAGGGGAGATCTTTGGGTTCATTGGACCGAATGGGGCAGGGAAATCAACGACGATTCGAACGCTGCTGTCTCTGATTTTTCCAACTAGCGGCAGTGCAAAGATTTTCGGGAAAGACTGCATCCAGTTTGCACCAGAGATTAAGAAGGAAATCGGCTATTTGCCGTCGGAAGTTTTTTATTATGACAACATGAGGGTAATTGACCTACTTAAGTACTCGGCTAGCTTTTACAAGAAAGATTGCACCAAAAGAATCAAAGAGCTTGCTGACATCATGGATTTGGACGTTACGAAGAAGATTGATGATCTATCCCTGGGGAACAAAAAGAAAGTGGGCATCGTTCAAGGGTTGCTGCACGATCCTAAGCTCATTATCCTGGATGAACCGACGAGTGGGCTGGATCCGCTCATGCAACAGAAGTTTTTCGAATTGCTCGAACAACAGAATCAAAGGGGAGCTACGATTCTTTTTTCTTCTCACATATTGAGTGAAGTGCAGAGACTTTGTGATCGCGTTGCGATTATTAAGGAAGGCAGGATTGTGACGGTTGAGAAGATCAGCACGTTAAAAGAAAACAATTTTAAGCGTTTTAAAATAGACACGACACAAGAGTTGGACCCGCATTTCTTCAGGATGATCGGAGTCAACAACATTGAAGTCCAAGGACAGACAACCAGCTTCTTATTCAAAGGCAACATTAATCAAGTAATGCGAAAAATTGCCCAAATTGAAATCGATAATCTGTGGATTGAAGAGCCTGATTTAGAGGAGATCTTTATGCATTACTACGAGAAGGAGGCGTAAGAGGAATGAATATTTTCCTGCATGAATTGCGAGCTTATCGAAAATCCACAATCACGTGGACGTGCTCCTTAATTGCTGTCATCGTCTTATTCTTATCCCTTTTTCCTTCGGTCTCTAAGGATTTTGCTGAATTTGCTAAAATATTAGAAGGGTATCCCGAAGGGGTCAGGAAAGCGCTGGGTATTGAAATCGAAACGTTCGGTACGCTGCTGGGATTCTACGTGTATATCTTCATGTACATTACGCTTTGCGGAGCCATTCAAGCCATGGTTCTGGGAACGTCGATCCTCTCCAAGGAAGTTCGTGAGAAAACAGCAGACTTTCTACTTACGAAGCCCGTTACGCGCACGAAAATCTTGACTTCCAAGCTATTAGCGGCTGTCGCTTCATTAGTGATAACCTGTGTGATCTATATCGCTGCAGCCTATCTGATGGCGCTTCAAGTAAAAACGGTCGATTTCGATGTGAATCTCTTTCTATTAATTTCATTCACCTTACTGTTTATCCAGTTGATGTTTCTAGCTATAGGATTCATCGTTTCAGTTGTTTTTGCTAAAATCAAAGCCGTCTTATCCGTCAGTCTTGGCACGGTGTTTGCCTTTTTCGTTATCGGGATGGTCGTTGCCGTAGATGGGGAGGGAGCTAAAAGGTATTTCTCGCCATTCAAATACTTTAACGGGAAATACATGCTTGCGCATACGAGCTATGAAGCGTCTTATGTCATTGCAGCCCTTGCGATTATCGTCGTTTCGATTGCGGCAAGCTACTTCATCTACACGAAAAAGGATGTTCATGCCGTATAACATGCAGGTGAAAGGAGGGAACAGCCAATGAATATATTTTGGCGAGAACTGAAAACGTATCGAAAATCGATGATTTTCTGGAGTCTTGGACTCATTTTTCTAGTCGCAAGTGGCATGAACAAGTATCAAGCAACGGCAGCGGATGGTCAGATTAATGATCTTATGGCAGAAATGCCGAAGTCCTTCCAAGTGATCATGGGTGGCGGTGCGTTAGATTTATCAAAAGCTAGCGGCTACTTCGGCATCCTGGTGCTATATTTCTTGTTGATGGCAACCATCCATGCGGCAATGCTTGGCGCCAATATCATTGCGAAGGAAGAGCGGGATAAGACGGCTGAGTTCCTATTCGTGAAGCCTTTGTCGAGGCATGGCATCATCACGTGGAAGCTGCTAAGCGCTTTCGTGAACATACTTATTTTTAACCTCGTGTCATGGATTTCGAGTGTGTTGATTGTTGGGGCTTACAGCAAAGGTGAGGCCGTAAATGGTGACATCTCCATCGTCATGCTGGGTATGTTTATCTTGCAACTGCTCTTTCTGGTCATTGGAACTTCCATTGCAGCCGTGTATCGAAATGCCAAAAAATCAGCCTCGCTCGCAACAGGCATCATGCTCATCACGTTTATCTTATCCATTGCCATTGATTTCAACGATAAGCTGGCATTTTTGAAATATGTAACCCCGTTTAAATTTTATGAGGCTAAACTTATCATGTATGGCGGTGGATTGGATGCCGTTTATGTCGTTATTTCCGCAGTCCTAATTGTCCTGCTAACGGTTGTCACGTACGTCTCCTTTAATAAACGAGATATGCACGTATGATATGAAGAAAGACCTTTCACCCTATCCATAGCTGGATGCGGACAAAAGGTCTTTTTTATTTATTTCTTCAAATCCAAACGCACATCGCGACCATCGTCTTGTACAGACAGCTCTTTACCAGCCGCCTTCAGGGAATTGACGCGATTCACCCAAGCGTCCAGCATGATGGATCCGTCTTTCCAATCCTTCACTTCACCAAATACCGTAAAGCCATCGCCACTGCCAGTAGCCATGAAATCATTGGTTGTTACTTTGAACGTGCGGTCTGTATTCAACTTGCCATCGACATAGATCGGAGTGCCATCTGCCAAAGTGATTTTGGAATATTTCTCACCAAGTGGCTTTGTGTTATCCCATTCGACCTTCAGTCCTGAGAATTGAATAGCTGGGAGACTTGTATATTTGTCTGTGACTTCGAGTGCTTTTTTGATTTGTGCAGCAGTCATTGTACCCGTTACATTGTAATTGCCAAAAGGGAGCACCTCGAACATTTCGCTGTAGGTTAGCTCACCTTTGTCAATATCCGTGCGAATACCGCCAATATTCGTGAAAGCAATATCGGACTTCTCAGAAGCGCGCATCGCATCTGTGATGCTGTTGCCTAACTGTGTTGCGCCGTCACGATCAGCCCCGCCATTCGCTTCAAAGCGGAAAGATTTACGATTTAGCGGCTCTGCAACTACGACTTCTACTTCACCGGATTTCCCCGAAATTTTGGCTTTATACTCTTCAACCGTCTGGTGAATGCCCGCGTCAGCTGTCGTTAGGTTCGTATAGGTTTCTAGCAAGCTTGCATTGGAGGAAACGACTTGCTTGGTTGATTTGTCTACAAAAAGTTGAATATGCCCAACCGCGTAAAGCCAGCTTTGAGCTTCAACTACGGGAATACCATTTACAATTCCAGCAACACGCATGTGGGAGTGACCACCAACAATGGCATCTAATGTGCCATTCCCAGTACCTTTTGCAAGATCAGCAAGCTCACTGATGATTTCAGCGGATTTCTGGTTTTGCTCACCTGGGAGGTGGGAGGTAACCATGATGATATCAACACCTTTAGCACGAAGCTCAGCTGACAATTCTTTGGCCAAAGGAACTGGATTTACAAAGGAAAGGCCTTCGATGTTCGTTGATTTCGTTGTAGTTTTCGTTTGTGGTGTTGCGAAGCCGATGATGCCGATTTTCAGCCCCTCTTTTTCAACAATCACATAGGGCTGTGTCCAGTCAACGCGTTTACCTGTTTGATCATCAATAATATTAGCTCCAAGGATAGGGAATTTAGCATTCTTAATATTATCGATTAGAACATCGCGACCGAAGTCGAATTCATGATTTCCGATAGCTGCAGCATCATATTGCACTTGCGCCATCGTATCCATTACGGATTGGCCATTCGTTGTATTGGAAATCAGCGTACCTTGCCAAGCGTCACCGCCGTCCACAACGACTGTTCCTTTGGGATTTACAGCACGGAAATCGGAGACGATGCCGCCAAATGTTTCGATACCGCCTTGACTTTGATTGCGCTTTTTATCGAAGCCGACTTCGATTTTACCGTGAATATCGTTCGTTGTTAAAATATCAACCACTTTAAATAAAATAGGCTTAAGCGCCTTAGCTACTTCATCACGCGTTACTTCAGCAGTAGGGTTGAAGTTACCGTCGAGGGTAGGTGTGAAAATTCCGCTAATGACGGCATAAGCGACATAATGGCGGGAGTCTTTCGCGATGGATGCGGAGTCTTTGAAGTAGTTCAACACATTCTCATTTACTTGTGGCAGTTGGCCGCCAGTTACGACTTTCACGATTAACTCAGCAAGCTCTTGACGAGTTACGGCAGCATTCGGATGAAATGTACCATCAGCAAAGCCGCTAATCAGTTTAGCTGCAACGGCATTCGCAACTGCTTGCTTTTGCCAAGTCGCAAGGTCCGTGAAAGTAACATTACTAGCATCTGCACTTTGCAGCTTGGCAGCACGATTAACCATGGTTACCACTTCAGCGCGAGTAGCGATATTTGCGCCACGGTAGTCTGTATCACCGTAGCCTTCCACAACGCCGTTATCAATGGCGAGACGCATATCTGATTTCATTGAAACAGGTGTCGAGGGTGCACTTGTTTCGGCAAATGCTAGGCTGCTAGCGAAGGAGCTTGTAAGAACCGCCACAAGAGCAAGAGCAGTAAAGCGAGTAGTAAATGTTTTTTTCATGTGTTAATAATTCCTCCTCCAAAGTAATAGAACTATGGTTAATAACCCATCTATTAGTATAAAGGGAATGCTAGATTTTGAGAAGTAAAGAAATTATTGTTATTTTATGTAGTGAAAAACTTAACTTCCAGTAAAGACTGCAACCTCTTAGCTCGTACGGGGATAGTGGAGGATAGAGATAGAGATAGAGATAGAGATAGAGATATGATTGCTCAGACAGAATGGTGAGTTTGATCGGAGGGAAGTTTCGTAGATCTCCTGTGCGCCAGGTGAATAAATGGATTTTCTACAGTTAAATTTAGGGGTTATTCATTCAAACGCAGATTAGTTGGATAACGTACAGTTAATTTCAACCATTTTAGCCAATTCGAACAAAAGAGGCTGTTTTACCTACATGTTTTACAGTTAAATCAATTTTTTCGAGGTAATTCCTCGAAAATAGCTGTACATTTTCCAGTTAATACAAGTTGAGTAGAGTACTAGCACCTCCGAGCGTCCGCATCCCGCATGCGGCGCTTCCCACGCATCCCGCGGGCCCCCTGTCCACGGCCAAATTTACAAGTATAGCAGCGGATGCACCAGCAAAAAACCAGTTAGCATCTGCACAATGGGATGCTAACTGGTTTATTTATTACACGCTCTGAGCTAAGCTCATTTCGACACACATAAGAATAAAGGCGCCAGCACCATGCAAATCGTTCTCGCTTGTAGGACGTGCGATGTAGTGGGCGTAGTCTCCGATCCCCGTACCAATACAGATCTGGCCAATGATCACATGACCGTTCTCATCAAACTTCAGTGTATCAATGACCCCTTGATATCCTTTCCACGCATAGGTCAAATACTTAGCATCCAAATAACCGAATCGCACGGCTTTGGCAATGGCATGCACATACAGTGCGGTACAGGAATTTTCGAGCCAATTATCCGAAATGTCTCCTTTGTCCACAACTTGATACCATAAACCTGTGGCAGCATCCTGATAGGGGATCAAAGCGATGAGCAGGTCTTGAAGGATGCTCGTCAACTCAGCTTTATCCTTGTGGTCCGCAGGAAGGTATTCGAACATTTCCAGTAATGCAACGGGGTACCAGCCGATCGCGCGTCCCCAGAATTCTGGAGCCAAGCCTGTTACAGGATCAGCCCAAACAGCAGCTTTGGTTTCATCCCACCCATGGTACAGCAGGCCAGTGTTAGGGTCCTTGGTATGCTTCTCCATGAGAATTGCCTGATAGGTCATCATGTCAAAATATTCGGCTTCGCCGAAGGTTTCACCGAATTGAACAGCAATCGGTCCAGCCATATACAGTCCATCCAACCACATTTGATTCGGATATCGCTCCTTGTGCCAGAAACCACCGGATGGATTGGTTTTCCATGATTTTAGAAGGGGAACCAATGTGTGCAAGGCTTTTTTATACCGTTCATCGCTAGTTTGCTCATACAGGTTATAGAGCAGCACGCCAGGTTGAATGTCATCCAGTTCTTCGGGATTATATTTTTTGATGCTGCCGTCAGCAAGAATCTGACTGTCTACCCACCGTTTAATATACGTATAGTATTTATCATCGTTAGTTTCTCGCCAGCATTTCTCCATACCTGAGAGGAAAACACCCTGATGATAGTGGAAACGGTCTGGGGGAAGCTGTTCGGGTTCAAATTTGGCCATTAACGCTTCACAGGCCTTCTCCGCCCATTGGATGGGCGTTAGTGTGTCTTGTTTCATGTTAGTGATTTGGATGTTGTTTTCTGAAGTTTGCATCTTTGTTATTCCTCCTTCAATCTACTAAGCTTATCTTAGCAGAGGAATATGTACATTTTTTGCGCAAATATAGAATTTCTTCTTATATCTTGCAGTCTAACGGCAGAGGCGTATAATAAATGGCAAGTCAGATGAGAGGCGGAGATGAGGATGGGCGATTTTCAATTCAATAACCGTGAGGGTTCCTTCTCTATATCCTATCGGAAGGCGTTAAGTCACAATATGCCAGTCAACCATTTTCATAGCACCTATGAAATTTTCTATTTGATGTCCGGCAAAAGGACTTTTTTTATAAAGGACAGGACGATGATCATTGACGAGGGGGATATCGTCATCATCTCTCCGAATATCCTTCATCGGACCACCAACACCGAAATGCCCAAGCACGAGCGGCTCATCGTGAATATTCATGAAAGCTATATGGCATCGGTAAATAATGCTTATCGAGACATATTTCAGCCCCTTTTTGAGCATGCCTACTTGATCATCAAATGTCCGCTGCAAGACAAGCTTGCTATCGAGTCGGTTGCGCAAAGCATTATGCAGGAGATGCAGGAGAAGAAGCCTGGCTTCGAGATGTTTGCGCAGACGTTAGTGCTGCAGATGCTTATTATTTGCTGTCGCCATGCCAAACAAAATGCGCTGGAACTGCTGGAACCTCCTAGTGCCATGCACGAGCGAATCTTGGAGGTTGTTCGTTATATGAACACCCATTACATGCAAGAGCTGCCGCTGCATCTGCTGGCGGAGAAATTTTATGTCAGTCCCTATTACCTAAGCCGGTTTTTCAAAGAAGCGACGGGGTTTACGTTCGTGGAATACTTGAATAGTGTCAGAATTAAGGAAGCGAAAAAGCTGCTGGAACAAACCTCCATGAAAGTTAGTTTGATTGCCAAGAAAGTTGGCTTCGGGAGTGTAACGCATTTTGGCAGAGTGTTCAAATTAGTGACGGGACATGCTCCGTTGTATTATAGGAAGGTCAAGTAAAAGGCATTCACCTCTTTCGGTGAATGCTTTTTTTAAAGTTCAGAATTTATACGCTTTGTGTTTTGTGGTTAGGCGTTGCTCTTGGTGCTCGTGTAGAGTGTAGCAGACGCATCAGCGCCAACCACAGGGCATCCTGACCAAGCGAATAACTGGATTTCCTACAGCTATTTCAAGCGAAATCATAGCATTTTGCAAAATAACTGGATTTTCTCCCGTTATTTCAGACCAATTTCGTCAGACATCCATTGTCCTGATGATGACCGACTCCGAATGAAGCCTGGCCGTGGCTGATCCTACCTAGAAGCAGATTTAGGCGATTGAGCCGGAGATCGATTTGCCGGATAACGGTTGATTATGAGAAATGCTGTGTTTCACCACAATAAACTAATACTCTCACCAACATTTTCTAATATTAATCTAATAGTATTGATTTACTATACAGATATAGGCCAACTAACTAATCAATATAACTAGAACGGAGATGGATACGATGGAATCAAAACTTCAAGAAAAAATTGACAGCCTGCGATTCGAAATGATCAATCAAGCGGTGATCAATGGTAGCCTGACACATGAGAAAGTCGTATCCGTTAGCCAGATGTTAGATAGATACATTGTGCTATACCAGAAGCTTATTCTCAAAAAAGCAAAATTAAAGCTAATTAGTTAAGGTTAGCCTTGGCCGCGTCATGTTAGAAAAAGAAATTAAAAATAGGAGTTGGGGGGTGCGCTTAGGTTGTGAGCGTGCTTTTTTGTTTTTTTGGCAATAAAGTAGGCTGACTTGAAGTAGAAGAATCTACGACAGGTCAGCCTACTAGAAACCTAGGACATGCTAAGGCATTCATAACGATAAGCTACTCATTTTGTGAATCTGGAACAGGTTGTTCTTCGGTTGCAGCGACTTCATCATTCGCATCTTCATTTACTTCTTCGTTCACTTCAATCACTTCACTTACTTCTGCCTCAATGCTGTCGCTTTCATTCTCGCTTGGAGCTGCATGCTCACCCGCAAGTTGTTGAAGCGCTTCTAGTCTGCTGCTCAAGCTCTTAATTCTTTCATCCGCTTGGTTGCCACCAGATAGTTGCTGTGCATGGCGGAGCAAGGATTGTACTCTTTTAATTTCGGCTGTATGTGCCATCGTTATGTTGCCTCCCCATAGTCTCGTTCATTTTATCTAACACCAAGGAAAACTATCATCCATAGAAAAGTGTATACTTTTCTATCTTTTACTACAAGAGAAATTAGCATAGATGCCCATAGGTCAGAAGGATGAAAGCATTCCGTTTATGGTAAAATAGTTAAAAAGATATCGAATGCCTGCATCCATCACTGTTTACATGGAGGAAGGAGATTGACGATTGGCTGTCTCGCAGAAAACGTTAAGAATTTGCAACAAAGGACACAAGTACTATAAGAGTACCGACTGTCCGACCTGCCCGACTTGCGAACAAGAGCTGAAGCCTGAATCCGGGTTTCTTTCAACACTCTCAGCACCGGCCAGGCGAGCTCTGGAGAACAATGGCATTACGACTTTGTTAGAGCTATCCAACTACAGCGAAGCTGAGATTCTAAAATATCACGGCATGGGTCCAGGTTCGTTACCTAAACTTCGAGCAGCTTTGCAGACGAATGGACTGTCATTCAGAAGTTAATCTATGGTAGCACACCGAGCAAATCGATGCGGCCCCTTTCTATGAGGAGGTCGCTTTTTGTGCAGAGTGTTTGTAGGGGGCGTGCTGACCTAGTTTTGTAACAATTGAATAGGAGAAAAGATATGTTTTATATTATAATAAAAAAGACCGTACGGTTCGGTTTTTTGACGTAATAGAAAGTATAAATTTCAAAGAGCAGTCCCGTCGGCCATCGCAGGCTAGCGCACAAATTAGGGAAGGATGAAGGTATGTCCACTAGTAAAAAGGCTTACTTATTGATGTTGTCAATTACAGTTATATTTATCGTGTATGTCTTGTACACCAACTTTGTTCAGGATCCGCAAGCAACCGCTTTTCTAAGCCATAAAGCAACGCTCAAACGTGTATTACATACGGAAATCTGGCTAAAAGTGATGAATATACACGTCATTTTCGCATGTATGGCTATGATCTCGGGGGCTGTTAATTTCTCTACGGCCATCTTAAAAAAGTATCGTAAATTCCACCGTATGAACGGTTATTTCTACTTGTTGTCCGTGCTCATCGTTGACGTCACTTCCGGTTATATGGCGCCCTATGCGACAGGTGGGAAAGCGAGCAGCATGGGATTTAATTTAATGAATATTGTGTGGCTGGTTCTGACGATCATTGCCATCGTTAAGATCAAGAATAAACAGGTTAATCAACATCGCAAGTGGATGACGAGAAGCTATGCTTTCGTTTTTACAAATCTCACGATTCATGCCATTACTTCGCTGCTCCATGATGGGGTCGGGCTTGCGTATACAACTAGCTACACAATTGCTGTATATGGATCTATCATCTGCCTGATAGCAGCTGCTGAGATTGTTATCCGAACTGTTTTTAGAAAATCTAGCACAATGTGCTAAAGAGCCTTGTAGGTCAAGAGCAGCCGTTCAATATGTTGCATGGCATAAGCGACATGACGATTGTCCTTCGTAAGCCTGCTGGACATAATGCCGCCTTCAATGGTTGAGAATATAAAAGAAGCCACAGATTCCAATTCCATCTCCGGTTGCAATTCTCCATTACTAACCCCTTGAGCCAGCAAGGATTGAATGAACCCCAGCATTTGCGTGTACGCCAGGGCAGCGTGATCTCGAAGAACCGGGAAGGAATGGTCGCTTTCGACCGCTGTATTTAAGAAAGGACATCCGCCTTGTATCGGAGGGTTATGGACGGTGTCACGGTACACATCGCACATGGCTGCAATTTTGCCGATTGCTGTGTCCTGAAGTTCGATTGCTGCTGAGAAATGCTGCCATAAGACTTGTCCAGCATATTGGAAAGCTTCAATCGCAATTTCGTCCTTGCTGGTGAAGGTGCGATAGATCGCTCCTTTGGTTAAGCCAGTGGCGTCCATAATATCTTGCATCGACGTGCCTGTATACCCTTTATCGTTAAATAGAACAGCCGATTTCTCAATGATTCGGAGCTTCGTTTGTTCACCTTTGCGCATGGGAGAATTCCTTTCTAGCGAAACTGACAATTTTAGAATAATTATAGCACGATAACACATCAAAACTCACCTGATCACCCGTTCACAGCTCCACTTGTATGAAGGCAAGTAACCCCCCAAATGGCATCCTATATTCTTCCAAAAAAATGATTGCAAAGGATTTAAATCCGATGTAAGATACAAATAAAGGGAAGCAAGCGCTTACAATAAATTGTATTAAACCGGTTTAACACAATCGAATATGAAAGTTTACATAATTTGTAGAAGTAGTTCATACCATGTTTAAAGCGCTTACAATTTCTATTAAAACGGTTTAACCACATACAACTCGATAAGTTTAATTTCCTTTTTAAACCGGTTTAAAGTTATTTTACCTTGGAGGTGAAGGGAACCAATATCCAGTTAAGAGCTAAGGAATATTGAAGTACCCGTATAATACTTTAAAACCATGGAGGGGATTGGCTTGCAGAAGAACAGGTTGTTTATGGCGATGATGATGTTGATTTTTGCAGTTGTTTTTGCAGCTTGTGAGAGTGAAAGTGAAGGTCCAAAAGCAAGTACAGCAGTTGTGAAGGAGACATCGGGTCCAATTGCATCAGCGCCTACAAAGATAGAAGGATACAAAGAAGCTCCGATGTTAACTAAGCTTGTAAGTGCAGGAACGCTTAAAGCAGTAGCTGAACGGATGCCGGCTAAAGAAGATATTATGGTCGAAAAGGTAACAGATGAGATTGGCAAATACGGCGGTGACTGGAAAATGCCTTGGGGTGGACCTAATGATCGTTGGGCTGTTGGTCAACCTACGGAGGAGGCGTTATTTCGTTTTAATAAGGACGGAAGTGCGGTTGAGCCTAACGTTGCCAAAAGCTATGAAGTCAACAAAGACTCAACTGAATTCACGATCCATTTGAGAAAAGGCATGAAATGGTCAGATGGTGTGCCTTTTACAGCTGACGATGTCATTTTCTATTGGGAGCATATGCTCACGAAAGAGACTTTCGGCAAGAAAATTTATGATGCCTATTACTCCGTCGATCCTGTATCGGGAGAAAAGGCTTTAGCCACAGTGACCAAAGTGGATGATTTCACCTTTAAAGTTACTCATAAGTATCCTAGCGTACAATTTCTGGAGCGCGTTGCCATCGATAATAAATGGTTCTTTGCACCAGCACATTTCCAAAAAACGATATTGCCTGAATTCGTAGGTGAGGCGAAGGCGCTTGAAATTGCGAAGCAATGGGGCTTTGCAGATGTGAAATCGTTCTTGGTAGCAACGGGCTATTATTATTGGGTTAACCCGCAAATCCCAACCTTAAGAGCTTGGGTGGCTAAAAACGATCCGAATAGTGATCAATTTATTATGGAACGCAATCCTTACTTCTGGAAAGTGGATAGCGCTGGAAATCAACTGCCTTATATGGACCGTATCGTTGCTACCAAAGTTCAGGATCCAGCACAAAGAGTTCTTGGCGCATTAGCTGGTGATTATAATCTGCTTGGTTTTGATTTTAAAGATTTCACGGTACTCAAAGAAAATGAGAAAAAAGCAGGCTACAGTGTATTGGCTTGGACAACAGCAGCTTGGTCAAGTACGGGTCTTCAATTTAATCAAACCATTGCTGATCCTAATCTTCGTAAACTGTTCCAAGACATTAAATTTAGAGAAGCTGTTTCTGTTGCGGTCGACCGCAAAGAGATTTCAGAAATTGTTACGAACGGATTAGGGGCACCTATACAAGCTTCCGTTCCCGAAGGCTTGGTTGGCTACCAAAAAGGCTGGGCGGATCAATGGAGTAAATTTGATCAAGCACGTGCGAATCAGCTTCTGGATGAACTTGGTCTGACGAAACGTGATAAAAACAATTTCCGTTTAAACGCGGATGGTTCTGATTTAACCATTACGGTTACTGAGAACACGACGAATACGGCAACTTTCTTGGAATTGGTCAAAAAATATTATGAAAAAGTGGGTCTAAAGGTAGACGTCAAAGTTGTAGATGCCGGCACGCATAATGATCTCAAATACGCAAATAAGATTGCAGCAACGACAGAAAATATTTCGCTTGTCAATGTAGCTTTTAGACCGGATACACTTGTACCGCTGCGCGTATTAACACCATGGCTTGGAAATTATGGCTTGTATACGTCTTCCAATGGCAAAGAGGGAGTTAAACCGGAAGGTGACATCGCGTTAATTATGGATTACTGGAATAAAGTTAAATCATCGACAACTAAGGAAGATATTACGAAGTGGAGCAATGAAATCATTAAACTGAATCAAAAGAATCAATGGCTGATTGGTTATACGGGCCCAACACCAAATCTGATTGTTGTCTCAAACAAGATGGGCAACGTGCCTAAGAATTTAATTTTTGCCGATGAATTCCGCAGCTTAGGCCATGGACATCCTTCTCAATTCTATATCAAACAATAGGTCGCTGTGAACGACATACTGGGGAAAGTCAATTTCCCCAGTATGCGTTTCAAGAGGACATCGAATTAACCGGAGAGGACAGGATCGAGATGCTCCAATATATTTTAAAAAGAATTGTTTTGGTCATACCCGTCGTTTTTGTTATATCCGTTATTGTCTTCTATATCATTCAGTTGCCACCTGGTGACTACGTTTCATCTTATGCGGCGAAGATGTCCGCGGCAGGTGAGATCATGACACAACAAGATATTGCCGAAATGAGATCGGCCTTGAAATTAGATCAACATTGGTTTATCCAATATACGGTATGGATGAAAAACATTTTCACTGATTTTAACTTCGGATATTCGTTTAGTTTTAACAGGCCTGTTATGGATGTGATCTCGCAATATATGGCGTTAACGCTGATCGTCTCTCTGGCAACGATGGTATTTACGTACGCGGTGGCGATACCAATCGGGATCTATTGTGCAGTAAAGCAATATTCGATTGGTGATTATATTTTCTCTGCATTCGGTTTCCTTGGCATGGCTACACCTCACTTTTTGATGGCGATCATTCTCATGTATCTGTCCTATGTGTATTTTGGTGATCCGTTGTTAGGTCTGTTTTCAAATGAATACGCCAGCAGCGCATGGTCAATGGGTAAAGTTCTTGACTTGCTGAAGCATATGATTATCCCGGTTATTGTCATTGGTTTGGCGAATACAGCAGAGCTCATTCGAGTGATGAGGGGGCAAATGCTGGACGAATTGAATAAGCCGAATGTGGTGACGGCACGATCGAAAGGCTTATCAGAAACGAAAATCTTACTGAAGTATCCGACGCGCGCTGCGCTCAATCCCATCGTAAGTACGCTTGGATGGTCATTAACGTCCATTTTTACAGGTTCGACAATTACGGCGATTGTTCTGAATTTACCTATTCAAGGTCCAGTCATGTATAACGCCTTACTAGCCCAAGATATGTATTTGGCAGGTACATGGTTATTGTTTATGGCAGTGTTAACAGTTGTAGGTACCTTGATTTCGGATATATTGTTGGCATGGCTCGATCCCAAAATTCGCACGGCATTCAGAGGTGTATGACCTATGAAACCAATGACATCAATAGGAAAACAACTATCGACCAGATTCAAGCGGCCCCCAAACAACGATGTCTACTACAGCTCACAGTGGCGTCTTATTTATCGCAGGTTGAAAAAACATAAATTAGCTCGTGTCAGTTTAATTATTTTGGCTGTATTCTACATAGCGGCGATCTTTGCTCAGTTTCTTGCACCCTATAGTTTAGAAAGCTACGACAGCAAATATGTCAACGCCCCTCCAACGAAATTGAGCTTCAAGGACTCGGAAGGCCATTTTCATATCATACCTTATGTCAATGAGCTGAAGTCAGGCAGAGATCCTGTGACACTCCGTAAGGTTTTCGTTCAGGATGAGAGTGCACGCCATCAGATACGTTTTCTTGTAAAAGGTGAGAGCTATAAATTTCTGGGCTTATTCTCAACGACTACCCACCTTTTTGGCGTAGATGAACCTGGTCGTATATTTATGTTTGGTACAGACGGAATGGGCAGAGATTTATTATCGCGTGTCGTCCTTGGTAGTCAAATTTCACTAAGTATCCCTCTCATTGGCGTATTCATAAGTTTTGTCCTTGGTTTATTTATCGGCGGAATATCCGGATATTTCGGAGGATGGATTGATTCAGTTATTCAGCGGTTTATTGAAATCATTCGTTCCTTTCCGACGCTTCCTCTATGGATGGCCTTATCAGCTGCAATACCAGCCCGTGTTCCCGTAGTGACCATGTATCTGTATATCGTCATCATCTTTGCATTTATTGGTTGGACGGATTTAGCGAGGGTTGCTAGAGGAAAGTTCATCTCGTTAAAAAATGAAGAATATGTGCTTGCAGCCAAAATAGCAGGTGTGAGTGACGCAAAAATCATTATCAAGCATCTCTTGCCTGGATTTATCTCCTACTTGGTTGTGGCGACGACATTAGCAATCCCAGGTATGATTCTTGGCGAGACGGCCATGAGTTTCCTAGGGCTCGGGATACGTTCTCCAGCTACAAGTTGGGGGGTACTCCTTCAGGAAGCTCAACAAATTGAAAATATTGCTTTGTATCCATGGAAGTTAATCCCTCTCGGATTCGTCATTGTTACCGTATTAACGTTTAACTTTCTAGGCGACGGATTGCGTGATGCAGCCGATCCCTACAAGAAATAAACCAAGGTAAGGCGGGGAATGTCATGACATTAGAAGCTGTTATTGATTCACAATCCGAACTACCCCTACTGTCCGTTCAAGACCTCAAGATTCGTATTCAGATGGATAATGGGGAAATGAGGGCCGTAGATGGCGTTGATTTTGATATAAAAAAAGGAAAAACACTTGGGCTTGTTGGCGAGTCTGGCTGTGGGAAAAGCTTAACGAGTAGAGCCATTATCTCCATTAATCCAAAAGAGTGCGAAACTTCCGGCAAAATTGTTTATCACTCTACGTCGGAGAAGGCGCTCAACAAGCTGGACCTGCTTTCGCTAGATACAAGGGGCAAACAGATTCGTTCCATTCGCGGTCGCAAGATTGCGATGATCTTTCAAGAGCCGATGACGGCATTTTCACCGATGTATACGATTGGCAATCAGATCATGGAATCCATCCTCATTCACCGGACGAAGGATAAGAAAGAAGCGAAGAAAATTGCGCTTGAAATGTTAAGTAAAGTGGGCATTTCGGATGAAGCGAAAAGATTTGACCAGTACCCGCATGAATTCTCTGGAGGTATGCGTCAACGGGCGATGATCTCCATGGCCTTATCCTGTAATCCGGAATTGTTAATTGCCGATGAACCTACGACCGCGCTCGATGTGACCATTCAAGCCCAAGTGATGGAGCTGATGAAGGGACTTCAACAAGAGTTCGGCATGGCGATACTGTTGGTCACGCATGATCTAGGCATCATTGCAGAGATGTGCGATGAAGTCGCAGTCATGTATTTAGGGAAGATTGTGGAGCAATCTACCGTAGGTGAAATTTTTAAAAATCCCAAACATCCCTATACCAAAGGCTTGCTCAATTCGATGCCGAAGTTAGCTGGCAACCGAAATAAACGGTTAGAATCGATCGAAGGGACCGTTCCGATGCCCATCGATATGCCGCCAATGTGCGGATTCTATGATCGTTGCAAGGATCGGATCGAAGGGGTATGCAACACACAAGCTGTGCCGAAAACGCGAATATCCGACAACCATATGGTTAGATGTTTTCTTTACAAGGGTGAAGGTGAGGAGAAAACGTATGTCTAAACCTATTTTAAAAGTAAACAATCTAACCAAAAATTTTGAAGTGAAAGACAAAAATAAGTTGTTCAGTAAGCCTTCCTCCGTTCGTGTGTTGAACAACGTTTCTTTTGACCTTATGGAGGGAGAGACGCTAAGTATTGTTGGTGAATCGGGCTGTGGGAAGACGACACTAGGTCGTTGTATTGTCAGGGGAATGAACGCATCGTCTGGGGAAGTGATTTACCATACAGAAGGCGAAGAGCAAGTTGATTTCTTAGGTCTTCGAGGTAAAGAGTTCAAGAAATATAGAAAAAATATTCAAATGATCTTTCAAGATCCGTATTCCTCACTAAGTCCGAGAATGAGTGTGTATGACATTATTTCCGAGCCGCTGCTCGCCAACTTTAAGCTAACGAAAGCGGAACTGGATGAGAAAGTGACCTTAATCGCTGAAAAAACAGGCTTGAATGTCAGCTACCTCAAGCGGTATCCGCATGCCTTCTCCGGAGGGCAAAGACAGCGTATCGCGATTGCGAGGGCACTTATTTCCCAGCCTCGACTCATCGTCTGCGATGAAGCGGTATCGGCCTTGGATGTTTCGATCAAAGCGCAAATTATTAATTTGCTGAAGGATCTGCAGCAGCAGCTTCAGATTACGTATATTTTCATCTCGCATGATTTATCTATCGTACAAAATATTTCTGACCGTGTGGCGGTGATGCACTTGGGGCGGATAGTCGAGTTAGCACCTGTTGATTCGCTATTTCAAACACCTAAGCATCCGTATTCAGAGGCGCTTCTGTCGGCCGTACCTGAGCCTGATCCCGATTATAAGAAGGACCGAATCATTCTCGAAGGTGAAGTGCCGAATCCGGCTAATCCTCCGAGCGGCTGTCATTTTCATCCTAGGTGTATGTATAAGACCGACAAATGTGTGAAGGAAGAACCGCAGCTGCAGGATTTAGGTAACAAACATTACGCAGCTTGTCATTATGCTGATCAACTAAACCTAAGAGGTGTCGTAAATGAGTAAACCAACAACGAAAGATCATATAGCGATTGATCCCAATGCGAAGAAGTTGATTGTTTTCCTAGACTGTGGAGATACCATCATTGATGAAGGAACCGAAATTAGAGATGACCATGATATTGTGATTAAAGCGGATTTGATTCCTGGGGCGGATAGGATGGTGAGGACACTTGCCGAACGTGGCTATATACTAGCTCTTGTAGCTGACGGGAGAGCACAATCGTTCAAAAATATGCTAACAGATCATGGCTTATATGATTATTTTACGACGATGATATATTCAGAAACGATTAAGGACTCGAAACCAAGCCCTCGTATGTTTAAAGCCGCGATGGGTGCGTTAGAACTGACTGAGCAGGACTGCTCAAGAATTGTCATGGTCGGTAACAACCTAAGCCGAGACGTCAAAGGCGCGAATCAAATGGGGATTACGAGCATTTTCTTGAGCTGGACGCCAAGATATCCGAAGGTGCATGAAGACGAAAGCCAAAGGCCATCTTATACCATTAGCAATCCGGTAGATTTAATTGACTTGGTCGAGAAGCTTAATGCACAATTGGAATGAATAAACGGACATTGTAACGAAGGGATGTTTACCCGAAGATGGCAAAAATTGATGATGTTGCAAGGCTGGCGAATGTCTCAAAAGGGACAGTTTCTAATGTCTTTAGCCAAAAAAGACCGACAAGCAACGAAGTCAGAGAGCGTGTGATGAGTGTTTCTAGACAGTTAAATTATGTCCCTAATCATACTGCGCGAAGCTTGGTTACGAAGAAAACGATGGCCATCGGCTTAACCATACCGCACGGCAGCTTCTTCTTTAGCGCATTTCATACGCAGTTTATCAATGGGGTCATTCTGGAAGCAGCTTATTATGGGTATAGGGTTCTGTTAGATATTATTCCTGTCCATGAGGTGAAAACGCCATTCTTGACGAGTTATCCGATAGATGGTGCTGTTGTGATGAGGCCTACAGCCAATGATGAACGTATCAACCTCATGCATATGGGACAGATCCCTTTTGTGACGGTAGGTCA
This sequence comes from Paenibacillus sp. Soil766, assembly GCF_001428105.1. Classification (GTDB taxonomy): domain Bacteria; phylum Bacillota; class Bacilli; order Paenibacillales; family NBRC-103111; genus Paenibacillus_E. The sequence continues at coordinate 179,130 of NZ_LMSJ01000003.1, read as the reverse complement.
TGTGATGAATGAAAACATAGAGCATTCTACAAGCGTAGATAACGATAATGTACAGATGATGTCCAATATTTGCGAGTATTTAGTCGGCAAAGGCCATAAAGATATTATGTTTTTGAATGCGAATGAGCATATGACCGTATCGATTGATCGGAAAGCTAGCTTCATTCAGGCCATGAAGGTTCGTGGGCTAGATGTGAAGGAGCACATGATTCATCATAAACCGGAGCTGAACTCAAGTGATTATATGGATTATGGCTATGAAGAGACGATCGATATTATCGGTCAGCAGCAGAAAAAAGTAACCGCCATTATTGCCGATGATGATCGCACCGCATTCAGTGTTCTTAATGCCATTAAGGATCTTAATCTAAGTGTACCTGGGGATGTCTCTTTATTTGTGATCTGCGGAGATAACTCAATGATGGTGCAATCGAACCCGTCTTTGACAAGCATGGATTTGCAGCCATCCGAATTAGGTGCGCAATCTGTCCGATTGTTAATGCATCAATTAGGCGTGCTGCAAGGAAATTATGATGAAAATATCATTGTTGAAGGCAAAATTATAGAGCGAAATTCAGTCTCGACGATTGATCACGAGGAAGATCGCAAATAAGGGAGCGAACATGATGAGCGTTAAACAATGGAACGTAGGCATTATTGGCCTTGGCGGGATCGGCGATTACCATATGAACAATCTTGCGAAAATCACCAATACAAGCGTTGCCGCCATCTGTGATGTGAATGCGAAAGCGGTGGAACAGGTCGGGGAGCGTTTGAATTTGCCAGCTGAGAAGCGATACACGGATTATCGAGCCATCATCGCTGATCCTGACATCGACTTCATTATTTCTGGCGTATCTAATCAATTCCATTGTGACATCTTGAAAGCGGCGATTGCATGCGGTAAACCGATATTTTCGGAGAAGCCCTTTACCCGAACAATGGAAGAGGCGGATGACTTACTAAAGTTGTATGACGCAAATCCGGTACCATGCATGATCGGCTTCTCGTATCGGTATAGACCTTGCTTCCAATATGTGAAACAGCTTGTTACGGACGGTGCTTTAGGCCGGATCCGGCATATCGCTGCGCATTATTTGCAAGAGGAAAACGCGCCAATGTTTAACAAAGAGTACACATGGCGATTTAATAAAGCCATGGCAGGTTCCGGCATATTAGCGGATATAGGCTCGCATATGGTGGATGCGGCACGCTTTTTTGTAGGCGAATTTACGCAGGTGTCAGGTATGATGGCCACATTCACAGATCGCCGATTGGATAAACGAACAGGGGAATACGCCGAAGTTGATGTGGATGATTTTACTGGCTTCCAGTGTGTATTAGAAGGCGGCGTGATGGGGTCCTTTTATACCCATAAAAATGCGATTGGTACGGGTAATCAATTCAACGTCACCTTATTTGGTGATCTGGGAACGGTCCGAATGTCAGTCGAAAAGCCGAATGAGGTTCATTTGACACTCAGATCGGGTGACAATCTACAACTGACCGAGTCCGTCATTCACTTGGATACGAAATCGGTGAAGCCAATGCTGCAGGATTTTGTAGATTATTTAGAGCAAAGGCACTCTGCTTCGCTTCCGACGATCATCGATGGTTACCGTAACCAACAAGTGCTGCAAGCCATCATAGATTCAGCGCAAGACGGCGTAACGAGAAGCTTATAAATGCTTTCGACTAGCATAAGGGAGGGCTCGTATGATCAGAGTAACGATTTGGAATGAATTCCTTCAGGAGCAGAGAAAAGAAGAGGTTGCGCGGATTTATCCCAAAGGCATGCACGGAGCTATTGCTGATGGAATAAGTCAGGATGGCTTTGAAATTAGTTGTGCAACCTTCAATGAACCTGAGCATGGATTAACCCAAGAAAAGCTGGATCAGACGGATGTTCTGATTTATTGGGGACATGTTGAACATAAAGGCTTTCAGGATAACGTCGTTGATCGCATTTGTAAACGTGTACATGAGGGTATGGGGCTGATCGTACTTCACTCAGGACATCATTCCAAATTGTTCCGCAAATTGATGGGCACTTCCTGTGATTTGCTATGGCGAGAAGCGGATGAGAAAGAGCGACTGTGGGTTATGGATCCGTCCCATCCCATCGTAGAGGGGATTGGACCTTACATCGATTTGGAAGAGGAAGAAATGTACGGAGAGCATTTCGATATCCCTACACCAGAGGAATTAATCCTTGTCAGTTGGTTTCAGGGGGGAGAGGTGTTCCGCAGCGGATGCACGTATCGTCGAGGCCAAGGGAAAATCTTTTATTTCCGTCCAGGTCACGAGACGTATCCTACCTACCACAATAAAGATGTGCAGCGTGTCATTGCCAATGCTGTGAAATGGACAGCCCCGATTCAAAGGGAAAAAACATTCTATGGTCATCACGCGCCGCTTGAAGAAATTAGGAAGTCGTGAGTTCGTGGATAAAAGCTTCTTTCATGTTGAAAGAAGCTGTTTGGTTTGCGAATTCAGTCCCGTACAAGGCATGAAATTCACAACTATGATTCTTAGTTGAGGTGAGATTTAATGAAGACATATCCATTACTTACTGCACACACGGGGTGTATGGGCACACCAGATAACAGTCTGCTTTCCATAGAAACGGCGCTTCTTAGCGGGGCAGATATCGTGGAAGAAGATATCTTGATCACGTCGGATGGGGTCCTTGTGCTTGCTCACGACGACAACGTTTACACTGTAGATGGAACCGAATATCGGATTTCCCAAATGAGCTATGGGGAATTGAGTCAGTTGGCTATCAAAGCCCATAACGGGTCACCTGTTGAGACCATTCGGATCTTATCATTGGCATCCGTTATGCCGATCTTGCTAGCCTCAGGCAAGACAATCAATTTGGATATTAAATCGGATGGCTGCGTTGAGCCTATTTCCCGATTCGTTGACATAAACGGACTATTCGAGGGGGTCATCCTAAGCGGATGTGAGTCCATAAGAGCCCACTATGTAAACAGCATCAATCCACGATTACGCAAACTGCTGAACGTAGATACTTCCTTATTTCAAACAGGAAATTACATGGAGGCAGTCCAAGTCAGTTGCGAGCACGCTTTGAGCGCGAATTGTTTTGGTCTCAATGTGAATTATCGTGTTGTAGAGCCAGAGCTCCTTCAAGCAGCAGCCCGCCATGAGTTGGATGTCTACATCTGGACGGTCAATACAGAAGCGGAGATGAAGCACTTTATGGAGATGGGTGTTGGGTCGATCACTTCTCGTAATATCTCGGCTTTGGTGCAAGTCAGGGAGGGAGCTAGAGGATGAATTCAAAGCGAACAGCTCATATCATTTCCCATACCCATTGGGATCGGGAATGGTATTTACCTTATGAAAAGCATCATGTGCGTCTCGTCAAACTCGTGGATGAGCTGCTGAATAAACTGGATCAGGATCCGAATTATCGCAGTTTTTTCTTAGACGGACAAACGATCATTCTTGAGGATTATTTGCAGGTTAGACCCGATCAGAAGGAGCGATTATCCCGGTTGATTAGGGACGGCCGGATTATGATTGGTCCCTGGTATATCCTGCAGGATGCCTTCTTAACCAGCGGTGAGGCCAATGTAAGAAATATGCAGATTGGGCACCAAGACGCGATGAAATATGGGCCTGTATCGAAAATTGGCTACTTTCCCGATACCTTCGGTCTGGTAGGGCAGACCCCGCAATTGATGCGGCAGTTCGGGATTATGAATGTATTCTTTGGTCGTGGTGTTAAGCCGACGGGGTTTAATAATACGGTGTCTGACGGTGATTACGAATCTTCCTTCTCGGAGTTGATGTGGGAAGGACCGGATGGTTCTCAGGTACTCGGCATTTTATTTGCCAATTGGTATAACAATGGATGGGAGATTCCTGTTGATCGCGATGAAGCGAAGATGTACTGGAAGCAGAAGCTGGCGGATGCGGAGAAATATGCGTCGATGGGCGAATTGCTCTTCATGAACGGCTGTGACCATCAGCCGATTCAATTGGATTTGTCCGATGCACTCCAAGTTGCGCGCGAGCTCTATCCAGATACAGCCTTTATTCATGCCAACTTTATGGATTATGTGCAAGCTGTTGAGCGTTCCATAACCCAGGAGCTTTCCACTATAAAAGGTGAGCTTCGCAGCCAACGTACAGATGGTTGGAATACGCTCGTGAACACCGCTTCTGCCCGTGTTTATTTGAAACAAATGAACCAGGTAGGCCAAGCGATGTTGGAAAAGGTGGCAGAGCCTTTGGCCGCTTTGGCGCACGTACTTGGAGCCCAGGAGACATACCCGCATCATCTAATTACCTATTCGTGGAAAACATTGATGCAAAATCATCCGCATGACAGCATATGCGGATGCTCGATCGATGAAGTGCACCGAGAGATGGTCACGCGGTTTGAGAAAAGTCGGCATGTGGCGGAAGCGATCATCGATGAAAGCAAGCGAGCTATTGCAGTCATGATCGATACATCGGGCTTTGCCAGCATAGGAGCAAATGCGCTGCCATTCGTGGTTATGAACACGTCCGGTTGGGAACGCAGCGGAGTCATAACCATCGAACTGGAGGCCTTACGCGTTTACTTCCGTGATGGATGTACACCTGAGGAAGCAAGCGAAGTCATCCTAGCCATGGATCTGTCAGGCATGACGCTGATGGATGAACACGCGAATGTCATTCCGTGTACTTATGAAGATCTCGGTCTACAGTTTGGCTATGATTTGCCGGAAGATAAGTTCCGTCAACCTTATATGTGCCGCAAAGTGAAGCTTACCTTTGAAGCGGAGCAAGTGCCCGCATTAGGGCTGAAAGCTTATGCATGGGTGGAACATGAGGCGGGGATGCCTGACTCCTCGTTATTAGCTGGAGACCGAGTGTTGGAAAATGAGACGATCAAGATTGAGGTCAGCCCAAACGGTTCTTTCCACTTAACTGACAAGACGAATGGCCGTGTCTATCGGGATTTAGGCATCTATGAGAATACAGGGGATATCGGCAATGAATACATGTACAAACAGCCGGATGGTGAAACACCGCGAACGACCTATGAGGTGGCTGCGCAAATTCGGGTAATAGAAGATACGCCATACCAAGCATCCATTGAAATCGTGCATGAGTGGGAAGTGCCTGCATCAGCAGACGCTATGCTAGAGGAAGAGCAGCGGAATTTGAGCTACTTCGGGACTCGAAAAGCACAGCGGTCGATGCACATGGTGCCCATGCAGATCCGCACGGTTATCAGCTTGAGCCGCAGAGGGCAAGGAGTAGAGATAACAGCTGCCTTTAACAACCAAGCGAAGGACCATCGTTTGCGGATGCTCTTCCCAACGGATGTGATCACGCAGGTTCACCGTGTCGACACGATGTTTGAAATCCCGCAGAGGGACAATGAACCAGCGGTAGAATGGCAGAATCCAAGCAACACGCAGCATCAGCAGGCATTCGTTGACATAAGTGAGGCTGGGGCAGGCTTAGTTATCGCCAATTTAGGACTGAACGAATACGAGGTTCTGCGTGACGGCCGCAATACGGTTGCGATAACGCTGCTTCGAGCAGTTGGTGAGCTTGGCGACTGGGGCTTGTTCCCAACGCCAGAAGCACAATGTCTGGGGGAACACACAGTTCGAATGACTGTCCTTCCACATCATGGGGATGGAATTCAGTCGGGCGCTTACGCGGGAGCCTATCAGTTCCAAATTCCATGGACATCCTGCCAGACAGATTCCCATCCTGGAAGGATTTCACCTTCGTTTGCCCCCTTCCAGTGGGAAGGGCGTGAGATGGCATTTTCCTCTATGAAAATGAAGGAAGGAACAGACGATTTGCTGCTGCGGTGGTACAACATGAGCAACGAAGAGGCAAGCTTGCAGCTCAGTACTAACCTTTCATATAACGAGTTCTACAGGAGTTCAATCAGCGAAGAGCACAGTTCACGCATCGAAGCTGAATCTAATGATCACATTCATTTGTCGGTTGGCCCATGTGAAATTGTGACGATCGGTATTCATCGATAATTTATAGATATCGGAGGAGAGAACAGTGAGGCAACTAGAGAAAATATATGTTATTTTTAAAACTCATGTAGACTTGGGTTTTACAGACTTGGCCAGCAATGTCGTCTCCCAATATAGAGAAGAGATGATGAATGACGTTCTAGCTGTCTGTGAAGACACGAAGAAAGATGGACCGGACCACCATTATGTATGGACACTGCCGGCATGGATGTTGAAAGAATGTTTGGATACACCGGATACAGGCAGAAAAGAAAGAATGGAAGCCTTGATTACGAACGGACAACTGCGCTGGCATGGACTTCCGTTTACGACACATACGGAGTTTTGCGGCACCGAAGAATATATTAGAGGACTCTACATTTCCGAAAAGCTCCGGGATCAATACGGACACACGGTCATTTCTGCCAAAATGACGGATGTTCCCGGTCATACCTGGATGCTGCCCACCTTATTGAAAAACGCAGGAATAGAATTCCTGCATCTGGGCGTAAATGCGTGTTCTTCACCGGTTGATTTGCCGCGGTTATTTCATTGGGAAGGTCCGGATGGAAGCAGGATCCTCACGTATTATTCCAAGGGGGCCTATGGAACGGACCTGACGCCGCCAGAGGACTGGCCATACCCTATTTGGATAGCGCTGCTGCAAACGCAGGACAACTATGGTCCACAGGATGGCTCTGTGGTGCAAGACTTGTTGGATGAGATTGCGAGAAAGTATCCGGATACTGATGTGAAAATTGGGACAATGGACGATTTTGCACGTGATTTTGTGGCCAGAGATTATCAAGATATCCCTGTAATTCGCAAGGATTTAGCGGATACATGGATACATGGGATTGGGACTTATCCAGAAGAAGTGTCCCGTGTACGGAGGATGCGCTCGAGTATTGCAACACGCGAAAGCTTATCAACGCTTGGGCAGCTGCAAGGGGGACGTGGTGATGATTACAAGAATGCCATTGCGAAGGCGTATGAACATACGCTGCTATTCGGCGAACACACGTGGGGAATCGATATTAAATCGAATTTATTGCCTGGCCGCAACAGCCAGCGCGCTTTTGGGAAGGCTGATTTGGAGAAGGACCGCGCCATGTTTCCAGACTCCTATCTCAAGACAGAAGCTTCTTGGGCCGAACAGACCAACTATGTAGATCAAGCTGAGAAAGCGCTAAGTGAGGTTCAACCTTTTACACAAATAGATTCGAACATCATTGGTGTGTATAACCCACTTACTTGGGAGCGGCAGCATGTGAAGATCACACTGAATCATTATAAGCAAGGTATACTTACAGATCGTGAAACGAAGGAATCCTACATCGTTAATGACACGGGAGAAGCCTATATTGGTGAATTGGCTCCGATGGGGTATCGAACCTTTGAGTATGCGGAAAGCACGGTCGACCTTCATTCAGTAGCAATCGCAGTGGGGGACGCAGAGAACGCGATGTTGGAAAACGATGCGATACGCATCGTGGTCAGCACGCAGACAGGGTGTATAACCAGCTTTTATGACAAGCAGAATCAGAAGGAATGGGCCATAAACGGCAGGTTCGCTCAATACGAATACGATGTTTACGGGAAAGAGGAGATTCTGGATTTTGTCAAAGCATACAGCTATGATCTCATGGATTGGTATGTGAACGATTTTGGCAAGCCGGGCTACCCGAGAATCGATCATAAGCGATATGGGCTGCATCTTACCGATGTTAAGATCTCGAATGGTGATGGCTGGGGCAACGTTGATATTGGCTTTACTACGCCAAATGAAAGTTACGAGGAGTTTGGGAATGGTGAAGAGATCCGCGTATCGATTCACTTGGAAGACAGTCAGCCGTATGCCGATATACAAGTGAGAGTTCATCGTAAAGCATCTACTGCGTATGCCGAGAGCGGGCATTTCACATTTGCCCTGAATGCGGATCATCCGAATTATCGGTTTCAGAAACTAGGCAGCGTTGTCAATCCGCTTGAAGATATTGAGCAAGGTGCGAACACACGTCTTCACTGTGCTAGTCAATGGGTTGATGTGCAGGATGAACAAGTGGGAGGACTGGCGATCATTCCCTTCGATACACCGTTATTTTCAATTGGTGAAAAGGGGGTCTACCAGTACTCGAAAGTGTACGTACCCGAAAAGCCAATCCTTCATTTCAACTTATTTAACAATCAATGGGGAACGAACTTTCCGCAATGGATTAGCGGCAATTTTCAATATGCATTCCGGATAATTCCTCATACCGGGGATTGGAAAGCAGGGCGTGTACAGCAGCTAGCCGCCGAAGCCTGTATGCCGCCTCAGGTGACAGCATGTTGGAAGCCTGAAGGACCTACTAGGTATCGATTCCTGAAAGAAGGCGTAGAGGGGATTCATGTGTTATCCTTCAAAAAAGCGGAGCAAGGAGATGCTTACATCCTACGATTCCAAAGTTTGCGTGATATGCGCTTGGCGGTGAGGCTTCCATTTACGGAGTCTATTGCAGATGTGAAGGAATGTGATCTTGTCGAACGTAACAAGGAAACACAAGTGGAGTTTGGTAGAGATCATCTTAGCGTGACCATGAATCCATTCGAAATTAAAACGATGAAGCTTTGGTTTGCTTGAAGAGGTTGAAGTGAGAGACAGCTGGCGTGCAGCTGTCTCTTTCTTGTTAATAAATGAAATCTAGCAGTTGTAGAAAAAATTCTATTCGCTGCCTGCTCCATTTGGTAAAATACTAGTGTCGACATTGTTGAGAACACAGTTATCATAATGAATAAGAGCACCTATCAGACCGGGAGGAAATTGGTCAAATGAAACAGACACGGACAAAACTTGCTAGACTGATACTGGGAGCAGTTCTGCTAGTTTCCAGCGGATACGCTTTGTTGGGTTATGAAGAACATGCTAGTGCTTCTACACCCGCTATTGTAATTTCACCTCAGGAAACGGTTATAACGAACTCTCCAACTGAAGTTGTCATGCAAGCACCAATAGGTTCAATGATTGAGATATTTGAGGGCCAAGAGATGCTTATGGCGAAAAGTGTAGCGGGATATTCGGTTATAAAGATTGCATTGCCACAACTTAGTTATGGTGTACATATGCTTACGGCAAAGGTGCAATTAGGCAATGAAGGGTATGATTTCGCGTTGCCTCCTATCGTTGTTCACCAAAGCGAAGTATTCACAATCGAGGATGTCTCGACAATTGCTTTTGCGTTACCTGAACATCAGGATTGGGATATGAATGGGGATAACGAGTTTGTTCCTAAAGACGAGATTGGCTATTTACTTTCTAAGATTGAGCCGATTGCAGCGGTAAATCCCATCTATGATTTGAGTGTCGTCCAAACGGCTACAACAGCCACTTACGCAACATTAACGTTCAGCCAGCCTGTTGGGGCAGAAAGCGTGAGTTTACTTAGGAAGAGTGGGAGTGACGATGCGTTTATTACGGTAGCATCACTCAGCGTTAATGAAGCTACTTATATTGTAAACGGACTTACACCTAGCACTTCTTATCAATTTAAATTGAAAGTAGTAGGTGGTATGAATGCGGGAGAGTCGAATATTGTGTCTGTTGCGACAGCAGCAGCACCCGTGATTCCACCTGTTCAACCAGTGGCAGAACCGTATCAGGCTTTACATTTTGATGGTAGTGGAGACTATGTAGAAATTCCGCATAATACTGCCTATAATTCATCCTCGTTCACGATTGAAGCGTGGGTGAAACCAGAAGCTTACATATGGAAAGCGGCATTTGTGTCCAAATATCAAGAGCAAAATCAAAGCTCCTTTACACTTCGTTTAAATGACGGCCTTTATGATAAGATTAATTTTCAGGTTAGTGATGGGAATGAGCTGGATTCTAGTGCTGTTCTTAATTTGAATACTTGGTATCATATTGCGGCTTTATACGAGGATACGACTAGAACGATAAAGCTATATATCAATGGGGTACTGAATAAAGTGCAACCAAACGTGGCTTACCAGAAAAATACGTCGCCAATTACCATTGGCGTAGATTTCTTAGATACCGCTAATTCAAATCATGCTGCTCGATACTTCAAAGGACAGATTGGAGAAGTTAGATTCTGGACAGTGGCCAGAACAGAAACTCAAATCCAAACAGATATGTACAACCATGCTGGAACACAAAATCATTCGGATCTTGCCGGATACTGGACATTCAACGTTGGTGCCAATGATGAGTCCGGTAATGGTCGACATGGAACAATTCGCGGTAATCCTGCAACGATTAAATAGACGAAGTAAAAGGCATTCACTCCTGGGGGTGAATGCCTTTTTAACTCGCAAAAAAGGTTGGAATTAAGGAAACAGCTTGTTTTAATGCAGCAGCGCTGTTTCACAATGTTCCTTTGCAATACGAAGGTGGATACGCGCAATGGTGAGGGAAAATTGGATGCCCAAATGAGAGATGTACCACTCAATTGAGGCAATTGTACGTGGGATACCGCAATTGTACCTATCCATGTCGGAGGAGCATCCTCTACAATGGGCATAAAGAAAGCGTAACCATTATGGGGGAATTGCACGTATGAATGAAATGAAGATATGGTTTAATCGTCCAGCTTCGAATTGGTCGCAAGGGTTGCCTATCGGAAATGGAAGATTGGGGGCCATGATCTACGGTGGTGTGGAACATGAAACCTGGAGCCTAACTGAACTGACCTATTGGTCAGGGAAGTCGGAAGCCATTCTAGGACATTCCAATACGAGAACAGATCTAGATCACATGCGGGAGCATTTTTTTGCCGGGGATTATAGGCGGGGAGATGAGCTGGCGAAGCAGTTACTGCAGCCTAAGAAAGGGAATTTCGGCACGAATATGTCGATGTGCGATGTACAACTCACGTTTGCTCATCAAGGCGATGAGTTGGTTCGTGAGCTGGATCTTCAGCGTGCTTGTACGCGGACAACCTACACCTCTGGCGGGCATAGACGAACAAGAGAGGTTTGGGCTTCGCATCCGGACGGAATCGTAGCCTCACGATTAACTTGCGATCAGCCTGGTGGGATTTCACTCACGCTTCGCATTCTCGGAAGAACAGATCGCTTCTCTGCAACATTAATCGATAACAATACGTTTGTTTTTGAGGGGCAAGCAACGGAAAGTATGCATAGTAACGGGGAATGCGGTGTATGCTGCCAAGGCGTGCTGAAAGTCATCGCGAGTGGCGGCAGCGTAACCGCAGATGCAGACGCTGGTCACATTCGGATAGATAACGCAGATGATGTGGTTATCTATGTGGCTGCGAACACGGATTATGGCAGCAATAATGACGAGTGGAAGTCGCAATCGTCACGTCAAATTGAGAACGCCATAGCCAAGGGGTATGAGCGGCTTCGAGCGAGTCACGTGGCGGATTATCGGCAACTGTACGATAGGGTTCATCTAGATCTAGGCGTAACTAGCCAATCTAGTTTACCGACGGATGAACGCATACAGCTATTCTTCAAGGGGCAGGATGATGATCCGCACTTGTTTACCTTATTTTATCAATATGGTCGCTATCTAACGATCGCCGGGTCAAGGGCAGATTCTCCGCTGCCGCTTAATCTCCAAGGAATATGGAACGATGGGGAAGCCAATCGGATGCAGTGGAGCTGCGATTATCATTTGGATATCAACACGCAAATGAATTATTTCCCGACGGAAGGGGGCAATTTGGCGGAATGCCACCTTCCCTTAATGCGATTCATTGCGCAATTAGCGGGGAGTGGAAGAGCGGCAGCGCAGCATTTTTATGGCTGTGAGGGATGGGTTGCTCACGTATTTACTAACGCATGGGGATTCGCGTCACCTGGCTGGGAAACATCGTGGGGGCTGAACGTAACGGGAGGCTTATGGATTGCCACGCATCTTCGCGAGCACTATGAATTCGGACTCGATCAGGCGTTTCTGACAGAGACGGCGTATCCTGTGCTGAAAGAAGCTGCGGCCTTTTTCCTCGACTATATGACGGTTCACCCGAAGTATGGTTGGCTGGTGACAGGCCCGTCGAATTCACCTGAGAATAGCTTCTATGTGGATGATCCGCAGAGAAACGAGTATCAATTGTCCATGGGAGCTACGCTGGACCAAGTGCTGGTTCGCGATTTGTTTATATTTTGCCTAGAAGCGTCAGAGCATTTGATGGTGGATGTCGAGCTGCAATGGAAGCTGAAACAAGCCATCGCTATGTTGCCGCCGTTGATGATTGGACGCAGAGGACAATTGCAGGAGTGGCTGGAAGACTATGAAGAGGCGCAGCCAGACCATCGCCATTTTGCTCATCTATTCAGTTTATACCCCGGCAATCAGGTGACGCCTGGAGGGACGCCAGAATTGAGCGCTGCGGCAAGAGTAACCTTGGTGAATCGCATGGAACGTGAGATGTTAGAGGACGTTGAGTTTACGGCAGCCGCGTATGCGGCGAATTTTGCCAGATTGCACGATGGCGAGAATGCTTACAAGCACCTCTCGCATTTAATCGGTCATTTGTGTTTTAACAATTTACTCACCTACTCCAAGGCAGGGATCGCCGGGGCCGAATCGAATATATTTGTGATCGACGGTAATTTCGGCGGTACGGCGGCTATTGCAGAGATGCTGCTGCAAAGCCACGTAGGAGGCATTCACCTGCTACCTGCACTTCCCGCCAAATGGCACACGGGGATAGTCACGGGCTTACGGGCAAAAGGGAACGCAGAGGTAGATGTGACTTGGGCGAACGGCCATTTGGTTGAGGCGGTCATAAGAGCTTTTTCGCCAAGTCGTTTGCTCCTTCGGTATCAAGACTGCAGGATTGAAATTGCTCTGGAGCTCGGCCGCACGTACCACATTGACAGCACATTGCGCGTGAAACTTATCTGAATATCGAGTAGACCAAGGCAGCTACAGTCAGTATAAAAGTAGTTGCCTTTCCTTTGTTTATCTGCAAAGCGACATGGTATAATAAAACACACTTTAGGTAGCGCTTACAAAAGGGGGATAAGGTTCATGCCGAAGTTCTCACGGTTATTCCGTAAATTTCTAATCTCCTATATCGTAATCTTGGTTATTCCGAGCATTGCCGGATATATGTCATACCGTACAGCGATTGCGGTGACGCAATCTGTTTCCATTGAGAATAACGTGACACAACTTCGGAAGAGTCAGGACATTTTGGAGCGGAGGATCGCTGAGGTCGAGGGTTTCACGAGGCAATTAGCTCTGAATCAAGAGCTGAGCGTTCTTATGAATGAGAAGGGAATGGATGAGAAGGTCAATTTGTATGGCATTTGGAAGGTCAATAATGATATTAAAGCATTTAGCCAGACGAATGATTTCTTACAGCAATTTTACATCTACTTAAATAATTATAATGTGCTCTTAACGCCGGCATCTTCCTATTTCCAACCTGAACGTTATTATCAATCCTTTCACTATAAGGATCTATCCGCAGATGAATGGAAGCGAACACTATTAGAGCAAACGCACAACAGGGAAATCATACCGCTGAAACCCTTTGTCACGAATGGTGTGCAAACCTCTGTGATTACGTATATACAATCGCTCCCGTTAGACAGCTTTAATGGAGCCGCACGCGCTACCGTCGTTGTTCTCATTGACGAGAAAGTCATCTCTAGCGTCTTATCGGATCTCAAGGATCAATACGGCGGTTGGTCTCACATCAGTGATGCCCAAGGGCATACGATAAGCCTGCTTGGTAGGAATGAATCGGACGCTGCCAAGTTAGCCGCAGACGCCAGCTTCAATCAATCGCAGGCGAGTCAATTCTATAACGACGATTTGGTCATTACCATTCGTTCCAAGACCACAGGTTGGGTATACCGAGCGGGAATTCCTAGACATGTCCTCATGGAAAATGCGAATAAAATCAAATATATTACGTGGTCTGTGACAAGCGCGGCTCTTGTGGTAGGGTTGTTGGTGGGATTGTGGCAAGCTTATCGCAATAGTACCCCTATGCATAGATTACTAAATGTGATGAAAGAGCAGTTTGGCAAAGATGCAGCTGTTGGACGCAATGAATATGACTTTCTGCAGGGCAATATCTCGAACATGATTTCTAACAATAAGCGTCTCGAAAATGAATTGAATCGGCAGCTTCCTTTAATTAGAGATGCTTTCTTAAAAAGGCTTATCGCAGGCGAATTCCGCTCGCTGGAAGAGATTTCCGCCGCCGCCGAGCAGGCCAATACAGGGTTACAAGCGGATACGGGTTACACAGGTATTTTGCAAATCAAAGGGTACTCTGGTATGGACAGCGTCGACATTCTCAACGAGTTAAGTGCGGCTCGGTTGATTATGAAGCAGACACTGCATGATCTTGGGTGGTTTGTCCATATGACGGATCTCGGTGCCGATCGGGTTGTGGTCATTTTTGAAGGAATTGCTACGTCTGCTGAAGACACGGAGACCGCGAATAAAGAGGTTGAGCGAATTCTGAATGAGCTTGCCGAATTTTTATTTACGGAATACAAAATTACGATTATCGCAGCGATGGGAAATCCATTTACCACCCTAATGGAGGTCAGCCACACATACGAGCAAGCTACTCAGGCGTTAGAGTATGCCCTGCACATGAATCGCAAAGGGGTCTTGTGGTTCTCCGATGCAAGATTGGAAAGTGACACCTACTATTATCCACTCGACATTGAACTGCGTCTGATCAGTACGATCAGAGCTGGAGATCTAGACGAGGCCAGACGGATTCTGCATGCGATCATGGCACAAAACATCGAAAACCGTGAACTGTCCATCGAGATGAAGCATCAGCTTGTCGGGGAGTTGAAAGGAACGTTTCTAAAATTGCTGTATCAGAAAACATTCCAGGAGTCTGACATTTTCGAAGCGGTAAAAAATCGCGTTGCAGACATCCAGGCCAACGAAGAAATCGATGTGATTCGGCAAGATATTGATGGCATTATGGCATCCTTATGCGGGCTAATTGCCAATAAAAAGAACGATCATCACAATAAAACCGTCGAGCAAGTGATGAAGTTTATCGCTGAGATGTACAGTGATCCTGATCTTAATTTGTACCGCGTGGCAGAAAAGGCGGAGCGTCCAGAGAAATATATCTCCAACCTGTTCAAAGAGGTAACGGGTAAGAATTTATCTGATCATTTGGAGCAGGTAAGAATGGATCAAGCGGCTAATTTGCTAAAAGGGGATACGTACACGGTAGACGAAATCGCTGCCCGTGTCGGATACAATAGTTCGCATTCTTTCCGCAGAGCGTTTAAGCGAGTGCTCGGTGTTTCGCCAAGTTCGTATCGGCAGTCTACGACGGAATGAAGATTAAGGAGCTAAGCGGTTTAATGCGCTTAGCTTTTTTTGGCTTTGGTTGGGTGCGGTGGGGGTGAGGGAGCGGAGCGATCGCTCTCTCTCTCTCGACTCTCAAAAGTGCAAAAATACAACCTTTTTTACTGATTTATGGTTAGTATTGGTAAATACGTGCAAATAGGCAACCTTTTTTAACATTTTCATGATAATCTCCTGAAATCACTCCAAATTGAAGCCTTTTTGCATCAATTTCCAATAACGGAGGGGGGAGCTCATTCGAAAAGTGCTCTTTTGCACTTTTGACAGGAGTAGGGGGCTTGAACGGGAGAGTTCTTAGAGAAATACTCCAGTGACCCGAGCCACACTAGCTACTCTAGGCACCCCAGCCACCCGAGCCACCCGAGCCACCCCAGCCAATTCAGCAACACCAGCGACCCGAGTAGAACACCCATGTGGAGTAAAGAGCGTTATCGCAGACTCTTACTTGGAAATAGATGTCTAATATCTGACTAATGCAGCCACATCGTGCGAACGGGGATGATCACTAGACAGATGTACCCTCCAATTACCGCCAATTGTACGTGGAATAACGCAATTGTACCTTTTAAAGACGGGCGATGAGCCCCTAGAATAAGGCTCAAGAAAGCGCAAACATTTACGAGACAGATGATCTTAGGGGGTTTTGTTTTGGATAAAGGACTAGTCACCAGTCAGAGATCGCTGATCAAAAGCAGTCGACTTGGCTTCATGGAAGCAGCGACGCGAAGCTTCAAGAAGCATTGGCAGCTGTATCTGCTCATCATTCCACCAGCCTTGTATTTCCTCATATTTAAGTATTACCCGATATTAAACGCGGTGCTTGCTTTTAAGGACTACAATGTCACGAAAGGCATTTGGGGGAGTCCCTGGGTAGGGTTTAAGAACTTTCAGATGTTTCTTGAAAATCCGCTGTTCTGGACATTAGTGAAGAATACGATTTTTATCAGTGGCTATCTGCTGATTGTTGGTTTTCCGATTCCTATTTTATTGGCGCTGGCGATTAATGAAGTACGCAATCAGCGCTTCAAGAAGCTTGTTCAGCTGGTTTCTTTTGCACCTTACTTCATATCTACCGTTGTGATGGTGTCCATTATTATGCTCTTTCTGGCGCCTCGTCTCGGCTTTGTGAACGTCGTGATGAACCATTTCGGCATGGATTCGATTAATTTCCTGGGAGAGCCCAGCATGTTTCGCTCGATCTACGTGTGGTCGGACATTTGGCAGACGGCTGGTTATTACTCGGTCATTTTCCTAGCTGCTCTAGCAGGCGTGGATCCTTCGCTCTATGAGGCGGCTAAAGTAGACGGTGCATCGCGATTTCAGAAAATTATACACGTCGATTTGCCTGGTATTTTGCCTACAATTATTGTCGTCCTTATCTTGAATGTGGGGAATGTCATGGCGATTGGCTTCGAAAAGGTTTATTTATTGCAAAATCCACTGAATACAGTGAATTCCGAGATTATCGCGACCTATGTGTACAAAGTGGGACTGCTGAACGCGAATTACAGCTTCGCCACGGCTGTCGGATTGTTCAATTCGGTAATCAATTTGATCTTGCTAATTGTTGTTAATGGCATGGCTAAGAAATTTTCGAATCATAGTATTTGGTAAAAAGGAGTGCAGCTATGTCTACGATCAAAGCAAAGGTGAAAGATTCGCTAGGGGATAAAATTTTCTTAATTGCTGTCTACGTACTTCTGAGCCTATTACTCGTTGTTGTTTTATATCCGCTTATTTACGTGATTAGCAGTTCGTTTAGTAGTCCTGCTGCTGTCACTTCCGGGAAAGTATGGCTGTGGCCCGTTGACTTATCGCTAAAAGGATACAACACCTTAATTCATAACCAGAAAGTTGTGATTGGTTATGCGAATTCACTTTTTTATACAGGTGTAGGAACCATCATTAGTGTCGTGCTTACGATTATGATTGCGTATCCGCTTTCTCGTAAAACGTTCTTCGGCAAAAATGTGCTCATGATGTTAATCACGTTTACAATGCTATTCAGCGGTGGTTTAATTCCGACTTACTTGGTTGTTAAGCAAATGGGACTGATTGATACGAGATGGGCGCTGCTCATCCCTAATGCGATTTGGGTGTGGCAGGTGATCATCACGAGATCTTTTTTTCAAACGGCAATTCCAGATGAATTGTTTGATGCGAGTGAAATTGATGGTTGCAGTGATTTCCGATTTCTAAGAAGTGTAGTCATACCGTTATCGAAACCGATTATCGCTGTACTTGTGCTCATTTATGCTGTCGGCCAATGGAACGCGTACTTCGATGCTTTGATTTATCTTAAATCGGCTAGTTTGTTCCCACTTCAGTTGATTTTACGCAGTATTATCATTCTCAATAACAGCTCGAATGCCACAGATGCCTTGAAGCAAGTAGAGAGACAGCAGTTAGCGGAAGCGCTGAAATATTCCCTCATTGTCGTCACAACATTGCCGGTGTTGATTATTTATCCGTTTGTCCAACGTTTCTTCGTGCAAGGCATGTTGGTGGGTTCTGTAAAAGGGTAGGACGCGGCCCTGCCATGTGAATGGTGGATGCCTTTTAAGGGGGTGATTCATTTTAAGGTAATGCTGGTAGTCGATCTAAGATCGGGGTTATACTAAATGCATGAAAAAAGGGAGCGATACATGTGAAAAAGGGTCTTGTAAGCGCACTAATGGTCATTATGATGTCTAGTTTATTTCTTGCCGCATGCTCGAAGGATGACACAGCATCCGTATCACCAGCAGCAACGGGAGGTACAACGAGTGGTCCTGTCGCAATCAGCATGTTTGCTCAGCAAGATACAGCGATCGACTTGAAGACGAATAAATTCACGAAATTTATGGAAGAAAAGTTTAATGCCAAGTTTAATTTTGAAATCATCCCGTTTGATGGTGCCAAAGAGAAGAGACAGATTTCACTGGCGAGCGGTGATTATCCGGATTCCTATATGTTGACGGCTTGGATCGACCAATTTTCACAAGCGGATATTTTGAAATACGGAAAGCAAGGCATTTTAGTTCCTTTAAATGATTTAATCGATCAGTATGCACCGAATATTAAGGCTGCTATGGCTAAGGACGCTACATTGAAGAGCTTTAGCACTGCGCCAGATGGCAAAATCTATGGACTAGGTTCCTACACGCAATGCTTCCACTGCTCGTATCCGAACAAAATGTGGATCAATACGAAATGGTTATCCAAAATGAATCTCGAGATGCCGAAAACGACGGAGGATTTCAAGAAAGTACTCCAAGCTTTCAAAAAGGGTGACCCCAACGGTAACGGCAAAGCCGATGAAGTTCCGCTAAGTGGATCGACAGAGGATTTTGGTGTGCATATTATTCCGTTTCTTATGAATGGCTTTATATATGATGATGACCGCAATTACCTGACGATGTCGAATGGCAAAGTCGATACAGCAGCGAATAAGACGCAATGGAAAGAAGGCCTCGCGTATATTAAATCGTTGTATGACGAAGGGTTAATTGATCCAGGGGCATTTACGCAAAATGCGGAAGCATTCAAGAAAATTGGTGAGAACGCCGGGACGCAAATTCTTGGTGTAGGTGCCGGCATGCATCCAGCTATTTTCGTGAACATTGATAAAGGAAACAAAAACTCAGCTGACTACAACCCAGTACCTCCACTTACGGGGCCACACGGTTCCCTTGCTACGCATGATGGCGGCGGATTGACGCCAGGCGCGAAATTCGTCATTACGAACAAGGCTACGAAAGAAGAGCAAATCACGTTAATCAAAATGGTTGATTACATGTTTACGTTTGAAGGTCAAACGAATGCTGCATCAGGCATGGAAGGGATCGACTGGAGAAAGCCGAAAGAAGGTGAGGTCGCTCTGGGCAAAGGTGTGAAACCACTGATGGCGTCCATTCCAGCTGTGGAAGGAGAAGCCCCTCATAATGCAGGTTGGAGCGGAATGGGACACTTCTACCAACCAAGCGAATACAGAGACAGTATTGTTCAAGGAACAGACGTGTATGATTCCGCGAACTACGAGCGCAGATTGTACAATGCAACGCTCTTGTACCAAGGTCATGAACCGAAGGAAATCTACCCTGTCTGGGCCGTATGGGTTGATCCAGCACAAACCGATGAAGCGAGTATTCTTCAAACGAATCTCAAAAATTATATCGATCAGAGCGCATTGCAATTCATTACGGGAAATAAAGATTTGACGAAGGATTGGGATGCTTATGTGAAAGGTCTGGATAATTTGAAAGTTGGACGTTACCTGGAAATTTTGCAAAAGGCATATGACAGTTCTGCCTATAAAAAATAGGAACAGTGAGAATCAGGTGCTTTATGTTCATACATAGAGCACTTGATTTTTTTGTAATAAAAGGAGAAGAGAATATGACGGGTACATGGTCCAATCATTGGGTTAATCTGCGTGGAGGGCTGCCTCGCATCAAGGCGAAATTACTTCGCAATGAACCGATCGTCGTCGCTTTTATTGGTGGTTCTATTACCGAAGGTGCGGGGGCGTCGGACGTGAATACCACCAGTTGGCGTGCCTTGACGGAAAGCTACTTAAAGGCACGTTTTTCATTAGAAAAAGTAACGTGTATCAATGCAGGCGTTGGTGGGACGACGTCTACGTTCGGTGCTCACCGGCTGCAGGCGCACGTTTTGTCTCAAGGTGAAATCGACTTGCTTTTCGTAGAGTTCAGTGTGAATGATGGTGAGGATCGTGAGGAATCGATCAGAGGCATGGAAGGGATCATACGCCAATGCCGGCGGCTATCACCTTGTACGGATATCTGTTTGATCTACACAGCAGCTGATAAAAATTTGACCGATCACACGCCACACAACATAGCTGTACATGAAGAAGTCGCTGCCTATTACGCGGTTCCTTCCGTTAACTTCGCAGCCAGGGTATACACCTTGATGCAGAACGACGAAGTACGGTGGGGAGATCTTGCTTCGGATCGGGTACATCCGAATGATGTGGGGCATGCCTTATATGCTGCATTTCTGCGGGAGTATCTGGACGAAGCGCTAGATTTGAAGGAGGCTACGATCGGAGGTAAAGATTTGGGGAGTGTCAACGGACAGGAGATCGTACAACTCCCTCCTCCAATTAATCAGAATAATTACGAAAATGCAGACATGTCAGAGGTGGACTTCGTGGATGGCTTGGGAGGTTTTGAATGGAGGGCATTGTCGTCAGAGCCTCTGATGAACTGGCGATATGACACAAGACATCTGTATACGGATACCCTTAATGCCTGGTTTTCCTTTACTTTGCACGGGCAGAGTGCTGGCATTTTGCTGCTGTGCGGGCCTGACTCGGGGATTTTCGAATTCGCCATAGACGACGAGCCGTTTCAGTCTGTTCATATGTTTGATGATTGGTGTTTAAAAGCATATCGTCCTATTATGGCTATGTTTCCTATTCATGTGGAGCGGCAAAGCAGACGAATTACAATTCGTCATACAGGGAAGAAAGATCAGGGTAGCACGGGCACGAGTCTTCGTATTTTAAAATTGTTAAGTAATTAGAGTAGACGAACTGATGGTAGTGGCTTATGAGCCCCTTCTAATCCGATTACTTAGTGGATGCCTAGAGCATGAGTTCTGAACAATAGAAGAAGGAAATAGATGATGTTTAAACGTGCGGAGGAAGTAGCTAGAGTAGTAGGAGTAGTGAGAGTAATAGAAGTAGAAGTAGAAGTAGAAGTAGAAGTAGAAGTAGAAGTAGAAGTAGAAGTAGTAAGAGTAGCGGGTGTGCTAATTGTAAGCAATAGTGGCAGGAATTCGGTTTGTGCTGCGAGCTGTGAAGTTGTTAGGCCGAGGCGCCGCAATTCTCCTCCTTTCTTCTTGGAGATCCTCCACTTTGTAGGCGATACAAGTGCTGCATGCGTCACTAGGGTAATGTAGGCGCCACTATTTTCCACATGGCTCATTCCTTCAGGAAAATAAATTGCTCCCGATGCCCACGCCATGTAAGATAGAGCACATAACAACAAGAAGAAAGGTGCATCTATGTGGACGTATACCGTAAATTTAGTTCGTGATTTATCGCCTAATGTAAAGCGGTTCATAGCGACAGAAAGCTTGTTTGGCATCGGAGTCGGGATCTCTAGTCTCATCCTTAACTTACATTTATTAGACCTCGGTTTCTCCAAAGGAGATATCGGTAAGATAACATCACTCGGGGCGCTCACAATTGGTTTGGCCAGCTTGCCTGCGGGGTTCATCGTGAAACTTGTTGGGCGCAAAACGATGCTCGTCATCGGTATGCTATTGGCCTTCCTGTCACTCACACTGTTCGGGATCGGAACCAGTATTGGCGCGGTAACCGTCGCGCAGCTTGTGTACTCGCTTGGGATTACAGCGATCGTGAACTCAGAAATTCAGTTGATTTTCCAATATTGCCGCACAAAAAAAGAAGAAACAAGTGCCTACTCGCTCTTGTTCGCGATATTTACACTATTTACCGGTCTAGGCACGTGGCTTGGTGGTTATCTACCCGAATGGATGCCCGGACATACAACGATGTATCAATATGCCTTTTTCATTGCTGGTGGATGCTTAGGGCTTTCGGGCATATTGCGGGGATTGCTGCTGCCGTCTAATCATACCAAGGCACAAATCAACGGCACCGGCGCAGATGAGAAGAATGGCAGCAAAGCAGGGAAGCCTTCGGAGCGACCGAAGAAAAGGCATGCGATGTATTTCCTGCTGCTGCTTTCCCTGCTGATGTTCAACTCGGGCTTTACGTTCGGGCTGCTCAGTCCGTTCTTGAATGTCATCCTGAAATTCCGATTTCAGATGGATGATGGGAATATCTCCGGCGTGCTGGCGTTGTCCGGATTTTTCTTCTTCATCGGCTCGATCGTCATGCCTTATGTCGTAGAAAGATGGGGAAGCCGTAGGACGTTCGTGTTCCTGTTTCTGTACAATATCGTTATCGTAGCGTTGATGGCGCTCGTCATGCCAACCACGGTATTCGCTATTCTGCTGCTGATTCGCGGGACGGGCTTCACGATGCTGAACAACTTAATGGACAGCGAATGCATGTCAGCTGTGGCGGAGGAAGACCGCAACCTGTTCGCAGGCATGCGGACCGTTTCCCGGAGCATCGGGAATACGATTGCCTCCTACTGGGCGGGCTACATATTGGCGGGCAATCATTATTCGATGCCATTCCTGCTTACCGCGGTGGCTTTGCTAGCCGGGTTTGCCATGTATGCTTGGTTCGTCCAGGGCAAGCTGGATCGGAGATTGCAGGGCCAAACTTGAGGCAAAAGCGATAGTGAAGAAGGACCGGTGGATATCCCGTCGGTCCTTCTTCACTATCGCCTAGCGCAATTCCAGTTGCAGCGTTGCACGTGATGCCTCCGCTCGAATGACGTTCTCCGCTAACGGTGAAGGAACTTGCCGATCATGTGGGTAAAACACCTCCCTATCTCATTACATGCTTTTCGCAGGCATTTGGCTGCCCACCGCTACAATTCATGCATAAGCTAAGGCTTGCTAAAGCAGAAGAACTGCTTCTGTCGACGGAACGAAGTATTGAAGAAATCTCGCTAGAACTCGGATACTGCGACTCCACGTATTTCTATAGTGTGTTTCGCAAGCATCATGGTACAGGGCCGCTGGCTTTTCGATTGCAAGTGTAGGAAAACGGAGAGAGAAGGAGGGCGTTAAACCTGTGATCCCCTATTTGAAACGAGTATATGAAGCATGGATCGACTATCCTAGGCGAAGAGGCGAGGTCATTCGAGGTCAATATCAGATTAAACGTTTCCTAGGGATGGGAAGTTATGGGCTGACTTACTTGTGTCTGGACAAGAACACGGGCCAGGAAGTCGCCGTGAAGCAAGCGAAGCCGAGTAAGGGGCAGCTGGGACATGACCTTTTGCACCGTGAGATGGCGATCATGCGCCAATTGGAACATCCTTCCATACCAAGTTGCTATGGGACTTTCGAAGAGTCCAAAAGATTGTATCTGGTAACTGAATTTATCAAAGGTCAGACGGTTGAAGATTTAATTTTTGAACGGGGAGCTCAATTTGCTGAAAAGGACGCTTTAATCCTCATACGCCGCCTGCTGGATATCGTTCTCTTTATACATGAGCATGGGATCGTGCATTTGGATATTCGCATCCCGAATGTCATCATAGACGAGGAACGTATGAGCTTAATCGATTTCGGTTTAGCCGCTCGTCTAGGAGAGTCGCCACGGTTAACGATAGATTCCGACGAAGAGCTGATTCGGAGGAGAATCGTAGACGTCACTTCAGATCTCTACGCCAT
The DNA here is from genome assembly GCF_001428105.1 of Paenibacillus sp. Soil766. Taxonomy (GTDB): domain Bacteria; phylum Bacillota; class Bacilli; order Paenibacillales; family NBRC-103111; genus Paenibacillus_E. The sequence goes on along the minus strand of NZ_LMSJ01000003.1, from coordinate 155,499 downwards.
CGGCCACTTCTTTTTGTTTATGTTGTATTCGACCTTTGAGTCGAGGGAAGAGCAGGAGGAGGCAAGCAGAGGGTGGGAAGAGGAATTGTCGATATCCACGCATACGAAACTTATCATCCGGAAATTATTGCAAATCGACCCGCCATATGCGAACACGCAAGCCTGTATCGAGGAATTGGACATCATATTAGTTTAAAAAGAAAAAGCCACTTTCGCGGCTTCGGATTAACTGGAGCTTCCTCTTCTATTTCTGTAATAACTTTGTCCTTGATAGCGGTGTCCGTGCCCTCCACGGTCACTTGAGGAATAACGTCGCGTAACATGTGCGCGATAATTAGAGCTGCTATGTCGATAATGACGGCCTCGCCTGGAATGGAGAAGAGATCCTAATAATTTACGCAGTAAATATTTGATCACCTTACATTCCTCCTTTCGCGGTTTACTCCTTATTACGGTAAGCGTGTGGGATGGTTTCAGCTAGCCATCCACTTGGGCGTTCAAACGTTCCAGAATGCGCCGCTTGCGATACAACATTTTCGCGGCTTCGCCCACATCCTTCAGCGTGCCGCGGTTGATCCAAGCGCCGAAGAGAATGCCCGCGATCGGGATGAGCTGGAACAGCTTCTTCCACCCCCAATTATCGCGGTATGTGGCGAACACCTCACGCCAGCCCTGAAGCTGCGAGATCATTTGCACTTTCTCCTTATCCGCTGCGGCGTAGTCAGCCAGCTCTTCGAGTATGGCTTTTTTGCCGACGATGTCGGAGGATGAGAATTGCAGCACTTTGATCGTGAAGATCCGCTCTTGCTTATCTTTGGGATCATAGCCATAGCAGATGGCGATCTCCTGAATCGTTTTCAGAGATAATCCGAGGATGGCGGGAATATCAATAGCGAGCGTAAGAATGCCGCCGATGCCCGTTGTTGCGCCTTGCAAGGTGGCGATTTTTGAACGACTTTGGATAATTTCATTAGCGGTCACATCCAATACCTGAAGAGGTAAAATGCCTGCCTTTTCTATCGTAAGCGCCTCAGTGAGCCCATCTGGCTCACCGCTCTCCCGCTCAAACACTTCCTCAATATGCCGCAAAGTTCCCTTTTCCGAAATCAAATACCGCCCGCCTGCTTGCAAATAGTTCCCGAGCTCGTCCAAGGCTTCACCTATTTTCTTATTCAGAAACTTTGGCGTTAATCGGTCCAGCACTTGGAAGGGAAGCCGTCCAAGCTTTTCCCAAAACCAAAGATCTTTCTGTTCCGCTTCCCAGGCTTCTATCTCTTTAAGGGCCGTCTGCAGCTCGTGTCTTGTTTCATGGATTCGTTCTTGTTCAGGGGTAGTCATGTGTAAAGCAGCTCCTTCCTTCTAAGGTAATACGTATAGGATCGGTTTTGGATGCAGGGGATATCCTCAAATCCGAACGCTAGGGCTCGGCTGGTTTCTTGTTTTGCATAACTACAACTACATTGACAAATAATACCTATGTTTACCCAATGAGGAGGGTGTTGAAGCAATGAAGGCAGGCGTTAGAAGTAAACGAGGAATTATCCTCTCGATCACCCTGTTGGCAGCGCTGATTGTTCCAGGCTGCACGCAGAATAAAACGGTTAAAGTCGGCATTGATCCTAATGATCGCCCTTTTACATTTGTGGATGGGGGAGAGAAGAAGGGCTTTGAGGTCGATTTATGGCAGGCGCTCGCTAAAAAATCGAAACTTACGTATGAACTGGTTCCAATTGAAATGGGTGAAATGAGCAAAGCCTTAAAGGATGGCAATATCGATGTGGCCATTGCGGGGAAGACTGTTTTGAATGCGAAGAGCAACGATCTTGAGTATTCAGATCCGTACTTGAAAACCAATCTGGTCATGCTTGCTGCTGCCGAGAACGCGACGATGAAGGGCAAAGAGGACTTAGCGCAAAAAATAGTGGCTACCGAAAACGGATCTACGGGTTTTTACTATGCGAGTGCAATTCCAGGGGTGAAAATCCATAGCTTCTCCAACATTACGGATGCTTACAATGAATTAGTCAGTCATACAGCAGACGCTGTTATTGTAGATGAACGCAATGCGCAGGATTACATCAAGAACGCCGGTCAAGGCAAGGTGAAAATTGTAGGAGATCCGTTCAACAAAGATAATCTTGCGATCGTTGCCAAAAAGAAAAATAAGCACCTTGGGAAGATCAGTGAAGCGCTCCAATCCGTATCCAAGGACGGCACTTATGAAGAATTGTATACGAAGTGGTTCGGTGGCAAACCTACCATGATGCCGAGCAAAATAAAAAAAGAAATGGAATATGACCAACAACACGAAGCGTAATGATAGGACAAGTTGAAGTGGGGACCCTAAACAGACACAACGCTAAATTCAAAGTTAGGATGACTTTTCCTAAAGGGAGAGGTCATCCTTTTACCCATGTAGATTAATGGATTTAGGCTTCGATAGTGCCATATGTTAAAATGGTTGAAGGAAAGGGTGTGCTACATCGATGATGAATAATCGCAACTGGGCTGGCAATTATACGTACAGCGCCTCCAACTATTATGTTCCCGCGAACGTTGAAGAAGTACAAGCATTAGTAGCAAGTAGTCAACAAATCAAAGTGCTTGGCACGCGCCATTCGTTTAATGGGATCGCCGATTGTACGGAAAACTTGATCTCGCTTGAGAAGCTGAACCGAGTGATTGAATTGGACCAAACGAACCATAGGGTAACGGTTGAAGCAGGCATTCGCTATGGTGAGTTAGGTGAATATCTTCATGCGAATGGGTATGCGCTGCACAATCTCGCATCTTTACCTCATATTACTGTTGCAGGCGCATGTGCAACCGCTACACATGGTTCTGGTGATCGCCATGGTAATTTGGCAACAGCCGTGCATGCCATGGAAGTGGTAACTGCAGATGGAAGTATCGCGCTGTTCTCTCGTGATCTTGAAGATGGTCGTCTTGCCGGTGCCGCAGTTGGACTAGGTGGATTAGGCGTAGTCACGAAAATCACCTTGAACGTAGTTCCATCCTTTGAAATGTATCAACATGTGTACGACAACTTGCCCTTGGCGCAGCTTGAAGCTCATTTCAATGACATTTTTTCTAGCGGCTATAGTGTTAGTCTTTTCACAAACTGGCAGGAATCCTCGTTTAATCAACTGTGGAAGAAGCAGGTAATCAAGGATTCATCCTCCACTACTGAGCAGGTGGTAGCTGAATTGTTCGGAGCTAAGCTCGCTGACGCACATCGCCATCCCGTGCCAGGTCACACCTCCGAGAATTGCAGTGAACAAATGGGAATACCAGGACCTTGGCATGAACGGATGCCGCACTTTCGGATGGATTTCACGCCTAGCGCGGGGGAAGAATTGCAGAGCGAATATTACGTGCCCCGTCAACATGCGTATGCGGCACTATGCGCGCTCGACGGTATCAAAGAGCTTATATCGCCACTGCTTTATGTATCTGAGGTACGTACAATTGCTGAAGATGATTTGTGGATGAGTCCCTGCTATAAGCAGGAGATGGTGGCTTTTCATTTTACATGGAAACCGAATTGGGAAGCTGTGAAGCAACTACTGCCTATCATGGAACAGCAACTCGAGCCTTTTGATGCTCGGCCCCACTGGGGCAAGCTGTTTACGATGTCTCCCGATCGAGTGCAGTCCATGTATGAGAAGCTGCCGGACTTTCAGCAATTGCTTCGCCAATGTGATCCAGATGGCAAGTTTCGTAATGCCTTCTTGAGAACGTACATTTTAGGAGACTAACGATGCAAAGAATCGGATGCTTTCATGCCCATTATTCCAATATCGAGCATATTGAAAATGCCCTGCGCAGTTTAGGGGTGGAGCTCATTCATTATGTAGATCCAGGTCTGGATCGGATCAAGAAGGATGCGGATTTCACGACCGAAATGGCTCAAAAGAAAGTGCTCGACACACTGAACTGGATAGCCAAAAGCCACGTAGATGCGATTTTAATAACCTGCACTTTTTTTACAGCAATTTATGATGAAAATGTTCATCGTTTTCCTATTCCGGTCATCAAAATTGATGATCCGCTGTTCGAAGAGATCTGTCAGCTAGATCAGCCCACAATCATTGCTTTCACGAATCCAAGTACTGTACAAGGTACAATGAACCAACTAGCCGCTTACGCCACTACGAAGGGGAAAGTGCTAGACGCAACACCCGCTTTGCTGGAGAATACGTTTGATCTCATCATGCAAGGTAAGAAGAATGAATACATCGAAGCTGTCACGCAGGGTTTGATCGAAGTGATCGAGGCGAATCCAACGAAGCGTGTAATTGCGGCCCAACTCTCGATGGTTCCAGCGGCACAGGCTGCTGAGAAGCAAACGAAGCGCAACGTTGGGAACCAACTCGATTCATTAGCCACGTATATGAAAGATGTTTTGACCTTGTAAATTGATTTGTAGAAATAGGAAGAGCCCCGATCCCTATAGGATTCGGGGCTTTTTGGCTTACTGAAGTAGAAGTCTAAGTCTGCTTTGCTGCGTCAGCAGAGTGAGTTGATCGGATGTGAGTTTATTAATTCTCCTACGTGATTACGGGATGGCTACCGTATTCTTTTCCTGTAGCGTAGTAAGGTCGTTCGCTTTAATGAACCCGTTCGAAACGGTGTATAGGATATCGCCGATATAGAGGACGCGCTGCACCTGTTTGTCACCAGCATAGTAATGCTGCCCCGCTTTACGCAGATCTTCCTGCGAGAGATGGGTGATGCCGCCGCGGAACTGGAAACCTTTTTCTAAATCAAGGTTATAAACGTACGCCCCCTGGAAAGCAAAGCTTCCGTATGCGCTAGCCGGATTCTTCGAATTGGCGGCCGGATCGATTTTCATCACGGTAACAGGGAAGGATAGCAAATTATTCTCTTTAGAAAAGAGCAACGCACGGTGATTGTTCAGCAACTCCGAATCTGTTCCACGATTCCCGATCAGCTCGGTAAATTTCTCCTTCGGATTATTCACATCGGATACATCGAACAATGCCACCTTCATGCCTTGATAATAGGCGATGGATTGTGAGCCTGCTACGTTTTTGTTCGCGACTTCAACGGTATCCTTGCCGAAGCCAATAATATGGTTTTCATCATAAGGATGCAGATAGTTGCTATAGCCTGGAATCTTTAATGCCCCTAACAATTTCGGCTGATCGGGCTGCTTTAAGTCTAGGACGAATAGCGGGTCCGTGTTTTTAAAAGTAACCATATATGCGCGGTCGCCCATGAAGCGGGTAGAATAAATGCGTTCGCCTGGCGCAATGTTTAAGATTTTGCCTTCCTCTTTCAGATTCGTGTCAAGGATATAGACGTGGTTTTTCGATGTGCCCTCATCTGTGCGCCAGACTTCACCTGTGGTTGTAGCAAGACGGAGGTGACCGTTATACTCATCCATCGAGAATTGATTAAGTAGATGACCAGGCACTTTGCCGGTATTTTTATAGATAGCTTTGCCTGTGTTCAGCCCGAATTGATAGAGAATCGTGTCCTGCTGTTGATCTTCATAGGTTGTGGCTGCCACGTATAAGTTCTCTTCTGACGCGTACACATTCTGCCCTGAGCCGAGGTACGAAGTGACATTCATCGTCTGCGTCAGATCGTCCAGGTTAAGACCACCGATGAGCACATAGCCCGGCTCAAGGGCTTTAGGCAAATAGTAGATTTGATCCAACGGAATCGAGGTGAAAGAATCACCTGCCGAGGAATCACGGTAAGCAGGGGCTAGTTCTTTTTTGGCATCATCCGTATTCGCCATTTCCCGGTAGTGATAGTAATTCACATATTTATTGGCGATAAAATAAAGCGATGTCCCGATTTTGCGGGAAGATATATAGTTTCCTTCTAGTTCAACTTCTTTAACTAACTTCAGGTTACTCCGGTCCGCGAGATCGTAAACCATGACCTTCGTCGTTGCCTGTGATCGGATAGGTGAAATCATTCTCTTATCTGCAATGCTAATACTACTACTACCACTGCTGGCAGCCTCATTGTAAGGCACGGGCTTCAGGTTCTGATAAGATTGTCCCAGCACAATGAGATGCGTATCGTCTACGTAGATTTCACTCGGTTGAAACTGTGTATTGGCGGTGTTGGCCGTTGTGGGGAAATCAAGAATACTCAGCACTTTCATCTGATCTGCTGGATACGCTTGTGTGACGATGATCCGCTGCTTATTTACGGTATAAATGTACGTTCCATCTGACTTGACGACATCCGATTCATCCACACCTTGCACTTGCACATTCGTTCCAGAGTACTCGGGTGACGGGGATTTGGCGGAGTCTTGGGCGGTGACACCAGCACTGCTGGAAGCCGTTGGCGCCGAGGATGTCGTGGTAGAATCAGAGATGGCTAATTTTGACTGAAGCGTTACTGAGTGTCGTTGGTTGCTTTCATTCTGCGTTAACAGGGTAACCAAGTGGTCATAGGTACCCACAACCGGCAAGCTGTCAGTTTGCTTGGTGATGTTAACGGAACTGGTTGCTGAATCCCAGCGAACAACATGATTGGCGCTTTCCATAAAGAAACGCAGCGGGACGTAGAGAGAGTCACTTACGATTTGTGTAGTACCATGCATCGTGGTCGCTTGCCCATTGATATTGGCAGAGTCGGAATTTAGGGGCAGCTTCAGCTCGTACCCATCGCGTGTAACAACGGCAGTTCGTTCAGCTTCATTCCAGGTTACTTCCATGCCTAAAGCGGTTACAAGATCGCGAACAGGGGCCATGAGAACGCCATCCATCATGCGAAGCTGATGCGAGAAAGCGATCGGTTGCCCCTCAAACTTGACGACCGTTTCCTGACCAGCATTCGTAGAGACAGGCGTAAAAGCGGATGTTAAGAGGATCGCGGTCGTTAGGAGGCCTGCGGCCATAACCTTTTTCTTCATCGAGCTCATCCTTTGCTTCGTTATTGTAGGTTTCCATTATTTATATCTGTATCCACTAAACGGAGCGAATTGAAGATTTGTTGCATACTTTTGGAAATATTTTTCTGGATTGGGTAAGGGTAGCAGGAGTTGAAATAGCAAGATAGCCCCCATTTGTTATATGATTGTTATATGGAAAATAAAGAGAAAATGAGTCGTCGTTCCTTTTTGAAAAAGGGTTTGCTGCTGGGCGGAAGTCTATTATCAGTCCCGCCGTTAAGTTATGGGTATGCCACGCTGGTGGAGCCCCGTTGGTTGCAAGTGGAGCGTATGTCATTGGCTTTTCCTACTCTGCCGGAGGCATTCAAGGGTTTGCGGGTAGTGCAATTCAGCGATTTGCATTTTGGATTTCATCTGGATATTAAGCAATTAACGGAGGTAGTCGATGTCATTCAGGCGGAAAAGCCAGATATCGTATGCTTTACCGGCGATCTAGTCGATTATGAGATTGGTGGGCAAGGACAAGACATACGGGATGTTCTGAAGAAGATTACAGCACCATACGGCTGTTATGCCGTGCTCGGTAATCACGATTATTATGGTGCTGTTGAAGAAGTGGCGGATGTGTTAGAGGGTGGAGGGTTTCGCTGCCTGCGTAATCGGGGACTACGGATTCAGAAAGACAGCCAATCCATATGGATTGCCGGCGTAGAGGATATGTGGGAAGGCGTTCCTAATCTGAAAGCGGCGATGCAGTCAGCGAAAAAAGAAGAGTGGGTTCTCCTATTATCCCATGCACCGGATTATGCCGATGTTGTTGCGGCTGCTGGAGCCGTCCATTTACAGCTGTCGGGGCATTCCCACGGTGGACAAGTAAGACTCCCAATCATTGGGCCACTGGCTTCCGTGCCTTATGGCGTCAAATATTCTTCAGGACTCTATCATGTAGGGGACAATAAGTCGCTCACTCTCTATACGAATCGAGGTATCGGTGTGTCGGTACAACCGATTCGGTTTATGTGTCGACCTGAGATTACGGTGTTGACGTTGGTTTAACGACCGAAACACCTGTCGTCTCATAGTTCTTCTTTTTTGCAAACGGTCCAGACAACGAAAAATAATGTTTTCGGATATAAGTAAACGACGAAGATACAAATGAGAGTGAAGAAAGTGTAAAGCAGGTATTTCCAGAAGTGGGGAAAGGTTCGTTTGGAAATAAAAAATAAGCTCCCCGCAAGTAGATAAAAAACAAATTCATAGCTTAACGACCACGCTACGATAGCCTCATTTGTATTCTTCATGTTTGTATCCCCTTACCGTCTATTCATCTCATTATAGTACCATAAAAGGTAAGGAAGGTAGTGAATTCATGCCAAGTGCTAACCTACACAGACTTCTCGCATATCTCTTATATCCACCGACGAAATTGAACAAACCGAAGCTAGAGCGCCAGCTAGCAGGTACGACGGTGTTAATAACTGGAGCTAGTTCCGGAATCGGAGAACAACTTGCTTATCTGCTTGCCGATATGCGGGTTCACCTGATCTTGGTAGCCAGACGAGAGGCTAAGCTTGCCACGATGAAACTTGATATCGAAACGAAAGCGGCAGCCCGCGTAAGTGTGTTCCCCGCTGATCTCCGAGACCCGAAAGACATGGAGGGTCTGCTGACCTTTCTCCATCAGCTGCCAGATGGGCTCGATATCGTCATCAGCAATGCGGGGCATTCGATCCATCGTTCTATTCGGGAGTCGCTGGACCGTTATCATGATTTCACCCGTACAATGGCGATTAATTATTTCGCGCCGGTTGGGCTGTTGCTCTCGACCATACCGCTGCTTGAAAAAAAGAAAGGTCATATCATTAACATTTCGACGGTCAATGTGATGTTAGTTCCGATGCCTCATTGGGCGGCCTATCAGGCATCGAAGTCAGCATTGGACACCTGGTTTCGGTCTGCCGCTTCTGAGTTGAACATGATGGGGATCGCCACGACATCGATCTATCTGCCGCTTGTAAGAACGCCCATGATTCTGCCAACTGCTGCTTATCGCAGATTACCGGCCATGTCCCCAGAGCATGTCGCCAAGATGATCGGTAATGCCATCTACACCAGAAGGCAGTCCTTCAAACCGTGGTGGCTAATTTTTGGACAGCTGGCTTCCGTATTTGTCAGAACCATGCCTAGAATATCAAGAAAAAAGGGTATCGGCCATGAGGATATGTAAACTGATCTATGTGTTATACCAAATTAGACTGCTCTCGCTGGTCGCGTTGTTGCGGTTAGCCTCCGCCATCTACGCATCGGGTACCAATCTGATGGCTCTGTTACAGTTTGCAGCTAGAACCTACGGTGATAAAATCGCTTTGGCAGATGAGCAGGAAACCCTAACTTACAGCCAATTGTATGAACAATCCAAACAGCTTTCGGCCCTACTGAAGATGAAATACCAGCTTGTTGCCGGTCAGAGAGTAGGCTTCTTGTGCAAGAACCATGCATCTCTGGTGAAAGCCATCTATGCGGTTTCTTTTACGGGGGCAGATATCTATCTACTGAATGCGGAAATGAGCAAGGATCAATTGCAGGCGATTCTGGAGAGTAAAGATTTTCAGCTGGTTGTTTATGATGAGGAACTAAGCGCTTTGCTTGAGCAAACGACGTACTTGAATGCCAAATTGTTGAGCTATCATCCGACTTATCCTGGAATCAATAACTTATCGGCTACGATGGTATCGAAAAAGCAAAAACAACGCCGAGCGTCCTCAGGGAAGCTCGTACTGCTGACAGGGGGAACCACTGGCAAGGCCAAAGAAGCGGCGCATCAACCATCGCTATTCAATTATTTGGATCCTTTTACGGCGTTTCTGACACGATTGCAGATCTTGAATAAGCATACAGCCTACATTGCGACACCTATTTATCACGGTTATGGGGTGGCCGTGCTGCTGCTTTTCTGCGCTTTGGGCAAAAAAGTAGTGATTCATCGGGGATTTGATGCAGAGAGCGCCTGTCGGTTAATTCGGGAGCATGGGGTTGATATCGTAACAGTCGTTCCTTTAATGGTGCATAAAATGTTAAAAACCAACGCAGACGATCTGAAATCGCTGTCTTGTATAGCTTCAGGCGGTGCCGAGCTTAATCCTAAACTGGTTCGAGAGACGCTAAGTCAATTGGGTGAAGTGTTGTACAATCTATACGGCACGTCGGAAGCGGGATTGAATATCCTTGCTGTTCCACAGGATTTGGCCTACTCCGCACACACGATTGGCAGGAAGATTAAGGGTGTCCATGTAAAAATCATGGATGATCAGAAAGAGGAAGCGCCGATCGGCAGCGTAGGTCAAATTTGTATTCGAAACAAATGGTCGATGAGGAATAAGGCTCGGACATGGATCGAAACCGGTGATTTGGGCTGTCGTGATGAGAAAGGCTATTACTTTTTGCGTGGCAGAGTGGACAGTATGATTGTTTCAGCGGGGGAGAATGTCTACCCATTCGAAGTGGAACAAATATTGCTCACTCACCCATTCATCGAGGATGCTGCTGTCATCGGGATTGCGGATGAGCTTTTCGGACAGCGGTTGAAAGCGTGGATCCAGTTGATACCTGGTACGAAAATGACGAAAGATGAACTCCTAGATTGGCTGCGCACCAGATTGGCACGATTTCAGTTGCCCAAAGAGATCAGCTTTGTTGAGCAATTGCCCTATACACCCTTAGGGAAATTGGATAAAAAGGCGTTGAATACAAATGACCACCACAGTCTTTGATTGTGGTAGTCATTTTTTTATTAGATGAATGGTCTGAACGGAGAACATGGTCTGGATTCCACAAGGAAAATGGCCAAGAGATCAAATAGAACTAATGGGAGGAGAAATGGCAGGAAAGAGATATGTGCTTTCTTTCCAGTGCGTGTTTGTTTCAAATAGACCTTGTGGCCGTCGACTTTCACAATGGTTCCACGGTAAGTGCCGTGTGTCGTATTTATCGTAACTTCTCGATTGAGGTACTTTTTACAAATCAAATAAGATTCTGATCGCGTCAAGGGAATACCCCCTTTCTAGCTTTATTAATCTAGTATATGTTCGTCCCATAGAACAAGTGTGTGTGTTGGAGAAGTATTCTTTATATCGTTTCGTTATCAAGCTTTTTGTTATTAAACAGGCAGGATTGTTAAATGAAATGTTGAAGATATAACAGGGGGTGAAGACTTGAATTCGAAATTCAATCATCAAACATATGTGGTTAGAAAACAAATCCTTTCTCTAGTAGGCGCTAAAATTGATATTTTCGACATGGATGAAAGGGCAATTCTGTTCTCGAAGATGAAAGCCTTCAAACTGAAGGAAGACATCCGAATATACGGGGATGAAACAATGCAAAAAGAGTTGATCAGCATTCAAGCGCGAAGCGTCATTGATTTCTCTTCAATCTTCGACGTAGTTGATGTAGAAACGGGTCACAAGGTAGGTTCTTTGCGACGTAAAGGCATGAAGTCGATCTTCAAGGATGAATGGGCCATTATGAGCCCCAGTGATGAGGAGATCGGATTGATTAAGGAAGATAACGCGCTGCTTGCTCTTTTGCGGAGGTTTCTGACGAATTTGATTCCTCAGCATTACAACGTGGAGATGAATGGGACCAAGGTCGCGGAGTTCAAACAAAATTTCAACCCATTCGTCCAAAAGCTAAATCTTGATTTCTCCGCTGACAACAATGACAAGCTGGATCGCCGCTTGGGTCTAGCTGCCGCGGTGCTGCTGGTCGCCGTCGAAGGCAATCAGGGATAGTAGCATTTTAGTCTTAGAACAACGTCACCAACACTATGTGGTGACGTTGTTCTGTAAGTAGTGGTATTGATGAGTGGCTTCTAGTTCGGGGGGATTATGATGCAAGCGAAAATCGATTTGAAATGACTGGCTGAATAAGCATCGCTCGACATTAACGCAACTCTTTGAGAAATAATTACTTTGATGAATTGTTTTCTCATCATTCACGCTACCCGCTCCTTCCATTATTAGGGATTAATATAGTAAATTGATAAAGGAGGTATGGAATGGAACTTCAGTGGAGAAAAAAACGTTCGCTATCATATTCAGCGGGTAAATTTTTTCAATACTAACGTCCTCGATGGTCAATTTTTCTATTATTTGGAATTTAACAGAAATGACGGGGTCGGCCGCGGTATTAATGATTGCTGGGCTTACTGCTTTTTACCACAAGCGATTTTAGGTCCATTTATAGGCGTCTGGCTTGATCGCTGGAACCGTAAAAAAACGATGATTCTTGCCGATAGTGCAATCGCATTTTTTAGCTTAATTTTAGGCATATATTTCTTTTTTGGTGAACCGAGTTTGGGAGTTGTATATGTGATTTTGATGATACGCTCTACAGCTTCTGCTTTTCATGCTCCAGCCTTCCAAGCGGCCATTCCACTCATAGCTCCTGAAGATCAATTAACGCGAGTGGCGGGTTGGCATCAAATGGTCGACCGATTGTAGATCGATATGGTGATTTTCTTATTCATTGCATTCAAGCGTATGCGTGTGGATCAAGTGCAGAGTGAAAAAGGTGCTTAAAGAATAGGAGTATGGGCGATGACAATGCAACAGGTTTCTGATTATTTGTTTATGGGTTCATTAATTCTTTTGGTAATAACCGTCCTCATATTTTTTGTGGGAAGCGGAGGCATGTCTAGTTATAACAATGTTTCCAACGCCACAGGCGCATTAACAGATATGCAAATGAATCATGATCACAAACAAATGTTGGATACGCAAAACAACCGGTTGATTAGACTTTTTAAATCCTATCTGTTTTGGATTCCTATAGCCGGAATTATTGTTTCTATTGTGTTATCTAAAATGTAGGGGCGAAATCATTTTTGCCGATCTAAAGCTGCCAACCGAGTTGGTAGTTTTTTTGCGTTCACTTCTAAGGATTCCAGTATTTTGAAGATTTGTAGGGAGTATCATATTTCGCGTCGATAATCATTAGCTCAGAAAAATGGAAAATATGAGCAAATGATTGTTTCGGAACCTCTTTCTCAACTGATAAGCTGAGTCTGAGTTTGGATGAAGTGAGGGGGGATGTGTAAACTTGTAAGCGGTTTCTGATGCGTTAGAACAATTATACGTGGGAGGAATTACATTGAAAAAAAATGTTACAAAGGTAACGAGTTACGTTTTATTGTTTGCTTTGGCGCTATCTATTATCGCAAGCGGAGTAGCCAGTAAGGCCGTACATGCTATCGGTGTTTCGATCACGGGCAGTGGAGGCTGGAATGAGACGGCCTTCGTAGAATGGTCACCTGTAAGCAATGCTCAGGGCTATAATGTATATGTGAAACCTGCAAGTGCAGCAGATTCTCAATATAAACAAATGGATACGCAATTAATCCGGCAATACCCTTCCAAATGGAGAGCTGATGCTGTAGGGCTTGCAGCTGGAAATTATGTAATGAAAGTTGAAGCCGTACTGTCCGATGGTTCAAAAGAAAGTAATGTTTCAAGTACGCTAACAGTAAAGGCACATGACAGATCTGGATTTGCTTTTGCAAATCAATCAACATTTGGCACAGGTTCAGGTGCCTATAATGAAGATGGTACACTTAGGAATGGTGCTCAAGTTATTTATGTAACGTCTGCGACTGCTCAAACAGTAACTCTTGATGTGATAACCAGTAGCTCAGGTGCTAAACAAACAGCTGTTGGTTTAGGTGCAATTCTGGCATTAAGACAAAAAGGTTACGATCAAACACCACTTGCAATCCGTTTTATTGGAAAAGTGACAGATTCTAACATGGGTTCATCCATTAATAGCAGTGGATTTCTTCAAGTAAAAGGTGCTTCAGCTTATACGCGAATGAATACGACAATTGAAGGTATCGGAAACGATGCTACTGTTTATGGATGGGGATTTCTACTTAGAAATGTCGGTAATGTAGAAGTAAGAAACCTTGGTATCCTGTTATTCCAAGACGATGCCGTTTCAATGGATACAGGTAATGTGAATATTTGGGTGCATAATAATGATATTACGTATGGAAAAGCAGGCGGAGATGCTGACCAAGCCAAAGGTGATGGTTCAACTGACCTTAAAGGCGCATCAACGTATACGACAATATCATACAATCATTACTGGGATTCCGGAAAAGCTGCTTTAATCGGTTTAAGTGAATCATCTGAATTCTTTGTGACATTCCACCATAACTGGTTTGACCATTCTGACTCACGTCATCCACGTATAAGAAAAGGAACTATTCATATTTATAATAATTTCTTTGATGGCGTCTCCAAATATGGATCTGGTATGACAACAGCAGGCTCGGCCTTTGTAGAATCAAACTATTACAGACATTCTAAAAATCCAATGTTGATTTCCTTACAAGGTACTGATATTGCCGGCGGGGCCGTAGGTACATTCTCTGGTGAGAATGGCGGTATGATTAAAGCCTACAATAATAGTGTCGTAGATCTTGTTGGAGGTCTTATTTATGCAAATTCCAATGCAGGATCAGCTCCGGCTAATGCAACATCATTTGATGCCTATTTAGCTTCGACAAGAAACGAAACAGTTCCAAGTTCATACAAAGCATTAGTAGGTGGAACATCTTATAATAACTTCGATACAACGATCGATACAGGAGTAAATGCAGCGGACATTGATAGTGTTAGCACTGTTGAACAAGTCGTTACGGCAGAGGCTGGACGCCTAGGTAATGGGGACTTTACATGGGCATTCAATGATTCAGTTGATGACACATCATCTGACCTCAATTCAGCATTAATGACTAAAATTCTAAATTACACAACGCAACTTGTCTCTGTTGGAGGTAATTCAACACCACCAACATCTACGCCAGCACCAACAACTTCACCAGCGCCAACAACTACACCAGGGACTTCCATTGTTCATAACTTTACTACAAATGGCAAAACAAGCAGTTTCTTCACAATTGTAGGGAACCTTTCAACTAGTAAGGGAACAGTGGTATATGATGGTTTGACCCTAACGCAATGTTTAAAAATGGAGAGCTCAACCAGTGTTGGGTTTACCACAACAACAGCTAAAACATTAACCTTAGTGTTTAATCCAGCAAACGGGCTAAAAGTTAAGATCGATGGAACAAGTTATGCAATGACGAATGGCATTGTCAGTGTATCACTTGCACCTGGCACACATACCATTGTAAAAGAGGATGTTACTAATCTGTATTACATGAAAGTAGAATAACTGCTTAAAAAAGACTGCCAACAGTAGCGCGAATTTCGCATAGTGTTGGCGGTTCTTTTTTTCATTCAACTAATGAGTAGAGAAATGGGATAACTTTACAATAAATGCTTTGCCTTTTATAATATAGGAATATATGTTCTTGTTGAGGGGGCTTTGGAGTTGATGAAAAGTAAAGAAGATATTATTGGCCTAGTGCATACGGATGAATGGATGATGGACGTCCTTAGGGCTGCTCGATCCTTAAGGCTCTCTGATTGGTGGGTTTGTGCAGGCTTTGTTCGTTCGAAGATTTGGGATACTCTTCATGAATATAACGAACGAACACCACTCTCGGATGTAGATGTCATCTATTATGATGCTGCAAATGTAAGTGAGGATCTCGAGAAACGATTGGAAGAACAGTTAAAACAAATTATTCCAAACGTACCTTGGTCCGTAAAAAACCAGGCAAGAATGCATGTGGTTAATGACAATCCCCCCTATTCGTCTTCTACAGATGCCATGTCCAAGTTCCCTGAGACAGCAACTGCGTTAGGATTGACGCTAGACGATCAGGATCATATACGGTTAGCTACCCCGTGTGGGATTGATGATGTACTCCAAATTATCATTAGGCCAACCCCTTATTTCTCAGAGAATAAGCATCTTGCTGCTATATATGAAAAACGAGTCGTACAAAAGAATTTTCAAGGTAAGTGGCATAAGGTGACCGTGATACACACAACTTAGTGCAAGAAAGCGAGTTTCAATTGCATTTATGATCATAAATCCAATTGAAAAAGATGACTTCCGATTATTCAGAGGTCATCTTATAATGGCGCTTATGAATTAGAGAGTAATCGTAGAGGCATAATTACGAATCCGCTTGCTTTGCGTAATTTAAGAAGTTTAATCAACTGATTTTGCTGAGAGACAGTACAAGTTATCTCTATAATAACTTCGCTTTTGCGGCTTGCAGAAAATTTAATTTTCTTTTTATTGATCACTAGTTCGATCATCAATCCCAAGAAGAAGCCGCCTGTTAAGCCAAGCAATCCCCAAATTATGGGTCCCCAGTATAATACGAATCCATAGATAGCTCCTATAACCGAAAAGAGGGTTGCACTTATCATAGCACCGTCCAGAATACTTCTGCCATCGACCCGATGAATAGAGTCAATGATATGTGTTTCAGATTCAAGGTTCTCTATAGGCAATGCAACGATATTCTGCGCTGGCACCCCTAACTTCTCAATTTCATGAATTGCAATCTCTACAAAAGGGGAATGTTCAAATGTGGCAATGATTTGTACGGTATTGATTTCCGTTGTGGGTTGTTGTGCCAAGTTTTCATCCCTCACTCTAAGGTATCGTATTTGCTCAATATCGAATAAAGTATTTGTTTCACATACGGCTGCATACGCCTGGTAAATTGCAAAACCGTACATAGAAGGGAGAAAAAGAAACCACTGCCAATCTACAATTGCGGAGGCACCGTCAAAATCTCCAAGAAACGAATAGAGCCAAGAACGAATAGCCACGGCCTTATAACAGACAAATATCCACCAGGCCAAAATAAATGTGCCAACAATTGTAGCTCCACCATATAATTGCCCCAAGCCAGGTGATAAAACCGACCAGACCATTCCTACCCAAGGGGTTTTCTTGTCAAGGACGAGAATGTCAAAAGAGCTAACATTTGAAGGTGTAACTGGTGCATCTTCAACTTCGGACAGAATGTGACTTTTAACATGCTCAACTGAACAACGGTAACTGTCCCAGATGCTATATACAAAAACCGCGACATAAAGCAGAGTCCAGTCCTGATAGAGTTGTGCCTTTGCTTCATCGAACCTGCCAAGAAAGGATAAGGCAATACCCATGTTTATATGCGCCTGATTGTTTACTATAAGTTCCCAAATAATAAGTACAAAACCATGCAAATATTTACCTAAAAACATATGCCCAAACCCTGGAAAGGTAACGGACCACATGGCTGTAATCCAAGGGGTGCGCGGATATACCGAATTAATCCCGAATGAGGAAATTTTTCCTTTTGAATATCGAGGTTTAATGGTAGCTGACTCGAACTTTTGATTATGCGGCATAGGATATCTTCTCCCGACAGCTTAATGTCTCATAAGATAACCAATTACTTCCTGCTTTATTCGGGCTGGGCTTGGGCAAAGGAGATATGCGCCAGGTGGATAGACGGATTCTAGAGACTGCTGCCCTATAGTAGAAATATCTACTTATTGGACAGCTTGTAATAACGCTAAACTCAACTAATATCCGTACATATCTACCTCTGTGATACTATTCCATCCATTGCCGGATGAGTTGCCATGCCCAACGATCCTAACATAGCGACCTATCGTGTCGGTGAAATCGTATTGCACTTGTGAGAGTGTCAGCGTACTCACTTTATTGCTCACGACCGTTGACCACACCGAGCCATCGGTGGATACTTGGATATCGAACGTCGTGGTACGCACGTCTCCTTGATGAAAAGCAATGGACAAGTAAGCAACCGTTTTGCTGGAGCCCAAATCGTACCTAATCCATTGTCCATCACCTTGTGAAGACCAACGCGTGCTCAAGCTGTTGTCAATGGTATTTGACGCAACATTCCCATCATTACCACTATCAGTTATTGCGGATACACCCAGTAGGGTAGGACTTGTGCCCCCGCCACCCGAACAGCTTATATAAGTGGTAATGCTGCCCACATACATATTGCCGGAAGGACTGCGAGTGTTTCCACATGCTTTAGCAGAACCGCCATCCACATTAACAACGTAAGGTGTACTCGTATCCATATTGGCTATATTGTTGTAGAAGTCATTGTTAAAGCCCCAGCCTGTCGAACGTTCATGAACCTGAAAAGCATCCACAATGACAGAATTTCCATTCCGATTCACGGTGTTATTCCGAATGATCGAATTGTTTCCTTTGACATCCATAAAACTGTCGGAGTAATTCGCGCCACTGATTCCTGTACCGTTAAACGTACTGTTTTCCACTATGGTCCCCGTCGTACCTTCCTTAATGTCCACAGATTCAGCCCTAACGTTCGGTCCGATGGTCACATTGCTAATTTTGTTATTGTTCGTTGCCGCATTGTACGTTCCCCATTTGCCTACATCAGATCCGACGTATACGCCCTCACCGTAATCAGGGGTAAGTGTGCCCGTATCATGAACATAGGAATTCTGAATTGTATTATTCGAGCTCCCATCACGATAGTGGACGCCTTCTTCGCCGATATTGTAAACTTCAATGCCATCAATCAAACCATTGTTGGCGTTATCTTGCATAATCCCTTTCTTCGCATTTGTTATTATCAAGTCTTTGATTTGAACATAGTCTCCTGGTAGCTGCATAGCTGTGCACTGGAACGATGAGTGCAAGAACGAACATCATAATGAGTACTGCGACTTGTAATTGTGCAGATCTAGTTGGGGGCTTCATGGAATTAGACATAAATGACCTCCTCGTTATGATAACGCTTACACGTTTCAATTCTTATCGTAGAACGTGTTCGGCATAAAAGGTAGTGGCTATCTTTATATCGGATTGTGTAATTTTTGGAAACCGAATAAAATGATCATATTGTGAAATCTTCTCATCCAAAGGAGCATTCCTATGAATCTATCTGATCTTCAGAAGCACCTACCATCCTTGAATAACGTGACCGAGATGACACGGATTACGAAAGGATTCTCCTTCGATAGTAAGTACTTTGTATATGAAAATAGCGAAGCACCTCTCTATGTCTTACGCACGGCCCCTCTGGAGCAAATGAAAAGGAAGGAATCAGAATTCGAAGTTGTCGCTAACGTATTTGATCGTGGGGTAAAAACTTCGAAACCCCTGCAATTCGGTTCGATCGAATCGCTCGATATTTGCTATATGCTGCTGTGTTATATAGAAGGCGAGGATGCCTTTGATGTATTACCTTCCTTATCGGATGATGAACAATACCAAGTTGGTCTAGAAGCTGGACGAGAGCTGCGTATTATGCATGACATACCTGCTCCTCACTCCGAAGACTGGTATGATAACAGATTCTCCAAACATATTCGTCAATATGAGAGCTATCGCAAATGCGGTGTTAAGCTGCCCGAAGAGGGCTCCATCATTTCTTTTATTAATCACAATGCAAAGTACATGCGCAATCGCCCCAATCGCTTTCAGCATGATGATTTTCACACGAGCAATCTGCTCATTCATAATCGCAGCTACGCGGGGGTCATAGATTTTAACCGATACGACTGGGGAGACCCTTACCATGATTTTTTGAAAATTGCTTATTTTAGCCGCGAAATTAGTATCCCTTTCTGTAGGGGGCAAATACTAGGTTACTTTGATGGCAATGTTCCGGAGGAGTTCTGGCGATTGTACGCGCTTTACACGGCTATGATTATTTTTCCGACAGTTACGTGGACGCTGCAGGTGATTCCTGAGCAACTCCAATCCATGTTGGGTAGGATTCGGGTTGTATTAGATGACCATCAAAACTTTGAGAAATGTATGCCTAATTGGTTTATTTCGGAAGCTAGTACGGCCAATCATATTTAACAACACATAGTTCCTGTCGACTGACATATACAAGCTTATCTTACATACAATGGAGATGTACAAGATACTGCTTGACTATGGGGGAGCTATGAAGTCAAAAACGCTCATGATTTTACAAATCGCCGCTACGTATATGGGGACTGTGGTGGGGGCAGGATTTGCCTCGGGGCAGTCCATTATGCATTTCTTCACGATCTACGGAGCGTATGGCGGAGTTGGTATAGGGATTGCAACGGCCTTTTTTATATGGATTGGGACGAAAATGATGATCCTCTCGCATCGACTTAAGGCGTCTTCTTATCAGGAGCTGAACGATTATTTATTTGGTGGTTTTTTTGGAAAAGTCGCGAATACCTTGACGTTTATCATCCTATTCGGCGTGACCGCTGTGATGATGTCGGGTACTGGTTCTATTTTCGAGGAGCAGCTGAGACTGCCATATCAATTTGGAATCATCATTAGCATGTTACTGTGCTACTTGGTTATGAGCAAAGATATGCACGGGATTCTAGCCATTAATTCTCTTGTGATGCCGCTGATGCTGTTCTTCATGGTGCTTGTGATCATCCGTGTTGTTGGGTTAGACGGGATTGGGGGAGCTGCGAATTGGCAAGAGCTGCAAGCAAGTACCCATTTGAAATGGATCATGAGTCCGTTTACGTATGTCGCCTTAAATTTCGCCTTTGCTCAAGCAGTTTTGGTGCCGTTAGGCAGTGAGGTGCAGGATGAGAGCATTTTGAAATGGGGCGGCCTGTGGGGAGGGATTGGGCTTGGTGTTATGCTGATGATCAGTCATTTGGCGATACATTCGCGGATGCCGGAAATTTTGAATTTTGAAATTCCGATGGCTGAGATTATACGTGGGTTTGGACGGTTCTTCCATGTTCTATTCATCCTGGTTATTTACGGGGAAATCGTAACAACGTTAATTGGAAATGTATTCGGAATTACCCGACATATTGGGCGCATACATCCACTGCCACGCAATTGGGTCGTTCTGGGTATTTTGCTGATCTGTTTAGGCATTAGTCAGGTTGGTTTTACTTCGCTTCTTACATATCTATACCCCCTCTTCGGGTACATGGGGATGATCCTTCTAATTTTTCTAGTAGGAAGACCTTTGCCTAGTAAATAATTAACATCATAAATGAAGGAGCTTTGGTTATGTTGGTTCAAAACATTGCTGATATGGGAATCCGTCGTTTAGGCCATATGGATGTTCCAGCTATTCGAGCACTGATGGTTGATGTTGTATCTCGTCTTGCATCACAAGAACTTTTTGCGAAGGACGATGAACAGTACCTGAACGCTCATATCGAGGAAAAAGGTGAAATCTACGGCGCTTTTCATAATGGGAAGCTTGTAGCTTACTCCGCTCTGGCGTTTCCGGGTTCGAGCGAAAGTAATCTGGGCAGGGAGTTTGGGGTGCCTGAGTCAGATTTAGCATACGTAGCGATTCTCGATGCAACGATCGTCCATGAAACCGTTCGTGGCCAGGGATTGCAACGCTACTTCCATGAATTGCGGGAAGGGCGAGCGCGGGAGAATGGCTGCCGATACCTCTATTCCACTGTTCATCCCGACAATGTGGTGAGCAAACACAATCTGGAAGCCGCAGGGTTCGTCCTTCAATTCACCCGGCCAATGTACAATGGTAAGCCAAGGCACTGTTATGCCAAATGGATCTAATCAAAGTATCAGGGAAAAGAAATAATTTTTCCATTGATGTATACTTGGGATCTATTTGGGTAATACTATTCTTTATTGCGTTAACAATGAAATTAGAAGTAAACCTGTTTACCGGATAATGTTCGAATTATAAATGTATCCATATTGGAATGAAAATTGTTGAAGTATTGCCTGCAATATGTTTAATTTCTCCTTTCGGATAAACGCATGAATGAAGAAGCTGTGGTCATAGATCCAGCTTTTTTTGTGCTTTTCACGGACTGAAAGGGAAGAGTCAGACAAAACCTCGGTGTATATGTTAAAATAAGGAAAGTAAATGGGAAGAAACTGACCTCGAACCATTTCGTCAACTTAATGCGGATTCGGATTATATGCGGGTTACGAAGCAGGAGGATTATGTTTTTAAAAATAAGTAAAGTAATTTTAGCGGTAGTTATTATTGGTCTCTCTCTTTATAGCACAGTGACTCAAAACTTTGAACTCATGCCGTATTTAATGTTGTGCCTTTCTGTATTCAGTTTAGTAGTAGGACTAATTGAGCTTCAAAAAGCTCGAAAGGGCTATATAGGATATATTTTTATGATAGCCTCAGTATGTATTATGTTTACCTCCATACAAGGCTTCTTGATCAGTTAACACCTACCCTTATTCTTCATGGTTGAAACAGTTTTGGAGGTGGGCAATGAGTTTGCGTAATATCCTACTATCATTTGTATTTCATGTACTTATCCTAGTGATGACAGGCATATTATTTCGAATGGGTAATCACCCGGTGTTACTGATTGTCGTGATGCTGTTAGTCGTAGTTGGCTATACAGTACTTGGGAACATCTTTCTTCAACCCCTGGGTTCAGTCGCTGGGAATCTTCTATCCGTCTCATTTGTAAGCTTAGTCGGTTTCATAATTGGGTTATATGCATGGATGTTCCCGAGTATGATGGGATGGAATTGGATGCTATTTTTAGGATATTACTTGTATAT
Organism: Paenibacillus sp. Soil766; assembly: GCF_001428105.1. Lineage (GTDB taxonomy): Bacteria > Bacillota > Bacilli > Paenibacillales > NBRC-103111 > Paenibacillus_E. Next base: position 133,151 of record NZ_LMSJ01000003.1, on the reverse strand, counting down.
ATTTGGATTGGTAGATGCGCTAAATTCGGATCCTGGACCACATACTACGTTTTGGTTTTTTGTAGTACCTTCCTTGTTTCTATGGATCGGCCTACAGTTAAAAGCATCAGGTCATCCAATTAGCGGTTCTCACAGATCGTGATGGCGTTGACCATCGTAGAGTAGGTGCCACGCCCAGAATTGAAAAATACAATAGAGCATCCTTTATTATCGAATTGAACCACTCGATCGGAAATGCGTGCAAATGTGCAACTATTTCTATCGGTACGTCCCAAGTTGGCAGCTTTGACCGCTTAAGCATTTCTTTTCCGCGCCCAATATTGCTTCCATTGAAAATAGATGAAGCATCCGAAGCAAAATCCGCTTAACGCCAGCACGACAGCAATTGTTAACATACTTAATGTGATGTACGCAAGCGTCGTGATATTTAAAAGCAAAGCCGTCATTGTAACGATGAGAAAAAGGATGGCTAACAAGTTGTTGAAACGCAGCAGCTCGCGGCTTTCCGTTCGTGTGCTAACCGGAAAAAGTGGAGAGAACAGCCGGACAAATAGATTGTATTTGACACCGTAAGTACGACTAATTAGCTGAACAATTAACGGAAGGATAAGAATCCAAAGCTGCTGACTAAGAACACTGGCCAGAATACTAAGCAGAATTCCTAGTTGATTACCCCGCACGTAATGCAAGGGCACCTCATCTACACATTCGTAATCACCACGCCAAAATTGGGTCTTCATCTTCATCCTCCATTCACAATGAATACTGATTAACATCATTATATACTAATTCATAGTATTCTGATAGGAATAAAAGAAAATAATGTTAACGTGGATTTTTCATAAACATACTCGGGGTCATGCCCTGCCATTTACGGAACTGATTCGTGAAATGGTTATAGTTTTGAAAACCAACGTCATAACAAACGTCCGACGCACTGCGTCCCGTATGGGCTAGCATCATAACTGCTTGTTGGATCCGCATGCGATTCAATGTATCGATAATGGAGTAGCCAGTGCTCTCTTTGAAAAGGTGAGATAATCTCGACGGGGAAAGACCGACGGTCTGGGCAAGATCCTCAAGCCGAATCTGTTCGCGCATCTGTTGAGATAGGAGATGAAGCACTTCTTCGATGCGGGGGTCCATTTTGCGTATGCTTTTTTGCGCCATGATCAGCAGGATTTCTCGCAAGGAGCTGCAACAGAGCTCGAACCAATATTCGCCGCGTTCCCGTGAATCTGCCAATATACGGGCAAATGCTGTATAAATCCGTTCCTGTAAGGAATCATTCTCTATAGTAAGGAAGACTTGATCTTCCTGCGGAAGCAAGTTAGTTTCCGTGATGATGGAAGGAAAATGTGCCCAAACGAATTGCCAGGTTTGGCTCTTCATCGTGCCATAATGATGAGGGGTGCCAGGCGCAAGTAAGATGATATCGCCTTTGTTGCAAATACGATCGATGCCGTGTTGTTTGACGAAGCCAGACCCTTCCAACGTGAACATGACTAGCCAATCATTGTGACCATGGGGGCGTTTAACGGCGTACGTATCAGGTTCAATGAAGTGACCGGCAAGCAGTGCATTAACATCCAGTATCATAAAGATAAGTTCCTTCCCTAAGGTGAATAAGATGGTATTAAGTATACCATGCAATAGCAGGATTGTAGGAATGTTTAGCAAGATTATTACTTCTATGTGACCGGTTATTTCGATATGCTAGAGACAAAGAAATAAAGGTTCAATTGGAGGGAATAAGGATGACACAATCACTTATTAAATTAACGAAGGAACAGAAACAGCATTTTGAGACTGAGGGTTACGTGATCGTGAAGGGGCTATTTTCAGGGGATGATTTGGCTAAAATTGATGAAACCTTCGAAGCGATCAGCGATCAGACGGTTCCGGGATATTTTGAACCAGATCTATCGACGGAGGTCGTCGATCCGCTGAAACGCTACCCGCGTGTCATGCACCCGCATCGGTTTAATGAGACTGCGAAAGCCTTCATGCTGCATCAGCCGGTATTAGAGGTCCTAGCAGATTTATATGAGGAAGAAGCACTTGCTGCGCAAAGTATGTTTTATTACAAACCGCCAGGCTCTCGGGGGCAGGCGCTTCATCAGGATAACTTTTATCTGCAGGTGGAGCCAGGCAATTGTATTGCGGCTTGGACAGCTATTGACGCGGCCGATGAGGAAAATGGTGGGTTGCTCGTTGTACCGAAAACGAATGCGCTCGAAATCTCATGCCCCGATATCGCAGATTCGAAGGAATCCTTTACGACTCACTATGTGAAGCCGCCGAAGGACGAGAAGGCGATGCCGGTCATCATGGATCGCGGTGATGTCCTCTTTTTCAATGGCAATCTGATTCATGGTTCTTATCGAAATAAGACCAAGGATCGCTTCCGCCGCGCATTCATTTGCCATTATGCCAATGCCTCTGCGACGCATATTAGCAATCATTACCGACCTTTGTATCGAGCAAATGGGGAAGCTGTTTCCTTGGAGATTAACCCAAGCGGCGGTCCTTGCGGCGATGAATTTGAGACCGTATATCCACATTAATTAGGATTAACGAATGACCGGAATCGTTTCTAAGGCATAGTTTATGGCCTGGGGACGATTCTTTTTTTGCAAAGGAGCGGGATTTCCATAGGATTTCGCTTGACAGCTTAAATGGTTCAATTTAATCTAAAGGTGCTAGTTAAACGTTTAACCGATGGAGTTGAAACATAAATGAGTAGACCTAAACAAGTCACAATTGTAGAAGTGGCAGCAGCAGCTGGTGTATCGATTGCCACAGTCTCCAATGTGCTGAATCGAGGTGGGATTCGTTCGTCTAAGGAGACGATTCGCAAAGTCGAATTGGCGGCAGAGCAATTAGGATATCGACGGAATACCATGGCAGCAGGATTGAGTCGTAACAAAACCTTTGAAATTGGCCTCATTGTTCCTGGGTTGACGAGCTATTATGGACGGTTAGCGGAGGTTCTACAGATGGAAGCCCATCATGCGGGCTATCATTTATCCGTATTTTCTTCAGGCGGATTCGATCCGACCATTGAACGAAGGAACTTAGAAGTGTTACTGCAGCGAAGAGTGGATGGACTCATCTGTCATGGTTTAGCGATGGGGAAGGATTCCACACGCGCCATCGTAAATAGCGGCACACCGCTAGTGCTCATTAATGGCTGGGGTTGGCCTGAGGGTATTGCCGTTGGTGCTGTAAATTTAGGCTTTGCCGAGGCTTGCAGACAATCAACGAAATTGCTCGTGGAGCGTGGCTGCGATGAGCTCATCTACGTGGGCAGCAAGCACTCGAATGTGATTGATGAACAGCGGCGGAATGGATTTCATCTAGGTTTACAACAACTGACCGTGGAGATTCCTCATCGCATCGTCGAAATGAAGGAACTGGACGTGGACGCATTTCTCCATGAGGTGATGGCGGGTCCAACGCAGCGAACGGGGATTATCGCCTTCGATGATCACGTGGCATTAAAGCTGCTTTCAGCTGCCAATAGGCAAAAGATCGACTTCCCAAACCGACTACAAATGATCAGTATTAATAACGACTATATGGCTATGCATAGTTACCCAGGCATCTCCAGTTGGGGCATTCCTTATGAGCTTCAGGCGCAAATGGCCATCCATAAACTGCTTCATAAGTTTGGACATGCCGTAGAAGCAAGCGAGGAGCGAGAATTTGAAGTCCCGCTTATTTTTATCGAACGAGAAACAACTCGGTTAGTTTGAGTAAAGAAATACGTCGCAGTCTCCTTTTGTGGGAGGTTGCGGCGTTTTTTTGCGTGAGCAAAGCAAGGGCATGGGGAGCATGCAAGTCGATTTATTCGACTTGCGTGTGCGAAGCAAGGGCATGGGGAGCATGCAAGTCGATTTATTCGACTTGCGTGTGCGAAGCAAGGGCATGGGAAGTGCGTAAGTCGATTTTTTCGACTTGTGTGAGCGAAGCAAGGGAATTTGAGGTGCGTAAGTCGATTTTTTCGACTTGCGTGAGCGAAGCAAGGGCATGGGAAGTGTGTAAGTCGATTTTTTCGACTTGCGTGAGCGAAGCAAGGGAATGTGAAGCATGCAAGTCGATTTTTTCGACTTGCGTGAGCAAAGCAAGGGCATGGGAAGCATGCAAGTCGATTTTTTCGACTTGCGTGAGCGAAGCAAGGGCATGGGAAGCATGCAAGTCGATTTTTTCGACTTGCGTGAGCGAAGCAAGGGCATGGGAAGTGCGTAAGTCGATTTTTTCGACTTGCGTGAGCGAAGCAAGGGCATGGGAATTGCGTAAGTCGATTTTTTCGACTTGCGTGAGCGAAGCAGGGGAATTTGAAGTGCGTAAGTCGATTTTTTCGACTTGTGTGAGCGAAGCAAGGGAATGTGGAGACGAGTTAGTCGACAACGTCCAATGAATTCCACACATTTAACTCATTTCTGCATTATCTCCACTATTTCTTGAAATCGTCTGCTAGTTTCGCCCATGTAACCGACCTATACTAAGAACAAGTAAACGTTACCAAATAGCTAAACTAGCAGCAAAGCATCAAATGTTTAGCGTTTCCGCAACACGTTTCCCGTTTCACGCATTACATGTTACGTTTTCGCAACACGTTTCCTTACAAGTTACGTTTTCCGTCTGACGCCTTACGAATCACGCTTTTCGCATCACGCTACACAGCTCACGAAAGTATAAATAGGAGGGGTGCTTTTACAATGAAAAAATTGACGCTACTAGGACTCGCCACCATGTTTGCGCTTACAGGATGCTCAGATAATAAAGCCACAGAAACATCAGGAACGGCAACAAGTTCCCCCAATGCTACGGGAACAGCCAAGCCAGCTAAGCTCGCATTGAACTGGTCTGTAGCCAGCGGATACTTAGCGAATGTGACCTTACCTTCTGGGGACAAAGATTTCGTGAAGAAGGCTATCGAAGAGAAATTCAACGTAGATTTGAAAATTGACTATATGGTACTCGGCAAAGAGTACCATGACAAGCTCAATGCCACGTTGGCTGGAGGAGCTGCTCCTGATCTTTTCATCGCGGGCGGTGCAGAGTCGCAGAAATACATTACAGATGGTATCACGGCTAATCTAACGCCATACTTCACGAAAGAAGCTGTACCGAACTACTTCAAATGGGTGTCCAAGGATGAAGTAGACTCGTTCCAGCTCAAACAAGGTGAATTCACGCGTGCTATTGATCCTTTTCAACGTAATACCTATATAGCTTGGTACATCCGTCAGGACTGGTTAGATAAGCTGGGACTTAAATCCCCCAAAAATTACGCCGAATTGACCAATGTCATGACGCAATTCACCAAAGGTGATCCAGATGGCAACGGGAAGCAAGATACGTATGGTTTCTCAACAGCAGGCGGTGGTGTAACCTTGCCTTTCGACTTCCCACAATGGTTAAACAACGGGTTCGTCGCGGATTTCCAAATTGCTGACAATAGCTACGTTGATAATCGCACTGACCTTAAGGTGCAAGGTGTTCTTGAACAAGTCGTGGAGTGGAACAATGCAGGGATTGTAGATCCGGATTGGTTCCTGAATAAAGCACCTGCGCAGTTAGATAAAGCTGCTCAAGGTAAAATAGGCATGTTCTTCAGCGGCGATAAAAACGTTGCCTTGGACAGCTTAGCGACTAGCGTACAAAACCGCTCGAAAGCGCTTGATCCTAAAGCGAATTGGCAGCCTATTTTCCCGCTGGATAAGCCGGTCCTTTGGAAATACAACGTACCTGAAGCTACGATCTTAATTAGCAAAACAACGGCTGACAAAACCCCTGACAAAGTGAAGCGCTCCTTGGAAATTCTCAATTGGCTAACAGGTGAAGAAGGATTCCTGCTCACGCATTATGGTCAAGAAGGCAAGCATTATACCAAATCCGGCAACAAGATTACGTTGAACGTGGCTAATTTTGAAGCAGATATCGCGAAAGCTGGCAACTGGTTGAACGTGTACGCTGCCTTTACACCAGATGAGCCGAATATACTTGGATTTGAGCTGATTGATTCTCGTATTTCTGAGCATGATCGTGCGATTTTGAAAACGGTTGAGAGCTATCCGAAGCATAACGCGCTGCCTCCTGTGAGCTTAGTTCCTCCTAACGGCATTAATATCGGAGATTTCCGCAAAGAAATGAGTAAATTTCACATTAAAGCGGTGCTTGAAGACAAGAGCGGCAAAAATTGGCCGCAATACCGCGAAGAGCTAATGACGAAATACAAAGGTAGAGAGATTTTCACCGAGTATACGAAGCAAATTAACGGGGCACTGAAGGATAAGAAACTGAACGATTTCAAATAAATGTGGCTAGGCATCGAGGGGAACCCTAGGAAAGTTCAGGGGTTTCCTTCTGCCTTCTATCTGGATCAGACAACTAGGAGGAGATGGCGATGGCGGAAACCATAGCTGCAAGACAAGAGAAACCTACCGTTTCACGCCCGATGAGGCAGGGTAAGCTACGCAGCATATATCTCAGCAGATGGTTTTACCTCATGATGATTCCTGGGTTGGTCTATTATGCGCTGTTTCATTACGCTCCGATGGCGGGGGCTCTAATTGCATTTCAAGACTATAACCTTATGAAGGGTATCTGGGGAAGTCCTTGGGTAGGGTTCGATAATTTTCGTGTCATTTTTGACAATCCTGAATTTGTCCGCATTATGAGAAACACCTTAATAATTAGTATTTACAAAATCGTTGGCAGTATGGTGCCGGATGTGATCCTTGCACTGATGTTGAATGAAGTCAGGGTCAGATGGTTTAAGCGAGCTGTTCAAACGATTACGTATGGGCCTTACTTTTTATCATGGGTCATTGTGTATGGTTTAGCTTTTTCCTTTCTCGCTCCAGGCTCTGGTTTAATCAGTACCTTCGTGCGCGATATGGGTTGGGGATCGATTGATTTATTAACGAATAAGGATTTCTTCAGGCCCTTGCTGGTTCTGACTGAAATTTGGAAAAATACTGGATTCGGAGCAATTATTTACTTAGCAGCTCTAGCATCAATTAACCAGGAACTTTATGAAGCTGCCGTCGTGGATGGTGCAGGCCGTTGGCGTCAGCTCTGGCATATTACGTTGCCGGGTATTCGTGATGTGTTCGTGCTCCTGCTGATTATTCGCATTGGCGGCATCTTGGATGCAGGCTTTGATCAGGTTTTCATCTTTTTAAATGCACGTGTCTACGATGTTGGAGATATTGTGGATACTTGGGTGTATCGCTATGGCTTTGAGCGCCTAGAGTTCGGTGTGGCTGCAGCCATGGGCGTGTTCAAATCAGTCATAGGGCTTGTGCTCGTGATAGGCGCAAATAGGCTTGCTAAGAAGCTCGGGGGCTCGGGGATATGGTAACAGCATACAGCAATTTTGGAAAAGGAGGGGATTCGCATGTCTTTTGTGAGTCATAAAACCAAAGGGGATCATGCAGTAGACGTGGCGATTTATGCAATCTTGGGCTTTTTCGCCTTGATCACGTTATTCCCGCTCTACTATGTTGCTATCGTCTCCGTTACACCTTATGTGGAAGTTATGAGAAATGGCGGCTTCGTGTTATGGCCCGAGCACATGACTTTTCAAGCATACAAAGAGATATTCAGCTCTCCACGTATCCCGCAAGCACTGAAAATTACGGTATTTATCACGGTAGTAGGGACGACGCTGAATCTGATTGTGACGACACTTCTGGCGTATCCGTTATCCAAAAAGTCAGTGCCAGGCCGCAATTTTATTCTGATGGCGCTTGTGTTTACGATGATTTTCAGCGGGGGGATTATCCCGCTTTATATTATGGTGCGCAGCCTTGGCTTATATAATTCGATCTGGGCACTTGTGATACCCGGTATGGTATCCACCTTTAATTTATTGATTGTCAAAACCTACTTTGAGAATCTGCCTACGGAAGTAGAGGAAGCTGCGAGAGTTGATGGCTGCGGTGAATTAGCTACGTTATTTCGGATCGTTCTACCGTTGTCTGCGCCTATTATGGCGACTATTGGTCTGTTCTACGGCGTAACCCATTGGAATGAATATTTCAAAGGAATCTTCTATTTATCTGACAAAGCACTCATGCCGATGCAGGTCGTGCTCAGAAGTATGATTCAAACACCGAATGTCTCTACGGAGCTGTCGATTAATTCACTCGTACTGGACGCCTTACCGCCAGAAACGATCAAGATGGCCGTCGTCGTTGTGGCGACATTGCCGCTGCTAATCATATATCCTTTCTTGCAAAAGTATTTTGTGAAAGGTGCATTGCTGGGCTCAATTAAGGGGTAATGGAGGATTGGAACATTTATGAAAGCAGTCATTGCACGGGAAGGCAGCGTGGATATCATTGACCTGGAGGAGCCGACGTTGGAAGCTAACTACGTGTTAGTGGAAACGGCGTTTTCTGCAATCAGCCCAGGTACCGAAATGTTGCTGAAGGATATGCGGTCTAACGAGCCCATTTCATTAGGCTATAGTGCCATGGGTCAGGTTAGGGAAGTTGGAACAGGTATTTCGCATGTGAAAAAAGGGGACCGCGTCGCCTGTTATGGTTCACCGTTTGTCCGTCATGCCGAGCTTCTCAAAGTCCCGAAGCATTTGGTGGTCCCCTTGCCGGAGCAAGTGGATGCCCATGAAGCAGCTCATGTAGGGCTCGGCGCTATTGCCATTCATGCGTTAAGACAGGCCGATCTGCGATTCGGCGAGTCCGTCCTCGTTGTTGGTTTAGGCATACTTGGCCAGATTGTGTGCCAAATTGCCGAAGCCTCGGCGAACATCGTGATCGGCATGGATCGTGTAGCCGAGCGTGCGGAGAAGCTAACCGCCTCCGGCTCTAGGTTTGTTTTTGATGGAGAGGAGGACATGGTACGTAACCTTCCGGACATTACCGGAGGAGCTGGTGTGGATGCTGTCATTCTGTGTGTCGGTGGCGGCAACAGTGGGATGATCGATAAGGCGTTGGGCTGGATTCGCGATAAGGGGAAGGTTGTCATCGTAGGTGATGTAAGCATGGCGTTCAATCGGGAGCTGATGTTTCAAAAGGAAGCGCAAATCCTTATTTCCCGTGCAGGTGGACCTGGGCGATATCTGGAAGATTACGAGAGGAAGGGCATCGATTATCCGATCGGACTTGTTCGTTGGACCGAGGGCCGCAATATGGCCGAATATATTCGGTTATTGGCGGAGGGGAAGCTGAGCATCGCGCCATTGATCTCGCACATTTTGCCATTGGCGCGTATCCGAGAAGCATATGACTTATACCTTGAAGCGCCACAGCAAGTGCTGGGCGTCGTTGTTCGTTATGGAGATTTTTAGCGCGAAAGCTAGTTAAATCTCTATTAATTTTCTATACTACTTATAGTGCATATTCAAAAATAGGGGGATCTGGCATGTTTCGTCGGCTAAGAAGGACTAACTTCATTTCCAGCGTCTCCACTAAGCTCTTCATTCTTACCTTCATGTCGGTTATCGTGCTGTTTCTGGTGATCGGCGTATTCAGCTACCAACGGCTGTTTGAGCCCATCAAGCAAAACAACGAAAAAGTGCTGCAAGGCTCTGTTGTTCAAGTCGAAAACTATATTAAAACCTTAATGAATAATATACAAACACAATTGATTTTCCTCTCCACGCCAGTTCTCTATAATATGGGGGAAAAGGATTTCGTCCAGCTCATGGAAAATGTGTTTTCCTACCATCAGGAGGAGATCGCCAGTATTTATGTGATCGAGGATGGCAAGGTACAGATTAGCTCTCCTTATGGGTATCGTGTATATATCCCGACAGATCGCATAGCCGAGATCACCAATCAAACGAGTAAAACGGGCTTCTGGTGGAGCCCTCCTCATACGATCAATGACCACTTCGTCCTCACCGTCGCTAAGCAAATCGACAACCGGCGAGTGGTGGCCATGGATGTCAACTTAAATGCGCTGACCGGTCCACAAATTATTCAAGATGATCCGGACATTCAGCGGCGCATCTATTTGTTTACAGGACAGGGCGATTACCTCTCCACGAACACGTACCTAGCGTACCCGAAGACGTATCTCAATCATTTGGAAATGAAAGAGGCGTTACAGGTACTAACTCAGCAAAGTGGTACTTCCTTTAACACCGTTCAAACCTCATTCGGCAACTATATGGTCCTTAGCTCCAATCAAAACCGCTGGGATTGGTTCGTCTTCTCCGTTATTGAGGAATCGCAAGCTTTTCCTTTACTGGAATCACTGAAACAGCAGTTGGTATTTGTGTTATTAGTGGCGATCATCCTTGCCTTCATCCTATCTGTATGGATTACGAATTATATTCGCAAACCTGTGATGGCTATCACGCGACAATTCAAAGCGGCGGCTCGCGGAGAGTTGGAAGCTCGCATCAAGCTCAAACGCAATGATGAGTTTACGCATATTGCCAATGGCTTTAACGGCATGATGGATGACATTCAGTCCTTGTTTGACGATTTGCGCGTAGCAGAAGAGAAGAAACGACATCACGAGCTCAAGGTGCTGCAATCGCAGATTCATCCCCATTTTTTGAATAATACACTCAATGCGATCTATTGTCTGGGGGAAACGGGACACACGCAGGAAATGTGCGAGATGATTCGCTCATTGATGGGTTTGCTGCAATACTCAACAGACAAGGTAGGAGACATTGTAACGGTCGAGGATGAATTAGCGCAATTGGACAATTACGTACAGATTATGAATCTAAGGTATGGGGACGTATTTGTCGTGGATATTGCAGTGCCAGAGATCTACAATTCGACGCCGATCCCGAAACTGACGTTGATTACGTTGGTGGAGAACAGTATTTTTTATGGACTCAGTAAAGAAGGGGTCAATCATATTATTGTTTGTGGCAAAGAGCATGAAGGAGACAGCGTATTGTTGGAAGTGTCTGATACAGGACCAGGGATTGCGCCGGATAAGCTGAAGCTATTGCTAGAGGAAACAGGCGCAGCCAATGCGAATAAAGGCTTGAACAATTTGGGCATGCGGAATGTCCAAGAGCGACTACGGATGACGTTCGGGTATCTGTATGGGCTGCATTTTGATAATGAACCGGATGAAGGGTTAACGGTGACGATTCATCTGCCTGCCGGAGAGCCGAGAGAGCAAGGATAGCGCCTTGGAGAGGGGACGAGACGATCATGCTGAAAATATTGATGGTAGATGACGAGAAATGGGTAAGGGAGCGCTTTGCGCAGCGTATTCCTTGGTCGGACGGGGGATTTAGTTTCATGGGCGCAGTTTCAAGCGCCAAAGAAGCAATCAGCATGATCGAGCGGGAAGTGCCCCATTTGCTGCTCACGGATATTACAATGCCGAATATGAACGGGTTGGAGCTGGCTGCCTATGTGCGGAAAAGGTGGCCGCGTGTCCGAATCGTTATTCTGACCGCTTACGGTGAGTTTGAATATGCGAGGCAGGCGATTGAGATTGGTGTTGATAATTACTTAATTAAGCTTGCGCAAACGCCTGAGCAAATTCTTGAAGCTTGCCGCAAGGTAGCTGAGGACCTGGAACAAGAGCTCGATATTGATCACAAGCTGGAGAAGCAGCTTAAGCTTGAACGGGAAAAAGAGTGGACGCGGAAACGCCAATGGACAGAGCGAATGCTGGAGGGTGATGGAAGTACGCAAGAGCTTCCAGTGCCAAGTGAATGGCTTGCGGGTGTGGAATCCGCGAGTTATGTGGTGGGTATTACGTTGGGATGGCGTGTGACAGGAAGTGCCCAGACAAGAAATAGGGATTCAAGTGCGATGATAGCCTTGGGACAAGGGGATGCATCACTTGAGGAACTTGTGCAGCTGCAAAGCCAGCTTGGGGAAGTACTTGAAGCCAAACTGGATGCTCAGGTGTTAGGTGATGGTAACGGGGTAGCTATTCTGCCCCTGCAGCATAGCCAATTGCTGCTGCTAATCGGATCCAAGCGAGAAGTGCCAAGCTTTCATTTGAACCAACTAGCCAGAATGGCGCAGGAGGCGGTAAGTAGCATTGCTCCTGTGAAAAGCCTCGTTCATATCGGATCTGTAGAAGAGCTTATGAAGCCAGGATGGACAGGGAAACAGTTAGCCGACCTTATGCGTAGAGGCAGGGATGGGCTGGCTGCGTATTTCTATTCCGAGGGTGAGAAACCCTCGATCGTGCTTCGTCGACTCGATGCGCAGCAGACGAGGGAGTGGACGGCGGCAGTCGTCAAGGCCTTGCAGCGTGAAAATGCGGAGGCTTTCCGGGAGGCAGTAAGTGTGATGATCACGCTAGGCGTGCCACCGATCCATCCGGGGGATCTGCTCCGTTTGACGAGACAAATGCTGCAACCTGAACTTGTGCGATTGCCAGACGCAGTCGTTGCTAGGTTGAGTGGCATGGATCGGTTGACGACGTGGAACACGTACTGTGAGTGGTGGTTGGCAACCATTGACACCATCTGTGAATGGTGGAATCAGCAATCGCAGCCTCCGGGAACTGTACGTAAAGAAATCCAATGGATGTGTCGCTACATTCGCGAGCATTATCAGGAGGATTTACAGTTGGCAGAGCTTGCCAAGCTCGTTCATATGCATCCCTCGTACGCGGGTCAGATGTTCAAACAGGAGATCGGCGAGAACTTTCTGGAATACGTGAACCGGGTTCGTATGGAGAAAGCAAGCGAGATGCTGGAGCGAACCACGATGAAAATATATGAAGTATCCGGCGCAGTTGGCATCTCCGACTATCGCTATTTCTGTAAATTGTTTAAGACCCATACAGGGGTAACCCCGACGCAGTACAAGAGTAAGATGGGGTGAGTACGCAAGTGAAGAACCCTCGCCTCGAGGGATCGCGTGGCGGGAACTGAGGGCGGGGAGCAGGCTAGGGGACCGAAATTCGAAACTCGGAATTGATCCTCGGCCCAGCCCCGACCCCGACCCAACCCAACCCAACCCAACCCAACCCAACCCAACCCAACCCAACCCCTGAACTCGAAAACTCATTCCTCGCAAATCTTCCGGCCGTGGGTTACCATTACGCCTCACGACAGCGGTCACCGTAACAACCCCCCCCCAACCCTATTCACACCTTCCACCAAGTCATACATGTATTTTATGTAGTTAATTTCGCCAGTTTAATGGAAATATGAGGTATAGATGTATTTTATGTAGTTAAATTTAGACGATAAAGTGAAACTGGTTGTTTTGGAGGAAATTAACTGTACATTTTCCATCTAAATCGAAATTGAGGCGAAATAGTTGAGAAATAGCTGTAGTTTATCCCGTTAATTGGTCTAGCGGGTCACGCCAAGAAGCTTCATCACTGGAATCCTTGATCCCAGAAGTAATATACGTGTTAAAGTGCACAGCAAGTTGCAGATGGTGGATAGTAAGCGGGGTGAATGTGGAGAAAAATGTGTTCCAAAGCGAATACGAGGGAAGTCAAAAGCTTTTGTCCTAAATGAAGTACAATATCGATTATCTCCTAGGGAATATATGGCGAAGCGTATACGGTAAGGAAAAGACGTAAAAAGGCCCGGTTGTCCATTACAGGACTTTCGGGCCTATTCGTAACGTAAACCTATTTAATTGTGTATGGCAGCTTAAATGTCCAGAGCAATGTGCCATTTTCTGGCGTCGTGCTGTCAATGCCGAAATCGTTATCGTTCGTGATGGCAAGCGTATCACCATTGATGAGCGAAACACCTTCAATTTTCTCATAAGGGAACTTGAATTGTACGGCATCCAATATGGTTCTCTTCGTTGTAGGCAGGACACCATTGGCTTTCAGATCAGCAACTGTCATTTGCTCAATTGTTTTACCTGCTGCTGCAGATGTGTCGTACTTGCCGATAATATTGGTAGCTGTGGATAGGTCAATGGCATAAATGCGTTTCAACTGCGCTTTATCGCCAGAGAATTTATCCCGCTCATCAATTAACAGCGTATTCTCGTTCACAACAACCATATCGGAGATGACGATATCGGCTTGAGTAAGATCTTTAAATTGCTTCGCATCCTCTAGGACGTATACGAACTCGGCAACAGGGTTAAGCGTCGCTAGGTCAAACTTAATAATTCGAACCTGACGTGAATTGTCCATGGTCTTATCTGGACTACGAAGCGCATTCTGCATCGCCATGAACATATATTTACCATCTGGTGTAATGCCAACAGCTTCAGCTCCACGGTTCTGACGAAGTTTGTTGTAAACTTCAGGCAGCGTCTCGCGGGACGGAACAAGCGAAGCGGAGGTCTGACTTGACCAACCTTTTGGAACAATACGCTCAATGATCGTTCCGTCGCGCTTCACATGGACAATGGATGGACCGTATTCATCGGAAATCCAGAAAGAATCGTCCTTCGGATTGTATGCCAAACCTTCGATATCCAGTCCATACGGGTCGTAAGCTAGTACCTTTTCACCTTTTGCATCATATGGCTCTTCATCGCGCCCTTTAATGTTGGGCAGTCCCGTGATCGTAGCTTTGCCTGACACAGGGTCAATACCTGACAGCTTCAGAGGGAACTTGTCTAAAATGTTGATTTCGCCTTTACTAACTTCAATTTTATAAATCGTCGGTGTGTAGTCTGGAAGTGGGAATGTACGCACTGTTTTACCGTTAATTGTAGGTTGTCCATTTGGCCCGCGATCAGCCGTCGTATAAAATACATTATCAGGATCACCTGGCAGGTGAGTTAACGAGGAGCCTACGCCCATTTTGATGCCTTCTGCAAGATTGGCTGCCTTTAGCTCGTATTTACCAGTCAAAACAGGCTTATCGGTCAAGGAGACACTGTTGCGAAACTCATCCCAATCCACATACTTATCCATGGCTTCTGACAGTGCTCGAACGGGCATGTACAAACTGCCGTCCAAATTGACAGCTGGTGCAGATGGCTTAATCACTTGTCCATTGCTCGAATACGTTACATTCTCGGAGGTTACTCCGTTCACTTGCTGAGCCGTTACTGTTCCCGAAACAGCCACAGGAAGAGCAAGCAGTAAAGATGTCAACACGATCCATTTACGTTTCATTTGTAGTAATTCTCCCCTCGCTATTGTCCACATTTTTCTTTACTTCTTACTTATACCAAAGTAGTGTAAGGGACATGTAAATTTAATATTACGAAATTGTAAATTTCAGATCGACATCTTAGGTTGTCTCCACTAATCTATCCAGAAGCAATTGTGATATACTGTATACGGTGTATACATTTTAGGAATGCAAGGATAATGGAGGATTGAACAACATGGAGATCGGCGACGAGATCGATGATGAAATTATAAAGAGCTTACCCTCAGGTGTAGCTCTAAGCTGGGGAATCGTTAAGCCGTCCCGCAGAGGCCCGAAGGGTGAGCTTAGCATCAAAAAAATCGTTGACGCAGCGATTGCCATTGCTGACAGCGATGGACTTGCGGCTGTGTCGATGAGCAGGGTAGCCCAATCCTTGGGGTACACGACGATGTCACTATATCGTTACATTACAAGTAAGGAAGATTTGCTCGTGCTGATGCAGGATGCGGTGTGTAACATTCCAATTCCACCAGAGGTTTCAGGTAAGCCATGGCGCGAGGAAATGAGGGAGTACGTCTGGGTTTGTGTAGATGTGTTCCGGAAGCATCCTTGGTATAGCGATATTCCGATAAAAAGCGTTCCGCTCACACCAAACAATCTCTTCGTGATCGATTGGATGCTGCGAATTATGAGGGATTTTCCGTTGAATGATTTTGAGAAAATGTCGTTCCTACTGCTTCTAAGCAGCTATTCTAGAGCATGCGGTCTGATTGTAAGGGACATGGACAAAGCCATCCGCGATGGCGCGAGTCCGGAAGCGTTCAGCGGCATGCCCTACGGAGCCGCACTGAAGCAGCTGGTCAAACCGGATCGTTTCCCCAATCTGCATCCGATCTTGATGGCCGGAGCTTATACAGATGAGGTAGAGAATCCGATCGGTAACGATCTGGATTTCGGACTTGAGCGGATTTTGGATGGGATTGAGGGGTATTTGAAGGGGAAATGAGCGGGGGGGGGGAGTAACAATGGGGACGAAGGGGTGACGAGCCCCTCCTCGATGCCTATGCTCATGTGTGCCTTGAACAAAACAAACAGCGTCCCGGTATTGCCGAGGCGCTGTTTGTCATTTGGTTATCCGTATGAATAGCGCTATGCCATAACGTTATTTGGGCATATTTCGAATCTTTTCAGGGTAAAGGATGATGGTATAACGTTATTATGCCAGAATGCAGTGCAGACAGGGGCGGAGGGGGCTAAAATGCTCTCGTATGGCTCTGAAAAATACAAATCGAGTAAACCTCCCAATATAAAATGCGTGCGAAAATGCAACTATTTTGTCCAGTGTAGCTCATATTGGCCTCTCAAAAGGTCTAAAGGTTGCACTTTCGCACTAATTTGTCTAGTTTGAGGCGTTTTCCCCGAAAATAATAAGTGTACTTTAGCATTTTTGCCCGCACTCGCACAGCACTACAGCACCGCCATGCTAACCAATTTTCCAGGGGATGAATCTGTGCAGCAAGGGCAGGAGTTGGTTTTACTGCCCGCCATTTCTACGGAATGCGAGGATACACCAGCCGATGGCAATGATCAGCAGTGCGGCGCACCAACCGATGGCCCACCAGCCGTTGTTCAATACCGGCGTGCCGGTTAGCAGTCCGCGAATCGTCTCGATAACGGGTGTAATTGGCTGATGGTTAGCGAACCCTTGCATCCAAGATGGCATGGTATTCGTTGGGACGAATGCGCTGGACAGATAAGGGAGGAACAGCAGGGCAAAGCCGTAGCCGCTAGCAGCGGAAGGGCTGCCGGTGACGAGGCCAATCGCGGCGAACAGCCAGGTAAATGTCAGAATGAATAAGATGATGACGCCAATGGCGCCAAGCCATTCGATGAATGAAGCGTTAGGACGAAAACCGACAAGCAAGGCAACGCCGATGACCATACAAGTAGCAAGCAAGTTTCGAGCAAGGCTTGCGGCGACATGCCCGGTAATAACGCTGATGCTGTTGATCGGCATCGTCCGGAAACGGTTGATAATGCCATTGGTCATGTCGGTTGCCACATCAACAGCCGTGCTGGATGAGCCAAAGCCTGCGCACAATAGGATGATGCCTGGCACGACATAGTTCACATAATTGCCGCTCGGATCAAGGGCACCACCGAATATATAGGTAAATAGGAGCATTAGCATAATGGGTAGCATAATAGCCATCATCAGCGACTCGATGTTTCGCAAGCTGTGACGAATGCTGCGTCCGATGAAGACGGTGTTGGTTGTTGCGAAAGAAGCAGGCTTTGGCATAGCTTGGAGATTGCTCTTATTCATAAGTTGGGTATTGTTCAACGGCTGTAGGTTCTTCAGCGATTGGAAATCATTCATACGAGGGAAGCCTCCTTGTGATTAGTTGTCGTCAACGCCAGAAAGACGTCGTCCATGCTTGGCTTGCGAATGAAGACGCGTGTTCCTGGCGGGCACGAACTCGCAATCTCATTCAATGTTTGGCTAACATCCTGAACAGTGCCGCTCGTCGGAATAGATAGAATGACTTCGTCCAACGCATTCCGGAGTTCAATGACATCGCTGCCAACGCGGGCTTTCAAGGACTCCGCGGAGCCGGATGCAACGATGCGTCCTTGATTCAGCACAGCAATTTCATCTGCAAGCTGATCCGCTTCTTCCAGATATTGCGTCGTCAACAGGATCGTCATGCCTTGCTGCTTCAACTGCAGAATCGTCTCCCACAGGGAGCGGCGGCTGACCGTATCTAAGCCCGTCGTCGGTTCGTCGAGGAAGATGACCGGACGACTAACGACAAGGCTGACCGCCAGATCCAATCTGCGGCGCATACCGCCGGAGTAAGATTTCACGCGCTTACCAGCCGCGGCTTCCAGCTCGAACTGCTTCAGCAGCTCCGCTGCTCGTAGGCGGGACTCGTCTGCAGTTAAACCAGCAAGCCGGCACATCATGATAATATTCTCGTGTCCCGTCAGCACTTCATCCACCGCTGCAAATTGTCCTGTGAGCGTAATCAAGCCACGGACCACTTTACGGTCAACGATCACGTCATACCCTTCGATTCGCGCAATCCCGCCGTCTGGCTCGGATAAGGTGGACAAAATGTTAATCAGTGTCGTTTTCCCAGCGCCGTTGGGCCCAAGCAGTGCAAATATCGTGCCTTTCCCCACCCTTAAATCAATGCCATCCAATACGGTTTGTTGGCCAAAGCTTTTGCGCAAGCCGCTTACTTCAATAGAATTCGTCATCATTCGTTATCTCCCCGTTCTTTGAATTGTGTTTCCTATAAACAGTGTATTGCATACTCAGTTATTTATGATCGTTCTCAAGACCGATATTGCACTCCGTCGCGCGTATTATTCATTGCGCCTCTACGCCGTAACACGCTGCTATTACATGGATTGTCTACCGTAGTGGGGATGTCCTGCGCTTTAGTCATTGGATTAATGCTGGCAGAGTTGGAGGTCCTCCAGTTAATCCGTCTAACGATTTGTTTTTGAGAGTTTAAGATAGTATGGTACTGTTGAAAAGATATACGATACTCTTCAGTACTAAGGAGATAAAAGCATGCTTCTGTCAAAAGGACAAAAGATAGATGTAACCAAGGGAAAAGGGTTATTAAACTTAAAATTGCAATTTGGATGGTCTGCAGACTCAAAATTGAGTATAGATTGTTCCTGCTTTGTATTATCAGCAAATAATCGGTGTGAGAAAGATGAAGACTTTATCTTTTACGGGAATCCAACTGCGTTAAACGGGGCAGTGACGCATGGTCAAGCTAGTGGGCAAGACAAAGAAGTCATCTCCTTATGTTTGTCGAAGATCCCAGAAAGTACAGCTAAGATTGCTTTCTCACTAACTATTCACGAAGGTGAAAAAAATGGATACAGCATGAAAGATGTCTCCAATCGGTATGTAAGACTCATGGATGCTGATCGTAATGAAGAACTATTTCGTTATGAATATGGATCGGACTTGTCGAAAGAAACAGCAATAGTCGTTGGGGAGTTATATAGGCACAATGGTGAGTGGAAGTTTACTGCGATTGGCAGCGGTTTTTTTGGCGGATTAGCGGCGTTATGTACGAACTTTGGCTTAGTGATCGAGGAGGAAGAGGTCGTGCAGGAAACTGCAGAGCCGATTAAGCAACCTGTCCTCTCATCAATTGATCTGCGGAAGAAGATTGTTCAAATCACATTAGAAAAGAAGAAAATGAACAATGTTGCTGCAAGAGTTGGTTTAGTGCTCGACATCTCAGGATCTATGCAACTCTTGTATAAGAACGGGACAGTTCAGGAGGTTGTTGAACGGATACTGGCGGTAGCATGTAAATTTGATGATAATGCGACGCTGGATATTTGGGTGTATGATAACGAATTTAGTCGATTGTCAGGGGCAACGGAGCGAGATTTTGACCAATATGTGGTGAAAAATATTTTGAATAATAAAGATATCCATAAGTTTGGTCGTAATAACGAACCTCCTGTCATGAATGATGTTATTCGTAAATATACAGTCGAAGAGGATTCACCGCTTCCAGCGTTTGTTATTTTTATAAACGATGGCGGAGTTGTAAAATCAATTAAAAAAGTAATCGTGGAATCCTCACTCAAACCACTTTTTTGGCAATTCGTCGGAATCGGAGATTCCGATTTTGAAGTGTTGAAGAAGTTGGATACGATGGAAGGCAGAATTGTAGACAATGCTAATTTCATTCACATCAAGGATATTGCTAAGATATCGGATGAAGATTTATATAATCAACTGCTGAATGAATTTCCGTTATGGCTTAAGGCAGCGAAGGATAAAAGGGTTATTCGGAGTTAAAGGAACTGGACGCTACCAAATACAATCTCAAGGGCTGCCCCAACGAGGGTAGTCCTTGTTGCATTTCCAACAAATGTATAAATAACAGAATCACTGTAATGCTAATACATTATTAATGATTTTCTATATAGATATTAAACATTTATGAGGTATGATAGGTTTTAGTTCAGTAACCGTAGAGTAGACAG
This sequence comes from Paenibacillus sp. Soil766, assembly GCF_001428105.1. GTDB lineage: Bacteria > Bacillota > Bacilli > Paenibacillales > NBRC-103111 > Paenibacillus_E. Next base: position 113,116 of record NZ_LMSJ01000003.1, on the reverse strand, counting down.
GAGTTGACTTTCCTTTTGATACAACTATTTTCCAGGCTAGCTAGGCAATGGAGGCATAATGTTAACTTGTTTCGCAAGGCCCCGGGCGTACAGTCGGTGGGTCTGAAGCTGTTAGTCTGGGCAGTTGGAGGTACAGCCATTCTCTTGGTTGGATTCAGTTTTTTTTCGTACTCACATTCGCAGCAAATTGTCATAGACAAGGTGACTTCAGCTACCAAGCAAACGGTTGTGCAATCCAGAGACACGTTAAATATTATTTTTCGGAATTACGAGGATTTAACCTTTAGTATTTTGACCGATGATGAAATGTTGAATCAACTCCACGTATACGGGAGCGCGTTATCTAGTCAGAACGATAAATTCGTGGCTAGGAATAAAATAGTAGAGAGTTTCGCCATTCGTTTCTTTAGCAAAAGTGATATTACGAATATTCACGTGATCCCAGTGGATCCGAAGCTGAAAGAAATTACAACGGATACGCTTCATGCGGAATTAATCGAGTATAGTAAGGAAGAGTGGTTCCAGAGGGCGGTTATTGCAAATGGCGAAATTGGATGGCTCCCTACGAAAAGATATGGCTACTCCGATTTAGGACAACCCTCGTTCGCCATTAATCGGCTTATTAAATTGAGTTCAGGTATGAAATATGTGCTTCTTATTGAGATCAGCTCTGAGGTGTTGAAGCGTTCCATAGGTGAGATACCAAGTGGAGAAATGGTCGTTCTGAATCCGGATAATCAATTGTTAACTAGGACGAATTCAGAAATCGAAGGAGACTTCTATCGAATTCCTAACGTGCTCGCAGCGAATCCCATTCATGCGGGACATCCTTCCGATAGTAAAACGGTCAAGGTAAATGACGAGATGCAACTGGTTGTCGCGGAGAAATTAGCGGCCAGTGATTGGACCGTACAAGCGGTGATCCCAGGCTCAGAATTGTTCAAAGATGCCAACACCATTGGCAATAGTATGTTGATTAGTATGGTTGGAATTGCGATCATTACCTACTTGTTTAATTACTACTTGCAGAGACGGAGGAATGCGAAGAAAATCCGATATATGGCTTACCATGATCACTTGACGGACATAGCAAACCGGAAGTTGTTTATGGAGGTGATAGAGAAGGAAATTCAGTTAGCGCGACAACATAAGCTGGAATTTACCGTTCTATTTCTGGATTTGGACAGGTTCAAAATAATTAATGATACATTTGGCCATGAAGCTGGCGACAAATTGCTCATCGAAACGGCGCGCCGATTAGAAGATATATTGGATAAATCATGTACCATCGCTCGATTTGGCGGGGACGAATTTCTAGTGCTGATACCGAACTCAGGGGATCAAGATGCGATATTGACCATCATTCAAGAGATCACCAATCAGATTCAGAAGCCCGTGTTTTATGAAGAGAACGAGCTTTATGTCTCTGTTAGTATAGGTGTTAGCATGTACCCGCGGGATGGGAATGATATCCAGAGTCTAACCAAGCATGCGGATACTGCAATGTACAGTGCGAAGGAAAGCGGTAGAAATAATCATAAGTTTTATAACTCCACGATGGAAAAAGATACATATGAAAAGCTTTCTTTAGAAAGAGATTTACGCCATGCGATAGAGCGTGATGAATTGTTTCTCTACTATCAGCCTCAAATTGAACTGGACTCGGGATGTATCATCGGTATTGAAACGCTAGTCAGATGGAAGCATCCGAAGCATGGTTTCATTCCGCCATCTGAGTTTATTCCAATTGCTGAGTACTCAAGGTTGATCGTACCTATCGGCAAATGGATTTTATACACAGCATGTAAGCAGAACAAAGCATGGCAGGATGCAGGGCTTCCCAAGGTGCATGTAGCTGTCAATTTATCGATTCACCAGTTTCAGAATTCGGAGATCATTCAAAACGTTGCACAGATCCTGGAGGAAACAGGCTTGGAGCCGCAGTACTTGGAATTGGAAATTACAGAATCCATTGCGATGCAGGATGTGGAAAAAGTTATTTTAACCTTGCAAGGCTTGTATGCCTTAGGGGTGAAAATTTCAATAGATGATTTCGGTACAGGTTATTCTTCCTTAAATTATTTGAAAAACTTCCCGATACAACGGTTAAAAATTGATAAATCGTTTCTGGATGACATTGTAAGCAATGAGAAAGAGCGTGCCATCGTCGGAGCCATTATTATCATGGCACACAGTTTGAAACTGCGAGTGACGGCCGAAGGCGTTGAGTCAATGGAACAAGTGGCTTTATTGCAAGCCTGCAATTGCGATGAGATTCAGGGTTACATCTACAGCCGTCCCATTCCGACAAGCGAATGTGCGGAATTGCTGGCAAAGAGAAGGGTGTACGATACAACTGGGGAACTTTTACAAGATGGCTAACCATTTGAGCACGAGGGGGGAGACCATGATGAGTAGTAAACCACGAGAAAGGAAGAATTGGTTGATCGTTCTGAATTGGATTGTGCTTGCGAGCTTCGTAATGGGGTGTTCCGGTGAGGAGCATCCCTTGCCAACTTCATCGCCATCGGGCGAAACGAAAGTAACGCTGCGTATGATTGAGAGCTTGACGAATTCGAATCGCACGGTGATTTTGAAAAGTTTGCTAGCACAATTCGAAAGCCAGAACCCCAATATCCATGTCGAATTGATATCACCTCCTTTTACGCAGGCGGATATTACGATAAAGACGATGCTGAATGTGAAACAAGAGCTCGACGTGATGGAAGTCAGAGATATTAATGTCGCAGATCTGGCGAGTCAGGGCTATATTGATCCATTAAACACGTATATGTCTTCTTGGGACGAAATCAATACGCTGTCCAATGCTGCCAAATCGATCTCCGTCATCGGCCGTAAGAATTACTTTATCGCTAACGGTTTGTATCAACGCCAAATGTTTTACAGAAAGGATTGGTTGGAGGCTGCAGGTCTTAAACCACCTTCTTCTTGGGAAGAGATTTATGAAACGAGTAAAAAACTAACAGACCCTGCCAAGAATCGGTATGGCTTTTCCTTTCGTGGAGCTAAAGGTTTTATTGCTACCTCGGATACGTTGATTCGGGCTTATAATGGTGATCGCGTAAATCTGGATGATGGTCAATTTCTGAATGACGGGTCAACGATTTACACTTCACCTGAAGCGGTGAAAGCGATGGAATTATATTTGAACCTGTATAAGGATGCATCACCACCCGATTCTCTGTACTGGGGATTCCAAGAGCAGGTGGAGGCGTTCACCTCAGGTGTGACAGGAATATTGCTGCAGGATCCAGATGTCATTCAAACGATCCAGGATAAGATGCATCCAGGAACTTGGGCGACAGCGCCACTACCAACAGGGCCCAAAGGGAATGCGCTTGTAAGTGTAGGTGGGGCTGGCTGGGGGATTGCCTCTTATTCCAAACATAAAGCTGAAGCATGGAAGCTGATCGCTTTTCTTTCAGGTGCCAAGCAAAACACGGAATTATCCAAAAAATACGGCCTGATTCCGATTCATACTTCTGCCGTCAAGGATGTATTTTTCCAAACAGGTCCCTATAAAACCTTGCTCGATATGACGCTCAAGCCAGATACCTACCTGCTCTTCAAACCGCCGTTCCAATATCCGGGCAACAGCAGCTGGGACAAGGTAGCGATGGAAACAGGCCAGGTGATGCTGTCAGGGAATGCGACAATTGAGGAAACGTTAAGCAAGTGGGATGCTTTTTGGAAGGAACAGAAACGTACTACGGGGCTTGAATTGAACAAGAATTGAAACGTGATAGAATAGAAGAAAGTAGATTCGTTTTTGAAAAAGGAGAGCTCTAAGTGAATCCAGATATACGGAGCCTAGTTGCTGTAACTCGAAGCTTAGAACAAGCTGGTATTCGTTACTCGTTAGGTGGCAGTGGGTTAATGCTGAGCCTTGGTTTAACCGATACGGTTGGTGATTGGGATGTTATGGTTGAAGCCCCCCTTGAGCAGGTCAAGCATGCGTTGCAGCACGAGCAAATCGAAGAAATAACGAGTGGGGACTATCCATTTGGCACAGATTATAAGCTTGTCGTACATTGTGATGCACCACAGGTGGAAATCATCGGAGGGCTTTCCATCTATTCGAGTGGAGGTTTATGCAAACTGCCTTCTATTCCGAGCTCTTCATGGAACGGTATTCAAGTTGGCAGCCCTGAAGTCTGGTATGTGGCCTATGCGCTTATGAATAGGAGCGCGAAGGCGGCGATATTGCTGTCCTATTTGAAAGAAGTTGGTGCTAATAAAGACATTCTTATCCGATTGATGAAGGAACCACTCCCTGATACGATCATGGAGGAAATTAGATTGCAGATTGAAACATAAAAGGACGAAACAATGGCAAATCAAATCACAATTCAGGCATTCAAATATGGCAATCGTCTACATTACGAATGGAACACAACCTTGTTAGAACAGACGGATTCACATATTGTTGTTCTAGGTGAGTACGGAAGACAGCTGCATCATTACACGAAGCAAAGTGTATTTACGATCGATAATTGGTCTATTGAATTTTTCCCATTCGATTCTTGGTTTACAGTGAGTGCTGAAGTCGTTGACGGTAGGTTAGAACAGTTTTATTGTAATATCAATCAGCCGGCAGTAATGAAGGGGAACACCGTTTCTTTTGTAGATTTGGATCTAGATTATGTGAGAAGAAATGGTGTCTGGCAGGTTGTTGATGAAGATGAATTCGCAGCTCATGCGATTCAATTCGGGTATCCCGTTGATCTGATTGGGCAAGCTGAGCAAGAGCTAGTGGCTTTAAAGGAAAAGGTTGTTAAGAAGGAATTTCCGTTTGATGGTTATCTCGAAAAGTTCATGAATTGTATTCCTAGGTCATGCAGGTAATGATTACAAACCTATGGGGAGGTTTCACTTATCATGATTACGGTGCAAATGGTGCTAGATCGCCTTATTGATCCCGTTGGACAACTAGAGAAGACAGTAGATACGCTGAAAAGCGGACGGCCCGATGCAGAAGTTCGGAAAGTGGCTGTTGTCTTTATGACGACGTATGCGGCCATTAAGCAAGCTGTTGAATCAGGTGTCGATCTCATCATCACGCACGAACCGACGTATTACAACCATATGGATGAAGGCGAGTGGCTTAGCGGAAATCCTGTGTATGAAAAGAAGCGAGCACTCATCGAGGAATCGGGTATTGCGATTTTTCGCTTGCACGATTACGTACACAGCTATCAACCAGATGGTATTCTGATAGGCATGTTGAAGCAGCTAGAATGGGAATCTTATGCTAGTTCTGAGGAGATGAAGCTGCTGACGCTGCCTCCTAGTGAAGTACATACCGTACGCACCATTGTTGCTCATCTGAAAAGTAAACTGGGCATAGAAAGTATGCTTGTGGCCGGGGACTTGGATCTTTCTGTGAAGCGTATGGGCTTACTGCCTGGAGCGTCTGGTGGTCGTTCTCATATCCAATTCCTCGGAAGTCAGGATATCGACGTGCTGATTGTCGGTGAGACCAATGAATGGGAAACGAACGAATATGTGAGAGACGCCGCGGATATGGGACTAGCGAAGGCACTGATCGTAACGGGGCACCAGAAGAGTGAAGAAGCAGGGATGCAAACCGTCGTGGAGATGGTGCGCGAGGCGTTTCCTGAGGTGCAGGTGGAGTTGATCGAGTGCCCGCTTGCGGTGCAGCGGATTTAATAAGGACGAAATACAAGCAGTAATACAAGCAGTAATACAAGCAGTCTAGGGCACTTGGGTGTCTTGGGCTGCTTTTTGCTTTGTGAAGTCCTCCTTCTTCCTCGCGTCCCGCACTCCTCGCCCCGCTCACCCTCGCGTCCCCTTTGTCCTTATGCCTTCCCTCTATTCCCCTCCCTTTGGCGGCAATTTTGGTAAATAAATGGAAAATATAGAGTTAATTTTGCTGAATGCCCTGAAATTTCGTGAATAGATGGAGAATGTACAGTTATTATAAGCAGAATTAGCGGTATATGGGCTTTTGGCTGAAATTAACTGTATGAAATCCATCATTTGCTTCGAAATGAGTAGAAACATCAATAATAGCTACATAAAATCCATTTAATTTGATTCGGCCGAGGTGGAGCGAGGTAAAGGAAAGGTTGCGGTAGCTCAGTTTCTAGTTGCAGTAGGGGGGCGGTTGCGCTGGGAGGAGAAGTAGGAGAAGTAGCGGCAGTAGAAGTAGAAGTAGAAGTAGAAGTAGAAGTAGAAGTAGAAGTAGAAGTAGAAGTAGTTCTAGCAGAGTAGCAGATTCTAGTAATAGTTGTAGCTATCCAACATAAAGTAATGGCATAATTAGGAAAACAGAGAATGCTTAGTAAGGTGTATCCCATGTGAGGAAGGTGATTGGCGAATATGCAGAGGTTTAAGTTCATGTATAAGCAATTTTTGAAAGAACCACTATGGTTCAAAGTACTAGTCTTAACCACCTTGGTTATTTCAATTGTCTTTAGTGGCTCTGTTTTTTCGTCGAGTGTTCAAAGCATAGCTAAATTCGCTGCGGCGGTCTTTTTTTGCACATATGCGATAAAATTTCGAAGGATAGTGAAGGTTTCCGTTGCGTTTTATGTACTCGCAGGGTTATGTTTGTTTGTGGCCTGGGGGCGGTTATAGACTATAGAAAGATCTGAGGTATAGCTATGGGCTTGAAACGTCAACGGGTTACAATCATTACTAGCTTAATCCTTATAGCCTCATGTCTAGTTGTTTCTCTCCATGCGGTCAACGATAAGCCTTCATCTCATCCAACAACGAATTCTCAAACCAAGTACTGGCCAGGGGATGAATGGCGTACCTCGACACCAGAAGAGCAGGGCATGGATTCTGATTATTTGTATCAAACGATGAATAAGACCATGACCTATAAACAGGATGTGTTTAGTCGGTTCGATAGCATGCTTATTATCAAAAATGGCTACCTAATCTCTGAATTGTATGCGCCGAATAAGCGGAAAGATGAATACTATGATTTATATTCAGCGACGAAAAGTGTCATCTCCGCGTTGGTCGGAATTGCTATCTACGAAGGGTATATAGCAGGATTAGATGCCAAAGTTATGGATTTCTTTCCAGAGTACAGGACCCAACCGCTCGATCGTAAGAAAGAATCGATTACTGTAGGGGACTTACTCACAATGTCAGGCGGGTTCAAATGGGATGAATGGAATAATCCCGCCACAGATCTAGACCCCGCAGGCGAAATGTTCCGCAGTCTAGAACCAGTAAAGTTCTTGCTAGAAAAGCAGATAGTAAATGAACCGGGAACCGTATTTAATTACAGCACAGGAGAGTCGCTCCTGCTTTCAGAAATTATTAACAAATCAACAGGCATGGGTACAGCTAATTATGCAGCCAAGAAGCTTTTTGAACCATTGGGGATCCGCAACTATAAATGGGATACATTACGTGACGGCGTCCCTGGGAATTTGCGGCTAACAGCTAGAGATATGGCGAAATTCGGGTACCTATTTTTAAATCACGGTGTATGGAACGAGCAACAGATTGTCCCATCGGACTGGGTGGATAGATCCACCTCCAAACAAATCGATACGAATGTTGGCCAAGAGACAGACGGTTATGGGTATCAATGGTGGAGGAATACGTTTGGTGGGTACGCTGCGAAAGGGATGTTTGGGCAATATATATGCGTTCTGCCAGAGCAGGATATCGTCGTCGTGTTTCAAAGTCATTTGTCAATTAGAAATATCGACTACTTATTACCCTTGTTCATGGTGAAAAATGCAGTGATAAACGCGATCAAATCACATAACCCTTTGCCTCCGAACAATCAATTAAAAGAATTTGAAAAAGGTTTGCTAGCGGAACAAAGCTCGGAGTTTGGTACTTGTGGGAATACATTTGGATGCAAGAATTAAGTTACAGTGAGATAAGACAATTTCGGACTAATAGGTGCAGTGGATGCTAAAAATAAAGGAGCTAAGCGCTTAAATCGCTTAGCTCCTTTTAGATGCTACTTCTTCCTACGCTTGCTAGCTAGAGTGTTGGAAGCCTTCCCGTTTCCGCCGACGGCATGCTGCTGCTTCGTGCCCGGACTTTCGATGGCGGAGTTGGTCCCACTTGTGCTGTACTTGCCAGCGCCGCTTGCCACTTGGGTGGCCGAAGCATTCGCCGCATGTTTGGGGAGCTTAACGATTTGATCGTTAATGACAACGATGATTTCTTTGTCTTTACGACGAATTTCGGTGAGGCTTTTGCTGCCAGATAACTTGCCTTTGGCGCCTTTCCCTAACCGGTTCCTCGCCTTGCCGCCTGCCCCAACGCTTTGTTGCTGCTGGCTATGCGGTGATTTAATAGCAGCGTTACTGCCAGCTGCACTGCTGCGGCCTGCACCACTGGCAAGCTGCGTCGTGTTAGGAGCATTCGTAAATTGATGGTTGATAACGAAAACCAACCTATGAATACCATGAATTGGCGATTGTGCAATAATGCGTTTCTTCCCTTTTTCTATGATAATCGTGACGCGGTCTGATTTCATTGCACACAGATCCTCCCTATTGGGTTCTTCCTTAAGTATATGCCCGTAGGACAAATTGGTAAGGGATAGGGGCTGAGTGGGTGAGAAAAGAGATGCGATCTATGTGCCTATGTAACCTGCGAAGTACCGAGATCTTTACGTCGATACACACTAAGGATGAGTCCGATAGCTACAAATTGGAAAATGACAAGTAACCCGGTATAGCTAATGAATGGAAGCTGAAACGAGCTATAGGGAGCTAGGCCGATCGACATGAGCATACTCCACGTAAATTGCGTTGCAAAGACAGCCAAAAGGGCAGATACGATGGCTTTTCCATAGGGATCTTTCACTTTCCGTGAAACACTAACGGTTTGTTGAATGAATAGGGCTACCATCATTACCAGGATAATCCCAGCCCCCCAACCGAAACAATAGATGAGGAAAGGGAACATCATCTCGGATTGAAGTACAGGCAATCTACTAAGTGGAGCACCAAAGCCATATCCCCGCCAACCAGCGGATTGTATAGCCATTTTGGATTGAGTCAGTACGTAATTCATACCTAGTTGATCTTGATTTTGGTGTATAAAAGCGTAAAGGCGATCGACCGGATAGCTTAATTTGAGAACGAACATGCCAAATGCAGCTACAAGCAGACCGAAATGCACAGCGAGAATGGCTCGCCTTTTCTGCAAAACCAGCAGCAAAGCCAAGCACCCAATAAAGAGCAGTACGAAATTATTAATCGAGTGTGTAAGTAAAATGAGTAAACATGGGAGCCAGACAGATCCTACGTTGATCCAGCTACTTCGAATGAATGCTCGCAGGGAGGATGCGTTCGCAACGATTCTGTGTGGTTTGCTCCAAATTCCAGCTAAAGCGATGAGTAGCAAGTAAGGGGAGAGCGCAGTGATATTCAGCTGGATAAGTCCAATCCTCACATAACCTCTGATGCCATTCATCATATCTCCAGATAGTAGGACATAGCTAAGCAGCATAATTGTGCCGATATAGAGAACCCAAGAGTATCCAGCTAATTTACGATAGTTGCTGAAGCCGATCAACAGCATTAAGCATGAGCCTATGCCAAAAAAAACAACTTGTTTCATAGCAAGTGAACTGAGATTTTGACGATAGGAGGCAGTTTGAGCAGAAAATATGGCAACTAACCCGATCGTTATAAAAAGTACAATGACAGCCAGCAATCCCCAATTAAAACGAGGTCGATACGCCAGATGAAACTGCTGCCCGATCACATCAGGCGTTCCCATTTGAGCAATGGATTCTTTAACTGCCGCATCCAAATCACCCCCGCTACTTAGCTTCTCCTCAATTAACTCCTGCAAATGACTTTCAAGCTCCATGCGGACTTCCTTGTGGACCTCTTTTGCTTTAATTTCGCGACAAACTTGCTTTAGAAAAGTTGTAATCTCCTCATGCTGACGAAAACTGCTCATACGCCGCCCTCCCCAAGTACACGATCTACCGTATTGCGAAAAAGCGACCATTCCTGCTTCTTGACCTTGAGCTCGCCTTTACCTTGCTTCGTTAGGCGGTAATATTTGCGCTTGCGTCCGTCTTTCTCATCCCAGTAGGCTTCAACAAAGCCTTCAGATTCCAACGTGTGCAGAATGGGATAGAGCGTTCCTTCCTTTAGGGTGAACACGCCATCGGAATGTTTCTCCATCTCTTTGGTCATCTCGTAGCCGTACATGTCCTTCTGATCCAATAGAGTCAGAATCAGAATAACGGTGCTTCCTTTCATAAGTTCTTTACTGATTTTCATGGTTAGCTCCTTCTTACTATAGGATTACGATGCATCGGATATCTATGTATAGTGTAAAACAAAAGGAAGGTATTAGCAATGTTTGGCTATTAGTTGTAATCCGATACTTTATCCCCTCCGAACGTCTCGCAGAAGATAAATTCAGTACACGAATCGGATAAAATCGGATATGTACAATGGTTTTTAACCCCTTTATAATTGAGACTGAGAATTATTATCAATTAAAAAATAGGGAGTCAGCATTAGCATTCTAAATAGATGGCTTGTTCATCACCAGTGTGTGCTCTGCTGTACAAGGAGGAAGAAACCGAATGAAATCTTTAAAAATGATGATCGTGCTGTTGCTAGCACTAGCCGTGACGGCGTGTGGCAGCGGGGCAACAGGCGGAAATGCAAGTAGTACGACGGCGTCACCAGAAGCGGCTAAGGCGACTGCTGCAGCGGCGGCGGTAGAAAAAACAATCAAGCATGCGATGGGTACAGTTACTTTGAAGAAAAAACCAGAGCGGGTAGTCGTTCTGTTCAATGGTATGACGGATATCGTTACACACTTAGGCGTCAAGCCTGTCGGTTCTGTTGAGTCATGGGAAGAGAAACCTTGGTACAACTATTTGAGATCCAATATGGAAGGGGTTAAGAATCTGGGCGAAGAAACGCAGCCGAACGTTGAGGCTATCGTAGCTTTGAAACCAGACTTGATCATTGGGACGAAAGCTCGCCACGAGAAAATTTATCCGCAATTAGAGAGCATTGCACCCACGCTCATTACGGAAGAAATTTTCGATTGGAAAGCGAATTTGAAGTATGCTTCGGATGCTCTTTATAAGGAGCAAGAAGGTGCGAAAATTATAGCGGAATGGGATAAAGGGGTAGCCGAGTTTAAACAAAAAGCTGGCAACAAACTAGCCAATGCCGAAGTTTCCATTATCCGCTTTGAGAGAGACGGCAGTGCACGTTTTTATGCAACAGGCTTTGCTGGAACGATCTTCAAGGAACTCGGCTTACCGCGTCCGAAAGCTCAAATTGTAGAAGGTAAGGCTGTAGTGAATATCACCACGAAAGAGCAAATGTCGCAGTTGGATGGCGAGTATATCTTTGATATTACACGTTTGAGTTCGGAAGAACCTGCGGTAGAGAAATCGCAGAACGATTGGACAGCGCACCCGCTCTGGAAAAATCTCAAAGGTGTGAAGAACGGTAAATACTTTAAAGTAGACACGATTACATGGAACTTAGCGGGAGGCTCCATGGCAGCGAAAGCGATGTTAGCGGATCTCTACAAATATTTTGATATTAAATAGTTAAAACACTCAGGGATGAACGTCATGTTCATTCCTTTGTTGAAATATAAGCATTAATTTGTTCCAAGGAGATTGTCATCATGAACCTTATGAATACGAGCTTATGGAAAACCGCCGGTCTGTTAGCACTGGTACTTATCCTGCTTGGAAGTTTTGCTTCCAGCATTCTGTTCGGTGCGACGCAGTTTGATTGGCATACGGCATGGGCCTCCATCTTTCATTACGACGAGAATATCAACGATCAAATCATTCTTCGCACAACGCGTGTGCCTAGGGCCTGCATTGCCGCTGCCATTGGCGCAAGCTTAGCGATCGCAGGTACGTTGATGCAGACGCTAACACGTAATCCGCTGGCTTCGCCGAGTGTGCTCGGGGTCAATGCAGGAGCAACGTTATTCGTTGTTCTTGCAGCGGTTGCGTTATCGATTTCATCGATGCAAGCCTTGATGTGGATCTCTTTTATCGGAGCGGCGGTCGGTGCCTTATCCGTGTATATTTTGGGCTCTTTTGGCCGAGATGGACTGACCCCACTCAAAATTGTGCTCGCAGGCGCAGCTATGACAGCTCTGTTCTCTTCATTCACACAAGGCATCTTGGTGCTGAACCAACAGGGGCTAAGCACGGTGCTGTTCTGGTTGACAGGTACCATTGCGGGAAGATCTCCGGATATGCTAATTACAGTAATTCCTTTCATGGCCATATGCTGGGTAGCTGCTTGGTTCATCGCGCGAGATATGAATTTACTTCTCATGGGTGAGGATACGGCCAAAGGGTTGGGTCAAAAGACGATTTGGGTCAAATCAGTCGCAGGTTTGCTCATTGTCGTGCTTGCGGGCTGCTCCGTGTCGGTCGCGGGTCCAATCGGATTCATTGGCATTGTTATTCCGCATGTCTCTCGGTTTTTCATCGGTGGCGATCATCGCTGGGTCATTCCTTATTGTGCCGTTCTGGGAGCAATTCTGCTCATACTGGCGGATTTAGCTGCAAGATTTATTATGATTCCTGAGGAAATGCCAGTCGGCGTGATGACGGCCATAATTGGTGCCCCGTTCTTTATTTATATTGCACGAAGGGGGCTTATCAAATCATGAAGGGTCATGTTCCGGTTCGATGGCGGCGCGGTGAGATTTCTTTTTTAGTCGAAAAAAAAGCGTTAAAGATATCCCTGTTGTTACTTGTGGTTTGCGTAGCCATTGCGATTGTAAGCACGGGCATGGGGGAAATGTACATATCTCCGATTGATGTTGTCAAAAGCATAATAGGCATTGGTGCGGACGATCACGCAATGGTAGTACAAAAGCTGCGCCTTCCGCGAATTATCATTTCCATGTTAGTTGGCGCTGCGCTGGCTGCGGCAGGTGCGATCATGGAGGGGATCATTCGAAATCCGTTGGCTTCCCCCGATATGATGGGTGTAACCGGTGGAGCTTCGGTGGCTGCGGTGACATTTCTCACGTACTTCAATGGCATGATCAGCATTCGGTGGCTGCCGGTATCGGCTATGCTCGGTGCTGCTGTTGTTTCTGTCATTCTGTATATGTTGGCTTGGAAAAAAGGGGTCACACCCATCCGCCTCATTCTGGTCGGCATTGGGATGTCCTCGCTCATGTCCGCTGGGACGACGATGATGATTGTTTTTAGTCCGAAGAACGATCCCGGTACAGCCTACCTATGGCTGACAGGATCGGTTTATGCGGCAAATTGGGAAAATGTGATGACGGTACTGCCATGGACGGTCATCTTGATTCCACTTGCATTTCTATTAGCACGCCATGTCAATATTGGACAGCTCGGGGATGATGTGGCCGCAAGCGCGGGAAGCGCAGTGGAGATCAACCGCTTGTTATTGCTGCTCATCAGCGTGGCGTTAGCGGGTTCAGCTGTTTCCGTAGCTGGCGCGATCGGATTCATTGGCTTAATCGCACCTCATATGGCACGCAAATGGGTAGGCTCAAGCTTTGATAGCCTTTTACCCGTCTCGGCACTGCTTGGAGGCGCAGTCGTGATGTTGGCTGATCTAGCGGGAAGAACGTTCTTCCTACCGCTCGATGTGCCAGTTGGTGTATTTACGGCAGCCGTAGGGGCACCCTTTTTCATCTATTTGCTATACACCAAGCGAAATTCAAGATAGGAGTGAAGAGTGTGCCAACCTTAGAGACCAGAAATCTCAATTTGACCTATGGCAACGAAAATATCATCGAGGGGCTAAATCTATCTATTCCCAAAGGGAAGATTACGGTACTGATCGGTTCTAATGGCTGTGGGAAATCAACACTCCTGCGTGCGATGGCTCGCTTATTGAAGCCTGCCCATGGCGAAATCATTCTGGATGGTAAGCATATCGCAGAAATTCCAACCAAGGAAATCGCGAAGCGCTTATCCATCTTACCGCAAGGCCCGATTGCCCCGGAAGGGTTAACGGTCTTTCAGTTGGTGAAACAAGGCCGGTACCCATACCAGAATTGGTTGAAGTCGTGGTCAGAAGAAGATGAGCGATGTGTGAATGAGGCTTTAGCGGTTACCAAAACAACCGAATTGGCTGAAACCGCGGTGGATTCCTTATCCGGCGGACAGCGTCAGCGGGCGTGGATCGCGATGACTCTTGCGCAAGGGACCCAAACCATCTTATTAGATGAACCTACAACGTATTTGGATATGGCTCACCAAGTGGATATTTTGGATCTGTTGTTTGAACTGAATGAACGTGAACAACGCACGATTGTGATGGTTCTCCATGATCTCAATCTCGCATGTCGATATGCCCATCATCTTGTGGCGATCAAAAATAAGTCCGTCTTTGCCCAAGGGAAGCCAGAGGATGTCATTAATTCAGAGCTTGTTCGGCATGTATTCGGAATGGAATGTGAAATTATCGGGGATCCGTTCTTCGGTACACCGATGTGTATTCCGAAAGGGAAAGGCCGGAAATCCGACAAGACCATACCTAAGAAAATAGAGGAGGAAGTGGAATATGAGCTTATCCGAAGTTAAACCAATGGGAACGGTAGCTGCACTAATTAAAGAAAGAAGAACCATTCGCGATTTCAAACAGGATCCCGTCTCGGACGCATTGCTGCTTGAGTTACTGAATGTAGCGGTTTGGGCACCTAATCATGGGAACAGACAGCCTTGGCGTTTCATTTTGTATAAAGGAGAGGGACGCGAGACATTAGCAGATGCGATGCTTCAATCCTATGATGATGAGGAGATGAGAGAAAAACACGGGAAGCCTAAGTGGAACGATTTCATGGGGATCCCCGCGCATCTCGTTGTGATTCTGAAAGAAGACTCACGTCAAAAGCAATGGGATGAAGACTATGGCGCGGTCTGCGCCCTCATCCAAAATTTCCAACTGGCTGCCTGGGAGCAAGGGCTCGGCGTCGTGTGGAAAACGAATAACTATAACTATGAAGAGGGATTCCAGCAAGTCGTTGGTTTAGCGGCAGATGAGAAAATTGTTGGCCTCCTACATGTCGGGTATCCAGCCTCCATTCCCAAAGTACAGCCGCGGCAGTCCGCAGAGGACATGCTGACGATTATTGATTCTAAATAGCACCGAATAGCCCGTGAATCGTGAAAGTGGATTCGTGGGCTTGATGTACTGGTGAACAATGCAGGAGTTATGCCAAGCTCCAGGATGAACGAATTACGAGTAGACGAATGGGATCACATGATTGATGTGAACATCAAGGGCGTTTTACACGGTATCGCCGCGGTATTGCCTACTATGCGAGAGCAGCAGTCCGGTCATATCATCAACCTATCCTCAACTTCCGGGTACCAAGTGTCCCCGACATCTGCTGTATACGCTGCTACAAAGTTTGCTGTTAGAGCCATTTCGGAGGGACTTCGTCTAGAAGAGTCAGTGACTTCGGGGATTAGATCCACCTTGATTGCTCCAGGTCTGACGAAGACAGAGCTATTTGACAGCATTACGAGCCCGGAAGTGCAAGCGATAGCCAATCAAATAAGCGGCTTAGGGATTTCTCCCAACAGTATTGCTAGAGCCATCGCGTTTGCGATTAATGAACCCGATGACACGCTCATCAGCGAAATTATGGTTAGACCGACTGCGTTAGCTTGATCATAAGTAAATTGTAATATAATTGAAATATTATATTCATCTGACATTAATGTAAGAGGACTATAATAGAACTCGACCCCCTTTTTAAATATATAACTTAGACCCTCAGCCCGTTGCTGTGGGTCACTTTTTTGTTAGATGGATTTTATGTAGTTGTTTCCCACTTTTTCACCCAAAAGAGCCAAAACCTACATTTTTTCCAGTTATTTCGAAATGTCCTCCCAAAATCACGAAGATAACTGTAGTTTCTACAGCTAATCCCAAACACATGCCTAGCTAAGGCTCTTTTAACCCCTTTTCAAATAAATGGAAACCATTTATACTGAACCTATTGATAATCATTATCAATGATAACCATGAAAGGGGTTAAAGTTGCATATGCTGCCGGTTCAAGGACAGGAATATTCCCTTCTAATGCTCTCATCCATACGCAAACGTCGTTTCCACAAACGGAACACGCTGCATAAAAAAAATATCCCAGGCGATATGCTCTTTGTTGTAACACAAGGCAGAGGCATCCTTTGCATCGATAATCAGGCTATACCGATCAAGCCGAATCAGAGCTTTTATATAGCTGGAAGTAATCCTATTGAAGTAATGCTGGAATCGGACTTTATCGAGTTCTACCTCCTAGTCATAAGACGTGTAACATTTTCCAAAAAGAAAGGCAGCTGGCATTGTGCCAATGCCGCGTCCGATCCATCCCTTTTTCAGACGGGCAAGCTGCAGTTGAAACAAGGAAAGCAGCATCTCGAAAGCATAGAGCAGCTTTATGAAGAATGCCGATCCAGGTCAGTGAAAGAGCTGAGTATACAGCTCAAATTTCAAACTCTTATCCAGGAGATGCCGGGGGAAGTATTAGAACCGATTGAGCTTGAGGATGCCTCCAAAGGCATTGATCAAAGCATCACGTATATGTACAAGCATTTTTCTCATAAAATCAAACTAGAAACCTTGTCGGACATCGCAGGATTGACGCCAACTTCCTACTCAAGAAGCTTCAAAAAAGCGAAGAACATGTCACCCGTCGAATATTTAAATCACATTCGTATAGACGCTTCGAAGGAACTATTACAACAAGATGATCCCTCGATCAAGGATATTTCATCAGCTGTTGGTTTCGGGAATGAGTTTTATTTTAGCCGAATGTTTAAGAATAGCTTTGGTATTTCACCAACGATGTATATCAAAAGGAAACAATTGAAGGTAGCTGTCGCGTCTTGTTTTCGGTTTCAGGATTGTTTGCGAGACCTTGGGGTGGAAGATACCTATGAATTGAATGGCTATCAGCATTTGGAGTTAGGCATCGAGGAGAATAAGCGGCGAATAGAAGTTCAATTAGCGGAGCTGCGTGACTGTCGACCAGAGTTAATCATTGCAGATTACAGGCATCTTCCGATTTATAATCAGTTAAAGCTCATTGCACCAACGGTCATGGTAGATTTTTCAATGGATTGGCGTGCGTACTTTATGAGGATTGCTGAGTTGGTTGGTCGGGAAAAAGAAGCGCAACAAACGTTCAGCCAACTGGATTTACGAGTGAAATTCACGAAAGACGCGTTAATGGATAAGGTTGGTCTCCAAAGTGTATCCGTCATCCGGTTGTATAGTCAGAAAATTCGCGTGCAAGGCTTGGTCGACCACCCGTTAAGTCACTTATTATATACAGAGCTTGGGTTGAAGCCAGGTAGTTGTGTTCCTTTGAACGTGAGGACCAGGGAGTTTGCGGTAGAAGTCATGCCGACATTTGATACGGATTTTCTGTTGATTGATAAACGACTTACTTCGCTAGAGGAGGCTAATCTGTACACGAATATGTTCAAAGGGACCTCTTGGGATGCGATGAAGGCTGTGCAGAACAATCAGGTTCGCGTGATTCCGAATTGGATAAGTATGAGCTGGGCACCTAGCGGTCAAAACCAAATCCTGGATGACTTGCTGCAATGGCATGCCTGAAGGCATATGCACTAGGTAATTTCGCACCATTGTTGTCCTAATTGAAGTGACGTAGCATATGTATGACATCTGCTCATTATACTTGGGATAGGAGAACATCATGGTGAGGAGAGTGCCTGCATTGTCAAATGAGTTCGTGATGCGTTCATTGGATGAGGTCCGGTTCTGGTCGCGTATTATGAAGGAGCATTCCTTGTTTCTCAAACTGGGTTTTCGATGTGAGGATACGACGTTGATCCAAGAAGCGAATCATTATTACCATATTTTTGAGGGGATCGAGGGTCGATCTCACGCGTATAACGAGTTGACAGACCCCGAACAAATTCGACGATTCAATACGGAAGTTTCTTCGGCTGCTGCACATATTTGGGCGTTCAAAAGAAAAGTTCTCGGACTCATCATCCAATGCAAGCTGCCTGGCGGTAACAACTTTCCGTTATTAGTCGACCATACGAGCCGTGAAGCTAACTATTTTCGAAATCGATTACACGAATTAAACACGGGACGATTAGAACCGTTACCCGACGCGATTATTGATGAAAATATATTTTTCTTGCGCATCATGGCGGATCACGCTAAGTTTATTGGTCATCTGCTAGACCCATCCGAACGTCAGTTAGTGGAACAAGCAAGGAATTTTAGCCATGATTTTGATACGCTGCTCTTCCAAGCTATTGATTTAAGCGGGATGAGGCCGCAATCCCAAACCGAGCCGCTGTTGGATCAGTTCCTTGACCAGAATCGTGTTTCGGTCGTAGCCCTGCGTGATTTCAAAAAGACAGCCCGCGATTTAATTGAAGCTTGCAAAATCAAGAGCATTATCCATCCTTTGTTGGCGGATCATGTGTTCCGTGAGGCCGAACGCTTCCTAGCGATTATTGATATGTTCGAGCAATGCTTAACGGGCAAGCCAGTCATGGGGATGCGGGAGGAGCATGCGGGACATTAAATAGGAGGAAAAAACTAAATCCGATAAAACTTATAGGAATATAATAAATTATGATTGACGAAGTTTCATCCAGAGTGGTACTCTAGAAATGTGACCACCGTTTGAACGGAGACGCTATTCTCTTTTGGGAGAGGAGTGTCTTTTTTTATTTTAAAAGAGGAGTTGAATGGGATGAGCCAACCGTTGTTGAAACTCGAGCATGTGAACAAAACTTTTCAGTCTAGCAAAGGGTCTGTTCAAGCCTTGCACAATATTCAGCTGCAAGTGAAAGAGGGGGAATTTATTACAGTCATAGGTCCCAGCGGCTGCGGCAAAAGCACGCTGCTCAAGATCATCGCTGGACTGGATCTTGTGCATACCGGCGAAGTTCAACTTGGCGGTCAGGTGATACAAGGACCAGGCATTGACAAGGGCTTTATTTTCCAAGAGCCAAGGCTGTTTCCGTGGTTGAATGTCGAGAAGAATATTGCCGCTGACCTTTCGCTGAGAGACCCTGAAGTGCGCAAAAAAGTAGACGAACTGATTAAGCTCGTTCGCCTGGAAGGCTTTCAGAAGTCGTTCCCGAAAGAGCTTTCAGGTGGAATGGCTCAGCGTGTCGCCATAGCAAGAGCCTTACTCCGTAATCCGAAGGTGCTGCTGCTTGACGAGCCGTTCGGTGCTCTGGATGCTTTTACGCGAACGCACTTGCAGGAAGTGTTGATTGATATTTGGCAAAAGAATAAAACAACGATGATTTTCGTCACGCATGATATTGATGAAGCGATCTACTTAGCAAATCGTGTCGTGATCCTCAAACCGCGGCCTGGTGCCATAAGGAACATTGTGCCCATCGATCTGCCGATTCCGAGAAAGAAGACGACGACGTCTTTTCAGGAGCTGCGGCTTAAGGTGCTAAGTGAATTCGAGAAAATCGAAGAGCTAGAATTAATAGATAGTTCAGGCATTTAAGGAGAAAGGAGGGGAATCTCAATGAGCCAACAAGGACAATTGGCAGGTGTTGATCAACAGAGATATAAGCAACGGTTAAATCGCGTGCTTCTTGGCGCTTTGGTACCTGTACTTGTACTGCTGACTTGGCAGCTTCTAGGCTATTTGGGTGTGATTTCATCCTTGCTATTTCCAACGCCGCTTCGCATTATGAACGCGGGCATTCGACTCATTCAAACGGGTGAGCTCTATGACAATATTAAAATTAGTGTCGTCCGAGCACTTTCAGGTTTCTTGCTAGGCGGTTCTTTGGGCCTTGCCTTCGGCATTCTCGTTGGTTTATTCCGTAGAACGGAGAAAGCGTTAGATCCCACGGTCCAAATGCTGCGCATGGTGCCTCACTTGGCGATCGCGCCATTATTTATTTTGTGGTTTGGTATTGGCGAAACGGCCAAGGTTCTCCTCATTGCCAAAGGGGCCTTTTTCCCACTTTATATCAATGCCTTCCTAGGGATTCGGGGTGTAGATAACAAACTTTTCGATGTGACACGTGTGTTAGGGTTTAGTAAATGGAAGCAAATCATCCGTTTAACGATCCCCGGAGCGCTGCCTCATATTTTACTAGGCGTTCGGATCTCATTAGGTGTGTCCTGGCTTGGGCTTGTTGTGGCTGAGCTAATGGGATCGACCGCAGGGATCGGGTATATGATGTCGGATGCGCGGCAATTTTCCAAAACACCTGTTGTGTTCGTTGGTATTCTCATATTTGCCGTTTTCGGTATCGTTGCGGACACCGCTGTGAGGCTGCTTGAACGCAAATGGCTGAGCTGGCAAGACAGCTACAAAGGACACTGATCACTAAAGGGATATCACACTAAGCTAAGGAGGAGATGGGATGAGCAATCGTGTCGAGGCACTAAGCCAAGCTACGCAAGGCATGGAGAAAGCGAGTATGCATAAGCTAGAGTTTGTTCGGATCAAATGGTTGTGGGAGAGAGTGAACGATTTCGTCATCGGCGCGATCGTGCCCTTATTACTCCTTGTTATTTGGCAAGTATCCGGGGATTTAGGGTTGTATTCACCGTCCTTTCTACCCACACCGTTACAAATTGCCGCGGAATTTCGTTCACTAATCGCTTCTGGCGAGCTGACCCAGCATCTATCGATTTCTTTGCAGCGAGCTGTCATAGGTTTTCTAATTGGAGGATCCATCGGACTGATTCTCGGCTTTCTCGTTGGTTTTGTTCAAAAACTGGAGTTCATGCTGGATCCTTCCTTTCAAATGCTGCGCATGATTCCGCATCTCGCGATTGCGCCATTAATCATACTTTGGTTCGGCTTTGGCGAGGTTTCGAAAATCGTGATCATTGCGAATGGCGCCTTTTTCCCCATGTATATTTATACCTTTCTCGGCATTCGAAATGTGGACCACAAATTATTCGAGGTCGCTCAAGTGCTGAATTTTAGCAAGTCGAAGCAAATTTTTCGATTGATTCTTCCTGCCGCCTTACCTGGTATTCTGTTAGGTTTACGCTTATCCGTGGCTATTTCTTGGCTGGGTCTCGTCGTAGCGGAGCTGATCGGTTCGCAAGAAGGGATTGGCTTTCTGATTAACTATGGCAAACAAAATTCAAGCGCAGAGCTTATTTTCGTGGGGGTCATCATTTTTGCGGTGATCGGGAAACTTGTAGATTCACTTGTGCGTTGGCTAGAAAGAAGATGGCTGAGCTGGCGAGACAGTTTTCAGGGCTAGTCGATTACTTAAAATAGTGTTGACGGCATTGAAATACGGTGCTACTATGTGTTTAATCAAAGTAAACAACTTGGTTTTATCGGTATAAAATTAAATACCTGTCCAACCGTACACACGGAGGCGTTCCTAAATAAGGAATGCCTCTTTTTTATTTTCATTCTAGAGGAGGTCATGAAGATGGCAAAGGTTTTGGAAGATAATGATTTAGGTCTCATTGCGGATGTGTTGGTAATTGGTGGAGGTCCTGCGGGAACGTGGGCGGCTCTAACGGCTGCAACGAATGGCTCCAAGGTGATCTTGGTGGATAAAGGATACTGTGGAACGAGCGGGGCAACGGCGCCATCGGGTACGGGGGTTTGGTACGTCAAGCCGGACGAGAAGTTGCGTGAGGAAGCCAGAGCGAGTCGCTATTTGTTGGGAGGCAAGCTGGCAGAGATTCCTTGGATGAATCGGGTGCTCGATCGTACCTATGCAAATATGAATAAGCTAGGCTCCATGGGGTATCCGTTTCCGAAGGATGATTTCGGCGATCCTTATAAGCGCGGCTTGCAAGGGCCTGAATATATGAAGCTCATGCGCAAATTGGTTCAAAAAGCAGGCGTACGCATCCTCGATCACAGTCCCGTGCTCGAATTGCTTGCCGATGAGCATGGCGTTGGCGGTGCAACTGGCGTGAGAACGCAGAGCGGGCAGACCTGGACAGTACGTGCGGGAGCGGTAGTGATTGCGACGGGTGGCTGTGCCTTTTTGAGCAAAGCATTAGGTACGAACGTGTTGACTGGGGATGGCTATCTATTGGCTGCTGAGGCTGGCGCTGATTTCTCCGGGATGGAATTCTCGAATGCGTATGCGATCTGCCCCACATTCTCTTCCGTAACTAAAACGGCCTACTACAAATACGCTTCCTTCTACTACGAAGATGGCTCCATCGTAGAAGGCGCAGGGTCGCAACGTGGCCGCTCGATCATTGCGCGGAATTTGCTGCAAGGCCGGCAGGTGTATGCCAGCTTGGATCAAGCGCCGGAAGAGATTCGTCCCTTACTGCGTGTGAATCAAACGAATTTCTTCCTGCCTTTCGACCGACTTGGCATCGATCCGTTCAAAGATAAATTCCCAGTCACCCTTCGCTTAGAAGGCACGGTGCGCGGAACTGGTGGTATTCGCATCGTGGATGAGCAATGTTCAACCATTGTTCCAGGTTTATATGCGGCTGGCGATGCTGCAACGCGTGAGCTGATCTGTGGAGGTTTCACAGGAGGCGGCAGCCATAATGCTGCTTGGGCGATGTCTTCGGGTTCATTTGCAGGGGAAGGTGCAGCGAAATTTGCGAAAGATCTGGGAGATAAAGCGGATAATCGTACGCTGAAAAGCGTCTCAACGACAACCTTCACGAAGTCGGGATCGGGTCAGATTTTAAGCAAAACAGGCGAAGCCATTCAAGCGGTACAAGAGGAAGTCATGCCATATGACCGCAATTTGTTTCGTACCCAGAAAGGATTGGAAGGGGCGATCAATCGTCTGGATGGGCTTTGGAATGATTTGCGTGAACGTGTGACGACGCTAGATATAGCAGGTGTTCGCCATCGTGAAGCGGCGGCTATGACAGCTACGGCCCGTCTTATGTATAACACGGCCCGCGAGCGTACCGAAACGAGAGGCATGCATAAGCGGGAGGATTTCCCAGAAATTGATGCTGACCAAGGGTACCGTTTAATTAGCGGTGGGCTGGATCAGGTATGGACGAAAAAGGCTGAAGTAAACAAGGAGGCTGTTACCCCATGATTGAGTTAGTCAGTGAGTCCAAATGTGTAGAATGCAACCTCTGCGTGTCCGTATGCCCGACGAATGTATTTGATCGTGTGGAAAATGGCATACCTGTCATTGCTCGTCAGAGTGATTGCCAGACCTGCTTTATGTGTGAGTTGTATTGCCCAGCGGATGCGCTATATGTGGCGCCGGATGCGGAAGGACCGATGCATGTGAGCGAGGAGAGCTTAGATGAACAAGGATTCTTTGGTGGTTATCGGGAGAAAGTAGGCTGGGGGAAAGGTCGTAAACCAGTTGCCGAGCACCCTTATATGTATGAATTATCGAAACTAACTACTTTTGCGTAAGACGGTGGGGACCCTTTGGTGGTCAATTTGAAAGGAGAATGCAAGATGATAGAGAGACAGAAGATGAATAAAAGGGGATTCGGACTCTTCCGTACCACACAATTGGTAATGATTCTAGCAGCCATGGTCGCTTTCTTAGCGGCCTGTGGCAATTCCGATGGAGGCGCCAAGACAGCTGGTGCTAGTGCAGCAGCGACAAGTGGAGGAGCGGCCAAGGTACAACCACCAGCAGTGATCAATTACGGATACATTGGCACGAACAAGCTGAATTTTCCAGGTGGTGCAGAGGGTTGGGGCTTATACAAAGGAATTATCCAGGAGGAGCTCAAAAAGTACGGCATCACGGAGGTCAAGCTCGTAGCTTTCCCGAATGGACCTGACCAAAGCGAGTCGTTAATTAGCGGCAGATTGGATTTCGGCAGTCTAGGCGATACGCCAGCGATGCTTGCTCGTTCGACAGGCGCGAAGACAAGAGCGATTACCCAGAACACCACAGACAATATCGGTTACTTAATTGGTAAAAAAGGTGGACCAACTACGATCGCTGATTTAAAGGGTAAAACGATCGCGATTCAAAAAGGCTCCTTCATGCACCGTTATATTGCTGGCCTCGTGAAAGAACAAAATGTGCCCGACGTGAAGTTCATCCATATGCTGCGCCCTGATGGTGAAGCAGCTTTGTCTCGTGGCGAAGTGGACGCAATGACGAACAGCGCGATTTTTGCTCTAAAACAAATTGAGAATGGATTCCCACTGATTGATGATGCCACCAAGCATCCGAATTTGATCGGAGGCAGCGTTACAGTTGTCTCTGAGGAATATCTGAAGAAGTTCCCTGATTTCCCGAAGGTTTGGAATGAAGCGAGGGAAAAAGCGCTCAAAGATTTGCAATCCAAACCAGATGAATATTACCAATACTTATCGCAATTAAATGGGTTCACACAGGAACTGAACAAGAAGGTTACACCAATCGAAACGATCAAGACGGTTAATTTTACCGATGAAGGCGTAAAGCTGCTCGAAGGTACGAAGAATTTTCTGGTTGATGAAAAGCTGGCGGAGAAGAATTTTGAACTGAATCAGTGGCTAGTTAAATAAAGGCTGCATGCTATTCGGAAAGGGAATGATGACATGACTGTATCGGCACAAGTAGCTATTCAAGCTGTATTAACCCCCGAGGTGGAGGCCAATCGTAAGGCGGATTATCCTGTGCATTCGCTGTTTCTGAATCGTTGGTCGTCGCGTGCTTTTGAAGATAAAGAGGTAACGAAAGAGACATTATATACGGTGCTTGAGGCTGCTCGCTGGGCACCTTCCAGCTCGAACTTGCAGCCATGGCGTTTCATAGTTGCCCACACAGAGGAGCAGAAACAGAAGTTTCAATCGTTTATTAAGCCGAACAATCGTTTGTGGACGGATCATGCTCCTGTTCTGTTGCTGATCTTGTCTGACAAGTTCCGCCAGGATGGTGAGCCAAGTGGTGCACATGCGTTTGATGCAGGTGCAGCTTGGGCGTCCATCGCTTTTCAAGCACACTTGTTAGGTCTGGCGACACGCGCTGTTGGCGGCTATGACAGAGAAATAGCACGTGAAGTGCTTCAAGTCCCGGCGGAGTATGAGCTTCATGCCGTGATTGCTTTGGGTTACCGTGGAGCACGTGAAACATTGGCTGAGGAATTCCAGCAGCGTGAGCTGCCGAATGGGCGACGCGCATTGAGCGAGAGTATCATCGAAGGCTCGTTCTAGTTCGATGGACCCGTGGAACCGGCAGTTTGCAGCGTTGCTCTCTGTACAATTGCTTGTATCGACTGCGCATGGCATGTTCGTTCCCCTCTTGCCCAGCTTTCTTCAGGATGTTGGGCATGTGAGTGGGGATTCGCTTTACATATGGTCAGGTGCCATATTCTCGGCCAATTTCATGATCATGATGCTGCTCATGCCTTTTCTGGGCCGCATCGGAGATCGCTACGGGCGTAAGCCTGTGATGCTCTGGTCGGGCTTGGGGATGACCCTTGTTACGGCTTGCATGTCACTAGCCACCGAGCCTTGGCAGCTGGCGCTGCTGCGATTGGCACAGGGGTGCTTCACCGGCATCCTGCCATTCACGATGGTGCTGATATTGATCGGCGCTGCCAAGAATAAGGTTGGCGTTTCGGCTGGCACCATGCAAATGATGGGCGAGACCGGTTCGCTAATCGGACCCCTGATTGCGTCCTCGTTGCTTACATTTTACTCGGTACGAGGCGCGTATCCGGCTATGAGTGTGTGCATTTTGCTTGCGACCGTCAGCGTATTCTTCTTTGTCAAAGAAGGTCCCCGTGCACCTATCGTTTCTAAAATGGAAAGGAGCACATTGGTATCGGACTGGAAGCACATTTGGCGGATGAAGCCGCTCCCTTCGCTGCTCCTCAGCGCCTTATGCATTAATTTCGCGCTAGTTGGGACGAATCCAATCATCCCTTACTACGTGCGGCAATCCACGCATACACTCACCTTTCTCAACGATCAATGGCTGCTCGGCATCACCTTATCGGCGACGTCTCTCGCCGTTATTGTTTTCTCCCCGTTGCTGGGCATGCTCTCCGATCGCGTAGGACCTATATTGTTGCTCAAAATAGCGACCAGCACCGCGTTTCTTCTCTGTATCGTGCAAGCTGTGACGCACTTTTATCCGCTCATTCTTGCGTGTCGGTTTACGCTCGGCCTGTGCGTAGCGGGCATGATGCCCAACATTCAAGCCCAGGTGCGGGGCTTAGTCCGCAAGGGGATGGAGGGACAGACCTTCGCCATGGTGAACTCATGGATGTTTCTTGGCTGCCTAACCGGGCCACTTCTCGGTGGCGTTATCGTCGCTCATTTTGGCATTCGTGGCTGGTTTATTACGGCTATGCTCGTCTTTGGCGTTAGTTGTTGGCAAGCTTTTCACATTGGAAGATTTCGGTCGCAGAAGGCGGAGATGGAGGTTGTTCAAGCTGTGCCGCGCGTGTCGACAACTACAAATTAGAGCGATTAAAACGAAGCGAGCCCTTTTGGGGCTCGTTTTTTGCGTGATGGGATGTGGTTAGATGAGATTTGATGAGATGAAATGGAATGAGCGTCGGGGGACGGTTGTAGATACAACAGAATGGATAGCCTATCAGAGTTGCATGCTTTGGCGAAATAGGAACGAGGTTCCGCTGTTTTCACGAAAATGGCAAATTTACCTTAATATCCCATCATTGCGTCCCCCCCCTTTTTACTTTCACCTCAAGGCATGATAATTTTATAAGTTAGAAGCAGAGCATTTTGAATTTAATGTTTCGTCCCCTTTGATAAGATGATGACAAGAACAACAATAGAGTAATGAGAGGGGCAACAATCGTATGAAAAAACTTAGTCAAACAGTCGTAAGCGCTATCGTAGTTGGTGGATTGCTGGCGGGATGTTCTTCCCAAAGTGAGAGTGGAAGCACATCAAGCACATCTTCGTCATCAGTACCAAGCCAAACAGACACAGCCGTGAAGAAAGAAGAAAAAGTAAAACTCACGTTCTGGAGAAACTCGGGGAATGATACGGAGAATGCAGCTTACGACAAGTTAGTAGCCTCTTTTATGCAGAAGTATCCGAATATTTCCGTGGAAATGACACCGATTCCATACTCGGATTATGACACGAAATTACGCGTATCCATCGCTTCCGGAAGTCCACCTGACATCATGGCTCTTGATGCGCCAACCGTTGGTTCGTATGCGAACGCGGGAGCTCTTAAGCCGTTGACGACGTACTTCAAGACAGACGGCAATATGGATGATGTTCCGAAATCAACACTAGCTACC
The DNA here is from genome assembly GCF_001428105.1 of Paenibacillus sp. Soil766. GTDB lineage: Bacteria > Bacillota > Bacilli > Paenibacillales > NBRC-103111 > Paenibacillus_E. Next base: position 85,946 of record NZ_LMSJ01000003.1, on the reverse strand, counting down.
TACACGTATCAAAATGAAATCTACATGGCACCGCTGACCGAGTCTTCCATTGCGATGTTCTATAACAAAAAGCTTTTCCAAGCGAAAGGCATTCCGCTTCCTTCCAAAAACCCTGATGAACCATGGACATGGGATCAAGTATTGGATGCTGCGAAGAAAGTGAATGATCCTGCGAACGGAATCTTCGGTATCGATCCTGCGCAAGGCTTTGGTAACGCAGGGGGGACAGCCTACTTCAAATATCCGATCATTTGGCAGCTGGGCGGCGAGATTATGAGCCCAGACGGTAAGACGTCCAAAGGCTACTTAGATTCACCACAAACGAAAAAAGCCGTACAGTTCTTCTCCGATTTGTACAACAAAGATAAAGTATCTGCATTGGAGTATCCACCAGATCCGTTCCCGAACGGCAAGCTGGCCATTACAATTGACGGCTCGTGGTCCTTGGCTAATTTGAAGGAGAAATTCCCTAATTTCAAATTGGGNTAGATTCACCACAAACGAAAAAAGCCGTACAGTTCTTCTCCGATTTGTACAACAAAGATAAAGTATCTGCATTGGAGTATCCACCAGATCCGTTCCCGAACGGCAAGCTAGCCATTACAATTGACGGCTCGTGGTCCTTGGCTAATTTGAAGGAGAAATTCCCTAATTTCAAATTGGGTGAAGACTATGATATTGCCCCATTGCCAAAAGGAACAGCGNATTGACGGCTCGTGGTCCTTGGCTAATTTGAAGGAGAAATTCCCTAATTTCAAATTGGGTGAAGACTATGATATTGCCCCATTGCCAAAAGGAACAGCGCAAGCAGTAGCCAACGGCAGCTGGGCCCTCGGTATTTCAGGGAAAAGTAAGCATCCAGATGAAGCCTGGAAGTTCATTAATTGGGTTACTGGGGAAGAAGGACAGAAAACGTATGCAGGAATGACGAAGGATATCCCATCCCGTTATTCTTCTGCAAAGGCGTTCCCTGAGCTGAATGAGTATCCGAAGAACATCTTCGTTATTCAGAATCAGAAGTACGGAAGACCGCGCCCAATCACGCCGATCTTCCCGCAAATGTCAGATGCTGTGAACAAAATGTTTGAGGATGTCACGATCGGCAAAAGAAACATTGATGCTTCCATCGCAGATGCCATTACGACAATTGATAAAGCGTACGCAGATGTTCTAGCACAGAAGAAGTAAGCAGCTCCAGATAAGTGAGACGAATCATTTTAATGATCGTCTCTTTGTCGTTGTTACGACAGACGGCCCGGGGTATGATATAAAGGATCAGACAGAACGGGGGAATAACATGTTTTTCTCATTGAGGAGCCGTTTGATGGCGGTTTTCTCGGTTCTATTGCTTCTCCCTTTTGCCACTTTGGCCTATATCCTTAGTGAAGAAGCGACCAAGTCAATCAAGTCGTCGATCGAAGCTTCAACATCGCAAACGATCGAGCAGTTCGCCTCGCATGTCGGGACGTTGCTTACGCAGGTCGAGGATACGGGCAATCAGGTGGTGAGCGCCAGAACGACGCAGGATTGGTTGACCGTACATTTGAACCCAGATAGTACGATTCAGGAACGCGTTCTCACGAAGCAACGTTTGCGAGAGTATTTCTCCTCCTATGGGGTGAACAATTCCAGTGGCATTTCGATCAGTGCGTTCGCCGAGGATGCTGGCGGTGTGTGGACGCAGGATAGAACCTACAAGAACAGCGCGTGGTTTCAGGATTTTATGAATGAAAACAAGCGTTGGACGACCGCACACAAGGATGTCGATCAGTCGGATGATTTTATGAGAGCTCGATTGATTAATAGCTTCCTTTTCCCACTCGTACAATTGCAATCGCTAAAAAATATGGGCTTCATCAAAGTGAATTATCCAACAACCCTGCTTCGCAATGCCATTGAAAAGATTCATGTGGGGAAGACGGGGAAGGTCGTTTTGCTGACGCATGACGGCAACAGTGTGCTGGATCAGAATCTATCTGAAGACAAGGACATGCTGGGGAAGGGGCTTCAGCAGATCGATGCACGTTTTGACGGGGAAGCTAGTGGAATTTTTCCAATGGAGGCGAAAGGAGGGACGAATCTGCTCTTTTTCCGCAAGCTGCCTGCTCAGAATTGGACGATTATCGGAAGTGTGCCTGAGGCTGAATTGTATGAAAAAATCACACACATTCGCCAAACGATGCTTGTTGTTAGCTTTTTGTTGCTGATCGTTGCGATACTAACAGCCTTTTGGCTGTCCGCAGGCATTACCAAGCCGCTGAGCGTGATGGGGAGAGCAATGAGGCATGTAGAGCGCGGGGAGTTTCATCAGGCGCTGCACGTGATGCCGAAGGTTGGGCAGGGCCATAGTGAAGTGAACTATGTGACAAGGGTGTTCGAGCAGATGACCCATCGGCTGCGCTATTTAATCGAGACAGAGTTCGAGACGAACTTGCGGAGGAAAAATGCCGAGTACAAAGCACTGCTGCTGCAAATCAATCCGCATTTTTATAATAATACGCTTGAAATCATTAGCGGTCTTGCCGCGATGAAGAGGGAAGACCTTGTAATGGATGCGACGGAAGCTTTGGGCAAAATGATGAGATATTCCCTCAACCTGGGTAGTGATTTGGTCCGAGTAGTGGAAGAAATGGCATATATTCGGGATTATTTGTTCATCCTTCATTTGAGGCATGAGGAAAGATTACAGATTGTGATTGAAGAAGATCCCGCGGCAAACCAGTTCTTAATCGCGAAATTCATCATTCAACCACTGGTAGAAAATGCGGTGAAGTATAGCTTAGAAAAGGACGGCGTCGCGCAGGTTACCCTAAGGACGAAGTTGCAGGAGGATAAATTGCTGATCTCCGTGAAGGATAATGGCATTGGTATGTCTGCTGAATTGGTCCGAAGTCTACTAGAAGAGATCAAAACAGGTGATTCTGTTGCGATTCTCAGTACCGAGGGGCAAAGTATCGGGCTTCGCAATGTGTTATCCCGATGTCGGCTGAATTATGGCGAACAATTTCAGTTAGAGCTGCATGCCAAGCTGGGTGAGGGGACGGAATTGAACTTAATTCTGCCGTTGATAAGGAGCTGACAACCGAGATGTACAGAATCATGCTGATTGATGATGAGGTCGGCGTTCGTAATAGCATTAAAGCCAAAATTGATTGGATATCCGCCGGGTTCGAAATTGCGCAGGAAGCGGCTAATGGCCTGGAAGCCTTGCAGTTTCTGGAAGCACATCCGCTGCCGGATGTTGTTATTACAGACGTTCGCATGCCGCAAATGGACGGGATTGCCTTAGTTAGCGCATGCAAGGAAAAGTACCCTGCGCTTCGTATCATTGTGCTCTCGGGCTACTCGGATTTTGAATATATGAAGGCTGCTATTCAGCTCGGGGTGAAGGATTATCTGCTCAAACCTGTGGTTCGCAGTGAGCTAACGGCACTTCTCGGCAAGCTAGCCGCGGAGTTGGAAGAGGATCGCAATCGCTTGCGGGAGCAAGATCAAGAGGAAATCAAAAACCATCAGCAACTGGGGCTGATGCAAGAGCAGCTTCTTTGGCAGCTGGTGAAGGATGAATGGTTCAGCGTGTCTACCATGAAGGAACGGATGGAGCAGCTGCAATTATCAGCGTTAGCAGTTGATGATGTTCATGTTCAATTTGTAACTGTAGAGATGCGAATCCCACCAGGGCGCTTGGACGATTGGAGTGAGCGGAAAGACTTGCTGTATTTAGCTTTTCAGATGTTGTGTCGGGAGTCCGCGCAGAAATGGGAGCATATCTATCCGTTCTACGCGATGAGTCACCCTGGAATGATACATTTTCTCATACGAGTTCAAATTGCCGAGTATGATCGCTTCTTGGCTGAATTCGTGCGTAAGCTGAAACGGGACATCCAAAGCTACCTCAAAGTAGACTGTGTTCTTGGTATTGGCGAGCCTATCAACGGTTTGAGGCAGCTCAAAAATGGCTACGCATCTAGCATGCTTGCCTGGAGCCAGGGCACGATTCATTCCGATAAAGCGGGCCCGGATCGGAATATGCTCGCCATGACGCATAGCTTTTCACCTGAGGTGGAGAAAAAGCTGATGCAAACCATCGAAAATCTCGATATGCCAGCTTTTACGAAGCAGTTACAAGCCATTTTCTCCGCGGATCGAGATACGCCAATGTTTGTGTTCACCTTTTTGGCGCTGCGCATGATTCTCCTGTTTAACGCCGTTGCCAAGAAATTTGAGCTAGGGGATGCGTCCCTGCAGAGCTATCTCTGGAACTGCCAGATGAGTGTGAGAGATTACTCCTCTCGGGAGCAAGTGCTCGACCAGCTGCACGACATGGCCCGACTAGTCATGGAAGAAGTGAGGAAAACTAGGTTCTCCAGTGGTCAGCAAATGATGGAAGCCATTCGCAATTACGTGGATGAGAACTTTTCTTATGAGCTCACGCTGGCCTCGTTGGCCAACATGTTTCATCTGAATGAAACGTATTTATCTGGACTGTTCAAGCAAAGTGTGGGTGTAACTTTTAGTGACTATATCACGAGGCTGCGTCTGAATAGGGCAGCGGATTTGCTCAAAGAAAGTGAACTCAAGCTAACGGATATTGCTACGTTGGTGGGATATTCTAGCTCGAGCTATTTCAGTACGGCTTTCAAGAAGTTCTACGGGAAGGGACCGAAGGAGTATCGGGAGGAGGGTCAAAGTAAATCTTTATAGTTTTGTGCACCATACATGATACGCATAATTACAACATGTTTTTCTAACTCATTGACAAGATAAAATACAAGATAATTATCAACGATTAACTTACGATATCCTCTGGATTTTAGAGACTCTTCTAACAAAAAGCTTCCTGAGTACGGGAATCCTGCGAGGCTCATAATACTGGATTCAATTTTTGCTAGAAGGTTGTCTGCCGCAGCTTGAGCAAATAAGTTATGTGATACATAACTGTAAATCTGCTCAAGATCATCACTTGCTAATGGTGTGAATTTCAAACCATAATCATTTGTTTGCATATTTGTCTCGCAGCCTTTTAAAAACTGCCTCACCTTCTAATAAAGGTTGACCCTCAGCAATTTGCTTTTCAGCTTCAGCTAACTTTTTATAAACGTCAACTAGCGCAAGTTGACGTTCATAGGTTTCAATACTCATTACGACTAAGTCACCATATCCGTTCTTAGTGATAAAAATGGGTTCGTCTTGTTTATGACAAAGCTCCGAGATTTCAGTTGTATTTCTTAAATCCGTTATCGGTCTAATATGCGGCATAATCTAATCCACCTTTCCATTTTTAATAATGACATTATTATAGCATTATTATGTACAACGTTCAATTCCGATAACCATGAACGGGCTTACATACTCTCATCTAACGGATGAGAGTATTTTTTGTTTTTTGTCTGTTGACGAGTGCAATCGCGTCACTCCCTGCAAATCATTTTAAAACACAACTCCCAAGGATATTGAAATCTTTCTATTCGCTGACTCGGTACAATAACGATACATCATAATAGACAGTGGATTAGAGGGAGGAACCATGCGGAAGAAAATAGGGTTATGGGTGGCAGGTAGTGCCGCGATCGTACTTCTGGGTTGGGGGGTGACGGCTCTGGTAGCAGGTAATGACAAATCGACGGACGCATCGGAGGAAACAGCTTTCTCTTATGCGAAGGATCCGACTTATTATACGGAAAAGTTTCGCCCGCAGTATCACTTATCACCAGAGTCAGGAAATCTAAGTGACCCGAATGGGATGGTGTATTTTGAAGGGGAGTATCATCAGTTCTATCAAAACAGCGGCCAATGGGGTCACGCGGTTAGTCGGGATTTGATTCATTGGGAACATCTGGCGGTCGCGCTAGCTAGGGATTCGCTCGGTGAAATTTGGTCAGGCAGCGCGGTTGTGGACGCGAAGGATACGAGTGGATTCTTTGGCGGCAAGGCGGGACTAGTCGCGGTTTTTACGCATTTCAAAGGCGGCCTGCAATCTCAAAGCCTTGCCTATAGCACTGACAAGGGGCGTACATGGACCAAATATGAAGGGAATCCAGTTATTCCGAATCCGGGCTTGAAAGATTTCCGAGACCCCAAAGTGATCTGGCACGAGCCGACGAAATCCTGGGTGATGGTAGTGTCTGTGGATAACCGAGTTCAATTCTACACATCGCCTGACCTGAAAGCATGGAAGCTCGCAAGTGAGTTTGGACGCGATCAAGGCTCCCATGCAGCGGTTTGGGAATGTCCGGACTTGTTTGAGTTGTCTGTAGAGGGCAGCAAAACGAAGAAATGGGTATTAGCCGTAAGCATCGGCAGCAACAGCACAACCAAAGGCTCAACGGCTCAATACTTCGTCGGTACGTTCGACGGCCGTACGTTCAAGAACGATAACCCAGCTTCCGATGTCTTGTGGACGGATTATGGGAAGGATTTCTATGCGGCTGTGTCTTATTCGGATATTCCGGCAAAAGATGGACGTCGCATCTGGCTGGGCTGGATGTCCAACTGGCGTTATCCATTCGCAATGCCAACGGGAGCTTGGAAGGGCAATATGTCGATCCCCCGTGAGCTGCGGTTGAGGAATATCCCTGATCAAGGCATACGCTTGATTCAGGAGCCGATCCAAGAATTGCAGACGCTGCGCGGCAAAGAAGTGATCGTGACGAAACAGGAGTTAATGTCAGGAGTGAATCCTTTTGATCGTGTAAAAGGAACTTCATATGAACTAGTCTCGGAGCTCACTGTTCAGCCAAATAGTAAAGTAGAATTCCAACTTCGTAAAGGAACCGATCAGGCAACGAACGTCACCTATGACGCTCACGCTGAAAAGCTAACGATTGATCGAACTCACTCTGGGATCAGCTCATTCGAGAAAGGCTTCGCCGAACAAGTGTCGGCACCGCTGAGGCTGAAGAACGGAAACCTCAAACTTCAATTTTTCGTGGATGAGGCTAGTTTAGAGGTATTTGCCAATGATGGCGAGGCTGTTGTCTCTAGCCTGATCTTCCCTGATCCTACGAGCAATCGACTGGAGCTGAGTGCAACTGAAGGGAATGTCACGTTGGAAAAAGCGAAGTTTTATCCAATGGGGACGGTTTGGCGTAAGGAAGATGTGAACGGTACATCGCCAAGGAGAGTAGTGTTGAACAATACTACGCTTGATGTAGAGGTGAACAGGAGCCAACACATCGCAGCCTCCGTAATTCCACTGAGCGCACCACAAGAGCTGAAGTGGACATCTAGCGATGATGGAATCGCGTCCGTTTCAGTGGATGACGGAGGGGCAACGGTGAAAGGTGTCAAGACTGGGCAGGCTGAAATCAAGGCGACTAGCCAAGATGGGACAGTCATGTCGAGTCTCCAAGTGTATGTTTTTGATGGTAAATGACAGATGTGAATGGAGAGGTGAGTTATGGCTACTGCAGAAACGATGGAAACAGTAAAAACTGTTAGTTCAAGCAAAAAAAAATCGCAAAGCTTTCGCAAGCACGAGCAAGCTACTGCATTCTGGTTTATATTCCCAGCAATAGCCTTGCTGTTAGTCTTCGTGTTTTATCCTATGCTGCAAGCTTTTCTGATCAGTTTCAAAAACTACTCCTTAGTCGGCGCAGGCGATGTGTTCGTCGGCATGGACAATTATGTGCATTTGATGAAGGATCGCGCCTTTTTTAATAGCTTGAAGCACTCCTTTTATTTTGCTCTAATTGTCATTCCGATTCAAACGAGCATCGCGCTAGGACTAGCCCTATTGATTCAGAAGAAAACTGCAACATCCGGGCTGTTTCGAACGCTTTATTTTATCCCGGTTATTATTTCAACTGCGGTGGCGGCAACGGTTTTCAAACTCATTTATAACAAAGAATTTGGCATCCTGAACAGTGTGCTCAAAGCGCTGCACATGCCGGTAACAAGCTTCCTATCTGATCCGAAAACAGCGATGAACGGTATTATTGTGCTCGGCATTTGGAAGGGCGCTGGTTTTTTCATGATTATTTTCCTTGCAGGCTTGAACAATATCTCGCCCGATCTCTATGAAGCAGCCAGAGTGGATGGCGCATCACGGATACAGCAGTTTGTCAAAATCACGCTTCCTTTATTGAATCGGACAATGGCCTTCGTGGTCATCATGACCACAATCGATGCAATCAAGCTTTCGGGCTTAGTCTTCGTACTGACAAATGGTGGACCCAATAGCTCAACAGAGACGGTAGTTTTCTATATCTACAAGCAGGCTTTTACGCAAATGAGGATGGGGTACGCGACGGCGGCGGCTTTTGTGTTGTTCGCGATTGTATTGACGATTTCGCTGATCCAAATGAAGCTTTTTAACAAAGACACAGACTAACAACGAGGAGGGATTCGCTGTGAAGAGGCTAACAAACGTCGTAACGATGATCGTCATGATCGTAATTGCTCTGATTTCTGTCGCTCCTATCCTATGGATGGTTACTGGCGCTTTTCGACCATACCAGGAGCTTTTCAAATATACATCCTTGAATATTCACTTACTAGTTCCTGTAGAATGGACGTGGAAGAACTTTCATAATGTCATTTTCAATACGCGAAATCCGTTCTTACGCTATATCTGGAATACCATGCTCGTGGCTTCCATCGTAACGATGCTGGTGCTGATCATTAATTCGATGGCGGCATTTGCGTTTGCGAAGCTCAGATTTCCATTTAAAACGATTGCATTTGCTCTATTTATGTCAGCGATGATCATCCCAGGCGAAGTAACACTCGTACCTAACTATTTGCTGATGCATGATTTAGGTTGGCTCAATTCTTATAAAGCACTGATTATTCCTTCGATGTTGTCCGTGTTCGGCATCTTTATGCTGAGGCAATTTTTCGCAGAGGTTCCAAACGAAATGATGGAAGCTGCCCGCATTGACGGAGCGAGCTTGCCGCGTACTTTTGTAGCAATCGTACTGCCAGCCGCCGTGCCTGCGCTAATTACGCTCGGACTGATGACTTTCCTAGGAAACTGGGACTCCTATTTGTGGCCGCTCATTGTGATCAATGATCAGAAAATGCAGATGATCCAAGTCGGGATCTCCACGTTTTCCTCGAATGAGGGGACGGATTGGTCCAAGGTTTTGGCAGCAAATACGTTGTCTACCGTACCGATTCTTGTGCTGTTTCTATTTCTACAGCGTTACTATATTCAAGGGATTACGATGTCGGGTATCAAGGGGTAGATGGTTAAGGGTAAAAAGAAAGGAGCTGAGGGCATGAACTATGATGTAGTTGCGCTTGGGGAGTACTTAATTGATTTCACACCGTATGGTCGATCCGAAGCAAGACAGCCGTTGTTTGAGCGCAATCCGGGGGAGCGCCCGTGAATGTGGTCGCTGCATTGGCGAAGCTCGGCAAGAAAACGGGGTTCATCGGGAAGGTAGGCAGTGACCCGTTCGGTGCGTATTTGCGTGAAGCTTTACTTGAGGTCGGCGTGTCAGCTCGCGGCTTGGTTGAGACGGACGAGGCTCATACGACGATGGCTTTCGTTCAGCTGGATGCAGATGGAGATAGGTCGTTTCATTTCGCAAGGAATCCTGGTGCTGATCAGCTTTTGAGAACGGATGAGTTGAATCTTGCCATGCTGAAGGAGACACGGATTTTCCATTTTGGCTCGATTTCAATGACGGAGGAACCTGCATATACGGCAACTCTAAAGGCAGCGATTCCATCGCTGGGTACATTGGAGGAGATTCACGCGTTGATGCGAGATGGAGACAGGGAGGGTGTTCTAGGATGAGTCAGCGGACAGAAAGTGAAAAGAATCTGCTTCACATGGAACGCGTGGAACTAGCGAATCAAGCGTTGGGGCAAGGCGTCAAGTCAGTCACGGAGGATAGATATAGACTTGGTTATCATCTCATGCCACCAGCGGGATGGATGAATGATCCGAACGGTCTCATTTATTGGAACGGAGAGTATCATGTGTTTTATCAGCATTATCCATTTGAGTCCAAATGGGGGCCGATGCATTGGGGGCATGCCAAGAGCAAGGATTTGATTCACTGGGAGCACCTGCCTATCGCGCTAGCGCCTTCCGAAGATTATGATAGCGGAGAAACAGGTGGTTATGGCTGTTGGTCCGGCAGTGCAGTCGATGATAACGGCGTTCTGACATTAGTCTATACGGGACATGTAGATGGACGTACGCCGACGGAGGTTCAGTGTCTCGCGACTAGCACGGACGGGATTATTTTTAGCAAATCAGGGGCTAATCCTGTTCTTGGTGGCGCACCGGAGGAAGGTGGGTTCGGCTTCCGCGATCCGAAGGTTTGGCAGCATGATGGTCAGTGGTACATGGTTGTTGGTTATGGAAAAGATGGCTTGGGCAAAGCGTTGATGTACACATCATCCGATTTGCTCACATGGCGCCATCTCGGGATTGCAGCAGAGAGTAACGGTATGATGGGCGATATGTGGGAGTGTCCTGATTTATTTCCGCTAGGTGATGGGGATGATCATGTGCTTATTATTTCCCCGATGAACATGGGAACTACCAAGACGATGTACCTAACAGGCCAATTGAGCTATGAGACAGGAAAATTCGACTACCGTTATGCGGAACGGTTGGATTATGGGTTCGATTTCTATGCACCGCAAACATTGGTAGACGGACAGGGCCGGCGCATCCTGCTGAGCTGGATGAACATTTGGGGCGCTCAAATGCCAGAGCAAGTAGATGGCTGGCTGGGGGCCTTTACCTTGCCGCGCGAGTTGACACTGGCAGAGGATGGCACGTTGCGGATGCAGCCTGTGGCGGAGCTGGCGGCGCTGCGGAAGGGTAGGGAATGTGTCAATCGACAGGTGATTTCTGCGGATACGATGGTACCTTTAATCAACCTTGGAGGCGACCAGCTAGAACTAATCGCCGTGTTTAACACGAAGGAATCTGATGAGGAGGCCGTGTTTGGGGTTCACGTTCGTTGCTCAGAGGATGGATCTGAGTACACGGAAGTTTCCTACTCGGTTGCGGAGCAAACACTCCGCGTTGATCGCACTCACGCCGGTTCAGGTGAGGTTGGTGTGAGCGAAGTACAGGTGGAACCGATGGAGGATGGAAGCATCAAGCTGCATCTGTTTGTGGATCGCTCCTCGTTGGAGCTGTTCGCGAATAACGGGGTGAAAACGATAACGAATCGGATTTATCCCAATGGTGGCAGTCTGGGGGTTAAGCTTTTTGCAAGGCATGGTGAAGCCTGCTTAGAAAGTTTGGACGCATGGAAGTTGTCATTGTAGATACAACAGAATAACCAATTTTAAACAGACGAGCATTCCGCGAAGCCAGGTGGTATAATAGGTTAAACGTTTCAACAAACCTGGTGAGGAGTGTTACATATGACGACAATTCAGAAGGGTTGGGCTCAAGAAGCATGGGCACAAACCGTTGCGAAAGTAGACAAAACAAGTAAACGTATTGGTGATGGATTCCCACATGCAAGTGTAGGCGGAGAGTATAAACTAGAGCCGGCTTATTGGTGGACAGCGGGCTTCTGGCCTGGGTTGTTGTGGTTATTATATCGTGATACGAAGGATGAAGGACTTAAGGGGTTGGCTGAATCTTGTGAGCAGCAGCTCGATCAAGTTGTAACGGACTACTATCGTCTGGATCATGATATCGGATTCATGTGGACTCTGACGAGTGTTGCACGCTACAAGCTAACTGGTGCAGATGATTCCAAGCGCCGCGCGTTGCTCGCGGCGAACCTGCTTGCAGCTCGATTCAACGTGAAGGGCAGCTACATTCGCGCTTGGAATCCTTGGCGCGAAGGCGAGGACAATGCAGGCTGGGCCATTATCGACTGCATGATGAACTTGCCGTTGCTACACTTTGCTACGCTGACTACAGGCGACCCGCGATTCAAAGAAATCGCTGTAAGGCATGCCGATATGGCGGTGGATCACTTTATTCGTCCCGATGGATCGGTGAATCATATCGTGATTTTTGATCCTGCCACCGGTGAGAAGCTTTCCGTGAACGGTGGGCAAGGTTTTGCGCCGGAATCGGCCTGGTCGCGTGGAACCGCGTGGGCGATTTACGGGATGAGCCTCAGCTACAAGTACACGGGAGATGAGAAGTATTTGCATGCGGCCAAGCGTGCTGCGCATTTCTTCCTGGCGAACCTGCCGGAAGATCATGTGCCACATTGGGATTTCCGCTTGCCAGATGGCATTCCGGCGTACCGCGACTCTTCAGCTGGCGCGTGTGCGGCTTGCGGTTTGCTCCTGATCGCGGAGCAAGTGAGCGGCCAAGAAGCATCCCTCTACCGCGAAGCGGGGGAGCGCATCTTGCACTCGCTTTACACGAACTACGGTGCGTGGGATTCGGAAACCGAAGAAGGGTTAGTCACCCACGGTACTAGCCATTACCCAGAGGGGAAAAACATCGACGTGCCGCTCATCTACGGCGACTACTACTTCGTAGAGGGTCTTTCCCGATTGCTCGGGCATGGCGAGCTGTTCTGGTAGGTTAGGTTAATTTGGTAAAAGAGTTGTCTTTCAGTAGCTATTGCTACTTGAGGGCAGCTCTTTTTTGCGTTTATACGTTGCAACAGCACCAGCGCTCCAATCGCTCCAGCCCTCTAGCGTTCCTAGCAGGCCAGCCCTTTCGCGCTCCAAGCACGCCAACACTCTAGTGTACCAAGCACGCCACCATGCCTGCCGTCAAGAATAACTGGATTTCCTACATCTAATTTCACGCTAAACTTACCTTTGGAGCGAATAGCTGGATTTCCTCCAGTTAAATCACGCTATTCCTGCTGAATCCGTGCAATTGGTCGAAATTAGCTACATAATTTCCATCTATATTCGTAAAACTGACGAGATCTGCCAGAAATAGCTGTATAATTTCCATTTATTTACCACTTAAGGAATAAGGGAAATCAACGTGATGTGATTTTGCTACTTGATGCAGGTTGGAGATACAGGAAGCAAGAGCTAGCTAGTTAGAGAATAAGGAGATCAACGTGGCGGGATGGCAAAATTGTAGATACCTCAGAAACTGTTATATACGGCACCTCCACCCCCACCCCAACCACCGCATCCGTCGCACCACCCCCTCGTCACTTCCACTTCCCCATAAAGAGACTTTTACTACAGTAAATCGACATCCGCCCTCATTGTTGGTCCCACGCCTTGAAACCTATAATTAACACAGAAGACAAATAGATAGTGTAGGTGAGAGCAGATGAAATCCGCTACTGTAAATGAGGTTGTCCAGCGGTCAACCAGTGCAACGAAGAAGAAAGGTTGGTGGAAATACGTCCTGCAGCATCGTGCATTCTATATCATGCTGATTCCTGGACTGCTGTATTTCCTCGTGTTCAAGTATGTCCCACTTCTGGCAAGTTTCATCGCCTTTCAGGACTACAACATTTTCAAAGGCTTCACAGGAAGTGAATGGGTTGGGTTCAAATGGTTCCATCAACTATTCACGTACGACAAGTTCGGACGACTGCTCCGAAATACGCTGTTAATCAGTTTATATCAAATTGTGTTCGCCTTCCCGTTGCCGATCCTCCTGGCAATCATGCTCAATGAAGTGCGATCGATGGCCTTCAAGCGAATCACCCAAACCGTGCTATATTTACCGCACTTTTTATCTTGGACGATCGTGTTCGGTCTCACATACATGTTGCTGTCGCCGACACAAGGACTCATCAATCACGTCATTTCCTCCTTCGGCGGTGAAACCGTTGCCTATCTTCAGAAACCGGAATACTTCCGTTCTATCATTATTTTTTCGGGCATTTGGAAGGAAATGGGCTGGAACGCAATTATTTTCATCGCAGCGCTTGCGGGTATTAACCCGTCCTTATATGAAGCAGCGAGGATGGATGGCGCGAATCGTTGGAAGCAGTTCTTACATATCTCGATACCAGGCTTGCTGCCGGCCATCATGATCCTGCTCATGCTGAAAATGGGACACATCATGGATTCAGGCTTCGAGCAAATCTATCAATTTCTAAATCCCGCCACGTTTGAGACAGGGGATGTATTGGATACTTACACCTATCGAGCGGGCATTCTGCAAGGTCAGTACAGCATAACGACAGCCATCGGATTGTTCAAATCGGTTATTGGTTTTATCTTACTCGTCATTGCGAACCGTGTGAGTAAATGGACAACCGGTGAAGGGCTATATTAAAGGGGCGATACGACGATGAAAATTAGACGAACACCAGGTGAAATCGTTTTTGATACAGCGAATGCACTTCTCTTACTGCTCTTTTGCGCTGCGGTTGCCATTCCATTGATGAATGTCATTGCCGGCTCACTCAGCTCCAATGAAGCGATTATCCATTCCGAAGTGTCACTTTGGCCTGTAGGATTTAATCTCCTCAATTATGACTTTGTTATCCGCAATGCGGTGTTTTGGAAGTCGTTTGGGGTCACAATTCAGATCGTTTTGATTGGAACAGCAATCAACATGGCACTTACGATCCTTACCTCTTATCCGCTATCCAAAGGTTGGCTAGGCGGCCGCAAGGCGATTCTACTTTTCATCATATTCACGATGATCTTTCAGGCACCGATGGTGCCGATGTACATTTTGATCAAAAGCCTAGGCCTGCTCAATAGTATCTGGTCACTCATTATCCCAGGTGCGCTGAGCGCGTTCAATATGATGCTTTGCATCACCTTCATGAGGTCGATTCCGGAGGAGCTTTTTGAAGCGGCACGGGTAGATGGCATGTCCGAATACAATATTGTATGGCGCATCGTGGCGCCATTATCCATGCCAATCAACGTGACGCTGATTTTATTCTACGCTGTGGGGCATTGGAACAACTATTTAGGACCGCTATTGTACATTACCGATCGCGAACTGCAGCCCCTACAATTGTATCTGTATAAGCTCATTTCACAATTTGATATGGATTCTGCCGGAGGCCAATCGATCTTGGAGCTTTCCACGGCAGTAACCCCTCAAGGGTTGCAGATGGCGACGATTGTCATTGCCACGCTTCCGATTATTATCGTGTACCCATTTTTGCAAAAGCATTTCATCAAAGGTGCACTGTTAGGTTCGGTTAAGGAATAAGGTTAGGCGTGAATTAGCCTCGATTTGACGCGATGAAGGAGGTGGTGAGACACATTCCACGCATTCCAGAAATGTCCAGATGAACATGTGAAACGAACTAAACTATAATTAAGAAAATAGGGAGGGTCTATTCGATGAAAGTGAATATGAAACAAATGGTTACACTTGTATGTATGGTATGTCTTGCAGGTGCAACAGTTGCCTGCTCCTCAGATAAGGGCTCCACGACAGCAACGACACAGACGCCAGTGACACCTGCTGCAAGTCAAAGCACGACGCCGGCTGCACCAGAGAAAATCAGCTTATTCGTCTCCAATAACGCTCAACAGATTCCGGCTGGCAAGTCGATGGATCTGGCTACAGTTAAGTATCTCGCTCAAAAAACAAATACAGATCTAAACATCACCTTCCTCCCGCATGAAAACTACATGGATCAGCTCAAATTGAAGTTCGCTTCCGGCGATATTCCTAACGTTCACATGGTTTGGGGTATTGAGACCTCCGATCTTGTTATCAACGGTTTGGCGATGGATTTGAAGCCATTAATCGATAAATATGGGCCGAATTTGAAGAAAAATATCCCGCAATCCGCTTGGGATGCTGTTACACTCAATGGCAAAATCCTCGCTATTCCACAATTAGCGCAAGGGAATGCACCTGCAGAACGAGTTATTTACGTGCGTAAAGACTGGATGGATAAGCTGGGAATTAAGGAGCCAAAAACATCTACAGAGTTCCTTGATATGCTGCGTGCGTTCCGTGATAAGGATCCGAATGGCAACGGTAAGAAGGATGAAATTCCGTTCGCTTCCCGTGAGAAATTCGAGTGGGCTGATAACATTTTCGGGATGTATGGGGTGAATCTAGACTCTAACAGTCTCTACAATAACGAGGTTATGCCTGGTTATGTGAACCCGAATATGAAAAAAGCGTTGGGAATGCTTAACACGATGTATAAAGAGAAGTTGATTGATGCGGAATTCCTAACGAACACTCGGGCGATTTGGGATCAAAAAATCAAGTCCGATCTCGTTGGTTCTTGGAACCACGTCGTATTCGGTGCATGGGATCCTTGGCAGAAGGAGCTTAGCAAATTGCTTCCTGATAAAAAGCCTAACGTACTCGGCATTCCAACACCAAGAGGTGAAGGCTACGATGGGAAATTGGGACGCGTTGAGAAACCAGTATTGAAAACGTTTGTCGTACATAAAGATACGAAAAACCCTGAAGCTGTTGTGAAAATGTTCGATTGGCTCGTTTCGGAAGAAGGACAACTATTCACGGAGCTTGGTATTGAAGGGCAATCCTTTACCAAAGAAGGAACTGCACTTAAGTACAATGCAGATAAGGATCCTGATTTGAAATGGCGTTCCGCTGTGTTCCAAATGCACGGTTTCCATGAGCAAGCTCAGAAGGTATTGATCAATAACGATGAAGCTTACAACAAGCTTATTCAAACGATCGAAACGTCCCGCAAAGAAGGTATTCCGAATCCAACTGCAGGTATGCCGCCTTCCGAAACGTTGACGAAGAACGCAGATCTTGGTTATAAAGGTTCCTTCCAAGAGGTTGCTGCCAAAATTATTCTCGGCGAGAAGCCGCTGGACTACTTTGATGAGTACGTAGCGAACTGGAAGAAGCAAGGTGGGGACAAAGCGATTAAGGAATTGACGGACTGGTATAACGCAAACCGTAAGAAGTAAGTAGTCGTAGGACTATGACACATGCCCATCTGAAGCTGGTAAGACACTCGCTCAGGTGGGTCCTCTTTTATGAATGATGGATGTGAATGAAGGAAGGATGAGATAGGTGATGATGAGAAAGGGGAAAATGGGGAGACTGCTTTCTCTCCTGTTAATCAGCGCGATGCTGGTTGTACCGTTCCAACCCAAGGTTTCCCTAGCACAGGTGCTGACGGAAGAGGAATTGGGTCAACTGCCTGGCAGTGAGGTTCTTATTTCTGATATTAACATGCAAGGAGCGGCGCTCAACCCCGAGGCTGCGTTGTATGGAACTGTTGCAAACTCAACTGTTGAAGGGCAGGCGTTTACAGAAGCATTACGCTTTGCGACGAACGTGCAGCCAGCAAGCACGTATCTTTTGCAATATGTACTCCCAATTGAAGCAAGTATTGAGAAAGACGATGTTATTTTGGCAACATTCTATGCAAGAACCCTGAGATCCACGGTTGAAACGGCTGAAGGTACAGTCGCATTGGTCATGGAGAAAAGAGGGAATTTTGAAAAGTCGATTACCGAGACGATAACGGTTCCTACACAGTGGAAGAAATTCATTGTGCCGATTAAAGCTGCCTTGTTGATGGAAGTGAACACACCGCAGATTGCGTTCCGACTTGGCTATAAGCCACAGGAGATCGAAATCGGCAATCTTAAAGTCGTGAATTACAAGAAAGCGGTTACATTTGATAACTTGCCGAGCACGCCAGTCATTTACGATGGAATGGAAGAAGACGCCCCATGGCGCGCAGAAGCCAATCATCGTATTGAGCAGATTCGCAAAGGGGATATGCAGGTCGAAGTGAAAGACGCTGATGGCGATCCTGTTCAGGGCGCAAGCATTCAAGTGAAAATGACGAAGCATGACTTCAAGTTTGGTACAGCTGTCAATAGCACGATGATTAATGGTACGGATGCGAATGCAGAAACGTATCGAACTAAGCTCAAAGAGAATTTCAATTCGGTCGTTATGGAAAATGAGATGAAGTGGCAATGGTGGGAACAAGATCGAAGCCGCACTGTAAATCTCTACAACTGGTTGGGTTCCAACGGATTTGATATCCGAGGACATGCTCTGCTATGGGATGGTTCTACGCGAGTACCGGCAGATATTCCAGGTATGGTGAGCAATAAGACAGCGCTGGAGAAGCGTATTCGAGATCATTTCCATGAACTTGCGGGTCTCTTCAGGGGGAGATTGTATAACTGGGATGTGCTGAATGAACCTGTTCTGAACAGCATGATCCGTAGTACGTATACAGACCAAGGTGCACTGATGGCGAATTGGTTCAAAATGGCCAAAGAAGCTGACCCAGCGGCAAAGCTGTATGTCAATGAAACGCAAATTCTTGGTGTAGATGCGCCGGTGATCCAGAATTTTTCGAACATTTTGCAATCGATGAAAGATAATGGAGCTCCTATAGATGGGGTCGGCATTCAGGCACATTTCGGCAGTACGCCGGTAAGTCCGATGGCATTCTACAATCAGCTTACGCATTTCACGCAGTACGCACCTGAAATTGCCATTACGGAATTTGACGTAAATTCACCGAAAGAAGATATTCAAGGGAAATTTACACGGGATATTCTGCTTGCTTCGTTTAGCCATCCGAATGTGACATCGTTTACGATGTGGGGATTCTGGGATGGCGCCCATTGGCAGAATAATGCCCCGTTGTTCCGAAGCAACTGGACGTTGAAGCCATCAGGCGAACAATGGCGCAATCTGATCTACGGAACATGGTGGACGAACGAGATGGGTACAACGGATAGCAATGGTCAGTTTCAAACACGTGGATTCTATGGAGACTATGACATCATCGTCACGAAGGGTGGCGTAAGTCAGACAGTAAAATCCTCTTTATTGCAGGGGCAGGAAAACAAAGTTGAAGTTGTATGGGGAGCGCCATCACAAGGTGGAACAACAGACACCTTCGTACCTTTATCCGTACCTGCTCAAAATGCAGAAATCACAGCGCCGGTATGGCCGTATGGCAGCACATTTGCTGTATCGGAGGCAACACCGACTTCGGTGACATTCCGTTGGCCAGCAGCTCATGACAATCTGAATGTGGCGGGGTATCGGATCTATAAAAACGGCAGCCTCGTGACACAAACGACAGCGAATGTGACCAGCTATGATGTGACAGGACTAACACCGGGGCAAACTTATGTGCTGCGTGTCCAAGCAGTAGATGCGAATGGCAATCTTTCGCTTCCTAGCCCAGATATTCAAACTGCAACAGGATTGGCAGCGGATGCGACAAGACCTGGCTGGAACAAGGGCTCGTTTATCACCATAGACAATTCCAACATAACGGAGACAGAAGCTGCGCTTTCTTGGCCAGCAGCTTTTGATGATGATGTGACAGGCTATCGCATTTACGTTAACGGTCAAATCGTAGGAGACTCGGTTGTGCCTTCTTATACGTTGAGTCATCTAACTGAGAACAGTCTCTATACGGTTCGTATTGAAGCGAAGGACGCTGAGGGGAATTTGTCCGCGGGTGGACCTATCGTTACATTCCAAACACTAGGTGTGACAGATGTTACAGCTCCCGCGTGGGTATCTTCAGATCAACTTAATGCCGTGGAAACCACAGCGACTAGTGTGAAATTAAACTGGAACACTGCACAAGATGCTCGCGGAGTGACGGCTTATCGTGTATATCAAGGGAATCAAGAGCTGGTGACATTGCCAGCCACAATGCAACAATTCCAAGTGAACGGCTTAGTACCTAACACTAGCTATTCCTTCAAAGTAGAAGCTGGAGATGGCAGTAACAACTGGTCTGTAACGGGGCCGGTAAGTACTGTTAAAACGAGTATAGGAGCGGATAGCTCAGCACCAAAGTGGCCGACTAACCGTATGCTGACGTACAGTGCCCTAACTGATCACGCGGTGACGTTAAACTGGACGCCAGCTGTGGACAACATTGATGTATCCGGTTATCGAGTGTATCAAAACAACAGCGTCATTGCGAATGTCTATGGGTCTGAACAGACCTATGCAGTAACCAATCTGACTGCAGGTGGGAACTATACATTCCGTATTGAGGCACGTGATGCGACGGGGAATTGGAGTGCGAACGGACCGTCGGTTACGGTAACGACCGTCCCAGGAGTGACAAGAACACAGCAAATTCTGTACCCGAGCGATGATACCTTCATCCAAGCGCCAGCAACAGTTGGAGGTGCAGGTACGAACAATAATATTGCCTATCTTCGTTATAAGAATGCGGCAGGTGCTACGCCGAGTGATACGAACAAAAATACAGGAAATAACAGACGAGCTTATCTAAAGTTCCCTTTAACATCGGTTACTGGAAACGTGTATGACGCCACACTGAATCTCTATGTGTTTGCTGTTCAAACACCGAATATGGACATTAATATGGATCTTTATCAGACAGGTGATAGCTGGTCAGAAGCAGGCGCAGCACCAGTAAACTGGTTGAATAAGCCTGTTGACGGGGCCAAGATAGCTTCTACACTTGTACGGAACGCTAATTTTTGGAAAACTTTCTCAGTGACGAGTCAGGTTGCAACAGAGCTCAGTGGAGATGGGACGATCTCTTTCAAACTTCAGGACGATGCTTGGCTAGATCAGAATGTTGATATTCATTCCAAAGAAGCTACGGGCGCAAATGCAGTTTATAAGCCTTACTTATCTGTTGGCACAGAGCAAATGCCCGTGGATACTACGCCGCCTACTTGGAGCAGCGGTACATTAAGCGCCACACAAGTACAACCTCTTGGAGCAACGCTGACTTGGTCAAGTGCACAAGATCAGAGGGGCATTAATGGCTATACCATCTATCGTAATGGTACTGCGATTGCCACGGTTGGCTCTGATGTATACAGCTATGCAGTAACGGGGTTAACACCTTCGACAGCTTACACATTCAAGGTTGAAGCCCGGGATGCAAGCTTGGTATCAGCGACAGGTCCTACAACTAACCTTACAACACCAAGCGCAGATAACTTTGCGCCAACTTGGTCAGGAGCGGCTGTCTTATCTACGCAAGATGTATCACGTTTTGGCGTTACCTTACAGTGGCCTGCAGCAACTGACCAGTATGGAATAGCAGCATATGATATTTATAACGGAAATTCGGTTGTAGGCTCTGTCTATAGTGATGTGCAAACCTATCACGTAACAGGACTTACAGCAAGGACAGATTATGACTTCCATGTAAGTGCGCGAGATGCATCAGGCAATCGTGCTGCGGGACCTGGGATTCGTGTAACGACACTTGCACCAGATACGGCTCCGCCTACATGGAGCCAGATTAGCACTCTAGTCGTTTCGTATAAAACTTCATCGGGGTTACAACTGAATTGGCCTACGGCTTCAGATGATACGGAAGTTCATGCTTACCGCATGGAGCAGAATGGTGTGGAAATTGCGTATGTTGCCAATGATGTACGAAGTTATTACGTTAATGGCCTAGATGCCAACACACAGTATCCTTTCTCCGTTGTCGCTATGGACCAGGCAGGAAATGCGTCACAACCGCTGCAACTGACAACTAGTGTCTATAAGCTAGATACCATTACACCGCAATGGCCGACAGGTTCGAGAATCCATTCTACGAAGTTGTCAGATCGTGAAAACTTGGAATGGGATAGGGCTACAGATAACGCTGGCATTGAATGGTATGTCGTGTACCGTAATGGTGTTCAAGTTGCACAAGTAGACGCTACTTATACAAGTTACTCAATCATGGGTACACCAGACAGTGCAGCCGTGTATAAAGTTGAAGCGAAGGATTATGTCGGCAACTCGACTGTATTCGGGCCGAGCACGAATGATCCAGAAATCCCAGTTCCAAGTGACACAACAGCGCCTGGTTGGCCTGCGGAAAGCGCTTTGACACAAGGAAACGTGACATCGAATGCCATTCAACTCTCATGGAGCCAAGCGATTGACCGCATAGGTGTAACCCAGTATAAGCTCTTGATGAATGGCAACATAGTGACAACTACGCCAAACATAACGTGGCAGGTAACAGGATTGACCGCTGATACAGCGTATGACTTTAAGGTTGAAGCGGCGGATGCGGCGAACAACTGGTCAAGCAATGGTCCGACGCTTCAGGTTAGAACGCAAGCTGTTCCTGCCACAACTGGGCCATCTACAGGAACGGGGACGCAACCAGAGATTGGTAAACCGTCGATTACTCTTAACAATGGGGAGGCTAAGATTACTTTCCCAGCATCAAGCGTAACAACTCTGAATGGGAAAGCCACAGCAACCATTGATAAAACAACTATTGATGAAGCTTTTAAGAAGTTGGATGCACAAGCGGGTGGAACGACTCCGAAAATTACTCTGCAAGTTCCGCAAGTCGCAGGAGCTAACAGCTATGCACTTGAACTGCCAACGGAGTATCTTACCCAGCAAGAATCCACACACGGTCTGATCATTTCCACACAACTTGGCACGATTGTTTTACCTAGCAATATGTTTGCCAATAACACGCAGGCAGCCAAGCAATCGAGCATAACGATCAACATTTCGAGCGATAAACTGCCAACGCATACCGACCTGAAGGGCAAAGCAGGCATCGTCGTGGATCTTCAGTTCACAGCATCAGGCCAACCGATGAATTTCGAGAACAAAGATGCTTCCGTTTCTGTAAGTATTCCTTATGCGCTGTCTCAGGAAGAGAAAGCTCATCCTGAACTGTTAAATGTCTGGTATGTGAACGCACAAGGCCAAGCTCAACTCGTACCGACAGGCAGCTACAACGCTGCTACTGGCAACATTGAATTCAGCACGAATCATTTCAGCATGTATGCAGTTTCCTACAACAAGCCAGCTTTCCAGGATCTCGCTTCCACAAAGTGGGCGCAGAAAGCCATTGAGACGCTTGCTGCCAAAGGGATTATTCAAGGGATTACGGCTCAAGCGTTCAATCCGACGGCTGCCATCACACGAGCAGACTTCACGAAACTACTTGTTGAAACTTTTGGGCTGCAAGCGACATCGGATACGCATTTCACGGACATTCAGAAAGGTGCGTATTACGAGAAAGCCGTTGGCATCGCGAGTAAACTCGGCATTGTCAATGGTGTAGACGATCAACACTTTAACCCGCAAGCTAGTATCACCCGTCAAGATATGTTCGTTATGATTACGAGAGCATTGACGGGAGTGAACAAAATATTACCAACAGCAAATAATGCAAGTAAATTCACGGACGGAGCCGATATCGCTTCTTATGCGGTGCAGGCCGTAAATGCCCTCGTTCAGCAAGGGTTAGTCGAAGGAAACGCCGGTAAAGTGAATCCGCTTGGTCATACAACCAGAGCCGAAACTGCCGTCATGTTGTACAGATTATTCCAATTTATCTACCAATAAGTTGCAATGCTCAAACCGTGCCTATCGTAGGCGCGGTTTTTGTCGTATTTTAAACAAAAAAGTACGATCCCTACAGTAAATAAAACGCTTACCTCATTGCTCAGGACTGAATTTGGGCATATTATTTAACTACGAGACGCTAGGCACATCATCGTCTGTTCACAGGGGGAGATCAACTTGTATAACTATATGCTCAAGAGCCTGAAGCGCTCCCTGAAATGGAGGCTCATCTCCATCATTGTCACCATTCTGATTTTTACCGTTTCGACGATCGGTATTTCTAGCTATATGCAGACGAGGAGTTCTGTTCGTAAAGATATTGATCACCTCAGTATGCAAATTCTTAAACAAGCAAATATGAACTTGAATCGCTACTATACGGAGTACGAACTGGCCTTTCTTATGCTGAGCAACAGTCTCGAAGTCCGAGATTGGATGCGTGTTTCTTCCCCAAATGTATCTTCTGAGCTCATACGTACCTACGAGAGAATCAAAGATAACTATTTGAATCGTTTATTTTTACAATATCCAGAGGTATTATCCGTTTCTTTGTACAATCCGAGCGGGTTTGAGCAGCATTTCGTTAATACGTACGCCCTTCCCTTAAAATATACGATTAAAAATGAACCTTACTTCGCTCAAAGCGGCAATTATGAGAAGGTCAAGTTTATTACCGGTATTTCAGAGAATTACATCGATGCGACGAATCAGAAAATGAAGATCCCTGTGTTGACCCTTTTTAAGCAGCTGAGTAATGGTTATTTGAAAATTGATATTTCACTGAAGCCGTCTCAGAGTGTCATGTCCCAAATTAATATTGCGAACACGGGCTCTGCCCTCGTTATGGATCAAGCGGGTACGATTATTCATCATTCCCACTCTGCAGAGGTGATGGGGCATATGGATGATCATATTGTGCAAGCGGTGAAAGGGCAGCAGGAGGGTTCTGTGTTCGACAAGTCGGGAAAAGAGCTCATTATTTTTCAAACCATTCAGATGACAGGTTGGAAAATTATTGCGATTCTTCCGTATCAAGAAATTGCCCAAAGCATTAACTACACGAGAAACGTCACGATTGTTATTGCGATCTCGGCTTTGATTATTTCGGTTTTGCTCACCTATTTTGCAGCTTCTTCCATTACAAGGCGGATTCTAGGTTTGCGTAAAATGATGAAAGCGATGCAACTGACGAGCTCCTTTCATTTGCGGGCTGAGGTGGAGGGTGTGGATGAGGTTGCTGATTTGAGCATCTCTTTTAATAATTTGCTCGGTCATCTGGAGCAGTCCATACATGATCATGCGGAGACGCGCGTTTTGCAGCACCGGGCCGTGATTTCGGCGCTTCAGTCGCAAATTAATTCCCATTTTTTATATAACACGCTCGAAACAATCAATTCCATGACTGTCATTGCGAAGCAGTCGCATATTGGTCATGTAGCGGTCAATCTCTCCAATATGCTGCGCTACACGTCGGATTTCAAGAATATGAAAGTCGTTCTCAAAGAAGAGATCAAGCACTTAGAAAATTATTTGACGATCATGAAAGTCCGATTCAAAGATGAAGTCACGTATAGCATTGAGGTACCTGAGGAGCATTTGCAAGCGATATGTACCAAAGCACTTCTGCAGCCTCTGGTAGAAAACAGTATTAAGCATGGGAGAGAAACGACAGGGGAATCCGTACATATTCATATTCGTGGGGAAGTCGTGCAGGGGGACAAAGGGGACAAGCTGCTACTCACGGTTGCTGATAATGGACCTGGATTCTCGGCGGAGACGTTAGTTCGATTAAAGCAGGAACAAGCGGATTCCCACGCGCACCAGTATAGGCACAATCAAGTCGGGCTTTCGAATCTGATTTACCGTTTGCATATGTTTTATGCGGGTGAAGCTAAAATTACGTTCTTTAATGACCCCGTTACTGGGGGGGCGGTTGTTGAAGTCATTTTGCCATTACAAGATAGCTTGGATACATAGAAAGGGGACCGCGATCAGATGAACAGACTTATTATTGTAGACGATGAAGATCTCATTCGTGAAAGCCTGTCGATACAAGTGTCAGAAATGGAAGGAGTTACGGTATCTAGCACGCTCCCGAACGGCCGCAAAGCACTGGACTGGCTCAAAGATCACTATGCCGATATTTGCATGACGGATGTTCGGATGCCGCTCGTTGATGGGCTGCAATTGATGAAAGAGATTAATCAACTGTATCCTTGGATGATATGTATCGTGATTTCAAGCTATGATGACTTCCAATATGCCAAAAAGAGTATCGAGCTTGGCGCCGTTGATTATGTGCTGAAGCCGACAGATAGCTCCCTCTTGCAAGAGGCTGTTCAGAAGGCAAACGCCCGCATTCGCAGTGGTCGGCGTAATGAAGCGAATCAGCTTCTGCTGCATAAGCTGCCCGTCTATAAGCCAATGCTGGACAGCTGGCTGGAGATGGTATTGTCTGTTTATTTACACGGGCAGCCGCTAATTATCGTAGACACGCTGGCGATGTTGGAGTCGTGGGTCGAAGGACGTTATGAAATTCTTAATGAGCTGTCCATGGCGTGGACGTCACTTGTTATCGAAGAGTTGAAGAAGCAGGACATTCACGTGAAGTACGAGGAAGGTGAGGATGTCGAGCTTGGCGAGCATAGCCTGAAGCACTCCGATGTGAGGCAGTATTTCCGTTTATGTGCGGTGAGACGGTTGGAGCAAGCGGCGAATATTCTGATGGATCGTGCACGCAAGGCGAAGAACCTGCAGAAGGAGAGCGTTGTTGACCAAGTCAAACGGTATATCGAAGAGCATTATGCGGAGAACTGGGGTCTACAAGAACTAGCGGATCATGTAGCGATGAGTCGTTCGTACTTAGCGAAGCTTTTTAAAGAGCAGGCGGGGATGACGATCTGGACGTATTGCGTTAACGTTAGAATGCGCAAAGCGCGGGATTTGCTGCTCACTTCGTCCTTGAAAAGTTATGAAATTGCTCTGCAAGTAGGCTATGAGAACAGCATCCATTTCTCCCGTATCTTCAAACAATATCATGGCTTGAACCCGATGGAGTATAAGGACCGATTTGGAGGTGAATAAGGCAAAGTGCAAGTAAATTGTAGCTATTTGCATCGCATTCATGCAGTAAAAAGCCTTTTTACCTCAGTGTTTTGAAAGCGATTTCAGTTTAAATTTAGGGAGGTTGAACTTAGGCCAAATTTGAGTGAAGAGGTGCATGCAGAATGATTTCACACAGAAAGAAGGTTTATGGTGTAATTGGGTTAGCGATTTCGATGTTGGTGAGCATGGCTCCCCCGGCATTGGCAGCAAGTACGGTGACGCTGTACAAAGACACGACGTACCAAACGATATGGGGATTTGGTGCGGCAGCCAATCACCCGGTGAATGAGTTGAAAACGAATTACAATGCAACAACGCAAGGTCTAATTTTAGATAAATTGTTCCGGACAGATGCCTCTAATGCTGGATTGTCAATTGTGAGGATGGAGATCAATCCGTATACGGCTGCGCAGGATGCTGTGCAAACAACGTTCATGCCTTCTTCAGGTGTGACGGACTGGAACACGGATCTGCATCAAAGATGGTTCGCCTAACAATGGCGGGCATCTGAGCACCTCGCAATACGATAATTTCGCTAATTACATGAAGACGTATGTGAATCAATATCGGAATGTGTTTGGATTTAATATTAAATGGGTCAGTGTGCAAAATGAACCCGATTTAGCGACGCCTTATGCGTCGGCGCAGTATACGACCAGTGAATTAGACCAAGTATCCGCGAAGGTGGCTGATGTGGTTCACAGCTTGAATCAAGGCGTACTGGTTGGCGCGCCAGAGGGCTCTAATCGAACCGCTTCGAACAACTACATGAACAGTTTCAGCGCAACGACGCGGGCGAAGTTGGATTTTGTTTCGGTGCACGATTACAGTACGTATGTCGAAGTGAACCATTACGGTAAACCGCTGATCGCGACAGAGGTCAGTAATTTCCAAACCGCCAACGATCCGAGTATCACGGATGGATTGAAGTGGGCCAACATGATTGCTGCTGACTTGAAGCGAGGCGAGCGAGGCTGGCTTTACTGGTGGGCGGTGAATCCAGCTTCAAGTGCCTCAGGTGAAGGGCTCATCAATCTAGGGGCCAATAATGCGTACACCGTGAATAAAAGGCTCTATGTAATGGGCCAATTCAGCCGTTACTTGCGTCCGGACGATACCCGCATTCTGGCAGCTTCGAGCGACAGCAATCTCGTTGCTATCGGTGGCAAGAATGGCACGGGTAGAGCATCCGTGGTGTTAATTAATAACAGCACGTCGGCTATCACGACGACGATTAGCGGTCTGACGATGGCTAATGTTTCAGGAAGACGTACCAGCGCAACTGAAGATCTGGCCAAATTAACAGACGTAGCAGTGGCGGGTGGTGCAATGACGGTTACGCTGCCAGGCAAATCCGTGACCAGTTATGTGGAGTATTAAGCGCTAAGCGACGTTTAACCGCTGCTAGATGTGGGTATCCTTTTACTAGAATGATAGATTCAAGTGAAAGGTGGCGTGTATGGCGATGACAACGGAGGCGACAACTTTATTCAAACCTGTCATTCCTAGCAAAATTGCAGCATCCATTGAGAGTCTTCGTGGCGAAGGTTGGACGGCGGACGATTTTCTTAACTTTCCGCGATATGACGAAGAGTGTGCAGAGGCGCGTATGTTGTATCACTTTTTTCGGAATAACCGGGTTACATTTGCGGCGGCAATTATTAATAGTTACCGTGTGCAGGAGATAAGCGACGTTCAGCGCGATGCGATGCTTTAGATGGAATTATGAAGGGGATACCTAGCACCCTGCATGCAACACCGAACGCCGAACACTAACACTGAGCACTGAACACCTAGTACCCATCAAACCCATCAAACCCATCTTCCTCCTGTCAGACCCAGTCCTACCTCCGCCGATTCTGGCTCAACTTGTCCCCAACAGCTACTATGGTGAAATAACTGTATTTTCTACAGGTAATCACAGCCGATTTTTGTATTTATGAAGAATAACTGGATTTCCTACAGCTAATTGAGCTCAATATGCTCGAAAGTAAAGGATTTGACAAAATTAGCTGTACATTTTACATTTAATTACTTATTTTGGTTGAAATTCGAAAAAATAGATGTAGAAAATCCAGTTAGTTGTCAGCGAATCGGGAACAGGTGGGTGAGCGACCGAGTGAGTGAGGGCAACATGCAATATGTAACTCATGGATGGGGGAGTCTATGAAAGCCTATGAAGTCTTGAGCAGAAGCGGTAAATGAAAATTTGTAGAGTTAAGCAACTGGTGGTGTGTTAGTAAGAGTTGATGTTATATTACTTAACATAAAATAACGTTAAACGACATAATACAAATATTTCATATTTAAATGTCACTATACTTGACATGATTATGATCGCCATGTATACTCTAATTAACCGCACGACGATGTGCAACTAATATTCGAGGCAATGGCGCCTATCCTACCACAGGATAGGCGTTTTCTGTCTTTTTGAAAGGGTGAATACGATGATGAAACACATGAAGAACCTTGTTTTGTTTATCCAATGTCTGCCTGTTGCTTTGAGATGGTACTAATTATTTCATGTTAGGTTTTACCACGCGAAATCTCAATTAGTTATAGACAACCTTTAAACGCGGTCGCTCATCCAGGGTGACCCCGCTTAAAGGTTTTTCTCATTTTTATGTTACATTCATACTTTGGGCAAGCTTTCATGATAAGATGTTGGCAAAGCGATATGAAAAGGGTGTACGATCAAGAGGAAGGGAAGTCACGGAATGTCAGATGAACAATTAGCAGTATTAGATGTATATATTGAGCAGGCCGGCTATGATGAGGTGCCGGATATTATTAAGGGGATTCATTTTACAGTGAGGCAAGGGGAGCTCGTAGGATTGTTAGGTCCGAACGGTGCTGGCAAAAGCACGACAATCAAGAGCCTTCTCGGTTTGTTGAAGGATTTTAAAGGCAAAATCTCCTTCATGGGTGAGAACAAAAGTTATGCCTATATTCCCGAGCACCCCATTCTGTACGATGAATTGACGTTGTGGGAGCACATGGAGTTCGCGGCATCGGTCTATGAGTTAGATCGCACCGTATTCTTAGAGCGTGCTGACGATCTCTTGCATCGGTTCCGTCTATTAGACGAGAAGCATCAATTACCTGGGAAATTTTCCAAAGGGATGCAACAGAAGATCATGCTGATTCTTGGTTTTTTGAATAAACCCGATGTGTACATCGTGGACGAGCCTTTCATTGGACTAGATCCGAAGGCGATCAAAGATTTCTTAGGGATGCTGGAAGAGGAACGGCAGCGCGGGGCAGGCATTCTGATGAGTACCCATGTGCTAGATACAGCGGAGCGGATTTGCAGTTCATTTGTGCTGCTTTCGGGTGGCAGATTGGTAGCGAATGGAACTCTGCAAGACATTCAAAAGCAATGCGACATGCCGGATGCAACGTTGTTCGACTGCTTCCATTCCTTACTATGAGAGGGGGCGACAGCGGTTTGAATAGTAGCTTTCAGGTTTTTACTCGCAGAGTACGTTCGGATTTGAAGTTTCAGTATCGAGCCTTACGCATGGCAGTTGATTGGGTCATTGCTATTTATTTCGTCATTCCTCTGCTAATCGTGGCGGGCTATCACTATTATGCGTGGTACATGACGCCACCTGCCTGGTTAAGCGGGATATCCGTACATACGGTTGCAACACTTTTTTACATTTTCACATGGCTAGGCACGTTGCGTTACTTTGTTGAAGAAGGCGATCAGTTATTTCTCCGGCAAAATGAAAGCTGGTTTCGACATCTCAGTCATCTCGGCTATCGGTATTCGGTGGTGCTGCAAGGAGTCACTTCTATGCTGGCAACGCTTCTTTTTCTGCCATTACTAGTGCCTGTTTATTCGTACAGCATCACACAAGTCGTGTGCTTCTGGTTGTTGACTTATGTAGTCAAGCTTAATGTAGGGCTAATTCGACAATTGCTAGCGCTTCGCTTCCATCGGTTCCTGCTTTGGTTGCTGCGTATTGTGATTTTTGCAGGAGGCTTATTCGTATTTCAATGGTTAATCGTGGAGATTAAGGATCAGCTTCTGTACAGTGGGCTTGTTCTCATAGTACTGATCGGAACATTCCTACTTCTAACTCGGACACGGCTACGCGAAAAAGGTACCTTCTTCGCGGATGTCGCGCGTGAACGCGATGCACGCATGCGGATTGTTTCTCTTATGCTAATCCGTGTGATGGAACGCAAAAGAAAACCTATGCGCCGATACCCGCTTCTGTTCAGCAGATCTCAGCGGTTGCTCAAAGGGAAAGGAGCCGGCACAGGAATTGCAGAGCTGCTAGTGAAATCGTATTTCCGAAATGGTCTGCAATGGCGGCAATCCATTCAGTTTGTCGTCGTCATCAGTGGAGTTCTGTTTATTCTGCCAGGTGCGATTAAAATCCTCGTCTGGATTGTTGCGGCTGTCCTACTTGTCTTCTGGCGCAAATCATTCTGCAAAGATGAACTGACGGCACCATTCCTGTCCCTATTCCCGATTAAAGACCCGATGAAACACCAAGCGATTCAGACGGCGATCCCTATTTTGGTGCTGCCAGCGATGATGGTCATTAGCCTAGTGACGGGTATCTCGATGCATACTTGGTGGGGTCCGGTTGTCATGATGGGAGCAACGGTACCGCTAACTTACGGAACTTCTTCGGTGTTTACTAGTTGGTATTGAGTTACTTGTTAAGTTAGGGAACTAAGGGGGAGTCAGGATGTTCTGGCTGCTCCTTTCCTCATGGAATAGAACTATACGGAATAGCGGATGCTACCCAATAATTCCCTCTACAAGGAAATGAAAGAGAGGCAAGTTTTGATGGAACTTTTGTTGCCTTTATTCATTGTGGCAGCAGTAATTGTAACAGCTACACTGCTCAATAAGCGTTATCCTCGAATCCCGTTGCCCTTCTACTTAATTGGTTTGGGCGCTTTGGTGTCATGGCTCCCATTCGTTCCTACGGATTTCGATTTTGAACCGGAAGCCTTTATGGTCTGTCTCATTGCGCCTATTTTATTTGGAGATGGACGTGTCATCTCACGCAAAGAATTGCTGGAGTACCGCAAGCCCATTCTGCTAATGGCGTTATGGCTTGTCGTCTTTACCGTCATAGGTATCGGATATTTTATTCACTATCTGATCCCTGCAATGCCACTACCCGTCGCATTCGCCTTAGCAGCAGTCATGTCGCCAACGGATGCCGTTGCTGTGAAGTCGATGACAAGGGGGCGGACGTTCCCCAAAGGTTTAATGCCGATCTTAGAGGGGGAATCGTTGCTCAACGATGCAGCAGGATTAGTTTCCTTCAAAGTAGCTTTGGGTGTTGTGATGACAGGTGTCTTCTCGGCCAAATCAGCAGCTTGGGAATTCCTGCTTGTCGCCATAGGTGGTATTATCGTTGGACTCGTACTAGGAGCGCTTTTGGTGAATTTCAGACTATTTCTACGAAGAAAAGGGCTGGAAGAAGTCAACTCGCTCGTCACCATTCAGTTGCTAACGCCGTTCGTGATCTTTATGGTTGCTGAGGAAATCCACGTTTCAGGTATCTTGGCCGTCGTTGTTGCGGGGATTGTGCACGGGTTAGAACGTGATCGGTTACAGCAAACAACGACCAAGCTGCACATCATCTCGACTAATACATGGTCAGTGCTGAGCTTCATTTTGAATGGACTTGTTTTTGCCTTGCTCGGCTTATTGCTGCCAGAGGTCATAACAGGATTAGTGCAGAGTGGCGAGGCTTCAATCTTGAAAGAGCTCGGATTAGCCGTAGCGATCTTTGCGGCGCTATTTGCGGCGAGGTACATCTGGGTCTATCTTTTTCACGACGAGTTCGTTCCTTCTAATCAAAATACGACGGAGCCAAATACTCAGACGAGCAGAAGGAGCTTTGCTCTTGCGGCTAGTTTCTGCGGCGTCCATGGTACGATCACGTTAGCAACAGCTTTATCGATTCCTTTTGAATTATCAGATGGAACGCCATTCCCTCTGCGCCATACTATTTTGTTTATTTCGGCTAGCGTCATCTTGATCAGTATGTTAGCTGCTACATTCGCCATGCCGTTTATTGGCAAGTCTGTCACCGCGGCAACTTCCGACCAGGCAGCATTGTCGTTGAAAGAAGCAAGTATTCAGTTGGCGAAGCGAACGATTCTAGCGCTCAAATCCGAGAAAAATGAGGAGAACTACGATGCTACTCTCGCGGTTGTTCAACAGCTGGAGGAGCAAATTCGGATGGACTGTTATGGGACGGTCAAGGTATCTGGTCCTTATATTCGAGAACTTCAGCAAATTGGCCGAACAGCCGAAGCCGTTAGGCTAGCTGAATTGATTGCGCAAGGTGTCATTTCGCCGCAGCTGCAGCCCGTGTTTGCTTTACTTCATCAGCCACAGTCGGAATCATTCTTTCTTGCAAAGCTGCAATACATGTGGGTTAGATTGAAGTTGAGTCTACTTAATCGCAAGATTCAGCAGCACCGGAGAGAAGGGATTCCAGAGAAATTCAGATCCGTCACCGAGATGTTTGAAGAGCTGCAAACGATTGAAAAACAGCTGCAAGAAGCAGCCGTTAAAGCCATTCGCAATCAGCAATCGCCGAAGCATCAGTTAGAGGCGCTGCTCGTTATCCAACACTACACTCGCAGTCAGAAACACGACGGTAAGCTTTTTAGCGAGCATTCGGAAGATGAGTTTCTACAGCAGTTGAGAATTGTTCAATTGCGAAGCGTACAGATGAAGCGGGATGGGATCCAAGAGTTGGAAGAGGCTGATCAAATCTCAAGTGGAACTGTGCTAGAATTATTGCAGGCGATTAATTATGAGGAAATGCTTATTTTGGATAATGGCGAGAAGTAGAATGGATACGTACTAACCGTTCATTCGCAGCATGGAAATGTGCAAGGAGATTAGGAGGAAGTTATGCCTTCTAATCTCCTTTTTTGTGCTATGCAACTAGTGTGGAAAATGCAGCAGTGCAACCTTTTTTTTATTGAATCAACCTGTCTATTTGAAATGCATCTCTCTTTCTCATTTCATCCACCGCAGCAAATACCATTCAACGACAACAAGATTAATGATTAATCCGAACCACACGTTGATGTTGAGAATCTCCGCAACCATCTGCTCTCGACCACCTTCAGAAAGATGGAATCCGTGCATAGCCAGATAGAGGAGAATGCAGATCGGCACGACAACCCTGGCAGATACAGCAACGAGTGTGACAGCATAGCTTCGCATCATCCAAATCCGATGCTGAGCGAGCTGTCCTTTGACCGCAAAGCGGAAACCATTCCACGTGGTGATTAGCCAAAGTACGCTTAAGACAAGGAATGCCATGGCTTTCGTGAAGTTTTCCGCGTAGAAGCTTAAAACAAGACCTAGACATCCGCTTAGCATGATGCTGAAAACATAGATGCGTCCGAGCGCTCGATGCCAGGCCGGATAGTTGGTGCGAAAGCGTACATGAAATTGGAACAAACCGCTGATCAGGGCAACCAGAGCAAGTGCAATATGACTTGTCAGCACCATGTAGTGCAAGGGGAAATTCACATCAAGCGCAACGCGGCTGTTCTCTGGATCTAAGGTGATATAAGGGAATACGGCTATGATGGCAACCGCAATAATGATGATAATGGAGATTATTCCTAGTTTTTTACTCATATATGGCTATAACCCCCGTCAATTGACTCACTCCTCTCTTAGTGTAAATCGTAGATCTAAACTGCTGTTTATTTATTTCTTAAAAGATTCTAAAGTGCGGGAGTGTGCAAGGATCGTTCACAGGCTATGTCACCCAAATTGTGGTAGTATTATAAAATATAAGCATTTGTAACTTCTTGGAGGTGGATCGGAATGGGTACGACTAAAATACCGCAAATACTTTCAATCATCGTGATGGCGGGTCTGATGACTTTGGCCGTTGTGAATGACGTCTCTAGCCGCAAAGTTATGAGTGCTCCTGAACTTCAGGTGGATGATAAAACAGACAATAGTTCAACGTGGTCAGCTTCTCCTGAACCGTTATTCGATAATAAAAATAACGAAAAGCTGAAGCCATTTATGGGGCTGATGTCTGGTTCAATTGCGATTCAATATCATGGGCCGCAACAGAATCTAGCAGTCGGTTTTGATTATTGGAATGATGGCGTGAAGAAGAATACGTCAGCGGGGATGAGCATGAGCATAATGGAGAAGGACAAAGACGAGATGGGTAATTACCATTTCGAAGGCGATTTTGTCTATTCGTTTAAGGATCGCCAAGATCCTAGCGGTGCTGTTTATAGCGAGTTGGAATATGCAATTATCAACCATAATGGTTATTATAGTTCGACAGTCAGAGTGGATAAACCGGTGGGAATCGGCATGACAGGTGAAATGAAATTACAACAGAGCGTCAAAGTCCCGCAAGATGAAAGCATCGTGGTATGGGGTTTGCAAGGAACCGATAAACAATCGATGTTATCGTATTCCACCATAGCTGAAACGCTGAAGATTGCTAAATGGGCCATGACCGTCCGACTAGGTTTTATTGGATTGAATGATGAGATGTAATCGGTGATGTTATGTATTTTAGTGCAAATTTATATGTGATTCAATGCATGTAATCTTATAGTAAATACCACTATGATAAGTTCATGAGTTCATATTATAGTGCAAAGATACTGGAGGGGTACTTATGCTGCATCCATTCATGGGAATCAAGGATTGGGATCGTATCGGCATGTCCGTAGAGGAATCAGCCAAAACCATACAACGCATTGCTTATGTCGATCGTCAACTTATGCGGATTGAGGCTGCGCATATGGCGGCTAGACCGGAGTATGAAATTAAAGGTGCGCTTGCGCGTTTGAGCTCGCAGGATGCGGAGCATCACGATCAATTCCGCAATCGAATTAAACAGCTGCGCATGAGCACGGTAGCTTTCGATAAATGTCCAGACACATCGCTGAACGAGCTGATGCAAACGGTGCTGAATTCAGCAACAACCTTGTGTTTGTTGACTGCACTCTTTGATGTAGTGAAGCCCGCGCAGAATGCGGCCCTTCATGCCTACAAAGGCAAAGCGCAGCCTCTCGTTGATGAACCTACGCTTCATATCATGAAGCATCAGCTTATCGACCGAGAAGAGCAAATGGATTGGGGGCGCGAGGCGCTTCAACGTGTGCTGGAATCGGCATCGGAGACGGAGAAGGAACAAGCGCAGCGCTGGAGAATGTATGTAGAACAATTGCTCGCAGCAGCGGGTGGTATAACAGGATGGGAGGAACGAGTTCCCGTAGAACCATCTGCGAGGATCGTAGCGGAGCCATTCGTCATGCCGCAGTTCAGTACGCGAGACAGTCGTTTCACCCCACAGGTCGTGAAAATGCAGGGCATGAATCTCCCTGACAATACGGAAGGAAGATTCATGACGATGATGCTGTCGAGGTATTACGAGATGTCGCCAGCGGAAGGTGTAGCTTATGTCCATTTCACAACAGAGGGCAAGCCATGGCATTTCTACCGCGATACGGCTAGACATATGTGGGATGAGGTTCGTCACAGTTGGTTTGGTGAAGCGGCACTTCGTGCGAAAGGGTACGATGTGTATCAATTCCCTAATTGGACGGGATGGTACGATATGACAGCGCAGCTTTTTGAAGGAACTGAGGCCTATTCGCACCTCACGATTGCCATTGAGAAGGCAGCGATGAAGTATCCACCAGGCAAGCGCGAGGAGTGGGAGTTCTGCCGCGATATCGCGAAGGATCCGCTTATGACGACATTTCAAGATTTTGACTGGGCAGATGAGGTTGTACATGCAGGCTTTGGACAGCGTTGGATGATTGAAGATGTTCATGGCGGCGATGCGCGCGCAGCTCAAGAGGAAGCTGAGCGAACAGTAAAGAAGCGCGCGGTATACATGGAGGCCCATGGTGATCTGAATAAAAATAAACCTGCGGGCAGCCTAGGAGGCTATTAATACGAATGATGGATCAATTCGAAATGACCAGGATCAATGATGGCTCTAATCGCCCGCCGCGGCTCGAAATTCATCAATCCATGTGGGCGATGATGGAGTTAGAAGAAGAGCTTCCGTTGGAGGCAAAGCTAGAGCGCATTGCGGGTGCAGGCTTTACTGGCATCTTGGCGAGAGTGCCGGAAATCGATGCTAGGGAGGAGTGGAAACGGCTGCTGAATCAATACAGTCTGAGCTTTGGCTCACATTGTTTTCCATTCAGCCCGAGTGACTTATCGTCCCATATTCAGCATGCGACAGATATGGATATGCTGTATGTGAATGGGCAGGTGGCGGACTCTTTTGTGATAGACCATGAGGCTATTGATCTGCTAAGTGGATTGGCCGCTGTATCGGCGAAGCAGAGCATGCCATTTTATGTTGAGACGCATCGTGGCAGAATTACACAAGACTTGATCCGCACTGTCCACTACGCGCAAGCGCTGCCTAATCTGCGGTTTACGCTGGATATCTCCCACTACGTGCTGGCAGGGGAAATGACGGAGAAGCAAGAAAAGGCGGAGCATCTTCTCGATACGGTGCTGCAACGAACCTCAGCGATTCATAGCCGTATATCGTCTGGTGAACAGATTCAAGTCGATGTAGGTTACTCGGATGCACTAGTGGCTCGATATGCAAAATGGTGGACCCAAGCGATGCGCTATTGGTTGCAGGAGGCTAAACCTGGCGATGTGCTTCCTTTCGTCTGCGAACTGGGGCCAGCTCCTTATGCGATTATGGGACAGGATGGACGAGAGCTCTCCAGTCGGTGGGAGCAAGCCTTGATTTTGAAAAAAGTGGCGCAAGATTGCTGGAAACATGTTACAGTAGAGTAAAAAGCGAGGATACCTTATGAAGCAAATCACTCTAAACCAATTGGATTTTATTCGCCAAGCAACCATCAAAGCGGTTGCAGGACTGTCGGAAGACACAATCGACCACATGCCCGATGGATTTAATAACAATATTCGATGGAATTTGGGGCACATTTATGTTGTGCAAGAGAAATTTGCCTTTCATTTTGCTGGAGAGCCGTTACAATTACCTGAGAACTTTGAGCGTTTATTTGCAAAAGGCACCAAACCAGCAGATTGGAACGAGGAACTTCCTTCGCTTGAGGAATTACTTGCGTTGCTTGCGGAGCAACCCAAACGGATTCAGAGTATCTTACAGGATCGCTTAGATGAGCAAGTCAAACAGCCTTTTACAACAGGCAGCGGTCTACGCCTAAATACAATTGGAGAATTCCTAAACTTCACGTTATATCACGAGGGTATGCACTTTAATACGATAACTACACTCAAACGATTTGCAACAAAGCGTCAGCCATAGCAACGAACGATAAGGAAAACCTCTTCGCATATGCTTATGAAGAGGTTTTTTTGTCGACTATGATATAATTGGGAAAGTAGCATGTTGGAGTAAGAAAGAGGAGATACGATGACAGATCACATTGCAAAACAAGATACAGGTTGGAATTTGGATAACAGTTACGCACGACTTCCGCAATCCTTCTTTACGAAAGTTGATCCTACGCCTGGGCGCGCACCGAAGTTGATTATTCTAAATGAACCCGTGGCAGAGGCGCTGGGATTACATGCTTCGGCATTGCGAAGCGAAGAAGGTGTTGCTACACTCGCAGGCAATCATATTCCAGACGGTTCGACACCGCTTGCGCAAGCTTATGCTGCGCATCAATTTGGGCATTTTAACATGTTAGGGGATGGCCGGGCTATCTTGCTGGGCGAACAGATCACGCCTCTAGGGGAACGGGTGGATATCCAACTGAAGGGCTCGGGCAGAACACCCTACTCCCGTCGAGGCGATGGCCGTGCAGCCCTTGGACCCATGCTGCGCGAATACATCATCAGCGAAGCAATGGTCGGACTTGGTATCCCTACGACGCGAAGCTTAGCAGTTGTTACAACGGGTGATGTTATTTACCGTGAAATCGAGCTGCCTGGCGCAGTTCTCACACGACTAGCGGCAAGTCATATCCGCGTTGGTACTTTTCAATATGCTGCGCAATATGGCACCATCGAGGATCTTCGTGCGATTGCGGATTACACCATACAGAGACATTATCCAGAGCTAGATGCGCAGGGTGACCCTAATGAGCACCGCTATCTTCGCTTCCTTCAGGAAGTGATTAAGCGTCAAGCCAAGCTCATTACGAAATGGCAGCTCGTTGGCTTTATTCACGGCGTAATGAACACCGATAATATGGCGATTAGCGGAGAAACGATTGATTATGGTCCTTGTGCCTTTATGGATGCCTATGACCCTGCCACGGTGTTCAGCTCCATCGACACGCATGGTCGCTACGCCTATGGTAATCAACCGCGTATTGCGGTATGGAATCTCGCAAGATTTGCAGAAACACTGTTGCCGCTGCTGCATGCTGACGAGGAGCAAGCCATTAAACTAGCTGAAGGTGCGCTGTCCGAATTTTCCACGACCTATCAACAAGCGTGGCTTACGGGAATGAGAGCGAAGCTCGGGATCTTTCATGAAGAGCAAGAAGATCTTGCGCTAATCGAAGGCTTGCTAAGCATGATGGAGAAGCATAGTGCAGACTATACGAATACTTTCTTAGCATTGACGTTTGATACAATAGAGGAATCAGTCCTGTTCGGTACGCCAGAGTTTGCCCCTTGGCAGGAACAATGGCAGGCGAGACTAGGCAGACAACAGGAAGACCAGACGTCGTCACAGCAATTGATGCGCAGCAGCAATCCTGCCGTCATTCCTCGCAACCATCGGGTAGAAGAAGCGTTAGAAGCCGCGGTCGAACATGGTGACAACAGCGTGATGGAGCGACTTCTTGCTGTGCTTGCGAATCCCTTCGCACACGCACCTGAGCAAGCAGAGTATGCCGCGCTGCCGGAGCCTTCGGCTTGTGCGTATCAAACGTTTTGTGGCACCTGAGTACGCGATCCCATGACTATCCGCTAATGGAATCCGCACCGCGCGCTATCCCAGGGGCGCGGTGCATGTCACACGGTGGGTTACGCGGTGGCCCTCAAATCCGATTAACTGGATTTTCTCCATCTATTCCTGGAATTAAGGGAAATTGGCCAAATTTAACTGTATGTTTTCCATCTAAACTGTCGGCTACCTACCCCGCGCCATCGAGCAAAAGTTGCAGATGTTGAGCGGATTACGTTACGTAGGAAGGGGATACTGATGCAAATTGCGGTTGCAACTAATGCTGACTATGCATATCTACAAGTACGTGACCATCACGTTCTACAGAGCTTAATTTTAAAGAAAATTAATGATCAAGAAATATATATGCTGCGGGACGAAAATGAGAATAATATCGGATGGATGAGATTCGGATATTTCTGGGACAACACACCATTCATGAACATGCTATGGCTCGAAGAACAATATCGAGGTCAGGGATTCGGTAAGCATGTCGTCCTTTATTGGGAAAAAGAAATGAGGAATAAGGGCTTTAAGGTAGTTATGACCTCCACTTCAGCTAGTGAAGAGGCTCAGCACTTCTATAGAAAATTAGGCTATCGCGATGCAGGATGTTTGTTACTCGATAATGAGCCGCTAGAAATGATTATGACCAAGAAATTCAAATAAACTATTGACGAACAATAAGATTGCTGATAAATTAAAACCAAGTAATCTTATAAGAATAATTATGTATCGACCGGACCACCGGAGACACAAGCGAAACTTCCATGAATGGGGAGAGCTGTGTCTCTTTTTTGTATCCAATCGGTGCACGCTGTAAACAAACTATATAAGAAATAAGGGGGGCTTTATCATGAGAAAAAATCTACTCACGAGTCTTGTATTATCCACTTTGCTAGTTACGGTGTTGAGCGGTTGCGGAGCGGCATCTAAGTCGACAACGGGTGCAGCAGTCGATACGAAAGCGCCTGCGGCTACAACGAAATCAGAGAAAAGCACAACACTGCGCATCGGTTATCAGAAATACGGCACCGTGAACTTCCTGAAAGCGAACGGCGAGCTCGATAAAGCGTTAAAAGAAAAAGGCATCACCATCCAATGGACGGAGTTTCCGGGTGGGCCGCAGCTGCTAGAAGCGATGAATGTTGGCAGCATTGATGTGGGGCATACGGGTGAGGCGCCACCGATTTTTGCACAAGCCGCAGGAACGCCGCTGGTTTACTTAGGGCATGAACCAGCAAGCCCTGCTAGTGAAGCGATCCTCATCCCGGAGAAGTCGGAAATTAAATCTGTTGCTGAGCTGAAAGGCAAGAAAGTTGCTTTGAACAAAGGTTCTAACGTGCATTACCTGTTAGTGAAGCAGCTAGAAAAAGCTGGGTTGAAATATGAAGATATTCAAGTTGTTTTCCTCCCTCCAGCAGATGCTAGAGCAGCGTTTGAGAAAGGCAGCGTCGATGCTTGGGTGATCTGGGATCCCTTCTTCTCAGCAGCAGAAACTTCCGCCAAAGCGAAAATCTTGGCTGACGGCAAAGACACCGTTGCGAATCATGAGTTTTATCTAGCTACTCGCTCCTATGCAGAAAATAATAAAGATACGGTCAAAATCGTATTAGATCAACTGGCCAAAGTAGATACATGGTCCAAAGATCATCCCAAAGAGCTTGCCGAGACGTTGTCTCCGCAGTTAGGTATTGACGTACCTTCCTTGGAACGCGCTGCAAAACGCAGAACATACGGCATTTTACCGATTGATGATGCGTTGATTATTGAACAACAGAAAATCGCCGATACCTTTTTCAAACTAGGACTGATCCCGAAGGAAATTAAAGTGAAAGATGCCGTATTGCCAGCTACGAAATAGGTTCGAGCTATTTATAAATGATAAGGGAGACGATGAAGATGGAAGTATTCTGGTTCATTCCGACACACGGAGACAGCAGATACATTGGTACAACGAAAGGGGCACGCGCAGTTGATTATGGCTATATGAAGCAGATTGCGCAAGCGGCTGATCAATTAGGTTATGGTGGCGTGCTGCTGCCGACGGGTAGATCTTGCGAGGATGCATGGGTTGCGGCATCTTCCTTAATTCCCGTGACAGAGCGGCTAAAATTCCTAGTCGCAGTCAGACCGGGCTTGATGTCGCCGACTCTTTCGGCCAGAATGGCTTCCACCTTCGATCGGTTATCGGATGGTCGGTTATTGATCAACGTCGTCACAGGCGGCGATGCCAAAGAGCTTGAAGCGGAGGGACTCTTCCTGGAGCATGATGCTCGCTATAAGTTGACCGATGAATTCCTGCACATCTGGCGCAATGAGCTGGCTGGTGAGCAAGTCGATTTTACAGGTGAACATTTGAAAGTCAAAGGCGGGAAGATTGTTTATCCGCCAATCCAAGCACCATACCCTCCGATCTATTTCGGTGGTTCCTCAGAAGCAGGAATTGAAGTAGCAGCAGATCATGTCGATGTGTATTTAACGTGGGGAGAGCCGCCAGCTCAAGTCGCTGAGAAAATCAAGACAGTTCGCGAAGCAGCAGCGAAGCGAGGCCGCACGGTGAAGTTTGGTATTCGCTTGCATATCATCGTACGTGAAACCGCTGAGGAAGCTTGGGCAGATGCCAATCGCCTCATTTCCCATTTGGATGATGAGACCATTGCTTCTGCGCAGAAAATATTTGCAACCATGGACTCTGTCGGCCAACGCCGAATGGCAGAGCTGCACAAAGGCGATCGGACCAAGTTGGAGATTAGTCCTAATCTGTGGGCAGGCATCGGGCTTGTGCGCGGAGGTGCAGGGACAGCATTGGTCGGTGATCCGGAGACGGTTGCTACGCGAATGAAGGAATATGCAGAGCTAGGCATTGAGACGTTTATTTTCTCAGGCTACCCGCACTTGGAGGAGGCTTATCGGACAGCAGAGCTGCTATTCCCGCATTTGCCTCTGCAAACCAATAAGAAACGCTCTTCGGAATCTGCGAATTACGTAAGTCCTTTTGGAGAACTCATCGCCAACACCGAGTTGCCGAAGCCAGCAAAGGGGGTTCGGTCCGATGACAACCAACCTGTCAAAGTCTCTGGGTAATGGGCTGCTCCCTTGGGCGCTTCCAATTGTACTTCTTGTTTTATGGCAGCTATTAGGACAGTTTGGGGTGATATCCACCCGAATTCTATCTACACCTTCGGCTGTATTCGCAGCTGGCGTTCATTTGGCAGAGAAAGGAACCTTGTTTACGTATATCGGTGCTAGCTCCAAACGAGCATTTATCGGCTTTGCGATTGGCGGCAGTATCGGTTTTGCTCTAGGTTTAATTAATGGACTCTATCCTATTCTTGAAAAAGTGACGGACACATCCGTACAAATGCTGCGGAATATTCCTCATCTAGCGATGATTCCGTTGGTCATCCTCTGGTTCGGTATTGGAGAAGAAGGCAAGCTCTTCCTAGTTGCGTTAGGTGTCTTCTTCCCCATTTATTTAAATACCTTCCATGGTATTCGATCTGTAGATCCGGGTCTGATCGAAATGGGTCGCGTTTACGGGCTTCGCCATTTTCATTTGTTCCGCAAAATCATTATTCCCGGTGCGCTGCCCTCGATTCTAGTTGGGGTTCGTTTCTCTCTAGGTATTATGTGGATAACTTTAATCGTGGCCGAAACGATTTCGTCCAGTTCAGGGATTGGCTATATGGCGATGAATGCTAGAGAATTTTTGCAAATGGATGTCGTTATTCTGAGTATTATCGTCTATGCTCTACTTGGTAAAATATCCGATTATTTAGCAAAGCTACTGGAACATGCATGGCTGCAATGGCATCCTAATTTCTTGAAATCATAAAGGAGAGTGGGTACGATGGCGGAAGGTACTGGCATTCGATTACAAGTGAAGCAGGCTGCGAAAGTTTTTGGCCAAAAGCAAGTGCTGCAAGGTGTAGAGTTGGATGTAGCACCAGGCGAGTTTATTGCGATTGTCGGGCGAAGCGGATGCGGCAAAAGCACACTGCTGCGCTTAATCGCTGGGTTGGATAAGCCTTCGAGCGGCCAAATCGAGGTCGACGGCCAGGCGCTCAAAGGCATCCATTCTGAAACACGTGTGTTGTTTCAGGATGCGCGCCTGCTTCCGTGGAACCGCGTGCTCGCGAATGTTCAGGTTGGGGTGAGAGATGGCTCACGTTGGAGAGCCGAAGAGGTTCTTGCGCAAGTGGGGCTGGCGGATAGGACGAATGAATGGCCGGGAGTACTGTCTGGGGGGCAACGCCAACGCGTTGCACTGGCCCGTGCTTTGGCTGGGCAGCCTCGCCTGCTGCTGTTGGATGAGCCGCTCGGCGCGCTGGATGCGCTGACACGCATTGAGATGCAGCAGCTCATTGAGCGGCTGTGGTACCAGCAGAAGTTTACGGCGCTGCTCGTTACGCATGATGTTTCCGAAGCCGTTCAGCTGGCGGATCGTGTTATTTTAATCGAAGAGGGCCAGATTGCCCTCGATGTGAAAATCTCGCTCCCACGCCCACGCGTGCGGGACAGCGGGTTCGCCTATTTTGAACAGTTGATTCTGGATCGCATCCTGGTGAAGGAGCAGAATCCTGCTCTAGGGGATATTACACCAAATAACAAGTACGCGTATTCGATCTAGCGTTTGCATATAAAAAGCACTCCAAGGCAGCATGACTGCTATGAAGTGCTTTTTGTGTTTCAGCAGTGTGTATTTAGCGTGCTGCTGGTGTATGTACATCGTGACTGGGACGTTTTTCAATCATAATCGTTAAAATGAGTAGACCTAGTAGGCCAGCAATGATGAAAATGGGATACCAACCTTCGGCAAACGAGCCAGCTTCCATGATAGCCATCATCCCGATTGTAGGTAGAAGAGGTTGTCCGTAAGCCTTCCACCAATCAAGCG
Organism: Paenibacillus sp. Soil766; assembly: GCF_001428105.1. Lineage (GTDB taxonomy): Bacteria > Bacillota > Bacilli > Paenibacillales > NBRC-103111 > Paenibacillus_E. The sequence goes on along the minus strand of NZ_LMSJ01000003.1, from coordinate 41,878 downwards.
GAAACTTTTCATAGTAGAAAAATCCAATCATGGCAATCGCGGAGACAGCCCATCCACCAGTGTAAATACAAACAGCTAAGACGGGACTTTCAGCTGCAATGAAGGGGACGATGGCAACGACGAAAATACCAGCCACAATCATGACCCAGAAGTTAGACTTTGTTTTGCCAATTCCAGCTAAAATGCTGCCGCCAAGTCGACCTACGGAGGAGAATAAGACGCCCAAAGCCATCAACCTAATATAGGCAGCGGAATCCCCTGATGTGAAGCTCTCCCCGAATAGAAAGCCGTTGATCTGATCGGGATATAAACAGATGAGCGCTGTTAGCGGATACAGAAAAATGTTGTTATATCGGACACAGCTCGTCCCACGTTGCTTGCTTTCCTTCAAATCCTGCGCACTCTCGGCCACGAATGGGAAGGTGACAATCATGAACGCCCAAGTAATGATGCCGATGAAGCCCGTTATACGGAATCCATTGGATAAATAACCGACGGCGATAACGGAACTGGAACCGACCATCATGACCAGAAAAGGTTGTTGGAATGCTTTCGCAATATTGCCTGCCCAAGACGGTAGGCCGTATGCCATCATACTCCGAACCTCTTGGAACGGGATGCCACCGAACCATTTCGGATTATGCACACGTTCAACTTTCCAGCCGATGAAAAGAGCCGTCAGGATCGCCCCTACGCTCATCCACAGCGAGATGTTTTCGAGAAGGTTTAACGAGCCTATGGGTAGTAAAACGCCGACAACCGTACCTGAAGTGGCAAGTGTCGTCGTAATAACCATGAAGAAGGCTTGGACGCCAAAATCACGGTTTCCAGAGAAAGAAGCGACTCCAATATTGATGATGGAGTTGAAAACAAACATGATCGAACTTAGGATCAGGGCTCCTTTTAGCTCAGGCAGATGATAATAATTCGCTAGGATGGGTGCGAGTAGCGCGAGTACGATCCCGAAGATAACCCCGAATAGTGAGCTCCCGAAAAAAGCAACGCGAAAATTAGTTTGTATCGCCTGGTCCGGCTTCCTAGAAAAAGTATAGATTAAAGAGGAGTTGAATCCGACATTCAGAAATAACGATGCCATGCCGAAAATTTGCAACAAGAGATTCACTTGACCGAATTTGGTAGGATCGTCCAGTACACGAGCTAGAACGATGCTTCCCACTGTTTGGAGCATTTGGTTAATGAAGAGACCGAGCACAATGATGGACACATTTCGAAGCAAAAACCGCTGCGTATCCGTTAACATGATATTCCGATTCAGCATGGGGGTTGCCCCTTTTCCCGTTTATAGGTCTTGTTATCCAAAGAGTAGCAGACCCCTACGAGCTTGACAACCGAAGGAATGGCAGGAAACCGGAGATAAATGGAGATATTCAGAGATTATATGCCACCTCGAATGGTTGAAAGAGTAATACGGGGATTGCACATCCCCTAGTATGTTAAACTTAAAATATGCCGCCAGGAAGATCTTCCTGACGGCTTTTCTCACGCTTTTAACGCGGCAGCTTGCTTTTCCTGATATTCTCCAGGGGGCATGTAGAAGTGCTGCTTGAATACATGGGAGAAATGCTTCACACTCACGTACCCTACTTTGTCTGAGACATCAATAATCTTCTCAGCAGGCCTTGCTCTCAATAGCTTGGCGGCTTGCTCCATCCGTACTCTGGTTAAAAATTTAATATACGATTCATTCACGCTTTTATGAAAAATATTGCTCAAATAACTAGCGGAAACGCCTATTGTATCTGCGATAATAGCGAGAGAGATAGGCTCCGCGTAGTGCGAATAAATGTATTCCTTAGCTTTGGCTACAAGGTCATGCTCGTTCTCGTTATCAAGCCTCGGCGTGGCATGTAGGATGAAGGATTTGAGAATTTCATAAAAGATAAGCAGCACTTCTTCCTTTGACGGTGCCTGTAAAGTGGGGCTTTCCAGCTTCCTCAGGATCGTCTGCGCAGCTTGTATGCCTTCATCCGTAAAGTTCGGGTTCATGGCCGCTATACTCCTAATTAAATGAACGCCATATCGGTAAACAACGGGGAGCTGATAACTGTCCATTAGCTCGGCATAGTGCCGAACGGAAACCATGTAGTTCGTTTCATTTCTATCGAGCAAACCGGATTGAATAGCCATCATTGTTTTATCCAATTCTAGAATGGTAGGCATATCCCTACTCTCATCGCTGAAGGCGAAGCAGGAGTTACCGCCACCCAGCAAACGGCTCATTAGCATTTTGCGCGCTTTGCGGTAGGAGGAGTTCAATCGAAGCACATCGTTGACACAATTACCAATAGCACCGGAGATCGTAATACCTGTGCTCCTATAGATCGCGTCAGCTACTTTAGCATGGATGGCTCTGCATTGTTCAATTAGGTCATCTTGACAATCGCCGGTTACAAGTATAATTGTATTTTCCTCCGAATCGTAGAACACCCGTCCTTCCTCCACAATTTCAGTTGCAATCTGTTGTAAAATATATTTAAATACAGGAATATCAGCGTATGGAATAGATTTTCTAAGGATCATATCTTCATCCAATGAGAGGATCATTAGATTACCTTCTGTCTCGATTAAGCTCACCTTTAGACGGAAGAGAAGTGGGTAGAGAACTTTAATCTCCGCATTACTGTCTACGATAACGGCTTTCAAGAAATTTTTGACCACATGGTTTTTGGAATCCTCAGAGAGAATTCGCATGGATTGTTGGGTCAGGAGCTGACTTTTCTCTTTATCCAAATCTTGTGTAATATGCTCGAGGACGACGCGCAGCTCTTCCTTAACAATAGGCTTCAGCAAATATTCATTCACACCATAGGTTATGGCCTCTTTAGCAAAAGTAAACTCATCATGGCCTGACAGGATGACTGTTCTTGGGCGAGGAGACATTTTTGAAACGATTTTACATAAAGTGAGGCCGTCCATGACAGGCATTTTAATATCGGTGAGGATTAAATCAACAGCATGCTGTTCAAGAATCTCAAGAGCTTCCTTGCCATCTGAGGCGACATGCGTGACCTCCCACTCAGGATTGATCTGCGGAATAGTTAGCTTCAGGTAGTCTCTAGTAAGTGACTCATCATCGACCACGAGCATTTTATACATGCCGATTCTCCTTTCTGGCGTCTAATTTGGGTAAAATGATCGTGACGCATGTGCCTACTTCCGGCGTACTATCAATCGTAAGTCCATACTCAGTCCCATACTTCAGCTTGATCCGCTTATTCACATTGACAAGACCGATTCCTGTACCTGCACTATGATGTAAACCGTGGAGATCTTCGTTATACACTAACGATTCCACACGTTCCCGCAGCTTTGCCAGCTTATCGGCATCGATCCCTTTTCCATTATCGCGAACATAGAAATAGAGATTAGTGTCATCTTCATCACTATATATATGTATGACCGTTTTCTCTTTCTTCATCTCACACCCATGAATAACGGCATTCTCAACGGCAGGCTGTAGGAGGAGCGCAGGAATATAATAACTGCCCAGCGAATTAGCAATCGTAATTGTGTATTCCAGTCTTCCATTGAATCTGCTGCTTTGAATACTGAGGTAAGCCTCGAGTAAGCTGATTTCCTGCCCAATCGTGATTTCTTTATCCCAGTTCGTCATACCCCTTAGGAGGGAACTAAGCTTATTAATTTGATCTACGGCTTGCTCCTCTTTGCCGCTCTGCATCAGAAGGCTGATCATATTGAGTGTGTTGAAAATAAAATGCGGTCTAATCTGGTTGAACAATGCTTTGATTTGGGCTTCCTTTTGCAGGAAATTTGCCTCATACACTTCTCTGACAAGTTTCGTGTTCTCTTCGAGCATCTCTTGAATGCGGTGAACCATCTCATTAAAGGAGGACCCTAGGTAGCCAATTTCATCATGCCTGTGGTTTGGGAAGGTGACGGATAAATTGCCATGATCAATCTCTTTCATCAGCTTAACAATGGTTAGCAACGGATTGAGATATCTTTTGATGAAGAAGAAATAGACAAGTATAGCGAGAAAGGAGCTAATAATCGCCATTAAGAATGCGATATTTCTTGTTTTGACGGCATTGTGATTGAGTTCGGCAACGGAGTTTACGGCAACAACGGTCCAGTTAGCTCGTGAAATGGGAGTCGCATTAAGCAGATAGTTCTCATTATCCAAACGGATCGTCGTCTTAGAATGGCTGGTTTTCAGCATGGTTTGAAAGAGGTCCAGCTCATGACCGCCTTTGACATTGGAAAATATAAGATTCTGATCTGCATCCACAATGAAGAGCCCACCTTTGCTGCCCATGTTCACCTTATTGCCAATCGCTTCAATACCGCTGTAATTGGCATCCACCTTAATAATACCAATAATTTTCTCCGTATCCTTGGTGCTGCGAAGCTGTCGTACGATCGAGAAGACTGTATTCTTCGGGTTCTTAATAATCTGCTGCATATGCGCGGGAACGAAAATAGACTCTTGAGTTGAAAGCGCTTCCGAGTACCAATCGAAGGTGTGAAAATCGACCTTTGAATCGATGTTGGTCTGCACCCTGCCGCTCGAGTATGCGGTGTCCGTTAGTACAAATACAGTAAGAATATCATTTCTTGGAATGATCATAATTTCATCCAGAAAATCTTCAATTGTGCGAGTCTTCTTGAGTTGTTCGATCTCCGATTCAATTTGGGTGGTTTCCAGTGCAGCCATCACTGCCGAATTTCGGTAGGGGGCGACCGATAAACGCGATAAGTCATCCAGATAATTGTCGATGTTCAGAGAGGCTTGCTCGATGATCTGTTGAACCCTTTCGGTGGATTGATTCTCGAAGTCTTTGGTGTACTGATGGTAGGAGACGAAGGAAACCAAGATCACGGATAGTAGAATTAATAGGCCAGTCATGATTAGCAGCTTGAACTTAATGCTCCATTTCTTCATCCCATAACCTCCCTCTATGCCCAATATATCACATCAGGTTCAGTAACATCAGCACTTCTAAAAAAACCGCACTCCAATCAAGAAAATTAAGGTCTTAACGAATGATTCGAATGAAAGTAAGATGAAATAGAAAGAACTGTTTGATAAGTTTTCTTATATATAAGCGAAAAGGGAGGAAACAACATGTTGAACAGATCTCTATCCATGGTCATGTGTTTTTCAGTTATTTTGGGTATTGCCGCAGGTTGCGGAACCAAGGAAGAGGTAAAGCCAACGGCAGCCATTAGCAGCGAATCGGCCAAAGCAACGGAAAAGCCAACAGAGAAACCAAAAGAAGTCGTTACACTAAAGTTTTTGACAGGTAAAGTAGAAACGGTAGATTTGGTTAATCAAATGATTGCCAAGTTCCAGACCGAGAATCCAGGTATCAAAGTTGAGCAGGAATATCAGAAGGATGCCAGCAATGTGATCAAAATCAAGTTCGCATCCGGCGATGTACCTGATATCACTACGGTAGTTAGCCAAGATTACATTGATCAAGGGAAATACCTCGACTTATCGAACGCTGCCTTCTGGTCGAGAGTGCTGCCGGCTGTCAAAGATTTGAATACGGATATTAAAACGGGCAAGCAGTTCTCGGCAGCAGCAACAGTTACAATGGGCGGTATATTTTACAATAAGCAAATTTTCTCCGAATTAGGCTTAAAGGAAGCACTCACATGGGCTGACTTCAAAACAAACTTGAAAACAATCAAAGACAAGAAAAAAGGCGTCGTACCGATGTTCTTACCCGGTAAAGAAGCATGGTCGATGGGACATTTGATCGAATTTATGGCTCATGGCATCATCAAGCAGCAGTATGGTGTTTATGAATCACGCAAAGCGTTCATTAACAACGATGGGGCAAAACTTGCGTTTGATGCCCCAGGCGGCAGTATGGAGACGTTCGCTGCTCGCATCATGGAGCTTAAGAATGAAGGGTTGATCAATGCGGATGCATTGACGGCTACCTATGATAATGAAAAAGAGGATTTTGTTGCAGGGAAAACAGCCATGTTCAGCCAAGGCATGTGGGTACTGGGTGATTTGCTCAAGATTAATCCGGATTTTGCCAAAAATATTGGCTTCAGCCCATTCCCTGCTTTACAAGATGGAGGTAAGCCAGTCGTATTATCCGCCGAGGATTCCAAATATGCGATCACTTCTGCATCTAAGCATCCTGAAGAGGCTAAGAAATTCCTTGATTTCCTCTTCAAGGCAGAGAATCTAAAGTCATACAGTGAAGCGATTAAATCACCATCTGCCTTCACCGATGTGAAAGCTGATTGGGGCCCGCTCCAAGATCAAGCAACACAAGCACTGAAAACCGGTGTAAACATTGCCTTCACTGATACACCTTCCGGCTTCTCAGGCGATGATGTAGGCCGTATGGTGCAAGAGTTGATTGCCGGCAAATATAAGACCCCAGCTGATTTCGCTAAGACGTACAAGGAGACGTGGGACAAAGGCTGGAAAGCTTCTAAGTAAATAGAATGAACCTGCGAAAAGGGAAGGATCACCGATCTCTTCCCTTTTTCACAAGCTGTTCATACATTCGGGTTTAGGAGAGGATTGCTATGTATCTCTTGCGCATCATTAATACCAATCTGCACAAATTTATGGCAGTACCTGCCATCCTATTATTCGCGATGTTCTTCATATACCCACTTACACAGGGGATAGGAATTAGCTTAACGAATTGGAACGGAGTGTCTCAAGCTGAATTTGTCGGGCTGCATAATTTCATCGATTTCTTCCATGATGACAGAGCCAAGCACGATCTGTACAATACGCTGTTTTTTGCGCTTGGAAGTGCGCCGCTGCTCAATATTTTCGGACTCGTGTACGCGCTTATCTTGGATCGGAATTTCAAGGGGAAGGGCGTAGTTAGAGCCATCGTATATTTGCCGGCAGTCATTAGTCCATTAATTATGGGGTACGTCTGGTATTTCATTTTACAGCCGGGGCGAGGCTTCCTCTATCATATTTTGGAGAATATGAACCTAGGATTCATGAACACGAATTGGCTTGGCGATAGTTCATCTGGGATGAAGGTACTCGTGTTGGTCAACGTCTGGCAGTTTGTAGGTATGACCATGATTATTTATCTGGCAGGGCTTCAATCCATACCGGCAGAGTTATATGAATCCAGCAAAATCGATGGAGCTGGCTACTTTGCCACCTTACGCTCGATCACCATTCCATTGCTGTACCCGGCTATCCAAATCAATGTCGTAACGAATATCATAGGCTCCTTGAGCGTATTTGAAATTATTGTCGCCTTAACAGATGGTGGGCCAGGTTACAGCACAGAATCTTTAAGTATTTATATTTTGCGCATGCTGTATGGCAGTTTCACAGGGTATTCAACAGCAGTGGCGTTAATTTTATTTGTAATTATTGTGATTCCTGTCATCATCTTTATGCGCTTAACGAAATCCAGAGAGATTGAGATGTGAGGAGAAGGCGATGCGAAACTCAACACTTAGGCTAGGAAAATATTTCGTCGTAACGCTCATGGTCCTCTTATCGCTCATTCCATTCTATGCACTGCTGTATTTATCGCTGAACACGCCGTCCAGCTCCTTCTTCGATGGCAACATCCTGCTGCCGGATTTTCACTTTGCTAACTATGTGAACGCTTGGAAAATATCCAAAATTGGAAATGCCATTGTAAATTCGCTAATCATTACCGTAGGATCTGTGGCTATTATCGTACTGTTCGCAAGTGCAGCAGGCTATTCCATTGCCCGTTTTAACAGCCGGTTTAATCGGATTGTATTTCAGCTGCTCTTACTTTGTATGATGATTCCCGCAATTATTATTACGGTTCCCCTCTATACCTTGATGAAATCGATTGGCGGTATTAATACGCATTGGGCGATGATTCTTCTTACCGCAGCTACTGCCTTGCCGTTATCTGTCTTTCTCTATGCTAGCTTTATTAAGCAGCTACCTAGAGAGGTTGAAGAATCTGCGATTATGGATGGGTGCACCTATTTTACTGCATTTTGGCGCATAACCTTTCATTTCGTTAAGCCGGTGACCGCTGCTGTTGTGATTTTATCGGGACTTGGGATATGGAACAATTACGGTCAGGCCGTCTTTTTCCTGCAAAGTCAGACGATGCATACCGTCCCCCTCGCCATCTCCATTTTTTTTCAAAAATATGGTGCACAGTGGAATTTGATGGCCGCCGCAGCAGTGATTGGGCTCGCTCCAGCCGTACTTGCGTTTCTTATTTTCCAAAAATATTTTATTAAAGGCATCACGGCAGGTGCATTGAAGGGATGAGAAGAATGAAGCCATATATACATGATGTTTATCCGCTAAAAGCACAGTTCCTACGAAATCAACCGATCACCATTGCAGTGGAGTTAGATCTCCCTTTTGCGTTGGATGACGGTCAGACTGAATTGGAAGTGAAAATTTACGATTTGAATCTGGAGATTGAAGTCTATCGTCACGAGATTGGAAGATCTAGTCCTGGACGGCAGACTAATCAATTGATGATTAGCCCTAAGGATGTTGCATTTAAAGGCTTTGGTGTTGATGTTCATTTGTATCTGGAGGAGGAATGGCTTCAGGTAAGTTCAACATCTTTCGATGTGGTGACGAACTGGAGACAATCGCCAAGGTATGGATTTCTAAGTGACTTTCACCCGAATGAAGCTGGCGACAGTGAAGATATCAAGCAAATGACCAAGCTTCACATCAATCTCGTACAATTCTACGATTGGATGTATCGTCATGATGATCTGGTAGCAACGGTGGATGTCTATTCCGATTTAATGGGCAAGGTGTCCAGCCGGAAGGTGATTGAGGAGAAGATTGCCTTGTGCCACAGCGTTGGTATGAAGGCGATTGCCTATGGCGCTGTGTATGCGGCAAGTCGTGAGTTTTATGAACAGCATACCGATTGGGCGCTTTATGGCAGCAATGGAAAGGTTCTCGATTTTATTCACATTTTTTACTTGATGAACATAGCTGAAGAGTCACCGTGGCATCGCCATATCATTGAGCAGTATAAGCGGACGATTGAGGAGTTGCAATTTGACGGTATTCACATGGATACGTATGGTTCACCGAAAATAGCGATATCCAAGCTAGCTAATGAGGATAAGATTGTGAGGCTGGATGAGCACTTTCCAGTACTGATCAATAACACGCGTAAGCTACTTGAGCAGTGTACAGAGGACTTATGCCTCATCTTCAATAATGTGGGGAATTGGCCGGTCGACACGGTTGCGTGCGCTGAACAGGACGTTATATATATTGAGGTTTGGAAACCTTATGAGCGGTATCATCATATCGTACAAATCTTAAGCTGGGCGCAGCAATACGGTAAGGGGAAGCCGGTGATATTGGCAGCTTATTTAAAGCCCTTCATGGAGAAAGGGGATGCATCCATGGACCGAGCAAACTATGCTGCGCTGATTCTAACGGCAGTGATCTCGGCCAGTGGCGGTTACCATTTGCTGTTGGGCGAGAATAAGGGTGTATTAACGCAAGGCTATTATGTTGATTACTCTTCGTTGTCAGATGCCTTCTTCCGAGACTTACGATTGTATTACGATTTCATTATTAGGTATGCTACTGTCCTGTATGACCCAGAGTTAAGGGACGTTTCGATGACACATGTGGATGGCGATAATCTTGAATATGTTTTCGAGAAGGTTTCATACAGTACTTACGGTGAAGCGAACAAGGTTTGGACACTAATCAAAGAAAAGCCGGGACTAAAAGTGGTGAACCTGATTAACCTTTGTGGTGTATCAGACGATTATTGGAATACGGGGAAGCAAAAACCAACTCCGCAGAATGATTTTTCATTAACTATTTTGCTGGAATCCGAGGTGAAATCGGTCTTTATTTCGACGCCGGATAACGAGATGGGGAGGCCGCAGCAAGCACAATACGAGATAGAGGATAGGGATCGCGGCAAAACACTCGTTTTGACAATCCCACACCTTGATATTTGGTCTTTAGTGGTTATTGAGCTATTACAATAAAAAAACGCACCAAAATAGCAATTTTAAGGTGTTTCAAGTGCAATCAGATGGGCTTACAATGAAGCTGTACCAAAGCTAAAACTTCAATTCATGAAAGACTAGCAACCCTTAATCGAACGGAAAAATGGCCATTTTTCTAATTGTATCGATTAGGGGTTTTTCTGTCTTGAAAAAGGAGGTGAGCAGGAAGACAGATCGCGTAACTTGCAGCCAATGGAAGCAATTATTGTACAAATCTTAAAGGAGGAATTCATGTATGTTGTCAACGATCTATAGAAAAGCAGTTGTGTTAGCTGTGATCAGCCTCGCAATTGGCATGCTCTTCGTCGTTGTAGCTAATGCCGCAACCAGCGGTATCGTAAAGCGAGTATATACGGACAAAGCGCGGTACAACACGGGAAACACGGTTACAGTTTCGGCAGAACTGACCAATGATACAGGCACTTCCTATAGTAATAATATAACAATAACGATTTACCAAGGAGAAACCCAAAAGTATACGACATCGACATCAGTATCTCTCGCGAATGGAAGTTCTACAACGGTAAACTTTACTTGGACCCCGCCGTCAACGAATCATATCGGATATTTCGTAAAAATTACAGCCGGGGGGTCTGCAGGGACAGGTGCTACAGCCATTGATGTGTCCAATGATTGGATAAAGTATCCGCGATATGGATTCATGAGTGAGTTTCCAGTTGGGGAATCCAGCAGTACAACAGATGCTCGTGTCAAAAAGACGATGCAGGATTACCACACCGTGTCGTTCCAATTGTACGATTGGATGTGGCGCCATGAGAATATGATCAAACGGACCTCCGGCGTGATTGACAGCTCCTGGACGGATTGGAGCGGGAAGCTGACCATTGCATGGCCAACAATTCAGAATTTAATCTCTTCCATGCATAATTATAATGCAGCTGCTATGCCCTATACGATGACCTATGCGGCGCTTCAAGATTATTCCACCATTTCTGGCGTGAGTAATCAATGGGGTATGTTTTATGATGCAGCCCATGCTAATCAGTTGGTTTTTGACTTCGTGGATAACAATCCAACTACCAACTTATGGTTGTTCAACCCAGCAAGCACGAGCTGGCAGAACCATATTTACGGACAGTATAGAGATATTTTGAACACAGCGGGATTTGACGGTATTCATTTGGATCAAATGGGTCAAAGGAGTGACCCCTACGCGTATAATGGGTCAACCATCGATCTTGATAACACGTTCGCTGGATTCGTCAACAATTTAAGAAGCAATCTGAATGCAAATTCGTTGTCCAATAAAGTAGTAACCTTCAATGTAGTGAATGGTGCTGTGGATGGCTGGGCAGCCCCCGATGTTACCAAGAATGCCCAAGCTGATTTTGATTACAGTGAAATCTGGGAAGGCTCGGATGATTACATCGAACTGAAGGATTATGTCAATTATGCTCGTCAAAATAATGGCGGCAAAGCGTTTGTCCTCGCGGCTTACATGAACTATGAGGAGAATCTCGGTACAAAGTATGAAGCTGAATCTGCTACGTTAAATGGTGTGGCAGCTAACACCAATCATACTGGGTATACGGGAACTGGATTCGTGGATGGTTTTGGAGATAATGGCGACTATGTCGATTTCACAATTTCTGCACCCGAAACAGGCAAATATGCATTAGTGTTCCGCTATGCGAATGATACAGGTACCAAATCCACGAGAAACGTATATGTGGATGGTGTGCTCAACAAGGAGATTGAATTCCTGGATCAAGCTGATTGGAACACATGGGCATTTGACGCTTACAGTGTAGTCCAGCTGAGTGCCGGTTCCCATACAATTCGTCTGAAAAAAGATACGGCAAGTACTGGCTTCATTAACCTGGACAGCTTGACGCTCGGTACATTCGAGGAAAATTCCGTTCGGTTGACGAATGCAGCGATTGCAGCCAGTGGTGCTTTCCACATTGAGATGGGTGAGGCTGATCAGATGCTTGGGCATCCATACTTTCCTAACTTCAGCAAGCAAATGAGAAGTACGCTGCGGGAAGGCATGAAGGATCACTATAATTTTATCACAGGCTATGAAAACTTATTGTTTGATACTGACGTAGTCAATAACGATTCGGGCACTCAGTTCGCCAGCATTACGGGTCAAACCGTAAGCGGGGACGCAGCTTCAGGTACGATATGGCAATTAAATAAGCGCAGCACCAACTATGACATTGTGCATCTAATTAACTTAACTAATAATGATACGAAGTGGAGAAATGCGGCTAACGCTCCAACGAACATGTCGAATTTAGCCACAAAGGTTTATATTGGCAATGACGAAACGATCTCAAACGTTTACCTAGCATCTCCAGATATTTCGAATGGAACAACCCAAGAACTAACCTTCACCAGCGGTTCTGATTCCAATGGTAAATATGTTTCCTTCACCGTCCCTTCCCTGAAGTATTGGGATATGATTTATATGAAAAGAACATTTAGTGTGCCAAACAATGATATCTATGAAGCCGAGACAGCAATTAAGTCCAACGTAGCGACGAATACCAACTATGCAAGCTACACGGGAACTGGCTTTGTAGATCAATTTGCGAATTCCGGCGACGGCGTATCTTTTATCGTCAGTTCTGCATCAGATGATGATTATGTACTCAGATTCCGCTACACCAACGGAGGAACTAACGCAACAAGGGACGTCTATATTGATGGCAAATTTGCGGGAACCGTTCAGCTCAAGTCAACCGGAGGATGGGGGACATGGGGGTATGGTGAAATGACCGCACATTTGAAGCCTGGTCACCATAGCATCGTGTTATGGTACAACAGTACGAATGCCGGAGCGATAAATCTGGATCATCTGGATTTGGATAAAACGTATATTTGGCAATTTGATCGCCAGATTACCACTGTTCCAGCAGGGTATAGGATCACGTACCGGGTAGGTGCACCGGGCTGGGTTCATTGGGGTGTAAACAACTGGACAAATGTCGTAGATACCGCATTGGTATCTAATGGTTCTACCAACGGCAATTTGGACTATGAGATTTCAGTTGGCCCCTTTACGACAAGCACTACGGTAAACGCGACCTTCCTTTGGGATGATAATGCCAATGGCGTGGCTGAGTACAGCACGGACCGCTGGGAAGGTACGAACTACAATATAACCATCAATTAACTAGGAGGTTTAACCATGGTTCTTATGCGCACTTATAAATCTAAACTGGAACTATTCCTTGCGTTAGTGTTAACTCTAAGTTTATTGCTTGTTTCAGTGCCAGCCTTTGCCCTGACCTCTCCCACTTCGCAGTCCATTACGAGCCTATACATGTCCAACTGGACGAATGCCATGAATATTTGGATGGCTAGCAAGCTGTCTCAGAATGACACGGGCACGTTCGGACCAAGGATTGGCGAGATGCGGATCAGCGATGATTATACGACAAATCAAATCGTTGATTACTCAAGCTTTTTCCGAAATGAAACCAGCTCGACCAAATATGATCAGCCGCATAATTTCAATTCTGAAGCTTATTACGATAACAACGGGATTTTACGTACCAAATATTTGGATTATAGCGGGACCAACATGCCGATTACGGTAACGAAGGATTTTGCTATGGTGCCAAATGATAATTTCACGGTTGCGACTTTTACGTTTACGAATTCAACAGGCTCTGCCATTGATTACAACATGTTGGAGCAAATTCATGTCAACAATAAAACCAAGGGAGGCACGAATCAAACGAATACCGGTTCCTATGATGCGGCTAGGAATACTTTATTTGTCAACATGAGCAATTCAGGACAGTATTATGTGGCTCTGGGTGCTTACCAAACGATGGATGGCTATCAGGTTGCTGATGATACGCAGTCTTCACTCGCTGCCTCCGATGTTGCGGCATGGTACACCTTCGACAACAACGGAACCGTTAAGAATAACGCTAGCAAGACAGCTGTAGACATCAGTGTAGCGTTTCAAGATCGATTTACGATTCCGGCGAACAGCTCAGTCACGCGTTCTTTTGTAGCGACAGTGCGCAATTCACTCGCGAATGCACAAAGCTCAATTGATACGGCGCGAGCACAAACAGCCTCCTATTGGTTTACCCAAACCGGAACTTCTTACACAAATTGGTTAACAGGAACCGGTAAACAAACCGTCAACTTCACGGATACTGGCATCAACGATACGTATAAACGCGGCTTAATTACGATCAAGAACGCCATTCAGCCAACTTCCGGAGCAATGCCGGCAGCAACGAATCCGATCGCTTATGGGTATAAGGTTTGGGCAAGGGATTCAGCGGTGACGGCCATGGCACTCGATCAAGCAGGATTTACCGATGAAGCGGAAAAGTATTGGTATTGGCTGCAGGACCGCCAGCTATCGGACGGCAGTTTTAAGACCACATTTGATTTATGGAACAATAATTATGTATCCTTCGTTGAGCCCGAACATGATTCTATCGGCATATTTTTAATTGGTGCTTACCTGCACTATGTAAAAACGGGTAATACTACGTTCCTCAATAATATTTGGACCAAATATAAAAAATCCGCTGATTTCATTTGGTCGAATTTAGGGTCTGACCCGTATCAATTCGGCGTACCGGATAATAGTATTTGGGAGGAGAATGTGGAGTACAACGCCTTCACACAAGCGGTCTATGTAGCTGGGTTGGATGCGGCACAATACATGGCGAAGGCGAAGAGCTTAAACAGCTTAGCCGATGATTATAATGGTGCAGCCAGTAAAATTCGTTCCAGTATCCAAAGAGAAGATACATGGAATCCCAAAGGTTTATGGAATATTGCAAATAACTATTACAACCGGGCCGTAACAACATCCGGAGGCGCCAATACGTTGGTAGACGCATCATCAGCGGCGCTGATGGCTTATGGGGTCGTAGACGCCAATTCTTCACGAGCAAGCAGCCATATTAACAAAATAAAAACGAACCTGCAGCATGATAACTATGGCATAGCCCGTTATGATGGGGATACCTTCTACTACACCGCATCGTTCAGTCCCGCAGGTAATGAAGCGCAAAGCGATGAGCCTTCATGGCCGCAGATGAGTCTCTATATGGCCCTTTATCATCTGGATCGTGGAGAAACAGCGAGTGCACTTAATTATTTGCAATGGGTCGTATCCAGAACGGCGGTCGGTTATATGTCAGCAGGGGAAGCTGTTTCGCGGATCACACTCAAGCCGCTGCCGAGTACATCCGTTGAGCCTGTAACTGCGGCTTGGTTTGTCCTTGCGGCCTTGCAGTATGAAGGAAAAGCGGATATTCGGATTACACCTCCGCAATCTAATGCTGGTGCTTACAAAGCTATCACAGTTACGACTACTGTAGCGAACGATCTGTCACAATGGAGCAATGTTCCTTACTATATCGATAAGGTTTCAGACAGTTCCTCAAGTTCAGCAGATACAGACATTAAGAGGGTATATGTTAGTAACGATGCTAATAATTTATACGTCCGCATCAAAAATAATAGCGGTACCTTATCAGGCTTCAATGCCACACCGCGATTTGGAATGATGGTGTACGCTGAGGACTTTAAGCACAGTGCAGCCTCGACCAAGTCGACAGGGATGTATGGAGGAACCTTGGATCGACCTTTTCAATATTTGGTTGGGCGTTGGAGTGATGGAACGAATCTTTCTAAATTTAATGTGCAAAGCGGGAACTGGACATTTACCAACCATATTACAGGAGTTACCATTCCTCAGTGGGACACAACTACAGGCGAGATGGAGATGGTCATTCCACTTAGCCAGTTGGCAAGCTCTGCGGTGGCTACAGGGGACTTTTCTAATTTAAATATTGTCCTTATACGTCAAAATCCAAGCACGCTAGCTTGGACGGAGGACGATAGAATTGCTCTGAATTATCGGATTATGACGACAGGTGAAGCTTGGTATTACGGCAACGTCGAGTAAGTTACTAATAACAAAAACCCCTTAGCTGAGTAGGCTAGGGGTTCTTGTCTTGTTCATATTATCCTTACTTATGGAGCCAAATTAATCCAGCAGAATTATCCTTGGCTTCACCAACAACTCGGAACTTTAATCCAAAATTAGGCACTAGGCGACCGGCATCTGGAATCAATGCATTCATGTAGCTGTTGGAATCGGAGAATTCCTCAACACCTTTGAGGGATTTATACGTATATTCGCCTCTCGTTGGGTTGTTGATGTACCAGGATGGTGTTTTGTCCAGTGAGAAAGCTGCGTCCGCTACTTGATAACGTGTCGTTTGCGAGACGGAATCTTGTCCATCTTTCTTGAAAATCATCGCATCCGCGTGAGAATCTACGACACCTAGGAAGCCTTCTCCAGGGTGAATACCGGTCCAGTTGTCCAAATAGCTATCATCTGCATACCAGACAACAAGTCCAGTATTGTATTTGACACCACGGCTAAAAGCTAGAGCTTTATCAGATCCCGCGTAGTTTCTCCACTCCAGGTAGTAATAGTGCTTCTTAAATTCAATACCGTTCGAGACGACAAAGCCATCGAGGTTAAAATGAGAAGCGCCTTCGGCATCGTCGGAGAATACGACTTGACCATTCACGGTTAATTTCGTATTATCCATCGCAAAACCATTCAACGCGAGCCCGCCATCCGTGACGTAGTCAAAGTGGAGGGTTACTTTTTTACCAGCAAAATGGCTTAAATCATAGGACTTGTCTACCCAAGCTCCGTTCGTGGTTTCTGCACGTGCGTCGCCATTCGTATCATTGTCACCAATAATATCGAGGGTTACTTGCTCGTTGTAGGTCGACGCTGTCACCGTTAAGTAGTCATACTCAAACTCGACCTCATACAGCGTTTTAAAATCAAATGTAGCTGTCTGTGCTTGGGATAAATCAAACTCCGGCGTTGAAATTGTCGTATGCAGGTTATCGCCCTTCGTGCTGTAATAATACTTCGTCCCGAACGCCGGCTGGATGCCTGCCACTGCTTTATCCGGCAAAGTGACTTTGACAATACCTGGATTGTTGGACTTCGTCACACTCTGATCAATGATGGCTGCCTTACCTAATTTCGTAATGTTGGAAGAGTCAATTTCAGTCACATTGGCCCAATTGCCACCCATGGTTTTCTGGAAGAACTCTTTATTTTGAGGTGAAAAAGAGCTAGGTGTTGTACCCGCAATGTTGCCGTTCCAGCTGCCGCCGCTCATGATGGACCAAGAGGCAATCGGCTCACCTTGCCCGGAATACTGGGTATCATACTCATCCGGTAATCCTAAGTCATGGCCGTACTCATGAGCAAAAACCCCTACAGCACCATCTTCAGGTTGAATTGTATAATCATAAGCAGCCATTTGGCCACCCCAATAATCTACACCTGCTGTCGTTCCGGGAATCGCATACACACTACTAAGTGTCCAGCGATGAGACCAAATGGCATTATCACCTAATTGTCCGCCGCCAGCTTCTTGGCCCGTACCCGCATGAATAATCATCAGATGATCGACTAGACCATCAGGTTCATTCTGATTACCATCTCCATCTAGATCATATAAGTCAAATTTGTCATAATCAGCAAGATTAAGGCCGGTTGCAACTGCAGCGTTCAGCGCATCCTTCACCAGATCCCGAGGTCCTTTGGGGTTGAGGTTATCATGACCTCCTGTAGGGTTGTCATCACCATATTCCACGGCTTTGCCTGGAACAGTTAACCAATCGGAGACATAGCCGTCCACCGTATAGCTGCCACCGGATTGCTCTTCGTAGTATTGTTTGAAGGTTTTGATCGTAGAACCGTCGAATAGATTGAAATCTTTATTGCCGAACATGAGCTTCTGATAATGGTCACGGTTAAAATCTTTGGCAAACATGAATCCAGGTTCTTGCTTCACATTGTTATGCTTAAAGTCCGAAAATTCGGTCAAAAGAACAAGGACTTTATCCTCACGCACGGGGCCGTTGTAGGCATCTTGTTTGGCGGATGGAATAGGGATGCCACCCGGGAGACCATTCTTCAAATCCTGATGCCCTTTGTTCAGCTGCGATAAAAGTTTACTTTTTTGCTTCGTAATGAACTCCTTCGATCTTCTGTCGATCTCATTATTTTGCTTGTCGATTTTGGTAGTTGGAGCCATTTTATTGTTCTTGGCGGCAACATACGATCTAACAGCTTTACTGATTTGTTCAGGCGTAGCGCTTTTACTTAATACACCTCGGTCCATTAAACCTTTGGCTAGTCGGTCATCATCGACAATATTCAAATCGACCGGTGGTGCTTCAAGTGCGTTAGCGTAATCGGTTTCTGCTGCGAACGCAGATGTTGTGAAAGCTGCTGATGAGAAAAGTCCTGCGGTTAAACTTGTTGCTAGTAAAACTCTAGTCATCTTCGAGGTGTAGTTTTTCAATAGGAAACCTCCTGCAAAATAGAGTATGAAACCAACCTATGTAATTGACCTATGGTCATTTCAATTAAGTACTAGATTCGACTAGTCTAGTAAGTGCTTATGGTCCTGCTTACTTGGACCCACCTATATATTTCCTTATTCGACATGAACACTCTGATTTTGTCGTTTGATAGAGTCGCGGATGCCAAAAAAGGAAACGCGGGTTTCCTCTCGAACTTGTATGGCAATGAGCAAGAAGAGGGTTGGGGCGGCGCGCGGCGCGGAAAAGGCATTTTAACGCCCTTTTCGGGCGTTAATGTGATACCCGCGCAGGCGTGCAGTAGAAATAAGGCCCATTTTGGGCCTTAAAGTGCTCCCGCGGCCGCTGCGGCCACATCCGCAATCGCGTAAATTCGCTTTCATTTTCCGCATATTGATAAAAGGAGGGATATCTATGTTTACGTGTAGACCTGCAACGAATGAGGATTTCAACACAATTAGTTCCTTTCCGCGCAATGCGGAGGAGCTGTATTATATGTCACCTGTGCTCCAATACCCGCTTACGTCTGAACAACTCGTGGAGTCAACCAAGAGTAGGTTGAAGCAAACAGTTGTGGTGGATGGGAAGGGGCAGTTACTGGGGTATGCGAACATTTACGGTTTAGAGGAAGGTAAGCAATGTTGGCTTGGCAATGTTATTGTTTCCCCAGGGGCCAGAGGCACGGGAGCAGCCGAGTTTTTAATCCGTACGATGATTGCTAGAGTGAAAGATGAGCTAAAAATACAAGAGTTGCATCTCGTTTGTCATAATGTAAACACAAGAGGATTGATATTTTACACCAAGCTAGGGTTTAAGCCCTATTTGGTTGAGAAGAAAATGAATCATGTAGGGGACACGATAGCGGGCATACGGATGAAATTAATTGTTGCGGAGTAGTACATCTATTGGGAGGCAGTGATCACTTTGACAATTTCATTTATAGTAGCTATGGACAAGAATCGCGTGATTGGTAAAAATAATGATCTGCCGTGGAGACTACCCAAAGAGTGGCAGTATGTAAAGAAAACGACGATGGGGCATTCGATCGTTCTAGGGAGGAAGAATTTCGAGTCGATTGGCAAAGCGTTGCCTGGGAGAAGGAATATCATCCTAACTAGGGATACGAGCTATTCCGCCCAAGGGTGCGAGGTCGCCCATTCCGTTGCAGAGGTATTGGCGATGTGCCGAGGAGAAGAAGAGATCTTCATTTTTGGCGGTGAAGAAATTTATCGATTATTTTTACCCTATGCAGACAAGCTCTATGTGACCAAAATCGATCATGAATTTGAAGGGGATACCTACTTTCCAGAGATTGACTATACGGAGTGGGATGAGGTTTCCACTCAACAAGGCATTACGGATGAAGAGAATCCGTACACGTATTATTTCTATGTGTATGCAAGGAGGGCTGTGTTCTAATGAAGTTGTTTCATATTATGCCGGAGAGTGGAGAGCGGCTGTTGCCAGACCCTCTCAAGGAAATCGGCGAGGGCACAATAACGAGCTCGGAGGAATGGATTCGATCTCGTAGGGATAGAGTGTTGAGGCTGTTCGAGGAGAATGTTTTCGGAGTTGCACCTAACATGCCCCGAGAAAAAGTCTCATTTGATGTGGAGAAGAAAGAAGGCATGATGGGTGGGGCAGCCGTTCGCAAAAAGGTGCGGATTTGGCTAGAAGGACCTGAGGGCAGGGGAGTCATTCACATGCTACTTTTTGTGCCAACTCGTGCGGCTGAACGACCTGTACCTACTTTCCTTCTCATTAATAACAGAGGCTCCGAACATATGGATCCGACGAGGGGAAAGCAATCCTCATTTTGGCCGGCTGAATCCATTGTAGCACGAGGCTTCGCAGCTGCTGTTTTTGATTATACAGACGCAGATCCCGATTACCATGACGGTTTTCGTAACGGCGTACATGGATTGTTTGAATCATTCGGTTCGGAACGTCCGAAGGAAGCTTGGGGATCGGTCGCAGCATGGGCCTGGGCCGCAAGCAGAGGAATGGACGGGGAAAATTGGGGAGACTATCGCGCAAATAAACGATAAGTTCCCGCACTGGTTTAATGAAAATTATAAAAAATTCAATGGCAACGAGTACGCGCTTCCAGTCGATCAGCATATGCTGACGGCTTTAATTGCTCCTAGATCCATTTACATCACCAGTGCCACAGAAGATGAATGGGCGGATCCGTATTCGGAATTTTTAGGGCTGAAATACGCAGTACCTGTTTACAGTTTGTACGGCTTGAAGGGCATTTCTCAACAGCCAATGCCCTCGCCGGATTCACAATTACATACGGAAGGCATGGGTTACCATTTGCGTAACGGTAAACATGATATGACAGAATACGATTGGCAGAAGTTCATGGAGTATGCAGAACGCTATTTATAGAATCAAAATTAATTAATGAAAATATATGCACATTTTTCGAAAACCATTAGAGTGAATGTGAGCTAAGGCGTTTCATCCATGCTGTCTGCCTGACACGAACAAGTGTCGGGTGGTCTTTTTAACTTAACGAGCTAACACTTTAATGCCCATTACAATATTCCAGATAAAGACGACCAAATAGGCAAGCCCAGTTAGTATCAAAGGAATGATGAACTGTGACATGTGACCTCCATTAACTATGCTGTTTAAACCCAATAGCCAGGTAAGAATAAAGCCTGCGATGGGTAAGCAATGTGAGAGGAACGCCCATTTGGCGTGATGCTTGACCTCGCTGTCCGTAACAACGAAATAAATAATTATTGGCAAAAGAAAAGGAGCGAAAAATACGCTAAAATAGCTTAAAGCGGATAATAGATGTCGGTTATCCATAAAAGCCTCCCGTTTACTAATTTGTTAGATTAAAAAGTAATACGCCTCGGATTGGGTATTTATTACAAGTATCTTAATGGTAAATATAACCTATTCTATAATAAAAAGCCGCTCTTAGGTCTATTGACCTTAGGAACGGCTTCATTGTTTAGCTTATTTGGCAGCAAACAGCTTACTCATATAGTCGAGACCTTTAACTTGCCCCATGGCCAGCGGACCTAGAATTTCGGTGTCTACAACGAACATTTTTTTGTTTTTGACGGCAGACAAGGAGTTCCAAACCGGGTTCTGGCTCAGCGAATCCAAGGTAACCTCACTTGAATTCGTGTAATCCTTCCCAATGAAGATGTACTCCGGATTCAATTCGCTGATTCCCTCCAGCGTAATTTCACCGACGTTTTTCATCCCTTCAAAAGGCTTGAAGCCCAACTTCTCGTAGTAAATCGCCATACGGGAACCGCTCCAGTAAGTAAATCCTTTCTTCCAAGGCATTACGAAAAGCGCTGTTTTTCCTTTTACCCCTGATTTCTCGATCACGGTACTGACTTCCGTTTGTTTATTTAGGAACTGATTGACATAAGTTTCGGCAGCAGCCTCTTCCTCAACAGCAGCGGCAACTCCGCGAATCGTTTCTTGCCAATTTAAAGTGGCTTTCACCGTGACGGTTTTGGCAATTTTATTCAATTGCTCTAGATCCTTCTGATCAGCATCCGAAGCGATAATTAGATCGGGGTTCAACAAATCGTAAACCGGGAAATCTTGCAACGATTTCAGATTAACAACGCCTGCTACGGCATCGGCTTTACCAAGTGCAAAGAGGTGATCCGCATATGGGAAATAGGTGACGACGATTTTGGAAGGGCCTTTTTTGACAGGGGCCGTTGTAGCAGCCGCTGCACTAGAGGAAGCAGGCGTAACGGTTGAGCTTGCCGTACTGCCATTTCCGCAGCCAGCTGCGAGTATTGCAAAAACACATAAGATACTGAATGTGAGCATCCAGCCTTTTTTCAATAGAAACATAGTTCATTCTCCTTGATAATGATTTTCATTACCAATAGACTATATCAAACAAGTCATCTTTCTGAAAATGGACAAATGAAGAATCCGATATGGATTATTCGCTAATTCCGTTGGGATTGGCTTGGGGTGTAACCGAAGTGCTTTTTGTATAGTCGGCTAAAATACAGGGCATCTTCATAACCAACGCTTGCAGCAACCTGCTTGATCGTGTAATTGCCCAGCGTCAGCAGCTCCTGAGCACGTTTCATACGGTGTTGAATCAAGTAATCAATCGGGAACACACCTGTGTATTTTTTGAAAAAATAAGAAAAAGACTTCGGGCTTGTCCCATGAATATCAGCTAGCTTTTGTAAATTTAAAGTATCCATATAGTGATTATGAATGTAGTCTCTAACGTGTGAAATCATGTCCTTACTGCTCCCATTGAGTCGATTGAGGCAGGAAGCAAACAACTCATAAATAATCATATGAAAAAGAAATCCAGTTCGAAGTAATGCCATCTGACCTGGTGTGAAAAAGGAGTCATATAATTGGTTCAAGTGTTCACTCAGTAGGGGACCAGGGCCTGGCTCTAATTTGAAATGTTCATTGGTTAGTAGAGGCTGAGCAGGAAGAGCTGTAGATGCTACGTCGTCCAGCGAATATCTAACGAGAATATATTCCAACTCCGAATCCTCTGTCGACATGGTCAATGTCATCTGGGGGCCACCATGGACAACCATGCCAGCTTGAAGCGGATAAGTGGTTTCGTTAAAAATGAACGAGCCGCTCCCTCTCACGATAAACACATAACCAGAAGTTGGTGTGCGGCGTTCCTTGGTGTAAGAATGATAGGTACTATTCGCGGGTATCACGGCTTTAAACACGCCGGCAACCGTTACGACTCGACCCGTATATTGTGCAGCGAGCTCATTGATATCAAGCATTAGAGTCACCTCTTTTTCACGTGGATGCAAAATAAACTGACGCTTGTTGCGCGGATCCGCAGCTACACCTGAATGCTGCCATAATAACGCTTTCGGTATTGGATGGCTGGAACGGACTCATATGTGCTAAAAACCCGGCTGAAATGATTCAGCGTTTCGAAGCCAGAAAGCTCAGCTATTTCCTTCAACGAGTAGGACGTATTGACGAGCAGGTCCTTCGCATGCTGAAGGCGGAGCTGGCGCAAATACTCCGAAGGCGGGACGCCCATTGCTTTGCGGAACAAGAGGCGCAGATGACTTTCGCTTACATATAAGTATTGTGCTAAATCGGGCATCGTAAGCCGTCTGTCCAGGTTCATCTGCATATACGTGCAAAGCTTACTGATGCGCGGGTCTATCTCTTGTGGCTCGGCTGGTAAATAGCATCGCATCATCTCGAGAAAACGGGCGAACCAGTCGTGGAAAGAAGCGTTTACGGCGAGCAGTGCGACCGTTTCGTCGGTATTGACACTGCTGACGATCAGGTGGGGCTGATCCAAGGCATTAAGCGCTTTAATCACTTTCAGCGATTGCACCAGGAGCTTCCCAGTCAATTGCGAAATTTCTTCAAAAGCAGATCTATCGGCAATCCGTGTTCGTAACGGAAGATTGTACAGCTCAGTAAAGTTTAAAGATCCGATCTTAATATCGCAGCCTATGGAATAGTAGTGAAACGGTCCAGAAGCGGGGGCACTTGGCAAAAGGATTCTAGCCGTTTGAGGCGGAATGATGACAATATCCCCTGCCTGCACGTCATGAAGAGAGCCGTTCACCTCGATCGTTCTTTTGCCTTCCACTATAACCCATATAATCGTTTTTGGGTAACTCGCACGAGGGAATTCTGTTTCGACGTTCACAACATTTTCGATAACCCATGCCATTCGTATAAACAGGTCCTCGATAAATCTGATTCTGCTTAGTATGGCCACTCGTGCCAGCCTCCCTCTTCATCTATATCAACATAATCGAAAATGCATAATTCTTAATCGGTTGTGAAATAACCCAGTATGCTACTATTTTATTGTAGCACATTCACTTATTGAGCGTGTGGCAGCGTTTACATGTAATTGAAGAAAAATAGGAGGGGAAACATAAAAATGTTAAATAATGGGGCGAAACGGATGAAGCGAATAATTAGTTTGTTGTTGCTTGCGCTTCTTGTATGCAACATGACGTTGTTCGGATTTGGAACTGTGAGCCATGCTGCACAGATCGAAAATGGAAAGGTGCTTACTTCGGTAGCGTATAATGGCAATTCTGATAATCCAGTGTACATGGCTGTTGGTGCTGGTGGTATCATGTACAGATGTGAAGGATCAGACCTATCTTCGGGTAAATGGGTTAAAATGAATGCAAGCAGTATTTTAAATGCCAGTGGCACTCCTTTGACTACGTTTACATTAAACCTCAATGCAGTTGTCTATGATCCTGATGACGAAATATTTGTTATAGGAGGGCAAAATTCAACTACATTGGTATCAACGGATAACGGCCTTACTTGGTTTGATAAATCAACTACGCTTAGTACCGCTACCGGCGCAAGAGCTGTATGGGGATTAAGCTATCATAAATTGAGCAATGGGACAAAGGTATTTATTTCGGTTCTCCCGACCAAAACACCAGCGAATAGCCAGCAGGCTTTTGTCGGGCAGTGGAATGGATCTGATTTTACATGGGCAGCCCTATCGCTTTCTACAAATAATTCCCATTCAATAGCATGGAACGAGGATAAGCTGCTTATAGGCAGTGCATCACAGGGCGCGAGAGGCATCATCCATTATTTTGACTTCGCAGGGTATTCAGGAGGAAGCCCGCCTACATCACCGACAGGAACATCAGCTACCAATTTTAGTCCTTATGCCGGAGATACAGTAACTGGAGATTTAAGGCCAATAAATGGTCTTACCTGGTTTAATTCGGAATGGATCGCGGTTACAGGCAATGGCGGTTCAGGGCGCGGTGGAATTTACTTCTCAACCACCGCAAACGGCATGCCGAGTGGAACGAATGGTACTTGGGCTGAAACCGATTTTCGTATACGGCAATCTTCCGATTTTCCTGCTCAATTCTTGGCTGTCGCCAGCAACGCGACGGCCGTCGTTGCAGTGGGTACTGCAGGAGCAATATTCCACTCGACGGATGGCGTCAATTTTACGAAGAAAACCTCTGGAGTTTCTGCCGACTTAAAGTCCATTTTCTATGACGGCAGCAGATTTGTTATCGTTGGTGCTAACGGACAGGTGTTAGCGTCTGCTGACGGTGAAGATTGGTCAAGTTTGCAATCACCTGGCGGAATGACGGAACCCTATGCCTATACAGGAAAGATGGATGGCAATCAAATGCTTTTGGATGAAACCTTCGAGAACCTTGATTTTTCGGTATTAACCGAAACGTACCGTTACATTCCGGCTAAGGATCCCACTGACTTAAGCGGTAAGCCTCCTATTGCGATATCCCCATCAGCAATCACGCTGTATGACCAGGGGGTAGAAGATAATCGTGAAGCGACAACGGTGAAATTAGCACTCAATAATGATGTCTATATGCAACCCGCTGTCAGTCAATCGCGCAGCACCTTCATTAACCAGATAGAGTCGGTTACCAGAAATAGCGGAACGTCAACCAAGGCATTGAGGATCAAATCGTCAGACGGTTATGGGAATACAGTGCTGGGATTTGGGTTTCATGCACCTCAAAAGGGTACGATTGATCTTGAACTTGATGTATTTTACCCCGGTATACAAGCGAACGATACGAGACGGCCAAGACTCTATGCGGAATCCGGCATACCGATCGGCACGCGTGATCAACTGACCACACTGATTTCGAGTACAAACATGCCCTATTTTCAGATAAACAACGATGGGACAGGTACGATTAGCGGAGGACAGACAACTGGCAATTCTCTAACCGATGGCAAGTGGCGAAGGGTCAGGTTCATTGTGGATACGGAGACCGGGCAGGTCAGAACGGTTATCTATAATTTGGATGGCAGATATGCGCAAGATTTTGAAACGTATGAATTAAATAAACTGGGAAATATCAGTTATAACTTTGCGGATGGTTTGATTCATCTGGGATTTGCAGACGATCAGTTTGGCAATAACGGTATTCTGATCGACAATCTGAAGATATACAGGGAAGCTTATTATAAAGACCCTGTCAAGCCAGGCACCATCAGCGTGTTCCAGATCGACGGTACCTATTATCAGTATGCTGTTGATGCAGTTAATAAGGTTATCAAGGCGCGTTCATCTGAGGATATGATAATTTGGAAAGATGAACCGGATGTTCAATTAAATGGTACATGGGCAACGTGGAACAATGTATGGCATGATTTTTGGGCAGTCGAAGTGTACAAGTTTAATGGAAAGTATTATTTGACCTATAGCGCCAAGAAGAATACAACGATAATGAACGAAAATTTCGAAAGCATGGATTTTACATCACTTCCTGAGATCTATCGCAGTGACGACAGCTGGTCTGCTATTATAAAATCTCCTCAGAAATTGGCATTGACGGATAACGGCTCAACAGGAGATTTGAATACAGCAACGGTTGAATTGGAACTGAATCCTAGTGTCAGACTCAAGCCTTCACTGGGAACTGCAAACTCTCAATTGAATGTTGAAGTTGTTGCAGCTCCTAAGGGTTCCGATACAACGAATAAGGCGCTGCACATTTACACAGACTCAGATGAAGCAGCTAGTCAGGCATTATCATTTTTGTTCAATACGAACTATAGACGGGGAGAGACGGTATTTGAGGCAGATGTCAAATATCCAGGGGGAGTCGACCGCAGGATGTATGCGGAATCTTCGGTGCCATTAGCGACTCGAGATCAATTGACGACAATTATCGACGATCCGAATAGGCCTTTTCTGGAGTTTGGCACCACGGGTGCTGCTGTCATGTCAGGTGGCCAAAATCTCGGCAGCTACAATCTCTCAGATAGCTGGTATCATCTGGTGCTTAGAGCCAATTATGAGACGGGTATCGTGACGGCAAGCATTGGGAATGAGTCGGGAACCAATACGATAGGAACAGGACAGTATACTTTTAATCTTACAGATGCTACAAAGAATGGCGTCTTTCATGTCGGCTTTGCAGACTCGCAATTAGGCAAACAGGGAATGATCCTCGATAATGTCAAGGTATGGAACACCGATAACAAATCTTTTCACCGTTTGGGTATAGCGGAGAGCGATAGTGTTTCGGGGCCATTTACGGATATGGGCAGACCACTTTTTGACTCGTATGCGGCCATTGATTCACACATTTTTCAAGACACCAACGGAAAGTATTATATGTATTATTCGAAGGACGTTTCTGGCAATTATGTGACGGTCAACGGTGTTGAGGAACGTCAAAGCAACATTTACGGTGTTGAAATGAACAGCGATTTGAGGTCGATCAAGGGGGAACCGGTGTTGTTATCGGCACCGACTGAACCTTACGAGCGCAAATCAACGGATGTTGGCGTGTACTGGAATGAAGCGCCGTGGGTGCACAAATACAATGATAAATATTATTTGTTCTACTCAACGAATAACTACAATTCCATGTATTATAATTTGGCGTATTCAACCTCGGACAGTCCTCTAGGGCCATTTATTAAATACAGCAATAATCCGATTGCCCAGAGCGACGGCTTGTTTCCAAGTACTTTAATGCGAGGACTAGGGCATAACAGCATTGTTTCTTCACCCGATGGCAGCGAACTATTTATCACCTATTGTCCGAATCAAGCAGATGGCAGTTCGGGAAGCACGTCGGTACCGGAAGAGAACAAGGGTTCATTTTTTAACCGAATGGGCTTCAGATCGGATGGCACCGTCTATGTGAACGGACCGACGCTTCAGCCGCAACCGTTGCCTTCCGGGATTTATGGATACACGAATATTGCGCGATTCGCAACCCTGACAGCCTCTTCGACCAAGCCAGGATACAGCCTTGGAAGCCTGAATGATGGCGAGATCGGTATTTATACAAAGTTTGCGGATCTGTATGAGTGGATGAGCAATGACGAGAAAGCAGGAACTTGGGCAGAGCTTAATTGGCCACAAGCAAAGTCGATAACCAGCGTAGCTGTGTATGATAGTGCTTCCCCTGATAGAAAGATTTCAAAAGGAAAACTGACGTTCAGTAACGGAACTACGATGAATGTGACATTCCCTAATGAGCATGGAGCTGCAGCGATTGCAACCTTCTCGCCAATGCATGCAAGCTGGGTGAAATTTGAGGCGACAGAAATGCTGGGTACTGGTTATGCGGGATTGTCCGAGATTGTGGTTTTAGGACAGGACGAACATGACGCGGAGAAACCCATTTGGAGCGATGCTGTTCTCACGCCATCGAACGTAATGCAAACGGGACTTTCGCTTGCATGGCCGGCAGCGGATAACGTAAATACGATAAACTACGCGGTATATAAGGAGGGCTTGCTGTACAAGACGGTTGCGGGAAATGTGTATAGTACAGATGTAACCGGTTTGGCTGCTGGTACTGCTTACACGTTCAAGGTGGAAGCTGTCGATGCGTCGGGCAACTGGACAACAGACGGACCCTCCGTTCTGGTCAGAACGCTGGATGTACCGACGGTTTCATCCCTCACCTTAACGATGAGCCCGACCTATGGCTCGGCAGGTGATACGATTACGTTGACAGGAACGACGTCCGCCAATACTGCTATATCCGTTCAAGTCGTCAAGTCAGACGGAACTCCGGTAGCTGTTATGACAGCTCCAACCTCTGATGAAAGCGGAGGTTTTACCGGCTCGTTTACAATTCCTGTGGATATGACATCCGGTATGTTATACGGGTCGACAATGGAAGGAACCCCTCAAGCGATTGCCAATGTGGTCGTTGTCCCGGCAGGCATGGTTTACAATGAGCCTGAAGAGATCGGCTTAACTGAAGTAAACGTAAGCACAGCAAACAAGCAGCTTGCTGTCACTAACCAGACTTCGGCTCTCGCTGCGCCAATCAGCATAAACGTACCTTCCTCCGTAACCGACGCATCAATCAGTGTAACTCAACTGATCTACGCGCCATCTGGAGGTACTGTCGCAACTGCCGGACTCCCGGAATTAAACGTGTTGACGGTAACCTCGATGAGCTCATCGCCGATATCGGTGAGCTTTCCGAAAGGAACTACGATTAGCGCTCGTACAGCAGACAACTGGGATGGAACGATTCATCTGCCGCAAATAGTGGCAACTCATTCAGTAACCCCCGTACCTGACATAGGAAAGTCAGCGGCAGTGAATGCCGTCATTGAAGTGGGCTTCGGTGATGTTCCGCTGTCGCTGAGTAAGGCGGTCAGAATGGTTATTCCTGGCGCAGCGGGCAAAGATGTAGCTTTCTCTAGAGGAACTTTATTTTCAAAGATTACAGGCCACGTAAGCGCAGATATGCAAGCTGCGGCAGATGCGGAGATTGCAGCAGGGGGAGAAGCAACAATAGATGTCGGTTTGAATAAGGTGATTTGGACGAAGCACTTCACCAAGTTTGTTGTCTATACACAGACTGCACTCATACAGGAAAGCGATGGAAACGATGACCATAGCGGAAGCGGAAGCGGCAGTCCTTCTGGCGGTGTGACCGGAACCATTACGACTGGGAATGAAACAGCGGTACCTCCGGATATTACCGTAAAGCTTACGGATATTGCTGAACATTGGGCGAACGCAAATATCCAGAAACTGATCGCTTTAGGCGCAGTAGAAGGCTATCCAGACGGAACCTTTAAGCCGGACAACAGCATCACTCGGGCGGAATTCGTGAAGTTCCTTGTCGCTGCCTTGAAGCTTCAGTCGAAGTCGGGCAAAGTATTCAAGGACACCAGTTCTCATTGGGCGAAGGATGACATCTCGACGGCAAGTGCTTATGGAATCGCAAGCGGCTACAATGACACAAGTTTCGCTCCTGACGACTTAATCAGTCGAGAACAGATGGCTGTCATGGCAGTCAATGCAGCTAAACTGGCAATGTCCGAAGATGAAATTACCTTTAGGGACAAGGGTGAAATTTCCTCTTGGGCAGTAAGTGCTGTAAGATCAGCGCATAAGCAAGGCCTCATCGAGGGATATCCAGACAATAGATTCTTGCCAGCGGGATATGCAACGAGGGCAGAAGCGGTTACGGTAATTATGAAGTTGATTGCATCGATAAACCCGTAAGCTATGTGATCTTGTAAGATAAACGAAGCAGTATAACGTTTACATTCATCCATTTGCACGATAATATGACAATAACAGTTGCTTAAAGAGGCTGCCATAGATCTTCTGCCACCGAAAGCGGCACCTTGGCAGAAAGCACAATAAGCCACCTTTCCGAATAATGTGTCGGTTAGGTGGCTTTTCATGCCAATAAGAAAGCGGAGGGGAAGATGAATGCGCACGATCCAAGGGAAAATGTTCCTGGCCTTCAGCATCATGATTTGCTTGGCCATTATCCCGATTTCTTATAGTACGTATCGAAATGCCTCACATGTCATTGAAGAGAATGCGACGACATTCATTTCCGACAGCATCCGAAGGGCGGATGAAAAACTCCGCTCCACAATGGAGGAAGCTGACCAAATTGCTAAGGTAATCGTTACAAGGGATATAGTTGCGCAAAGCTTGCTTAGTACCACAGCTGCTCCATCCTATGAATGGTTTCAGGAGAAGAAGCTGGTTGAGGATTACATCGCTTCTATGGCAACTTATAAAACCTATATTCAACGAATTTCTATCATTGGGTATAACGGTAAGATATTCCAGAACGGCTTTACGAGAATAGGACAGACCAAGTTGCAAGGACTGCTTGAGCAAGAGGACTTGCAGGAAAATCGAAGGCATGTGCGATTAGACGCTTCCATGGAGAATTCCATTCTTCTTGTCAGGCCCTTGCTAGCAGGAGGTAAAAGTATCGGGCTTTGCGTGATTGAATTCAATACCGATTTTATGAAAAGCGTCTTTGAAATTCAACCATTGAAAGGGAGTCTTATCGGAGTTGTGGATGACCAGGGCAAGGTCATTTATCATAGCGGTTCGAATTGGAGCGGAATATCTGATCTTGCCTCAGTGATCGAGAAAATCTACAGGGAGCAAAGAACAGAACAGGGTGGGAGCTTTGAAACGGTAGACGGAGATAAGTACCTAACTGTACAGATTGTATCCGACCTCATCGGCTGGACAACGATTGGCATAGTTCCGACAAGTGAGTTGCTGCGAGAGGTGCATCAGATTCGAAGAGACATGATCTTGGTTACAGTGCTAGTGCTGCTTGCCGTGCATATCGTGTCGATCGTGCTCTCCAAGCAGATCACCAAAAACCTTAAGCGGTTGCATAATACAATGAAACGTGTTCGAGGAGGACAGTTGAAGGCAAGACCGCACATCCATACAGAGGATGAGGTTGGTCAGCTTAGCGATATGTTCTCTTCCATGATGACTCATGTGCAGGAGTTAATGGAGGAGACGGAGGAGCGGGGAAGACAAAAGCGGGAAGCTGAATACCGGGCGCTGCAATCCCAAATTAATCCTCATTTTCTCTATAATACACTGAACACTATTAATTATTTGTCCAAAATTCAACAAGTCCCTAATATTGGTGAAATTTCAGCTGCATTGGTCGAGCTTATGCGGTTCGCAGTAGATCAGAAGCGAGATCTTATCCCAATTCGTGAAGAGTTGGAGCTGTTGAAGCGGTATTTGAGCATTCAGAAGTACCGCTTTCTGGATCGTGTAACCGTAAGTATCGATGCGGAGGAAAGCACGCTGGATTGCTTGATCCCGAAGCTTGTACTTCAGCCGATCGTGGAGAATGCGCTGCTGCATGGTTTTGGCGTCTCACCGGAACGAGAGGGGAGAATTACCATTAAGAGCTATTGCCGTGGATCCTCTGATGTCATTATTGACGTTACAGATAACGGTGTGGGGATTTCAGAAGAACAAATTGAAGCCATTCATAAGCACGAACCTGAGCATAATGTGCAGGGAGGAACCGGTATCGGCATTAGCAATGTAAGGGACCGCATCAGATTGACCTTCGGTGAAGAATACGGAATATCGATAGTTAGTGTACCAGGGATATTGACTACGGCAGAGCTGCGGCTCCCGCAATTTAAAGAGAAAGGCGAGGAGGACAGATGAACTGGAAAATCGCATTCATTGATGATGAACCACTGGTACGCAATCACCTTCGATCTCTTTTGGAATGGGAAAAGGAAGGCTTCGCGATTTGCGGAGAAGCGGGAGACGGCTTGCAAGCGCTGGAGCTTGTCAAGTTGCAGCAGCCAGATGCGGTGATCGTGGATATGAGCATGCCAGGAATGAACGGACTGGCGTTGACCCGATATTTACTTACAGCAAACCCTCGTTTGAAGGTCATCGTGCTGAGCAGCTATGATTCCTTTGAGTATGTTCGGGGATCCCTTAGCTATGGGGCGGTGGATTATTTATTAAAGCATCGGCTTACCTCCGAGACGTTAAGCACTGTAGTCGGTAAGGTCCGCAGTCAGCTTGAGGAACAAGAGGCAGAGTCGAGAGTGAAGGAGCAGGCAGACATCGCTTTGGCACGATCAATTCTACGTGATCATCTTATGGGGGTAGAGGTTGACCTGCAGCTATTGGGGCAGTATTTCTCGGATAATAAATCTAGTATCGATAAACCGCGGTGGGTTCTTATGCTCGTACAGCTTGCTCACTATGATGTGCTTACAGCACGTCTCAAAGAGCAGGAATTGATCCCTTATCTTCGGTCGGTGACGGATCTATGCGAGCAGGCAGCGGGAGGTTATCCCTTGAGCTGTACCGTTGCCATGGATCGCGGACGCTGGGCAGTACTGCTGAACTGTGGCAAGGAGCGCAGCGAATATACGGTGGCCCAGTGGGTCTCTGCAAAGAGCGCCCGCTTAGAATCTTCACTGAAGCTTTACATGAATTTGGCAGCAAGCATTCATATTAGTCCGATTATCTTATCACTTGACCATAGCCGAGAGGATTATCACAATTTGGTTCAACAAGTAGAAGGACAAGCTGAGCAGTTTATTCATGCTAGGCTTTCGGCGAAAGGACCTTATGTGACCATTGGACACGAGAAGCGGCTACTCGCTGCCATGGAAGCAGCCGATGCCCAGGAAGCAGTCGAGATCATTCAGGGAATTATGGGCACAGAGATGCAGGGGAAAGACGAAAGAGTATTTCAGGAGCGAGTGTCCGCGGAATTGGTGCAGATTGCAGCCAAAATTGCCCGGAAGGCGGACGTATCAGCTGACTGGATGGTGGAAGGACTTTCGATTTTTCAGCGTCCGGGACTGACGAATGAGCAGGCGCAAGCGGCGGTATGCGGCATCTATACAAGGCTGGCTCAGGAGCTTCAAAGACTTAACTTTTCTTCTAGTCATTCGCGTCATGTGAGACAAGCATTGCAGATCATTGCGGCCCGATATCGAGAAGGAATTACCTTGGAGGAGACCGCAGAAATGTTGGGAATCACCCCTTCATATTTAAGCCGGCTTGTGAAGGAAGAGAGCGGTCGTACGTTCACGGAGCTGCTGACGGAGCATCGTGTCGAACGGAGCAAGCTGTTGCTTCTTGAGGGGGACACACCGCTTAAGGAGCTGCACACTAAATTGGGATTTAGCAGCAACAGCTACTTTATCCGAGTGTTCAAAGAGGCTACTGGGGAGACGCCCAACGTCTACATGCAACGTAATAAGGAACGTTCCGAATCGTAACATCTGCATAAATTTGATATGAAAGTACATAAATGTGAAACGCTTTCAGATTTATGTTCGGATTATAATCAGATCAGATTCCAAGATGAAAGCCTTTCCAACAAGGGCTAGGGGACCTATATATGAAAAAAAGGGGATGGAACGTTAATGAAGGTAAAGACAAGAAAGCGAATGACAATGATGCTTGCTACCGCCTTAACTGTAACTGCGCTTACTACCGCCTGCAGCAAATCGAATGAGGAAGCAGAAGCAAATAAGGGGAGTGCGGAAGTTGCGACGAACCTCACGCAAACTGGCTTTCCCATCGCGAAGGAGCCCGTCACCCAGAAAGTATTCGGTTGCAAGGACCCGAACCATGCAGATTGGAAGGATGTCCTTATTTTCCAGGAATATGAGAAAATGACCAACGTCAAGCTGCAATTTGACCAGCTTCCATCTAATGCACAGGGATGCGATGAGAAGCGAAATCTGCTCTTTGCAGCTAATGAGCTGCCAGATATTTTCCTTAGGGCAAACCTGACGAATACGGACATCGCACGCTACGGCCAACAGGAGAAAATGCTGATTCCGTTGGAGGGCTTGATTGATAAAAATGCGCCGAATCTGAAGAAAATCTTCGAGCAATACCCTGAGGTCAAGAAAACAGTGATGGCTGCGGACGGTCATATTTATTCGTTGCCCAGCGTACGTCTGCAAACCTCAGGCCGATCGGAAAAAATTTGGATCAACAAAGAATGGCTCGCCAAGCTCAATATGAAAGCGCCTACGAATGTTGATGAACTATTCACGTTGCTTCGCGCGTTCCGTGACAACGATCCGAACGGGAATGGCAAGAAGGACGAAATTCCGCTAGGTTTACGGGATATTGGCATGGTGTATTCCACATTCTCAGGATCCTTCGGCTTAGAGCAGCAGATGGGATACCAGATCAATATTAAGGATGATAAGGCAAAAATATGGTTGACAGATGACCGCTTTAAGGAACTGCTGCAATTCCTCAATAAGCTGTATAGCGAGAAGCTCCTGTGGCAGGACTTCTACTCGGGCGATATACCGAAGTGGAGGAGTAATTTGTCCCAAGCGCTTATGGGCATGTTCTTCATCCAGGCTTCCGATCCATTCTTGCAGGTTGAAAATCAATTTACAGGGATGACGCCAATTAAGGGGCCTCACGGAGATCAAACGCATTCCGCTACCGGACCAATTGCCGCACCAATCGGGACTTTTGCGATCTCTAAGGAAAACAAAGATCCGGAGGCCGCTATTCGCTGGGTGGATTACTTCTATAGCGATGAAGGCTCGAAATTTTTTCAATATGGCGTTGAAGGCAAAACATATACCATGAAGGACGGCAAGCCGGTCATCAATGATTCGATTAAGAATGACACCCGTGGCTTTATGGCCGCACTTGGTCAAGTGAATCTAGTGCCGGGTGGAAGTTTCCCAGGTGTGGTTTCAGACAAATTCGGCAACATCGTAGAGAATGATAAGGTGCTTGAAGTCAACAAATTCATTGAAAACTACTTGCCGAAAACCGTGTATGGGGCTCCAATCTTCGATAGAGAAGTCTCGGAGCAAATCATTCCGATCAAAGCCGATATTGATAAATATGTGAAAGAATCGGTTGCGAAATTCATAATTGGCGAGTTGAGCTTTGATAAGTGGAATGAATATGTAGCTACTCTGAAGAAGATGAAGATCGATGATCTGGAGAAAGCGTATCAGAAAGCTTATGACGCTAAGAAATAATGGAGGTTTGCTGGGGAGTGGCAGATCGTATGCTGCTCCTGGCTCTTCTTAAGATGTAAATAGGAGTGTGAAGTCATGCAAGCGGAGGCTGCAAAAGCAACAACACCAACGGATGCTGGGTGGAAGCCAAAGCATGTTCTATGGAAACGAATGCTAGTTCGGTATGAGCTCTACTTGATGCTTATGATCCCTGTCATTTGGTATATTTTGTTCAAATATGTTCCGATGTATGGTATCACCATTGCCTTCAA
The DNA here is from genome assembly GCF_001428105.1 of Paenibacillus sp. Soil766. GTDB lineage: Bacteria > Bacillota > Bacilli > Paenibacillales > NBRC-103111 > Paenibacillus_E. The sequence goes on along the minus strand of NZ_LMSJ01000003.1, from coordinate 5,972 downwards.
GGACTTTTCTGCGACCAAGGGGATTCTAGGGAGCCCTTGGATTGGATTGAAACATTTTGAACGCTTCTTCTCATCGGTTTATTTCTGGGATCTGCTGTGGAATACGATCTCATTAAGCTTGTTTCAGCTGTTGGTAGGGTTTCCAATTCCCATTCTGCTGGCTCTGTTGGTGAATGAGATTCGGAGCCGATGGCTTCAGAAGTTGCTGCAAAATACAACGTATATTCCGCACTTTCTCTCGATCATCGTGCTGGTCGGGATGCTGAACATCTTCCTCGATCCCGATACAGGGAAGCTGAATCAAATCTTAACCATGCTTGGCATAGATTCCATTAATTTTATGAAAAAGGCAGAATGGTTCCAAACAATCTTCGTAACCTCAGGGATTTGGCAGCATATGGGGTGGGGTTCGATCATCTACCTTGCAGCGCTCAGCGGTATTGATCCAACCTTGTATGAAGCGGCTAAAATCGACGGAGCCACAAGGTTCAAGAGGGTTCTACACGTATCGATTCCAGGGATAATGCCAACTGTCATTATTTTGTTCATCCTGCAGATCGGTCAGCTGATGGATGTAGGCTTCGAGAAGGCGCTGCTAATGCAGAATCCGCTTAACGCCGCCAAAAGCGACATATTACCGACTTTCGTATACAAGAACGGTATTCAGGGAGGCCAGTTTAGTTATACGGCTGCAGCGGGCTTGTTCAATGCTGTGATTGACTTTACCCTTCTGCTGTTAGTGAACTGGTATGCACGGAAAAAGACCGATTCGAGTCTATGGTAGAGGAGAGAAGAGAATGCATACAACGATAGAAAACAAGCTGCGATCACGCGATGACAAGCTCTTCGATGCCGCTGTGTATATCATTACCGCAGTGCTGTTGATTATGGTAGGGTACCCCCTGCTGTTCGTGGTTAGTGCTTCGTTCAGCAATCCGATTGACGTTGTGGAAGGCCGGGTCTGGCTGTTGCCAGAGGGCTTCACATTGGCACCCTATAAGCAAGTATTCGAGAATAGTAGTATATGGCACGGGTATGCGAATACCATTTTTTATGCAGTAGTTGGCACCTTCATCAATCTAGTGATGACACTGCTGGCAGCGTACCCTCTCTCCCGGAAGGATTTGCCGGGGCAACAATTTCTCATGTTTTTCGTTACATTCACCATGTTTTTCAGCGGGGGGTTGATTCCGACCTACCTCCTGGTGAAGAGCCTCGGCATTACTAACACAGTGTGGGCGATGCTGATTCCTGGTGCCATTGCGACCTATAATCTCATCGTGATGCGGAGCTTCTTCCAGAACAATATTCCCAATGAGCTGCAGGAGTCAGCATGGATGGACGGCTGCACCTATTTCCGAATGTTATGGAGCATTATCATACCGCTATCCAAGCCGATTCTGGCTGTTATGGTGCTGTTCTATGGTGTAGGGCATTGGAATGCTTATTTTAATGCCTTGATCTATTTGAAGGATCGGGATCTCTTTCCACTACAACTCATTCTGCGGGAAATTCTCATCCTAAATCAGGATGACATGGCAGGCGGCGGTGCCGCTGGTATGACAGAACGTGTGATGATGGCCGAAAGCATCAAGTACTCCGTCATCATTGTATCGAGTGTTCCTGTGATGCTGCTTTATCCATTCATTCAACGTTATTTTGTAAAAGGCGTCATGATCGGTTCGATTAAAGGCTAACTTATATAACTTATCGCAAAGGAGTGATGACCGTGACTGTCACTTATACTAACCCCATTCCTATTCAGAATATTGGTGATCCCTTTATTCTCAAAGCATCGGACGGTAAGTATTACTGTTATCCCACTTCTGCAGTCGATGATGGGTTCAAGGCTTGGTCTTCTATGAATCTCGTCGATTGGAAGGAAGAGGGGTTCGTATACGAGAAGAGCAAGAATGCCAAAGCGTGGGGCTACAAGCAGTTCTGGGCCCCTGAGGTGGTAGAGTTCAAAGGTAAATACTACATGTATTACACGGCTCGTTGGCAGGAGAAGGACAGCCTGCGCATTGGTGTTGCCGTAAGTGACAACCCAGTTGGACCGTTCGTGGATGTGTTCGATCAGCCTATGTTCGATTTCGGTTATGCGGCTATTGACGCTCATCTGGTGCTTGACGAGGATGGACGAAGTTACCTGTATTATTCCCGTGACTGCTCGGAGAATGTGGTCGACGGACGTAAAGAAAGCCACATCTATGGCGTTGAGTTGAATTCAGACCTGCTGACCGTGAAATCGGAGGGGCATTTGCTGCTTAAGCCGGATCAGGAATGGGAACTCAAATCCGGCAACGAATATCGCTGGAATGAGGGACCATTCGTTGTGAAGCATAGTGGTCTCTACTATTTAATGTACTCGGCCAATTGTTTTGCACACAGGGATTATTCCGTCGGCTACGCAGTTTCGAAGCAACCGCTTGGCCCGTTTGCGAAATATGAGGGTAATCCAATTTTATTCACGGATACACCGGATATTTCTGGCCCTGGTCACCACAGTGTAACCGAATCTCCGGATGGTACGGAGCTGTTTATTATTTATCACACGCACACCGATCCTCAGGATGGCGGTGGTAATCGTCAGGTATGCCTGGATCGTATGAGCTTTCGTGAGGACGGTTCGATCGAGGTACATGGGCCGACCATTACTGAGCAGTCTGTGCCATCGCGAACAAATTGTCAGATGGGAGGATCATGATATGGATAGCAGGCCTAATTTACTTCTTATCCAGACGGACCAGCAAACGGCGGAAACGCTTAGTCTTTACGGAAATCCTGTCTTAAAGACGCCTGTATTGGAGAGCTTGGCTGAACGCGGTGTTGTCTTTGAATTTGCTTTCTGTAATTATCCGGCTTGTTCCCCGTCTAGATCATCGATGTTTACGGGAAGGTACGCTTCTACCATCGGGGTCCAAGCGAACCATATGATGATTAACCCTGCGGAAGTTACGCTGCCGCAAGTGCTCAAGGAGCACGGATATCAGACAGCAATCATCGGGAAGAATCATGCTTTTATGGAAAACACTCAGACTTACTACCCAGGTGAAATCGCGGACCGCGAGAAGGCAAGTGTGCTGAGACAAGTATTCGATTATGTCCGGCTGGCTGATCATGGGCATATGGTCGACGGTTACAGAGACGATCCCGAATCCAAAGCGGCACATGAGTGGTCACATACCTGTTGGTTGAGCCCTATGGGTCATGGCACTAATCCTGCTCGTCCAGAAAAATGCGGTACCTATCTTCTCGGGGATACGATGATGGATTACTTGGAGAATCAGCGTGATCCAGACAAACCCTTCTTCACTTGGCTGTCATTCCCAGATCCGCATACACCTTATCAAGCTCCAGAGCCCTATGCGAGTATGATTGATCCCGCCGAGGTGCCGCTTCCACCTAAGGATAACCTTGAAGGAAAGCCAGAGCGGCAGCGGGTGGCTTATCTTATGGACGCGATGGATACAGCGGATGATGACCTGATTCGCAAGGTTCGGGCGATTCATTATGGCATGATTCGTTTTATTGATGATACGCTCGCTCGTGTGTTCGCAAAGATGGACGAGTTGGGCATAACGGATAATACCGTTGTTGTCTTCACATCAGATCATGGCGACTCGATGGGTGCCCATGGGTTGATCCAGAAGCATAACATGTTTTACGACTCCTTTACCCACGTGCCCTTCATTGTAGCAGCCCCGGGGTATCAGGGAGCAAAGAGGACGAATCACCTGGTAGAGCTGGTGGATATCATGCCCACCTTCCTAGACATGGCTGGTATACCGATTCCGCCAGGTGTTCAGGGCAAGAGCTTCGCGTCTTACCTGAGAGGTGAGGACTACAGACCACGTGAATACGTCGTTATCGAGAGCGGGGAGGAAGGTGAGCCTCTGCGTGTCTCCGATATTACAGTTCGTCCGGAACATCCGTTCGATAACCGCTATTTCGTTTGGTGTGCCTACCGCGATGCATGGGTGGGGAAAGGCAAGAGCATTCGCACGCTGGAATGGAAGCTGAACATTTACGCCAACGGGGAGGGCGAACTCTACGATCTAGTGAACGATCATGACGAACTGCATAATTACTTCGACGATCCTGCCTTCACAACGATTCGTTCTGAGCTCGAGCGCAAGCTGCTATATTGGACGATGGAGAAGGAAGATCGTCTTCCCTTGAATTCGACTGTTCAGTTGAATTACTCAGAAGTTAAAGCCAAGCATGCATGATGCGCTATGGTGAGCCGTGGCAAATTGACTACCAGTAGAATAACTACAAGGGACAACCGATTATCGTAAGCGAATTAGGTGGCATCGCCTTCAAATCTGACAATGGATGGGGCTACGGCGGAGAGGTCGCTTCAGAAGAAGTGTTCCTCGATCGAGTAATCAATCTTGCCTGAAACGATAAGGGCAAATGAGTGATGCGCAATAATAAGAGGACAGAGCTTGGTAAGCTCTGTCCTCTTATTATTGCGTTGAATGATGATCCGCTAGCGATTATCGTGCCGGAGAGAAGTCCGCGACTTTCTTCAGTATAGCCTCGATTTGCTCCAATGTTTCTGCTCCGAGCATGACGTCCACAGCCTTCACGTTTTCCTCGATCTGTTCAGGCTTTGTCGCACCAATTAATGCGGAGCTTACGCCTGGTTGACGAAGAACCCAGGCGATCGCGAGCTGAGCGATCGAGAGATCCAGCCCTTGGGCAACTTGCTCAAGTTCATGAACAGTCTGCAGTACACGGTCATTCAGATAACTGTTGATGACACCATTGACAGAATCGTTCGCAGCGCGACTATCGGCGGGAAGAGGCTGTCCCAGCTTATATTTACCCGTCAGAATGCCTTGCGCAAGCGGTGAAAAGACGACCTGACCGATCCCTTTATGCTCGGACACGGGAAGTACCTCGCGCTCGATATAGCGCTCGAACATATTATAGATCGGCTGATTCGAAATCAGCGGACGTAGACGGAGGCGCTCAGCGATACCTGCAGCTTCGGTGATTTGAGCGCCGTTCCATTCGCTGACGGCGGGGTAGACGACTTTGCCTTGCGCGACCAAATCGTCAAGTGCACGAAGCGTTTCCTCCAGCGGTGTGTGAATGTCATAGCGATGGCAGAAATAGATGTCGATGTAGTCGACGCCAAGTCGTTTCAAGCTCGCATCACATTGCTCCATAATGTGCTTGCGGGACAGTCCGCGATCGTTCGGGCCATCGCCCATCGGGAAATAAACTTTCGTCGAGAGCACATAGCTCGAGCGATCATACCCTTTCAGCGCGGCTCCCATCGCTTTCTCGCCTTCGCCACGATTATAAGCATTCGCGGTATCGAAGAAATTAATACCGCTGTCAAAAGCTTTCGCGATGCAAGCATCCGCCGCTTTTTGCTCTGCAGCTGTTCCATATGTAAGCCAGCTTCCTAAGGCGATTTCACTTACTTTTAACCCACTGCGTCCCATGTTTCTATATTTCATCTGCTATAATCATCCTCTCATTTACCTTTGTGCTGTAAGTATAAGGGAGGTAGGGTTGGCCGACAAGAAGGCACTATTAGTTCACTTAGTTACGTGGAGTTAAGTAGTGGGCGGCTTAGGTAACGTTCTTCCAGTAGTAATAACGCTGCTCAGTAAAGCATCCCTGTAGCTCTCTACAGTAGCTTTCCTTAGTCCGCCTCAGTAACTCCTCATCCGTCATGCCCCATGCAGCCCCCAGCAACGAATAACTGGAAAACATACAGCTATTTTCGTCGGAAATCCTCCATTCCACCAATTAGATGTAAAACATGCACTAGCGTTGCATTAGACCTTACACATCATCAACTTGGTACATCTTCGTGCAAAAATTCACAAAGTTTTAAACTAACATAGTTAAAAAGCAGCTCCACCTAAACGTAGGTACCTTTTTCCCAAAAATTTCTATTTATCTGTTTCTCTTCTTCGGTTGGCGAATCTCCACACCAGATGTCTCTT
>NZ_LMSJ01000002.1 GCF_001428105.1 Paenibacillus sp. Soil766 | reverse complement strand
GGAGGGTCGGACCTCTACTTCGGCTACGGCACTTCAAAGGGTAAAGTTACCGTGTGGATTTGAACCACCTAGATTGTGCGACTGTGAGGCGCACATGAAAACCGCTCTTCACAGAGCGGTTCGTTGTTGTTCTAAATTTCGGCTGATTTGTGGCCTAACTTTACAAAAATGTTTTTCTCAATCTGATAATCCCAGTTGCGATGAAAAATATGGCTTTAAAAGATGCGCCAGCTCATCATCGGACAATGGATTCCGGTGCGTATTTTCCAAATAAATATGTTTTTCCGTCTCTGGCATTAAAAATTCCTTGTACCACAAGAAAAAATCAGGACTGTCACCGTGTATGCGCAGAAACCGCCTTACTGTATCTACATTATATATTGTACTTTTAATATTCGTGAGCCAGTCTGCTTGGTAGAAACGATCCCACTTCCCATGCTCGGCATCTTTTAATATGTCTAGCCCTTTTTTGTAAGACCACATCGACTCGGATGCGTATACGAAGGCCTGTGGGTAATGTTGTTCATGATATTCCCTGTATGAACGACACAGCCAGTAAAATCCTTCACATCCGGACAAATGTAGAGCTCCATGGAAACGCAGCTGATCTGTTGCCCTTCTTAAGTCGTCAGGCACTAATTTCGCCAGGACTTCATCACATCTTTGAAGCCAAGCTTCCCATTTATTCATTCCTTGTTCTAATAAATCCTCGAAATTCTTCACTTGCTGATTGAATGGAACATCTCCCACAGCCCAGAACAATCTTGCATCTGGCTGCATACTCTTTCCTTGCAACCAATGTCCGATAATTTGTCTGGCAGGATGATGGTAATATTCATCTCCAGCTAAGTCATCAGCATGCGGCCCATACTGAATAGCTGCTTCCGTGTAGCTGAGATACAGTTCCTTCAACTCTTCATGGTGACTAGCATAATAGCCACTTACGAAATCTATAACATGCTTACTTACGTCAATTGAGCCCTCACTCCATAGCTCACGAAGAATGTCTAGGAAATAGACATGGGGTCTGATATTTCCACAATTGATTAGCAAATAATCATCAGCTCCAGCAGCAAATGCAGTCTCGATCTCCTGTTTTAGAAAATTAGACGAACCAGGGAACATCGTCAAATGGTTGGAAGCTTGTAAATCATGGAACGTCACGTGGTAATATAAACCATCTTTACCTCTATCATTGGCTGTAGGAAGTGAACCTACGCGAAGATTCTGATTATTATGTCTTCGGGAAACCATTTTCCCATAACCGTTATCAGCCCATATTTTGATCACATCTTCAGGCAGCTCCACATAGCCGCCTTTATACAATTCAGCGATCTCCCCATATAGCGCTACGCAATAAACTGGATTATGGACGGCACTTCCAATCATGTCGTACTGTTTTCGGATGACCTTACTTATCATTGAACCGCGCTTTTCCGACGTATCGAAAGAAGGATCGTTATGCCAAAAAGGTGCGTCTCCTTGACCTCGGAAGGAAAGTACCCATAAAACCTTCATATCTTTTTGCTCTTCAATCGCTTCCGCCCACAAACTTTCAAACAACTCGGGAGCTTCTTGATAGCTAGCATTTCTGCCTGGAAAAGCGCGTAAGAACATTTCTGCACCTAACGGCTCAGCATGATGATGCGTCACCCATAGCCCCATTTCTGCGGCAAGCTTGTAGTGGATACCATCTCTTGGCAAGTCTGTACCTGGAATAACCATATTTCCACCGCTGCGCAGCAGCGCTTCGAAAACAGGTTCCCAAACTTCCCTTGATGGTGGATACGGCTCTTTCCAGCCGATTAAACACACTTCGTCATTAACAAACCAGCCGCGATAACGAACCTTAGGCGCTGGGGCGTCATAATGATGACATGGAATTTTGATTTCGGAGAGCTTCGCAATGGACTGGTCTGTCCAAAACCAGAATGGCTGTATACCTAAATATTTCTTACTAAATGCTAGGATTCCATAAACGAGTCCCAATTCATCATGCCCTATGATCTCCATCCGGGGAAACTTTCCGTTCAAGTGGAAACGAAATCCAAAAGCCTCAGAACGTTTCGGAATGTCGTCTTTTTCTAGGGCAATTCGAATGCATAGTTCCGCTTCTTCATCTGCTCCGGTTACTAGCTCTGGTTTGGCTCCCAACACTGTTTCGAAGTCTCTAACCAGCATCTTCAAGGCATGTTCAACCGACGAAAACTGTATTTCAGGGATTTGTATATGTACCTGCCCCTTTAAAACTAATTGTTCAATTACCTGATTTTCCATACTTTTGTCGACATCCTTTCATTCACTGCTCTTAATTTTCTTTAACATATAGAACCCCCATAAATAGCATGGGGGTTAGTCAAACCATTTATTTCTTTTTCATATCCTTGTAAGCAGCTCTGCGTTCATCGATTACAGTCTGACCACCAATTTTCAGATATTCTTGAACACCTGCATCATATGTTTTTCCAAAATCATCCTGCTTCGCCATGATGCTTTTCACGACGGTTTCAATTGCCTTATCCTTGAGCGCTTTTCCGTATTTAATCTCGGAATCGATTGGACGATCGAAACGAGGGATTGTATACCCATCTTTAAGCCCGTTTATGATCGTTTGTTTCGCTAGATCTTTATAGTTCGGGAACCCAAGAGAAATCGCTTCAATATTTTTTTCTTGGGATCCGAAATCTTTACCGTTAATCACCATCGCAATATCGGTGTTATTATAGAATGTTTTCTTCGATTCATCCGTTGTAATAGCTTTCGGGAAGCCATTCTCTAACGTATAGTGCTGGCCTTCGATACCATTCTGCAGTGTGAACAGAACGTCTGGCTTCGACATCCAATCTAAATATTTGACCACTTCCGCCGCATGCTTGCTCGCCTTAGGAATCATAAGAAACGCACCAATCGGATCAGAAATAGCTTTTACTGATTTGCCCTCTTCGTTCGTAAATGGATCCATGGCGACATACTCGGCACCTGGAATGTTCTTTTTAAGTGTATCGAATACGTTGCCATTTCCTATTAAGTTTGGATGAGCAGCATTCGCGGTGAAGGCGCCTACAAGGCCGTTGGCAACATCTTTTTCTAACGATTTCCCGTCCTTGTCCAGCGCGAAGTCCGGATTAATCAAGCCTTCTTGATTCATTTTATTCAAGAACTGAACGCCTTCTTTATAGCCCGGTTTCGTTATTTCTTGGATAAAGTTTGACGTCGACAAGGCATAGTTATCTTCTTCTGACAATTTTTTTATGAATGTAGAGATTAATACGACTGGTGTTGTTATCGCCGTACCATCCATTGTACTGAAGTCGTAAGGAATCACTTTGCCGCCTGTTTGGCCAGGATCTTTCTCCTTAAATGCTTTCATTGTCTTGTAGAATTCATCTGTCGTCTTCGGAACCGGCATACCTAGCTTATCCAACCAGTCCTTTCGAATATAGGAGGACTGGGTATATTGCAGAGGTCTCTTTGCAGGGATCGCATATTGCTTGCCGCTGAAGATTCCGTAGGAGAGAACATCCTGGCCAAGAAACTTCTTCAGATTGGGTCCATTGGCATCGATCAACGAACTAAGATCTGTCAAACCGCCGCTTTTCACAAAGTTGTTAATCGTCGTTGTGTCATACGTAAACACAAGATCTGGAGCATCGCCGGATGCCATGAGGATGTTAAGCTTATCCACCTCTTGGTTGCGGGGAACCGGAATGAACTGCAACTTAATATTGTTCGGATCACCGAAATTCTTCTGAATCCACTGTGTCCAGAAGTTGTTGTCGACCGGACCCGCACCTGCTGGCGCATTCCCCCGGTCGAACACCTCCACTTTCAGTGTAACGGGATCTTTACTTACCGCCGTTGTTGCAGCAGCTCCTGTAGTTGTACTAGGAGAAGCTTCCTTCGTTGAACTCGAACAAGCTGAGAGCAAACCTGCTAATACGATAACTGTCGTTGAAGCCCCAAACCACTTACGTTGCTTTGCGTTCATTTTCAAAGCTCCCCTTCACATCTTTTTGTAATTTACCCATATGTTATACCTCGATGAATCCGAGATACCAACCGTATGCAATATTGCATCAATTAACCCTTTACCGCCCCAATCATAATGCCTGAGACGAAATACCGCTGAACCCATGGATATACAATCAAGATCGGCGTCGTTGCGAACATGATACTTGCCGCTTTAATTCCTTCTGGCATAACTTCAATTTGCGACGCACCTTCCATTGCGGTTAAATCCGTTACCATACTGTTCATAACGACCTGATACAGCTTCAGCTGTATCGGATATAGGTCTGCATGTGTAATGTAGAATAGTGCATCCATAAACCCATTCCATCTAGAAACGGCATAGAACAGACTGAGGGTCGCTATTGCTGGCAATGAAAGCGGCAAAACAACTCGGATTAAGGTGCCGATATGGGAGCTGCCGTCCAGATACGCTGATTCCTCTAAGCTAGCTGGTACTGATGAGAAAAATGACCGCAAGATAATCAAATTAAAAGCACTAATCATGCCTGGAATGATTAAAGATGTGAGACTGTCTAGCATACCTAACTGCTTCACGAGTAGATATTCGGGAATTAATCCGCCGCTAAAGAACATCGTAAAGATGATGAGAAGCATAAACACAGATCTTCCCTTCAAACGTTCCTTCGTTAAGGGGTACGCCGCGCAAATGCTCATGAGCATACTGGCTGCCGTATACGTCGCTGTGAGTAGGATTGTCAGCCCCATCGACTTCAGCATTCTCGTATCTTGGAAGACAATTTCATATGCGTGAAAGTCCAGTCCCCGTGGAAATATCGTAACTTCGCCTGAGAGTACCGCATGCTTAGAGCTTAACGAAATCGAGATGATACTGGCTGCCGTATACGTCGCTGTGAGTAGGATTGTCAGCCCCATCGACTTCAGCATTCTCGTATCCTGGAAGACAATTTCATATGCGTGAAAGTCCAGTCCCCGTGGAAATATCGTAACTTCGCCTGAGAGTACCGCATGCTTAGAGCTTAACGAAATCGAGATGATGTGCAAGAATGGCAGAAGACAGATCAGCAAGACGAGTCCGACAAATAGCATGATCAGGGCGTCTGTGATACGAATGCCTTGTGTTTTTCGTTGTACGTTGGTTGTCATACCCTTTCCCCCTACCATAATCCTTGTTCCCCGAAGCGCTTGGCGATCGTATTCCCCAACACGACAAAGATGAGTCCGACCAAAGCTTGGAACAAGCCCATTGCTGTCGCCAGCGAGAATTGTGCCGATTGAAGACCTGCCTTATATACGAATGTGGAGATCACTTCCGCATAATCCATGACCAGCGGATTGCTCATCACGAACGGACGCTCGAAGCCAATCGTCATAATATGCCCGAGCTGCATAATCAGCATCACCACAATGGTGGGTCGGATACCTGGCACGGTAATATGCCACATTTTCTTCAGTCCACATTTTCTTCAGTCTACCTGCCCCATCCACATCTGCTGCTTCGTAGAGTTCCTTATTAATGCCGGTTAATGCAGCCAAATAGATAATCGTTCCCCAACCAGCACTTTGCCAAATGCCCGTTCCAAGATAAACAAGTACCCAATTCATTTTTTCCGTTAAAAATGGGATTGCAGGTATCCCCACTAAGTTAAGCATATTGTTAACGAGTCCGCCTTTGGTCGCAAACATTTGATAGACGAGACCACCAATAATGATCCAAGAGATAAAATGCGGCAGATACAAAATTGTCTGCGCCAATTTTTTATACCACATGACCCTAAGCTCATGAAGCAAAAGTGCGAGAATAATCGGTGCTGGAAAAGAAAATACCAAATCCAAGAAATTCAGCACGAGTGTATTCCTCACAACCGTATAAAATTGGCTCATGGCGAACAGCTCGCGGAAGTTATCGAACCCTNAAAGAAAATACCAAATCCAAGAAATTCAGCACGAGTGTATTCCTCACAACCGTATAAAATTGGCTCATGGCGAACAGCTCGCGGAAGTTATCGAACCCGATCCATTTGCTTCCGGTTACGCCTTGAAAAATACTGTAATCCTGGAACGCTATCGCCGCGCCATACATGGGTACATATTTGAAAACAATGAAATAAATAATGGGAAGGACAAGTAATAGATATAACTGAAAATCCTTCCGAAACCACATTGCCTTTCGATGCCTCACGGCCTCCGGCAACGATGGCAGCTTACTCTGTGTAGTCATTTGGTCCATGTGCATCCCTTCTTTTCTTCTGCATAGGCAGCTTATCTCATCTGGCCCGTTCCTAAGCCTACTGGTTCAGGTGATTAACCACACTATACGGGGAGTAACTCGAATGGCACAACAAACTAATTTCTGATCATTAAACAGATTTCCGAAACCATTGATTCGACAAGTTTTACGCAAGCTGCCCGTCTAATCATAGCCCGTTACTGGAATCCGGTTTATCAACTGAATTTAGTTCGTAGGCTTCTAAAAAGGATTAATCCACTTAAAGTCACAAAAAAATCCCACCTAATTTGGAGGGACTTTACACTGTTTTATTGCTGCGAATCTCTATACTGACCTGGCGACATACCAACCCATTTTTTAAACACCCGGCTAAACGAGATGGAACTGGTATAGCCCGTTTTCTCCGAAATATCTTGAACATTCTCTTTCGTCTCAGTCAATAACTGTTTGGCGTATTCCATCCGAAGTGAGATTAAAAAATCACTGAAATTCTCACCAATTTCTTCTTTAAACAACTGGCTCAGATATTTGGAATTAACTTGAAAGCGGTCGCTCAAAAATGTCAAAGAAAGATTCGGATCCGTGAAGTTCTCTGCGACGAAACTTCGTATTTCTTTCATAAGCACATGATGCCTTCGATTCTGTGAAAGTTCCAGCAATTGCCCGACCATCTGTTCAATCCCATGACGATAACTAGTCTCAATCTGATCGATTGTATCCGACTGTTCCATGGCAAGCAGTAATTCAGGTTTTAAACTTGAACTCCAGTACTTACCTATCTCTGGCATGATACCTTCTAATTCTCGCTCTAATTGAAAGATCAAATAATGCAGAAGTCGATCAATATCTTCCTTGGGCAGCTGTTGGCTTCGCATTTCCTGAAATAAATTCACCAAATGCTCCTGCCAACCAGATTCCGCTTGCCGAACTTGACGCACAACGGATTGAATCCATTGCAAATAGGAAAACCATTCACCTGATGATCCCTCTTGCACTTCAACAGTATCAATAATTTGATTGATACCGAGTGTAACCTTACGGTTAACGGCATGAGTGGCTTCTTGTAATGAACGGCTCACCAGGGCCGCATTTGTAGCTGTACCTATACCAAATGTAACTGTAAAATCCAACTGATCTGCGATCCATGAACGGATTTGCTCTGTTAATTTCAGTAAATTATGTTCAATGTCTTGTTCTTCCTCTGACATATAGAGAATGACAAGCCGATTTTTGGCAATCCACTCGATCATAATTTGCTGTTTATGCTGCTCGGCGAATTCTACCACAACACTACTAACGACAAACTTAAATAAAGACTGATCCTTCTGATTATATTTTAAACAAAATCGTACGTAATGATCCATTTCTAGAATCGCTACAACGAAATGGGTACCCTCTTTAAGCGCATAATGTTCACGCTCCTGTACCCATATTTCCTTTTCTGTTTCATATTCTCCGTTTAGTAAGCTTTGCAAAAATTGCTGCCTGCGTATCGTTGAATCTTCCTGCTGTTTTTCCTGAAAAGCCATGTTATTCGTAATTAACCGCTCAATGGCTTGATCAATAAAGGCAAATTCATTTTTATCATTTTTAAAATCAGCAGGCTTAATTGTCGTTGAAAATCGATCTATGCGATGTAAAATCGCTTCAATCGGTTTATAGTTTCGACGAGTTACATAGAAGGTTGAGGCAATGGCAAGTAAGATGGCGCATAGTATCGCAAATATCCAAAATACCCCGCCATTTAGTAAAATGCTATAGAACTTGCCACCTTTGATCTCCGTTTGATAAGTCCACCCCGTATAATCTGAAACAACTTCAGCATGAACCCCTTTATCACTTGATGCAAAAGCAACGTCTAGTAGAAAGGGTACGTGCTGTTCATCAAAAATCTGCGCATTGGTCAAATTACGGTCAATCATCTCGTCGATGAATTTGGATAGCGCGTCGACTTTTACATTTATAACTATATATCCGAGACTGCCTGTATTTATCGGAATTTTTCTACCCAAAGTTATGACCTTTATAGCCAAATCCTCCTCATTGCTCCCCTTTTTAACTCTCGGAGAAGACCAATTCAATGGATATGGCTGTTCTAACAATTCTGTAATAACGCTGCGATCAGGAAATACGTCCAAAGGACGTATTTTACTTTGATCCAGCACTTGCTTATCTTTAACACGATAAAAATAAACCGAATCAATGAGATTGTGCTGAACCATCATATCGCTTAGTAGATTAGATGCCGCATAGTTCAACAAACGATCCGAAGGGCTGTCCAGGAAAGCTTGTAGGTCCATATTCGTCTCAATTAATTTCCTGGCATCTGTATCAATCGTTTTCAATGTATTATCCATCATATTACCAATATACTCAGTCGTCACTTTATTAGCTTGAATCGCGTTACGAACATTTAATTCATTAAGAATTGTAATGAATATAAATATAAGCACACTAATTGTAAGGAATAATATGGGCAGATATGAAAACATCATGCGTTTGATATAAGTATTATTTTTCATATGTAAACTCCTGTCCATTCCGTTATGGTCATTATAATATAGCATAAAGATCTGAGAGGAGTCCGATTCCACTTTTTTACAGACTTTACCTAGGATAAATGCTAAAGACTAATAACACTATACGAGCAATATCAAATCCAAGCAATAAACTCATTTCAGTTCCTAAACTATTTTCCGAAACACTTTGATATGGCGCGATTTAACGACAATTTTCACCCTACTACAACGAAAAACGCCTGATACATGGCTAATTAAATAGCTGTATCAGACGTTTATTTACCTTAGAAAAACTTAGTTCTTAACGAGTGACCAGTCGTCCACATACGCCCAGTTACCTGCATTCGCAACCGAATACAAAGCAACTCGCGCTGAACCATTAGTTACGACAATGTTAGGAATCGTAATTTGAGTCCAACTGCTAATCGCTGAGTTGATGTTATACCTTAGCTCTGTACCTCCATAGTTGCTCACATAAATGTAAGCGCTCGACTGTCCACCACTGCTTTTAACCCAAGCCTTTAATGTATAGGTACCATTTGGTAAATTCGAAATGTCCTGGTACCGTGTTGCACTGTACGCCGCGGTTCCAGTCTGCTTAGCAGCCCAATTACCTGTATGTCCCCCCGATAAATTGGCATTTGGATTAGTGGTAACATTTGTCCATGTCGTCCATCCAGCTAATGCATTTTGGGCAACACGGTCCGCTTCATAGCTAGGATTAAGAATATAATTGTTGCCTCCACTTGTACTCCAAGTACCCGCAGCAGCATCTATATTGAACTCGCTTAGGGAATTCAGGGTTGGCGTAGTTCCATTAAATGAAATAGGCATCCATTGATTGTAACCAATTCCGTTGCCTGCGAAATCACTCCATCGATCACCGCCATATATAATGGTAGTACCAGATGTACCTTGGACACTAACGAACAATCCTGTTTGCGTCACATGTGAGAAGTCTTTATCCGTACTACCCATGACGAACTCACTGGAGTATGGGCCATAAATGTTCGTAGAGGAAATACAGTTGGTCTTCGAAGCATTCCATCCATGCAATTCAGAGCCGCAGACATAATAAACACCGTTATACTTGAACATAGCGTTACCTTCTCGACCAGCTGGAACATTTAAGATCTGTGTTGCCGGTTCCACATTTAAGTAATCAGAGGTACGTAAAGGAGAAATATAAATATTAGCGCGCCCCGCTCTATTACTATAAACCAAGTAAGCTTTGCCATCATCATCAACGAATGTAGCTTGATCTCCGGTTCTCTCATTCACTACGTTTGTAATGATTGGCTGTAAACGATCATAAGTAAACGTCCCTGTAGGTGTACTACTAGTAGCAAAAGCAGTTCCTTTGCCATTTGGCCCTTGGTATTGTGTAACTAATACGTACTTCTGTGTAATGCTGTTATATACAACACCTACTCGACCTATCCAATCTGCATCCCATGTCGAGCCATCTGTTGCTGCAGTTACAACATTGCCTTCGAAAGTCCAGTGAACCAAATCGGTGGATGAGTAGCAGGTAATGGCATTAAAGCTAGTATCGCTATTTAGCGCTGTTGGATTATTATAATACGTCACGGCACCGTTATATTTCACACCGTACCAGTAATACGTGTTGCCAACTTTTAAAATGCCCCCTCCTTGCGAATAGATCGGATTGTTTGATGTATCCTTCCAAAAAACATCATTCGTAAGTTTTTGACTTGAAGCGCTAGCTGTGGTGACACCAAATGAGCATGCGATAAGAAGAAGAAGCAGGAAGCATTGGAAGCCGACAAAACGTTTAAATACTTGTTTCATATTGATCATCCTTTCAAATTAAAATTGGTAAAAAAATTCAATAATTTGCTTGCCACTACACTCCTTCCTCGATATTTCGCATTAATAAAGCGCTTGCATACCTACTATAGGAGCAAACCTCTATACATCACAATAAACTCATTTCTGTAACTTAACCGTTTTCCGTTTTTAATAAATTGATGTATATTTTCGAAAAAGAACTTCTCTCTCGCATTACTTGAGGAGAAGTTCTTCCATTTCCTTCTTAAAGTTGCATACTCAGTTGTCGATTGACAAATATTAGAACGATTTCATGTTACAAACAATCAAACTTTTTGCGGGAAAAGAGTCAACCTTTTGGGAAGAGTCTCTTATATGATATGGCCTGATTGAAGTCGAAAAAGGGAACAAGCGGCTAATTGCCATTGTTCCCCTTACTAAAAATGCTTTTTGTTTTTTTGTGCGTGCAACATCTTGAATAATTTTTAAATCCTATTCTGCTTAAATTTCATTTCCAACTTCCTTATTCTGAAGCAAAGCAGCCAGAAATGCCAATGTCAATCCTTGGCCCCATCCTTGTACTCTCTTCTTAGAAATTACTTTATAATCATCTGCCGTATACATGACCGCCGTACCAGCGGATACATTCCGGACAGAACCATCTTCGTCAATATTCGCCAAGATCCCCTCATAAGCTTTAGCCATATAGTTCTGATGCATCGGATGAGCATAAGATACCAGCGCTGCGGCAATGCCGGCTGAAGCTGAGGTTTCCTCATAAGAAGTTTCGTCATTTAATACCGTCCGCCACAGTCCATTCGACGATTGCAACCTTACAAGGGCACTTAACTGATCTCCGAGAGCTCCCCCAAGCTGCATCCACATTGGCATAAAAGGATTTAGCATTTTATGAGCTTGCGACATTGTATAAGCGGCCCATGCGTTGGCCCTGCCCCAGTAAATAGCGGACAAATGATCTTGTCTGACATTGTCCCATGCGTGATAGAACAAATTCGTTTTCGTGTCTTGTAAGTATTCTTCATGCCAGTAAAATTGTTTGAGCGCATCATCAATATATTCCTTATTATCGAGTTTAAAACCAAGCCGCAACAGGAAATAGGCGGCCATAAACAAGGTATCTGCCCACGCTTGCTCTGGAAAATCATTCTTAGATGAAACTGTATGTTGGAAAACGCCATCCCCGAATCTAATTGCATCTTTTCGCAGATACTCCGCCTTCAATAATGCCAGATCCATGTACTTGGCGTCACCTGTAGCTTCATGGAGAGTCAGCAATGTATGCCCCATGGCACAGCTATTTACCATTAGGGGTGGTATTCCGAGCTCTAAATATTCATCCACCCATCTCACCAGAAAATCAATATATTCCTGATTCCCTGTGACTTCCCACGCTTTTCCAATGCCGTAATATGCCACCCCGCAGGACCAGTTCCATGTGAAATCCATATTCATTGTTCTACGGACTATGCGGTCTATGAGTTCTTTGACTTCGATTTCGTTGCATTCAAATTTTCGCATATGATAAGTCTCCTATCTTTAGAAGCTATTGATTTTTATGACGCCGATATTCACCCGGAGTCACGCCAGTTTCTTTCTTGAATAAGCGGATAAACGTTTTCGCATGTAAATATCCAACTCTAATCCCGATGTCTTGAATAGATACATCTTGCTCAAGGATGAGCAGTTGTTTGGCCTGCTCGATTCGTACCTTGAGCAGATACTCAACAAAATTTTGACCTGTTACCTCTTTAAATAATTTGCTGATATTGCTGCTTTTGAGCTGGAAAGTTTCGCTTAGCAACGTCAGTGAAAAATCGGGGTTCGCATAATTACTTTGAATGAAACTTTCGACATCCTTGATTAATCCGTGATACTGCTTATCTTCTCGTAATCCTGCTAATGCGACAGAAGTCATCTCAAGTAATTGAATTAACTTAGCATGAAGTGACGAGAGGGTTTCTGTTTGAGAGATCATTTGGTCGATTTGAGGAAGCATATGTTCTTTGCAATAAAGCGACTGGTCTTCCGGCATTAGACCAGCTTCCCTGTGAAGATAATAATGCAGATACCGAAGCACTCCGATAATATCATCGTTCGATGAATAGTCATTTGCCAGTCCTTTAATTAGATCACCTAAATACTCTTTCCACTGTGCATTATCACCAGTCCGAATAGAACGAGAAATGGCTATAATGAGTTCTATATGACGAAAGGATTCATGCCTTTCCTTTGCGACCACTTGCTCCTGAAAAATCATACGGTTATCGCCGAGAACCAACTTATACTTTAAAGCAGCTAAGGCTTCATTGTACCCTTCGGGCAGATCACTCAGAGATTCGTATTCACTGCTTATTCCTAGAGTCAATGTAAAAGGTAAGTTCTTCTTTACCCATTCCAAATATTGCTTCCCAAACTCTTGAATAGCGCCTGTTTCTAAATCCCGTAGCTGAACAATTGCGCCAAATCGATTAGCGTCGTACCAGCTAGAGAACGTTTGCAAACAATTTAGTTCGGCTGTTTCTGCGAAAGCAGCCTCAATGACATACTTAAATAAATTAGTATCTCTTGCTTTATATTCAACAGTTATTTCAGCATAATTGTCTATCTCCACAAAAATATATACAAAGGAATTTGAAGCTTCAGGGAAATTTTTGAGCAGCCACTTATACGTATTTTCATGTAATTCCTTATTTCCTTCTAACCATTCTTTAACATCTATCTTTAATTGTTTAGTGACTCCTTCTTGATGTGCTTTTTTGTAATTGGTTGTTTCTTCGATCAAAGAATCCAACGCATCTCGAATAAAGCCAAATTCATCTTTTTTTGCATCTTCAAGTTTAGATTGTTTTTGCAGCATATAAGTGTCAATCTGCGACATAATCGAATCTATAGGCTTATAATTACGCTTCGTTAAATAGAAAGTAAAACCGAAGGCTAGCAAAATACCAATACCTAATACAAATAACCAGATATACGATACAATGTTAAAATAATCCCACCAACTCCCTTTCTTATTGCCGCTGACATACGTCCAATTGGATTGTGTAGAGTGTATAACAGCAAGCGCTTTGGCATCAGTAGCGTTTTCAGTCTCATCTGAATTCATGATAGTTTGACCTTGACTGTCCAGAATGCGAAAGTAGCCACTTCTACTTTCCGCATATTTACTCAAAAAACGTTTGATCGCTTGCGTAGAAACATTTGCAACGAGTATGCCTTTTTCACCGTTGAAGCCTGTAATTTTTCGAACGATTGATACGACCTGTACGCTACTATCACCATCAATGGCTTGGTACGTTCTAATTTTTGACCAACTATTCAAACTTTCTTTTGCAAGTTCTTCCAATACAAAATCCTTATCCATAAAGTTATCTAATGTACTTTTGTGTGAAGAAGAAATAACAGTGTTATCATCCGCTTTGTAAATGTAAACAGAATGTAGTAAGGTATTCACTCCTACCAAATTTCTCAACAATGTCGATACATTGGATGAAACGATGTAAGGATTCGCGTTAATACTTGGATTCATATATTGCTCGACTTCAGAACTATAAATGCCATGGATCAGACTTTCGTCCAAAATAGACAAACTATTGTCCATCATCTGAGACAAATGCTCATTGAATAGTTGGTTTGCCTTTTGAGCTTCCTGCCTTATGAATTGAAAAGCCATAATAGAAAAAATTGTAACTATAAACATCGAGAGCGCAAGCACGATAGGCAAATACGATAATAGCAACTTTTTATACCACTTCTTGTACATAAACATCATCCCTCTAATTAAAGCGTTATCATCAGAATAGGCTATCGCTCTCAATTTCTCAAGCGCAATTCTAAATGCTAATTGATTGTGGCCTACAAATTTCAACACTGTACGCCTCTATATGTAAGATAACAAAAAGTAGTGAGAATGATAAATACCCAGTTTTAATTGATACCCAGAATAAAAAAACAAGCCAAAAACCAACAATCCACCATCTAATCATTGTGGTTTGTTGGTTTTCTCTATACTACCAATTAATTATTCATTAAATTTAAAATAACCTTCGCACTCTCTGCACGGCTTGTAATCCCCTGTGGAGCGAATTCCTTTGCACCACGACCTTGTAATAATTTTAATGCGATAGCAGCATTCACGCTTTCGTCAGCCCATGCACTGATCTTTTTAGCATCCCTAAAATTTATAGACGGACTGCCGCTTCTATCTAGCTTCTTACCATGTTTCCATTCATAGGCATGAACAATTATTGATGCAATCTCCTCGCGCGTAATCCAAGCGTTCGGGTCAAACGTATTGTTAGTACGCCCACTTATTAAAC
Source organism: Paenibacillus sp. Soil766 (assembly GCF_001428105.1). Taxonomy (GTDB): domain Bacteria; phylum Bacillota; class Bacilli; order Paenibacillales; family NBRC-103111; genus Paenibacillus_E. The sequence goes on along the minus strand of NZ_LMSJ01000002.1, from coordinate 228,764 downwards.
CGAGTTTGTAGGCAACTCCTATTGAGCTGGTATACCACGCACTCGCATCAATATCCTGAAAGGGAGCTACTTTGTTATTCTCCTTAACTCCTAAAGAGCGTACCAACATGGAGACAAACTGTGCACGAGTTACTTGTTGCTCAGGCGCAAATTGCGTATCTGAAATACCTTCTATAACATGCTTGGCTGCCATTTCCTTCACTGTCTCTACTGCCCAATGGGAAGCCGGAACATCTAAAAAAGCTTTGTCATATTCCAAAACCATATACTTACTGAAATGGTACACATCCGCTCTCAGTTCACCATTCACCCACGTTCCCCCAACATATTCCAGTCCGCCATTTTCATCAATGTAATAAACACCTACCAATTTTACATTGGTATCGGCAGCAACTTTAAAGGTTAATGTGACTGGTTTCTCAAAGTGCTGAAGCTTCATATCAATACCATCTTTATCAATAGCAGCTAGACTAAATTCATAAATACCACTGACAACCTTAATATTCGCATTGGAACTACGTTCAACTTGACCTATTAATGTCTTCGAATCCTCTACGCCAATCTTATCCACTTTTAGTACAAGTTGAGTATTTCCATCTCCGTTCATCGGAAGCAACTGTTTCAGCGACTTCAGAATTTCCGAAGGCAATGCCACAGTCACACCTTCTTGTTTTATTTCAATTGATTTTGAACCCAGAAGCTCAGTCGCTTGAATCGGGAAAAGAAGTTCCTTTTCATTTTCACCCAGTGAAATCGATATTTTATTGTCCGCAGTGCTTTTGAGTAGTTCTTCACTAGTAACCTTTTTGGATTCTGAACCACTCGTGTTACTATCATTTAATCCGGATGATGAGCTTGAAGGGGAAGTATTCTGTGACCCAATTACCGTTATTGTAATATCAACCGATACCCTCTCCATACTCGATGTTACGATTGCCGTCCCAGTACCAACAGCAGTTACTAATCCCTGTGCGCTAACTGTTGCTACATTCGTATTATTGGAACTAAAGCTAACCTGTGAAGTGACATCTTTTCTTGTGTTATCTTCGTATACAGCTGTGGCTACGGTTTGATGTGTCTCACCAAGGCTCAAACTATACGACGTACTGTCCAACTCAAGTGCCTCTAATTGAGGTTTTTCTCCTGCGACATCTACTTCCAAACGGATGGCATCATACATAATACTTGTATTCACATTCGTCCATGAGTCCGTTCCTTCAGGGGACGGAAGTGATAATTCAACGACATTTTCTCCCTGATGAATTAACCCAGCATCAAATACCGCCTCAACTTGATGGTAGATCCCCCTAGCGGCTCCTTGCCGGTATAAGGAGGCATCATTGTCAGGCCCATCTCCAAACGCACTTGTTAAATTACCAGGTGCTTCCCATCGACCGATCTCTACACCGTTCAATTTCACTAACAGAGAACCGTAGACATTGCCTGCGAGGCCGAAGGTCATTGTTCCTGTACCAGAACCTGGTTGATAACCGTCAGAATCAAACCGAATTTTCCAAATCGCTGGGGAAGAATCTTTTGGAACTTTTAGCAACGCGGGATCACCTGGTGTCTTAGAAGCCGGCTGAAAGAAATTCCATTTTTTACTTGGATCATCTAAACCTACCTTGAAATCAACACCATTAGGGAATTCCAATGGATACTCCAACCAAGTACCGAATTGACGATACTTATCTAAATTTGGAATGGAAGAGGGAGATGCATTGGGAGTTACATAAAACTCAGCAGCTGAACGGTCAGGTGTTCCAATTTGCCAAAGTAGTTTACCATTCGTTTTTGGAACCCATGACAAAGGCCCTAGATCTGTCGTCGCATTTGAATGAATAACAACATGTTCTTTTCTGAATTCATCGAATACACCGTCCACAACAGCATATAAAGTATACTCACCAGGACGAACCGCGGGAATGTTGAAACTACCGTCGCTTGCAGCATGCACATAATACTCATATTTTTCATTTTGAAGTTGCCAATCCTTATCACCCGCAGCAAGAATTACCCATGCATTATTCGCAGAAGAGCCATCGGTAACCGTTAACTTACCGGTTGCGTTCCCCCTTGAGCTCGCCGCATATAAAGGGTCAGTCACCCAAGAATAAGGCCATTTGGACTTTTCTTGTTCAGCGCGAGCCTTAGCATCATTCCACATGGCATCAGTACTGTCACCTTCATTCAAATATAAATAAAAAGGACCATACACTTTCTCCCACCCTACAGGTGGATTTAGAGAGGTGTTGCCATAATGGCCAGTGAATTCATGGAATAGCAGTTTCGGACCATCAGTGGATGTATGCGTAGTCAACTCCTGCTTCGTTGGGCCGCCAACAAAATAGTCCTTATTGGCTTGGATTAATGACATACCTATCTTGTCCCCATATACCCCAAAAACATGATTGTCACCTTCAAGAGAACTGATTTGCTGATATTTGGTATACACCGTACCATCCGCGAGCAAATAAGTAGCATCCTGCAGCACTGTCCCATTTGATAAGTCTGAAGGTGCGGGATAAGTGCCTTTACGCAGATCATCAACGACGTAGTTTCTAAATACAGAGTCTGGAGGACTGAACGAATATCGCAACTGATCCATGTTTAATCCTGCAGGCATATCTGACGTATATTTATAGATTGAATAGTAATACAAGCCAGGCGAGTCAGCTTCTAAAACCAATCGAATATCAAGTTGAAAGGGGAGCTGATTGGGATCGTGAACCATAAATGATAACTCGATTCTTTCATCGCTTTGTGACACAATGGAGAACGTCGCACCATTCATTGCCTTTTGCCCACTGACCCCATTTATCTTGTAATTCGCAAGATAACTGCCAGTTCCCAAGTTAACTGTTGGTTTACTGCCGTTATACCTGATACTTGTAATATTGGCTGATGTTTTAATAATATCCAACGAAACTTTGGAATTCTGCAAAGTGACGGTTCCGTCCCCGTTATCCGATAAAGAAAGCGCTGTAGATCCCCAAATATCTTCAGGAGCAGCTGCACTAATTTCAAGTGCATTGATTCTTGCACTCGAACCACTTATATCCAAATTCATTTGTCCATCAAGCAGTTCTACGAAGAAAGTTTTAGTGCTAAATGTTCCCAATGCTGCAGAAAGGTTCACAGTCTGGCCCTCTGTCAATATCTTCATTCCGGAAAGTCCAGAAGTCGCATCTCCCGCAATGGCTCTTACTTTATAAAATCCGTTAGGAAGATCCACTTTAAAGGAGTACGCATTTCCTACGCAAAAATCCCGTCTTAGTGAATCGGTCGGTGCGCCGCGATCTCGTCCATCTAGCCCACTTACACTAGCCCATCCGTAGCCCATATCCGCATTATACAAAGAAGTAGCGTTGCAACTAACTCCTGTATACCCTGTTTCTACAGGGCTAGGGCCAAAATCAAACAGGTAGGATGTCACAGGTTCTCTTTTATTCACATCAAGCGTATAGGTTTTCGTTGTTGTTCCATCTTGTGCTGTGACAGTTACTTGGATTAAATTACTTCCAAGTTGCAATGGAATTGGTGCCGATGCCTGACCTCTATTCACAGTAATCCCTTGAACCGTAATCGTAGCATTTTCATTCTCTGTTGTAGGTGTAACCATTAAACTGACAGCACCATTTGCTGCATTAACTGTATACGTTGTTGTACTACTTAAAAAGTTAGGATTCAGCACACCACCGCTTAGAGTCAAGTTAGATAAATTTGCATTATTTGACTCTGCTCGGTTCACAGTAATTGTGTAGTCTTTCGTTGTACCATTCTGGGCTGTAACATGAATTAGAATGATATTATCGCCAACTTGAAGTGGAATTGGTGCCGAGGTTTGGTCGCTCATCTCCACACTATTAACCGTTACCTTCGCAAATATATTCGATGTTTTTAGCGTAACATTAGCACTTGTAACTGTGTTATCGACGCTTGTCGTATAGCTTGTCGTTCCACTACTAAATGCTAGTGTACCACTACTTAGTGTCAATTCTGATAAATTAGCATCACCACTTAATGTATCTGTTTGGCTTACTAATAACGTGTAGGTGCTGTAAATCTCCGGAAATGTCTTTGAGGCTACTTTAACCGTTACTTCATTATTTCCCGGCACAAGGCTTATGGGAGATGAAAGAACTCCACTTGCAGCAGCTTCTCCATTTATTGTTATATCTGTATTGGCAGATGAAGATGAAGTAGGTGTAATTTGCGCAGACGCTACGGAAGTGCCTACAACAGAACTGTATTGAAATTTTTTCAATTCGAAGGATTCATTAAATGTCATATTTGTCGCAGATAAGCCTGACAAGTAAGCGCTGTCAATTTTAACCAATCTACTTGCAAATACCGTTGGATCAGCCGCATTCGCAGCTCTAACATTCACCGCTATTGGCAAACTGCTGCCTTGAACAGTCAATAGCCCATTATTTGAAATAGTTATGCCTAAACTTGAATCCAATGGATTTTGATTACTCGCATCATATACGCTCCAAACTAAATTTGGATTGGCAACAGACCTGCCCAAGATATCAGTTGCTGCTGCAGTGAATTGTGCGGTTTGGATAGATTGCACATTGAGTGCTAAAGGGCCCGATACATCCAACTGGTAGTTAGGCACATACACATTTACATTATCAACGTTCATCGCCATTCCGTTATATCCAGGCATAAATGAAAGCGATCCCACTTTTGTTGCCGCAGAACTATAGAAACTAAAATAAGAAGAGGATGTATAGAGCGTTGTTGAGCCATCCGTAATGGTAAAATTAAATCTTTTATTCTCTGGATCGAAGACAAGCTTGAAGTGATACCAAGTCGAAGGTGAGTAACCAGTCACTACGGTAGTTGCTGCACCACCGTTATAGACTTTCATCGCTCCTCCCCCAAGATCCATGCGAAACGTAATATTGCCAGAGCTTAAACTCGATGAATCGTAATAAAATAAACGACCCGTAGAGGAAGAAGAAGGAATATTAAGATCAAATTCTGAAACGAATAGCGTACTTTGGGCTGTGGCAAAAGGTTTGCCAAAATATGCACCTGTCGATGCATGAGTGTTACTGATAGACGCATAAGTATTATTTGTCACACTTTCACGAGCAATTGCGTTTAAAGTGCTTGTAGATCCAGTCGACCTCCAGTAGTCTGAGATGCTCGTCGGAATAATTGTATTCGGTGTAAATCCTTGAAAGTCGTCATGAGCGAGTGTTGTAATTGGTGCTGCTTGGATTTGCCCATCCTTCGTCCATAATACAATAAGAAAAATAAATGAAAATAATAATATAATTGTTTTGCTTATTTTTAACATAAATTGAGCCCACCTTTCCTATTTTTCTAAATTTAGATATCCCCACGAACTTATTCGTGAGGATATCTCGATTTCGTTTACTTACGGAAAGTATTCAATTGATCTACATTCAAAATGCGACTTTTATTTTTTGCGTAATAATCCTTATACCAACTATCAATCTTCTGACCATTGGATTTATCCCAGTATGCTTTACTTTCCTCAAATGCCGCATCAACCGTGTACGAAGCACCGCTAACGATCGATTTTTGCCAAATATCCCAAATAGCACTTAATGCGGAAGAACTCGAAGTGGCCAAATCTTTCGGAAGTGCCGGCATATTTTCTGGATGGATGACTGGCAGTGCAGGATTAACCGTTTTATACGTTTTGTAATCAGCAGCTAGCCAATCTTCATATTTTTTCTGTAAATTGGCATCAGTGATAACTGCAGGTTTACATTTAGGATCTTCGAAGTTTTGGTTATACAGCATGACGTAATCTTTCGTATAAGATCCAACTTGATTCTTATTTTCTTCCGTTAAGGTTGGTTTAGGGCATCCATTCTCTACTTTGTAATGCTGGCCCTCCGTTCCGTATACCATCGTATTACTTGTTTCTTGCTTTAATGTAAAATCCACATATTTCATAATTGCTTCGGGATTTTTTGCCGATTCATTTATAACCCCAACTGCTTGAACAGGGTTATTCCATAATGGACCGTATTGCCCGTACGCAGTTGTCGGATATGAGATAATATCTAACTCTGCTTGCGGGTTGTTTTTCCAAAAAGTCTCAAACGCTTTAGGATCTACAAGGAGATAAGCCATGCCCAGCTTGCCGCTTAAGAAATCTTGTTTTGCTTTATTTCCATCTTTATCCGTCAAGAAGTCCTTATCAACTACTCCCGATTCAAACATTTTCTTTTTAAATTCGGTTGCTGATTTAGCGCGTTCCCAGTCGTGTGTCCATATATCGCTTTGAATTTGGAATGGAATTTTGTCCTGGAAGGTCATCGCACTTCCGAACATATGATCTATAACCGCTCCATTCCAACTGCTTAGTGCGAAACCGTACGTATCCTGTTTTCCGTTACCATCCGGATCTTGTGAAGCAAATGCTTTCGCTACATTAAGCATTTCCTCAGGTGTTTTCGGCGCTTGCAGACCCAATTTCTTTAACCAATCTGTACGAATTACTAGAGCTCCACCAGGAGTTGTGTTCTGTAGTCTTCCGAATGCATAAATTTTCCCATCATCGAAAGTTGTAGCCGTTTTCAAAAGCGGATTTTCTTGTAGACGCTTTTTATATTCGACACTGTATTTATCGATAAGTTCATCTAACGGCATCAACTGTTTCTGCGTGAATAACTGATTGCGGTAATTGCTGTCAAAATCAAAGATAAGATCAGGCGCGCTGCCGGATGCAAACAGAACATTTAATTTACTAACGGATTCGTTACGAGGAATTGGAATAAAAGAGACATTAGCCGGCGCTTTACTATTTAACCATTCCGTCCATCTATTTTTATCTACGCTGCCCTCTCCTTGGGGTATATTTCCACGGTCATAGATACTGACGGAAATATTTTTCTTCGCTTCTGGCTTAGCGCTTTCAGTTCCTTGCGAAGCAGAAGGCACTTCTTTTTCTTTTGAACACGCAGTAATGGTAAGCACGGCGGATAAAGCTACAAAAGATACTGCAATCCATTTTTTCATATACATAAGCTCCCCTAAATATTAATTTTTTAATTTTACTACTACTTATAAAAATTTCAAAGAATCCTGAGAATATCACCCCTTTCAATCTTCTTCATTCCATTAGCCTTTAATTGCCCCAAGCATAATGCCTTTGGTAAAGTGCTTTTGCACAAACGGATAAACTACAACCATCGGCAATACCATAACCATAATTGTGGCAGACTTTAACGATTCAGGTGTAATTAACATGAGTTCTTCAGGACTTGTCGCTTGTAATGCTGTTTCAAGACGTTGGCTAGAAATCATCTGTTGAAGCATCACGGCTAAATTTTGCTTATCAGGACTATTCATGTAAATCAAAACGTTCATAAAGTTATTCCAATAACTAACTGCATAAAATAAGGACAAAACCGCGATGATCGGCATCGATAAAGGAAGAACATGAGAGAGAAGATAGCGCCATTCACTACAACCATCCATTTTGGCCGACTCTTCAATCTCAGAAGGGATATTCTCAATAAATGTCTTTAGCACCAGCATGTTAAAAACATTGATTACTCCCATCAATCCTCCTTGAATACCAGGAAGCCATATTGCCCAATACGTATCTATTAAATGAAGGTTTTTAACTACCAAATAAGTCGGAATTACCCCTCCATTAAAAACGATCGTAAAAAGGATAGCCAGGGAGAAGAAACGTCTACCTACGAAGTATCCTCTCGATAATGGATACGCGCACAAAATTGTAAATACCATGCTTAGAAGTACACCAACAACAGTAATCACCGTACTATTTTTAAAATTAGTTAGCACTGTTGTATGCGTAAATAGCGTTTTATAAGCATTTAGACTAAACTCAACTGGCCACAATCCTACAAATCCAGAATCAATAGCAGATGGACTGCTAAGAGACATAGCCAATGTATGAATTAGCGGGAGTAAGCAGCTCAACGATGCTACTAACAATATGGTATTGTTTGTGATGTTAAATATTTTTTCGCCTCTTGTAATTTTCATGATGACTACGTCCTCTCTACCATAATCCGTTTCCGAATTTTCTAGCTATCCCATTAGCCAAAACGATCAATACAAGAGAAATGAAAGATTCAAATAATCCCATTGCAGAAGTTAAATTGATTTGACCGCCTTGAAGACCAAATTTGTAGATGTATGTGCTGATAATTTGTGAAACATCCGTGACCACCGGATTTTGCAAAATATAAACCTGATCAAATCCTACCTCAAGGATTCTTCCAATAGTAAGGATAAACATGATCATGATTGTCGGTGTTAACGAAGGTAAGGTGATGTTCCAAATCTTTCTCCACTTCCCTGCTCCATCAATACTGGCAGCCTCATACAGCGATGGATCAATAGCACTTAGCGCAGCCAAGTATACGATTGCCTGATATCCTGCTTCTTTCCAAACGCCTGCTCCCAAAAAGATTGCAAACCAAGATCCGGTTTGATACAAAAATGCCGTTTTGGGCAACCCGAAATACGCAATAATTTTATTAATGATTCCCGTTTCCTGTGAAAAAAGTACAACGACTACTCCGCCTACAATGACCCACGATAAAAAGTGAGGCAGATATACAAGTGTTTGCACAGTTTTTTTGTACCAACTTTTTCTCACTTCATTTAGCAAGATGGCGAGCAAGATTGGGAGAGGAAACTCAACAATCAGTTTTAATATGCTAATTCGAAAGGAATTCATGATAACTCTTACGGTATCTGGCATTTGAAACAACGCTTTGAAGTTATCGAATCCTACCCAAGGACTTCCAAAGATTCCGTCTTTGTAATTGTAATCTTTAAATGCAATAATCGTGCCCACCATAGGGATGTATTTGAATATTACAAAGTAAACAATTACCGGTGCAAACATGAGAAGCAAGGGTGCATTTCTAATTAGCATTTTTTTAAATCTGCTCTGTTTCACGATTAATCCATGTTTCTCTACTTGCACTTGACCCACTGACACTGTTTTCATATTCGCCATGCCTTCCTTTCCGTATGCTAGCTTCATCGTTGGTGCATTCCTAAGATAACAGGGATCACAATCTTTAATAAATACCTAGTTTTTAACGATACCCAGAAGTTAAATACCCATTTTTCAAGCATACCCTGAGTCTGTAACATTGAAAAAACAGCCAATATCATTCGATTTAGACCTACCCGGATTAGGAACCAAGTAACCTACTCAAATGAAATCGGCTGTTTTATTTCATACCTATTGCTTAATTAGCTTCCAACTTAATCGTATCATACAAAATGCCGCCATCTGTTCCAACGCTCTTCATTTTAAGTGATACTGTATTGGTACCAACAATGAGTAAAGAAGCTGGGAAACTAATCTCCTGTAACTGATATCTGCCACTTTCCGTAACACTCCGATACGTTGTTCCATCATTTATGCTTGAATAATCTAATGTTCCAATGTTCGTTCCGTTTACGAAGACATCAGTTATAGGATTTTTAGCTATGCTAGCCATAGCAACAGTCAAATAAGCGTTTTTACTATATGTGCTTGTAAGATTGAAATTAATATCCCAACTACCGATCTTTGTCTGGGCATAGTACCAATCGCTAGAGTGTGTAGTACCGATTGTATATGTAAAATTGGCAGGGACTTGGGCAGGCAGACCATATTGTCTAGATATGTTGCCAAATTTAAACTCTGTCGCCTTACGATCCGCTTTCCCAATTTGCCAAAGTTTATTTGTATAATTCTGTGGTGCCCATGTTAAAGTGCCTAAATCGGTCGTTATTCCACTCACTGTTATATTCTTCGAATATTGGTGAGTTATATCCCCACTAGTCGCATAGGCATATAACATATATGTACCTGGTCTAACCTTAGGGATACTGAAATTACCAGAGGAATCAACCGTAGCCCAGAACATGTAATCGTTGCCTTGTGTATAAATTTCACCTGACTTTGCCAATACAACCGTAGCTCCTGAAGTCGATCTGCCATCAGCAACCTGTAGATTACCCGTTACTGTAGACCGCGATAATGGATAGCTGGAATCGGAGAGCCAACTATAAGGCCACGCAGCTCTTTCTGTGGAAGATCTTGATACGGCATCGGAACTGCTTCCATTATTAACGTACACCAGCCACGGTCCGAATATTTTTCCACTCGGGAGAGTTCTGCTGCCAGTTCCAAAATGACTGGAGGTCAGCATGTTTAATACCACTGCATCTCCAGTGTTACTTTCTAAATGTACCATCAAATCCTGTTTCAATGGTCCACCGTCATTATATTCTTTACTTGCAGGAATTACCCAAACGCCATAGCCATTGCCATAAACGCCATGCACAAAATCGTTTTTATAATAACCTGCCCAATCATACTTCGTGTAGATAGTACCATCAGCTAATTGATAGGTGCTGTCTTGTAATTCCGTGGCGCCTTGAATTTGTGCGAGTGTCGGCAAAGAACCACTTCTTTCACCAATATAAGCGTTTCGAAAAATTTGACCATCCACTCGATAGACTGTCCTTAGCTCAGCAATTGTTCCAACGGAGTCTGTCACATAATACGAGTACACCCCACTAACCCCACTTCGCACAACGTAATGCAGTTCCCCTGCTGAACCTACATACGCAATATCTACCATATCAGAGGTGTTTGTCACTATCTGGAGTTGAGTTGGTGAAAGGCCTCCATTTTCCGTTGACCAATAAAAGCCTGCTGCAGATCCAATTAACTCTGTGCCGCCTTTTTTAAGAGAAACCCCCTTTCCAGAGCTATCAAACCTTATTGTTATGTACTCATTTGAAATAGTTGCAGTTCTTGCGGTGGTGTCAGCGGTCAGTGTCACTGTACCTGCTGCGCTAGCAATTGGTAACGGGCTTACCTTCTGCATGCAGAAGACGATGGACAGTAATACGAAAGCAAGGATTATACGAAAGTTTTTACTAATCATTGACATAAAAAACCTCCAATTCATTTTTGGTTTGACTTTTTCGTCTGATTTTCATGTAAAACCTACACCTTCATTTTTGTAACCGCTTACTCTCTTACATATATCTCACCCCCTTTATTTCCAATAGAGGTTTTACAAAGAAAGAGGAACGTTTTAAAGCACTGTGTACATATATAAAAAAAATAACCAGACAGTCTCATTGATGATTTTGTCTGGTTATGTGCAAGAAAGATATGAATTAGCACAAACAATTTTATATTTTTGCTACTACTCTGTGACTGTTATTACCAACGATTGCCCTGCCATCATCTTCAACTCGTAATATCCTTTACCGAAAGTGGATGAAGCAATCGCAACGCCTGAACCTGAGAAACTATACTCGTTAAACCACTCAGGCAACTTCAAAGTTATGTTTGTCTCCCTATTGGCAACAAGATTTGCTTGAAACTTTCCAATCTGTTTATCCCATGACATTGAAATCGTCCCCGTAGTGAAGCAAAGTCCTGTGAATTCGCCCTTTTTCCATTTGTCTGGCACGGCAGGTAACAACTTGACTAACCAAGGTGAAACATAAAGAAGCATTTCCTGTACGGCGTTAACCCATCCCATTGAAGCATCCAATTGAATTGGAGCCTCGACCATGTTCATGCAGATCCCCATATTTCTCCAGTCATTATGCAGTGTAAAGAAATTATTCAAAAGGCATGATCTAGATAGAATATCAAGACATTCGACGGCACTGCTTCCGTCCCCCAAGCGTGCATAAACGGCTGCCATATGGGCAAGAGACCAACCGCTCTGCGCGCCGATCAATCTTTTCTTTACTGCCGTCTCGAATGCATCAAACAATTCAGGAGAAAGCTCTCTAGTGAATTCTTGACCTGGGAAAATCGGATAAATATGCGACAAATGGCGGTGCTCATAGCGATCGTCAAAGTCTGGATGCATCCATTCACGAAGTGCACCATCTTCATTGATCTGATAGGCTGGTATACGCTCGAGCAGATTTGCCCATTTGCCAATTTCATCTGCATATACACCAACTTCTTGACTGCCTTGAATAAGATGTGTCAGCAGCTCTTTTAAAATAGCCAGATCCATGGTAGCATTGATCGTCGTAGGCATTGGGTGTGCAAGTGGTTTGCCATCTTTCGGCATGAAATTAAGTGGCGTATTTTCTGGAGATACGGATGGAAAATAACAAATTCGGCCATTTTCGTCCGTATCCAGATAATCTTCATAGAACATCGCAATCTGCTTCATAAAAGGCAGTACTTTCTCAAGTAGGAATTCCTTGTCTCCCGTGTATAAGTAATATTCATAATAATGTCTAGCCAACCAACCTGCAGCACTCGTCCAATTCATAATGACAGGAACGATCTGGTTAGGAACACCAATTCCAGGAGTTGTACCAGCAGGAATATAGATTCCACGACAACCAAAGAGTTTCTTCGCATTATCCTTGAAATCATCCATCATACTTTCATAGTAATGTACCAACGCCGGCATCATCTCACTTAAACCTCCAGCCATGGCGTGCCAATACATCATCTGAACGTTCTCATTAGCCATATTATGGGACCATGTAAGCTTGTAATCCCCTGCCCACAGTCCATACATTTCGAATGGCATGCCGTCTGAAGCTGTACCCGATATAAACAAGTACCTTCCGTATGCCCACATTTTTTCAATTAAGCTAGTAGGTGCCTCACCATCGTAAGCATGCAGCAGTAACTCTTCATTTGATAGATGATCCTGTTCGCCGAATAAGTTTAATGTAGTGGATAAAAACAATCTCTGATGCTCAATAAGATGAGAAGCAAGTAGCTGTTTATAGGTCTGATCCATGCTTGAAAGCTCATTATGTAATCTTATCCATTCTTGTTCTCTGTCTCCATGGGTGAACACTTTCGCCAAGGCTAGAACTTTATTTGCCTCTGCAAATTGAATTTTTCCATCCTTAGCGGTGATTCGTCCATCTGATGCAATAACTCGCAGCACAGCACCAAAGTCTTTTCCATCATCATTTGTAGCTGCATAGTACAAGTAAGAGCCATCCGTTTTGACCTCGAGCGTTTCCGCCAATTTTTTATATACAGCCAAGGAATCAGGATCATCTGTCTGATGTAAATTTAACCAAAACTCCCCTTCTACTATTCCCTCAGAACTGCTAATTTCATAGACAACTACATCGTCCGTACGGGAAACAAATAGTTTTCTTTCATATTCTATGTTAGCATCTTCCCATCGGACTGTTACTTCACCTGTTTCCATGTCCACACTTCTACCATACTTACGAAATGCCCCGGAACATGGCATCGATAGCTTAATATCACCTAATGGAAGTCTTGAGGCTAACTCGGTTGCATAACCTGAATCTTTAACCTGGTTTGTTAGATGCCAACTAGCCTCCAAATACTTGCTTTCGAGCATCAGCTTTCTCGTTTCTGCTAAGGTATGCCCCACGTCTGGTAATGTATCCTTGCGACCTAAATGCCATAACTTATTATGATTGAGTAGAATTGTCTCTTCCTTTACACCACCATACACGGAAGCTCCAATCTTTCCATTCCCCGATGGTAAACCTTCTCTCCACATATTTCTCCACCAGGAAGCAGGATATTTTAAATTAAGTTTATTTTTGGTAACTTCACTATTTGTCATTTATCGTATCTCCTCTTCAAGTAAATTCATTCTTATAATACTTGCTTATATGGCAGCTGTCTTTGCATAAAAGCAAATGATTTGTCCTTTTTTCCAATATAAATTAACTGGCTTTTTTGTTTCGATGTCTCTAGAATAATAAACATCTGAGAAACTACAATTATGATCTTGTAGCACAAATAGCACTGCGCTATAGTATATTTATATAGAAAAATCTAGATTCGTCGGGATGTGCCGCTATGAAAATTCCTCTCTACCGTTATAGAGTTGATTACTTGACGCGCTATTCGGATATTAATCCAATGCTTCTATTTGCACAGAAGTACGAATTCATAGAAACTGAACAATCTCCCCTGAGGCGATGTTATGCTAATGCGATTATTCTCGTCGAAGAAGGAAGTGGTGTGCTTTTATTAAATGGAATAGAGCACCCTATGCAGGCAGGTTCAATTGTGTTTATCGCATCTGGAGTCCCTCATCAATGGATATCCCATAATGATCAATTAATGATCCATCGCTGTGCTTATTTTGATTGGAAATATACGAACAGACCTGATTTTAATTATCAAAAAGATTACTTTGCATCAATCGAGCAACCATTTAGGGAAGAATGGACGAGTTTTTTTCCAAGCTTAAAGATCCATACGGTAATGAAAGTCAGTAATATATCAATCTGGCTATCACACTACAATGCCTTTACTCAACCCCCAGCCGTACTCGGAGCACGAAGCCCAATTGAATCCCTGCAATATAACGCTGCTTTCCAAACGTTCCTTTACCAATATTTATCGTTTGCTGTAAAAAATGACTCGTGGTACGAGCCTCGAATTGCCCAAATTCTTGAGAAGATTGAAAGCATACCATTTGAGCAAGCGGAAATCGATATTTATCAATGGGCGAAGGATCTTAACATCGGGAAGAGTCGTTTTCATCAGTTATTTAAAAATGAAACAGGATATACTCCAAAAGAGTATGTTCAGCGGCGAAGACTCTATCAGGCTGCAAAAGATTTATGTACAAGCAATTTAAGCGTTAGTGAAATCGCTCATAAGTACAACTTCTCTTCCATCCATTACTTCTCCAGGATGTTTAGAAACGTGATGGGGTTTTCTCCATCCCAATATAAAGCTAGGTATCAGTGATCTGCTATTTACTCATATTTATAATTTTAGTTATGAAGTACATGAACAAAAAGACGACTCAATTCCATTCGGAATTGAGTCGCCTTTCTTTATTTTCATGAAGGTTTTTCTATAAACAGTTCATAGCCAAATGGTCCATTACTACTCATTCCTTAATCGCACGGTATCGAAACCCGACAAATTCGGCCTCCCCGTTCCCTGTCGCATACAATAAAGGGCTGCACGCGGCAGACGTTAATTTAATTAATCTAGATCACCTTAGGCTAAATATTGAACCGAAACTGAAATTAGTGATAGACAACGCTTATAAAAATAATCATAGTGTCTATCATCCTCAATATTGATTTTTGTTGTTTCATGATGACGAATCCTAAAGCTGTTCCCGATTTGCGTAAGCTCAATAAATTCCTTTTCAAATAGATCCATATAATGAGCTTTTTGACCGCTCATATCTCCAATAATCTTACTTACAGATTTCTTCTTGTCCAAAGTAGGAGAATAGTATGTTTTAAGCCTCTCAAAAGCGTCCCATAGTTTTTCAACAGCAATATTAAGATTACCTTTATCGTAATAGTTTGCTGCTTCTTGGAGCAACTCTTTGAGACCTGCTTCCTGAATCGGTATTAATGCACTATCCTTTATTTGTATATTAAATGTGCTTGCGACTTTACCATTACTCAGCTTGAAAGGAACTTCATTCAGTTTAAAAATTGCATTAACTTCTGCCTCGAAATCGGTATTCTTGTTATAATTTTCAAAAAACTCTATTGCATCGAGTACACAATTGGGTGAACTTGAAAACACAAAATCTTTTAAGTTATTAGTTTCCTCATACTGACCCTGCTCATTAAAACATTTAGGTATGTAAAATTGCCGAATATCAGCGATAACCTCTTCATTTGTTGTAACATCGTAATCCCAACCAGTAGTTTTATCTGTTTTTCGATAAACATCATTATTTTTTTCAAACAGTTGATATATTTGATTCCTAGCGTTCTTTTTGATTGAAATTGGCATTCTTTTCTCTTTAATTGCCTTTTGATTCCTTTGAGAAAACGGAATAAATAGTTTGTTTTCTGCTAAATTATAAATCCTCCAACTATAGACATCCCGGTTGGAAATCTTTCCTGCTGGGAAAACTTCATACCCATCGTTTTTAAGGAATTTGTTAACTTCGTCCAGAAACTTTTCCCAATATCCATTCTCGTTTCTTACTGTCGGATGAAAAATCTCACAGATGAATTTTAAATATATTTCATCACTTCCGTTTTTTAATTGGAATCGTTCGTCTTCAAATACCCAACAAAATGGATAATCATCATTGTTTACTGTATGTTGCCAAATATCTTCTTCAGCATTGCAGTACCTTTTATCTAGACTTGGCATTTCCTTTAAATCATATAGTCTCTTGCAAAACTCGAATTCTTCTAACCTTCCAAAGTAATTGTACTGCACTTTTTGCATCTCCCATAAATCAGGTATATCCATCCCATATTTAAACAAATCGAAAATATCACGTTTGGTTATCTCACTTATGGAATTCATTTGTTTGATTGCTACTCCTTTGTTACGATTGTTGACAGAATAATCTAATTTCTAAGATTTACTAATATTATTGGATTAAATAAATGAAATTTCCAGAGTCGGGCTATTCATTCAAACTCTGTCAAAGCGATACACTATAGCGCAAATTTCAAACGTGGTCCTATTTCCTTGAACACTTCCCTAATAAAGGCGTTTGGACACACTTCGTCCTCTCATAATCAGCCGCTAGTGTAGAGTTATCTGTCCAATGACACAAATGCATCCTAGCCGAAATTAATGGATATTGAGATTTGTAATGTTAAAATGTTATTTGTATTAACCATATTCTGGCTTACTTACAAATCCAAAGGCATTCCATAAATAGTTAATAATTGTTAAAATAACCCTTTCTAAATCTTGATTTACATGCGAATCAATCATTATTTCTGGTAGTTGAAGGAAGTCATCATCAATTGATTGAGGAGCTGAAATGAAAGATGCCCCGTAAGAACTTCCTATTACCCCCCTTGCCCCAATTATGTTAACAAATATGTAAAAAGGATCTTGCATGCTTAACTCTCTATAATTTATTAATTGATTAAGAATTGATTCTCTAAGAGAATCTTCAAAATGTGTTGCGCTAAAAAACTCTTTACGTGGCTCATCATAGCTTTCACGATAATTAAACGAAAGGTTTGACACCTGCTCAATAATAGCGCTCCGGAATACTTGGGTATGCCCCCTATAACCATTGGCACCAATAGATTGATAGTATAATCCATGTGCATTTATTCCTTGGTTATATCCTGAACCGCCCAGGATAGAAAGATTAATACTATTTCGCGTTTCGGTTAAAGGATAATTTGATTCGATATCAAATGCAGAAGTTGGTAAGAAGTGAACTAGTACAAGTGGCGTCTCTTGTTTGTATACATTTAATGTTTTTTCAATACGTTGTACACGAAATCGATTGTATTGCTCAAGAAAATGATCTCTAACATTCATCATTCTTCTAATATCAGATGTACCTGCAGGGACTTTAGCAGAGGCTGTACGTATCATAAACTTGTAATTCTTTACCATATGCGGCCCATTCCAGCTCCTTGGTACGCGGATATGGATAACATGCCCTCCATTGGCCAAGGAAATATGTCTATATAATATATTTGTAAGAGCTGGATCAGTATTAGTTTCTACCCACTGCTTATACTTTAAAATTTCTTGATCCGGGTTGATATCAATACCACTAACATTAACCGGAGTCCCATCCCTCTCCTTCACCCCTATAAAAAGATCTCCTCCTTGTGTATTTGCAAACGCAACTACCTCTTCAACTAGACTGATATTATTTGAAATCGTTTCTTTAAATTCGAGCTGTAACCCTTCTGTAGCACCACTTTCAATTAATAATTTCAAATCGTTTTCCGTCACTTCATCGAAAGCTTTATGAAAAGTTGTCATTTCTTCCATGCCCTTTCAATTAATATAGGTTAGCTGTTTTAATGTTTGTCCATCATGCTAAGTTGCAACGAACAACTGACTATCATAGTTAATGCTTGTATTCCGGATTCAGAGCAGTGAAGCGGCTTCCTGGCAAAAGCGCAACAAAAGATCACGTACACTGTTAAGTGGACTAAATGCTCAAATCTAAAGTCGGGACTCAAGAGATCATTGAGGGTGCCTTTGTGTGGATAAATAATTAAGAAGATGAATCCTTCTTCTTGATCTGATTTATCTCAAGGAATTCTTGAAGTTTTATCGGGAAAATTTCCTCTCCAAATTGAGAGATATCTTTGAGTGCCTTCCAGATTCCGACACTGTTTTTGTCATTGGAGTCATAGCCTATAACCGACTCAAGTTTTGGAATGTTAAAATGTATTTTCTCAAAGGATGCCTCCGAAATTAATCTCCAATTCGTTGTTATCATTGAACGTTTGGTTTTATCATTCAATGCTTCACCCTTGGAATTAAAAATAATAATTTGCTCTAAACCTTCATTGTAGAGATGGCTTTTTTGTAACTCTTCGATTGATGTAAAGGTGAGTTGTGAGACAAAATCTTGTTTAAAGTCGAAATCATTAATCACAAAATAGTCAATACCAAAATGTTTACAGAGTTTTATTAATATCGAAGCGGTTAATTTACCATGATGAGGAACAATAGCAATATTATTAAAATTCAAAAATGTTGCAGCAAACTTCTCATCACCTGTGATACCTAATACATATCTCCTGATAATTTCTTTATACGTCATCAGATCGTTGGGGCCTTCCACTAGTAATACTTTTTTGCTGAATATTATTTTATTTAGATTGGGTTCAATTAACTTAATATAATTGTTGTAATCTTTAATTTCAGATAGTGCTTCATCATCTTTATCTTCGAAAATTTCTTTATTATGCTTGTTGTACTTTAAAACAGTTTGCTTTGTTATTTCATCAAACTCAAAACGAATCAAGCCTCGGGTATCAAATATATCCAACATTTTGTCAGAATGCGTTGTATAAATTACTTGATGTCCCTTTTCTGCTAATCCACAAAGGACGGTTTTGTAGAAATATTCTTGGTGATTTTCATGCAAAAAGCTTTCAGGTTCTTCAAATAAAAACAGGCACTTGTCAACTTCGTTGCTCTCCGCTATTGCTTGAATTACTGCCATTACAAACATAGAGATGTAGCCATCGCCAAAATGGTCAATTGGAACTAGATTATCCATATCTCCGTTAAGACCAACTTTAAACATCATCTCTAAAAATATATCTTCATAATCAGGTAATCCAAATTCAATGTGGCACTGATTCTGTCTTAAATTTGTTGAATAATTAAATTGTATTTTGCAAAGAAACTCATTTAACTTTGAGTTTGCAAGTACTTTATCAGTCGCGCTTTTTACTTCCCCTTTAAAAACATCCTTTTTGCCGACCATAATATTGTCTGTATCAACTATGCTTTTGATATGCTTTGCTAGAAAAGAAGACAGATTTCCCCAACTTGTTTTCTTTGTCGATATTTCTTTTTTAATTTCATGGAAGTTTATGTAGAATATTTTAAAATACTTTGCTGCACCGAAAGCGCCAGAACTCCTGTTACTTTGATTGTAATCATCATATGAACTAATTTTTGTGCTCTCTATTTCATGACCATCGAGTTTGATTTCTAAAAAATGATATCCAGTGAGATTCGCCGTCCCCCATTCAACTTTAGGCTCGCTACTACTGGTTACTTTAGTTACAATTTTAGGTATATTGCTATAAGACCTTTTGTGGAAGTCGTTGATTGTAAAGGTATCTTTAGTCACATACTTTTCTGTTATTCCATACAAAATTGAATTAAGAAAATTTGTCTTACCTGCATTATTGTATCCCACTATTGCTACTGGTTTTTTATATTCGCTATTAGGAAAACTTACTGTAACTTCTTGGCCAAATGACCTGTAATTTTGGACTTTTATGCCCTCAATACGAATATTGCTCATTGAATAATGCACCTCTAATTCTTAGTTGAAAGTACTAAGCAATTCACAGTGAAACAAATTATGATATGAATATAGATCGCCATCCCAAAATCGTCCCGCTAAACAATCTCTAAAATGCGGGACGCATCATGTGAATATCATAATTAATCATAAAAATATAATTACCATCCCAAATCTGAATTACCTAGTTCTAATTGTTACATTGCATTTTAGTCATTTCCATAATCGGGTTCATAATCAGGTTCAATAGTGATTGTTTTCTCAAATGTATGATCTATGCCAGCGGCGGTTACCTCGTCCAAACTATTCAGTTTCAAATCGCAAACCCTACACTTTAATGACGTGATTTCATATTGATTATCCTGATATGTTATCCAAGGCTCCTCCTTGTCGATATATTCTGGTCCTTCATCTAAAATTTCTCCGTATATTACTGCGTGTCCACCGCAAGAAGGGCATGAAATGGTTTCCTGATCATCATCTGTTAGTACAGGGATCACTTTCAACATATCTCGAGGAACTGGCCCTTCGTATTTTTGCCTCACTTCTGTACGATGTCTTTGAATTCGAGCTTCAATTAGCGCCTTCAAACTAACGGACCTAGCTTGAATAATCTCTTCTGCCGCTCTTGCTTCTCTTGGTCCGAGCAGATCACTTAACGATTTGTTTTGAAACTCAAGAAGCATTTTGCATACATCCCAAAACTTCGGCAACCAGTGGTCCATATTCATTCCTACAAAAGGAAGTGCTCCAGAATGCAATTCCTCATTTCTGTGATTTGCTAGCGTCATGCAAAATTTCTTTGTATCAGCATCAAAACGAGAAACATTTACTAAGTTTTGAAGGCGTTCAAAAACTGTTTTTGCTGTAATTGTCTTAAAATCCACACTCTGAGACTCGTTAATGGCAACCAAGAATCCATTTGGAGTGTTGGGATCAACAATCAATGACGGGTGCTTATATGTTAATGCAGCCTTTCCTAAGAGTTCCAAAGAAAGAGATGCCCAGAGTTGGAACTCTGAAAAATCGCCTTCGTCACGTCTGTTAATTGCTTTTCCTATGAATAATTTGGATTTGTTCCATAAAGATTCGTAGTCTATCATAATGGCCTCCCTATTTCTTATAGTATTGTAACTCTTTCTATAACCCTAACTGCTTTGGCGCTTGAATTAGCTACACCTCGCCCATGCAAACAGCGCCAATTATCTATGATCAAGATATCGCCTTGAGACCAGTTTATTATTTCCAATTTAATTTTAGAGATCGAATCATTAAGCTCGTTCATTGTAACAGATGATTCCTTATTCGTTGGGCGCATGCAACTTGAATCGAACCTGATCCATTTCTTTCTGTGAATATTGCTATACCCACGTAATGTAGCCAAGAAACTATGCCGACTATTTGCAATGGTGTATAAACATCTATCCAGTCGCTCTTCAAGATCTTGAGAAAACCCTATTTTACTAAGATCCAATAGAGTTGTTGGCTGGACTTCACCTTCAATTTGCTTTGCATATAAAATAATATACCTTGCTGGAATTTTTATGTATGCAGTATCAGTATGTAACGGAAATTGCCCTACTCCATATACTGCACTCAATGACTTTGGTTTTGCTTTATTCGCATCCATAGGCACTAATGTATCAATAAGAGTACTATTTAACCTGGATGGTATTGGCTCACCCAAATCAAATGCTAGTTGTAGTAGGTTATCCTGGTTAATTAATTTCTCCCTTTCGAATATCCATCCGTTATCGCGCAATTTGTTTAAGTTAATATCCATACTACACGCCCCATAGAAAATTTAGTTTGCTTCTATCCATTTGATAAGTATTTATCAAGCCGGCCATCAAACACTTAACCAGTTTTACTTATTTGCTAAATAAGAATTTATCAACAAATTCTCCAAATTATGCTTGCTACTATGTGGCGAATAATACAGGTAAACTTGAGAGGTACCCATTGCTTCGACACTAAATTTGATATCCCGGTTAATATATGCCTAAATAATCTCAATGTAAGCTCCTGCATATATACCAGTGGCAAAGGTTAGGACCGCACCTCCAATAATTGTAATAGAAATAATAATTTCTTTCACTTTGTTAATACTCCCTATTTACTTACATAATATTCCACAATAAATATTTGACATGATTCGCGATATTCCTTGTCCTGCACAGTCAGTTGGAGTGGATTACTACAAAGAGACTCTCAGCAACGGGCTAAGGGTCTCAGTTCTTAAGACAAGGCATTCCGCTCTTTAGTTTTAGTTTAATGCCCGCCGGCAACAGCCTTTATCATAAACTAATAACGAACCTCAAATAATAAAAAAATGGGCGTTCACAAAAGTAAACACCCACTAACGAACTTTATTTTCCACTAACACACTTTATTTTCCACTAACGATCTTTATTTTCCTTGATCAGTTGTTGTTCACAAAAGTGTTTGCTCTTATATTTCATTTTACAATTAAAGTAAAAAGTGATATCATATAAATATCAAAACAATATATGTATTGGGAGGCTTACATCTATGAAAGAAACGAAAGCAGGGTCATTTAATGGCTTTATTGGCCTACTCTTATTTTTCGCCGCACTTGGGCTAGGCATTTACAGTTTCACACAGATGAGCTTTCTCGTTGGGGCTATTCTAATCGTAGTTAGCATCATCTCCCTGACGTCATTTACTGTCGTTCAGCCGAATCAAGCCACGGTCATTACTTTTTTCGGGAGCTACCTTGGGACAATTCGCAAAAGCGGAATATGGCTTGTTATCCCATTCTCTTCTCATAAGAAAATTTCGCTGCGGGTTCGGAATTTTAACAGTGTCAAATTAAAAGTAAATGATATCGATGGGAATCCGATTGAAATTGCCGCTGTAATTGTGTTTAAAGTCGTTGATACGTACAAAGCTTTGTTCGATGTAGATAGTTATGAGAAATTCGTTGAAATTCAAAGTGAGACTGCACTACGTCATGTGGCTAGCAAGTACCCTTATGATCGTTATGAAACAGAAGGTTATTCGTTACGAGGAAATGCCGATGAAGTTGCAGCTGAGCTGAGCACGGAGCTTCAGCAACGCCTTTCGGTTGCAGGTGTTGAGGTGATCGAGTCTCGTCTGACTCATTTGGCCTACTCCACCGAAATTGCCAGCGCGATGCTGCAGCGTCAACAAGCATCGGCGATTTTATCCGCTCGCTCCATAATTGTAGAAGGCGCCGTGGGCATGGTTCAACTGGCTGTCGTGCAATTAGAAGCGAAGGGACTGCAGCTTGACGAGGAGCGTAAAGCTGCGATGATCAACAATCTCCTAGTTGCGATTGTATCTGATCGTTCAGCGAGCCCGGTCATTAATACCGGAACGTTGTACTAACGGGGCCATGGTATGGCTCCCAAGAAAAATTTCCCGCTTCGACTAGATCCGAAGCTTTACCAGGCATTAGAGCAATGGGCAGAAGATGAGTTCCGAAGTGTTAACGGACACATTGAATATTTACTCCGAGAAGCGCTCCTCCGTTCGGGACGACTCTCCAAATCTAGTGCCGCGCAGCAAACGAATGAAGAATTGGACGACTAACCAAAAACATCTTACATGCCCTAGGCATGTAAGATGTTTTTGGTTTTCTTACGTTGTAACATTAATCGCTGGGGCAGAAATGGTCTGTGGTACAGTAATCGCGGAGCTTGTATTTGAGAAATCAGTAACTTCGAGAACGACAGGGGTACCAACTGATGCTCCGATCGTAGCAAGCACCAATGAAGCCGTTGTTAAGTTCGAGAGAGCCGCTTCTTGCAACACTCCATTGACGTATACATTGATATATCCGCTAGTAGGTACTGCTGGAAGTGAGTTCGGGTCTACGGGGTCTCCATCATCATCCAGGAACTCTTCTGCAAGAATGGTTGTTTCCGTGCCCGAAATCATACTTTGAGTAAGCAGTGCGTTGTATCTCGTTACTGCAGGATTCACGGTTGTAGTTACTGTACCGTTCGAAGCTACGGGCGCAGTAACCAACGCAGCTGTAATATGAAGTTTAATTAGTGAGGCTGCCATCTAATTCACCACCTTCCCATTCTTCGCTTGTAAATGCGAATGCTTTGCACGATGATGGGAACACCTTTTTCAGGTACATCTCTCGAAATTAACGTTATCGTACCTTTATCTATCTGATAGAGCGTGCTAGGCTGGAGCACACCATTAACGAAAACTTGTGAATAGGTAACAACTTTCGGGTCAGGAATGGATTGAGCGCCATAGCCTTTGGTACGATCCTCTTCCGTATAGCAACGCTTGTCTCCATCTGAAATGGCGTAATAGAAATACGTTTGCGCTTCCGGATGTGAATCACCTCGCTTACCGCTCATAGATTATGTTATTCTACGCGAGAATATTTACCTAAAATTGGATATTTTACGCAGTACGTATCCCCATTTATGACATACAAAACCCCCTGATCCTTGTGATTAGGGGGTTCTCTACCGTTTTATTCCTGCACGTTGATTCCGTTCGCATTGATATAGCCAATACTATTCTGATCCTTACGCTCTACCTCGCCCTGATAGAGAATGTTCCCTGTTTGCAGTTCAACGATTGCAGCGGCTGGTTTGGGACGACCGGACATGAGTAGGTACAATCGATCCTTCTCTACTACGCTATAATTGACTCTGCCCCACTCTTTCTGAATAGCTTGAAGCGGTAGTTGAACATCACGAATCACTTTATTCTCCACTACATTGACTACCATGACGTGAGTATCTTTATTTTCCGATATAGCAGCCAATGATAGCTCTTGATTGACATACTGGATAGACATCCCCATCGAGTTATCCTCCATCAAAAAGCTATGCAGTGGCTCACTCTGCAGTGTCCGCCATTGTCCGTTCCAAATATCGTATACACGAATCTCCCGATTTACTAACCCTTCATTTCTCTTTACGGTCTTACTTTCGACCTTATCTACGATTTTATTTTCACTGCGATCAAATATCGCATATCCACCTGGGGCAATCCGATCTTTGCCCGATATATACCATGTGGTCGTTCTTATTTCATTCGCTCGTGTCTCAGCAGCCAGGATCTGCTCGCTTTTCAACAAGCTTTTGCTTGTAAGATCAATCGTATACATATCGTATCCAACATGATAGAACTGCGGATATTTGTCGGTTCGCATACGATTAACAAGTACCTTCATAATCTGATCTTTGACCTGAACATCATGGATATTTATATATTCGTCGTTTTTCTTGTCTGTAAGAACCTGAAATGATGATGTTTCTTGGTCCAATTTCCCCATTAATGAGATGGTTAACCGGTTTGATTGTTTCTTCGATACATCATTGTGAGCTTCAGTACCCACATACGCAAGTACCTGATCATCCTCATAAAAGGCGTTCACATCATTCTTCCCTCGCATGAATGAACGATGCTCTTTGACAAGCCTTTTCAAATCATTTTCATAGTAATGATTAGCATCAAGGCTTTCGAAATAAGAGAGTTGCTCGACTCCAGACTCGCTTCCCTTAGTAGAAACCATAGTCTGTATGCCTTCCATATCTACCTTGATTTGCAGCCCAGCAGCATCGCTTTCTGAGCCTTTCATCGTTTTCAACACATATTCCTGCTTCTGATCACTAGTACCTGACACATAATACGTTCCCATAGCTAATACACAAAAGGGTATCAGTGTAGCAAGCAGCCAGTATCGTTTCATGCGTGCACCTCCTTAGCATTGTCTTTGAAAGCTTTTCATGCGAATCTCGAGAATTCGAGAGTTCGAGAATTTACACCGTTACCTTTTTTCGCAGCAAATAGGAACTAAATCCTATTGAAACGGCGATCATACACAGTCCGATGAACACCTGCAGCAACACGATTTCGCTTGGAAATAGCGGAAGTGTAATTCCTAATTGACTTATTTCTTGTGGCAAAACGATCAAGGTCAGAACCGCTGCACCGTACAGAATACCCGCAACAATGCCCTTCCATCGATAACTTCGTTCCAGCAGTATGGCCGTGAAGAGTACAAAAACACCTAGAATACCAGCTCCATAATACAAAATAAATTGCATAACATAGCTAGGCATAAACAAATTCAGCAAAGGATCTCTTCGGATCAGTTCTCCAATAGTAACCGCTGCTCTTAGTTCAGCTGGGATGATAGCAAGGAAGGAGGCCAATTGAAGCGGAATCACCACAAATTGTAGGGAAACAAAACCAAATACAAACAGCACAATCGCACTTAACTTAGCGTAATATACGTTCATCCGTGAAGTTGGCAACATAAGCAGTCGATAAGCAAACGTATTCCGACCGAACCATTCCTTGTACCAAATCATGAAAACATAAAGAAGCAGAACGATTGCACATAAACTGATTGCTCCTTCGTACCAGACCGAATGAAAAATATTAATAAGATTCAATTTTTGAAAGTTTTCCGCGTACTGTGCTTCTGTTCCGCCATTTCTGTCCACCCAAGCATGTGCATCACTGAGATAGGATTGGGCCGTTAGCCAAATCCCCACAAATTGAGATACCACCAACAGAAGCGCCAAGGCACCATATAGTTTGCTGAACCGTACCAGTTCCCAGTTCAACAACTTAATAAAGAATTTCAAGTCACATACACCTCTCTCATGACATCCACAACGGACTTTCCTTCATTCGAGCGCACTTCCTCTGGATAAAACTGTTTGCGAACCCGCCCTCCATCCAGCAAAACGACTTTATCAATAAGATGCTCAATATCTTGAATTTCGTGAGTAGTGATCAGAACACCGCGGTCTTCCATCAAATGGCTTGTGAATACGGCTGTAATTTGCTCGCGACTGAACATATCAATCCCTGAGAATGGCTCGTCCATGAGTAAATAATCCGCATCCAATGAAAGTCCCAGCAGCAGATTCGCCTTTGCTGAGTTTCCTTTGGACAAGCTCGAAAGTCGATCCTCAGGATTCAATTTGAAAAAGGTGATCAACTCCTCCGCCCGTGCTTCATTCCAATTCCCATAGAAATCTTTCATAAATAGCATGGCTTCTTTAATTTTCATGTGAGAGGGCATCGTTAAGGTGTCCGGAATGAATACAACCTTTTCATACGTTTTCGTAGTTGGAATCTGGCCATCCACACGAATGGCTCCACCTTGGATGGGGGTCAACCCCATAATCGCCTTCATAATCGTAGATTTGCCCACGCCGTTGATCCCTATCAAACAGGTGATTTGGCCTTTCTCCGCGGTAAAGGAAACCTGTTCCAATACATTTTTTCGCCCAAATCGCTTCACAAGTGCATCCACTTCGATCATTCCGATACCTCCCTTACGCGTTCCGCCTCATATTTCTCTTTCACAACACGCAGCAATTCTTCCGTTGGCAGCCCAATTTTGCTGATGGATTGAACGAACACCCCAACGGCTTCTTGAATGAGTTCTTCACGAATGGTATTCAAAATATGCTTATCCGTCGTTATCCGACTCGGGGAATTACCTGCTGTTGTGATCAAGTTCTGCTCCTCCATTTCTTTATAAGCTTTCTGTGCGGTGTTCGGATTGATTTGAAGCAGCCCTGCTAGCTCTCGCCTTGACGGAATTTCCTGTCCGCCTATCAGCCTGCCCGTGGCCATTTCCTCTTTGAAATACCTTACAACCTGCAGATAAACGGGATCGCGATTATTAAACGTAATGTTCATCTACCCATCTCCTATGTTCCTTTCTAGGTAAAACTGGAATTATTTAGTGTGTGTACTAACTAGTTCATACACTACAAGTGTACTATACTACTCATACACATATTCTGTCAACATTTGGAATAAATATAGGTTCTCACTTTGTTATTTCCACCGCGTTGACATACCTGACTGGTTACATGCAAATAATAGAAAGAAGGATTGCGTTTCCAGAAAGGAGGCCATGATGAGAGTCAATCTTCCACCGAAAAGCAACGATAATCAAGGTTTTTACGGAAAAATGCGAGGGCTCCCGGGTGCAGTTGTACAGCTTGTTAAACAGCAGGCCGCCAAGTTCATGAATTTCTCAGAGCTTGCTGAACATGAGCATGGATCGTCGACTCCCAACATCGAAATCCCTCCTGCTACACTGGCCAAATTAGAAAAAGCATTGCACCAACAACTATCCTTACAACATGGAGGCGTCAAATCTCCCTCACCCACACTTCAAGAACAACAGATTGTGGAACAAATCGTCGCTAAGACTCGCATAAATAATCGTAATAATGTGACTCGTACTCAAGCGTACTGGGTATGCTATCGCGATTTTCCTGAGCTGCATTGGGCGTTGTTAGCTCACATGGTATCGCGCAATGGGGGATGGTGCATGACGGATTTGCGCGGGGAGCTGCTGCCTCACTTGATCAGCAATACAGCTAAAGATTACTTATTTTCCTTTTTGGAACGCGCGAATGCCCTTATCTTCCAAGATGCCTATCCACAAATGCTGCTGTATGCCGAAAGTAAACGAAGGAAAGTCAGTTTATTTCATCTTCTCCCTCATTTGCAAATATCCGCATGGATGCTCCCGATCTGGCAGGATTTCTGGCATTATCAAGATACCGCCCTTCTAACCCTTGGGTTAATTGTCAATGAACAGAATTACGTTGAAGAACGTGTTGTCCAGCATCCTATGTATCGACGAACCGTCTTAGACACGCCTCTCTTCAAAACACAAGCTTGGCTGCAGCTTAATCAAGTTGGATTCCCCTTTGTATCCAACTCAACGGATGCATCGCTGCCTCAACCACGGCTTGCTGGCCTTATTCTTGAAAATTTCAAAAATCTCACAGAACGCATTGAGTTCGGAAAAACCTTATATGCGATTCTTTTCGGAGTGCCAAGCGTGTTACAAGGTGTCCTTACGTTTGCTTCTTCAACTCCCCATACCGGATCTCGCTCGGATTATTGGCCTCATCTGTTCGCGCCCATACGAAAAACCCCTCCCGATCTTAAATATCAGGAGAGGCTTGATGGCTGCAACTTAAAGGAAGGAGCAGCGCAGTTCTATAGTCCACCTCTTCGCTCAGCTTGGCCTGATCGGCAGCTAGCGCCGGTTGAACGAGGAGATTGGTTTACTAATGTGGAAGAACCAATTAAGCATATCCGATCCATTTCGGCTCCGGTTAATTACGACTTAACACAAGATATGTGCCTCGGTCTGAGCAAAATTGAATTGGCTATTGTTGGCGCTCAAGCGATTAAGAAATTTATCCCCTGATGCCGTTATTCCTAAGATCGTTTCAAGACACGACTCGCTTTCGCAATGAGCTTCTGTATGGGTGATGGAAAGCTCTTCACATCTTCCTTCGTCACCACACGCGTAACCATGAGCATAAGGGGATACATCGCCACGGTTAATCCGCAGATCAGCACCGCTTGGATACCTTGATTCAAACGGTACCAAGGAAATGGCACCACATAGTTGTGCGTCAGCCATTCCGCTGCAAAGCCAACCACGCCGATGACAATGATCGTTATCATAAGTCCACTGAAACGACGCCCCAGAATCGTGAACGATACTTCCTTACGGAGTGAACGTAAATTCAGCCATGACATCGCGATAAAACAAAGTCCTGTTGAAATAATGATGCCGTAAATTCCAAACCATTGTCCTAATACAAAGCTGCCAAGCAGCTTGATCGCGATTCCTACACCAACATGAGCCATCAACGGCTTCATCCGTCCCATGCCCATCAGAACGGCTCCTGAGGTCTGCATGACGATCTGGAACATTGCTCCTGCTGTCAGCAAGGAAATCATCGCAGGACCATGGGCAATCCCATAGGCGGAATCTTCATACCCAAACACGAAGAAGTCGATCGGCCTAGCCGCAATACTAATCATAAGTACAGCAGGAAGACCAGATAAAATCGCGAGTTGCAACACGCGCGTCGTCTGCTGTCCGACTTGTTTCAAATCTTTGCGTGAATACGCAGCCGAAATAATAGGGACGACGGATTGACTCAATGCGATGGCCAAAATGATGGGAATCCCCGCAAGCGATTGCGCGCGGCCGCCAATGATCCCGACTAAGCCTAAGGCCTCTGCGGCACCGATTGAATCTTCAAGCATCGGTATAATCATCGAGGTATCGATCGCATACACCAGGGTGACGGTGACGGAGAAAACGACGATCGGGATCGAAAGCTTCAGCAAGCTTCGATAAATATCCCGATACCTGAACAATTCAGCTGGTTGATCACCTGTTCGTGCAGCTCCAATCTGCTCTGCCGCGGCTTGTGAAGCAGTCCCGACGGACTGGCGCGTTTGCGCATCATTTCGCTTCAGCTTCAACGCATAGTACAGCATGACGGCAAGTGCGGCAATACCACCAACAACACCCCCGAAGGAAGCCCCTGCAACGCCCCAACCGAGTGAAATATTAAGCAAGAAAAAGGCAAGTAGAATCGATGTAATCAATCGGAATATTTGCTCCACCACTTGCGAGATACCGTTAGGCATCATATGTTGTCTGCCTTGGAAGTATCCGCGCATAATAGCGATAAGCGGGAAGAACAGCATCGCTGGTGCGATAGCTCTAGTCGCTAACGTAGCATCCGGTCCACCATGCGAAATATTCTCGGCATAAATTGGCGCGAAGACGTATAACAGTACCGTCATCCCAACTCCAGCCACGACAGCAAACCAAATCGCTGCCCGATAAATCCTTTGCGCTTCTTGTGGTCGACCGATGGCTCTCTTCTCGGCAACCATTTTACTTAATGCACTCGGTATACCCGCCGTTGCGATAACGAGCAGGATCGAATATAAATTAAAAGCAATGGAATAGCTGCCCATCCCTTTCTCCTCAAGGAGATGCACCAGCGGTATTCGCTGAAAAACGCCGAGAAACCGCGCTACAAGCGCGGCTACGGTGAGAATGAGCGTCCCTTTTACAAGGGAATCTTTGGTTACCTTCGTCAAGTCCGTTCCTTCTCTCTCTTACAGTTTTGTTACGATCTTCTTAGCTTCAAAAGATCCATAGGAAGAATATGATAATCATAGCGAGCTGCAAAACAATTTTCACCACAGAGCTGGCAAAAAAACCGAGCACAGACCCAATACCTGCGCGAACAGCGTTCTGCCAGGAGGTTCCGGCAATTAATTCACCTACTACGGCGCCGATGAATGGTCCAAGGATGATCCCGAATGCTGGAATCACGAAAGGGCCAATGATCAAACCAATGGTACTTCCGACAATTGCCGGTTTAGAGCCACCGAACTTTTTGACACCTAGGGCACTTACTGCATAATCCGCCACGATAATAATAATGACAATCAAAGTCTGAATCAACCAGAACCAGAAGCCGAAGTGTTTCCAGGTGTTCAGCCAACCATAGATGAAAAAAGCCGCATAAATAGCCAATACACCAGGCAGAATCGGGTAGACGGCACCCACCATTCCGATGACAAATAAAAGAATAACGACAATCCAACCCAAGGTAATCATGCGCAGTTCATTCCTCCATTATAGCGTGAATGTGGAGCTTGGTCCTGGACTAGGTGAGCATGTAAGTGCGAATGACTTGTGCGACAGCATGCTCATTGTTCGTAACTGTCGTGATATCAGCGATCCGCTTCACTTCA
The DNA here is from genome assembly GCF_001428105.1 of Paenibacillus sp. Soil766. Lineage (GTDB taxonomy): Bacteria > Bacillota > Bacilli > Paenibacillales > NBRC-103111 > Paenibacillus_E. Next base: position 197,442 of record NZ_LMSJ01000002.1, on the reverse strand, counting down.
TCCTGGGCATTTCCCATAGCCACACCTAATCCTGCTTCACGAATCATCGCAATATCATTTTCGCTGTCACCCATAGCAATCACCTCGGACATCGCAATACCCAAAAGTTGGCACACCGCTTCTACGCCCGTTGCTTTGGAGATGCCGAGCGGATTCATTTCGAGATTCGACGGGTGTGAATTGGTGATTTCAAGTGTTCCCCAACTCGACACCACTTCGCGAATGCGTTGCAATTTCTCTGCATTGTCCGTAAAGTATCCGAATTTAAGCCATTCATGCTGATTGAAATCTAGACCTAAACTTTCCCGATTGAACACACCTGCGACGGAATACGCCCACCACCAGCAGTCATTATCTACCGCTAACTGATGCAAATTGCGTATTGTTTCAATCGGTACTAGTGTTCGTTTCAGCAATGTATCTGGCGACGCCCACACTTCACTGCCGTTTACCACAACAAGAGGCGTTGAGAGCCCCAGCTCCTTAATGAAAGGCATAGCACTGATGGCACCGCGACCCGTGGACATGATCACCACTTTGCCTTGTGCAGAGGCTTCGCGAATCGCTGCTTGATTCTCCGCAGATATTTTCTTGTCCTCGTTTAGTAGCGTGCCATCCATATCAAGTGCGATTAATTTATAGGTTCCCATTCGCGCCAACTCCTGTTTCATGCTGCCTTACATTTGTCATTGTCGATCTAGTAAGCAGTGAGCACTTTTTTAGGCAGTTCTTCCATGAACGTTTTGTGCCAAAGTGCAAATATATATAGGGTCCACAATCGGCGTGCGTAGTCTCCTTGACCGATGCGATGCTTATGCAGCATTTTCTCAACTGCCTGAATATCAATATAATCCTCAATACCGCTGGTTTTGATTTGATCCATCACCATATCGCCCATCTTACCTTTCATCCAATCCCGCAGGGGTACTGGGAAGCCTAACTTTGGACGATTCAGAATCGGATCTGGAATGATCCCTTCCATCGCTTTGCGGAAAATGTACTTCGTTGTCCCGTTCGCTATGCGATACTTCGCTGGAATGCGGCGAGCCACTTCGAACAATTCCTTGTCCAGAAAAGGAACGCGCAGTTCCAGGGAATGCGCCATCGTCATTTTGTCGGCTTTCATGAGAATATCCCCAGGCATCCACAAATTCATGTCGATGTACTGCATCCGGCTTACGGGATCTAGATGCTTCGTTTTGTTATAGTAATCGCCGGCGATTTGCACGGGATTTTTGTAGGCGCGCAGCATCTCGCTATCGAGGCGGAGCACTTCCGCTTTCATATCCTCGGAGAAGATTTTGGCATTCCCGAGGAAACGTTCCTCCAGCGGAGTCGTCCCCCGCAACACATAGTTGCGGCCTTTCACTCCGCTCGGTAAAATGCGTGCGAAGCGGTTCAGCATACGCTTCACCGATGGCGGCAGCTGATCCAGCGGCTTGAGCGACTGCGGCTCGCGATAAATGCGATAGCCGCCGAAGAGCTCGTCCGCGCCTTCGCCGGACAGCACAACCGTTACCTGCTCGCGCGCAAGCTGAGCCACGTGGTAGAGAGCAATGGCCGAAGGATCGGCGACAGGCTCGTCCTGGTGCCAGATCGCTTTCGGCATGGTAGCGAAGAAATCATCCTGCGTGATGATTTTGTCGTAGTGCTCTGTCCCGAGCGTCGCTGCGGTCTGAGCAGCGATCGGCGTCTCGTTGTTGGCGCCATCGAAGCCAACGGAGAACGTGCGGATCGGTTCGATGTTCCGCATGTGTGTAGCAATTGCCGTCGAGTCGATCCCGCTCGACAGGAAGCATCCGCGTTCCACATCGCTGACCATGTGGAGCTTGACGGATTCTTTCAAGCCTTCACGAATTTGTTCCACATAGTAATCAAATGGTTTCTCTTCTGGCTCAAACATGGGATCCCAATACTTATGTAGGGTCATTTTGCCTTCAAATGTGATGGTAACTGAATGAGCCGGGGGCAGCTTATAAATCCCTTGGAACATCGTATGCGGCTCCGGTACATATTGAAAGGTCAAATAATTCAGCAAGCTGTCCGTATGGATCAACCGATTCATGCCTTCCGCCGCCAGCAAGCTCTTGATTTCCGAGCCGAACAGGAATTGACGGTCACTCACATGATAATAAAACGGCTTAATGCCGAAGTGGTCTCTCGCACCGAACAGCTGCTTCTTCTTGCGGTCCCAGATAACAAAACCAAACATACCGCGCATGTGCTTCACGCAATCCTCGCCGAATTCCTCATACAGATGGACGATGACCTCTGTGTCACTCTGCGTACGGAAAATGTGTCCGCGCTCCTGGAGCATCGTGCGCAGCTCTTTGTAATTATAAATTTCACCGTTGAAAATAATCCAAACGGTTTCATCTTCATTCGCTAATGGCTGATGGCCTTCTCTGATATCAATAACGGATAAACGTCTAAACCCTAAACCAATGCGATTCTCTGTCCAGAAGCCCTCATCATTCGGCCCCCGATGAACAATCACATCCGTCATTTGCTTCAAACTAGCCTCAGTTGGTTCTCTATCTTCAAAATACATAACACCTGTAATACCACACATGGTGAGACTCACTCCTCCGTACTCTCATCATTCTACTCTTGGACAACCGATATATTAGTATACCATATCAGCCCGTCATTCAGGAAATAGCGTGAGTGTACGAGAATAGAAAAACCCAGATGCCTATAGAAAAATGATGGAAATGAGAAGTCGTTTTAAAGAAGCAGATAACCGGCTTTTTTTCATGAGATTCGACCACCTTTCCTCTGCGCACAAAAGTTGACTTCAGGCAACATTTAGGGTGAAGCTTATTCAACCCCTGGAATAGGATATGCTGTTATGGCGTAACTGGTGCATAGCACATTAGGCAAGGTTAGGTGACTACAATCCCAGCAACACAACTTAACTGGAAATTGTACAGCTATTTCGGAGAAATCAATCCAATAAATCGTAATAGATGGAATACATGTAGCTAATTCTCCCTAATCAGCACTTATTGACGTAATTACCTGAAATTAGCTGTACCAATTCCATTTATTCCCGACTTGTATCGATTATACGATGAATTAACTACAGGAAATCCATCTATTTCCATAACCAAGCAAGTTCCATACAAAAAAGAGCCTGCAGCAGCAAGCTCCCTATCCCATTCATTTAATTCCGCTACCTTACCAAGGCCGCTTCCCGCCGCCAAGCTTCGTCAGAATACCATCGTTTGCCGCGTCATACGATTCGAAGATCTTCGCCGCGATCGGGGATGCCCCGTAACGTCCGAATCCACCTTCTGGCACAACAACCGCTACGGCCAATTTTGGATTCTCAACAGGTGCGAAGGCGATCAGTACGGCATTCTCGACAGATCCACCAGCTACGACTTGTGTTGAAGTACCTGTCTTACGCGCGACATTGTAGGGTAATTCTTCGATGCCTTCAGCGCCACTTTTCATCCCGTGAATAATCGTATTCCAATCGGCTGCAGCGAATTCCTTGGATGAATCTTCTAGGACCTCAGGCTCAATCTTTCTCACCAAATTGCCTTGATAGTCTCTTATTTCATCAACAAACTGAGGCTTCATTCGTTTCCCACGACTTGCAAGTGTTGCCGTATATTGCGCAAGTTGGAGTGTTGTCGTTTTCTCATTTTGTCCCCAAGATGCGAAAACCATCGCCGATTGATAACTATCATTCTTCGCATTTGTGATAAAGTCATTCGAACCTGCAAATTCACCTGGCAAGCCGCTTCCCGTTTTCACTCCCATGCCGAACTTAGCCAAGTACTCAGCCCACTTAGCTGTCACCTTCGGATTCTCTCTCCCATACTTCATCCAGAAAGGAATACCTACCATCGCGGACATATACGTATTTGAGGAGTGTTCAATGGCTTGTGCTGCATTTATGTTACCGTAGGATGCTTTACCAGAGTTCGAAATAGCACTTTTGCCATCCTTACCGAAAGTGAAAGTTCCTGAGTCGTAATAGTACTGACCCGCTGAAAAGAGCTTCTCTTTCAAACCAATCAAGACAGATAGTGGCTTAATCGTAGAGCCCATGAAAACAATGGAAGAAGGATGTTTCGCATTTTCCTTCTCGTCGGGAAACCTCGATTTGGCTGTCATAATCGATCCATTCGAAATAAATGTACTGATTTCTTTATAAATATTTGGTGAAATACCTCCTGTCCAAGCATTGGCATCATAATCTGGATAATTCGCCATCGTTACGATTCGGCCTGTATCCACTTCCATCGCAACAGCGAAACCTGACGAAGCTTTCATTCCCGTTTTCATATAGAGATCATTTGCATGAGAAGGACTTCGGAGATATTGGATATGATCATGCAGCATTTTCTCCGTCGCCTTCTGAACGTCCTTATTGATCGACAGATACAGATTATTCCCCTTAATTGGAGCTGTGACTTCAGCTCTTCCGATGATTTTCATCGCGGCATTCACTGGATACTTCTTACTGCCATTCTTGCCGCGCAGCTCATCCTGATACATTCGCTCGATCCCATCGAAACCGACATTCTCGTTACTTAAATATTCTTCACTATTCGGATTATCCTTATAGATTTTTTTCGCTGTTTCGGTTGAAAATGCATTCGTATACCCGACCAATTGCGTTGCAATTGTCGTCTTGTCGTCCTCCACCTCGTAGGTGCGGATACTTTCTTCCGTCACTTCTAGACCCTTAAATTCATCCCGGTGCTCCAACAAGTACGCAATTTCACCATTGGATAAATCTGCTTTAATACGGCGTGGTACAGAATAGTAGCTCGGATCTTTCACTGGGTTTTTATTAATATCATAACCAAGGTCCATCGCAAGGACGATCTCTTCAGCTGTTGGGCTAACGGTATTCGGTTTAGCAAATGGGTCAAAAACATCCCTCTTAATACGTTTGGCTAATTCAATAATCGTATCCTTATCCTGGCCTGGTTCAATACGGAAAAATAAGGACTGTACGGGAATGGTATATGCCAGCGGGGATTTCGTAGAATCATAAATATTGCCGCGAATCGGAGCGATCTTGTTCGTTGTATTCGTATTGGTATTCTCAGCAGCCTTCAGATCCTTGGCTTGAACGAATTGAAGAATCGCTAGCCGCACAATGAGTACGGAAAAGAGTATAAAAGTAACGAAGAAAAATATATTGATCCGAAACGAAAAGTGCCGTTTTTTAGTAATTTCTTTTTTCTTCGGATCATCCATAATGGATGACTTCATGCGGGTTCATATCCTTTCTTACTAACACTTAGGTCCTACTTCACCAGCAGGCTCCTGAATAAGTTCAAGCAGGGAACGGATCCCATCTCCCGTGTGATACGGGTACCGAATGATACGAACAGCATCAATTCCTACTTGATTAGGGGCCCATACATCGTTCGTCTCGTGGTCCCCGACATACAGTACATCACTGGCCTCAACGTCCGCCATCTGCAAAGCAAGCTGGAAAATAGCTGGGTCCGGCTTCTCCAAGCCAACTTCAGTTGATACAAGTACCGGGTCAAAATAATGTAATACCCCCTTGTCAGCCAGAATGGCTTTCAGCGTAGGAGCAAAATTAGAAATAATACCAATACGGAAGCCTCGCGTCTTCAGCTCTTCCAGAAATGGCTTCACATCATCAAATAAATCATAATACTCCGGTGCTGTGAAAATTTCATATAACTCATGACAGCAGTTGAAAATCTCTTCCTCATTCCAATCCTCATGAACGCCTAGCTTATGCAGGACATAGTGATATAGGTTAACCCAGAATTCACGATCTGACTCTGGACTACACACCACGAAGTTATCTTTTTTTTCAACATAATAAAATAGACGAAATGCTTCTGTAAAAAGTTCATTTATATGATCTTCATCCCGATCAACCGCGCGCAGCTGCAAATATTGCTTCAATATCGTTTGTGCTGCAGGAATCGTGACTAACGTATCACCTGCGTCTAAATAAATCATCTTATAAGCATTAAGCTCTCTTTGCATATTCTCTCCTCTAAACGTCCCTCACATGTGTTTGATCGAAATTCGGCGGATTGAACCAATTGGCTCCGCTTGCCACCCAAGTAGAATCCAGAGGTACCCACCTATTCGTTTCCTTAAGGTACACTTCATTCCAAGCATGAGGACCATATCCGCCTTGACCATCATACCCTAGACCTGTGACAACCTTCACATCAAGTCCAATGGATCTGGCCATTTGTGCGTATAACCTTGAATAATCTATACAAACGCCTTCTTTGGTATTGAACGTATCCTCTGGCGTTTGCTCCTTCCAAATTCGCTGTTCTTCATATAGCTTCACTTTATTCCAATCATATTGGACTCGGGTTCCGACCCAACTGTATAGCAATTTAGCCTTTTCTTCGTCTGTGGTAGCATTCGCTGTAATTTCTTTGGCCGCATCAGCAATGTTACCTGGGATTTTCGCATCAAGGACTTCATATTTCCGTTGCAAAATATTCGTGAATTCTTGTTCTACAGCACGTGTGAAAACGGGTGCCTTCTCCGCTATAAAATCACCTGTAAACGGTGAAATCACTTCTTGAGCACCTTTTTGATACATGTGTGAGGACTCAATATAGGGGGTTAGCATCGAGTGTGGGAATATGGAGGCATAAATAAATAAAATAGCGATTAGCATAAGCGCTCTAGCAAATCCAGCTATGGATCCGATGGCTCCGCCTGAAACCGAGCTCAGAATAGAATGACTCCGTTTAGGCATAGCATACCGTTCAGCTAACCAACGCCCTAACACTAAATCAACCAAGTGATTCAAGATTTGCTTGATAATGACGTAGCCAAGAAGAAATAAAACACCAAAGCGGAGTAATGGAAAATCGCGCAAGCTAGTAATGACGGTATAGTAAGCTTGTTTGAACGCACTTATGTCCACCGTCGGAATCTGCAAATTCTGATCTTTCAGCCATATTTGAATCCATGGTGAAATCAGTTGCACACTTTTCCAAGCAATAAACATGGAAAGGATGGCGAGCACCGCTTCCACCAACATAGCAACGAAATGCCTGGCTGAGCCAGAGCCACCACGGAAAAATCCTTGCAAGACAGAAGTTGCAATCGTGAGAACAATCAAGATGGATATAAAATTAATTGAGCTGGTTTGAAACCACGCGTTATCCGTCATGCGTACTCACCTTCCTTTGATAGGCTAGCCCAGTTAATGACTAGGCATTTTTCCTTGCTTGTTCGATGAATGCATTCACGGAAGCATTGGCATTCATCTTGAATGTTTTTCCTAAAAAAGTGACCTGAACCTCGTAGGATCCTGGTTTCCCTTCTACTTGCAAGCTTTTCGTCGTAATTAAAAAAGAACCGTCCGGGTTAGCCTTGAATTTCGCTTCTTTAGCCTCGGATGTCAAGGCACTAACCGCCTTGTCCTTGATGTCATCACTAACTTGGGAAATAACATTTGCCCCAATATCCTTTATTTTATCCTTATAACTCGCTCCATAAACGATAAGTGCCCCAACGATGACAAGGACTACGACCCATTTCACCACCGTTTTTACAATACCAATAACAATAAATAAAACGATAATAGCTCCTACAATTAAATACCAACGATCCTGTGCAAATGAAATCCACTGATCCATCTGTAACCCCTCCTCATAATCCAAAAGTCCCTTCCTATCATACTACATGGACTCCTTAATCTTCATCTCTTTTTTTCCTTAATTGTGCTAGCTTCTCCTCAATTTCCTTGGTCTTATCTATGCTTTTTCCAGTCTTACGATATGATTGTCTTAATCGGAAAACAAGAAAAATGCCAACTGCTGCCAAAAGTATAAAAACGATAGGGTCCATAGGTCCTCCCTGTTTCGAATTTGTGTCATTTGTCCCGAACGGTCATATCCTTGGGACGAGCGGCGTAAAACTTAAGAAGAGATGAAACTAAAGGATCGAGGTGGTAAAACCGTGCGAACAGCCATATGGTTGTACTTATTTATGTTTGTTGCATTTTTTGATTTACACGCGCAATACCCGATTTTATCCCCTTTCGCCTTATCACTGGGAGCTGCACCTTCATTTATAGGGCTCATCATGGGCGTATATTCACTCACACATCTTCCTGGCAATCTCATTGCAGGCTATGGTGTAGACAAATACGGCAGTAAACTTTTCATTGTTTTCAGTTTAATTGTAGCAGGGATCATCTTACTATTTCAATCCAACGTGAAAGATCCGTGGCATCTGCTTTACATTCGTTCCATCAGCGGATTTGTACTTGCCTTCTTATCACCTGCTTGTTTAACTTTACTAGCTCGCATCGCCCGTGATCGCATTCATCAAAGCAAGCTCATGGCAGGCAATGGACTCGTTCACACTTTAGCATCCGTGGTTTCACCTGCAGCAGGCGCTGTATTAGTGGCCAAAATTGGCTTTACAACCGCATTTTCCGTGTTAGGTTGGATCCTTATTATCACAGGGATTCTTGCCATCTTCGGAGTAAAAGAGAAGGAGATGCTGTCTCACAAAGTGGACAAGTTGGGCTCCAAGGCCATCCTAGATCCGCACGGTCACCATGCATCTCAGAATATTAATGATGGTGAAGATAGTGAGGGTGTCTCAATCCCCTGGCTTTTCTTCCTCATCCCTATGGCACTCTCTTGCTCACAGGGGATTCTGTTCTTTGAACTGCCCTTAATGAAATCGGCAAGAGAGTCCATACTGACTTCTGGGGTATTTTTCACGCTAGTTAGTTTAGGCGCACTGCTTAGTATCTCTTTCTGGTTTTTGAATAAAATATCACCATTTCTACGGACAATTTGCGGAAGCATCGGGCTTGCCGTGGTTTTCTTCGGATTAGCCATCCAGTGGCCAATTCCATTAACTGTATCCCTCTTCTTAATCGGTATGGCCAAAGGCGTCATATACCCAGCACTTGCAGCTTTACTTGCCAGTATTACTAGCAGTTCTAGATACGGTCGCGTGTTTTCGTTGCTATCCATTTCATATTCTGTCGGTGCTTTTATCGGTCCAATGATGGCTGGTCAGCTTCGTGATCATATTTCCTCCTATTTCATTGCCTTCTTCATTCTCATGTTAGCCCTTTCACTTTTGCCGCTTCGTACGTTCAAATCACCTCTAATAACTTCATAATTTTCAACATAAAAAAAGGCTTGATATCGTCAAGCCTTTTTCCATGTGTCACACGCTGTAAATCCTTGTCATTTCCCAGGAAATATCGTAGCTTGGCGTTACTTGGATCGCTGCTCCAAACAGGGTATACTACTCTAAAAGGAGTGAAGTCATCCCATGTCCATTACCATTATTGTTGAGGGGAAAAATGATAAGAGTCGCTTGAAGCGTGTCGTTGATGATACCGTCATCATCCATTGTACCTTCGGCACTCCGAGTTCCATTACGCTTGACTCGTTGCGAAAAAAGGTAGGCGATCTGCCCGTTTATATTTTCACCGACAACGACGCTTCCGGCAAAAAAATCCGATATTTGCTGCGCGATACATTCCCAGACGCCGAACACATTTATACTCGTAAGGGTTATGCAGGTGTCGAAGGCACCCCTGAAGAATATCTCATTGGGCAATTAGAAAAAGCAGGACTGGACGCGTATATTATCTACCCAGCGCCCAACCCTGCTTATGAATAATCTATTTTGCGTTATTTCCCTTTTGAAAGGGTTACAACATCCTTCACGATATGCGCCGCATCCAACTCTGGATTGCTTGCATCGTAGTAATTTCTTAGTTGTCCTTTCGGATCGACTAGCAAAATCGCATTCGCATGCGAGAAATTACCGTCCTTCTCTTTGATGACCATGATACCGAAGTCCTCTGCAAGCTTCTGAACTTTCGCTTCCTCACCTCGGAGGAACGTCCAACCGCCTGGAATTGGCTTCGATTCGAAGCGATTTCCGAATGCTTTTAACACTTCAGGAGTGTCTCTTGTTGGATCAATTGTAATGGATAGAATTTCTGCTTTCGACCCTAGCAGATCCTTTTTCTTCAATTCATCCTGAATCTGCGAAATTAAGAAGCTTGTTGGCAAACACACATCAGGACAATATGAAAAGAAGAAATAAACGAGTCTTACTTTACCTTCCATATCTTGAGAAGTAACCGTTTTGCCATCTAAATCCTGAAGCTGAAACGAAGGTGCTGCCTTCATGGCTGTTAATCTTTCATCCGGCTTACTGCCGTTCGATACTAATTTATATGCAAAAGATGCAATCATCGCAATTAATATCGCACCAAGTGCTAACTTAAACCAGTTTTTCTCCAAAAACGTCCCCATCGTTTTCGTCCTCCAGACTAAAGTTTCGCTGTCGTATCAATAACCATCAAGAACGATAACAGCGTTAAATATAAAAGGGAGAACAGGAACATACGCTTTGCCCATACAATTTCCGCTTCCCCATTTGCTTTGAACCCTTTGACGCTCATGAAAACCCAAGTCAATCCAAGAATCGTTGATACAATTAAGAAGATCGTTCCTACATAGCCATATGCCGTTAACATCACCGTTACAGGTACTAATAGAACGACATAACGAACCATACTAATTTTCGTAACGAAAGTTCCTTTGACTACCGGCAATAACGGGAAGCCTGCTGCACGATACTCTTCCATACGGCGAATACCAAGCGCCCAGAAATGCGGCGGCTGCCATAAGAATAAGAAGAGGAATATCAAGATAGCGCCTAAATCTACCGTCCCGCTTACTGCACAATATCCGATGACCGGTGGTGTCGCACCTGAGAATGCACCAACGAATGTACTCCATACAGATGTTCTTTTGAACCATGCTGTATAGAGCCACACATATAAAAACAATCCGAGTAAACCGATCAATGTTGCTAATGGTGATTGCGCTCCAAAGTATAGAACACCTAAACCAATGGTACCCAATATGATTCCGTAGCCGAGCACGAAATTTGCGCTGAGCCTTCCGCTTGGGAGTGCTCTATTCTGCGTGCGCTCCATCTTGGCATCCATCTCACGGTCCAGATAATTGTTAAGTACTGTACCACCAGCCATCACCAATGCTGTCCCCAGCATGGTCATAATCAGATGAATCCAGTCAACATCCCACTGAGCAGCCAGCCAGTATCCAGCAAAAGCTGTCATCAGATTGGAATAAATAATTCCTGGTTTCACCAGTCTGTAAAACTCTTTCAGGGTCACAGGCTCTGCTGTACCTCTCGTTAGCTTGGCATCTATAGAATCAGTTCCAACGGACTCTTGTGACGAGCCTTTCGAAACGGTTTCGTAGGTGACTTGATTTTCCATGTAAATTGACCTCCTCTATGTTGAATTTCCGATCCTACATCTTAATGAACATTCTCATCATACCAACCCCTACATCATTTGACAATGAAGCACGGGCAGTTGTCATCATATTGTCGATTCTCCCTTCCAGTATGCGTGGAAAATGCACTTACCATTCGATTCCATTTTGGAATATGTGAAAAATTTGTGGGGATTATCGCATGGGACACCTTAACACCCCTATCTATGCTCTCATAAAGCTAGCTATTGCCACTATCCCCTTCGCTCAGGTTAGCAAACGTCGAGAATCCTGAGCCAATGGGATAGTGTCCATAAACTTTAACGTTAAACCTATTCCTCACCTGCAACCCGTACACATAGAAAGAGGAGACAGGTCATAACCCGCCTCCTCTTTCTATTTGTTCACTAGCAATGGTGTTAAATCAAATACACTGCGGCGGATTTGATGCCATGCCTTCATCAGGACATCTTGCAGCTCCCAAGCATGCCTGCCCAAGACAGTCACCACAAGCCCGTGCTTATACGTTAGACTCGCTCCCATACGTACCTGCCCATCTTCCAGTTGACTTAATTTGTCCACAATAGCTTCAAGGTGGCGTGCCCCAAGACGGTCTGAGAAGATAAACAGATTGCCCATATGCGTCTCCTTTTCCCAGCAACCTAGTGAAGACAGCTCCATCGTCGCTGGTTCAATTCGCTGGTTCTGATAAAAGATCAGTTCGCCTTCATACCAGACCCTCATCCTGTTCACATACTTTGTATAGTGAAATATTTCCCCTCGCTGCGTGCGACCGGGACAAAGTATATCAGAGAAAATCAATGTCGATCCTCTCGCTAAATGTGCCTCCGTTTCAGCGAATAAGACTGCATCTTTATACAGCATTAATGGTTCTGGTATGTACTCAAGCAGCGCGTCAGCTTCCAGTCGAAGTATCTGATGCTGCGTGCTTCCCTGATCTTCAGCCGAAGGATGCACCTTCGTGAACGACTGGTTCGTTAGAAAAACACGTGCGCCCTCTTCAAGGCGCATGTTAATTTCAAATTGATCATCAGCCATCAGCCCAGGTGAACAATCCATCATATAGACGCCTAATTGATCCATGGGGGCGGCACCAACTTTGCACGTTTCATTTTCATAACGAAACGTTTTGGCAATTTTGAGCGGGGAGGCATGATATTTGTGTACGAGCCGTGTGAAGCCGCTGCGCACCGCAAATTGTGCGGTTATCTCCCCCTTCAGTTTAGGCATGGCTGAACTCCGTCTCCACCCAAGACACGATGTCATCCAACCCTGTACCACCCATCAGGTTTGAGAAGATATACGGACGCTCGCCGCGCATTTTTTTCGTATCGGAATCCATCACTTCTAGGCTAGCACCTACATATGGAGCAAGATCAATTTTATTGATAATTAACATATCCGAACGCATGATGCCAGGGCCTCCTTTACGAGGAATCTTCTCCCCTTGGGCCACGTCAATAATATAGATGAAGCGATCCACGAGCTCCGGACTGAATGCAGCTGCCAAATTATCCCCGCCACTCTCAATAAAAATAATATCGAGATTCACGAATCGCTTCTCCAACTCTTCAATCGCTTCGAAATTCATCGATGCATCCTCACGGATCGCCGTATGCGGACATCCGCCTGTCTCTACCCCAATGATTCGCTCCTCTGGCAGTGCTTCAGAACTAATCAGAATACGTGCATCTTCCTTCGTATAAATGTCATTCGTAATAACTGCGATACTATAGCGGTCGTTCAGCTTTCTTGCCAAGCGCTCTACTAGCGCGGTTTTGCCTGAGCCTACGGGACCTCCAATTCCAATTCGCATAGGGCGATTGCGATCTGCTGCAGGCTTCTCCCATTCGTGATGATGATGTTGACCGTTACCTTGACACATCGTCATTCCTCCTCAGATATATGAATAAACTGTCAATTAAGACATGAATAACCGTGAATATAACGTTTCATGCTGCATCATCGCAAGATCAGCCGACGGTGAATTCGTATAAGCCTCCATCGGATCCATCTGTGAAACGCGCTGCCATTCACTTCCCGTCAAAGGAACCAGCTTCGCAAGTAACATCTGCCCTTGTGTTTGTCCTATGGACATCAGCCGAAGTGCACTGTTGATACTCGTCATAATACAAGTATAGAGATACCCTTCAGCAGCCTGATGGAGAGGAACCCCCAGATGGTAGCTCACCCAACCGTGAACAACGGGATGATTCGAGCTGCATCTCCCCGCACTTATCGCATCATCGAGCGGCTGCCAATGCAGCTGCGGATACAGCGAACGTGATAGTTGAAGCAATCTGCGCCCCATTTTCTGAACACCGCTCCGCGTCTCACTCCCCACTCGCTGCACATGAAGCATGTGATCGAGGTCCCAAAGCTGTCCCAACTCCCCTCGAGGGATATGCTGATAAGCCGCTTTAATGACCATAGCATCCGAGGTTGCCCAGCTGCCCGCAAGCATCGACCGAATATAGGCTTCCAGTTCGGAGATCGTCGTCAATCTTCCTTGCTGAACTAGTGTTTCCAATCCAAAGGAGTGGGAAAACCCACCAATTGGAAGCGCCGAATCCAACAATTGCTGATAGGCTAACCAGTGGAACGGTGGATGTTCGAACGCAGTCATTGTTGTCACCTCAATCGGGACTGTCTTCCATTCTTTTTTTAAAATAAGAAATATAACTGTGCCATCGGAAGCTCTGTCGCAGGCTCACAGGTCACGGCTTCGCCATCCACCTTCACCTCGTAAGTTTCCGGATTCACTTCTATAGAAGGAGTTCCATCATTATGAATCATATCCCTCTTGGAAATGCTGCGGCAGCCTTTCACCGGCTCAATCCGCTTCTGCAATCCGAATCGTTTTCCGATTCCGCTGTCATATGCTGCCTGAGAAACGAAAGTAATGGAGCTTTGCGTTAACGCTTTCCCAAATGCTGCGAACATCGGTCTTCCGAAGACTGGCTGCGGTGTTGGTATTGAAGCGTTCGGATCGCCCATTTGCGCATACGCGATGCTGCCACCCTTAAGAACGAGATCCGGCTTCACACCGAAAAACATGGGACTCCAAATGACCAAATCTGCAAACTTACCGGGTTCAATCGACCCAACAAGATGCGAGATGCCGTGGGTAATCGCTGGATTTATTGTATATTTCGCGATGTAGCGCTTGATGCGAAAATTATCATTGTCTTCGGTATCGGGAGCTAGGGGGCCGCGTTGTTTTTTCATTTTATCCGCCGTTTGCCACGTTCGAATAATGACCTCGCCAACTCTCCCCATCGCCTGGGAATCAGAGCTTAACATACTGAACACGCCTAGGTCATGCAGAATATCTTCTGCTGCAATCGTCTCAGGACGAATTCGCGAATCCGCGAAAGCGACATCCTCCGGAATTCGACTATCCAAGTGATGACACACCATCAACATATCCAAATGTTCTTCGATTGTATTGATCGTGTACGGACGAGTCGGATTGGTCGAGGAGGGCAAGACGTTCAACTCAGCGGCTGCTCGGATAATATCCGGGGCATGACCGCCCCCTGCGCCCTCGGTATGGTACGTATGAATTGTTCGCCCTTTTATCGCTGCCAAGGTATCTTCAAGAAATCCCGCCTCATTTAATGTATCCGTATGAATCGCCACTTGCACATCATAGCGATCCGCCGCTTCCAAACACATGTCGATCGCTGCCGGCGTTGTGCCCCAATCTTCATGAAGCTTCAAGCCAATGGCGCCCGCTTCAATTTGTTCCGTCAGAGGCTCCAAGAAGGAAGAGTTCCCTTTGCCGGTAAAGCCTAGATTCATCGGAAACGCTTCAGCCGCCTCTAACATCCGCTGCATGTGCCAAGCGCCTGGCGTGCATGTTGTCGCGTTCGTCCCCGTTGCTGGCCCTGTACCACCGCCGATCATCGTCGTCACGCCTGAGGAAAGCGCAGTTTCTATCTGCTGCGGACAAATGAAATGGATATGCGCATCGATGCCGCCGGCCGTTACGAGTTTACCCTCACCAGCAATAACCTCTGTGCTTGCACCTACGATCATATTCGGATGCACACCATCCATGATATCCGGGTTGCCTGCTTTGCCAATACCAACAATGTGGCCATCCCGAATCCCGATATCGCCTTTGACTATGCCCCAGTGATCAATAATGACAGCATTCGTTATTAGGGTATCTAGAACACCCTGTGCCCGGGTCGCGCCACTAGATTGTCCCATGCCGTCACGGATAACCTTCCCGCCGCCAAATTTGCATTCATCCCCGTATACCGTGTAATCATGCTCAATTTGTGCCCAGAGCTCTGTGTCTGCCAATCGAATGGCATCTCCTGTTGTAGGGCCAAACATCAGTGCATAGTTCTTACGATCGATTCGACTCACCGAGCAACCCCTCCCAAGCCTGCCATCTTGCTTTTGTTTCGGCCGTCATTTTGTCTTTTTCCGCTAAGCCTTGACTCAGATTGTTAAGACCATAGCTCAATTTCGCTCCGCCCAATTCGACAAGTTGAACCGGCTTCTGCTCACCAGGCTCGAAACGGACTGCCGTTCCTGCCGGAATGTCTAAGCGCATCCCAAAGGCATCCTCTCTTGTGAAATCTAATCCTCGATTGACCTCAAAGAAGTGAAAATGCGACCCTACTTGAACCGGTCGATCTCCTGTATTGGTAACGATAATGCCAATCGTTTGTCTGCCAACATTCATTTCTATATCGCCTTTAGCTGTTCGAAATTCACCGGGAACCATGTGCTCGCCCCTTTCATACGCAATTAAATAATGGGTTCATGTACGGTAACTAATTTGGTTCCATCGGGGAACGTGGCTTCTACTTGCACCTCATGAATCATTTGAGGCACACCTTCCATAACCTGATCTGCCTTCAAAATAGTCGTACCAAACGCCATGAGCTGCGCAACCGTCAAGCCATCCCTAGCTCCTTCCAAGATTTCGGAAGTCAGCAGAGCAATACTTTCCGGGTAATTCAACTTTAATCCTCTGGCTAATCTTCGTCTGGCTAGGTCAGCAGCTACGGTTATGAGCAATTTCTCTTTTTCTCTTTCCGTTAAATGCACGTGTCTCACCTCTTCAAAAACCGAATTATGGAAATACTTTACACTCATTATATTCGTGGTTTTCATGATTGTAAATCTTGTATGTCATGTATTCTCACATAAAATTGCGATATTCAAAACACTTTTTTCGATTTCATGTGATTTTCACAAGTATTTCACTCAAAATTGTGCATCCCCACTAAAATACCTCATGTTAATGTCATATATATTGACACTAACTTGTCTCGCCATTTATCATAAGCCATGTATTCCAAATCTTGTAAGGCAAGGGAGTGGGACGTGAATGAGAGAGATAAGAAACAAAGGTAAGCTTACAGTTGCACTAAGTATGGCTTTGATGTTAGTAGCGGCCGGCTGTGCGAAGACAGAATCTACCACCTCTACGACGACTGCACCTGTGGCTTCCACAACATCTGGCGACACTGTACCTGTGGGCATTCTTCACTCACTAACAGGTACAATGTCCATCAGTGAGGTATCTGTTCGAGATGCTGAGCTCATGGCGATTGATGAAATTAATGCAGCTGGGGGATTACTAGGCAAAAAGATTAAACCCGTGATCGAAGATGGGGCATCGGATTGGCCAACTTTTGCAGAGAAGACAAAGAAGCTCCTGCAAAAAGACAGCGTAGTCACAATTTTCGGGTGTTGGACATCGGCTAGCCGTAAAGCTGTACTGCCGGTTGTCGAGCAAAATAAAGGATTACTGTGGTATCCGGTTCAGTATGAAGGCGTAGAATCCTCACCTAACATCTTCTACATCGGCGCAACAACGAATCAACAAATCATCCCCGCAGTCACATGGCTCCTTCAAAACAAAGGCAAGAAATTCTTCCTCCTTGGTTCCGATTACGTCTTCCCTCGAACAGCCAACAAAATTATTAAAGAGCAATTGAAAGCAGATGGCGGAACACTTGTTGCTGAGGAATACACACCGCTTGGACACACCGACTACAATACAATCATTAGTAAGATTAAAAAGGAAAAACCGGACGTTGTCTTCAACACATTGAACGGCGATAGTAACGTTGCCTTCTTCAAGCAGTTGAAAGATGCCGGTATTACGGCTAAAGATCTAACAACCATGTCCGTGAGTATTGCTGAAGAAGAAGTGCGCGGTATCGGCGCCTCCGTTCTCGATGGTCACTACACAGCATGGAACTACTACCAAACAACAGATACACCTGAAAACAAAAAATTTGTTGAAGCTTACAAGGCCAAATATGGTAAGGACCGTGTAACGGATGATCCGATTGAAGCTGGATACACAGCTGTCTATCTGTGGGCTGAAGCTGTGAAGAAAGCTGGCTCCTTTGATGTAGAGAAAGTAAAAGCAGCCGCCAAAGGAATCGAGTGGAATTCACCTGAAGGTAAAGTCACCATTGATGGTGAGAATCAACATATTTACAAAACAGCACGTATCGGCCAAATTACAGCGGATGGTCAAATCAAGGAAATTTGGAATTCCGGTAAAGCGCTTAAACCAGATCCTTTCCTCAAAACATACCCTTGGGGCGCAGAAGTAACGAAATAATCCTTACAAGTTAGTACTCAGAAACCAGGACCGCCTAGCCGCAGTCCTGGATTTCATCATTTTACTCCCGTCACAGAGAGGAGAAGTTGTCATGAGTTTACTGCTGCTTCAAATATTTAACGGACTCAGCTTAAGCTCCATACTGCTTTTGATCGCAATCGGTCTCGCCATTACGTTCGGTCTGATGAATGTTATGAATATGGCGCATGGCGAATTTATTATGATCGGTGCTTACATGGCTTACCTCGTGCAGAAATGGTTCCAATCCTATTTGCCTGCCTCTGCATTCGGTTGGTATTTCGTCGTATCACTTGGCGTTGCCTTTGTCGTCGCCTTTGCGATAGGCTGGCTGCTCGAAGTTGTGCTTATCCGCTTCATGTACGGCAGACCATTGGATAGTTTATTAGCTACCTGGGGGGTCTCCCTTGCCTTACAGCAAATTGCGCGATCCATCTTCGGCGCTCCCAATGTCGCAGTGAAAGCACCGCAATGGCTAGAAGGCGGATGGCATGCAACGGCAGATTTAATTCTTCCATATAAGAGACTCTTTATCATTGGACTTGTGGCAATATGCATCTTGATCATCTACCTCTATCTCTATCACTCTGCAGGCGGAAGACGTATGAGAGCGGTTATGCAGAATCGCCAAATGGCTTCATGTTTAGGCATATCCACGCGTAGAGTCGATGCACAATCCTTCGCTTTCGGCTCTGCAATGGCAGGTATCGCTGGCTGTGCCCTGTCCTTACTTGGACCGATCGGGCCTACAATTGGGACCTATTATATTGTAGATGCCTTTATGGTCGTTGTACTTGGCGGGATTGGCAAGTTGATCGGCACCGTAGCCGGCGCATTAGGAATCGGTGTTTTCAATACGGCCTTGGAGTACACAACCAGCGCCACACTCGGCAAGGTACTTGTGTTTACACTGATCATCGCCTTCCTACAATGGAAACCAATGGGTCTTGTAACGATGCGTTCGAGATCCTTAGATTGAAGAAAGGATGTGAGTACCTTCTATGCTTTTCTCCAAACATTCTAAGCTCAAACTAAGCATCTATGGGATCTGCCTGCTGCTCATCGCGCTTGCCCCCCTCTTCTTGTCTGACTTTCGTTTATCCTTACTCGGCAAATTCCTTGCTTATGCCATTATCGCGATCGGAATTGATTTAATCTGGGGATATACCGGTATTTTAAGCCTTGGTCATGGCGTTTATTTCGGACTCGGCGCTTATTGTATGGCGATGCATTTGAAGCTGGCTTCTATGCCTAATCAATTGCCTGATTTCATGTCCTGGAGTGGTGTCAAAAGCTTGCCGTGGTTCTGGGTGCCATTCCACAGTGCCGCGGCCGCGTTCCTATTGGCGCTCATTGTACCGATGATCGTCGCCTTCATCCTTGGGTATTTCACGTTCCGTAATCGGATTAAAGGCGCATTCTTCTCCATTTTATCCCAAGCCTTAGTCATCATTACGGTGACACTCTTCGTAGGTCAGCAAGGTTATACGGGCGGGACGAATGGTTTGACGAATTTCTCGACCTTTCTTGGTCTGAATCTGCAATTACAATCAACCAAGTTATTGTTTTTCTACCTCACCCTAGCTATTGTGATTATCGTACTGATCCTTAGCACCTTGCTCGTGACAAGCCGACTGGGCAACATTCTTACAGCCATTCGCGATGGTGAGAATCGGGTGCGATTCATTGGCTATAATCCGGTTACGTATAAAGTTTTCATCTACTGTTTATCCGCGGGGTTAGCTGGACTTGCCGGCGTACTCTATGTCCTTCAAGAAGGGATCATCTCCCCTGCCCAAATGGGGATCGTGCCATCTATTGAGATGGTGCTATGGGTAGCCATCGGTGGTCGTTCAACAATTGGCGGCGCTGTTCTTGGGGCATTAGTTACGAATGCAGCTAAAACAACCTTCAGCGAAGCCTATCCAGCTTGGTGGCCAATCATGCTCGGCGCCATGTTCATTGTCGTTGTTCTCTTACTGCCGAAAGGAATCGTCGGCACATTGACCCCCTATTTCTCCAATTGGAAAAGAACTCAGCGTCCAAAGCAGATCGCTACATCGCAAGAAGTCATAGAAACATGACCGTACTTATATAAACCGGAAAGGGGAACATTTCAATGCTAGGACAATTAGCGAAACTACAACCGACAACAGATGAGACAATCCTGAGCGTCAAGGGACTTGAGGTGAACTTCGACGGTTTCAAAGCCTTGCGAAATCTAGATTTCTCGTTAAAACAAGGTGAACTCCGCTTCCTTATCGGTCCCAATGGTGCTGGCAAAACAACACTGCTTGATGTCATTTGCGGCAAAGTAAAGCCTTCCCAAGGCCACGTCTTATTCAAGGGTTCGATTGACCTCACCAAGCACCAGGAGCACCAAATTGCCCAGCTTGGGATTGGACGCAAATTCCAAACACCTACCGTTTTCTCCACGTTGACAGTGTTTGAAAATTTGGCACTTTCGATGAAGCAGCAGCGCGGACTCCTCAGCGCGCTCTGGGCCAAAACCACAAGTGATCAAAGAGAACGACTTCACCTGAGGCTTGGCATGATTGGTCTGACAAGCAAAGCCAACGAACGTGCGGGCT
Source organism: Paenibacillus sp. Soil766 (assembly GCF_001428105.1). Lineage (GTDB taxonomy): Bacteria > Bacillota > Bacilli > Paenibacillales > NBRC-103111 > Paenibacillus_E. The sequence continues at coordinate 176,929 of NZ_LMSJ01000002.1, read as the reverse complement.
CCCTCTCCCACGGTGAGAAGCAGTGGCTTGAAATCGGCATGCTTCTCATGCAAGAGCCTGATCTCTTGCTGCTCGATGAGCCCGCCGCTGGCATGACGGATAGTGAAACAGAGAAAACAGGTGAACTGCTTCATGAAATTGCAGCGAATCGGACTATTATTGTCGTTGAGCACGACATGGCCTTCGTACGCCAATTCGCTCAAATGGTAACCGTTCTCCATGAAGGAACCGTCCTGCGTGAAGGCACTATGCAAGATATTCAGAATGACGATAAAGTAGCGGAAGTCTACCTCGGAAGGAGAGTTGAACGCCGTGCTTAAACTACAAAGTATAGAGTCGGGCTATGGTGAAAGCATGGTTATACGTAACGTCAACCTCGAAGTAAGACCCGGTCAGATCGTTTGTCTAATGGGACGCAACGGCGTTGGGAAATCAACATTAATGAAGAGTATTATGGGGCTCATTAAGCCCCGATCGGGTTCCATTCATTACGCGGATACAGAGATCACTACATCTTCACCAGATCGCCGTGCCAAGTCAGGCATTGGCTATGTACCACAGGGCAGGGAGATATTCCCCCAACTCACTGTCGAAGAAAATCTTTTACTTGGCTTAGAAGCCTCATCAGACCGTCGCAAGAAATTACCCGATACGATTTTCGATACGTTTCCTGTGCTTCGACAAATGCTCCATCGCAAAGGCGGGGACCTCAGCGGTGGTCAGCAGCAGCAATTAGCTATCGCACGGGCATTAGCTCCAGGACCTAAACTGTTGCTTCTGGATGAACCTATGGAGGGGATACAGCCATCTATCGTCTTGGAGATTGAGGCCATCATTGAAACGATTAAACGCAATCGAGAAATTGCCGTTCTTCTAGTAGAGCAAAGCTTAGAATTTGCCACAAGCATCGCTGATTACTATTATGTACTCGACCGCGGCACCATTGCTGCCGAAGGGAAAGATGAGCACCTGAGCGAAGAGCTTGTCCGGAAGCACTTGACGGTATGATCGTTCTCATGCTTACCCTACGCAAAAGAAGCTGAACAACTTGACCTTAAGAGTGAAGGTTCAAGTCACAATCAGCTTCTTTTTTCCATTTAAAAATAAGTTAAAACTGGACGTCACAAAATGGATAGGATAACATGTCATATAGATAGGATCGATTATTGCGGGAAGGCATAACGAGCACCTAGCCTTTTAAAGGAAAAGGAGGGGAACCAGTATGTCCAAAATTTTAATCATCGAAGACGATTTAAGTATCGGTGAAATGATGTCCATTTACTTATACGAAGATGGCTATGAAGTGAAACGCGCAGAGAACGGCCGACAAGGCGAGGACTTATTTCGGGATTTCCAGCCTGATATGATTATTCTTGATCTTATGCTTCCAGATATGGATGGGATTCAACTGTGTACTACAATTCGTCAGACCTCAACCATTCCAATCTTGATGGTAACCGCCAGGAACGAAGTTTCGGATCGTGTAAGGGGCCTTCAGACGGGTGCTGATGACTATTTATGCAAACCATTTTCGATGAGAGAGCTATCCGCCAGAATTCAAGCCTTATTTCGACGTTCCAGCAGCTATCCACCACAGGTTGCGCCTCCCTCTGACACACTCGATCCTCTGGGGATCCACTTGGATTTAGAAAAGCGCTGCCTCTATGTTAACGGTAAGAGTATCGAGACTACCTTCTCCGAATTCGAAATTATGAAGCTGTTCTGGCAAAATCAAGGCAGAGTATACAGTCGTGAAGAGTTGTTAAATCGTGTGCGCGGCTTTGATTCCCAAGTAACAGAGCGTGCCATCGATGTGCACATCGCAAACCTCCGCAAAAAAATCGAGGATGACCCCAAAGAACCCAAGCACGTCAAGACCGTGTGGGGGGTCGGTTATAAGTTTCTACTAGGATAAGGCTCCTTCGGGAGCTTTTTTTGTTTTGTAAAATGCCCACAAATTCGTCACCAAATAGGCAGAAGCACAATATGATGATTATGGAAAATGACCTTTTCGATCGTTAAAACACATTTATGAAGAAAGCTTTCGTATGGAAAGCTCAAGGAGGAAATTATCATCATGTTGAATAACCCTTACAAAATAGGTAATCAAGCAATGCCGCAAATGCAATATGGCAATCCCTACCCAGCTTACCCTGTCCCAACTTCCATCACGAATAAGATTGTTCCCCAAACCCCAGCTGGATCTGTCCTCACACCCCCAGGAAGTGGATTACAAACAGGCGTGAATGTACCGGGAATGCCAGCACTCGAAGAATCGTATATCGAAAATATTCTTCGTTTGAACCTTGGTAAAATGGCAACCATCTATATGACATATGAAAATAACTCCGAGTGGAACGCCAAAATTTTCAAAGGAAAACTAGAAGCCGCAGGTCGTGATCATATCATTATCAGTGATCCAGTTACTGGGATGCGTTTCCTATTACTTATGGTGAATTTGGATTACATCACATTCGATGAAGAACTGAATTACGCCTACCCATTCCGGGGCGGAGCACTCTCCAGATAATTGCCCAATCACATTCAAAAACCGTTGCTCGGATAGAGAGCAGCGGTTTTCTGTTTTTAAATATAATTAGCCGGTGAGAAATGCCACATATGCAACTTCGAGATACCCCCTTTGATCCATCGTTCCCAGTCACCATGCTGCCCATCACCCATCCGTTCAACATTCAAACGTTCCTCCTTCATGATCAGGTACTCTTCATATGTTACATCATGCCAAATTTCTACATAAAGTCCATCTTGATCGGTCCCCTCCAATAGCTCCAAATGCCCTTCCCGTAGCTGTTGCCCTTGCATATAGATGAGAAATGAAGCTCGAAATTCTGGATTTATGGCATACTCTACAAAAACTTTAGACATTTTTAGATCTCCTTCTGATTTATTTTTTGCTCTAAAATGGTAAACTAAGAGCAAGATGTTAATTGACCCTCAATCAGATACAGAACAACCATGTGTACACAACACTTAGGAGGAGAACCAGTTGGATACAGGCACTCATCTTGTCATTGGCTTAGGATTAGCAGGGCTCTCGCAAATCGACCCGAGCATTTCCACAGATACGGCAGCAACAACTGCTGTTTTCATTGGAACTGTCGTTGGTTCTCAGATTCCCGATATTGATGGATTGCTCCGATTCAAGGGCAATGCCCTCTATATTCGCAATCATCGCGGCCGCTCGCATTCCTTACCAGCCCTACCCTTATGGACATTGTTGATCACTGGTGCACTTGCGCCATTTTTCCATGGCGTATCCTTCCTGCATCTCGCTATGTGGATTGGAATCGCGGTCTGCGTTCATGTGTTCACCGACTGTTTCAATACCTACGGCACCCAAGCCATTCGACCTTTCTCAGAAAAATGGGTGTCATGGAACATCATTCACATCTTTGATCCTTTCATATTCACGAGTCACATTGCCGCGATCTTCATGTGGTCCTTCGATCTCGCGAAGCCACAGTTGATTTTCCCTACCTTATACGGCTTACTTGCCCTATATTACATTTGGCGGACTCTGGACCATGCTATTATTGAAAAAGGTCTCTATCGCAAAGATGCCACTTATCAACCCGGTGATAAATATACACTTATTGTAACATTCAACCTCTATGTCTGGAATGTTGTGAAAGAGTGTGCAGACGGGACCTACCAGCTAGGCGAACTCAAAAATGGCAAACTGAAATGGTTAGACACGATCACCTGCTCTGACCACCCTGCCGTTGAGGTTTCCAAGCAGCATGAGGATATTCAAGCTCTGCTTTATTTCTCTTCCTTCACTTGCGCTGAGGTCAAAGAACATCGGTGGGGCTATGAAGTGAGATGGGCAGACGTCCGCTATCGCCATCGCAAGCAATTCCCATTCGTTGGCGTCATTCGAATGGATCGCAATTTCCAAACGCTTGATTCTTATGTAGGCTGGGTGAACGATACGAAGCTTGAGAAGAAGCTGAAAGTCGATCTTTATTGAGCAGTCTTCAATCGATGTGATGTTCGATGTTTAAAACGAGGGCCCCTGCATGGTGAATGCAGAGGCCCTTGTTTTATCTGCCATGCTTTCCTGTACACATCAAAAGCCCAGGAGCTATTAAGGCTCCTGGGCTCTATTATTACTTAATTCGGGTATGCTAGTACGGATACATGTTGTCTAAGTTAACGGAAGTTTGACCCAGACTGCCCCGCTAGCGTTTGCTCAGCGATTTGCACCAAGCGGCGAGTAATCGCACCACCAATGGAACCAGTGTCTCGGGTTGCCATGTTTCCATAGTAACCGTCTTGAGGAATTTGAATGCCCAGCTCTTGAGCTACCTCATATTTCAATTGATCTAAAGCTTGATTGGCTTGCGGAACTACCAGTGTGTTACTACGAGATTGTGCCATCAGGATCGTACTCCTTTCAGTCAGCTATAATCTTTGATGTATTTGCAAGCTTGCAAAGATAGTATGTGGAGGAAATGAATTTATATGCACGGCGCTCAAAAAAGTTTAATATAAGAAGGTATCATGAACTTCAAGAAAGTAGGTCGCCCAAATGAGTAAACCACTTGCTCTTCTATTCGCAGTTGTTGGAACGCTGCTGCTCGCTAGCATTTCCCTATTCATTGCTCTACGCGAGCCTTGGATGGCACTCCTCTTCACCCTTATTTCGTTAGGATTTATCGGTTACGGTTTTGCAATGAAAGCCAAAATGCGTCGAAAAAACAAACCTACCGAATGAACAAAAAGCTCAAATCCCCAATCATTGGGATTTGAGCTTTTCGTATGTGTAGCGTTATACTTAGCGAACAATAAAGCCCATCCGCTTCTTTACCTCAAGCAACGTTTGATTCGCCACTTCGGCAGCTTCGTCCGCACCTTTTTTCAAAATGTCAAAAATGGCGCCCGAACTGCGAATCTCACGATAACGCTGCTGGATAGGCTCCAGAACGGCAACAATGTGTTCCGCCAGTTCCTTTTTGAAAGGACCATATCCTTGCCCCTCATACCGAGCCTCAATCTCCGCTAAACTCATCTCTGCAAAGTGGGAGTAAATCGACATTAAATTACTCACCTCAGGTTTATTCTGAGGATCATACTTCACCTCACGCCCAGAGTCCGTAACAGCACGACTTAGCTTCTTACGGATGACATCTGGCTCGTCAAGCATCGCGATGTAACTGCCGGCATTCGGACTGCTTTTGCTCATCTTCTTGGAAGCATCATCTAGTGACATAATGCGTGCGCCCACTTCAGGCATATAAGGCTGTGGCATGACAAACATATCGCCAAAACGGTTATTAAATCGGTTAGCCAAATCACGCGTCAGCTCCAAATGCTGTTTCTGATCGTCTCCAACTGGAATAAGATCTGCGTTATATAACAAAATGTCAGCTGCCATCAGAGATGGATACGTGAATAAGCCTGCACCCACAGATTCTTTGCCTTCGGACTTATCTTTAAATTGGGTCATGCGCTCAAGTTCGCCCATGTGTGTCAGCGTCGTCATAATCCAGCCTAGCTCTGCATGTGCGTGAACATGGGACTGCAGGAAGACAGAAGCCTTATTCGGATCTAGGCCCGAAGCAATGTATAACGAAGCGATAGACTCCGTTTGTTCCCGAAGCGCGGCTGGATCCTGCGGCACTGTGATCGCATGCATATCGACCACCATGAAATAACAGCGATGAAGTTCTTGCAGTTTCACAAAGTTACGAAGTGCGCCAATATAATTACCAATCGTCAGCTGACCGCTGGATTGCATGCCGGATAGTACACGTTTCATCCGAAAAAACCTCCTATGATCTTCACTTTGTCATTCGTTTTGGTAAAAAAGACAACAAAAAGGCCTCCCTCCGCAAGGGACGAGAGACCGTGGTACCACCCTAATTTGTCTACTTACATAACCGTAGTTATGTGCATGTAAACCTTCAGGCTCTGATAACGGAGAGCTACCGTTTAGCATAATTTACTGTGGTTGGAATCCGGCCTAGGTTCCGGTGATTCTACACAGTGTTCAGCTTCAAGCTCAAGGATCCATTCGGTCTGCTTGTTTCACCGGTTCGCACCAACCACCGGCTCTCTGAGAAACGGGAGACAAACGTACTTGTTCCTATCATCGCAATTGATTTCCTATTATTATACACGCTTAAGTATCAATGTCAATCCAGGACATTGTCCTAGATAGCCCAGCATGTACATAAGATAGTTACATACCAATTCCTTCTGCAAAGGGGTGTCACTGTATTGTCCTCAACTCTATACCGCTGGAGCCTTCCTGCCTCCACGGTGATTTGCGTGTTTCTATTGTTTCTGATCGTAACAACTAGACAACTTCCCCCAATGGGGACAGTCATGGAACCTATCAGCCATGTCTTTATGGCTTTTATGGACATCTTCTTGGATGCCCTACCGTTCATGATTCTCGGTGTCCTGTTATCTACGATCGTCGAAAACTTCATTCCTGAGGGTGTCATCAAACGACTGACCCCCAAACACCCACTCGGTGGTGTGTTATTCGCCTGTGTGTTGGGAATTATGTTCCCACTGTGCGAGTGCGGCATGATCCCTTTCGTACGCAGGCTGATGCGCAAAGGCATGCCGGTCTACATCGCCGTCATTTTCATTCTTGTGGGACCTATTCTAAACCCCATTGTCTTCGCCTCCACCTGGATGGCATTCCGCGGCAATCCAGCAATGGCCTATTCACGCATGGGACTAACCTTCGGTGTCGCGCTAGTCATTGGCTTGCTGCTCACGCGTTTCCTTAAGAGCAACCCTTTGCGGCATCCTATTGAGCCTGCAGTAACAAGCCTGACACACCAACATAACCATGCGCATGGAGACCATCACATTGACCACCATGATCATCATCACAGCCACGATCATGATCACAAGCATGACCACGATCATCCTCATGATCATAGTCATAAGCATCACGATCATGGACATGACCACCATGGCCACAACCACGCCCACGGAGGCAGTCGGCTCATGACGATGGTCAGCCACGGCTCCTCCGAGCTGTTCGAGATGAGCAAGTATTTGATGCTAGGCGCCTTGCTGACAGCCCTAATACAGACATTCGTGGCACAAGACAGCCTGAGCACGATCGGCCAGGGAGCCTTCACCTCTCATGTATTCATGATGGGTTTCGCCTACCTACTCTCCTTATGCTCAACGACAGACGCCTTCGTAGCTGCCTCCTTCGCCAAGTCATTCTCACCTGGCTCTCTGCTCGCTTTCCTCGTATTCGGGCCTATGATCGATGTGAAGAGTACATTAATGATGCTATCGATTTTCAAAGCTCGCTTTGTATTAACGCTTTCCGTTGTTGTTGCAATAACCGTTTTGAGCGGATCGCTTCTGTTTATGCATTTATTTCTGACTTGAATAGACTCACTACCAAGTTACGTGGAGAGTCATGATAACTGAATCTATGGCCACTATCCCTTTTGCTCAGGATGTCGTTCCCCATGTGCTGAACTGAGCTTAAGGGATAGTGATGATAAGATGGATGCGTCGGTGACCTTTATCATTCCCTCACAGGTTCTCGTTCAAAAAAAACTGACTGAACTGAGCTCAAGGGTTAGTGATAATAGTATATCTTTTGAACTTGCATCCAATAATTGTACAAAAGGCCCTACCCGAACAAGTCGGATAGGGCCTTTATCTTGTAATAAATTAGATTTTCAAAATCGCACCAGCACTTGCGTTGGTTACCATTTTCGTATAACGAGCTAAGTAGCCAGAAGTAATCTTCTGTTGGAATCCTGCCCATGACTCACGACGTTTGGCAAACTCTTCATCGCTAATTTGCAATTCGATTTTGCGTCCATCCATGTCAACGTCGATGATATCGCCATCATGTACGAAAGCAAGTGGTCCACCTTCAGCAGCTTCAGGTGACATATGACCAAGCGAGATGCCGCGGGAAGCTCCGGAGAAACGTCCATCTGTAATCAAGGCTACTTTCGCGCCTAGACCCATACCAACGATTTGGGACGTTGGTGCCAACATTTCTGGCATACCAGGTCCACCCTTCGGTCCTTCGTAACGAATGACAACAACGTGTCCTTCTTTTACTTTACCGTTTGCGATACCGTACAAAGCTTCGTCTTGGGAATCGAAGCAGATCGCTGGACCAACGTGACGTCCGCCAACGGACTTATCAACGGCACCAACTTTTACGATACTTCCTTCAGGCGCTAAGTTACCGAACAGAACAGCTAGACCGCCGCGCTCACTATGCGGGTTCGTCAATGGACGAATAACGTCCGTGTTCTGAATCTCACGGCCAGCCACGTTCTCGCGAAGTGTTTGCGCTGTAACGGATAGACAGTCACCATTGAAAGCACCTGGTTTTTTGAGCAACTCATTGATTACCGCACTCACACCGCCCGCCAAATGCACATCTTCGATGTGGTAATCGGAAGCTGGAGCAATTTTGGCAAGGTGAGGAACACGCTCTGCTACTTCGTTAATACGAGAGATCGGATACTCGATACCCGCTTCAGCCGCGATAGCCAATGTGTGAAGAACGGTGTTCGTGGAACCGCCCATCGCCATATCCAAAGCAAATGCGTTATCAATCGCATCAATCGTTACGATATCACGCGGCTTGATGTCTTTCTCAATTAGAACCATCAATTGCTTCGCGCAATCTTTAACGAATTGCTTACGCTCTTCCGCAACAGCAAGAATAGTTCCGTTACCTGGCATAGCAAGTCCAAGACCTTCAGCTAGACAGTTCATGGAGTTCGCTGTGAACATACCAGAGCATGATCCACATGTAGGACAACCGTATTGTTCCAACTCTTCCAGACCTGCTTCATCCAATTTACCCGCTTGGAAAGCACCAACGCCTTCGAATACGGAAGAAAGGGAAATGGATTTACCGTTTTTATCTTTACCGGCTTTCATCGGTCCACCGCTAACTAACATCGTTGGGATGTTAACGCGTAGAGCACCCATGATCATACCCGGTGTAATTTTGTCACAGTTAGGAATACAAACCATACCATCAAACCAGTGTGCATTTACTACGGTTTCCAAGGAATCCGCAATAATCTCACGGCTTGGCAAGGAATAACGCATACCGATATGACCCATCGCAATACCATCGTCAACACCGATTGTGTTGAACTCGAACGGAACACCGCCGGCTTCGCGAATCGCTTCTTTCACAAGCTTACCGAATTCTTGCAAATGAACATGTCCAGGAATAATGTCTATATAAGAGTTACAAACCGCAATAAACGGCTTGCCGAAATCTTCCTCTTTAACGCCGGCTGCACGTAGTAAGCTACGGTGTGGAGCGCGGTCGAAACCTTTTTTAATCATGTCACTGCGCTGTTTTGGATGTGCCATACTTTATTCCTCCTAGAATTCATATCTGTTATGAAAACAATGAAACTATCATACCACACTTCTCGCAATATTTCTCCCTTTAGTGTGATAACGCATCAAAGTAAGTGCGAACCAACTTATACACGAAACGGCACGTTACGTTTGTCGACTTATTTTCTGCCGAAATCGGCCTTAATCTCGCCCCATTTTTTGGTATCCCACTTGACGATCTTATTGGTATACGTATTCGTATGCAGCCATTTCAGCGCACGATCCACCAAGGTCCATATTTCCGCAGTAGACGCATCTCGAGCTAAATTCGTAGATACTTCCTTCTTTCGAATCCAACTTAGTGCTGTAACCGAATCGGTATAAATGGTTTGTTTACTTCCTTTTTTCTGCAAGTAAGCTAGTCCATGTACAATGGCTAGAAACTCGCCTAGATTATTCGTTCCCTTTGAAATCGGTCCTTGGTAGAAAATGATTTCACCAGTCCGCGTATCCACGCCCTTGTACTCCACGATCCCTGGATTTCCGGAACAGCCAACATCCACTGAAATACTATCATAATCAACCTCAGGCGCAGACTCTGGAGTCGCCGACTTTTTAGCAGCACCTTGAGCTCCTCCGGTTCCTTTTGCCGCAAAATTAAGTGACTTCTGCCACCCCTTCTCAAGTGCTTGCCGCGCTTCACCTTCGGATTCATAAGACTTGAACTTCGCTTGTGGATAGCCATTGGTCTGGGCCTGGCATTCCGCCCACGAACGATACACACCTGGCTTGTGCCCGACCCAAACCACATAAAATTTCGATGCAGCCATATTATTCACTCCGTAATGTTAGTTGTAATTGTTTTACCAGCTCTTCGACGACCTTCACCGTATCTTGAAAATACGGCCGGTAATCCAAATCTGCAACAAATCGCAAATAGGTTTCCCCAATGTCGACAAGTTGTTCGCGATATTCGCGAATCGGGATGACATGCGTCTCCAGTTCGCGATACGAACCGTTCGACCGTTCTTCTACAGAAGAAAGTTCAAGCTGTTCCTCTGCAAGATGTCGTACAACGAATGAGAACCCCCTGCACTCCGGGTCACCACATCCACATACGAAGAACGGCATCCGCTCCCACTGATCGGCAGGGGCGAAGCGATTCGGAGCTGTATCATGCAGCGCACTGTATAATAAAGCAGGCAGACCAACATCAATGCATAGAGGTTCTTCAATAATTAGACTATCTTCTACAGACAAATGAACATCTGCTTGAATAATTTGCAAATCTTTATCTAAGGACCAGCCCTTAATCGCTAGTTCAAACATGCTTTCTCCCCGCTTTCCCGACGTCCATTATTCCATTATAACAAAGTCGAAACATTCCTGCTTTTACGCTTTTTATAAAAGGTTAAAATTCCCAATAAAAAAATGAGTAATATTAACAAAACTGTTCATACTACCTATTACTGGAGGTGATATCAGATGGCTACAGGACAATCTCGCAACAGTAACAGTAACAACAATAGTAGCAGTAACTCCTTACTAGTTCCGCAAGCATCATCAGCCCTAGACCAATTGAAGTATGAAGTAGCTCAAGAATTGGGCATCCAAATTCCTCAAGATGGCTACTATGGTTACATGACGTCTTATGACACAGGATCTATCGGGGGCAGCATCACTCGTCGTCTCGTTCAAATTGCTGAGCAACAACTTGCTGGTTCAAGCAATAACTTCAGCAGATAATGTGGATCCAAAATACTTAAGCAACAAAAGGGCCTTCTTCCGGGTAGATACTCGGAGAAAGCCCTTTTTTCACCCTATTTAATGTCGTAGATTTTGTACAAATCATCCAACATGATGTTAGCCGATCGAACTCCGCCGCCTGTATTCCAAGTAGCATCGTTAACCTTGACTAATTTATTTTCTTTCACCACTTTTAGATTTTTCCAAAGCGGATCATTCATCCATTCTTGTTCTTGTTTATTCCCTTTGCCATCGCCGATTTCATACGTAAAGTAGAATACGCGATCTGCGGTATCCAGCTCAGTTAAACGTTCTTTCGTAATATCTTCGAACGATTTCTCACTACTTTTTGCATCAGAACGAGGGAAGCCTAGCTGTTTGAAGACAACTCCTGAGAACATATCATCAAAATAAAATCTCGTTTTACCACCCATAAACCGGATGACAGCTATTTTTTCTTTTAGCTTATCGCCTGCTTTTGCTTTGAAATCATTAATACGTTTATCGAAATCAGCGATCACTTTGTCGCCTTCTGCCTTCTTATTCACTGCATCTGCATACAGACTGAAGTTGTTTTTCCATTCACCACGCAGCGTTTCCGAGAAAACCGTCGGCGCAATGGCTTTCAGTTGCTCATACACTTTCTCTTGGCGAAGCTTATTACCAATAATTAAATCCGGCTTAAGCGATGCAATGACTTCCAGGTTCGGTTGGCCCTCAACTCCCAGGGTGGTCACGCCTTGCATATCCGCTTTAAAATGGTCGTACCACGGATTGCCATAGAAGGATTCTACAGCCCCTACGGGCTTAATCCCAAGTGCAAGAAGGGCTTCTGTTCCTTCATTGGTCAATATAACGACACGTTTCGGATTCGCCGATACAACGGTCTCCCCCATTGCGTGCTTAATTGTGCGTGGAGCTTCTGCTTTCGCAGTTTCTTGCGGTGCTGCAGATGCAGACGACTTCGTTTCTGCTTTTTCTCCACATGCCGTTAAGACCATACTAAAAACAAAGAGACATGCTACAAGAGCCCACGCTCTTCCAAACGTGCGGGATTTTTGACTAAACATAATAATGGTGTTCCCCCTATGTTGTTCGTTATTGTGATAACGATTCTCATTTATTAGCACATATTACTAGAATTCCACCTTACTTGTCAACTTTTTTTTGATAATGATTCTCATATTCATTGACTTCAATACCTGATATCTTTAGAATAAATGAAGCAAGAAGGTAGGAAGGAAGAGGGTAAACAGCGTGCATACACGAACAACAGAACGTCTCTCTCATATTTACAAAAGTATAGGGCTACTAGCAGCCATTTGTGTTCTTCTTATACTCATACTTAGCAGTGTCAGATTCGGCCTCAAAACATACTCCTGGGATCAAATCCTTACATCCTTTGATCCTTCTGACAAACCAACGAATGAATCGATTATTATTCAAACCGTCCGAATACCAAGAGCTTTGATTGCTGCACTAGTTGGCGGCAGTTTAGCCGTTGCTGGTGCACTTATGCAAGCAATGACTCGAAATCCACTGGCTTCGCCGAGTATTTTCGGGATTAATTCTGGGGCTGCTTTTGCTATTGTTGTAGCTGTTAGCTTTTTCAACATATCCAGCCTAACGCAATTTACATGGATTGCTTTTATGGGAGCTGCCGTGAGCGCTTCATTGGTTTATGGGCTTGGATCGCTAGGTCGCGACGGCTTAACGCCGATGAAGATCACACTCGCGGGCGCTGCGATGACGGCTTTTTTCGCTTCACTCACACAGGGAATATTATTAGGTAATGGCAAAGCCTTCGAGCAAGTACTCTATTGGCTTGTAGGTTCTGTCGAAGGGCGTACGATGGCTATGCTGCAATCCGTGTACCCTTATATGCTGCTCGCTTGGATCGGAGCGATCCTGCTATCCCCCCATATCAATGTCTTGTCCATGGGTGATGATATTGCCAAAGGATTAGGACAACAAACGGTGTACATTAAACTTATTACTGCACTCATGATTATTATTCTTGCTGGTGGATCTGTAGCCGTTGCGGGCCCGATTGTGTTCGTCGGCCTAATGATCCCTCATATTGTTCGCTTTCTTATCGGGATTGACTATCGTTGGGTTATTCCCTATTGCGCTGTACTAGGCGGTATTTTATTGGTAAGCGCTGATATAGGGGCTCGCTTCATTATTATGCCGAAAGAAGTCCATGTCGGTGTTATGACGGCTATTCTTGGTGTTCCTTTCTTCATTTACATCGCACGCAAAGGGGGACTCTTGAGATGAGTACTTCTAAGCGAGATATTATGATTCGAAGCAAAAGTTACTCTTTTTTAATAAGCAAAAAAGCCATTATCGTTACGCTATCTCTATTACTTGCCCTCATCCTCATGATGATTATAAGCACAGGTGTCGGCAGTATTACGATCAAACCTTTGAATGTCATAAAGGCCGTATTCGGCTATGGATCGGATTCAAGTACGATGATCGTTCGAACATTACGTTTACCTCGTGTTATTGTAGCTGTTCTAATCGGCGCATCTTTAGGTGTAGCCGGCGCTATTCTACAAGGGATCGTGCGCAACCCGCTCACATCACCAGACACGATTGGAACAACAGGCGGTGCAACACTAGGCGCTGTATCTTTCTTCTTCTTTTTCTCAGATAAACTCAGTATTCATTGGCTGCCTGTAGCAGCTATACTAGGGGCATTCCTTGCAACGTTGCTGGTGTACCTCTTTTCTTGGAGAAATGGCATTACACCGTTGCGTCTCGTCCTCATTGGGACAGGGCTCACAGCTGCAATGAGCGCAGTATCCTATCTCATGATGCTTACCGGTCCTATCGTACTCGCCCAACAATCACTAACTTTTATGACTGGCAGTATCTATGGCGTATCTTGGGCCAAAGCTGTTTACCCCTTACTCCCTTGGGTGGCTGTGCTGATACCTGTTATTTTCTTCTATGCGCGGCACATTACCATCCAGTCACTTGGAGAGGATATTGCCCAAAGTGTTGGAAGCCATGTACAGCGTCAGCGGTTTCTGTTAATTATGCTTAGTGTTGCCTTGGCTGGTGCTGCTGTCGCTTTTGGCGGTGCGATAAGCTTCATTGGGCTTATGGCCCCGCACATTTCACGTAAACTTGTCGGTCCTAGCTTCGGCTCCTTGATTCCTGTCTCTGCACTCACTGGCTCTCTACTATTGCTGCTTGCAGACTTATGTGGTCGTTTCCTGTTCAAACCGCTCGATATCCCAGCAGGTGTATTCACGGCAGCCATTGGTGCACCTATTTTCATCTACGTCCTATATCGCAGTAGGAATCGCGGATAACCCTATGTCTACGAAAAAGGAGAACTAACTTATGACAACCTCAGACCAAGCACTTGAAGCCCAATCGCTTCAATTGACATATGGAGATACAACGATTTTCCAAAGTTTACATGTGCAAATCCCTAAGGGCAAAATTACCGTCTTTATCGGCAGTAACGGCTGCGGAAAATCCACACTGCTGCGCTCACTTGCTCGGCTTATGAAACCAACCTCAGGCAGCATTCTATTGGACGGTCATGAGATCGCGAAGCTCTCGACCAAAGAGATCGCAAGGCGAATGGCGATATTGCCCCAAGGCCCTACAGCTCCAGAAGGACTCACGGTCAGACAACTCGTCAAACAAGGGCGCTATCCTTATCAAAGTTGGCTGCAGCAATGGAGTCAAGAAGATGAAAACAAGGTCATGAAGGCACTCGAACTTACCGATATGCTAGAGGTTGCTGATCGCACTGTAGATTCACTCTCTGGCGGACAACGCCAGCGCGCATGGATCGCGATGACTTTAGCGCAAGACACACCTACATTACTCCTAGATGAACCAACCACCTATCTCGATCTTACCCATCAGATTGAAGTGTTGGACTTATTATTCGATCTGAACGAGCGAGAACAGCGCACAATTGTCATGGTTCTACATGACATTAATCTAGCTTGTCGTTACGCGCACCACATTGTTAGCATCAAGAAAGGTTCTATTTATGCGGAAGGAAAGCCAGAGGACATTGTCAATACACCTTTGTTACGTGAGGTGTTTGATTTGGATTGTCAGGTAACAACCGACCCGATCTTCGGGACACCGATGTGCATTCCGTATGGCAAAGGCCGCATAGTATTAGCGAAAGAACCCCAATCACAATTGTGATCGGGGTTCTTTCAATAGGATTAGGTATGAGTGCTAAATCGTACGTGCATATGTAGCCATATTATAATTACTTTCGAACATAACACTTATGGAAATAACATTCTTTCTTATCGTAAAGTCGAACATGATTTCTCCATGTGTCCAGCTCTTCTTGCGCTTGAGTGATTCGATCGCCATTTGACGAAAAGTTTGAAATTGCAATTCAGTCAACCCCGCGTTAGCAACTGCAGGCAATACACCCTCTGAGCTTTCAAATGGCAAATGTTTAATGCCAAATTTGCCAATATCATTGTTGCGAATATGTACAAAAACTGTGCCTGAATTCACATGAGAAAGCTCATCTTTAATCTTACGAAATACCACATCAATTTGTCTCGCGAGTGTCAACTGTTCCAATTTTGTATTACTCCTCCTTAAATTATGTTTATTTACTAATTATGTTAAATTCGTGACTGTAGACCTATTATACCTAGACAATTTACATAATTCAACAGTTTATTTCCAATATTTGAATAATTCACTAAATTCTTTGTATTCAACTTATATGATTTCCAAAATTCTTGTAAATACCGAACGATTGTTGTCGAATAACTGTAGAATGTTTCCATGTTCAGTGATATAATTTTCAAATACACCTATTATTTTTCTCCATAAGTAAACAAATTTTGCAGAGGGGTCGATCGGATTGGAACAAATCTCATCGTTATCGTTTAGAAAGAAACTACAACTTGGTTGTTTTGCACTAATTGGTTTAAACTCGCTTTTCATGTTAATTGTAACTTTCGCCTCAGACTGGAACCGCTTACTTGGCATTATTTTCCTGGTTATTATCCTAGCTGGAAGCTTCCCTTTCATCCGTTGGTTTGAAGGACAACTTACTGAACCTATCGATGGTATCTCCCGGATTGCCCTTAACATTTCCAAAGGGGACTTTTCTCAAAAGGTGGAAATCACGTCTGACGATTCACTCGGTCAACTAGGCCAATCCTTCAATAAAATGATTGATAAACTCCGCGATATTTTACGCGATACAGGATCTATTTCGAAGCAAGTTTTCCAGACAAGCCGTGATATCTATGTAAAGAATGAAAGCTTCCGTAACGTTCTTGAGCAAGTGAGTATTTCGGCCCATGAGTTGGCTGCTGGTGCAGGACAAATCTCCGAGGAGATTTCTGGCGTATCGATCACTTCCAAAGATATTGAAGTAAAAATCGTGAATTATGCCGGATCGGCTAAAGAAATGAAAAACCGTTCCGATCTGATGATGACCCTCGTTGAAAAAGGACGCACGTCGGTTGAAAGTCAAGGCGTCGGTATGAAACGAAATGTAGAAGTAACGAGACAAGTATCTGATACAATTGATATGCTCGCTCGCCAAGCCGCAGGAATTAATAGCGTTACACGTTCCATTTCCGAAATTGCTGAGCAAACGAATCTATTGTCACTTAACGCATCCATTGAAGCCGCAAGAGCTGGTGAACACGGCCGAGGCTTCGCTGTCGTAGCGCAAGAAGTACGTAAGCTTGCTGAAGAATCAACTTCCTTAACACGTGAAGTGTTCGGCTTCGTAAAGAGCATTGAGCAAGGCATTCAAGATGCGATTCGCAGCATTCAAGTCAATGAAGATGTCGTTAAGAAACAAACGGTCTTAATCGATCAAACTGAAATTGTATTTGCTGAGATTGTTGGCAGCGTTGGCTTCATTTCAGAGGAAATTACAAGGTTCGCTGAAGAGAGTGAAAGTATGCTTCAAAGCTCCGGACAAATCGCTGCAGCGATGGAAAATATTTCAGCTATCACAGAAGAGTCTGCGGCTGGTACACAAGAAGTGTCGGCTTCCATGAATGAGCAAATTTCAACCGTACAAGGCATCGTAACACAAGCGGAAGAAATGACGCGGGTTGTGACTCAGTTGCAGCAAACGATTCAAATATTTAAGCTGTAAATTTTGAAGTGGAATTGAAAAAGGACCGTCAGGATGTTCATCCTGACGGTCCTTTTTTTGCTTGTCTGCATATAGCATTACCTATATTCAAACCCGGAATGTCTTTGTAGGCGCCGAATTCTATCGAGATAGTCGAATTTTTCGACTATCTCCCCCCTCGGACGACGTTTTCATCGAGATAGTCGAATCTTTCGACTATCTCACCCCGCGTGTACGCCGTTTTCATCGAGATAGTCGAATYTTTCGACTATCTCCCCCCGCGGACGCCGTTTTCTATCGAGATAGTCGAATCTTTCGACTATCTCGCCCCCGTGGACGCCGTTTTCATCGAGATAGTCGAATTTTTCGACTATCTCCCCCCGCGGACCCCCACGTGCTGCCCACTCAGTCCCTCATCCTACACACGTACCTTCGATTCGGTTAGCTCCATGAACTCCTTTACGTCTTGCGCTGCCATGTCGACAGCACTTTGCCAGAAATCTGGCTCCGTGAGATCCACACCTAAATGTTTCTGCGCCAGCTCTTCAACATTCATGCTTCCTGTATCTCGAAGCAAAGAAATATACTTGTCTTCGAAGGTTGCACCTTCCTGCACAGCTCTTGCATAAATACCGGCACTGAACATGTACCCGAACGTATAAGGGAAATTGTAGAATGGAACATCTGTTGCATAGAAGTGCAGCTTCGCTGCCCAGAAATGCGGATGGTAGCTGCTCAAAGCATCCTTGTAGGCAAGCTTTTGCGCATCAACCATGAGTTCATTAAGGCGCTCCACACTAACTAAGCCTTGACTGCGTTCCCCATAGAAGTTCGTCTCAAAAATAAACCGCGCATGAATGTTCATGAAGAACGCGATTGCTCTTTGAATTTTATCCTCGAGCAGCACAATGCGCTCTTCATCTGTTGAAGCCTGCTTCACGACAGCGTCAGCGACGATCATCTCAGCAAACGTAGAGGCCGTTTCCGCCACGTTCATCGCATACTCCTGCGCGAGTGCCGGCATATCCGTCATCACATGCTGGTGGTAGCCATGGCCCAACTCATGAGCAAGCGTAGAGACGTTATTCAGCGTCCCACCATACGTCATGAAGATACGTGTCTCACCTGCTAGCGGGAATGAGGTACAGAAGCCGCCAGGGCGCTTACCAGGGCGATCCTCTGCTTCAATCCAGCGCTTCTGGAAAGCTTCCTCCGAGAACGCAGCAAGCTTCGGACTAAACCGCTTGAACTGGTCAATGATGAGACTAGCACCCTCGTCGTAGGAAATCTTCTTGGAGGAATCGCCAAGCGGCGCATCCACGTCAACCCATGCAAGCTTGTCAACGCCAAGCAGTTTCGCTTTCCGATTTAGATATTCCACAAAAAGTCCCTTATTGCGGTCAATGACGTCCCACATCACGTTCAAGGTTTTTTCTTCCATACGGTTAATGGCAAGTGGTTCTTTATGTATACTTTTCCAGCCTCTAGCCTTGTACACTTGAAGACGGAAGCCAGCCAAGTGATTTAAGGCTTCTGCACAGTATTCTTCTTTATCCGTCCATGCTTGTTCCCATTTATCAAAGAGGTCTAGACGTTCTTCACGATTCTCGGTATGCAGCTTATTGAAAGCTTGGCCTGCGGATAATTCAATGGGCTTACCGTCAACTTCCACAGCCATGCTAAATTGACCTACGGTCGAATTATACAAATCGCTCCACCCATGATAGCCATCAACGGCCAAATCATTAATTAGTGCCTCTTGCGCCGGTGGCAGCTTTTCATTCGCAAGCGAACGACGTTCATTCAATGAAAAGGCGATAGCTTGAAACGGCTCTTGTTGAAGCACCGCTGCCCAAACCTGATCAGGGACACCTGTTAGAATCTGATCAAAATGAGTAAGTGAAGATAAATGCTCAGCATATAAACTTTTGACTTGTCCACTTAATACAGGCGCTTTCTTATCCTTCTGATTGTCAGCTTGCAAACAACCGACGAAGGAGTCTGCCTCGTGAATATGCATCACATTATGCTGAAGCAATTCAATCAACTGTGCTAGCGCTGAGGCATCCTCTACGCTTTGCGGAGGAGCTGTACGTCGAACTTGCTCTTGAAAAGATGCAATGGACTCCTGAAGCTTCTTCAGGTGTGCAGCGAATGCAGGAGAATCACTTCCTCCAGGGAAAAATGTTTCAAGATTCCATGTTTGATTAAGAGGTAATGTTAACAATGCGATCACCTTTCCTTTCCACTTTTAATTAAATCATATCCAGTAGCCATTCGCCAACTATCCGCATCTTCCTCATTGCTTCTCTTCACAAAGTATGATTCAATTATATATAGTTCCTTCGGACTAAATCGGAACAGGATGGGTGATTTCTCAATAATGAAACCGTTACAAATTTCTCCTGAAACCGCTGTTAAGTTAGCTGAGCAGCTTAAAGTACCTTTAGAACATCTCATGCATATGCCACAACATATTCTTCTTCAGAAATTAGCAGAGCTCGCGAAAAGCACATCGTCCGACACGAGCGAACCGGAATCGAAGTAGCCCTTTGATCCCTTTTGCTAACACCTGGCCTTACGACATCATCATGAAGGACATTTATGTGGCCCAATGTCCATTCTGTCTAAGCTCAAATGTCTTGCTGCCGCTCAAAATTCATGAGCTCGATTCCATCCACGAAGGTAAGAAGAAACTGCTTGTCTTCCCTTGTTGTCATAACAAGTTAACACTTGTGGATACAGATCGAGATTATTTACTAGCGGACACCGCGGTACGAAATAAACATAATTCGTAGTTCATTGCAAGGAGCAAACGACCCTTTATGAATGAGTACCTCATTCCTTTGACAAGCGCATGTACATTAGTGACCTTAAATTATTTAGCCTTGAAAGTTCATAGCAAGATGTTAATTGTTTCGCACGAAAATCTATTTGCATCATTGCTTACAGGGTTAGCCAGCATCATCATGATGCTGGTTCCGCTTCCAGAGACATTCGGCTTAATCGATCTTCGCTCGTTACCTATCATCATGGCCGGATTGCGATATGGATTACCTGTTGCCCTCTTCGCGACCATATTGCCTGCTGGTTCAAGTCTTATCTCTCAAGAAAATCAAGCCTGGTTCATCATCGCACAAGACCTCATTGCCCCAGCCTTCATTAGCTCCTTTTTCCATAACAAAGAATACCGGAATGGCTTTTTGGACATACCTATTCGCCTTGCCCTACAAATATGTGGATTCGTATTCATTATGCGTTTACTTACCCACAGCTTCCTAGAACGCGGCTTATCTTGGTCATATACCCTTGATCAATTGTTCATGTTTGCCATTACATCCGCCACCCTGTTCATGATCATCATTATGGTGAATGACGAGAACAACAATTGGCGCCTCCAACGCAAGCTCGAAATGCAAGCGAACCAAGATGGTTTAACCAAGTTGCCTAACTTAAGAAGTTTTATGCCCATCGCGCAAAGTACCCTACATAAGCGTAACGTATCCATCATGATGATTGATCTCGATAATTTCAAACTATATAACGATCGATTCGGACATTTAGAAGGCGATCAATTACTCCAAGAAGTAAGCTCTGTTCTACGCCATTTGATTCATGAGCAAGATTACCTCGCGAGGTACGGGGGAGAAGAGTTTATTCTTCTCTGTACAGAAACAGATCCTGAGCGTGTCCTTAGCTATGGCCAAACCTTATGTACCTCCATAGCGGAATTATTTCTCTACAAAAAGAACGGCATGGAAGCGGCCCCCATCTCTATTTCCATCGGGATCTCAACAGCAGACTCTTCTCACATGGATCTCAAAACACTGATTGCGGAAGCCGATCACGCCCTTTACCAATCCAAGCATACCGGCAAAAACCGTCCCACACTATTCAAACATTCACAAGGAATCGTACAAAAAATGAACGCTTAACCATCCGGTTGGATACCGTACCCTGGCTAAGCGTTCATTTTATTTTCTTACCGATCTATTCTGCCTTTAGGTAGCTTGTTTCATCTCATCCGGCAATTCTAGACGCATAGCGAGCATATCTTCACGCGTTGTCACCCATTGTTCGCGACTAGCCCTAATCATCCCGGCGTCCATAATCTTACGATCGTTAATGATCCGTGAAAACCATTTAACAGCATCTGAAAAACGTTTCAATCTCCGGTTCAGCTCACCCATAAGATACATGAGCTTCGCATTATTCAAATCCATGCCTTCAGTTTCAAAAACATTCACATACGCATCTAATGCAAATGAGAGGAAACGTTCTTCTTGCTCCCGGTCGCCTTTGATTCGGTAAAGCCAAGCCAAATGATGCAATAGTCCAGCCACCAGACGTGACTTCTCGTTTTTGATTTGAGCACTCAGAAGCGCTAGCTTAAAGCAATGAAGGGAATCTTCCCACGTTCTCTCCTTGCAATAATCGCGTAACGACCAGTTCTTAGCCACTTTTTCATGGAACAAATCTCGTTCCGCAGATGTCCATTTATCCGAGAAGTTCTCCGTATGTGCATACCCACAAAAAGGACAGATTCGTACAACGTAGAAATCAGGATTAATATCTTTGTAGTGAATACAAAAATCTGAATCTGATTTACTAGCCTTCTTGAAGCTTGGTCGAACCTTCTTCGACTTAAACGTATTGGTACAGTAGGTGCATGTCACTGATATCTCATACAAGGGTTCGACCACTTAGAATCCCGCCTTTTCCCAAAATTATAGTGTATAGGAAGAACGAACTAGTCTTCCTCAGGTGTGTTGATGAAATGGTAGGCAGATCCTTTAAGCCGTTCTATGAGAAAAACCTTTAAATCATCCGGCATGCCTATGTCAATCATTGCTTCTGTCATACAAGCTAACCATGCATCCGCATGCTCTCTTGTAATCGGAAAAGGCATATGCCTAGCTCGCATCATCGGATGACCATGGCGATCGGAGTACAAGGTTGGCCCACCGAAAAATTGGGTCAGAAACAACGTCTGTTTCTCAATAACTGGGGCTATATTAGCTGGGAAAAGCGGCGAAAGTAACGGGTGCTGTTGTACTTTCGGATAGAAGGCCTCAACCAACCGACTTACCGTCTCCGCCCCTCCCATTAACTCAAATATGGTTCTGTTTTTGCTCTCTGACATACCAAGGAACCTCGCATTTCGTATTCAATAGTTCTCTAAATCCTCGTCCCCTGCGTGCATGAGCGTTTCTCGAATGACAAACACGAACATACAGACAACCAATCCGGCAATGACACCTGTCATTTGAATCACTCCCGATGCATAGGATTAAGTTTTACTAGTTCTATTTTACCATAAAAACAAGGACTGAACAGTCCCATAAAGCAAATAAACGACTACATAGACCTACTTGTACATAGGCCTTCAACTAGACAGCCTACATTTTCAAGAAACTTGAAGACGGTATGTATGTCCAAGCTTATTCATATAGTTGAATAAGAGGAGGTATCTACCCGTTATGCCGAAACAAAACTTCACCCCTGCCTTACTTATGTCATTCGTTATCATAGCCATCATTGTATGCCTGGTCCTGTTCCCGCATGACGGGTTTCAAGCCGCATTACGCGGCGTTTCCATTTGGTGGGATGTCCTCTTCCCAGCCCTATTCCCATTCTTCGTTATCTCCGAAATTATGCTTGGCTTCGGGATCGTTCATTTCTTCGGCACACTGCTTGACCCGATGATGCGTCCCGTCTTCCGTATTCCTGGGATTGGCGGATTCGTGATGGCAATGGGGTTTGCTGCTGGCTATCCTGTCGGTGCCAAGCTAACGGCGCAGCTCTGGGAACAGAAGCTGGTCAACCGGGAAGAAGGTGAACGGCTTGTTGCCTTCACAACAAGTTCGGACCCCATATTTCTGATCGGAGCTGTTGCGATCGGATTTTTCCATGACGCGTCATTAGCTTTTATTTTAGCCATCGCCCATTATGGAGGTTCTTTCATTATTGGTCTCGTCATGCGGTTTCATGGCAGGAAGGCGATACCCACACCTCAACCAGTAAAGGAGAGAGGTCCCGTATGGAAGCAAGCCTTTGAGACCATGCACAACGCGAGATTACAAGATGGAAGACCCCTAGGGACATTGTTAAGCCAATCTATTTTGCAATCTCTGCGTTTAATGTTCGTTGTAGGAGGCCTTGTTGTCTTCTTCTCGGTCGTTCTTGAGGTTCTCACATCTGCTCAGGTGATGAATGTGTTCTACATGCTGATTACGTCCCTCTTAACCATCACAGGCTTACCGCATGAGCTCTCTCAAGCCATCATGAATGGATTGTTCGAAGTGACACTCGGCGCGAAAGCTGCAGGCAGTGCCCCGGCTGCGATTGCTCTTTCCAGTAAAGTCGCGATAGGCGCCTTCATCCTCTCCTGGGCCGGCATGTCTGTTCATGCCCAAATTGTCAGCTTGTTAAGCCACACGAACATGCGCTATCTCCCTTTCCTTTTTGCCCGCCTCCTTCATGGCATTCTATCTTCTGCTATTGTTCTCCTGATTTGGGAGCCTATGCAACGATTTCAAAGTCCTCAGGCCGTATTCTTGCCGCACTATGAGGCGAATTCACCCGTATTGAGCTATCTAAAACTTATTTTCCCGATAAGTGCGATGGTCTTTGTTGGTGCTTTTGCTGTCATCATGAGTCTCTTCCTCGCATATTCCTTACTTAGACTGGTGTATGAAAAGGTTGGTGGAACAAGATAATATGGGTAACTACGATCATGTTTATAAAGGGAGAGATTATTCAGATATGATAGCAGCCGACCCCCAAGAGGCAAAAGGTTTACCGCCGGCGATTGCACGACTTCGCGAGCTGGCTTTTAATTTATGGTTCAGTTGGAACCATGATGCGCTGCAGCTTTTTGAAAGCATGGACCCTGGACGTTGGAAAGATCTCGGTCACAATCCTGTTCGACTGCTTCACGAGCTAGAGACTCCCCAGCTTGAAACGTTAAGCCAGAACACTGATTTTGTTGAGCGATATCACCAAGTTATGCTTAGATTCGATACGTATATGAATGAACCTAGCTGGTATTCAAATAACTATGCCACCGAAGATAATGTGCAAATTGCTTATTTCTCTGCTGAATTTGGATTCCATGAATCGCTTCCGATTTATTCAGGCGGCCTTGGCATTCTGGCCGGTGATCACATCAAATCTTCCAGTGACCTAGGAATTCCGCTTGCTGGCGTGGGCCTACTCTATAAAAAAGGCTATTTCACGCAAAAAATTGATGCGAGCGGCAGTCAGCAAAGTGAATTATTCCCCTATGATTTTGAGCAATTACCGATTCGTCCTGTACCTCAAAATGACCAACAGCTCACGGTCTCGCTCGATATCTCGGGTCGCACTATCACTCTCTTGGTTTGGGCTGTTAAGGTCGGACGCAATCTGGTCTTCTTGCTGGATACCGACCACGAAACGAATAATGACGGGGATAAAGCGCTAACTGCTCAGCTGTATGGCGGCAATCAAGATATGCGGATCGCCCAGGAAATGGTACTGGGAATCGGTGGTGTCAAAGTACTCCGTGCACTCGGCATTTACCCGAATGTGTACCACATTAATGAAGGTCACGCAGCTTTCCTGACATTAGAACGGTTGAAGGAACTGCTTCACTTAGGCCTTCCTTTTCATGTTGCGGTTGAGACCGTACGCTCCGCCACCGTTTTTACGACCCATACACCTGTTCCAGCAGGTCATGATACGTTCTCTGTCGAGATGGTGGAACACTATCTCAGTCACCTTTTCAGCGTGCTGCCTAAGCATAAACAAAGCATTCTTTCACTGGGGCTTGATCATAAGTCCGGTCAATTCAATATGACACATTTGGCGATGAATACGGCGGGACTGCGAAATGGTGTCAGCAAGCTGCATGGGCAGGTTTCACGCGAAATGTTCAAAGAATTCCATGGTCATATCGATGCCAGTGAGGTCCCGATCAGCTCTATCACGAACGGTGTTCACTTGGATACTTGGACCGCCCCTGCTTGGAAGGAGCTCTTCGATCGATTCCTCCCAGGCACATGGCGAGCGGAGCAGTCCAACGAGCATCAATGGGCACAAATCGAGGTTATTCCGGGCGAATCCATTTGGAAAGTTCATCAGCATTTGAAGGAAGATTTAGTACGTTACGCTCGAAATAGTCTTATGGAGCAACGCAAACGTAACGGGGAATCCGAAGAACGGATTGAAGAAGTTAGGCACTATTTAAACCCTAAAGCCCTTACAATTGGGTTCGCCAGACGCTTTGCTACCTACAAACGGGCCAATTTGATTTTCAATGATCTGTATCGCCTCAAGAAACTAATCAACGATCCCGATCGACCAGTGCAATTTATTTTTGCAGGTAAAGCCCATCCTGCTGATTACCCTGGTCAAGATCTCATCCGAGAAATTTACCGCATCTCACAGCTAAAAGAATTTCTCGGTAAAATCGTTATTCTCGAGAATTATGATATCAACATGGCTCGCTACCTCGTTCAAGGCGTCGACGTATGGTTAAACAACCCGCGCCGCCCCCTTGAGGCTAGCGGAACCAGCGGCCAGAAAGCCGCCATGAACGGCGTTCTTAATTTCAGCGTGCTGGACGGATGGTGGGAGGAAGGCTACAACGGTATGAATGGTTGGGCCATCGGATCCACAGGAGCCGCAGACTGGGCCGCGCAGGAGAAAGAAAATACCAAAGCGATTTATCACCTTTTAGAGAATGAGATTATTCCTCTTTACTACAATCAAGGTGAAATCCCTTATCAATGGATTGAACGCATGAAGCGATCCGTTCAGTCACTCAGCCCGGTCTATAATACGCACCGAATGGTGCAGGACTACACGAATCTTTCGTATGTACCTACAGCCAAACGCGCTCGACTTTTTGTCGCGGACAATTATGATGTGGCTACCAAAGTTGCCGATTATAAGCAATTCATCCGCAGCAATTGGCATCAGGTCCGAATTATGAATATTGATGATCACGCGAGTAAATCGACTTCCGAAGTCCCTCTAGCTGAGATTCCGCCGGGGACGAAAGAAATTTCGGCTCAAATCCAATTCGGGCCCATTTGGCCGCAGGATACGGCAGTAGAAGTCATATACTATGCAGAAAATGGCGAAACGTGGGAGCAGAAAATCATTCTCATGGCCCCCATTGGGGAACTTATTGAGCAATCGCAACGTTTCCAAGCTACCATTCCATCCCATCTTGTTCATGGGCCTCACTTCTCGATTCGTGTGCGTCCCATCTCAACCAACTTTGCGCATTCGTTTGAACTCTCCCTCGTTACGAGCACCTTGTCTTCATAATAAAATGTGATAACCTGAGAGAAAGCCCCGTTTGGGGCTTTTCTTATTGACTTAGATAAATTATGATGAGAAGAGAATTTACAGGATGTACAGGCAGATGTGAATGTAAATCTAACGACTTGGTGATGCTATGGATTGGAATAAGGTACTAGAATTGGCTTCCTTTTCGCCAAATCAGGATTGTCATATTATCATTGTTGGTGAATGTAAAGATGGTCAGCCTTTCTGTTTTGAAGATAGCTTTGCTATCGACAAAATAGGCGAAGATTCGATAACCGTATGTCTTGAACAATTGGGTGTATATCCCTTCGACAAGCTCGAACATGTTTCTCTCGTTGAATTTTCTTTCAAAGATGGTGCCATTTTATATTACGCTTATGTCGATTTGATTGGGCTTGAACTCAAAAAGACGATCTGTTCCCTGACATTATCTCTTCCTGAGGAAGTTTTTCAACATCAAAACCGAAGACATCCACGTGCAAAGCTTACACTGCGCACACCGATTACACTGCGTGTCGCTGGTATACGAAGCTTATCTGCTCAGAAGGGTGTCGCTTTTACCGGACAACTCCTCGATATCAGTGTTGGCGGATTATCCTTTGTCACATCCAATCGACTTTTCTTTCCGTTGATTCTGGAGTTCAGCTTCATTCTCCCGAATGTATCTCAGCCTATGACTGTCTATGGTGAAATTGTAAGAGTTACGCATTTCAGCAACGATAGCTATCGAGTTGCCGCCGAATTCCGGCATACACCTGAATCCATTCTCCAAGAGATTGATGCCTACTGCTCTAATTCTTAAGAAGACAATTCTACGAAAACTCAGTCCACGCTTACGAAGCAAGTTTTGCTAAAAGCAAAACTCTTAGGAGGAACAAGATTGAAATATAACGTCATTGAACGAGGCGATGACATCTCCAAGGGGCTGACCGAACGCTTCCACTCTCTCGCCGCTAAGCAAGGCATGCCAAGGGATGAAGATCATCCCGATATCGTCCTGTCCATTGGCGGGGATGGCACGATGCTCCAAGCTTTTCATAAATATGTGGACAAGTTAGATCATATTGCATTTGTTGGGATCCATACGGGGCATCTTGGCTTTTTTGCAGATTGGAAGCCAGACGAGTTAGATCATCTAGCTTCATTAATGTTTAGTGTTGCAACTCCAGAAGAGTTACAAGTCGTGCGCTACCCCGTTGTCGAAATCGAAATCACGACGGACAAGGGTGTTGAAACACATCTCGCACTTAACGAGTTTACGATTCGCGGGATCGAAGTTTCACTTGTCGCAAGGCTTCACGTGAACGATGAAATGTTCGAGATGTTCCGTGGTGACGGTATCTGTATATCTTCTCCCGCAGGCAGTACCGCTTATAATAAGAGCTTGGGCGGCGCCATGGTTCATCCATCGCTTGAAGCTATACAGATTGCTGAGATTGCATCAATTAACAATCGCGTGTACCGTACATTGGGCTCATCAATGATTTTACCGAAGCATCATCACTGTGACATTTATCCCAAAGCACAGCAGAATATGCTGTTGTCGCTGGACCACTTATATATGCAGCGCGCCGATGTCGTTTCCATTCGCTGCCGTGTCGCTTCCAATGTGAAAGTAAAATTCGCACGGTTCCGTCCGTTTCCTTTCTGGAATCGTGTTCGCGAGGCCTTCGTTGGCCTTGAAGTAAAATAAGCTTAAAACCAAGCATAACAAAACGCCATCTGCTCTCCACATTTGCTGGAGTTCAGATGGCGTTATTTGATTCACGCTGATTAAACCGTTGTTGAACTAATAACTTCAGTCGGTATTTGTTGCTTAGGCGCGTTTACTTTCTCGATAATAAAGTAAGCACACCCGAAGTTGCAGTACTCATTCAAATAATCTTGAAGAGCTGCGATGGAGGATTCTTTGGTCGCTTTTGGGTGGATTTCTTTGAAAAACCCTCTCAGTCGTAATTGACTATATCCCCAATCGCCCACAATATAATCGTACCGCTCCAATACTTCGCTGAAGCGTTCTTTGAACACTTCGAAATTCCAACCATTTTTGTGATCGGTAACAAGCTCGTATGTTTTATTGGCAATATGAATCATGGTGGTAGGAAGCTCTCCTTTCTATGATCCGTTCATTGAATTCTAAACGCTTGATGCTGCTTTGACCTGTTCATGCGCATGATAGGAACTGCGTACCAGCGGGCCCGACTCTACGTGCTTAAAGCCGCGTTTCATGCCCTCTTCCTTCAACATAGCAAACTGTTCAGGTGTATAATACTTGGATACTGATAAATGCGTCGTGGACGGCTGTAAGTATTGACCGATCGTCATAATATCACAATCCACTTCACGCAGGTCTTCCATCGTTTGAAGCAGCTCGTCCCACTCTTCCCCTACACCAATCATGACACTAGATTTCGTTGGGATGTTAGGGGCTATCTGCTTAGAACGTTGCAACAGTTCAAGTGAACGACGGTATTTCGCTTTAGAACGAACGCGATCTGACATCCGCTCGACCGTTTCCATATTGTGATTCAGAATATCTGGTTTTGCCTCAAGCACGGTAGCTAATGATTCTTCTCGACCCAAGAAGTCAGGAATCAATACTTCAACTGTGCACATTGGCAGTTTACGACGGATCGCTTTAATCGTCTCTGCGAAAATCATGGCACCGCCATCTGTTAAATCATCACGTGCCACCGAGGTAACAACACAATGACGAAGCCCCATTTGTAGCGCTGCGTCTGCAACACGTTCCGGCTCTTCCAAATCAAGCTCAGTAGGGAGACCAGTTTTAACTGCACAAAAGCGACAAGCCCGTGTACAAATATCTCCTAATATCATAAAAGTCGCTGTCCGATTCGCCCAGCATTCATGAATGTTCGGACATTTGGCTTCTTCACAAACTGTATGCAACGTCTTGGAACGCATCATGGATTTAATTTCTTTGAAATTCTCATCGGTCTTAAGATTGATCTTTAACCAGTCTGGTTTTCTCTCTAATACTTTTCTAGGCATTGTAATTCCCGCCTTTTTATTTGGTTTCTCAATGATGTTATTATAACATGAATGACTGACAAAACAATCCACTTTGGGGGTCAGTTGTGATACACTTGTTTAGATAGACCAAAACAGCTCAGCTTACTACATAAAGGCTGTATGGGAGGATAGAAACATGAGCATACAAGAAGTAACTCGCGAGAAAGATCGCAAGCTTGGTGAAATTTTGAGAAACATGGGCCGTGTCATTGTCGCCTTCTCCGGAGGAGTTGACAGTACATTCGTCCTCAAACGTGCACAGCAAGAGCTTGGGGATCAAGTCCTTGCCGTAACCGCAGCATCTGAAACGTTTCCCACGAGGGAGTTTGATGCCGCAGCACAACTAGCCGAACAATTTGGCGTTCGCTTGCACGTAACAGAGGTAAAGGAATTGGAAAATGCGAATTTCGTTGCCAATAATCCTGACCGTTGTTATCACTGCAAGACGGGGCTTTATTCCCATTTGCAAGATATCGCGAAGGAACTGGGATATCCTTTTCTCTTGGATGGTTCCAATGTCGACGATCTAGGCGACTATAGACCAGGACTACAAGCGAAAAATGAGCAAGGCGTCCGCAGTACGCTGCAAGAAGCCGGCTTAACCAAAGACGAGATCCGAGCGCTTTCCAAAGAACTTGGTCTGAGCACATGGAACAAACCTTCCTTTGCCTGCTTATCCTCTCGTATACCATATGGTACACAAATCGAGAAGTGGAAGATTGACCAATTGGACGAAGGTGAATATTTCCTCTCCCAGCTTGGCCTCTATCAAGTACGTGTGCGTCATCACGAGAAGATTGCTCGAATCGAAGTCATGCCAGATGAGATTCACAAAGTTGTTGAACACCGCGATGCGATTTACGAAAAATTCAGCAAGCTTGGCTTTACGTATGTCACGTTAGACCTGCAAGGCTACCGCACGGGCAGCATGAATGAAGTGCTATCTCAAGAAACGAAAGATAAGGTGAAAGAAGCTTCCTTATGATGGACTTAGAGAAGATCTTAAAACTCGTCCAGGCCGGCGATCTGGATATAGACGAAGCCAAGAAGCAAATCATCAAGGAAGGCGGATCAGGTCCCGCCAACCTTGATCTTGGATTTGCGCAGCTCGACATCGATCGCGAGAAGCGTACGGGCTTCCCCGAGGTCATTTTCGGGGAAGGCAAGACACCCGAGCAGATCGAAGCCATTTTCCGGCGGCTGATGGAGCATACCGACCGCGTGCTCGCCACACGCGTCGACGCGGCCAAAGCCGCCTATGTCGTAGCCAACGTGGCAGGTGTCACCTACCACGAAACCGCACGGGCGCTCACTTGGTTTAAGCGCCCGCTGCTCAACGTCCACGATGGTTATATCGCTGTCGTGTGCGCAGGCACTTCCGACCTCCCCGTGGCGGAGGAAGCTGCCCTAACAGCTGAATGCCTAGGCAGCCACGTTGAACGTGTGTACGACGTGGGTGTCGCTGGCATTCATCGGCTCTTCCGCCGGCTCGAGCTCATTCGCGGTGCGAACGCGATTGTGGTTGTTGCCGGCATGGAGGGCGCGCTCGCCAGCGTCATGGGCGGGCTTGTCTCTAAACCCATCGTCGCTGTGCCGACGAGTATTGGGTACGGCGCGAACCTTGCCGGGATCGCACCTCTGCTGTCCATGCTCAATAGCTGCTCGCCGGGCATCTCCGTCGTTAACATCGACAATGGCTTTGGCGCTGGTTATTATGCGGGACTTATTAACAAAAATATGTCGAAACGAGCGTGAATTACGACCATGCGCATTTTATATTTGGACTGCTTCTCTGGAATTAGCGGCGATATGACTCTTGGTGCTTTGGTTGATGCGGGAGCAGATCGTGCTTATATTGAGGATGAGCTTTCCAAAATCAAACTAGAGCCCTACACCTTGGAATGGAAGCGTGTTGTGAAACGCGGCATTTCCGCCCTCAAGCTGGATGTCATACTCGATCCTGAACATCCTCCGAAGCAGCACAGACATTATTCAGACATTGTCAGTGCCATTCAAAAAGCAGAATTCAATGAGCGTGTTACAGCACTTAGCTTAGCAATTTTCAAAAAAATTGCGATTGCTGAAGCTAAGATTCACGGGATCGCTATTGAAAAAGTACATTTTCATGAAGTCGGTGCCATTGATTCCATCGTTGATATCGTAGGTGTTGCATTAGCCATCGACTCCTTACAAATCGAGCGTATTTTCTCCTCTCCAGTACCATTAGGATCCGGAACCATACATATTGATCATGGTATTTACCCAGTACCCGCTCCTGCCACACTGGAGATGATGAGAGGCTTACCAATCGCTTCAACTCCGTATAGCTTAGAAATGACTACACCAACAGGTGCCGGAATTATATCTGGCATTGTTGATGAATTCTCCAAAAGCTTCCCACCCATGGTAGTTGATCACATTGGCTATGGTGCAGGCACTAGGGACTTACCTAAGCAACCCAATGTGCTCCGCGTAGTAGTTGGTAAAATTGATCCGTTTATTGGTAAATGGCAAGTTAGTCATGAGCATCTGGCGCATGAGCATAATCATGAACATACGCATACGCACGATGACCATCACCACCATCACGATCATAAGCATACACACGATGACCATACACACAGCCATGATCATGAAGTCGATCATAAACACGATCATCATCACCATCATGATCACTCACATACTCACACGCATCATGGCGATGCCACCCCTGGCACCCCACAATAGCCTATATAAGACAAACGCCCTTCCATCACAATGGAAGAGCGTTTTTTTGTCTCTGTTGTTGAATAAATAATAACCTAACTTCCTCATAAACCATCTTCAAAGGTACTTCATGCATCCTTGCTACTTGTTCACATTCCTTAAATTCAGGAGCATATTGCACCAATTTCCCTGCGTGATAACCAACTTTTACCGTTAAGGGGCCCCAAGGTGTTTCCACACGCTCAAATTCTCTAGCTAATCGATGACAAGACGCATGCAGATATCGAATCCCAAGTGTGGTTGTTTCACTGAATATAATCTCCTCAATGGCAGACAACCGTCCCTCGTCCACTAATACATTCAACATGATACCAGGACGCCCTCGTTTCATGATAATTGGTACCATATATACATCATTTGCACCCGCATCAAAAAGCTTATCCATCACATAAGTCATCCACTCTGGATTCATATCATCCAAATTCGCTTGAACTAATAACATATGGTCGTCAACATGCTCTTCTCTATGGTTAAAAGTCACTATTCCCACCTCATATTGGCATCATAGCAAATATTCCGTGGCAACGAAAGATCTAAGGATAAACAACAAGACATCCGTACATCCTAAGAACTAACATTTCAGGAAGGATGATAGAGATGCAAAGCAGGGCATTTTGGTCAAAAGTTCTCGTCCTTAGCCTCCTCCTATCAACAATCTCATTACCACCTATTTCAAATATTGATGTATCACCAGCTATGGCAAATGGCCCAATTACCCTAACACCAAGCTCCCAACCGACCAAACCTTCACACGCGGAGCGAAAAGAGCTTTTTGAAAAAATAAGCTTACTCTCGGGTATCCCCTGGACGTACCTAGCCGCTGTAGATCAATATGAGAAATCTATGAACACAGCCAAAAAAAGAACCGTTCAACAAAGCATCACGAATATATATTTTTCTGAGCTTGTTTGGGCGGGCATGCTTAATCCAGATCCACTAGATTCCAATTTAAAAAGTGTTTCCTTTTTCCACGGCTTAGGGCGGGATGGATCGGGGGATGGCATTGCTGACCGCACCAACGATTTAGATGTATTAGCGGCTATGGCTGATATATTAGGTAAAAATGGAACTAAAGTTGATAATTTACAAATTAATCTTTGGAATTATTACCACAACGCACGTAGCGTAGAACGTATACGTCAATTCGCTGCAATTTATGAGTCTTTGGGTACATTAGAGGCAAATACTCACGCATTCCCGCTACCTATTTCGTCCAACTACTCTTATCGCAGCACATGGGGAGATAGTCGAGGCTGGGGTGGGCATCGTACCCATGAAGGGACTGATCTTTTTGCTGGCTACGGTGTTCCTGTTAGAAGCACATGTTATGGCATCGTTGAAATCAAAGGATGGAACCCCTACGGCGGCTGGCGTATTGGCATTCGTGATTTAAACAACATTTATCACTACTTCGCCCATCTTTCCGGCTTTCAAAAAACGCTCAAAATAAACGATATCGTCAAACCCGGACAAACCATCGGTTGGGTCGGCAGCTCCGGCTATGGAAAACCAGGTACATCTGGCAAATTTCCTCCTCATCTTCATTTTGGGCTATATCGCGATAATGGCACTACAGAGTGGAGCTACGATCCTTATCCATCTTTACGCAGATGGGAGCGCGAAGATCGTGGTAAAAAGAAATAAACCCGCCTACTCACGGTGGGTTATTTCTTTTTAGGCTATTATTTGGTAACGCCTTCCTTGGGAGTAGGACTCGTTGCCCCTGCGTGCGGAATTGTTGGTAAAGTTATACTTGGCGGCGGACTGCCATCCTTCGAACTCCCCACTGGATTTCCCTTATTGTCATAATAATAAGTAGGAACATCCCCCACAACAAGCGAATAGGAAATAGGAATTTCTGTTTCTACAATTTCTGTCTCTGAATCAAAAGGGATAATAACAGAAACTTCTGCAACAATGTGCACGTATACTTCGAACATGACCATATTAATACCTACATTTTGAGTACGTGTATTTATATCCACCTTCACACTTCCAACTGGAAGTAATCTTATCGGGATATCTGGTCCAAAAGAGGCGAGAATAGCACTATTCATAGCCTGCCCAAGGGGGATATGATCTGCAGTACTTTCCAGATTATTCAACTCACCTTGAACCGTTTTAATAGCCTCCGAAGTAATTCTCATATGCTCATTATAATTCAACATAAAACCTGTAATTTTATTGTTTTTATCCATTTTCCAATCAATTAATTCCTCAGCATTTGTTCCTCCTGCCACATGATCGGCAATTGCACTATTTATCGCTTGGGTTGCGATCTGTTTAACCCTAACCTTCGCCAGATTCATCAAAGGCGGTCTAAGGTTTCGCTCTAAAAAAATAAAAAACTGTATGCAAAACAGGACTAAGATGAGCAGACCAATCCACAGTACCTT
The DNA here is from genome assembly GCF_001428105.1 of Paenibacillus sp. Soil766. Lineage (GTDB taxonomy): Bacteria > Bacillota > Bacilli > Paenibacillales > NBRC-103111 > Paenibacillus_E. Next base: position 142,222 of record NZ_LMSJ01000002.1, on the reverse strand, counting down.
TTTACGGCTTGTTTTCACAGTTGGCCTGCTTCTCCATCGTCGACTCTGCAGCATGCTTCTCCCCCTTCCTCCGTGACCAAATCCTACTTATTCGCCATAATTTCATTAGTACTACCTTATGCGGACATGTTTTGAAAAAGACGATCCAATCCTCGACCCGTCTCTATTTACATTCCCCCATTTAAATCGACTACATCATCCTAATTTCACACACTCCCCTTCCCAGCCCCACTATCCCCTATTCCACCTACAATCCCCCTATCTACCCCTGGCCCACACTACTTCCTCTCGTCAAACCTATCCCAGCTATCCCCTATTTCACCTACATTTCCCCTGCCTACCCTGGCCCACACTACTTCCTCTCCCCGTTCGTCAAACCTATCCCAGCTATCCCTATTTTACCTCCACTTCCCCTGCCTACCCTGCCCCCACTACTTCCTCTCCCCGTTCGTCAAACCTATCCCAGCTATCCCTATTTTACCTACACTTCCCCTGCCTACCCTGGCCCCCACTACTTCCTCTCGTCAAACCTATCCCAGCTATCCCCTATTTCACCTACACTTCCTCTGCCTACCCTGCCCCCACTACTTCCTCTCGTCTAATCTATCCCCACTATCCCCTTCACTCAGGCAAAAGAACGAACATTTTATCCAAATTATTGAAAATAGATCATATGTTTGGTATAATAAAAGAAAGAACAAACGTTTCCATCTCGCTATATTGAGGAGAAAAATCATGGACCTTTCAAGTTTGTCATACGAGCAATTTCATACTTATTTTTCCTCCGAAGATATCTGCATCAACTTTCTATACCAAGCGAAATGGCCTGAAGGCTTCCTCTGCCCACGTTGTGAACATCGTCATGCCTATGTAACTACAACTCGACGGTTACCCTTATATGAATGTTCCCGTTGCCGTTTTCAGGTCTCTTTACTCTCAGGTACGATTATGGAAGGCTCCCGAACTGAGCTTCGCAAGTGGTTATTGGCAATTTTCCTGATTTCACGTACTCATATTGGTACAACCGCCATGGAGCTTTCAAGACTGATTAAAGTTACTTACAAAACAGCCTGGTTAATTCTCCACAAAATTCGCACTTCCATTCTACAGGCGGATAATCAAAGTCTGCTTACAGGATCTGTTCAAATTAACTCCGCTATCTATGGAAAACCCTTCAATCCAACTGTCCACAAACATCATCAAGAACATCTCTTACTCGCAGGCTCTTCGATCAATGATTCAGGTGAACCTACGTATATCAAAATTAAGCATGTTATCCCCGCATATCCTAGGAGTAGACATATTTCTAAAAGCGACATATCCACCTTTCAGGAGCAACATATCGAACCGACAGTGAATGAGATTCACAAAATTACCGGATTTTATACACCAAAACGACAGCGCCCATTACTTGAAATCGCTAAACAAGCAAGCACTTGGATTAATACCACCTTCCATGGCATCGGCGCCCGTCATCTTCAAAGCTATTTAGACGAGTTCTGCTACCGAATTAATCTCATTGCCTCTAAAATGCCTGTATTTGATAACTTGTTTAAACTCTGCATTGGTAATATTAATGCGGTCACTTAACCTATACTTTCTAAATATACTATTCGTTTTTTAGACTTGATTGTTCTTCAGAGTACCTTTAATTTATACACTTCTCATCAACTCACCCTGATTTTTAAGCACGTACAATTCGGATGGACGGATCCATGTGGTCTAGTTTTATATTTCGATTTATTTTGGGTTGGATTGTTCTGGTACTTCAATTCTGAACTGTTGCAAAAACCTGTTACATCGATCTATTACATTGATCCGTTACATCAATCTGTTACTTTGATTTGTTACATCAATCTGTTACTTTGATTTGTTACATCAATCTGTTACTTTGATCCGTTACATCGATCTGTTACTTTGATCCGTTACATCGGTCTGTTACTTGATCCGTTACATCGATCTGTTACTTGATCCGTTACATCGGTCTGTTACTATGACCCGTTACATCGGTATGTTACTATGATCCGTTACATCGGTATGTTACTTTGATCCGTTACATCGATTTGTTACTATGACCCGTTACATCGGTATGTTACTATGATCCGTTACATCGGTATGTTACTTTGATCCGTTACATCGATTTGTTGCTTTGATTTGTATGCCCAATTCGTTAGTTCAATCAAAATCGGTCTGGGGTTCCCAGTTCGATATAATTCAGTAAGGGGTCAAGTTTAGTCTAATTGGTCATGATTTATAAGTAGCGAAGTACTTGCACCTTTCTGAGCTGAGGGGATAGTGGGGATAGAGAAGTGGGAGTGGATATGGATGTGAAGTAGATGTTGTTGTTGTTGTTGTTGTAGATATAGTTGTGGATGTGAAAGGAAACGTATGGTGAATGGTGAGGTGTCTTGAAGCTTTTTCGCACTAGGACACAGCGAGATAAATAAAAAACTTTCATCCCCATCACTTGGATGGTTTTGAAAGTTTAGAATTCAAATTCTATTTTAACTCTTCATAAGCTCATCTAGCTCATCCCAAGACGTAATCCGCGGCAACTCCAGATGTCGATTATAGGATCTGTCCTTCACACAAATACGGACTGGCAAATGGGCTAACGTCTCCAGAACAGCCGGTTTATCATCAAAATAATAATCCAGCTCTAGTGCTTCTATGATATGTACTTTCTCGGAATCACTCATCCCACAGAAGAAATGCCCATCTGCGACAGGAAATCCATGGTTGAGCAACCATTGTCGTGTGCGTTCTGTATGCTCTTTGGCTCGGGCGGTAATGTAGTACACCTCATGGCCCTGCTCCACCAACCTGTTCAACACCTCGCGCGCATGGGGGAATGTCGCACAGTCCGAATAGTAAATCTCATCGCGGAGGCTGTACCACAGCTTTCCTCCTTCTTCCTTGGATAATCCAAACGCACTGTGAATTTCCATTGTAGGGAGGGCGTGGAACACCTCTAACTCAATGTTCTTCTGCAGCGTCTGATTATAAATATGAAATGCATGCTCTCTTAGATTAATGAGGGTATCATCAATATCAAATCCAAGTTTCACCGTCTAACCCTCCATTCACTTTGCCTCTATTCTTTTAATTTGATCCCAAAAAGGCTTACAAATACCGAAGCCTGTCCTCTAGAAATGATGCATCCGCGCAAATCTTCAATACTAACTCCTAAGTTTGCAAATTCACATGTGCTGAGGTCGATTCCTTCTAGTTTCACACCTGTAAATTGTGCTTGTTCTAACTGACAAACCTCAAATTGTAGCTTTTGCAAAGTCGCTTCATAAAAATCAGAACTGTTTAAAGAACACGTGTGAAACGTGATTTGTTTGAGATTTGCCATCCGGAATGTCGTAAAATCCCCTAAGCAATCTTGAAAAAGTATATTTCGTAGTGTGGCGCCGGTGAGATCCATGCCGATAATTTTGCAATTCCGAAATTCCGTTCTATGTATCGTTGCTTCTGTAAAGTCGACGTTCGACAAATCACATCGATCAAATATAACATCTGTGAACTCAATTTCTTTCATCGCAATTCGTGTAAAGGTCACGTTGCGAAAAATAATTTTATCAAACGCGACTTTATAAGCAGACTGATTATCAATAACGCAATCACTTATGATACCAGTATGAAAGCTGTCCTCAGGCTCAAATTTCCCCTCTTGCAAGGTAATAACGGGCAATTCTTTAGGAATTTTGGGTACATCTAATTTAGGAATACTCATGAGAAGCTCCTTTATCATAAGGTAATGGGCAAAAAAATAAGCCTTAACGGCTTACCTTTATAAAATGATCATAGTAGATAAGCTATGAAGCATGAAGAATAAGGATCCCCATTTTCTTTTGATATAATTCCGGCCACGGAAAAGCCTAGTTTTAATCGTAGAAACAGGTAAATTAACTTCGCGGCTGATGTCTTCTAAGGACATATCCAAATAATATTTATAAACAATGAGGTCTTTATATTTATCTGGCAGATCTTGAATCATTTGTTCCACCTGGCTGTAGGTTTCTTGTTCAATGAGTTGAAGTTCAGGTGTCTTCTCATGACTCACTAACTTCTCAATCAAGGGGCGTTCATCTTGGGATGGGAACCCGCTTGTATCCATGGAGAGTTCTTTTTTCTTCTTCCTCATCAGATCAATCGTGACATTTTTGCCAATGCTAAAGATCCAACTGGAGAAGTTTTTAGTAGCGTCAAAGCGATGAGAATTCAAATGTGCACGCAAAAAAGTCTCCTGAACAACATCTTCGGAATCTGATTTATTTCGAAGCATACGAAAAGCTAATCGATAAATTCTGTCTTTATACAGCTCCAGAAGTCGATTAAACGCATTCGCATCTCCTTGACTCCACATTGTTGCAAGTTGACTATCGCTTAATTGCAGCATGTTAAATCTCCTTCACTTATAAAACTACCTATCTTCTATTCTACCAAATCAAAGCAAAAAAAAGAAACCTTTTCAGGCTTCAAAGATGACTATTTATCGATAAAATTGGACACATATTCCGCTTTCTCTGCACTTGCTATGACGATTACCGTTACAATAATTCCGAATAAGATAAACCCGCCTACGATCATAACCGCGCACCCTCTTTGCTGATTGATACGAATGATCATCTCTTATCAAAGATATGATGCGCGGCACTTATTATTCACCAAGATTCATAATAACATATTGCTCAATATGGCTTGCCAATAAGCCGAAGGTCGGCTTTTGGACCTCTACGTGCTCTCCAAGCAGTGATTTCACAGCTAAATACGGGAAGTTAATGCCCGATAAACAAGTGACATGTAACCCGCCTGACATGCGAGGATTAATCTCCAACAGCTTCGGTACACCCTGATTATATTTGACTTGAATATTATAATTATAAGGAATGCGGTAGGTAGCCGCTACCTGATTAGCAAGCTCAATTAACTCTGGCACTTCTTCCAACAACCTCAACCGTCCATCTGCCTTACGACGCGGGACTGCGGCAAGGAGTTCGCCTGAAGCAGAAGCTAAACAATCTATGCTGTATTCATGACCATTTAACAACTCCATGACCATAAGATCTTCAAACCGCTCTACACTTGATAAATTCTGAACCACTTGCTCTTTCGTGAGATACGGCATGACCGGTCCAAACATATCAGTGAGCGCATTCCTCTTATTGCTGACAATCCGAAATCCATTGCCACCCTCACCATTCGTTGGCTTCATGCAGACGCCATGACCAGCTGCCGTGAGCGCATCATGCGCCCCAAGAAACTCCTCAGCGGTATTCACCACATGATAATCGGGAATCGCGACAATCCCTTTAGGCCTAATGGATTCGTAGAATTTTTGCTTCTCCATGAGATTTTCTAAGAGCTCCAGATCACGACAAACCGTTACACGTGTACCTATTTTCTCAAACTCATCGATATGCTTGGCAATCGCGTACATATGCAGCCTAGGAATAAACACATCAATCCCATGCTGTTTACAAAAATTCAATGCATATTCCACATAGTCGTCATCGCCGAGAACAGGTTCTGTGTCTGCAAAGTCCGCCGCTTGTAGCGCCATATGGCTACGATCTGGATGTGTAGCGTACATTTTAAACTTAGCGCCATCCTCATTATTACGAATGCTGTTCATGTAATGATAAGCGACTGAGAACCAACGGTTAAACCATACTTTTTTCATGAGGGCTCCTTTATGAGCAGCTTTCGGTGCTCGCTATGTGTGGAATGTACAAATGACGTGATATCATCAGCTGCAAAAATGCCGGATTCCTCAGTAAATCTATATTTCCCCGTCTGTCCTATCTGCTCTTGGCGGAATAGCTCTCCATGACCTGGAGCAATGGCGTAATCAGCGATGTCTAACAAGCTCTGATCCAGTAGTGAGTCACCGGAAGCAATGACTTTCCGTCCACCAAGTACTTGCTTCAGATGTGCAACCGCTGCTCCCTTGCTCACGGCCTCAGGGACGATGTAGACCTTTCTTCCTTGCACGGAAGTGCGCCAACCCATCCCACTCAAATGAACGCTGAGATCAGCTATTTCCTGCAACGGCATGCGGTCACGCTCAATGATATGAGAATAGAAGAGATCATCACACCAACTTGAGCTGGTTACCCAGTCCTGACGAAGTACACTATCCATCACGGGTAAAATGTCCTCGACAGGGACACTCGTCTCACTAAGACGGGTCCTGACGAGATTTCTCCACTCCGTATCCACCTTTCCATCGATCAGCATATTACCCCCATTGCTTGTCACGGCATATTGGGGTTTCAGAATTTGACTGATGAGATGAATTCGCTCATATTGTGCAATCGTTCGCGTTGTCACAGGGATGAATGTAAGTTCATTCATCAGCTCTTGTAATCGTTGATACGTGCTTGAGGACATATAGGATCTCACTTTACCATCTATCAGCTCGGCAACCATGATACGATCTCCCCAGTGCTCTGCTCGCTCTGCAGGCTGGGAGTAAATTAATGTCTGATCTAGATCACTGGCATAAATCATTCGGCATCCCCTTTCACAGATTGTATGAGGCCGCAACACGAGTATGTGAGACCTGGATACACCTCAACAGGTACACCACGCGCCTCAGCTAACAGCAAAATATGCCGAATATGCGGATTATCCATGCGATCTACCAAGATCCGCCAAGGTACTCTCCTAAGCAGCACACGAGTCGTTTCTCCCACTCCGGGCTTAATCAAATTGATATCAGCCATCTGATAGGATGTCTGAATCGCTTGAATATCTCGTAAGCCGTGCCAGGAAATCTCAGGCGGATGAGTCACTAAAGTTTGCGCCTTCGCCTGAGCATCTTTGGAAACTTTGTTGAAGAAAGGCACAATCGATTCAATAAAATGATTAGACTGATCGTGATCCAGCCATTCCTTGTAATATTTGGAGCCATGAAAATCATGGGGCCCAATTAAATCGTCGCGCAGCACTGTACGACTCATTAAACCAGAGACCGTCGAGTTCAGGCATGCACTCGGTATGAGAAAGTCCTCACGGGTTCCGAACATATCCGTACAATACCCCGGATCGGCAAGCACAGCTATATCATCGTCCAGGATGATCCCGTAATCCCTTGCCATTTTGCCACAAGCCTGGGTAAGCACTTTACGAATGGCCCCCTTGCCTGTCCACCCATCCATAAATTGCAGCCTTGCTCCAGGATGTTTCTGCAAAATATACAAGAGAGCGTTCTCATCAATTCCCTTGCCTCGAATAATCGAGATACTATAGTGCGGCAGGTTCATCTGGTGGATATCTTGCAAGTATCGCTTGATCAAAATGCCAACAGGCGTACCCGCCCTAGCCAAAGAAACGAGGATCGTATTTGGCCCCTTCTTTGTTCGAATGATCTCAGCTACCACACCTACGGATACGGCTACTTTCTCAGCAGACAGCTCGAGGGTTTCTTGATACAGGTTCAAATAATCCGAGGAAGGCAAATGCTCTTGCGGAAGCATTTCGGAATAGTGTGTTCCGGATTGAATAGCCCGCTCTCTGGCATCTAAGGCGACTTCCAACTGTATATTGCTGATATTCTTCAGTAGAAATGTCACATCACCAGGTGGATAACTCCCCATTGGTTCGGGTTCATCTATTCGTCTGGATTGCCAAGATTCCATATCTCAGTCTCCTTCCAATCAACCGTTTGGGGAGAGAAGAAGACAATATGCAGTGCGTGCAGTCCCTTCGCTTGGAGAATTCGCAAAATTGGCTCCATAGATGAAGGTGAAGCTTCTCTCTCCATAAAAAGGAAGAGATCCTGATACATGCCGTACGGAATATTGTAGAAGAAGTGCACGACTTGTTCATCCTCTGGAGAAGGAAAAGCATGTCCATATTTCACCGCGTAGTCACCTTGTTCAATGACATGAATAGGACTGCGTGTCGTCGATTGATAAGACACCCCTGTACCCATTTCAGCAGCAATTCGCATAGGGATATACATAAACTCACCCGTGCCCACACAGAGCGTCTTGCTCCCAGTACGCTTACGCTTGAGCAGCTCTGCCGTTTGCGTGATGGAATGATCCAATTGTTCCGTATTGGAGGGAGTAAGTCCGAACCTTCCGCTATGTTGTAAATAAGGGCGGTTGCCTGCATAAGGAGCATGCGAGAATAGTCGATTCACATAGCAAATTTGCAGCAGTTCCGTGCGCTCCTCAGGCAATGGGCTAGGGGCTTGCAATGACAAGCTCTCACTAGAGCCAACTACCTTCGTTTGCCCGCGAATTAATGAGATGACGTGAATCGTAATGTGCAGTTCCTTCTCTAGCTGAGCAAATTGCACAATATCTTCCTCTGTACGCCAATCCAGCAGTGCTAACACGTAGTAAATTTTCTTTGGAAATTTCCCTTGCAGGTCGCGAATGATATTAAGCGATGTTCGGCCAGTCGTAATTTCATCATCGACGAGAACGAGAATCTCAGGCAGCGCAAGAATTGCAGGGTCGTCGGAATACCCATAGTGAGCCGTTGCATGCGAATGTTCTTCTTCGAATTGCAGGATGGACGGTGATTCTTCAATCACCTCGCGTGTCGTGTGCAAATAATGGCTTCCTTGCCCAAAAGCTTCATATACCGCATGACCAATGGCCGTAGCTGTTTCCGCAAATCCAATAAAAGCAATAGGCTGCTTTAATGGTAACCGCTCAGACATGATCGCTTTATAAGCCGTTTCCGCTTTCTCCGGGTGTACAAGCCCCTCAACAGCCTGCCGTACCTTCTCTTCTGAATCCTTTCCTTGTAATGCTTGTTGCAATAATAATGCTAGAGTAGTTCCACTTAAGAGTGACGTATACGGATTCACCGGGATATGTTTGCCTAATACCTTACTTACAAATAAAAAAGATCGTTTCTTATTAATTCTCGCTGCCATTGCGAATAACGCATCTAGCGGGATGTTATAAGGATTAGAGGTCACATGGACGTGAAGCTCCAAATCACCTGCGATTTTATACGTACGCTCGGTCAGGCTTGAAGAATAATCCATCAAATGTTTGTTGTTCATGCAGCACCCCATAAATTTGTGATCGCATTAGAATACGTTTTGCCCAATTAGAATGGGGTTTAAATTCATTCATTTTATTCCCATACGCGCTCTTCATGACCCCGAGGTCACCATGGTTGTTGGACAGAATACTCGTGGCATCCGTATATTCCTCATGCGTGACTGTATAAAGCGATTGAACTGGTTTAATGTGAGTGGGATGAATAATGGTTTTGCCAATCATGCCATTCTCCTTATCCATCTTCACTTCGTTGATGAGCCCTTTCGTGGGGAAATATTCCCACACAGGTCCAGAGATCACGTTCGAAGCCTCCATACGCCCAAAAATATTAAGGATATCAGCTACACAATCCCGAATTGGTACTATGTCATAGATCGTCCTGTCAGGGCTGCGTCTCAGCCCAAATAAGCTTGAGAAATCTGTAGCCCCAATCCGTATGTTCAAAACCAAATCCTTAAACTTCGTTATGATTTCATTAATCGCTAGTAAAGTAGAAGTACGACTTTCTTTATAAATAATCGAGGCAGATTCCAGAATCGGTAATCCGTACAAAGTTGGTGCCGTTTCCGATTTCTCATCATTGTAATTTTCTAGAATTCGAAAATAGTCCTCGCCATTTTCCACAGTAAATTTCGGGAACATGATACCCGTCAGAAGCGCTACGTTGTCCTCCAACCGCTCCAATAAATAATTAAATTGATTTACACTTCTTACTCGCAGGAAAATCAGTGGCAGATTATCTGCATTCAAAATGCCTACATCAATCCAATGAGCAATCCGGTTCATTTGCCCGATGAGCGATTCCTCTGCAGCATGCACTTCGTTATCCCCGACCGCATCCTCCAGATCCAAGACGACCGATACGAGGCCTTCAATTTTACCAAAAGCGATATCTTCTGCAAACGTAAGTCGTGTCGCTGGCATATACAGTGCGGCACCAATGGAATGAGCTAGAATGTCTTTGTGTGAATGATTATGGAAGGAATTCGGCGGTAAATAAAATAAAGCTTTCTCTTCATCCGCTGTTAAATAATTGAAATATCGCATGCCGATTCCTCCCTTCTTATTTGAAAGAACAATCCCTCCTAGGCGGAGGGATTGTCCATGTTTACACGTATGATGTGATTTAAGATCCTTTAACAGATCCAGATTTTCTCTTACGAAGTGAGCTCAAAATAATTGTTCCTCCGAACAAAGCAATAATGACGGAGAAGAAGATAACATGTGAAATGTGGAAACCGAATGCTCCAGCAATCATTTTGAGACCGATGACGATAATTAAAATAAACGCTGTTTTCTCCAGTTCTGGAATCTTGTCAATGAGCTTCAAGAACACTTGCGCCACACCTCTCATCATGAGGACGCCTAAGATTCCACCTAAGAACAATACCCACACCTTATCGCTCACACCAAATGCGGCAAGAACACTATCGACACTGAATGCAATATCCATGATTTCTACTGCAAGAACGGTACGCCAGAAGGAAAGACCTTTATTCTTAACTTCCCCTCCATCATCGCCATGCTTCTTCATGAAGAGGTTACTATAAGCAATCCACAGGAGATACAACCCACCGGCTACCTTAATCCAAATAATCTGTACTAAGAACGTACCCACACCAATGGCGATAAATCTAAATATGTAAGCTCCTAATAAACCATAGAATAAAGCTCGCTTCTGCTGTTCCTTCGGTAAATGCTTAACCATGACAGCAAGCACGAGCGCGTTGTCTGCCGAAAGTAAGCCTTCGAGAAGAACAAGTGTACCGATAATCCCCCAGTTTACGGGATCCGTTAGCGTTGCTGAGAGCACGTCCCAACTAAAGAAATTCATGAAATTGTCTACAAAACTACTGAAAAATTCTGACATTAAGATGGACCCCCTGTTTAATTGCTATTCGTCTTTGTGCGATCTATCCTCATCTATCTCATTCACCGATTACACAATTCGTATTCTCGGATCATTGAATTCCAATCCATAACGCAACAAAGCTGGTCAAGAGAAAACCATTTCATGAGTTGAATTGATTAAGAAGAGTAGGGAAGGTGATGCATCTGAAAACATCCAGAAAGCATCACCCTATTATGCTAGACTTCCATCTTAAGAAGTTTGCAAACCGTAATCGCGTGCCAAACCTGCTAGTCCATCTCTATAACCACTGCCGATTGCACTAAATTTCCACTCACCGTTATTGCGGTAAAGTTCACCGATAACAACGCCTGTTTCAATGGAGAAATCTTCGCCAAGATCGAAACGAATTAATTCAGCGCCTGATCCTTCATTTAGCACACGCACATAAGCATTGGAAACTTGTCCAAAGTTTTGCGCTCTTGCTTCCGCATCATGAATTGTAATGCAGAATGCGATTTTCTCTGTTTCAGTAGGTACTGCGCTAAGATCAATGTAAATAACTTCATCATCGCCATCGCCTGCACCTGTACGATTGTCACCTTTGTGCTCGATGGAACCATTCGCATTTTTGGTGTTGTTGTAGAAAATAAAATCGGAGTCGTTGCCAACTTTACCAGCAGCATTCGCAGCGAAAATGGAAGCATCCAAATCGAAATCCTTACCTCCATCATATTTGTTCGTGTCCCAGCCTAAGCCAACAAGAACTTTCGTCAAACCTGGGTTTGTTTTCGTTAAATCGACTTTCTGACCTTTAGATAATGAAATAGACATGTGAAAAACCTCTCTTTATATAGGATTTGGCTGTGCCATTATTGATATCTTTTGACCAATTGTCCAATCGTTGTATCTGTACTGCCTTCACCAATTGCACTGAATTTCCATTCGCCGCCGTGTCGGTAAATTTCACCAACAATGAGGGATGATTTGCCTGAATAGTCATCCGTTAAGTTAAACTTAACCAACTCCTGTTGATTAGAACCATTCAATACACGAATATAAGCGGATTGAATGAGACCAAAATCCTGCTTTCTGTTCACACAGTCATAAATATTCACGACGAATACGATTTTACTCACATCCGCAGGAACTTGTCCTAAATGAATAGAAATCGTCTCATCGTCACCATCACCATCGCCGGTACGGTTGTCACCAGAGTGAACGACTGAACCATCAGGGCTTTGTAGATTAGCAAAATAAATCACATGCTTCTGATTCGTTATTCTTCCCTTTTCATCCAATAAGATCACGGAAGCGTCACAATCGATCTCGACTGCCGATTTCTTTGAGCCGAAGAACCCCTTTTTCTCAACAACAGCAGGATCCCAACCCAATCCAACCACAACTTTAGAAAGACCTGCGTTACCTTTAGTTAAATCAATCTTTTGACCTTTGACTAAACTGATTGTCAACGAGGTCACCTCCCTTCGCTTACCTGTTTTAGTGAACTCCCTTATCTGATACGCATGAAATTCAATCACGTTTCACTTTCCTGGGTAAATTATTTGTGAATTCGACTTTAGTAGTCATAATCCCCCAGAATTCAAAAGAAAAACAGCCACAGGACGATCCTAGGCTGCGTTTTATCTTATTATAACATCTTACAACTTATGGTATTCAAAAAATTTCCATTGAGAGGACTCCGACATTTCCTTCTGATCCGCGCACGCTAGTTGATCCAAGTGTGGTGTCATAACAAGATGTATGGCATCAGCTATCCCAAGGCAATCGAATCGTTGCTGGTCTGTCGTGAGGCACTGCTCAACCAATGATTAGCTTTTCTTCTGGAAAGCGGATTAGAGGTTTCTTCTTCCCGTTCCCGTTCGTAAATAAGGAGTAGAATAGAAACAAACCGATCCTTCCGATAAACATGAGCACGATGAGCGAGATTTTGCTAACGGTACCAAGATCTGCCGTGATTCCCGTGGATAAACCGCATGTTCCAAATGCTGATGCCACCTCGAATAGGATCGCAGATACCCCCCAACGGTCCGGCTCAGCTAACAGCAGAACGAAAATTCCTCCGATAAGCAGTGCTATACCCGTTAGGAAAAAAACAAAGCTTTTGAGCGAGTCCTCTTGGCTTATCGTCCGACCGAAGACCTTCGGTTCTTTCTCCCCGCGCGCATAAGCAATTAGGGACAGTACAATAACGGCTACAGTCGTTGTACGAACACCGCCCCCCATACTGGATGGGCTTGCCCCAATAAACATTAAAATTGATACGATCAGCAAGCTTGCCTCAGTAATGGTAGACATATCAATTGTTGTAAGTCCAGCACTGCGTGATGTGACGGATGTGAAGAGTGCAGTAAGTATTTTCCCGTGCCAGCTCATCCCTGCCAATGCATGTGTTCGCTCCGTCAACCAGAAGCCAATTGCCCCGGACAGTAACAATACCGATGTCGTAACGAGTGTCAGCTTGGTAAACAGGGAGAATCGAAAATTCTTATGCCCGCCCCACCAATATTCTCGCAACTCCGCCAGAACTGGGAACCCAATCCCGCCTAATACAATCAAAAACATCGTAAGTGCTTGAACGAAATAATCACTCGAATAATTAAGCAGAGAGTTACCGAACAGATCAAATCCAGCATTCGTAAACGCCGAAATGGTATGAAACATCCCGAAATACAATGCACTCCAAAACGATCCGTATTCACCTGTCCAATAGAAATACAAGCCAAATGCCAATGTACTAATCGCCTCTAGTATCAGTGTAAAGCCCAAGACAAGCTTCATTAACTGAACCAATCCAGATAAATTATTGCGATTCTGATCAATCATAATCATCTTCCGTTGCAGCAATCCGATTTCCTGCCCGAACAATAGCCAATAGAAACTCCCCAACGTCATGACGCCGATCCCACCGAATTGAAAAGCAACGATAAGTACGCCAATGCCGAAACTGCTAAGTGTATCATTGATACCAACCGTGGTTAGCCCTGTTACACTGACAGCACTTGCAGATGTAAAGAGGGCGTCCACAAAGGAGATTGTGGCGCCCGCTTTTAAACTGATAGGTAATTTAAGAAGGATAGCGATAAGAAAGATGCCAATCAGATAAGCGATAACAATAAGTCTTGATGCAGGCATCTTCTGAAGTTTATTAAGCATGATTATACCTTCAACTGAGAGTAGTAGGATTAGTTACTCTTATAGTGTCCTTTGAAATGATTTCCCATCCAAAGGCATACATCCCATAAATCTGCAACAGGCTGGTTCGTAAATGGCAAGGTGTGAAGATAACCCGGAGGGCCGAACTCTGGTGTATACGTAATTGCTGTTACGCCTGCCTCTTGTTTCGCTTGCACGATGCTGTCCCACCAGCTCATATGCCGCCGCAATTCGTGTGCATACTCCGGAGCTCTTGGATCTGGTACTTGAGGTCCTTGCGCATAGCCTACTCGGCCATGAATATGCTGGACACGGGAGAAGGATTTGTGCAAATTCTCCTCTTGGTTCTCTAAGGTGGTCTCGGTTACACAGCACCAGTGGCTGTAATCCGCTGTTAGGTTGATCCCAGGCACAGCATCTAGCAGCTTGCCCGTCTCCCAAGGATTATACAAGGCTCTGCCGCGGTGTGTCTCATGGCCGATGGCAATTCCGTATTTATTCTCAATATCAGCCGCTTTACGAAAGAATTCGACTTGCTCTTCAAAGGGCATCGAATCCTTGGCGCTATGTGAAGTAATGCTAATAGGTTGAAATGATACAGCACGTACCACTTGCTCAGCAAATGAGGTTACATGATCAGGGCCCTGGGTAAATACCATCGCAATGTAGTCCAATTGATGTTTCTCCAGCAGCTTCCGGAACAGCTCTTCTTCCGCAAGTGCCGGCATTGGCGCTTCAATTCCTTCGTATCCCGCTGCTGAAATACGCTCAAACTGAGACTCCAGCGAACCCTCCATGCCCCACAATGCTTTAAATAATTTGATTTCCATCTTAAAAAGCCCTCCTCATCACATTACATCACAACAATGAGTCAAGCTTAATGCATCTTACATTATTTGACTAGTGCAAATTTCTAACCTTCTCTAATGATAAAACAGTCAATCGATCCACGTTCAAATAGGTCGTATTCCCTTTCGAACTGGCCTATAACCTATATGTCCCATTGAACTGCAGGACCGCATACGCCTCCAATAACATAACGCCGCTTAGCATAACGCTTAGCTGAATAGGACCTTCCGAAGGAGCTATTCGCCAGTCCGTTCCAACGCGTCCTTTGGGGTCAATCCCCTGCTTCATCAGCATGTAAGCATTATTCGTAATCAGTCTAGCCGGCAATTCAAAATCAGGGCAGCACTTTGCCATTTGCATCAAGTAGCGAGTTAAAATCCCTTTAAAGAGCCCTGTATCGTCGATCCCTTCATCCGGCATAATCCCTGATCCTGGATCGCACAATCGCGTATCTACAGCATGTGCAGTTCTACGCGCATCCGCTTGATACATTGCCTCGCCGGTGCAGGTATATAATTCTAAGCCCGCACCAATGAATACCCCTTGGCAATACGTAAACTGCCAATCCTTATCTAGCTGCCCATCCCCTTGACGATTAATCCCATCCCAGACAAAACCATCATTTGGATCCATTAACGTCGCTTTGTTCCACGCGTAAATTTTTTGGGCCATGGCCAGGTCGGCCGCATCACCAAAGCGTTGAAATAACCGAGCACCCAGAATGGCTGCTGGCGCATTAGCTGGTGTGTTTTTGTAATCTAATTGACTCTTCCGCCACGCAATACCGCCGCCCATCTGCTCATTCCATCCGCCTTGAATATCCTCCCACAAATCAGCAACAGCCTCTCGATATTTCCGATCCCCCGTTAGGTCATAGGCTCGCAGCCAAGCTAGTGCCAACCATTCCATATCGTCATAGTAGTGATGACGAAACGTCCCCCCATTGGATTGGCGTATCCCGTGAAACAGTTGCTCCATGCGCTCCGCATACTCCTGCTTCCCAGTTCTTACGAAGCCATCGATACAGACATCTACCGCGTGAGCCTGCCACCAATAATAGTAGTTTTCATCGGGTCGATTGACTGTACTACTGTCATCCCACTGATGCATTATACTTTTCTCTGGATTCCAATATAGCTTCCATAGGGCTCCTTGAACATGATCTACAAACGCTTCCGCATTCATCTATTCCTCCGCTCCTTCGTTTAAAAAAGGTAGAGGCAGAATCTCCTGCCCCTACCTCCTTATTGCTCGATGATCAAGCCCATCTTCTCTAACACAGCCATTCTTTCCAACAGCATGACACCGCTTAAATTAACGCTTAAGTCCTCCGCTGGTTCTGGCGTGGTTGCCCATGATTTACTGAACATCTCACGCTCCTCATCCCGCCCGTAAGACCAGAGGCTGTTCGCGTTCGTTACTAGCAGGTCTAGTGACTCCTTCTGACTCGGGTCTGCTAACACCAATTCAGCCAAATAGCGTACAAATATGCCTTTGAACAAGCCGCCATCTCCATTGCTTTCGCTTGGCAGCATACCCGTGATTGGGCTGGTCAGCCTTGCTTTGGATGCATGAGCCGTCCGCTCAGCGTCAGCCAAATAGCTTCGATCGCCCGTTGATCGGTATAGCTCAACGCCCGCTCCTATGTAGACCCCTTGGCAGTAAGAGAACTCCCAGCTCTTATCGATCTTACCGTCACCCTCACGGTTCTTCCCATCCCAGACGAAGCCTGACTCAGGATCCACAAGGTTCGCCTTCTGCCAATCATATATCTTCTTCGCCCAGACCAGGTCTTCCGCATCGCCGAACTTTTGGTACAATTTCGCCGCTAGGATAACTGCTGGGGCATTCGCCGGCGTATTCTTATAATCAAGCTGCGGCTTACGCCATGCAATGCCTCCGCCCTGCTCCTCGTTCCACCCTGTCTTGATATCTTCCCAAAGGAGCAGTGCCGTTTGTTTATACTTGTCTTCACCCGTTGCCTCATAGGCTCGGAGCCACGCAATCGCCAACCATTCCATATCATCATAGAAATCATTAGGCCAAGCACCGCCATTGCGTTCCAACATGCCTTGATACATATTCGCCAGGTGATTTTTCACTTCCCTATCTCCCGTTCTTACATATGCATCCACCAACGTATCTACACCATGGGCCTGCCACCAATAATGAAACTTCTCATTACACAAGTCGTTACAAGGCGATAAATTATCAAATAAGTTCAGCTTGCTGTTCCAATACTGCTTCATCAAGCCCTCTTGTGCTAGATCGGCTCTATTCGCCCATGTTTCCGTCTTAGGCGCACTTACTTGAGCATCCGATGTTGCGTTGTGCTCGTTCCCCATGCTCATCACTCCCCAGGTAGCCACTATAATTAATCCTATCCCGACAGCCGTTAAGGCCGCTCTCATGCTCCATCGTTTGTTCAATCGGATTCACCTTCATGTCTGACGTGCTATTACCCCTTGGTCCCCGTAAAAGCAATACCCTGCACGAAATACTTCTGTAAAAGCAGGAACAGAATCAATATGGGAACGACTGCGATCAAAGCCCCAGCCATCAAAGGTCCGAAATCAACCTGCTTGTTATACGTAAATGCGGCCAAGCCTAACTGAATCGTTTTCTTAGCGGGATCGTTCAGCATAATGAGCGGTCCGAGAAAGCTATTCCAGCCTGCTTGAAAAGTGAAAATACCTAATGTGGCTAAAGCTGGCTTCGCCAGTGGCATATAAATGTTCCAATAAATACGGAGCTCACCGCTCCCCTCAATGCGTGACACCTCTTGCAGATCACTCGGTAGGGATACGAAAAACTGCCGCATAAAAAATACTGCAAATGATCCCGATGCTCCTGGTAAAATAACAGCCCAGAACGTATTCAACAGACCATTACCGCCACCGCCAAGCCAATCATTCCCGCCTACAAAAGGGATATGCTTGAGAACGAAAAATTGCGGAATCAAAGTGACGACACCAGGAATCATCATGGCGGCGAGCAAAATTTTGAACATCGTGTCTCGACCTTTAAATCGAAGCTTAGCGAAAGCATACCCGCTTAATGAACCTAACAGCAGGTTAAACATGACGCCCATGAAGGCCAAGTAAAAGGAATTTTTGAAATATAGGCCAAATGGAACTAACTCGAATGCCTTCACATAGTGCGAAAACGTCAAGCTAGAAGGAATCCACCTGATCGGCAGCATGAAAATCTCTTCATCCGGTCTGATCGAGGTGATTAGACTCCAAACAAAGGGGATCACCATGACCAGGCAGAGCGCGATGGATATGACATACAACATCGTCGTATACAAATAGTTTTGTTTCATTGTCCACCTCTCCTATATCATGGCATCTTCTTCTTTATTAAGTTTCATATTAATGAGCGAGAATATCAGGATTAGAAGCGACAATGCGAATGCCATCGCGTCCGCGTATCCCATTTGCAACTGCCCGAACCCTTGCTGATAGATGTAATATACCGTCGTCTTGGTCGAGTTCGCAGGACCGCCTTTGGTTAAAACATAGGCTTGATCGAAGAGCTGAAGTGCGCCAATGATCGCCATCGTGCTTACGAAAAAAGTCGTCGGCCTTAGAACAGGCCATGTGATGTAGCGGAACGATTGCCAAGTATTCGCGCCATCCAGTTTTGCCGATTCATACAGATGATCGGGTACACCGTTCAGTCCGGCTAAATAGATAATCATGTTCGCACCCACGGATTGCCATAAGGTGACGACTACGATGGAGATCATCGCATAGGGCATCTCTGCTAGCCACGAAGGTCCTGTTATGCCTATTTTGCTCAGCAGCTCATTCACAAGTCCAAATTCTGGATTCAGAAGCCAAATCCAAACGGTTGCTGCTGCAACGCCTGATGTTAACGTTGGTAAATAACCTGCGGTACGAAAGAGTTTCACACCTATCCGTTTACGCATAAAGAGAACAGCCATGGATAAGGAGATGGCAATGTTCAGCGGAATATACAGCACTGAATAGAACAAAACATTTTTTAATGTCGTCCAAAAAGTCGGATCATCCACTAGTCGCTTGTAGTTATCCAAGCCAACCCAATCATTTTTGCTCACAATGTCATAATTCGTGAAGCTTAGATATAGCGCCATGATCACGGGAATTATGGTAAATATGACAAACAGAACGATTGTCGGCGTAATGAACACGTATCCCATCCTAGCTTGATGCCGGCTTAGTTTGCTGACCGATGCCATAGATTTCCTCCTTACAAGAAAGGGGAAGAATCCTCTTCCCCTTGGCGTCTATTTACTTGCCTGCCGCGTTCTGATCGAGCAGCTTATCCCCTTGCTCTTGCCCCTTCTTCAAGGTTGTTGCCGCATCCTGCTTGCCTTGCACGAATAGATCCAAGTTCGGCATCAGCCCATCCACTTCCATAACGGAGTAACCAGGATGCTGTGGACGAATCTTCGCGAACTCCAACGTATCCATGAACGGCTTCCAGTTCGGATCATCTTTGAAGAATGGATCCTGTAAGGCTGGCTTGAAGCCAGGAAGGTTCATACTTGTTTTGGCCCACAGGAGTGCATTATCCTTATTCGCTAACCACCATTTCTCGAATTCCCATGCTTCCTCTTTGTGCTTGGAGCCAGCAGGAATTACGAGACCGAAACCACCCATAACGCTTCCTTTACCACCGCCAGGTCCAGTTGGTGGAGGAACAACGCCGAAATCAAGTTCTTTGCCATATTTCTTATACGTAGACAGCATCCAAGGACCTGTGTAAGTCATCGCCACTTTCCCTGTTACGAAGGCATCTGTGCCTTCCCCTAAACCTTTTTCAAAACCAACTTTATACACCTTATCTTTGTTGATCAGTTTATCCCAGAAATCAAGCACCTGCTTGCCTTGGTCGTTATTGAAGTTCGTTTTCTTCAAATCGCTGGTTACCATGGAGCCGCCTGCTTGCTGCAGCCACATATTGAACAGACCATTATCGTTCATTGACATCCCAGAGCGAACCAGCTTATCGCCTTCCCATACGGTTAACTGCTTAGCAGCATTCTCCAGCTCTTCCCATGTTTTCGGCGGTTGAAGTCCTTTTTCAGCGAATAATTTTTTATTATAAAAGAGTGCTCTCGCATCAACTGTTAAAGGAAGACCATACAATTTATCGCCGGAAGACAGTTCTTTCAATGCTTCATCATAGTAATCGGTACGCTTAATGTTATCTCTCTTCATATAGTCATCAATAGGATGAAGGACATTTTTGGAGGCATAGAGGGAGGTCCGCCATCTATCCCAAAACATTACATCTGGTGAGCCGCCTGAACTCGCAGCCGTTAGAAATTTCGTAATCATATCTTCCTGCAATACGTATTTCACTTTGATTCTATCTTGGGATTTATTAAAGGCATCTGCCATCATGACGAACTGCTTTTCACCTTCACCGCCCCAGTCACCCCAGAAAGTGATTTCTACAGGAGCTTTGGCTGCTGGCGCAGTCGTTGCCGCTGTTGTCGATGCTGCTGTTCCCTCAGGTTTCGTACTTGCTGCTGTATCCGTGTCTGTTTTCGTTGAACAAGCTGCTAGGCTGAGTGTTAAGGTTACAGCGGTTATGACAGTCATCCATTTTTTCATGATTCTTCCTCCCTTTTATATGAAACAAGTTTACTTTTCCATGCCTATGTTAAACGGGGTTGCCCCCATATAACCTAGCATCACGTCCGAACTATTTTCATAATCGAATGCCCGCAAACATCTAACACTAGCTCACTAAACATGGCGTTGGCCCATGAGAACCACGGACGCGTAAACTTCGCTGGATCGTCTACGTGAAAGCCTTCGTGCATAAATCCCGTTCCCGCATCGGTATCGGCCAATAGATCCAATAAGCGAAGCTTTTCTTCACGGCTAGAAGCCGTAAGCCCTTGAACGGCAAGCGAAATCGGCCAAATGTAACGCTCTGGTGTATGCGGACTGCCAATGCCTTCAGCAACTTTACCCTTATAATAGTAAGGATTCGCTTCACTTAAAACGAAGTTCCGTGTGCGCTGATACATTGGATCTGATATGTCCGTGTAGCCTAAGTATGGAATGGAGAGCAGGCTCGGAACATTGGCATCATCCATCAGATGATAAGCTCCGAGACCGTCCGTCTCATATGCATACATGGCGCCTAACGTAGGATGCTGGATGATCCCGCTGGTCTCGATGCCATTTCTAATTTCAGCTGCCAGCCGAAGAGCTTCCTTGCTGACTTCCGTATCTTGCCAAACCTCATTTGCGATCTCGACCAAATACCCAAGCACCACAACCGCGAACATGTTCGATGGAACCAAATAACCATACGTACAAGCATCATCACTCGGGCGAAAACCAGACCAGGTCATCCCGGTATAGCTAACTTCACTGCCGAGTCCTTCTCTTGTTAAGGTATCTGTAGGCGGACAATTCAACCGTTGGAAGCGATAAGGAGATTGGGTTTCATGTTCTTGTTCTACCCGCCAGAGATGAAGAATCGAAAGAGCGGCAGATCGAAAATCGTCCGTGAATTGGGTGGTACGGCCCGTTACCTTCCATAACAAGTAACTAAGTTGAATGGGGTAGCAGAGAGAATCAATTTCGTATTTACGTTCCCAAATCCAGGGGCTCATTTGTGTGATATCTTGCTGATGACCTGCGCCATGGGGTTCTTTATTGAAGGCATTCGCATACGGATCAAGCCCAATGTACAGAACTTGTCGCTTAACGACACCCTCAATCATGTCGGCAATCTGAGGATCTTCTTTCGCTAGCAGCAGATACGTCCGAACTTGGGCTGAAGAGTCGCGGAGCCACATAGCTGGTATATCACCTGTTATAACGAACGTTGAATCATCTTCCAGCTGTTGAATCGTAGTTTGAAATGTATTTGCGAAGCATTCGCCGAACATCGCTGCGAGCTTCGGCCGTTCAACCTTATGTAGCTCGTTACTTACATGATGAATGAGATTGCTCATTGATGTCGGCAACACTGGAGTTTTCCTCATCGGGTGAATCAGCTCCCTTACTCGGAAATGAAACGCTTACATTTATGATTATAGGCGACAGTAAAACATTATGTCAATATGTATTTATTATATTATTCACATATCATTTAATCCATTTAATATATCAACTATAAAAAAAAGAAGATTGCTAGGTTAGCAATCTTCGATGCAGGCATTGTTTATGAGTTGTAGGGGTTACCCTCATTTAGCTGGACCTGTTGACTCTCCAATGATCAGCTTAGCATCCAACGTCGTTTTATTGGACACTTTCTCGCCTCGCTTAAGTTTCAGCACGTTCTCAACAGCCAGTTTGCCAATTTCATCTTCATTCTGAATCATGTGCGTAAAGCGATAACCGCTGCCCAATGTAGTTGATGGACTGTCGAAACAAAGAATAGAAATATCCCCAGGTATGTGAAGTCCCATTTGCTCTACCGCCGCTTTAGCGAGTAAGGCTATATTGTATTCAATCGCGAAAAGAGCAGTAATGTGCGGATTGCTCCGCAAATGTTCCTTGATCATCTCGATATCTTGATCGATGTTGGGTTGATGGAACGAATTCGGAAGCGTAGACGTAATTTCGTCCAACCATAGAGAGCGATCCACGAGAACCCCGCGTTCCGCATGAGCACGTACGAAGCCTTCGATCCGATCTTCAATCGCCGTGGTATCCATTGGCGGAGGGGTAAGTAAGCAGATCTGCTTATGTCCCAAATCAAGCAAGTAATCCGTACCTGTACGTGCAGCACTGATATTATCCGTACTAATCGATGCCGCAGCAACCCCTTTAAGATGTCGGTCTACTAGCACTAATGGAAACTGCTGAATTACAAGTTTCAATATTTCCGCATTGTAGAACTCGCCTTGTGCAGGAAATACGATGATGCCATCCACGCCTAATTCGAGAAATGAGCGAATTGCTTTCTCTTCATTCTCAGGTATGCCGAAAGAGCGGCGCAGCACAAGGAAGCTATCATTATCGGCTGAAGCACGCTCCATACCATAAATCATTTCCGTCCCGAACGTATTGCCGAAATCGGTGATAACAAGACCAATCAACGTATGTTTGGCACGATCCTCGGAAGACAATACTTCCGCAGAAGGTTCGCCTTCCTCCGCAACAAAGGAACCTTTCCCTGGCTTCCTAACGATCAATCCTACTTCCGCCAGCATCTCCAGCGCCTTTTTACTTGTGATCCGGCTCACGTTATAGTCGTCGGCCAGTTCCTTCTCGGAAGGAACGCGGTCGCCGATGTTATATTTGCGTTGTAGAATCTCTTCACGTAGCGTTTCATATATTCGCTCATATATGGGTCTTGAATCTGTCGACATTGCTCCCCACTCCCTACACCCAACCAAATGTTATATCATATTTTGATATTAATATATCATGTTATACTCGTTTTGGAAAGATGGGAGTTTGGGGCGGGACTAACAAGAAATTTACTCCTAGGGATAATTTCCTGTCCCCAAAGCCTCTATTTTTCAGTCTGATTACTCTGCCGGCTCATAAACCATAAGGTCAACCAGATGAGTATAAAACCGACCAGCTGACCTATCGTCAGCTTTTGACCAAATACAAGCCAATTCACACAGACACCTACCGCAGGGAAGGCAAGTTCAGCTAGCGTTGCAAAGAACGCTTTGGTGGTGGACAAACCTTTATAATATAGCAGCATGCTAATTAGACCTGGAAAAAAGGCTTGGAACAGCAGATTTACCGCGATAATTGTCAGTTCACTACTCGAACCGTTCAGCTGCCAATGGTCCCCACTTGCTAACAGTACAATCGTCAGTAGTGGAAGTGCCAGCAAGAAGCGAAGTGAGGTCACGACTGGGAAATCCAACTTCTTCTGAAGCAGGAATTTCCCCATCACCGTGGAACCGCCCCATAAAACAGCTGCCAATATGGAAAATAAACAGCTTATTGTACCTAAATCCTTCAAACCCATGCCAGGCAATTTGAGGCCGAACGTAAGCAGATAGGTACCTAACAGGGCCACCCCGATATAGGCGAAAAACTTTGACGGTAATGTCTCTTTGAGCAGCACACGAGCTAGAATAATAGCGAATAAGGGCTGTAGTTTCTGTAGAAGCAAGATCGCATTAGCGTTGCCATGAGAGAACGCCGCGGTAAATAGAATAGTGGCGATCGCCGAGCCACCCCAAGAAATGAAGAGCATCGCTCCAATAACAGCAAGAGAAAGCTTGCCTGCTAAAGTTCGGCGATACTTCATCAATACGGGCACCGCGTAAATGGCCAATAGGACATGTTCGATGAATACAATTTGCGCTGAGGTAAAACTTTTCAATAATAAGATGCGAAACAGTGGATCCAGTCCCCACAGGGTTGCCCCAAGTGCAACATACCAGATCCCGCTCATCCCACGTGTACGTAAGGATTGCGAAGTCGCACCCTTACTGCCAAACTTAATAGCATTTTCCAATTCAAAAACCTCCTAAGAACGTTTTGAATTGAACCTTCTCGAAGAACAATGCCCCCGCTCAATTGATGGCGGGGGCATTGACAAACAGACCTGTTAAATAATGAAATTTAACAAGTTTGTTCTTCACCTTCTCTCATCCGGACTATACCGTCGGCCCTGGAATCACACCAAGTCAGTCCCAGCCATTACTGGCTAGGAGTCGCGGGCTGGAGATACACGCATGCATGTATCCTCACCGCCGGTAGGGAATTGCACCCTGCCCCGAAGGTTCACATTCGATTAAGTGTATACTATCAGGTTACAGTTTAATTGGCAACCCTTTTTATCTGTTATTGTATCTGTCCCAACCGGACGATTTCCATGTCTACATGAACATCATAGGAGGCAGATTTATACATCTCATGCCATGTATCACTCTTTAGGTTCGAGTGGTACACTCGACTCCTATATAATTCTCCAAATCCAACCGGATCCGAGTTTAAAGCCGTTAATTTCTTTAATAAATCTTGTATATGCGCTTCCGACTTTTTATTCATTTGCTTTTGGAGGGCTTGAATAACTTCGGCTTGACCGAGATCAAACTGTGCAGACGTTTCTGTCAGCATGCCCTTCATTTTAATATCAACTTGAAATTTAAGCGGGTCTTGGCTAATTAGCTTTTTCGTGCTGTCACTAGCTATATTCTCGACGACCACTCGCACGGTCTTTTCTTGGATATTCTTCGCGATATCTCCCAATTGATTCGTGTCCAAGGACAATTCGATATTCCCCGACTTATATCGATCTCGTATCGTCTTAAGGAAGAACGCTTCACTCGGGTCGATGGTGCCGACCATTTTATCACCACTGAATACAGCCACATCTTTCAGCTCTACGGCATCTCCTTTTCTTTGCAGCAGCGGTACCATGGGGTCTGCCGTAGAATATAGGGCTGAAAGGAATTCATGAAGGGTGCCTGACACCATCTGTTCGTCCATAATATTCTGATGGATACTGTCTACAATAAAGGTTCCGACATCCGGGAACTGCAGATATTTATGCTTTAATAGTTCTTCTGTACTGTCTTTACTGACAGCCATATAAACCGTGCTGGCAATGGAGGCATCCCGAAATAAGGTATCTACCAATGGTAAAAGTCCTCCCTGGGCGAGCTTATAATCATAAATAGCGACCCGCAGTTGACCTGAAACGACCTTCTTATTCGATTTGCGATTCGCCGCTACACGAGCTCCTTTACTAGTCAGCCCCTCACCAGTAATCGTCATAACAGAGGATTTGGAATTCGGGTCGATCTGATGGATCACATAGGTAGATTTTATTTTATCGCCTTCCCCATGGTCATACCCGATTGCAATCGCCATGCCTAGTTTCTCCAACACATTTTTCTCCAGACGCAAGCCGGTAGCCAGAACGAATACGAGCAACACAAAGAAAATGAGATTGAATCTTTTCATGTAATCACCTCAGGTTGTCTCCTGTTCTTATGTCTCCACGAATAAAAATGGGCCATTCCAAAAAGGATCACAGGATAGACATAAACAATATAGACGGCCCACTTTGAAAAAAACTTATTCATATTATCCACCTGAATTCGGGAGTCAATGAAAGAACAAGCGATACAGACAATGCCCATGAATACATACAACCAATATTTTTGCTTCCAGAAAAAAGTACGTTTGAGTCCTTTCGTCGCGGCCCAGCTATACATCAGCAGATTCGGAAGAATCACTAAGAGCCACAGACTAACTCCGATATATTCAAACCGTTCTAAAAACGGAAATTTAATAATTTTCAGCATGGTAAACGTAGCCCAATCCGTCTTCAGAAGCTCACCACCACTGAAGAACACAGTAGAAACAAACATGACCGCTGTGTACACAAAGGTGACACTCATAATACCAATTTGGGTATATCTTTGGACTTTGGACTTATCTTTGGCATAGGCATAAATAAAATAGATGATTTCGAACCCGGCCATCGTTAAAGACATGGAAAGCACCCCCTTACTCAGATGCTTCAGATCTGTATCTAATAAGGGTAATACACCGGTCCACTCTGCATACATCAATGGAAAGTATAGAAGAAAGAGCAGCCAAACCGTTAACAGCACAAACATGACACATGCGCCTACAATCGTTCGCAAGCCCCCATTTACCCCATAAAACACGATACTTGTAATTAATAAAGTAAGTAACCATTGTGAAGCGTTGGGAAATAACCAGACCTGAATCATTTCGACATAATTGCGTGTCACAATAATAGTGGCAACTAAGAAATACATCATATAGATCAGATTCGCGACTTTGCCTATTACTTTTCCATAGATCAGTAAATGAATGTCATAGAGGTCCTTATCTTCGAATTTCGCCAACGTTTTAATCATCAACCAGACCACGAGCTGAGTGAGTAAACCAGCAATCAGGGCCGCAATCCAGGCATCATGGCCTGCTATACCGAACACAACTCTTTGGTAACCAGGAAGCCCTACTCCCACCTGAGCATCATGCATAATAAACACGAGTAAAAAGGAGCTATACATATAGGTTTGTTGTGTTTTACTCATCGATATCCTTGTTTCCCTTCAGGGTGTTCTCCCCCGTATTAGCGAATACGGATCGTTTCGGGATTAGCTGGTAAGGAACCCTTATGAGGCCGTCTCGTTTGTTTTTATCTTCAATTGTGTAAGGAGGGTAGAAATACGGTTGTCCCAAACTAGATTGCCTAAGTAAATGTAAAATTAATAAAGCGACGCTTACAGCGATTCCTAAGCCGCCCATTATACCCGCGGATAGGATGATGGGAAAACGAATAATTCGAATTGCATTCGCCATGCCAAATACAGGTGTTGTGAACGATGATAAGGCGCTTAAGGCCACGATGATGATTAAAATATTGCTGGTAAAACCAGCTTGTACCGCTGCCTGTCCAATGACGATACCGCCAACAATCCCCATCGTTTGCCCTACTTTGGAAGGCAGCCTTGCACCCGCTTCACTTAAGAGCTGAATAATCATTTCCATGATTAACGCTTCTACGATCGGAGGAAAAGGTACTCTTGCGCGTGATTGCGCTAGCGGGACTAGCAATGCTTGTGGAATAATTTCGTAATGATACGTAAGTGCAGCCACATACGTTGCCGTAGCAAATAGGGATATCGCAATACCGACAATTCGCAAGTTTCGAAAAAACAACCCCGTAGCCCATCTAAAATAGTAATCTTCAATGGATTTGAAAAAATCAAAAAATGTGTTGGGACATATTATGACATGTGGGCTGCCGCTAACTGTAATCACAACCTTCCCCTCCAACAGGGGAAATATCGCCCGATCCACTCTTTCTGTGGTAATCATTTGCGGGAAAAACGAACTTGGATTATCTTCCAGCCATTGTGCTAAAATCGTTGCATCCAGTATCGCTTCAAGCTGTAACGCTTCGATGCTGTTATAAATATGGGTAACCATTTCTAAATCAGCTCGATTACTCAAATAGACGATACGTATATTGGTTTGAGTAGTATTTTCACCCTTAATCAAGGCGATTTCGCATAGATCGGGATTCGGCAAATATTGATGAATCAGCGCTACATTGGTCTCCATATTTTCCGTAAAAGCAATTTGCGGACCAAGAATCTGACTCTCATTTTCTGGCTTAGTCAACGCTCGTTCTCTGCGTTTAGCGGTGTTAGCTAGAATCCCATACGGATAACCGCTTATGTGGATATACGTCCAGCCTTGCAAGATACGCTGCTGCAAAGGGTACCAATTATCGTCAAGCAGCCGTTGACCTATGGGGATTAAATTCACCAGCTTCTCAGGTGAAGGCACATCTTCGATCTCAAGTAATCGATTCAGAATTTCTTCGATGAGAAGATCCGAATCCACCAAATTACTGAGATAAAAAACACCATACGTAACCTTCTTCACCACCAATTCTCTACTAACAAAATCAGGAAACATACGAAACGTTTCTTGAAACTGTGTGTGCATTTGAGGCAATTCCGCTACGAAATGAAAAGATGTAGTCGCCGTCACATAGGACTCATTGATCTTGGGTTTGGATTTGAATAACCTTTTTATTATGGAAAACATGGTCGTAGTCACCATTATCCTGACATGTTGATAGTAGGAATATCATGCGCGGAATCGATGCAAATTATGTAAGTGAATGGGTATATGTCTACACAGAAAAAGACTGAACTCACCTAATCTTCCCTAGTGAATTCAGCCTCTCTACGATTAAATAACAAATTCAATAAATTCCGGTGAACGCAGTCTCCCACTTTGGGTCCAGCTCCTTGTCTTGATCCTGGCCATGATCCGAGGCTCCATATAAGCAAAGTTCTTATCTTCCTTGAAAACTAATCGCCTCTTCACGCCTTCTATGGCCTTCATATGAAGGGGGGATACACCTGATTCAATGATTCCTACTGGCAACTTGGATCCATCGGCCCCATCAATAGATGCTAATAAAGCAAAATTATTTTTCCTATAACCAGAAATGTACACATCTGCATACGTCCAATTAATTACTTTTTGCCAGCGGATGGAGCGTTTGTTTATTTCATATGTGGAATTTTCTTTTGTGGATTTGATGATAATGCCCTCAAGCCCGCGGCCACGAACTTGTTCGTAATAATCGATTGCACTTCCTTCAAACATGTCAATTTTTTTATAATTTTCATTTTCAATAAATGCCTGGTCCAATAACTCTTTGCGTTGAAGCAAACTTAAACCTGTGACATCAATTCCTTTGTATCGCAAAATGTCAAAAGCACAAAAAACCACAGGCATTTTATTTTTCTTAGATAAAAACCTCGCGGACATCGCTTCATAATCAGGTTTTCCTTGATCATCCAGTACGACTAATTCACCATCAAGTATGGTGCCTTCCGGTACAGGGCATCTTAATAGCTCAGGGAATTTATGCGTAATTAAGTTATTGTGTCTCGTATACACATACAGTTTATCCATATGGGAAAGAATACATCGTAAACCATCTAATTTGAGTTCGGCAATATGATTCTTACTGTAAAACGGCTGGTTATTTTTGGCATTGTACAGCATCATAGGAGAAATGAACATATTATTATCACCCTGACTTAAATGATACTGCACTATGAACCTCCTGCCTATTGGTAACTGTTTCCCGAGCTTTTATATAATAAATATAAGAATCCTCTAAGCCTGTCTTCCCTTTTGTGATAAAACCTAGTATATTAAACGTACAGTTTAATAAAAGCGTTTTCATGGCCAGGAGATAATGAGAGGCCCTAACACCAAGCGATGTGTATACATCGCGGTTGTTAGGGCTTTTTGTTGTTTATTCACAGAAAGGAGTCAGTCTACATGTAGCTTTTAGAAGCATCGTTCTCCCATGTGATTTTCCAGTTTTTTTGGATTTCTGGATTTTGGTTCTCACTCTCCCAAATGAAATGGAGGAATTACATTGTACAAGAAAAGTTTTTCGGCAATGTTCGCTAAGTGCTTAGTCGCCGCGTTGTTGGTAGTGAATGTCGCAGGATTGGGAACCGTCCCAGTTGCCCATGCCGCAGCAATAAGTCCATCTGACTTGGTGATCACCGAGATCGTGCCCGCTTCAAGTGGTACAAGTCAATCCTATGAATATATTGAGATCTTTAATAGGACGTCGCAGACGATCGATCTTCAAGACTTCAAATTACAGTACTATACGGATTCACCGTACACGACTCCCAAAAACACATGGCCTATTACTAACAAAACGATTGGACCTAAAAGCTCTTTGGTGCTTTGGTTGAAAAAAACCGATGCCTCCAATGTGCCGCTGATCGTGCCACTGAGCAGCTTTAATGCGAATTATGGCGTCAACCTAACCGCAGAAAGTGTATTCGAAGTTGCCTTGACGACGAGTGGTCAAGGGCTGCATGATTCATCGAAACGGCGAGTAGCGATCGCAGACGTTAATGGAAATGTGATCAGCGGGGCTTACATAAACGATGGAGTAGTTGATGGCACAAATAAACTCGACAAAAGTGTAACTTACACCTACACTGCGGGGAACTTGGATGTAACAAAAATCGCAAACGGACAAATACCCACACCCGGCACGCTAGCAATCCCTTCTGGTTTGACGGCAACACCTTTTTTAAACAGCATTGAATTAAGCTGGAACGCGAATTCAGAAGAGAATTTAGCCGGCTACAAAGTTTACCTTGCAGAGACTCAGCAAGTCTTTACCGTGACAGGTACAACCTATTCGATCCCTGACTTGACGAGCGGAACCACCTATAACATACAAGTAACCGCTAAGGATACCAATGGCAATGAATCTCCACGCTCGTCGTCAGTCCGTACAACCACGCTAACGAATAACGACCTGCCTCCCTCAACACCTGTTGGCTTGATGGTGGTTGCAGGCCCAACATCGACAACGCTTACCTGGAATGCCAACACGGAATCTGATTTAGCAGGCTACAAGGTTTATATGAACGGCAGCAACATTTCAGGTACAGTAACAGGTACGACGTACAAGGTAAACGGATTGACAAACGATGTCACGTATAATTTCACGATCACAGCCGTGGATAACATCGGCCAGGAATCAGCTCTATCGGATGCTCTCGCAGGCACGCCACGACAATATCCTACCCTGATGATCACGGAAGTCGTACCGGATAGCTTGAAGATTGATATGAACAGCGGCACGCCTGATGCCTATGAGTTTGTTGAAATCTATAATACGGGCAGCGAACTCATTCATTTGAAGGACTATAAAGTCATTTACACGACGCCAACTGTATATAAATGGCCGATTACAACCGATATCGTGATTCAGCCAAAGGGAACAGTCGTGTTATGGGCCAAAAATACAAGCAACTCCACAACGAACACAGCTACATTGGCAGGTTTTAATGCAAGCTACGGGACGAACCTGACCACGGATCAGCTTGTTGAAGTTGATGCATTAGGAGGAATGGCCAACGCCTCGCCTAGAACGTTATCTATCGCAGCACCGAACGACGTACCGATCAGCACGGTTTCCTATGACGCGGTAGATGTTGGTGAAAATCGAGGGGCTAATTTCAAATTTCCAACGGATGGAACGATCACATTGCGAAAGCTTGGATATGCCGAAACCGCTACACCAGGTTCCATATTTGCCGCTCAGCAGCCACCATCGCCATCAGACACCATCCCACCGGCCGCACCTACAGGTGTAGCTGCTGCATCACAAACAAACAGCAGCGAATTGAGCTGGAATGCGAACCTGGAGGCAGATGTCGCCTATTACAATGTGTATATGGATGGAACTCTAACTCAAACATTGCTAGGTAATCATACAACCACTACGATCATTAATTTACAAAATAATCGACCATATAAGTTCGAGGTAACAGCAGTAGATACTGCAAGCAATGAATCCTTGAAATCCACTGCGGTAATCGTGACGCCATCAGAAGCGATGCTGCCTAAGCTTCTGATTACAGAGCTTTCTCCAGACACAGGGAACTACTTACCCTCAGGGGCGCCTACCAGTTATGATGCCTATGAATTCGTAGAGATATTCAATTCAAGCAACGCTTCGATAGATCTCCAGGGCTACAAGCTACAATTTACTAGTTCTGATGTGACGAAAAGCTGGGAGAAAACGATCGACCAATCATTCGTGATCGCTCCACGCGAAATTAAGTTAATTTGGACTCGCAATGTCGGACTCGACTTTTATTCGGATGAGCATTTTAATCATTACTATTTCGATGCCTATACGGAAAAGTACATGCCACAAGGACACATATACAAAATAAATGACGTCAACGGTCTCATCAATGCTGGTCAGCAAACGATCGCGATTTCCGATCCGGCTGGAACAGAAATTATCCGTGCTATTTATAACGATAACGGTGCTACTGACTATGCTGAGAAAAAGACAATCACCTATGCTTACCCGTTTGACGGCTCGACTACCATGAGGAAGATCGGTACGATGCAATCCACATCGCCTGGCGTATTGCAGGATGGACAAGTGCCTCCAAGAACGAAAACAGACGATCTTGCCCCCGCAGCTCCGACTGGCGTCATTGCTGTTGCTGGTGAAGGTAACGTTTCGCTCAGCTGGAACGCCAACATAGAATCGGATATCAACGCGTATAAAATTTATAAAAATGGATTGTTGGACATCATGATACCTGCCGGACAAACAACGTTACATGTTCCGCTGCTTCAAGGAGAAATCTCGTATTCCTTCGAGATATCCGCTCTCGATTCATCTGACAACGAATCACTACGATCGGCGATAGTCGCGGCAACGCCAACTCATCAACGCATCACACAAACGGAAAGGGCTATAAATTCATTTAATCCGGCTTACCAAACGCTATGGAACGTAAGCAGTGAAGGAGCCATCATCCCTGGACTTGCCGAAGATTTCGTTCCGCAAGGAATGGCGTACGACAAAGATGAGGATTGGATTATCATCACCAGTTATATGGAGGACAAACGTCCGAGCACCCTGTCGATCATCGACGCCAAAACCGATCAATTGATCAAATATGTAAACCTATATGATGGCAATGTGCCTTATAACGGCCATGCCGGAGGAGTAGCCGTCAGCAAAGATCATGTATGGATTGCTTCCGGGTCAACAATCTATCAACTGAGTAAGGAAGACCTGATCAACGCACCGGATAAAGGCGGCGTCTCTTTCGAAAGCAAGTTTTTAACGATCACTAACGCATCCTTTACTAATTATGCCGACGGCGTTCTATGGGTCGGAGAATATTACTACCCTCCTACCTACACGACACCTGCCAGTCATAAAGTGTTAACCCGCGACAATTCGTACCAATATGCCTGGGTAGCTGGTTACCGATTGGACGACCAAACTGATGTTCTGCCGACTGGTAGAAATGACGGAACTAATGCGGTTGTTCCCGATTTGATTTTGTCCATACCGGATAAAACACAAGGAATGGCGATGCTGCATGACAGCATCATGCTTAGCCAGTCCTATTCGCGGAGCAGGGACAGCAATCTTTTGAAATACAATAAACCTGATTTTAACGGAACAGCCGATACGACCGTAAAGATAAATGCCATTGACGTTCCCTTGTGGTATGTGGATAGTCAAGCGAAAGCAGCCGGCAATAACGATTTGCTCGTCCCACCTATGTTGGAGAATACGATCGAACGTAATGGGAAGCTGTATTTATTGTTCGAATCCGGCGCTAACGAATACCGGGATACCGCCAACTATACGCTTGATCGACTACAGATTGTCGATTTGAGACAGTGGACGAATTATGGGAAACCGTTGGACCCAGAAGGCAACCCATCGCAAGAGTCTGTGCCAACACCTGCACCAAAGCCGGAAACAACCTCGCTTATTGTAAAGCCTGAAGATTTGACTCAGGTGAATGGGAACGTTATTTTCGAGTTATCGGGTGAACAGAACCAGGTTATTCTGCCGGCCAATACGATCGAATTGCTCCAAACCGGCTCTTTGGAAATCATCAGAGACGATCTGAGAGTAACACTAACCCATGATGCTCTACAATTTATTGCTTCACAAGCGACCGAGGGAGAACTGAAAGACGGAACAATTTCCTTCATACTAAACAAATTGGATAAAGAGAATGTAACCACGCAGCTGAATCATGCCTACGGTTCAACAAATGTGGTTGTAAGAAGCGCTAGCGATGCCATTGACTTCCATCTGAGCATTGTGAACAGTACTGGTGAGGAGAAAGAAATCAGCACTTTTGAAACTCCAATCACTATTACCTTTAAGATCAATCCCAATGTGGACACCAACCTGTTGGGCATCTATTATATCGACAATAACGGAAATATGGAGTATGTCGGTGGGGAATTGAAAGGGGATGTATTGGAGGCTCAGTTGAATCACTTCAGTACATACATCACTCTGGAGTACCACAAGCTTTACACGGATGTTCCTGAAGGACATTGGGCGAAACCGGCTATTTCCGAATTAAGTGCAAAGCACGTCGTGCAAGGTGTAACCGATATGACATTCGAACCGGCCAGAGCCGTAACGCGAGCTGAGTTTGCCGCGTTGCTTGCAAGAACTATGATGCTGAAAGCAACACAACGGTCTCCTTTTGCTGACGTCTCCGAGCACGCATGGTATGCCGAAGCCGTCACAGCGCTTGCAGAAGCTGGTATCGTGAACGGAGCCGAAAGTAACAACTTCGCTCCGGACCTCACGATAACTCGCGAACAGATGGCGGTCATGCTGCTTCGGGCTGCGGAAGTCAGCGGGACTCCTGCTGGAGCCGTTAGCATGAAACCGACATTTACGGATGATGACTTGATCAGTGATTGGGCAAGAGAAGCCATTGAGAAAGCAATAGTCCTTGGCTTGATCGAAGGTAAAGACCACAATCGCTTGGATCCGCAAGGTCAGACGTCCCGTGCGGAGAGCGCCAAGGCGATCTCTAATTCATTGAAGAAATTGAAGTCATCCTTGCAATAATGACATCAATGCCAAAAAGATCTGGATGCGCGAAGCACCAGATCTTTTTGTATTTGAAATTTAGCTAAGGCCAGCTTTTGTCAATCCGAATGCTGCATCAGCCGAGCCTGGTACGTTCTTGAAAGCGACATTAATGCGATTCCAAGCATTAATCGCCATTACAGAGAAAGTCAGATCTGAGATTTCTTTTTCAGAGAACTGTCCACGAACACGATCATACAATTCGTCCGGCACACCATGTTCAGGAAGCTTAGTCAGAATCTCTGTCCAAGCAAGTGCCGCCCGCTCGCGCGGCGTAAACAGTGTTGATTCTCTCCATATTGCAGTGTGGTATAGGCGAAGCTCGCCTTCCCCATGAATCTTGGCTTGTTTAACATGCATGTCTAGACAGAATCCGCACCCGTTCATTTGTGAGGCTCTGATGTGAACTAGATCAAGAATCTTCTCTTCAACCGCACTATCATGTTCGGCGTTGCTGAATTCCAGCATTTTTTTGAAAAGCTCCGGTGATTGCTGCATATAATTTAAACGTTGTGTCATAAGTGATTACCTCCTATTTTTTCTGACACTATTAAGACAACTGGCGACTTTAATGTGTGACATCATCTTTTACTCGCTCCCCCTTCTCATACCTGCCAATTTCTGCATAAGCACTTTCCGCTCTGTTCATACTATCTCTGAGATCATAGGCACTGGAGGGAATCATCCTTGGAGGCAATCAGCACGAGTATAGAAGTGAATGAAGACTATCTCAGTGAACAGTTCAAGGATTGCTCCGATATTGTCATACGATCCTTTAAGTTAATGGATGAAACCCAACTTTCACTAACGAAATTCGTATCTATTCTCAATTTCGTTCAGAATATCGATGCTTTCTTCATACCACTTTGGTTGCTTGGAGCTTTCATTAAATTATCCCTATGTTTATTTATTCTTAGCTATGGTTTATCGGAGTGGACAGGAATTCAAAATTGGAAGTTTATCGCTTACGTCATGGCTTTCATCTTGTTGATATACGTCATCTATATCACACACAACCTTCGGCTTTCGTTTACACTTAAGAGCATGTTTCTGATTAGCTTTTTTACCCCGCTGTCTACATTGTCATTCCCTTGATTTTATGGGCAATTGGCAGTATACGACTTCGCCGTAAACCCTCAAATAGCTAAATGTTGTAGTTTATCTGGATTCACAATAATGTAAATTCGTTGAATAGCCATGGTTTGTTCATCCCATTCAAAACAAATGACACCAGTTGGAACACCATCTTGCGATATCAATACCCCTGGCTGCTCATTGACCTGGGCAAGCTGCGCTTTCGAAACTGGGAAGCGACTTTGTGAGAGAGCACCCAATAACTTGAGCACGCGTTCTTTCCAATAGATCGGATGGATAGCTGCCGATACTTTCCCTCCACCGTCTGCAATCAGTATGACATCCTCTGTTAACATATCCACCAAGGATTGAATGTTACCATTCGCAATCGCCGAAATGAATCGTGTCACCAGTTCCTTTTCTTGAACTAGACGGGTGGATGAACTTGCCTGCTTTTCTGAGGACACATCTACCTTCTTCTTGACACGACTGTATATTTTCCGGCAATTCACTTCCGTTTTATTAAACATTTCACCAATTTCACTATGTTCATACGCAAAAACTTCGCGAAGAATAAACACCGCTCTCTCCAAGGGGGTCAGTTTATCCATCAGAATAAGAAAAGCATATGAAATCCTATCATGGCGCTCTGCGCTTTCCAACGGACGATCCTCGCCTAACTGCACGGTTGGTTCTGGCAGCCAATTTCCCACATAGCTAATTCTTTTTTTTCGCGCTGACTTTAATTCATTCAAACATCGATTGACCATCATTTTACTTAAGTATGACTTGGTATTATGAATATTCTCATTGATATGATCATGAATGCTAATGAACAAATCTTGCACCATATCCTCTGCATCTGATCTAGAACCAAGCATCCGGTACGCAATGGAAAATAAATGAGGCTTGTAGGTTGTATACAAATCCTCCATATTCGTTGTAGGTTGATCCATCGTGGAACTTTGCATAATAACCCTCCTTCATTCCTAAAGAGAAACTTCAGTCATTCTGACAAAAAAAAACGTCTTAGATAAGACAAATGGCGGTGTCCATCTGTGACATAAATCTTGAAAAAAAGAACACCAAGGTGTTCGTAGGTTTGGATGGACTTGCGATTCATACATACATCAGCAGGCCATAAGAAAAAGCAGCCATTTGGGCTGCTTTTCCTTATTTCATATATCACAATTTCAGCGAGGTAACTCTACCGATACCTCACGACGGGCCGCCGCGGAGCGCAGCACGCCATCAATAATCGCCTGTTGGATAAGAATCTGCTCACCAGGAATTGGAGCTGGTCGACCATCCCTAACCGCTTCGGCAAAATCGTGTACTTTCTGATCGAACAAATTCAATTTATGCTCGACAAGCGGAACTGGCGTCGCTGTATGTCCGCCGAATTCATCATGGAATAGCGTGATGGATCCTACGGAGCCATCCCATACACCTGACCACGGCCCAGCACCGGCCGGCGTCACTTTAAGCCCCGCATCCGTACCGAGGAACATCGTTGCTCCTAGGGTATCCATGTGCATCGCCCACGAAATTTTGAATTGAAGCACAAGATCATTCTCGAAGCGCACCATCGCAACCCCGAAATCTTCAACTTCGAACTTGCTCGCTTCCGGATGGTACAGGGAGTTCGTACCGAAATGGTTAGACGTAAAGGCAGACACCGTTAGCGGGCGGGGATATCCAAGCGTATTCAGCGCCATATCTAACGAGTAACAACCAATATCCGCCATCGCGCCTGCTCCGGCGAGCTGTTTACTGATGAATGTCCCGCCCGGCATACCCCGACGACGCCCGCCACCAGTCTCTACATAATAGACATTGCCCAGTCGTCCTGATTGCACAATCGTTTGCAGTAGTTTCATATTCGGATCATAGCGAGGCTGGAAACCTAGTGTTAGCATTTTCCCGCTCTCCTTCGCCGCCTGTGTCATATCAACACCTTCTTCAAGTGTCACCGACATCGGTTTCTCAAGTAGAACATTCTTTCCTGAGCGCAACGAATCCACAGTCGTTATGTGATGGGAAACGTTCGGCGTACAAATGCTAACCCCATCCAAATCCAAGCGCAATAAATCCGTATGACTATCAAAGGAAGCAGCTTCCGTTAATCCTTCCGCCTGTGCAAATGCGAACGCCTTGCCTGGAATTACATCTGCCACACCTACAATTTCCACATAATCTAGCTTTTTATACGCGGATATATGGGCTCTGGCAATGCCCCCAGTTCCGATGATCCCAATACGCAGCTTTTTGCTCATCGTCGTCAATCCTTCTTTCTATGAAAGTGTTTGAAGTCCGGAATTCCCCTTCATTTCAATACAGATTGACAATAGCATATAGAAGAACGATTTATTAGTTCATATTGATGCCATAGGACATGTAAGATTGCGACATTCGCATAGGGATCTCTACACAGCCTCTTCGGTTAATCGACATATGGCCTCTTCAAGTATCGTCTGATCTCGAAGAAGCATAAATTTGGCTGAATAATCGGCACAATTTAACACTGATTCCTGCATCACTGACAATGCTTGGTCAAGTGTCATCCATCGAACAACCATCCCTAGTTGTATTTCGTTGTCAGTCAGCATCGGATCGCAGATGCTATCGTTTGCTTTCGCTAGATAACAGTAGGAGAATTGCATATAGTTATTTCTGTTTTTATGCTCTTCGATATATCCCAACTCATGAATGATTTCTGCATCATAACCAGTCTCTTCCTGAATTTCACGTAGAAAGGCATCCTTAGAATCCTCGCCTTCATCTACCCCTCCACCAGGCAGCTTGTACAGATTCGTAGAGGACATATACATCAGTGCAACGTTCATCAGGTTATCAACTACAACACCTCTTGATCCGTATCGAGAGATGGTATCAATATATTCAAGTGCACTACCGAGGATATCGTTGTCTGTAATTTTTCTGATCAGTCGCATGTAATCAACTCCCATTATCTTCATTCGATTTCATTATAAGTGATTGATTAAATTTTGCGTGAAAAAGAAGCACACCTTAAACTTGACTCTCCTCTTAGGGTAAGACTTTAAACTACATAAGGAAGGGAGGAATGAGCCATGCTGTACACGGTCAAAGAAGTTTCGGAGTTATCGAACGTAACCATCAAAACACTGCATCATTATCACAAAATCGGTCTCCTCTTACCAAGCAAAATTAGTGATGCTGGCTATCGTTTTTGATTCGATGCCATCTTGATTTTTTGAATAAACAGGGTCATGTGCTATCCGCGCAGGATTTTGCAGCGCAGACACAATTTTCCTCAGTGATGACTTTCATCTTAAAATTTCTGGAAGATCAACAAACAGGACTAGCTTACTATTTGTCTGCCTTTGCCGCGTCGTTGGCTTTACAGCCATAGAGCAGTCCCGGCCCAATTGTCGCTACGCTATAAGAGAAGTGCAAAAAGAAGGTCCAGTAAGCCGTATAGGTGGCTTATTGGGCCTTCTTCTTATCTCCAAATCACTTTCTGCGAGTCGTTACTCCTGCTGAGGTAGTGTACTTTCGCCTTTTTGAACAAACAAAGTATTTTATTTGAAATACTACCTTGACAGTCATAGTACTATGTCGTATTATAAAGGTGCGAGGTGATGATATGAGCGAGAACAAAATTACATCCGACCTGCTGCGAGGACATACCGATACTATGATTTTACGGCTCTTGTCCGAAGCTGACCGCTACGGGTACGAGATTGTCAAATTGATTGCCGAGCGATCAGGCGGCGAATATGAATTAAAAGAAGCCACGATGTACTCCAGCGTCAAGCGGCTTGAGACAGACGGCGATATCGAGTGGTACTGGGGCGATGAATCTCAGGGCGGACGACGCAAGTATTTCCGGATTACCGAAAAGGGTAAGAGTGCTTACGTCCGTAACAAAAACAATTGGGAGTATTCGAAGCGCGTACTAGAAAACTTATTATAAGGGAGAGATTGCTATGATGAATCCAAAATTGACGAACTATTTGAACAGTGTTTTCACGCCATACGATGGGGTAAAAAGTGTTACTGAATTAAAGACCGACCTGCATTCCGATTTGCAGGAGCGCTACCGCGAACTTAAAGCTGAGGGCAAAGACGATGAAACCGCGTTTCATATGACGATTGAAAGCATCGGCGACATCGAACAAACAATCCTGGAGGTCGCCAACCTCTCCCGCTCACTGGAACGGCAACTCGTGACCAACTTTAGCGCAAGCAACCTTGCAATGGGTGACTTTGCAGGTGTTAAGGCCCATAAAGGTCAATTTAATGCTAGCGCGTTACGCGGTGCCGACTTTGCAGGCGCTGACTTGACTGGCAGCTCGTTTAAGGCCAGCGACGTACGTGAAGCTAATTTTGACCGCGCAAATCTGACGGACTGCACCCTGAATGCAACTGACCTTACTAATGTAAGCTTCAATAAGTCAATCCTTGTACGCACCAACTTCAGCGTTTCGGGAATGGAAGGAGCCAAATTCACAGGTGTAAAACTGACCGACGTCACGCTAAGCAAGATCGATCTTAGAAAAACAATCTTTGAAGATTGTATCTTTGACGGCGTGGACTTCGAATATTCCGACCTGAGCGGGGTGTGTTTTGACGGGCAAACCTTTATCGGCGTTAAGTTTGACAAATCGGCAGTAAGCGAAGTTTCATTTAAAGGCGCTATACTCAAGAATGTGTCCTTTCAAGCGTTCTTTTCGTTGACCAACAAGTATTACCGTGCTTTCAAAACCATATGCTTTGATGAGGCAGTCATGGATAAACTGACCTATGCTTCGCTTAAAGGCATGGGGGCCGATTTGTCTAAGGTTACTATTCGATAAGGAGGGGGAAGTTATGCCCAATAATTCGATTCAAGTCAAAGGACTGCACAAGTCCTACAAGCAGCATCAAGTCCTAAAGGGTGTTGATTTCGAGGTGGAAAAGGGCAGTATTTTCGCCCTTCTCGGCTCTAACGGGGCTGGCAAAACAACAGTTGTCAAAATCCTTACCACGCTGCTCAAACAAGACAGCGGAACGGCCACTGTAAACGGATTCGACGTTACGAAGCAACCCGATCATGTCCGGCAGGCGATCTCTCTGACCGGTCAATTTGCCGCGGTGGACGAAATATTAACCGGTCGGGAAAATCTGATCATGATTGCCAAGCTGCGATACCTCAAAAATCCACGTCAGGTTGCGGACGACTTACTAACTCGCTTCGACCTGACAGAAGCCGCTGACCGCAGAGCGTCTACTTATTCAGGTGGTATGCGGCGCAGACTTGATATCGCCTTGAGCCTTGTGGGAAAACCACAGATCATTTTCCTCGACGAGCCGACCACTGGCCTTGACCCCGAGGCACGTATCGAAGTTTGGAAGATTGTCAAAGAACTTGCCGACGGTGGCACGACGGTACTCCTGACCACGCAGTATTTGGAAGAGGCTGAGCAGCTTGCTGACAGAATTGCTATTCTTCATGAGGGTAAGATTATCGCCAGCGGCACGCTCTCAGATCTCAAAAAGCTCTTTCCATCTGCAAAGGTGGAGTATGTTGAAAAACAGCCATCATTAGAGGACATCTTCCTCTCTATCGTCGGCAAAAAGGAGGCGAAGTAAATGGAAACGGCAAAGAATCATTTCTTCACCGATATTAACGTTATGCTAGGACGTTCCATGCGCCATATTTTCCGTAGTATGGACACCATCATCACGGTCTGCATCACGCCAATTGCAATGATGCTCCTGTTCGTCTATGTGTTAGGCGGCGCCATTCAAACCGGAACGGATAACTATGTGAATTACCTGTTGCCAGGCATATTGCTTATGGCGATCGCAAGCGGAATAGCCTATACATCTTACCGCCTGTTTATGGATAAACAGCGAGGCATATTCGAGCGGTTTCACACGATGCCGATTTCACGTTCCGCCTTACTTTGGGGGCATGTACTGACCTCTCTAGTTTCCAACGCCATATCACTAGTCGTCATCATTCTTGTAGCATTGATTATGGGTTTTCGTTCTTCCGCGGGTATACTGCCTTGGCTTGCCGTAGTAGGCATACTTGCGTTGTTTACACTGGCGCTAACTTGGGTCGCGGCGATTGCCGGACTGTCCGCAAAAACGATTGAAGGTGCAAGCGCATTCTCTTATCCGCTTATCTTCCTGCCATTTATCAGTTCGGCGTTTGTGCCGACCGAGTCGATGCCGACAGTTGTACGCGCCTTTGCTGAAAACCAGCCAGTGACCTCGATTGTGAACGCCATCCGTGCGCTACTGGCAGAGCAGTCGGTGGGCAATGATATATGGATCGCTCTTGCGTGGTGCGTTGGGATTTTGTTAGTATCCTTTTTCTTTGCGATGAGGGTGTATAAGAATCGGGTGTAACCATTCAGATTTGTAAAAAACATAAAAAATCCCGATGTAGAAGGCTTTGAGCCACATCGGGATACTCTTATTAGTGACAAAGTGAATGACAACTCACAACGGTTATGCTTTCCTATCCTTACGCCATCCTGTAGAGAGATAATAATTACTGTTCTCTTCAATTCCCCCTCATCAATCCCCGCTATCCCTTACCCCACAAGGAATTTAAGCCTCAATCGAGTAATAAATCAAGATAATAATTACTGTCCTCATCGATTACATAATCGGAGTGAAAACTGGCTGAAAACTGGTTCAATTGTGAACGAAACGAGATAATAATTACTGTCCTTTTATGTCAGATCGAAGGTTTGAATAGATGCATAGGAAAAGGCTATTCAAATTCCCCTCTGCCTTTTACTCTTATATTTCGGCCGCTGTATCGAAACACGCTGTATCCCTTGCTATTACTGACTTTTCTCATATATGTATTCGGTTTAATCTCCTTGTTTCCTTCCAGCTACCCCTCTTCTCTTCACCCTGATTACAACGAAAAAGACTGGAATTTTGATCGAGAAAAAAATCGACCAGTTTCCAGTCTTTAGTGTATCCGTGGACAGTTATTTTTACCCATGGACACTTATTTAGGTTGGTGGACAGGAATTATTTACTGATTAAAAAGTAATGATAGTAAAATAAGGAGTTTTACTATCATTAGGAAAAGTCGTATGGAGTATCAGAGATAACACACTAGTTGGAGATCAGAGGGATTAGATAAAGAACTTTGTCAGATCATAGTTTGATTAGATACTAGGGCAGAAATCCAGCACATCTCCTTTTTTTTATTTTCCCCATGGCTTTTTCCATGGATTTAGATTACTTTCTGTCTTGTTCTGCTCGTCAAATTCCCTTACCCTCGATTCTACCAAACAAAAAACCAGTCAGAACACAAAATAAAGTTTTAGACTGGGTTAATTTTGAAGTAAATGTTGACTCGTCTGTAGGCAATCTAGCATTTTTAAATTTTCTTTCTATCCCAGATGCACGAAGGTTACCTGAATGTAAAATTCCATTCCTAAGAGCATTAATGAGTTGAGCATAATATTGAACTTTTTCGTCGAAATTTTCTATGTTATGTGAACTCGATATAAACTCATGACTTTTTAAAAAGTGAATTGTTCTATCGGTGAAGTCTGACCCAAGACTACTTGAAAACTTAGTTATTCCGATAGAAATTGATTCTCTTTCTTCTGGAGAATAGTTAGCATCTTGATTTACTTTGTTCTTTAAATTATTCAGCATTTCAATTTTCATCGTAACTTCATCATTAGAGACATTAGAAGCATTTAAGTCAATGAGAATATTAATAAGAGGTCCTAATAGTGCAATTTTCGTATCAAGATATGCATTTTTCTGCATCTCAATATAAAAAAATATTAACTTATCAAGTTTATTTGCTTTTACATTCTGAGAACTAATGGTAGTCAAAATATGCTCTATTTTTAAGATCACATTTCGGAATGATCCTTTTAGTTCTAATTGATCTCCTGAATATTTATTCCAATCTTCCAATGTTTCAATCTCCAGGCATATATAATCACCAACAAAAAACCATCCTTTGCTGTCGAATGTATCCTGTTCAATGATTTCATGTCTCTTATAACCGCTATTCTTAACATCTTCGTAATTTTCAACTTTTACAAACGTATATTCACAAATTGAAAATTCATTTACTGAATCCAAAAACAAGTTATAAACTTTCTGCATAACTCTCCTCCTTATCAAATGATATTTTAGATCTATTCCGATCCGAGGAGAAATAGGAATCCACTCCTGATTTTCCTCGGCTCTTAGGCAAACTATTTAAGTTTAGTAGACTTAGTGGGAGAGTGACAGAATAATGCACCAATGTATCCCTTGTTCAATTCTCATTTTTGGGCC
The DNA here is from genome assembly GCF_001428105.1 of Paenibacillus sp. Soil766. Taxonomy (GTDB): domain Bacteria; phylum Bacillota; class Bacilli; order Paenibacillales; family NBRC-103111; genus Paenibacillus_E. Next base: position 97,996 of record NZ_LMSJ01000002.1, on the reverse strand, counting down.
TACAAAGGAGCATGCTTAGCAATATCAAGGCTCTACATTGGATTTTATTCCCTCAATAAGAATCGAAATCATACTTTCTGTACTACTGGTTTAGAACCTACCTGATTAGTTCTTATATTTCTTTATTACCCCCACCAAATCCACGAATTTAAATCTCATAACTCCGAGAGAACTCATGAGAAACTCAAAGAAACATAATGAAATTGGATACGAATTGTGACAAACTGCAATGTTTTTGCGGGATTTTCCAAAGCACCCTTGCGCCTGCAAAATTCTAATGCAGATAAGGATCGTACGTAAAAAGGAAGAATTTATTATTTGCAAAAAAGAGAAAAACTATTAAATTCTAAATTTCAGCTATGCCTTCTTTTAAAAGGAAGTTTTTCCTTAACGCATTAAAAAAGCGATCAATATCATTTGATTGCATACCTCTTAATAGCTTATTTTGGCATACGGTTTCTTTGAAACCATGTAGTTGTATTAGATTAGTGTAAGTAATGTTTAACCTTTGAAACCTGTGTAATGATAATAGTTCAAATATTCTTACTGATACATCATAGATATCTTTAAACAACTGTAAATCTAATTCTATTTTCTTAACTAAGTGAAGGTTAGCAATATCATAATGTGCAATATAATAATGTCTTAGATCAATAATATCCCTCACAAGTTCTTTTCCACGCTTGATCAAGTCCTTGACTTCTCCACGATTAAATTCTTTAACTGATTCTCTTAAGTCTGAGATACAAGATAGAAAATTGTAATGCTTCAAATAATCAAATCCAAAATTGTTAGATTGTTCAGGTTTTGCAGTTGAAAACAATTTTGTAGAAGTAAGAATCAAAACAAGATAAGAATTATTAATAAACTGCTTGACAAAGATCAAGTCAGTCGGAAATACTCCTTTAACTTTAAACTCATCATTAATAAACTTCAATATTTTCTCACAATAGAATAAATTCACATCAAAATTTATTAACTCATTTCTTATAAGACCAGTCATACCTTCAAAATTATCCCTTTTTTCACTACACAGAATATTTTTATAATAAAACCTTTCTTTATAGCTGTACATGTTGTGCGTAGTTTCTGTTATCCTATTTTGAAGAAAAATAATACAATAGATATATCCTTCCTGGTCAGTTACACCTGCTTCAGTTAAGTATAGCTTTAGCAAATAATCTGCCACAAGCTTCCTACGAAATATGTGTTTACCTTCAATTCCATCAATATCATCTTTGTCATTGTTTCTTTCTATAGAATCTTTCAGAAAAATAATTTCTTCACTGTTGACTTCATCATCACTCATCAATAAAAGTGTTATTTCATCAACATTTTGCAGTAATAAATTAAAAATTTCAATTGTATAAAGCTCTTGCTCATAGAACATTGATATATGTTTAACAGCATCTTGAATTCGATTAATTATATTTCCCAAATGAAGTCGTCTCCCTTTTAAGATTTTTTTCTGTAACGAACATGTTCTTCTCTATGACTATTAGTAGATCTCTTCTTGTAAATCCGCCATCATTTGTGTGAATATTTAAAACCTCCACAATATTATCTATAGTTAGATTATACCATTCATATACACTCCGAATTGGCATGTTTTCTCCAAAGATGCGGAGATCAAATAAAAAAAGAACGGCCGAGGAAACACAGGAGTTGATACCTGAATCTCTCGGCTCATATTTCTTAGGCAGACTTTTATTAAGAATCATTGGGATATCATCGAACTTCTGAACTTCTGGCGAATTCTTAGAGGTCAATAATGTTTTGCGGTGGACGAATTACCCTATAGAAATTTAGTGCATTCTTATGTTTAAGCTTTACCTCATGATTATCGGTTTGAAGAATTCTTCTTTCAAGTATTCATCAAAATTAACATCAGCCCAAGAAACCCATTCTATTGCATTATCAAGATATCGTCCTTCATTTTTAACAGGCACCTCGTACGGTATAACCAATCCATTCCCAACTACCACATTTTGAAAAAACGGAGCATTTAAGCAGGAAGTATGGCATGCACCACCAAACCATTGCTGGTTTTGTTCCGTTAAATATGCATCAACTATTGGCTGACTGATATACATATTGTTGGTTTGATCTATAAAGCATTCACCATAACTTACACCTACACGAAATGGCAGGTCCAAATTTGCTGAAATAAGCCATTAGTGCACCTATCGCATCAAAAAAGTTGGCTACAGGGACAATTGTATCATGATTTTCCTCAGCCACATCGACCCACATTAAAAGAGTATCGCTAAAAATAACTGAATTTACAACTTCGATTTGCAGACGATATTCCCCTTGACCATTGATCGTATGAACTCTTTGATTTGTCGCTTGATCTATGGCATCCCTTTTTAGTCGTTGAAATCTTTCCACTGCCTCTTGTAACTCTGTCTGCTCGATAAACTGCCTAAATCCTATAATATCACACATTGCAATATCACGATTACCGTATGACACATCGTCGCCTCCAACGGGATGCCAGATTTTACAATTGCATTAACTATCGCTTTCTGTAAGCTTACAGCTAGTATTATTGATAATACTGGGTATAAAACCGATAAGGAGTGATAAACCGCACCGGTTTCTGCTCCAGATAATCCATGACCTGAACAAATTCTGTGAAATCCGCAGCATTCCAGTGTGGGGGGTGAATTTGAAGTAATAGATATTTCTTGTCTACCCCCTTGGCTTCATATTGCTGCTGGAAAGCTTCTAGATTGGGGTGAATGACAGGGTGCTCAATATCAACAACCCGCTCCAGCACTGCTTTGCTGCTCAGGCGACCAAACAGCCAAACCATAAGATCCGGCACTGCTTCCAAAGCTCTCGTTGTATGATCATCTATGGCATTGCCCGGTGCTCCGAATGTGCGAAGCACTACCCCTAAACGCTTGCGTGCCAACTGTTGTGTGCGCAAAAGATGCTCCAACTGATATTCAGCTGACGTATTCTGAAACTCGTAGCATACAACGTTTTGATCGTTTTCCTTAGATAGCATGTGATCGTATCCATGGTTCCAGATTTCATGACCGTTCTTTTCTATCAGTTGCTTCACTCTGTAAACAAACCGTTCATCTGCGTTTTCCAGGGTATTCCCGATAAGCCCCAAGCTTGCAACAATTCCGCGTCGCTCCATCTCATTAAAGAAACGATTCCATGCCGGAGACAAGCCATCGGGGCTATCCTCCGAATAGACTAGATCATCAGCTTTAAGAATAATCCATTGTCCATCAAAGGCAAAATTATCAGTGCCCATATTACACTTCATTTTCCGATTCTCTCCTTTTTTATTTAATTTCCATCTAAGATGATATTTTATATATTAATAGAATAAATTTATATTTTGATTCTTTGATACTTTTTAACCTTCTACTCTTTCTAGATCATTAGACACTCAACAGAAATCTAAGAAACTGATTCCCTTGAATAATATTCCAAACCTATAACATCAAGTCTTTCTTAGATTGGAAATGTAATTTACCAATAAAGGACGAATAACTTTAAAAGTTGCTTTCAATGAGTACTGAAGAATTGCAAAAATCATAAATACTTTTTTATATATTCAAAGTTTGGCATTAGATCCAATTTATATGCTTTTCTTATTAAATAATAAAAGCTTTTATATGAGCAAAACTGATAAACCTTCAACATTTACGCTCGTCGCATTCGGGTTAAGCTGTTCTACTACCTGTAACTTAATTTTAAAAATAACCAATTTGCAATAATATATAATAATAAATAAATTGGTAGTGACAAACTATTTTCCCAATGAGTATGATTGACAAAATGAAGCCACTGATCAAATAATGGATGTCCAATGTACGTTGTGAGAAAACTAAATAGACTACCTTTTATGAATACTTGTTTTATCGAATCACTTTTTATCATAAACATTATAATTACAGGTATAAGAGTAAAATCATACGGGAGAATTCCAATTGGTATAGGCAATAATTGTACATTGTACTCCCAGTAACCCAATGTGACTCCCAAAGCATCCAATATGCATGAAATGAGAGCTATGACAGCCCCGGCGTATAAACGTTGTTTTCTATAATCTCTTCTATCGTAGATCAACCACAATATCCATGGTAATACGGATAATGCTAGACAAGTCCACCATTTCCAAGAAATTATACTGCTCCGAACAAAATCTTCGATTGGAACCACCTCCTGGTATTCGTTCTCAATCTTTTTTGGCCTAATTATGCACTTTACAGTAATGTTCAACTCAATAAAATATCTTTCAGAGGTTTCAAAGCTCCACCTCGTTCATGCCCAATGCCTTGCTAGCTAGTAGGTTCGGGTCTCCATTGACATATTCGGGAAGCTTCGGATATGGGAAAACGTCAAGCTGGTGTACGCTGAAATGTTGCCGGATCAGATCGAAAATCGAGACACCTTTGGGGTATTCCTCTATCTGGACATATTTTATCAACTAGCTCTATTGACCACTTTGACTCATGATTGATCCCTCAATCAGCAGCTCGGAGATGATTCCAGTCATTAGGAATTAATCATGAATTCCGCCGTCTCCATGGAATATCCGGATTTCGAAGGAGCTGCTGCCTACGAAATCCGGGTGGTCCTGTACGAATGTGCTTATGCTCAGTCACTCGTCTCTAGGTTGATCTGCGCCGTTCCTCCTTTACGCATCGCCTGCGACAATAGCCTTTTGGCTTCTTAAGATTCGCTGCAATTCGGAAACGTTTACCTCCCGTGTTGCGATTTTTTGCCTGACCGAAAGTGCAGCAGCTACGCCTGCCGCTTGGCCGATAGCCATACAATGGGATTGAACGCGCGAGGAAGCCAATGCTTCATGGGTTGCTGAAATATTGCGTCCTGCGACCAGCACATTGTCGAGGCCCAACGGAAGCAAGCATCTGTAGGGTATATCATATGCCCCCTCCAATTCCGTCCATTGGTTGGTCATATCCCTCGGGTTATGAATATCAATCGGGAAGCAGCCTTTGGCAATGCCGTCAGCGAAGCTCCGTCCTTTCAGAACGTCGTTTTCATTCAGGATGTAATCCCCGACAATTCTCCGCGTCTCTCTAACTCCGACTTTCGAAGCTAAGCCAGAAATTGAAGCTTTGGAGAATCCGGGAAAGTACTTCCGGGCGAATTGAGCCAAAGAAATTGCTTGATCCCTCAACTCAAGCTCTGCCCGGATTAGGTCCCGATTGTCGGTGCCATCAATCTCATTTAATCTTGTCGCATTGAACAGCACATCCCCTTTTCGGTAATCGGAAAAAAGTGTGACGCGCTCACGTCCGAGATTAAGCTCACCTTGCTGCCGCCCTCGAAGGACCAGATTGTTAAAGCCGCTGAAAGCGACCATCGAGTCAGAAAAATACGAAGGCAGGTTTGGCGGCAAGATCGGATAGGTAACCCAGACGAGTTCATCCTCATGCTGCCGTGTGTATTCGATAAGAGAGTCAGTATCAACATAGCTCATCTTGAAAATCGAAGTTACCGGCTGTACAGCCCCATCTTTTTGGCGTCCGTATTCGTAACGAGCGCCGGCCATGACAGCAATATCCCCGTCACCGGTACAATCAATAAAAACACTTGCTTTTATGAGTTGCTTCGAGGATTTAGTCACAGTTCCTATGGATTTAACGAGGCCGCTCTCAGTTTCGACTTGATCGACTCTCGTGTTTAACCGAAGGTCGACACCGGCTTCCGTCACGATTTTGTTCAATACGAATTTAAGAATTTCGACATCAAAGGGGGTGATATGTCCGCCTGTCCCCCACGTGCTGTTCGGATCCTTGTAAGGGCACTTGATCGTCCCCGTAGACCCTTCGTATTCCACAAGCAAGTCTACAATTTCTTGGAACACTCCCCGAATAACTTGGGTATCTTTGTAGAAGTTGGTCATCCATGGGCCGACCATGCTTCCGGTGCCCGCACCGCCTAGATACGGGGTCGGCTCGATCAAGACCGTCCGAGCCCCAGCTCTCGCAGCTGCAACCGCTGCAGCCACACCCGCCGGACCTCCTCCAATCACTGCAACATCATATGGCTGCGTTAAAGTCATTCCGAATAACTTCCCTTCAAGTGGTTTCATTATTTACCTAACAAAATCTTATCACCGTTTTTCTTCATGTTTGCGATTGTGGCTGCCGACGTTTGTTCGCCGAGCAGTGCTTTTTCTACTTCCTCATTGACCACCTTAGTCAGTTCCGGAAGCTTTTCCACATTCGAATCCACGACATAGTCATTTTCGGAGAAGATCACACGCTTAAACGATTCCAGATCAAACAGTTTTTCCGGATTATCGCCAAGCAGCAGCTTAAGTACTTTGTTCCTGTCCACCTTTTTCCAAGAAGGCACCCGTCCTGAGGCAATTAACGGTTCGTTTCCTTCTGTCACATACCATTTAAGGAATTTCCAGGACGCATCCTTATATTTGGAATCAGCGTTGATAGATACGTAATCGAAATAGGAAGTACCGCCACCTGGATATTTGCCCACCGAAGAAATGTTAGGTGTCGGCGCCAATGCCGTTACAAAGTCATGTGGAAAGTTTTTTATATCCTTAATCGTCCGAATGCTGGCCGTACCGCAGAGATTCATGGCTGCTTTTCCGGTAGCGAACATGCTGGTGCCCTGCAATTTAGTAGTGTTCGCTTCCGCATATGCCGGCTGCGCTTTTAGGTTCCGTTCCAAATTGACCATGACATCGATATATTTCTTGAATGGCGGTGCATCGAAATTGCTCGTTCCGTCCTTTTTATAGTACGCATCTGGACCGAGCTCCGTCTTGACGATCGAATTCATCCAGGCGGTCTTCGGCTCCAAACAGCCAATAAATGAACCATAACGTTTGCTCGCCCCATCGCCTTTCGTCAATTTGGCGGCATAATCCGCGTATTCGTCCAAAGTCCACGTTTTGGGAATGGGAAGACCCGCTTCGTCCAGGTAGCTTTTATTTAAAGATACGAATTCATTTAAAATAATGGCCGGAATATAATAGGAGCTGTTGTTAATCTTTAGAATGGATTTATCGCCGAAATTCTCTTCAATGTTGAACTTGTCTTTGGCGAAATAGCTGTCGAGAGGCTCTGCAATCTTCGCCTTAATTCGCTTTTGCATTGGTGCCATACCGTAGTTAATAAAAACGTCTACCTGCCCACCCGCCAATAAGGCTGTATCCAGCTTCGTGTTGCCTGCATCGTCATTCACGTACCGAAGATATTCCACCTGAATATTCGGATTGGCCTTATTCCAGTTGTCGACCATCTGCTGAGGACCGTTTTCAGGTGGAATCGCTCCCCACATCTTTAATTTAATCACCTCATTTTTGGCCGGCGTTGTCACCGTTCCTTCTATCTGCTTGCCCACATTGTCCGTATTCGATTGCGAACAGGCTACAAGCCCCATCATACTTAAAACCAATCCTGTCAAAAGTAATTTCTTCATATGAACCCTCCTTGTATTGTCTCCTACAATAACTCTGCATACTGCATCAGCGCAGATTCATTGATCTCAACGCCCAACCCAGGGCCTTCTGGCAATTCGTAATACCCGTTCTTGCAAACAATAGGCTCCTTCAGAAGCCGGTTCGCCGCCGGCAGCACGTTTGGCTGGAACTCAAGCGTGTAGTAATTGTGGATATTAGCGCATAGCTGCAACGTCGCAGCGATGCAAATACCTAGCCCATTGCTTAAATGTGGAGCAATCTGAATATTGAAGGCTTCCGACATCGTGGCGATTTTACGCATCTCGGAAATGCCAACCCAACCCATATCCGGCTGATAAATATCTCCGGCTCTTACGTTAATCCGGTCCTTGAACTCATAACGCGTTCGGATCTCTTCGCCAATCGCTACGGCCATATCCAGCGCCCGGCTGACTTCAGCGATTCCCTGGATATCCTCACTGGCAACAGGAGCCTCAAGAAAATCGTAACCGAGGGCTTCCAGCCGGCGGCCCAATTGAATCGCTTGCGACACCGAATATTGCTGGTGCACGTCAACCATTAATCGGAAACCGTCCCCGACCGCTTCCCTTATCGTCTGGGCGGTTCGGGCATCCTGTTCGATCCCAAAGCCCAAATGCAGCTTGATGGCGTCGAAGCCCTGTTCCTTCCACTGAATCGCCAGCTTGCCCTTCTCCGAGTCTGAATCTGCGTACAGCCCCGAAACATAAGCATGTATCCGCTTTCTTTCCGCACCACCGAGCAGCACATGTATCGGCTGGTGCAGCGATTTTCCCCACAGGTCCCACAATGCAATATCGACAGCCGAGATGGCCGTCAGCATGAACCCGGAGAAAAAACCTCGTTCTCTCATCGAGCCGTACATGCGATTCCATAAAACCTCGATTTGGCGCGGGTCTTCGCCTAGCAATAGCGGTGTCAAAATTCGCTTGATGATATTGCCGGTGACCTCAGGACCGATCGGCGATAAAGCTTCGCCCCAGCCGGTTAATCCGCATTCCGTCTCTATTTTCACCAGCAGTGTTTCCTGCTTGGTCGAATAAATTGCTTTATACTTTGGATGTCGGTAATAATCGGAGTCAGGCTTTGTAGCAGCCGAATTTATTAATTGCACGCTTTGCTTAGGGGATTTGTGAACATAGATGTCGATTGACTTAATTCTCATATTGCCCTCCGTATGTTATTTGATTAAAAATCAACCTTTAATACCGCTGGAAACAACCCCTTCCACAAACCATCGCTGAGCGAGAATGAAGATCAGGATGATCGGCAGAACGGCACTTACCGAAGCAGCCATCATTAGAGTGTAGTCTGTTCCCATTTCATCGATATAGTTCGTTAAACCAAGCGGTACCGTATACAATTTATTGTCTGACAAAAATACAAGAGGATTGATAAACTCATTCCAGTTCGACGTTACGTTCAAAATCACAAGTGAAACCAACGCCGGCTTCGAAAGAGGCATCACGATTTTTGTCCAAATCAGGAAATGGCCTGCTCCCTCTATCCGGGCAGCTTCGGAAAATTCATGGGGAATCGTAATGTAGAATTGCCGAAGTAAAAACACTGCAAACACTACGAAAACGCCAGGTACGATAAGGGCCAGGTGGGAATTGTACATGCCTAGATACTTAAACAGTATGAATCTGGGGATAAGGGTGACTTGATCTGGAATCATTAATGTTGCTAAATAAAGCATAAAAATCGTGTCCCGTCCTTTAAATACGATGCGCGAGAAGCCATATGCCGCAGCCGAGCTAATAACGACCGTACCTGCCACCGTCAATATCGTTACTTTAATGGAATTCAAGTAATATAACCAAAACGGATTCGATCCCATCCATACCGATTTGTAATTATCCCAGCGAAATACCGAGGGAATCCACTTTACGGGAAACACGAATACTTCAGCTTGTCCCTTTAAAGAGGTGGACAGCATCCAAATAAAAGGCAGGACCATCGTCAGGCTTAATGCGCCCAGCACCACTGTGAGCATCAATTTGGACACAACCTCTTTGGATGAAGACGTTTGTTTGTGTAAAAAACCTCTCATGTCGCCCCCCCTATTAATAGTGCACCCATTTCTTTTGGCCTCGCCATTGAACGATGGTAATGATGAAAATCATAATGAAAAGGATCCATGCCATCGCCGAAGCATAACCCATATCGAAAAACTTGAATGCAGACTGGTAAATATAAAAAGTTATGACGCTAGTAGCCGTTCCAGGACCGCCGTACGTCATCGAGAACACAGCGATAAACACTTGAAAGGAATGAATCATGCTTGTGATTAACACGAAAAAAGTTGTCGAGGACAGCATTGGCAGCGTAATGTGAAAGAAGCAGCCTCTAGAGCCGGCACCGTCGATTTTGGCAGCCTCATATAAATCCTTCGGTATACCTTGAAGGCCAGCCAAATAAATGATCATGTTATACCCGATGTTCGACCAAATGGTCATAATCATGATCGCGGGCAATGCCCAGGTCGAGCTGGACAGCCATCCGGGAGGGTCGCTGATTCCCAAGCTTCTAAGGAAAGCATTGATTGGACCTTGAGACGGGTTATACAAAACTCCCCACACGACCGATATTGCTACTAAACTAGAGATGTGAGGCATAAAGATTAGCATCCGGAATGTCGACTTGAGATATGCGCCTTTATTTAATGCGAGGGCCGACAGCAGAGACAAGACGATAGTCGCGGGCACCGTGACACAGGTGAAAACCAGATTATTTTTCAGACTGTCGATGAACCAGTGATCACTCCACATTTTTGTGTAATTGCTGAATCCCACAAATTCGATCCCAGAGAACCCCTCTAAAAAGTTCCAGTTGGCAAAGCTGATTACCAAAGAGAAAATAATGGGAATGAATGTAAACAACCCAAAGCCAAGCAAACTGGGGAAAATAAACAACCAACCTCGAAGTGCTTCCGATCTATTCATACTAAGTTCACCTCCTTTTGAGAAAATTATAATGTAAGCGCTATTATTCAGAAACTCACGCATCTTTGAAATACGAACGTATTTATTATTTCCTATTGAGCAACCATCCGCTCTTTAAAGGGTGTGTTTGCAATTCTTCGATATTGATCACCGATTCTTCGAGACTCAATACTTATACTGTGAAGGAGAGACAGACGTGTACTTTTTGAAAATTTTCGCAAAATATTTTGTGCTGCGGAAGCCGACCTGCTCTCCGACGTCGATCCAGTGTAACTGATTGCTTCTCAGCAACTCTTTCGCCCTCTCCACGCGAACCTTTTGCAAATAATTGACGAATGGCTCTCCCATTTCCTTGGAAAACAAGTAGCTAAAGTAATTTACACTTAGATTGGTCAAATGTGCCATGTCAGTAACCTGAATCTGGTCCATATAATGAGCATGTAAATAATCTATGACTTTACAAATCTCGATTCGATGATGCGAGGCTTTGAGAATATGCAGCGTCTCCCAAGCCAGCATGTGAAAATCGAGACACCAACCTCTTAATTGCTGGTAGGTTGCAGCTTGTGAAATTTGATTGTAGGGGGACGAATGGTTCCAGAATTGCTGAATATTCCCGCCCCACTCCTGCATCAGAGAGACCACGGTGGAAACCCATAGGCATATTTCATTTTTTATATTTTGCTCAGCGATGCACTCATCTGCATCCAACGGGAACAAACGTTCGAAACCTTCGCGAGCAATAGCTTCCTCAGGCCCTTCAAGTACCGTGTAGTATTGTTTTAAATGTTCGACGGCAAAAAAGTTTATGCTTGTACTTACGGCAGCATGCGTTCTCGCGCCGTCTTCCGGGCGCAGCGCTTGTCCATAAAAGTCCGCCTCCGGTTTCTCCAACTCGCAATCAGACAACTTGTCGGGTAGTGTGTCATGTTTGGATATCGGACGAGCTTTACCTGTGCAATCCTGAATTCGCTTGATGTTCAACACCGTTTCCAGCAGTTCGTCCGGCCCCATTAGAAATTTCTGTACGTAATCGGTTACCCCCAAGCGAAGGGCATTCCTGACTGATTCAAAATCCTCCAGCACACTAAGTATTATTATTTTCATCTCAGGAAATTCATCCCTGATCATACGTATCATCGTTAACCCATCCATTTTGGGCATCCGAATATCGCTTAGTACTATGTCTGGCAGCGTACGCCTTACGAGCTCAAGGCCAGTTTCTCCGTCGGCAGCTTCACCAGCCACTTCTATCCCATAATACTCCCAATTCATGCTCATAATCCCTCTGCGTACGAGTATCTCATCATCAATCACGACGATCTTCATCAACCATCTCCTCCTTGTGAACCGGCAGCTTGATGGAAACCACTGTATGACCATTCCCTTTATTTTTCTGAAGCTGTATTCCACAGTCCGCCCCATGCATTAATTGGATGCGATTGTGAACGTTTTTCAAACCGATGCGCGGCCCATGAGCCGATGCCGGCTGCTTCAACAATTTATGAATTTCATCGATTCTTTCCTGAGATAAACCTTGCCCTGAATCCTCCACCTCAATTAGCAAAATTCCGGAGGCAAGCTTTGTTCGAATAATCATCTCGCCCTCGCCCCTTCCGGAGAATATCCCGTGCTGATAAACATTTTCGACCAGGGGCTGTAAAGACAGCTTGGGCACCATGCAGGCCAGTGATCCCGGATTAATCTTCTCACGGACTTTAATGCTCTCACCGAAACGGTATCTCTGTATGGTCAAAAACGATCGGACGTTCTCCAGTTCCTCCTCAAACTTAATAATCTCTTGTCCGCGATGGATGCTCATATTCAATAAATGTCCGAGCGACATCAGCATTTCCGTAATGTCCTTTGTGCCTGACATTACCGACATCCATTTGATCGTATTCATCGTATTGTATAAAAAATGAGGGGTAATTTGCGACTGGAGCGCCTCCAGCTTGGCTTGTTCCTTCTGCTTATTCAGAATCACCTCATTTTCAATATGGCTCTTTAGCCTCATCAGCATGCTGTTCATGCTTCTGCTTAATAATCCAATCTCGTCTCGGGACTTCACCTCGCAGGAAACGTCCAGCCTGCCGGACTCCACCTGCCTCATCACTCTCCTCAACTCTCGGATCGGCTTGCTCAGCATCGAGGAAAAACCGATAATCAGTACGATGAATATCGTCATCGCTAATGATAATACAAGTACCGTCCAGCGGGTCATCTGATTGACCTTTCGGTACATTTCGGTGTATGGAATCATTTGTACGACATGCCAGCTCGGAATGGAAAGCGAATATGTGCTGACCAGATACAACTCCCCATTCCAATTAATCTCATACGTATTATTTCCTGCGGACCAACTCGACTTTAATTGCTCGTAAATGGCTTTATTGAGTTCCAAGTCGGTGCCCCAAATCCCGTCTTCAGAAAGCAAGAAGCCGGTCTGTTCAGAGGAGGAGCCTTGTCTTCCCAATATCTCGAGCAATTCATCTGTGGGCAAGCGAATTACCGCTACTCCCAGATCCGACAAGTTTTCGTCTTTGAGGAGCTTACCCACCGTGATAAAACCGCTTTCGGAATTGTCCGCAGTTTGTGATTGTATCGACCAAACCATATATCCGTTCTTTGCTGTAATTTGATCGATTAACTGTTCCCTAACGTCTCTAGACCCATTGGGAATGCCATACGTATAAATGTGCATATTTCTATCCTGAACTATAATTTGCGCCGTATCATCCAAAAGTGTCGTTGTTACTTCAAGAAATTTTTTATCCATCTGTTGAGCAGCATTCAGTTGATCCCGTTCGGTCATTTGGGGTGTTTCCAGCAATGTTTTCACATTGGGATCCAAAGCGATCGAATTCATCGTACTAGTGATCACTTTTAGCTGCCTTTCGAAGTTAAAATTCACCTGCTCCAACTGATTGGCCGCATCCAGCTCCACTTGTTTGCGGAGCAAGTCATTGAACTCATGATAAGAATAATAGACCGTCCCTATGGTGGGGAATAAAATTAAGAATAGGAAAGCGGCCAGCAATTTGTTGTGGAAGCTTATAAAGCCCATCTCCGTCGCTCCTATCTTTAAAATCTTGAATAAAGTTATAAGGAACTTCAATGATATTGGTAATATATAGTAATTATAGACACTTCTAGCCGACGGCTTCATTTGCCCTCGGCTTTTTCATGAACGGATTCTGAATGTAATGTTATAATAACGAATTCCACGAACTCCATTCCCTTGTACTGGTTAAAATTGAAGAACGCTTGTCGTTTCCGAATGATTGCTAAGCAAAGAACTCGAAGTTATTCCGCTTCAATCCGGTCGCGCATGAGCTTGGACCAGCGTAAAGCGATTGCTTCTTGACCCGCCGCTGAAGGATGGACAAGATCGGCGGACAACTCATTTACACTTCGCAACAGCTCCGTTCCCGCTGTGTAGATAGTCCTCGAATCACCTAAATCCTCGACTGCTCGACGGACTGCCAACCTATAGTCTAAGATCCGATCCAAACCATCCAGATCATGGTTACATAGAAATAGGTCCGTCACAAAGAGCCATCGATTACGCTTGCATTTAAGGACGGCAGAAAGAAAATCACGCATCTTATGTTCGAATACTTCTGCCGTCCACTGCCCTATCACGTTTATCCCCATCTCTAGTGATGCAAAGTCCCAATCATCGCGCTCCGCAATATGATGACCGAGGGCCAGATCCATATGTGCGCTACTTGCGAATCCCTTATTCAATAAATCCACGCCAAGTAGATCGGCGATGCGCATCGCATAAGATCCGGTGGGACGTACGGCATCACCGCCATGCGTAATGGATGAACCATAAGCCAGGTATCGACGCTGTGGTAATTGTTGCGGCTTCGGTGGAACTAGATCACCTTCTGCATCCATGAAAATAATTTTCCAATCGTATGGCAAGATGATTCGAACAACCTCCGGGTCGAAAACGAGATTATGTTCTCGGTAAAGTGCTGAAAGCTTCTCTATATGGGGGCGTTCAATCGTAATTTCAGTAAGATCCGTCCCAATCATTCTCGGTGTGACTGAATAGGGCGCCTGAAATTGGCCATAATAGACTTCTGCAGCATGCGATGAATCAAGACGCGCTTTACCTCGGCGAAGAATAATCTTCGCCTTATCACTACGCATTAAGAACCTTAGCTCCACGCCGCATGTATTTTCCGCACGGTCAACTCTGGCTGCCTCATTTAACTCCTTTCTCACTTGGGAAGGCACCCGGTTTAGAGCCCAACCCCCGCCTTGAAAAGGTACCAATTCATCAACATTGTGAAATACGATTCCCTTGAAAACTTGCAATTTTTCCACCTTCTTGTCTAATAGTAATCAACTAAGTAAGCATCTTACTGTAATGTTCTAATGTTCAACTATACAAGATAAAAGATCCGCAGTACCACACGCCCTGCTTTGACCGTTAAGTATTGAAGATAATCGGTAATCGACGCTGGGGAGGTCCCTTATTAACGAATCGTATTTCGCTGCAAATCTCGAAATTAATTATGTTGTTCTTCCCGTATAAATATCCGAAACCCATATGAAGGCAATACCAGCTTTTCTCCGCCGATGTTCCGTCCAGTCTCCCTGAAGCATGCTTCCAATTCCGCAACGTTTCGGCTTTTGGGGCCTTTCGGCTACTTTTACCTTTTATTTTCGTCGGCCGTCCCTTGCTTCAACATATACAGCATGGGGGTGATCACGAGCTTCTAACGGGCCAGCGAATGATCCATGGATAGATCAATCCCTGCAGTAGATGTTCTCTTTTTCTGAACGCATCTTTATCATACCATCGTAGTGTGAGGCGAGTAAGAAACAGATTTAGTGTCCTCTTGTACAAAATTACGCTACCACCTGTAAAAAACGTCCCTCTCCTCAAGAAGGAAAGGGGCACGAATAGCTATCAGTTGGACATGTGATTCTTTTCTGAACTCACTGGGCGACTGTTCTAGACAGAACTTGAAATTTTTTTGCAAAATAAGCCTAATTCCCAAAACCGCCCCTTGTAGTCTTCCCTTCCGAATATTGTTCACTTAGTCTATTTCAAGCCAATGACATATTCGATCGTTGTAGCGTACTGATTAATTTATCCGCCTGCTCCTGGGAAAGCTTCTTCCCTCTTTGGGCTTCTATGCTATTTTCAAAAGCATGGAGCTTGTTGATCGTAGCGACAGCGTTTGCAATTTCCAAAGAATCTGCTACCGCCTTCAGCTTCAAATTCAAATCGTTATGGATGGTCGTATCTATCTGGAAGACGATATAATAGATACTCTCCGCGACCAGGTCCTCTGCGTTCACATCGTAAACTGTGATAATCACGCTCTCGCTGTCTGTTAATTACCCGTCGCTTACTCGAATCGCTATGGTATATGCTCCGGACTTAAACTGAGGCGTCCAAGAGAACTTCGCAGTTACAGGGTCAAATACTGCACCTGCCGAGAGATTGTAGACACTGTACGTAACGGTCGTCCCTATGGTCGGGAATAAAATCAAGAATAGGAAAGCGGGCAGTAATTTGTTGTGAAAGCTTATAAAGCCCATCTCCGTCGATACAAAAATGGAAATAATGGGTAATCCATAGAAACTTCCTGCCGACGGCTTCATTTGCCCTCGGCTTTCTCTTTCTTACAGATTCTAAAATGTAATGTTATACGAAAACGCCCTCCATTTCCCTGAACTGGCGAAAATGGAAGGACGATTATCGTTTCCGAATGATTGCAAAAGCAAAGAATACGATGTACTCGAATACTTACAGTCAGCGCGCTCCGCAATATGATGACCGATTGCTCGATCCATATGTGCGCTACTTGCGAATCCCTTATTCAATAAATCCACGCCAAGAAGATCGGCGATACGATCGCGTAAGATCCGGTGGGACGCACGGCGTCACCGCCATTCGTAATGGATGAACCGTAAGCCAGATATCGACGCTGTGGTAATTTATGCGGCTTCGGCGGAACTTCTTGATTGCCTTCTGCATCCATGAAAATAATTTTCCAATCGTAAGGCAAGATGATTCGAACAACCTCCGGATGCTTTCGATAGAGTGCTGAAAGCTTCTCTATTAGTAATTTCAGTAAGATCCGTCCCAATCATTTTCGGTGTTACTGAAATTGGCCATAATAGACTTCTGCGGCATGCGACGAATCGAGACGTGCCCTACCGCGTCGAAGAACTAAGTAAGCATCTTAATGTAATGTTCAACTATACAAGATATCTTTTAGCGGGTGTCAAAACTCCGCCTCGTTCATGATCAACGCCTTGGTAGCTAGAAGGTAAATTCGGGTCCCCACTGACATATTCGGGGAGCTTAGGATATGGATAGATAGGTCTCTGGAAGCTGATCCCGTTCGGAGCAAAGCTATCTTTAAACGCTGTTCCGATGATTTTATCAGGTGCTTTTCCATGCTCGACCCATTCAACTAACGCGGTGAAAACGTCGTACTCGCTATCTTGAACAACGCTTTGAAAAACACCGAGACCGATATCGTTTAACCCCGGACCGCCACCACAGTGTCCCATCCCCGGCACGAGGAAAAACCGAAAAAACTCTTGGGTTTGGGCTAATCCCCCCTGATCTTGAATCACCCGTTCATAATAATGGAGCGCATCTTGATAAGGCACAAGCGGATCAGACAACCCTGTATACATCAAGATTTTCCCACCGAATTTCTTCATCTCGTTTAAATCGGGATTGTTAGCATTTAGAATCGGCGCTAAAATTTCATTCAATGTATCCAGATCGCGGTCAAAATCAAATCTTGTGTAATCAAAATCGGCGCCGAACACCCATTTGAACATGTATAAAAGCGACTGCGGCAGCTTTTCGGGATCTTGTTGTAACTCTAGGCCCCCGGCGCAGTTCTCACTTCCGTAAGGAAGAGGCGTGTATATCCGTTCTCCCGTTCTTGGATTGGTTGGTCCTGCATAAATTTGCTTCAGTGCGGATAATTGCTCACTTGTAAGACCATTGTTGTAATCTCCCCCGTTACAATTGGGAATCGTCTCTGGATCGAAATTGCATTTTC
Source organism: Paenibacillus sp. Soil766 (assembly GCF_001428105.1). Classification (GTDB taxonomy): domain Bacteria; phylum Bacillota; class Bacilli; order Paenibacillales; family NBRC-103111; genus Paenibacillus_E. The sequence goes on along the minus strand of NZ_LMSJ01000002.1, from coordinate 80,531 downwards.
TAGGATCCGTTAAAAAGTTATCGCCCGGAGCACCGCCATCTTTTCCTTGATATTGCCTGACCACCTTGTGTGTAATGAAATCTATTTGTTCTTTCGTTAAAATTGTACTCCCCGGCGTTGGATTCATAGCTTTGTAATTCCATAGAAACCCGGTATGCAGGTGTGTGCGATTGTTAGCCGGAGCACCAGCAATAATTCCGTTATAATCAGACGGATAACGTTGAGCTTCCATTAATGCTTGTTGGCCGCCCGTCGAGCATCCAATGAAGTATGAGTATGAGGCTGATCTTTCATAAAATACTTGAATGATTTCCTTCGCCGCCACAGTCATCTCATGTGTAGCGCGATGACCGAAATCCGCCCATCGTTCGGGCTGGCCAATTAAAGTATTGGCATTAGGGGACGTGCCCAGGTCTGTGTTAGCAGTTGCATAACCGCGCCGTATTCCAAATGCAAGAGGCGTATAATTGATGAAACCGGCGCCCCCTCCGTTGCCCGTGCCGAGAAATTTTCCGTTCCATATCTCTTGAGGTAACCAAACCTCTATATTGATGTCTGATTGGGGAGTTGGCTTCAAATTGACAACAACACGGCAAAATGCAGGTAAGTCGCTTATGATTCTACCATCCGGCAAGGTAAAGCATCCATCAGTCACAAATTGAACATTTGTAACAGTGCCCCCTTCTATATGGACGTCTTTTAGTATATCTTCCATTCTTACTCTCCTCCTCAATAACTGCTATTGTGCAGTATATCCGCCATCAATGACAATAGCTTGACCTGTCACTCCTTTTGCATGCTCGCTGGAAAGGAACAAGGCATATTCCGCTATTTCATTCACCTCCAGCAGACGGCGTTGTGGGACCAAAGGCAGGATAATCTCCTCCAACGCCATCTGAGACGATGTGTTGTGAAGAGCCGCTACATCCTTCAATTGATTTCTTACCAGGTCCGTATCCACATAGCCGGGGCAAAGCGCGTTAACCGTAATTCCGTATGCGGCAGTCTCAAGGGCAACGGCTTTTGTCAGTCCGATGACCCCATGCTTGGCGCTATTGTAAGCCGATTTGCCTGCAAAGCCTACTAATCCGTTAATCGATGAAATGTTAATGATTCTCCCGAACCGTTGTCTTTTCATAATTGGAATAGCCAGCTTAATCATTGAAAAGGGGGCCGTGAGCATAATTTTTATCATCTGCTCAAATTTTTCCGTTGGAAAATCTTCAATGTAAGATACATGCTGCATACCGGCATTATTGATCAGTATGTCCAATCTCCCCCACTCGGACGCTATGTGGTGAATAGTTTCAGCTATTTCCGCTTCCGACGTCACATCCAATTTTACGCCATGAACATCCAATCCTAATAAACGAAGATGCTCCGCAGATTGTTCTACAGCGGCGCGATCCTTATCCGTTAATATGACTTTAGCACCCGACTCGGCAAAACGTTTCCCGATTTCAAAGCCGATTCCCCTGGCAGAGCCTGTAATCAGAACGACCCGATCTTGCACCACTAACTTCTCCTCCTTGTTAATAAGCATTCAACACCAGGTTTTCCGCCATGCGGAGCGATGGTTCTGTCATTGCTTGAATATCGTCGCATGTGTAACCTTTGGCCACTTCCATCAGCATAAGTCCCTGCGAGGTAACGTCAATAACCGCACGATCCGTAATGATCCTATTAACGACCCCTTTGCCAGTCAAAGGCAGACTGCAGTGGCTCAATATTTTCGGTTTGCCTTCTTTATTCACGTGATCCATAATGACGACGATACGTCTCGCGCCATGAACAAGGTCCATGGCGCCACCCATTCCTTTGATCATCTTGCCAGGTATCATCCAATTGGCAAGGTCTCCGGATTCCGATACTTCCATCCCGCCAAGAATGGCCAAATCGATATGCCCACCTCTTATCATGGCAAATGAATCAGAGCTATCGAAATAAGAGGCTCCCGAAATTGCTGTTACAGTTTCTTTGCCTGCATTGATCAGATCAGGGTTGACTTGGTCTTTTTTAGGGTAAGGCCCGATACCAAGCAACCCATTCTCGGATTGAAGCATGACTTGTTTAATGCTAGGAATATAATTGGCTACCAACGTGGGAATGCCTATACCAAGATTTACATAGAACCCGCTTTCAATTTCCTTTTCTGCACGGATGGCAATTCTTTCACGAACGGACCATTCTTTCATCGTTTTTCTCCTTTTGCAGTTATTATGTTATAACTCAGTGCTGAGGGTCATCTTTTCAATTCTTTTTTGTTGCTGACCGACAATTAGGCTTTGCACATAAATACCCGGAGTATGGATATTTTCAGGATCGAGTTGCCCTACTTCAACCAACTGCTCTGTCTCCACGATAGTTTTGCGTCCTGCTGTAGCCATAATCGGATTGAAATTTCTTCCCGTTTTGTTGAATGTCAAGTTCCCATTCTTATCTGCAACTGCTGCGCGAATTAAGCTGAAATTGGCTGTTAATGATTCTTCCATCATATAGGTTTTGCCGTTAAAAACTCGAGTTTCCCGACCTTCCGCTAGAAGAGTCCCCACTCCTGCTGGGGTATAGAAAGCAGGAATTCCAGCGCCTCCCGCTCTTATTTTTTCCGCCAGCGTTCCCTGCGGCAGAAGCTCTGTTTCGATTTCCCTCGAGAGGAGTTGGCGTTCGAATTCTTTATTCTCGCCGACATAAGAGGCAATAATTTTCTTAATCTGTTTATTACGCAGCAGAAGCCCCAGTCCCCAATCATCGACACCGCAGTTGTTGGAAATGATCGTTAAATTCCGCTTCCCGCTTTCTGCAAGGGCCATGATCAGATTTTCAGGAATACCAACCAGTCCGAAGCCGCCAACCATGAGAGAGTCCCCGTCTTTTATTTCCGCAACCGCATCTGCAAACGATGTTAATATGCTTTTCATTTTACCTCCCCCTCCTGTTCATATAAGCAACGCTCAACAATAATGGAAATACCTTGCCCGCCACCGACGCACAGCGTAGCTAATCCATATCTCGATTCTCTGCGCATCATCTCATAAAGAAGGGTCACTACAATTCTTGCTCCACTAGCACCAATCGGATGTCCAAGGGCAATGGCTCCGCCATTGACGTTAAGTTTGTCGTCGTTCAATTCAAAATGTTTCGAAAAAACGAGCGATTGCGCAGCGAACGCCTCGTTTGCTTCAATTAAATCTATATCTTTTATTGCCAATCCAGCTTTTCTCAAAGCTTGTTCGGTGGCTGGAATCGGTCCGATTCCCATAATAGCAGGGTCTACTCCTACAACCGAGCTTGAACGAATAATAGCCATTGGACGAATCCCAAGGGATTGTGCCTTCGCATGGCTCATCAATAAACACGCAGCTGCTCCATCGTTAATGCCGGAAGAATTGCCGGCCGTAACATTCCCGTCCTTCATAAATGCTGGGCGCAGTGCAGATAGTCCTTCCATGGTTGTGTCCTGTCGCAAATATTCATCGCTGTCTGTGGTTATGATACTTCCTTTTCTCCCTGGCACGTGTACTGGCACAATTTCGTCTTTAAATCTTCCCTCTACAACAGCTGCTGCGGCTTTTCTTTGGCTTCCGAGGGAATAGCGGTCCAGCTCTTCTCGCGCCAAATCGTATTGATTACACAGATTTTCAGCTGTAATTCCCATATGATAATCATTCTCCGCGCACCATAAGCCGTCTTTTATCATACTATCAACCAGAACTTGCTCACCCATACCGTATCCAGTCCGTGCTCCTTTGAGCAAATACGGCGCTTGACTCATATTCTCCATTCCGCCAGCTACGATGAAATCGTACTCGCCGCTTCGGATGGATTGATACGCCAATTGAATGGCCTTTAGCCCGGAACCGCATACTTGATTGATCGTTGTAGCGGGTATCTCGGTGGACAACCCTGCCAATAGAGATGCCTGTCTTGCCGGATTCTGGCCAAGGCCCGCCTGCAGGACATTGCCCATCAGCACTTCTTGAACCAAAGAAGCCTCTATGTTCGCACGTCGCATTACTTCTTGAATGGCAGCTGCCCCAAGTTGAATGGCTGAAAATTCCTTGAATACACCATTAAATTTCCCTATCGGTGTTCGGGCTGCACTTACAATTGCAACCTCGGTTTCATACATATGATGGTCATCTCCTTGAAATAGTAATTACAACGAATAGATGTAACGCTTACATTAAAGTGTACAGCTCAACAATTTATGTGTAAAATTATAAAAATGAATGAGATTTATTCCAAAATCGAATATATAGGAGAAGATTAAGGATGGATTTTCAACACTTGAGCTATTTTATTGAAGTGGTGCGGCACGCCAGTATTTCAAAAGCGGCTCAGACCCTGCATATTACACAGCCCACTTTAAGTAAGATTATCAAGAACCTTGAAGACGAATTAGGGGTTATATTGTTTAACCGCTCAACAAGGCATATTCAATTGACAGATGACGGTGACATTTTTCTAAAATTTGCCCATTTAACATTATCGATGGCTGATGACCTCCAAGTATCCCTGAATGACGGAAAGCTTTTAAAGAAGGGAAAATTATCGTTAGGGCTCCCTCCTGTAATTGGTGTTAGCTTCTTTCCGCATATTATTGCAAAGTTTCGAGACCTATACCCTGGCATTCATCTTCACCTGATTGAGGAAGGGGGAAAAATAGTTGAACAACTTTTACGCGATGCAAAAATTGATTTGGGAGTGGTCGTACTTCCTGTAGACGAAAGTCAATTTGATTTCATTCCTCTGGTTGAACGCAAACTTTCGTTAATTGTGAATTCGAATCACGCTCTCGCCAATCAAGAAATTGTTCATTTATCTGAGTTACGTAACGAATCATTTATTTTGTTCAAGGAGGGGTTCTCACTTAACGACAGAGTTCGAGAGGCGTGCATTCGAGAAGGGTTCGAGCCTATTATTTCTTATGAAAGTTCTCAATGGGATCTAATTAGTGAAATGGTAGGGGTCGGATTAGGCATCGCTTTGCTGCCGGAGACAGTTTCAGGAAGAATACATACCGAATCTGTCAAAGTCATTCCGAAGACGGTTCCTCATATCAGTTGGGATCTTGCTATCATATGGAGTAAACAGCATTACCTTTCCCATGCGGCGAGAGGATGGATCCAGTTTATAAGAGAATGGGTATGGCTACAGCGGAACATGATATGAATACAAGGAGGCTGCCCATAGCAATTAAGGACAGCCTCCCTGTATTTCTTTTTAAAATATCCAACAAAAACGGGACACTTAATCATACCTACATCATATATTGCCTGCGATTAACGCACTTTTGTGAATAGCATGTTGCCCACTGAACTTATTAATTCCCGCTTAACAAATATTGGGCATCTCTGAGCAAGTAGCTAGCGGCTTGGCTTGCAATGTGTTTTCCGCTTTGGGCTTTCACAAAATTCACTAAGGCAGCCAAATTATTCTCCGCCAATTTGCTTTGCAGGCTTGTTGCGATTCCTGCGTTATCGATCCATCCCATACTCTTAAAGCGTGTGACCAAATCTTGTATAGATTGAATGCTAGTTGTTGTCTGGAACAGGACGGTTTGTGTGCTCATATTCCCCGCCAAGTCACATGCCGTTACAATAAAGGTGTGTGAACCAAGCGGCAGCGTATATAACGAAACGGTAGCTCCTTGCTGCATGGGTTGTTGAACGCCATACGTACTTAAGGTGACCGTCGTTTTGCTGTTGTCCACGCCGGACAAGTTATCACTAAGCGTAAGGATCGGCGTAATATTCATGGAATCGTTGAACGTTCCATACGTCACACCGGATACGGTAATCGTCGGTGCAGTCAAATCCAAATTGAATCCGATAGTATTTACCGCTTCAACATTGCCGGCGTTGTCCATCGTACGGTAGCTCATCGTATACTTGCCGTCTTCGTTAAATGTGACCGGATCCGTGTAGCTTTGCCATGTGCTCCCGCCGTCAAGACTGTACTCCGTCTTGGCAACACCCGAGAGATTGTCATACGTGCTTAAGGTGACTGTCGCCGGAAGTACTTTCCAACCGTTACTGCCGTTTTGCGTTCCAGGATTAACAGTCGCGTTTGTAATAGGCGCCGTTTTATCTACCTTGAATGTGATAGTTTGAGTTTGCTCGGCATTGACCGCCTGACCAGCGATGCGATAACCGACCGTATAAACCCCTTCTTCGAAGGCTGGAATGAAGCCCGTGTAAGTGATCCAATTCCCGCTGTTTACATTGTATTCTGCGCTGCCATAGGTCGATATCGTTACGTTAACCGGTACCGTATACCAACCGTTAAGTCCGTCTGTCGCAGCGGGATTCAAGGATGCCGAGATCGGATATATTGCGGATACGACCATTTCGTCGAACGCAACCTCCGTACGATTGGTCATTAAGCCGGCCGTTCCTTCCGACAGGCTCGAATTAATTGCCTCCACCATAAAATTGCCGTTCACGTAGAGCCTGATCCGAGTACCTGTGAATTCAGCGCGCAAAAGTATCTCATCACCAGTCTTAATGACTCCCGCAGGGACGGATGCCAACTTGGTGAGTGTTCCACCTACCTTGGAATATATCACGTACTCGCCTGTGTAATAACCGGCGTAATAATAATTATTAATATCGGTAACCCTGCCCGTGACAAATATTTGCTCCAGCGAGGTACCCGTGTATTTGGCCTTTGCCGAAACGGAGTAATCTCGCCAATGGAATCCTGCGGCCAGGTATGTTCGGCTGAGTCCAGAGTTAATGGACCGGATTTGCCCCGTATTCAACCAGCTGAATCCTGTCTTGACAGCCCAATTCCCTCCATACCCTGCGTCGAAGTTATCCATGTATAATGAAGCGGCACTCGCTTGACCACTTGCTTCGTTGGATGGCTGGCTTTTGCCCGTCTCATTCACCGCCGTTACCGTGAAGTAATAAGGCTCCTCTGAAAAAGTAATCGGCACCTCGTAGCCAGAGGACGTCACTCCCTCTATCTTGGAAGTATATACCCCTGAGGACAGTCCATATTGAATGATGTAGCTTGTATTAACTGGAGCCGTGGTGAAATTTACAACCAGGCGATTACCTGACGGTGTAATTCCTAGCACTGTAGGCTGCACCGTTGTATTTTTCAAAGGCGTTAACGACATCTCATTGGATAGTCCACTCTCTCCGTCCGGGGTGACAGAAGAGATTGCAAAATAGTACTTCGTACCGTTGACGAGATCCGGAACAGTCGTTGTTAGAGGGCGTCTGGTGTTCAAGACCTGTGTATAGTGTCCGGGCTCGGATCCGTAATGAATGTTGTAGCTTACAGCATCCAGGATTTTGGAGTAGTTCAGCGTGAGCTCACCATCTCCTATGACAATGGACTGAAGCTCCGGCGGCGTAGGCGCCAGATTCTTCACCACCACCGCGTCGAAGTACGCGTCGCTTTGCCGTCCCATGAATCCGATTCCGCCCTGCGCATACTCGGTATCGGTTGCATTAAGCAGGAGATTGCCGTTGATTGACAGCTTCAGATTGCCTCCGCTCATATCAACCTCGAAGCGGTAAGAACGATTGGCATCCAGGGCATACGTCGCTTCCGCAAGTGTCGTCACGGTATCGCCGTTGCGCTTCTTGATGGCGATCTTCTTCCTTGTATTGTCGTAGGCCATCGAATAGTAGTGAGTGTCATCCACAACCCTTCCGAGCAAGCCCACTTCGTTGGCAGCGTTGAACTGGAGCCATGCCATATAGCTGATATCCTTGAAGCTCATCTTCGAATAGGCCACCGAGTTATCGGTCACACCGGATAGCTTCAGCACTCTCTCCGACGGGTCGGTCAGGCCGGTCGGTTGTTTGGTATTTGCGCTTTTCTTGATATTGTAAGGCACAATGGTCTTATATTGCGGAGCCCAGCTGCCTCCCCGCACATTCCACTTACTCTCCAGACTGAGCGCCGGATCTGTGGCGGCAAGATCATAATTGAAGGTGTCATTCCACGCGGGAAGGTCAACCAATCCGTGTGCAACCGTAAAGTCAGTCATCAAATCATTGTCCGCGTAATACATTTTCGCGCTGGTGGAAGATACCGTGAAGAAGCCGTTGACCATTTTAGTATAATAATCGTCCAATCCTACCTGTTGCCGTTGTTCAATAAGTTCTTTGGCCTCCGGATAAGAGGTGTTATCCAAATACCCATAGTATTCGAATAAGCTCCGATTTAACAAAGCAGGATCGATTCCGAGCCTGGAATAGACCGAGCTCTCACGGTTACCGCCGGAATCGCTGGAGTGGAATTCCTTGGACATTCCCAACTGTCCCATATAATAGCCCTCTTCGGCAGGATGCACGAAGTTGAACTGCTCCATCACCGAGAAGACCTGTATCGGATCCTCCAGAAGCTGTTTCATCGTAACGGTTTTGCCATCAGAATTCGTATAATACCAAGACGCATTTCGGACCACAAGATTGATGTCGGTAGCCGCTGTTTTGACAAAGGCGTCATGAATACGTGTTAACCCTTGGGCATCAAGTTCGGAAATAAAATTGTTGTGATTGTAAGTCCTGAGCCAATCATCAGACTGGGCAAGCCCCAGGATCATCTGAGCAGAAAACATCACTCCGAAGAGTGGCTCCATATAGTTCGGAGCAGTATGGGGCCAGCTGTTCGTCCCGCCATCCATCTCCGGGCGGCTTGCGCCGCTTGATCTTGGCTTGTAGGGACCTTTGCCGCTAAGTACATAAGCGCTGGAAACCAGCTCCGCCTTCAAGAAGGTAACCAGCTTGCTCTTCTCCGACTCTGTGAACAGATTCATAATATCCTGGTGCGTCCATACCAGCGCCAGCCCATAGGTCAAGTAGATGTTGCTCCTTGCATCCAGTCCTCCGAATACATCAGGCACATAGTCATATTCCGTGACCATCTTCCGGACAGCGCCGGTGAATGCCTGAACGATATCTGGACTCCGGTCTCCACGGGCAAGCTCCGTTGCAAGCACCGTGAATTTCCTGTATTCCGCGTTGAGCACTCCCCGATCAGCAAGCGTTTTCATATTCAGTGTCAATGCTTTCTCAACCACGTCCGTATGGAACCCTGGATAATTGTATTCAGGCAGACGGGAACTCAATAACTCCGTCTCCGTTACGCCAGTCCGTACGTTGTTGAATTGATCCTTCAGAGCACCTGCAGCGACCTTGACCCGCACTTGGCCGGTAACCTCCTGCTGCAGATCCAAGATCAGGGAGTTGTTGCTCAACTGTGCTCTGTCACTGGTGCCGAGAGGAACGTAGCCGTTGCCGTTCCGGTCGATGGTCACCGCAGCTTTCAAATTCGTCGTTGCTGCTGCAAGGGATTCGTTAAACCGGAGGCTCACTCTTTTATTCACGGCATACAAGCTGGCTCCTTGATAGACAGGCGGCTCAAAATCGAGATGAATAATTGCGTTCACAAGTTCTGATCGGTTACCTGCCGCATCCTTTAGAGTGCCTGCAGCAATACGGATGTTCGTCCCATCCGGGATTGCCTGCCCCAAGGTCAGAACAAGCTGACGGGCGCTCAACGTTACGGTATCTCCTGCTGCAAGGGGCACATAGGAACCATCCGCTTTGGATATGGTAACAGCTGCCTTAAGCGCAGCGGCATCAGCCAGACTGTTTATCACGTCTTCATCGAATTCCAGAGTGACTAGCTTGTTCAAATTTCCAATCTCCGAACTGCTTAATACCGGTGCAGCCGCATCGTACTGAAGCGCAATTGTAGTCTCGGCAGTGGCATTTCCCATAGCATCCTTCAGCGCTCCCGCAGCCACCCGGATTTTGGCGCCAGGTACGGCTAATCGGCTCTCCAGTGCGACGGTTACGTCGCTTCCGCTAATCGTCACGGAGTCATTCGTCGCCAAGGGCTGGAATCCCATTCCGTATACATCCATGGTTACTGCGGCTTTCAACGCAGATGCATTCGCCAAATTGTTTAAGACCGGCTCGTCATAATGTAAACCGATGACAGCATTCTCTCCGCTGACCGCGGCCCCGGTTGATACAGGGGCGTTCCGATCGGTAGTAATAAAGAGGTATGGACGGTTTGCCACGGTTGTAGTGTTGCTGCTTGCGAAGTAAACCTTCTGATTCTGTGACCGAAGAGCGATAGAAGCAATCCCATCCGTCTGCTGCTGGGACTTGATATAATCAGTGAGATCCCACTCGTACCAACCGGCACCGTTGCCTACCCATGTTTTAGTCAGCAGAATGGAGTTCAAGTATGCAGATGTGGTCCCCAGGGGAAAATCTATCCGGTTGTCCCAATTTAGTGTATTTTCATTCCAAGAATCACTTAATATTTTGTACACGCTTACAAAACGGTCCGACGTAGTTGTGCAATTTGTGGTGCAATACATACGCAGAACCGCTTTGTCATAGTCACCCAATTGGCTCAGATCGAACTTCATGATTCCGATCCGATGATTTAATTCATTCGTTACGGAAAAAGTGTCATTGTATCCATAGAGACCAATTACGGAGCTTCCGCCAAAAGATTTAGCTTGCATGCTATCTTGCGTCTCGCCTGCGGGCAGGGTCGGAACACCGCCATCAATGTAGGTGTCCTCCGTAGGATACAGTGTTCGATTGACTTCAAGCGGTACCGCTGCCTCAGCCTTGGATTGACCCAGGAACTCCAACGGAGCAAGTCCTAACATCATCACTGCGACCAAGAATACACTGATAATCCGTTTCCACTTTTGATACACGATTGATCATCCCCTTATCTTCAATGCAATGTTGGAATTACGATCCGGAAGTGGGACTCCCGTGCAACGTTTTTGCGTATCAGGAGTCCCCGTTAACGGATCCGCCGATTTAACCATTATTGTCCTCTCATTCAGCTTGAGCGGAACCTCCGGTGCGGCGACATACTTCTTGCTGATGTACTCGTCGATCCCTTTTTGAGCAATCGAGTTCGTTCCCAATCATGACTTTGCTGCTATTTCTTGTTTGCCCCCGCTTGCATAATGGCGACAATTTGCTCTGCCCCCAGTTCCTTCAGCTTGGCAACAAACTTGTCGTAGTTAGGCTCAATCGGCTCTGCTCCCAGCACCCATTTTTGCAGAGTTTCCTCCACATAAGTCGCCAGAGGCCCCGACAGTTTACTGTTGGTCTGTCTGTCTTGCTCGCTCAAGGTTAAAGGAGGTGCAGGGGGAACAATATATTTTTTGTTGATATATTCATCAATGCCCTTAAGCGCAATCTCATTAGTCCATTGTCTTTCGTTTTCATAGTCCTGAGCGAAGCCGATCTGCTGCTGAGCCCCGATCTTGTTCAGCTCATCCGCCACGCTGGGCTTCGTCAGAATATCGGCATTCAATTGTGGCTTGCCGTTTACCATCGTATACGTCTGGCCTTCCACTCCGAAGTTCATCAGCCTGCTTCCTTCCTCGGTGAACCAGAAGTCGAAATACTTGATCAGTTCCACTGCGTATTTCGTATGGGAGGAAATTCCCCAGCTCATGGTGTTTCCATTAGGATAAGGGCTCCGGGACGTATATTCCTTTATGACGCCTGTGGGACTTGCGGGAGGCGCGATAGGCACAAAATTGAGGCTCGGCACATTGCTCTTCAGACTGGTATTATAATTAGCCGTGCTGGCGAAGAAGTCGTGGGTCAGACCACCTTTATTGTCACCCAGCAAAATTTCCCGCGCTTTGCCGCCACGTGTGAAGATTTCCTTGTCAATCAGGCCTTCTTTATACCATTTGGCCAGGGTGGTTACGGCTGTTTTGAATTGCGGCTCCAGAGGGCCGTATACTCTCTTGCCGTCCTTGCCGTATAGCCCCATTTGCGTATCCCACAGCGCCAATAAATCATAGATGCCGTACCGGTTGTCCCGGTTGAAATATGGAACCTCATCCGCAGCGCCGTTGCCGTTTGGATCCTTTTCTTTAAACGCCTTCAGCACCGTATACAGCTCATCAACCGTTTTCGGTTGCTGCAGCCCAAGCTTATCCAGCCAATCCTTGCGGACAAACCAGCCTTTCTGCACCTGTCCACCTTGAACATACGGAATGATATACAGCTTGCCGTCCGTATTCAAGGCAGCCTTCTTGATTAACGGATTATCCGCAAAATACTTTTTGATGTGCGGCGCGTACTTATCGATAAGCTCATCCAGTGGCTGCAGGCCGCCCTCCTCGGCCAGCTTCTTCAACGTTCCATCATAGAACTGGATAATATCAGGCAGATTTCCTCCAGCCACCATCAGATTGTACACTTCATCGCTGTTGGTGGATGACTTGGAAGCCGTTCCCTTCAGCGTCACATTGGTCAGCTCCGCCGCTTTTTTGAAAACTGGCCAGTTGCTGTCGAATACTCGGTTGCCATAATAATGCATATGGATTGTGGCCTCAATTGGCGTGTTGCTTGCCTTCGAAATGGCCTCCGGGACAGCGGACTTGCTTGCTAACGGGCTTGCCGAAGCGCCGTTCTTAGGCTCGTCTGAGGAACAACCTGTCGAAAGTGCTGCCAGCAAGGCGGCTGCAGTTGCTCCGAAAACGATTCTTTTTGTTGTAAACATGTGTTTCTGCCTCCCTATTATTTTTTTTCTTTTCTGTTACTAGCGGCAGGGCCTCTCCCGCAATTGCTTATCCTTTGACTGAACCGATCATCACCCCCTGCACGAAGTATTTTTGAATAAAGGGGTATATCACGATGATTGGCAGCACCGCCACCATGATAGTAGCATAGATCACTGTTTCAGGAGTCATGCTGGACCCTACATCCTGTATGCCCAGCATCTGGTCGCTTGCCCTCATCTGGACAACCAGCTTGGTCAACAACACCTGCAAGGGAATCTTGTCCTCGTCTCGCAACAACACCATGGCCCAGAAGTAGCCATTCCACTTCCCCACGGCATAAAATAACCCCAGAGCTGCATAGGCTGGCTTGGCCAGAGGCAAATAGATTCGCAGGAGGATTTGAGCGCCGCCCGCTCCGTCAATTCTGGCAGCCTCTTCCAACTCATCTGGAATCGAGCTGAAGAAGGAGCGCAGAATGAAGACATAGAAGGTACTCACGGCAAATCCGATAATCAGCGCCAGCCTGGTGTCGATAAGACCCAGATTGCGAAAGTTCAGATAGACCGGAATCAGTCCGGCTCCGAACAGCATGGCAAAGGTAATGAAGAGAGTGATGGGCTTCCTGCCCAAAAGCCTTTTTTTCGAAAGCGGATACGCTCCCATGGTTGTAAAGGCCAGATCCACCGCCGTGCCCACTGCCGTATAGAACAGCGTATTGGCATAGGCGAGCCATAACCCTTCGAAATGGATGACCTTTTTATAAGATTCCAGGTTCACCCCTGAAGGCCATAACCACACCTTTCCATGTGAGACTGCCTCTCCTGTGCTCAGGGAAGACACGAGAACATACCAGAAAGGATATAGGGTGGCAAAGGCAAGCAACGATAAAAACAAATAGTTGAATACGTTAAATATCTTTTCCCCGTTGGATAATTTATTCATGTGCCCCACCTACCATAATGAAGTCTCCGAAATCCTCTGCGATAACTTGTTCGCCAAAAAAACCAGCGTCAGCGACACCACAGAGTTGAATATTCCGACGGCTGTGGCGAAGTCATAATGACCCTCTTGCAAGCCGGTCCGGTATACATATGTGCTGATGACATCGGCTGTGGCATACGTAGACGGCTGATACAATAGGATGATGTATTCATAGCTTACACTAAGCAGGCTGCCGATTTTAAGGATCAGCATAATGATGATGGTTGGTGCGATACCGGGCAGAGTGACATGGAGCACCCGCTTCCATTTGTTGGCCCCGTCGATCTCCGCCGCCTCATACTGCTCCGGATTGATGCCGGACAATGCGGCAATGTAGAGGATGGCACCAAAGCCCACTTCCTTCCATATGCCAGAGGTAATGAAGATCGTCCGGAAGTACTCCGCTCTGGTCAGGAAGTAGATTTTGTCAAAACCAAGTTGGTCGAGGATCAGGTTGAACAGCCCGTTTGTAGGTGCAAGAAAGTTGGTGACCAGCCCCGCGATAATCACGATGGATACGAAATGGGGCAAATAGGTAAGGGTTTGTACAATCCGCTTGAACAGGCCATGCCTGATCTCATTGAGCAGCAGTGCCAGCACTATGGGTGCCGGAAACGAAAAAAGCAGACCGTAAAAGCTGATGATAAAGGTATTTTTCAAAAGCCTCCAAAAATACGGGTTTGTAAACAATTCCTGAAAATGCTTAAAACCGACCCACTCGCTGCCCGAAACTCCTTTAAAGAGCTTGTAGTCCTTAAAGGCAACCTGTAAACCGTACATGGGCATGTATTCAAAAACCACGTACCATGCAAGGAACGGAATGAGCAGCAAATACAAGAAGCGGTCCTGGATCAACGTCTTCATGATGACCATTGCCGGACTCTTCCTTCGGGCGGTGTAACTGGCGGATAATTTCTGGTTGATTTGTTCCATCTCTTTCTCCTTCTCCTCCTCTATATTTGTAAACGCTTGCTTGCCTTGCAACAAAACTCTAACACCCTGTAAAGCGGAACGTAAATGTCCAGAATCCAAGGTTTCATGTACAATACCTGTGATCTCTCGTGTACTTCATACCCCGGAGTGCGGATTTCCCGTACCGTTCTAATAGCGGCTCTTCACTATAAAAGAAAGGAAAACACCATTAGATGTCTTCCTCCCGAAATTTAACGAGCCGTTACGTTCCAACGTGTCGGTGAAACCATTGTAACGTGAGATATATTGTCGACGGTGACTGGTTTTTATCGGACATACACAAACCGGACTGCATCGGCGATGGTCGTCAAATTCACCTGATTAGCCAGCTTCACATAGCCGGATTGGCCCACAGCAAACGGATGGACACCAAGCAGGGTCCATTTGCCTCCTGGTACAACCGTCTGGTCGACAGCATAGGTTTGGGAGCCGCCGTCGAAATATACCGTATACGGTGCAGATGTGTTCCTATTGGATGCCCCATCTGGTAACCATACATAGACCTCATAGTTCCCGGAACGCCAAATATCCGGTCTCCACACCGCGGTTTCTGTTCCGGAACCGTTTCGAACATAGCTGTAATCGGATCCGTAATAATTGGCGTTATAGGTAGAGGGCGTCCAGACGCCCTGCAAGCTCGCCTCCTTGTTGTCTATCACGATGTCCGGTACAAGCACAAACCGGACAGCATCGGCGATAGTCAGACTCGTCTTATTCGCCACTTGTACATAGCCGGATTGGCCCGCAGCAAAGGGATGGACACCAAGGAGGATCCATTTGCCTCCCGGCACAACCGTCTGGTCAACGGCATAAGTTTGGGAGCCGCCGTCGTAATATACCGAATAAGGCACAGATGTGCTTCGGTTGGATGCCCCATCGGGATGCCAGACATATACCTCATAATTTCCTGCCTGCCCGATATTCGGTCTCCATAGTGCCGTTTCCGTTCCGGTGCCATTTCGGACAAACACATAGTCGGTTCCGTAATAATTAGCATTGTTCGTGGATGAGGTCCAGTTTCCCGTCAGAATAGCCTCTCCATTATCCATGATGATGTCACGTTGGATCTCTGCCGGAGGCTCCGAGGCAGCGGATACTACTCTCAGATTATCGTAAAGGGCTAAAGTATTATTGGTCAGAAAACCCGCCGTTCCACTGACCAGGCTGGAGTCTGTCGTTTCCGTCGCCAACTGCCCGTTGACATATAAGCTGATCCGGTTGGCCTTGAATTCCGCCCTCAATGCCAATTGGCCCCCCGTCTGCAAGGAGGGAGCGGGCACACCGGCAATCTTGGTCACCGCTCCGCCGTCGACCTTCTTCAGGATAGCGTACTCCCCGAAATAATAGCCTAGCAAATAGTAATTGTTCACGTTGGTTGCCCGTCCCAGAAGGAGGAGCTGCTGCGCTTGAGTGCCGGTATAGGTAATATCAGCGGAAACCGCATAGTCCTGCCATTCATAGCCAGCCGCCAGCCAGGCCCGGCTAAGCCCCGTGGAGGCAGACTTGAGCTGTCCATCGCCTGTCAGGGAGAAGCCTTGCTTCCCCGTCCAATTGGCCCCGTAAGCTCCCTGACCGAAATCGTCAATGTACATCGTTTCGCTGTCCGACTGACCGACCAATTCGTTAGACTTGGGGCTGCTGCCTGTGGCGTTGGCAGCGGAAACCGCAAAGTAATATGGCACCCGTGCGAATGAGAGCGGCACCTCATAGTTGGAATACGTTACTCCCGTGATGGTGTTGGAATATATACCCGGGCTGAATCCATAGTGAATGGTATATTCGGTATTCAGCGGGTCCGTACTGAAGCGGAGTCGCACGCTGGAGCCTGAGGACACCACCGATTGCAGGACAGGTTGAACCGCCGTGTTGACGGCAGGGGCCCGGGCCATTTCATTAGACAGCGTGCTTTCGCCATCATTAGTTACGGAGGAAACAGCAAAATAATACACCGTGCCGTTGGTAAGACCCGGAACCGTTTCCGTTCCATCTCTTCTGGTATCTAGCACCTGGGTATACACACCCGGTGCTGTCCCGTACCGGATTTTGTAACCTATGGCATCGGGAATTTTGTTGTAGTGGAGGGTTAGCTGGTTTTCCCCGATATCGATGGTAATAAGCTCCGGAGCTGTAGGCACGGGATACTGAACCACAACGGCGTCGAAATTGGCTGCGCTCCGTTGCCCGATGAACCCCACGCCGCCCCTTGTCTGGGAAGCGGAGGAATCCGTTGCCGATAGCAGCAGCTTGCCGTCAATATAAAACTTGATGGACTGGCCAATGAAATCAGCTTGGAAACGATAGGCTTTCCCGACGTTTAAAGCATACGAAGCTTCCGCCAAAGTGGTCACGGTTGCACCCGCTTTTTTCTGAATGGCTACCTTCTTGCGGAGATGATCGTATACAAGGGCATAATAATGTACCTCATCCACCACTTTTCCTACCAGCCCGATTTGATCGGCCGCGTCGAACTGAACCCACGTCATATAGCGGATATCCCCGAAGCTGCGCTTGGAGTACGCAACCGCCTGGCCGTCGCCCCCGTAAAGCCTCAGTGACCGTTCCTGCGGGTCCTGAGTGCCTGCGGCGGGAAATTTGGAATTGGCGGCCTTCTTGATATTGTATGGCACGATAACCTTAAACTCCGGGGTCCAGCTTCCTCCGCTGAAGTTCCAATTGGCAGCGGCGGTCAACGCTGGATCTGTAGCTAACGGGTCGTAATTAAAGGTGTCATTCCAAGCGGCAGGCTGGTACAGCCCACGTGCGGCGGCGAATTCCGACATCACATCGTTGCTGTAATAATAGGTCTGCGCGCTGGTGGAAGATACTGTATAAAAGCCGTTGACCACCTTCGTGTAATAGTCGTCTAACCCCACCTTCTGCAGGTCCTCAATTCGATTCCGCGCCTCTGGATAGGCGGTCTGGGACATAAATCCGTAATATTCCAGCAGGGTACGGTTCATGAGCGCCGGGTCCACTCCATGTTTGGCATACACTGAGCTTTCCCGGTTTCCTCCGGAGTCCGAGGAATGAAATTCCTTCAGCATGCCCAGCTGCCCCATATAATGCCCTTCCTCCGCAGGATGCTCGAAGGTGAACTGCTCCATGGCGTCAAACGCCTTAACCGGGTCCTCCAGCAGTTGTTTCATGGTAACGATTTGCCCGCTTGACGTTTTATAACTCCAGCTTTGGA
The DNA here is from genome assembly GCF_001428105.1 of Paenibacillus sp. Soil766. GTDB lineage: Bacteria > Bacillota > Bacilli > Paenibacillales > NBRC-103111 > Paenibacillus_E. Next base: position 62,859 of record NZ_LMSJ01000002.1, on the reverse strand, counting down.
ATCGAACCACCGGCTGGATTTCCGAGACTGTTGTTTTGGCGAAAGAGGCTTTGATCCGACTTAAGCCCTGGGCCTCCAGCTCGGCAATAAACGCATTGTGGTCGTAGGTCTTCAAAAAGCGATCCGACTGCGGCAGGCCAAGTACCATCTGTGCCGCAAACATCACGCCGAATATGGGCTCCATATAGTTTGGGCCTGTATGGGGCCAACTATTTGTGCCGCCGTCCAATTCTCTGCGGCTTTTACTGTTGGATCGGGCGCTGACATCGGCGTTCTTGTCGCTGAGTACATAGGCGCTCGACACCAGCTCCGCCTTAAGAAACGTGATCAATTTGCTCTTCTCCGCTTCCGTAAATTGGCTCATAATATCTGACTGTTGCCAAACCAGCGCCAATCCGTATGTCAGACTGACGTTGTTCCGAGCCTCCAACCCGCCAAACACATCAGGCATGTAGTCATACTCCGTGATCATCTTTCGGACAGCGTTCGTAAATGCCAGCACCACAGCCGAGCTGCGCTCTCCCCGAGCCAGCTCCGTAGACAGCACCACAAATTTTCTGTATTCCTCCGTCACCACTCCACGATCAGCGGGAGTTTTCACATCAAGGGCAATAGCTTTTTCCACTCGCCCCGTGAGAAAGCTGGGATATGGATAATTGGCGAAGTAAGCGTTGATGGGGTTAGATGTCACCTCCGACGCAAGAATGTTGCCGGAATCATCCTTCAGGGAATTGGCGGCGACCTTGATTCGCGTCTGCCCGGAAATGGCTTCATCCAAATCCAGTACCAAGCTGCTTCGGCTAATCTGAACCTTATCTAACGGACTAAGCACCGCAAAACCCGTGCCATTCCTCTCTATGGTAACCACTGACTTCAAGTCAGTGACGGAGGCGGTTAGAGGCTCGTTAAACTTGAGGACAATCCGCTTGTTGAAGGAAAGAATATCCCCACCCTGGTAAATCGGCGGCACGAAATCGAGCTGCGCCAAGGCAGTCAGAACGCTCACCGCATTGCCTGCCGAATCTCTCAGTACACCGCTGTCAATGCGAATTTGAGCATTGTTAGACAAGGCCGATTGAAAGGTAATTACTAGTTGATTACCTTTCAGCGTAACCGTATCACCGGTGGCAAGAGGAACAAATCCGCCGCTATTCCGGTCAACCGACACAGCCGCCTTCAGCGCCACCACATCTGCAGCCGTACTGATGATACTTTCGTTGAAATTCAGAGTTACCAGCTTGTTCATTCCGCTAACGGCTGTTGAGGTTATCGCAGGAGACTCGGCATCGTACTCCAGCGGAATGTCTAATTGAGGTACCTTGTTCCCAATACTATCCTTTAGCGAATCAGCTGACAGTCGGATACGGGCACCCGGGACAGCCAGCCTGTTCATCATGGTGACAGTCAAATTATTGCCATTGATGACAACTGTATCTCCCGCCCCCAAAGGACTGAAGCCTGTTCCTCCGACATTAAGCGCTAGCGCCACTTTCAAGGCCGAACCGTCTGCAAGATTATTCAGAATTGGCTCGTCAAATTGCAGATCGATCACGGTGTTCCCGCCACTTACCGGAGCTCTAGACAAAGCCGGCGGTGTTCTATCGGTGCTCAGCAGAAGATACGGCCTTTGGGCCGCATTGCCGCTGTTACTGGCGGCAAAGTAGACCTTCTGATTCTGCGAGCGCAAGGCGATCGAGGCAATCCCGTCTTCTGCCTTCTGCTGCAGCATGTAATCCGTCAAATCCCATTCGTACCAGCCAGCCCCCCCTCCAACGGTAGTTTTGTTCAGGAAAATGCCGTTTAGTTGGGCTGCCGTCATTCCGGCAGGAAAATCCGTACGGTCGAGCCAGGTAAGCGTTTGTTCGTCCCATTGGTCACCAGAGATCTTGTACGCGCTTACATATTTGTCCGGTGCAGTATAAGTGCAATTGGAGACGCAATACATACGTAGCTTGGCACTGTTAAAACTGCCCAAATTGTTCAAATCAAACTTCATAAGGCCGATCCTGTGGCTCTGGGGGCTGCTAAAGTCATCGTTATATCCGTACAAGGCCATGACACTTGATGTACCGAAGGATTTCGACTGCTCTTCGTCTGTACCCGGGGAAACCCCGCCATCCATATACGTATCCATAACTGGATTTAGTATCCTGTTTATCTCTTCCTGCGATTCTGCTTTAGCCGGAGCCGCCCCCCAACCGCCGGAAAGCCCGGCAGGCAGAAGTCCCGGCAGCAGCAATAGACACAACAGCATGCTTATAAGCTTCTTCCATTTCTCAATCATGAATAACCAACTCCCTTACAGTTAAATATGTGACGGAATTCGGTAATCAGCGGTCAGCAAGGTCCACCCAGATTCATGCTGGCAAAGCGAACGCGCCGGATAAGGTCTACAACCAGGCGACAAGACTAAGTGGCCGTTTACTCTCTTGCCGTTTTTCCTCGTTCAGTATAACTTTCTGAATTCCAGGCCAGTTTGTTCCACAATGTGATGTTGATCAAGCCTGTTTTCAAGATGGGGGTAAGCGATAGTTTTAGCACCTCCTTTTCAACTTTTTTGTAAACCTTTTCATGTAAGCGCATTCTTGTCTGCGACCAAACTGTAACATTCAGCATAGAGGAACGTACATGTTCAGAATCCAAGTTTTCATGTGCAATATCCTAGATCACCCGCATAATAATTCATTTATTCCTGAAATGTGACCGAATGAAAAGGCATACCTATTCGGCATGCCCATCACGATCCTTCAGATATTGGCCTGGAGATACTCCTTCGTACTTTTTGAACATACGGATAAAAGTGTGGGAATTGGTGCAGCCTACGCGCAGCGCCAAATCGTTAATTTTCACATCCTCTTGACTCAGTATCTCCTTGGCCTTCGTAACGCGGCAGATATTCAGATAATCCCTGAAGTTCTCTCCCGTATGACTCTTGAACAAGGTGCCGATGTAACCTGCGGACAAGCCAAAATGCTCCGCCAAATACTGTAGGGATAAATCCGCCGCGTAGTTTTCGGCAATGAATTCAATGATCCGGCTCACTTGGGCATTGTCCATACGGTCATCTTTGCCTTTGATCCTTCCAAGCATCCAAAAGAACAGCTTACGGATTCGATCGGGCATTTCCGTTCTTACCGGAACCATCTTGAACTCTGCGTAAAGGCTGATCTCATCCCCAAAGAATTCTACGGGCATCTGGCCAAGTTGGTGCACAACCCGGTTTACGGTGGTAATTATGGCATAATGGAATTGTGACAGCACCTCGTCGCTAAGCTTCCGTTTAACAAAGTTTTCCTCTAGCACCCGGTTCAACAGATTCTCCGCTTCTTTTTCCTTGCCACGCAGCAGGTAATGAATGAAGCTAGACTCCAGATCCAGTGGATAAAAGAAGCTTTCCTGAATGGTATCCTCCAGATCTGTCCAGGTCAAGATGGTCTGGTTATGAATGGAATACCAATAGTCCATAATTTGCAGTGCGCTATGGTATGATTTTTCAATTTCAGGAAGGTTTTCCGACGGAGAACCGATGGCTGCCACCATAGGAAACTCCATGCTCGCTTCTATGGTCTTCAGGGCGCCATCCAACATTTTTTTGAGCACAGACGGATCTGTCTCTCGTAGAAGAAGTACAAACCCCTTGTATGTTATCTCTACCACCTCTGTTTCCGTCTGTTGACGAAGTTGCTCCTCCAAAATAATCGCTATTTGAGGCTTGAGTTTTAAAATCAGTTCCTTGGAGTATTCCTCTTCCAACTCCTTGTAATTGGCAAACTCGACAATGACCACTGTCAGATGGCCGTTGAATGCCTCCAACCCGTGTTTCTCCAGCTCCTCCTGAAGCCTGTGGTCGGGAACCATGCCCCATAACAAATCTCGGATAAAGTTGATCTTCAATGGAGCACGATGGGCGGACATCATCTCCCTGAGATTGGCATTGGCAGTATGAATCCGAGAAGCTGCCTCCTGCACGAAGGCAAATTCATCCCGAGCTTCACTGTCGATATCGATTCCCTTAAAGGAACGGACCAGATTGTGGACAGGTCGATACATGCGCCTGGAAAACATGTAAGCCAAGCCCGCCCCCAAAATTCCCAAAGCCATGTACACCAAAAGGGACTCCATGAGCAGGTTGCGGGTGCTTTTGTCCATTTTATTTTTTGGCACCAGATACACATAGCGCCAATCCCGCATAACCTTGGACGGAACGGCATGAATGAAGTAACGGCCGCTTTCGGTCCGGAAATATTCATGGTTCTCCATCCCCCCTTCCCGGATAAAAGGCACCATAAGTCCTTCCAACTTAGCTCGGTCAAGATCGGATTGCATAGAAACCAAGCCGTTGCCGTTAACAATTCCGAAGGCTTCCGTTTCTGACGAACTCAACTGCAAAGAGAATTGCTTCTCGGGGAAGTTTACAAAAACAATGAACTCCCCATTCTCCCCGATTTTTTCCTTACGCACCAGAGTCAACGCAGTGTTTCGACGTTCCACCTCCGCCCCAGGGTGCTTCGGAACCGTAAGGAAAGCACCGGTTCGGCTGCTTTCCAGATGGTCTTTCACTATCAAGATCTCATCGTGAGTCAGGCCGATTTCCTGGTAATAGCGCTCTTTGTCAATAGTATGCTCCGGGGTGATCACAACAGAGTCATCCTTGTTGGTGATCCCGATCATATAACCAAAATCGGCGAAGGCTCCCACCATATCCATTAGATCCAAATGCAGCTTCGTAACAGCATATGGATCGGCTCCCCCGCTTTTGACATAGTCGTTCATATGGTCATTGGTCCTCAGTTGGTAAATCAAGTTAGTGGCCACCAACAAGTAGGTGTCCAGCTTCTCTTCCGCTTGTTCCACCAGTTGCCTCTGAGCATTGTCCAGATCATGATTAACAAGCTCATTGTTCTTGTAGTAGAAGATCCCCGACGCAATAAAGGTGTAGACCACCACAAAAACCATAATAGCTGCGAACAGCTGAACAAAAAATTTACTTTCTCTCATGCCGCAGGCCCCCGTAATGTAAGCGCTCTATTTATAGACATAGCATTACTCAACGAATTTTATCAATAGTTTCCTCCCCATGTAAATGAACATTAGCCCAGATCCGATGTACTAAATCCACTTTCAACCGGTAAAAAATAGGCTACAAATGCCATGTTGTCTTTCAACTCAATTGACCTTAATTCACGCGTTCCAGCCACGAAGTAACAGCCAACTTACCGTACTGTGCATCCAAAGTTTCCGGATCTACTTCAAAAGGTCGCTTCTTATAATGCTTAAGAGGCGACCTTTTTGAAATTTAACAATACTTATTGGGATAATTAAGAGTCTCGCTTCAGGAAAACTGGAAGGCTCGCCCTTTCAGACATTAGCCTTAAAAACATTTCCTTCTCTAATGAACACACGATATCCGTAAGCTGGAAGACACAATTTTTGTTCTACTGGAGTTCCATCTAGATCAGTGACAATCTCTTTCAATAGGATGCTTTGCTCTGTATTGGTGAAATTATGAAGGAAGATGAAGTCCTGATCGCCATCCGTACGGACCTGCGCATTGACACCTTCCGCCCAATCTGCCCGAAGTGCACGGCTCAATCTGCAACGACCTGACAGCGTGCGATAAAAGTCGTCCAGAAACGAAGGCTCAGTTCGAGTCGCCATGTAGTAAACTTCCCCATCTATAAATCGGTTTACGGTCAATGCCGGATACCCTTGATAGAAATCCTCTTGGTATTCTGCAAGAACTTTCGCCGTCTCGACATGAATCAGATCACACATCAAAGATACCGAATATGTTCCCGATAAGCCTTCCAATGCGTTCTCCTTCATAACGAGTGAATTGTGATCTTCTGGATACAGCGCATCAAGTTCTTCTGACCATACCCCAGCTAGCTTACGAAGTGGTCCTGGGAAGCCGCCCAAGAAACAGAGATCATTCTCGTCGACAATTCCGCTCCAATACGTTAGGACAAGAGTACCCCCTGAGCGAACAAATGTCTCAAATCGTTCTGCCGTCCCCTGCTTCAACATGTACAGCATCGGAGCAATCACGAGCTTGTAGCCCTCAAGTGAACGATCCATGGATATAATGTCTACAGGAATACCTTGCTTCCAGAATGGCTCATAATGGCGGAATACTTCCTGATCGTAGCTAAGATTCGGTTTTCGCGGCCCTGCCGCTCCTTCCACCGCCCATTTATTTTCAGTATCGTAAATGAGTGCGGTTTCCGCCCGAATAATCGTACCGTTAACAGGCTGTAGTCGTTCCAGATCAGCACCTAATTCCGCAACATCGCTAAAAACTCTCGTATGCTCGTGTGCGCTATGGTCCACAACAGCGCCGTGGAACTTCTCCGAACTTCCTCTGCTCTTACGCCACTGGAAGTATTGAACGGAATCAGAACCGTGAGCCACAGCTTGTATGGAGGACAGCGCATGCATGCCGGGTCGCTTCAGCTTGGCAACCTCCTGCCAGTTTGCCAAGCTCGGTGTGCATTCCATCAACAGAAAAGGTTTATCGGGCTTGAACGAACGGTACCGGTCGTGAGTAAACGCTGCATGGCAAGCCGTTCGCCAGTCGGGGTTCTTGCTGTGCCAATACGGATAGCTGTCCCACGAAACAATATCCACATGCTTGGCCATTCGTTCATAATTGATGTTGCACCCGCCCAAGAAATTCGTCGTGACGGGAATATCAGGGGTAAGCCGCTTCAGAGGCGCAATCTCCTGAAGCATAAAATCAATGCTCTGATCGGTGACAAATCGTTTCCAATCCAGCTGTAAACCGTGCAACATATGTTCCCCAATAGGAGAAGGCGACTCAATTTCTTTCCAGTCTGTATAGGTGTGGCTCCAAAAGGTCGTATACCACGCCTGGTTCAAACTGTCTAAATCGTCGTTGTATTTCTTCCTCAACCAATCACGAAATGCCGCCTGGCATAAATCGCAGTGGCACTCCCCATTGTATTCGTTGGAGATGTGCCACAGCAACAAATCGGGATGTTTGCCGTAACGTTCGGCCATCAATGTATTGATAATCCTGACCTTCTCTCGATATATAGGCGACGTATAGCAATGGTTATGCCGGGTTCCATACAAATTACGCACTCGTTCCGGTCTGACCCGAAGCACCTCCGGGTATTTACGGGCCAGCCATGCCGGCCGCGCTCCGCTTGGCGTACCCAGAATGAAAGAGATGCCGTTGAGAGTCAGTTTATCAATGATTTCGTTAAGCCATCCGAATTCGAACTGTCCTTCATTCGGTTCCAAACTGGACCAAGAGAACATGCCCATGGTCATGACATTGCACTTTGCTAGATGCATCAGACGCATATCTTCATCCCAGACTTCGGGCATATGGATCCACTGCTCGGGGTTATAATCCGCCCCGTGCAGCATCCGATTCAATTGCGGAAAAAGTGGCTTGCGTTGACTCATTTGCATATCCCTCCTTCAATGGCATCGAATTTCAAAGATTCGAGCATGATCCAACCCATTGGTACCCAGAACCTCCAGCCGAAGCTTACGCACCTGCTCAAACTGAACTTGACATGTAACTTGCCGCTGATAATTATCCTGGACGTGCATCACTTGAAAGCCTTCCTCACAGGAGTCCTCAAAATAAGCCATTATCCGAAACTCCTTTAAGGTTTCCGGCTGCGGCCCCCACACATTTTGTTGGTGCAGGTTGTCATCGTGTGTCAGTGTTAGCCTCCGATGCATGCCCGTATCAAGAACAATGGTGATATCGCAGATAGATACTGGTTCTTTCCACTCCAGCTCAATCCAAGGCTCCCGATCTTCCTGCTGTGCCATCCATCGGTGGGTGCCAGGAACAGATAGATTCGGTCTTACCCCTCTCGAACCATGTATGGAACGTGTATGTCCGTCAATGACATTTGAAGCCAAGCCCTCCGGCTGCTCAGATGATGCCCGGACAATAGCCTTACTCGCCAGATTGGGATCCGCCTGAATGCCAGGCAAATAGGCATCCTGTCTGATCAGCAACTGTTGCGTATTTCGGATCAACTCCTGGTCACGCCATGCTTGATCCAGTGTGACCCCATTGCAGATCGAAAGCGCTGCGAACGTTCCTGCCCCCTGTCCCATTACACCGCATGTTGCCATAACTCGGGTACTTGAAAAAGCAATATGCGTAGCGGATATATTCCGTCCTACAAACATCAGATTATCCACATTGGCGCTAATCAAGGCTCTCAGCGGGATACCGTATACATAATTGGTAACTGGCTGACTACAAGGATCCTGGTCTTTTGCTTCGATCCCCTGCGGAGGATGCGTATCCATCGGCCACCCGCCATACGCTATCACATCCTCAAAATGGACAGCTTCTTCCAAATCCGATTGCTTAAGGAGATGTTTGCCGATAAATCGGCGGGACTCCCGTTTGCCGGGGACAAAGCCGAACCAATCCAAAGCCCAGTTCTCCGACTCTGGATGGTTGCCGCTGTTCTTGATATGATCCCAAACGCCCATCATAATGGCAAGCAGTTCATCGCGGATCGTTTCGTTATCGGCAATCGTATCCAGCAAACCGCCGAACTCCACCCACCAATATCCGTATTCCCATGAGGAGTGGTCGCGGAACTTTAAATCCGCTTCTGTATACTTTTTAGCCCATGCGGGAGGGATATACTTCATCGGTTTGCCCATATTCCGGGTTGTAAACAGCAGCGAAGAACCGAGACGGTACGGATCGGCTTCTTCTCCTGCATGGGACTCCCCGTACTGTTTAGAGGATTCCCGGCCTGTCTTAAACAACGCACCTGCTTCTTTGCCGAGACGCCCATCTCCCGTACAATCCATGAAGATACTGGCGAAGATTTCAAAATAATGCTCCGTGCTTTCCCTTGCAGCCAGTACGGACAGAATCCGGCTGTCCTCCATCCGCACTCCAGTCACTGCCGTATTGAGCATTAATGTCAGGTTCGGTTCCGCTCTGCACTTTTCATATAAGATGAGATCGAACATCGATGCACTTCGCTGTGGATTGCGGATGGCACATTCAAGCAGAATTTCTTCAAGTATGCCGCCTTCTCTCGCTTCTGTCTCCAAATCCTGCTTCCGCTTGGAATTCGCCGCCCCAACGATATGCATGCGAATCTCGGAAGAAGCATTACCGCCCAATACAGGCCGATCCTGACATAATATGACCTTCGCACCATTACGAGCAGCTGCCAATGCAGCTACCACGCCAGAAACCCCACCTCCTGCAACTAGTATGTCTGCACGCAATTGCATGTGAACTCCCCCTTTATCAACCTTTGATCGCTCCTAACAGCATACCCTTGGTAAAATGTTTCTGCAGAAATGGGTACAGGACAATGATTGGCAAAGATGCCGTGATCACAGACGCCATCTGCAACGTTTCTGTAGGCATCAAGTTTTCAGCATTTTCCAAAGGTTGCTGCGTCTGAATCAGAATTTCCCTTACTATTACTTGCAATGGGAACCAGTCTCTGTCCGTCATATACATGATGGCTTGAAAAAACTCATTCCAATGACCAACGGTATAAAACAAGCCGATTGTCATTAAGGATGGAACCGACAAAGGTACGACAATCTGCGTCAAGATACGCATCTCCTTGGCTCCATCCATCCGGGCGGATTCGAACAATTCCTCCGGTAAGTTTTCAAAGAAACTTTTCATAATGAGAATATTGAACGTCCATATTGCACTAGGCAATATCATGGACCAGATAGAGTTGAGTAATCCTATATTCTTCACGACAATATAAGTAGGAATCAATCCTCCGTTAAACAACATCGTAAAGACAACCATAAAAAGAAAGAAACTGCGGCCAGGCAACTTCTTCCGGCTAAGCGGATACGCCATGAGAAGCGTCAAAACCAAATTAACTGTGGTTCCTATAACGGTCAACAAGGCAGTCACCCACATCGATCGTGGAATTCCTGTTGTCGTAAACAGTTGCTTGTACGCAGTTAGATCAATTTTTCCCGGAATGAGTACGAATCCTCCGTTTTTCAGTACTTCGGAGATTGGGGTAATCGATACAGAAACCACATACATGACCGGAATGATCGCGGCCAAGCCAGCCAAACCCAATATTACCAGCACAGCTCCGTCAAATAACTTATCATTCCAGTGTTTTACCATATGCTCTCCCCCCAACGCTTTGCAAGCTTGTTAGATAACAGAATTAGTACCAAACCCACAAATGATTTGAGTAAACCGGCAGCAGCAGCCAGACTGAAGTTCAGTTTCTGCAGCCCCGTTCGGAAAACCCAAGTGTCCAAAATATCCGCAACCGGGTATACCTGAACATTGTATAGAATGTAAATTTGATCAAATCCCGCATCCAGAATGTGCCCAAGCTTCAGTATCAGGAGCATGACGATAACTGATCGGATCCCGGGCAACGTAATATGCCATATCATTCGAAACCTTCCTGCCCCGTCGACCTTAGCGGCTTCGTAAAGCGTCGGGTCAATACCGGTCATTGCAGCTAGATAAATGATTGCGCCCCAGCCCAAGTCTTTCCAAATCTCAGAACTAACAAGCACACTCCGAAACATTTCCGTTGAAGTAAGGAAACTGATTGGAGTACCTCCAGAATCTTTAATCCAATGGTTTACCAGGCCCGAACTTTCGGACAGAAACGCAAGGAGAATCCCGTAAATAATCACCCAGGAAAAAAAGTGAGGCATATAGGTTAACGTTTGAATGAAAGACTTAAACCAACGGACTCGGCATTCGTTAAGCAGGATCGCAAAAAGGATCGGAGGCACGATGCCGAAAATCATTTTATAGAAACTAATAATAAACGTGTTGGACATGACCTGTATGAAGTAAGGCGATTCATAGAACATTTTGAAATACTTGTACCAAGGGTCTGCCCATCCACTGAACAGGATACCGTCCGAGAAATTAAAATCTTTGAATGCAATAATAATTCCATACATAGGGATATACTTAAAAATAATGTAGTAAATGATTCCCGGCAGCAGCATGAAATAGAGTGCCCGATAGCTCAAAATCACTTTTCTAAGTCGTTTCATCTGGGCTCTTTGTACCGTTTGCTTTTTACTTACCTGTAAAATTCCTTCATCCATCTTTGGTTTCCCTCCTTACCAAAAAAGCGAAGAACCGAGAAGAGAGTAATCGGTTCTTCGCAGAAAACTGTTTGCTTTATTTGCCATAACCTAACTCATTCAACTGCTTGTTGGCCGAATTCAGAAAAGTCTTGTAGTTCATTGTCGTTTCAAGGCTTTTCAGGAAATCATCATACTGGCTCATTGGCCGCTTCCCGTAAATGAATTTCGTAAGCTCTTCCGAAACATAACGACTGGCATCGGCATCATTGTAACCCTCCGGATAGTTCAGGAATCCGTTAAGCGACTGAATACGTGATTGTTTATTCGCAAAATCGATATATGGAAATTGAGTTGCAAACTTGGTTGACAAGTATTCAAGATCAGGTCGACCTGTAAATTGGTACAGATACGTATATGCGGCTTCCGAGGCCATAAGCGGAGTCGGGACAACCTTGCCGTTTTCCAGATTATAATGCTTACCCGCCACGCCATATTGGACAAGCTTCGAACCTTCTCCGGTGGAGATATAATTCAAGAGGTCGAACACTCTATGCAGCTTCGTCTTGTCTTTCTCAAGTGATTTCGGGATTGCCATCAATCCAGCTGTTTTTCCAATATCCGTTGATCCTGAGAACTGTCCTGCAGGACCTTTCGGCGCTGTTAACTGCACCCATTCGGCATTAGGATTAACTTTCTTGATTTGATCAACGATCTGCACATTGGTCAAATTCGTCCATTCTGTCCAGATGATCCCCACTTGACCCTTTACGGCCTTATCCCTTGCCTGTGTACCTGCACTTAATACCATTTCTGGATCAACCGACCCACTGGCAATGAATTTTGTAATAAAGCTCAGTGCATCCTTCATGCTTGGGTCATATAACGATTGAACAACCTTACCGTCCTTGACGAAAAATTCACCCGGATTGGAGACACCATAACCTCCAAATACAGGAGAAAAAGCGGATAACAAACTGACTCCAGTCGAGCCCATCAGGCCTGTGATGCCATAAGTATCATTTTTTCCGTTACCGTCCGGATCTTTCTCTGTGAAAGCTTTAGACACTGTCAGCAGATCATCGAGTGTTTCTGGTAGCTTCAATTGCAGCTTGTCCAGCCAATCCTTACGGATCCAGTAAGTAGCCTTCGGAGCTTGCGGTGCTTGTGCAACTGCAAATACTTTACCGTTAACCGTACCTTTCTTCAGACTGGAATCTCCGATGAAGGTTTTGACTGATTTAAGTTCTTTATCGAAATAGGGCGTCAGATCGAGCAAAAGCCCTTGATCCGACAACTGCTTCAACGAAGCCTTGTCAACGGCAAACAAGTCCGGGTAATCACCTGCTGCCATTCGTACATTCAGCTGATTGCCATAATCAGAGGCATATGCTGTCAAGTTGATATCTGCATTCAGTGCCTTGTTCAAATTCTCCCGAACGAAATCTTTCTCCGGAGCTGGTAGGCCGGACCCACTTTCTATAATGTTCAGCTTGACCATCTTCGATGATTCCGCGGATGCTGCTGGAGCCGCAGATGAACCGTTGTTGTTAGTACTGTCTCCACAGGCTGAAAGCAGACTGCCTAGAAGTGCAATTGAAGTTACAGATAACGAAATCTTTTTATATTTTTGCATCGATATCCCCTTCTTTTCTAAATCGATTTTTTGGCTTGGAATATAGAAGGAAGATGAATCCCTGCAGTAGATGCCTCTCCCTTTCTGTAACACACCTTTATCATATCATTGTATCTAAAAGCGGATAAGAAACAGATTTAGTGAACTCTTACACAAAATTAAGCCACTAAAATAAACAAACCCCTTCCTCAAAACAGGAAAGGGGCTTGAATCTAACCATTCGACATGTGATACTTTCTAAATTCACTTGGCGTCTGCTCTGTCCAGCGTTTGAAAATTTTTACAAAATATGCGACATTGCCAAATCCTACCCTTTCAGCAATTTCCCCGATCGTTAATGTAGACTGCAGCAAATAAAAACGAGCTTGATCAATTCTCACTTTGTGCAAGTATTGAATTAATGTACAACCCATCTTTTTACTAAATAGGCCGCTTAAATAGTGCTCATCCAAGGCAACGTGTTCTGCCATCAATTTCAACGTGATTTCCTTATCGTAATGGCTTTGGATATAATCCACAATCCTGTTGATCTCAGGATGGCCCGATGGCAAAGTGGTTGACTTTATCCATTTCGTTAACCAATCATCGATCCTTTTCTCCAGAACAATTCGAAGCTCCTCATGGTTTGCCGCGGACAACCAATTATCGGTTTGGGCTTTTCCATGGCCGGAAATAGCCCCAAACCTATTATCCAATCGTTCCGCCATTTCCCTAACAACGGTCATACTTGTATGGTTCTTCTTCATTTCATCAAACATAATACTTAACTGGCGAATGCAGCTAATCTTATCTCGACGCTCAAACGCCTGTAATATTTCTCGTTCCATGTTCCAAAGCGTTTGTGAGGATAGGACTGGCTTTTGTTTAATGTTGGAGGCTGTTGTTGAATAGGCTATCCTACTTTTGCTGCATTCATACCAGGACTCCTCGATGCGTCTAATCATACCTCTCCACGTAGATTCCAGTTCAGACAGAGCTACAGAATAGGCACACACAGCTGAATATGCCAATTCCCTGTTCTCGGTTAAATCAAGCGAAACAGGATGCTCCGAGCGTGAATCCCAGGAAAAAAATGTCGTACATCCATGCATTCTGAATTTATGAATTACTGATGGTTCCTTGGCGATAATCAGCCCCGATCGGGCCAGCTCCTCCTCATCGATCCCACTGGTGCCATGCAATACTAAACAAAGATCTACATGTGTGAAGCCGCTTGTGGAGAAACGATCCATCAAGTCTCTTCGTTCCGGCTCTGCGTCATCCATACCGTGAATCTGCCTCCACGTATACCGGTACAATAATTCAAAATCACGATACGATAGTTGACGCGCAGGTATAGCCGCTTTGCTTAATTCTCGGCTCACCTTATCTAGCATTTCGCGTATCGTATCCACATTCAACGAGAGCTTCAATATATAGCTGGTCGCACCATACTCAACTGCTTGTCTGGCCAATTCGAATTCATTCATGCAGGTTAGCATGACAAATGGGCCTTCAAATCCTTGCTCACGTGACTTGCGGAGAAGTTCAATCCCATCCATGAGTGGCATCATAATATCGCACAATATGAAATGTGGAGATTCTTCCTTAATCACCTTCAGCGCTTCAATCCCGTTAGCGGCCTCACCTATGATTACGAACCCTAACTTCTCCCAATCAATAATTTCTTTAATTAATCGCCTGACACGCGTTTCATCTTCAACTAGCAGCACCTTCCACATGGAATCATCATCCGCCCTTCTCGTACGGTTCCGATAAAAGCAACGGGAATTTTAAACGGATGAGCGTTCCTTGACCGCTCGAAACCGCCTCAAGCTGTCCATCGGATTTAAAAAGCAATTGCAACCGTTCCCGCAAATTATTAATTCCAATCCCTTTACTCTTGCGTAAAGGTTGATGATTAGCGGAAGCCTCCATCCCGATCCCGTTGTCCTTCACTTCCATGATCAGAGATTTATGCTCTTTCACCACCCGAATCGTTATGCTTCCCTCTTTCTGCATCTGATTAAAACCGTGAAAGAACGAATTCTCGACCAGCGGCTGCAAACTCAGTTTGGGAACAAGCGCGTAACGAAGCGATTCGTCATATTCATAACGAACATTGACATAACCGTCGAATCTGAAATTCTGAATACGCACATACGCCTTCACCAGCGTTAATTCCTCGTCTAGAAGGATCAAATCGTTCTGGACATTCAAGCTGGATTCCAACAGTTCGCCCAGGCAAACACAAATCTCCGCAATCTCGGAATCCTTGCGTCCCAGAGCGGTCCATTTGATCGCATTCAACGTATTTAACAGAAAATGAGGATTCATTTGTGCGAGCAGCATCTGGAACCTCGATGCTTCCTTTTCTCTTTCCTCCACTTTTAACTTTTGTATCAAACTGCGGATATCGCTAATCATTCGATTGAAAGTTATCCCTAATTCACGAACCTCTCCGGTGCCTAGCTTTTCGGGCAAGGTCGACCTGAACTCATTTCCCACAATAATCGACATATGATGCTGAAGAAGCTGCAACGGACGTGTAATTCTATGGGAGATGATAAACGTGATGACAATGAATAAAATGATAAAGATCGTGAGAATGATTACCAATCTGTGTTTGACTTGATTGATGTCCCCGAAAAACGTATGAAGTGGAAAACTGTTAATCACATACCACTGATAGGAAGGCAAATATACTGCACTCATCTGTTCCTGACCATCCGTCCAAAAATTGCCCTTTTCCGCTTGCTTTCGAACAACCTCAGCAGATGGAATAGGAATATATGCATCTGGACTGGTCTTGGTAACAACATTGCCTGTTTGATCCATTATGAAATAATCCTGTCTGATTGTAAAAAAACGGTACATGGCTTTTAGCCACTCCATATAATCAAAACTAATCAATAGTTGACCATCCACGCTGTTATCCGATCCAATCATATTAACCGTTAGCGTATACATGTCCCTGAGTTTTTTTTTTGATACTTGGTCATACTGCTTTTCTAATCCTTCCGAATTTTTCCACCAATCTTCACTTGTAAGATCGCTGTAATTGATATCACTTCCAAATGTGGAATTTACCTCCTTGTGACGATGGTCGATCAGTGAATAATATACATTGGTGGGTAAGGGTGGCCTCCCCTCAAGTAACCGATTTTCCTGCAATTTATTCGTTACAAATAACCGTCGTTTTTCTGAGTCCTTTGAATCATCCCGGAGTATAGCTAGAAGTTCTTTATCATTACTTAATACCAAAGATTCTCGAAAAAGCGAGACTCGGATATTTTCCATACTTTCTTTTACATAGCCCAGCTGTGCAGCGCTTTGGGAGTTTATCTTTTCTTTCAATGTGCTTTCAAGCTCCCTGAAGTAATACATTACAAAGATTGCGGCAGGCAACAAAATAAAAAATAAAAACGAAATGAAGAAACGGTATTTGATTTTTTGTGGATACCAAGTGGATATCCGTCCCATCATGCTACCACCCTCCTCGACCTATTCAATTAATTGCATAATATAGCTCCATAGTACCATCTAAACCTGGGAATACGTAAGGAACATATTTCATTATAAATGAAACATATTTAACTAAATCAGATATCTATCTGTAACATTCTCTATCTCTCCATAATCTTGGAAAACGGTTCTTAAATCGCAGTGATCATTTGAGTTGGACCTAGAAGATCTTTCACTTTTTCTTCACCTCATCTTCAAGTCTGTTAATTCCCGTATCTGCTATACCCGGGCTCAACAATTTAGATGAAACGTTGACAGTGACTTCAACTTTAGAAAATTGCTCAATCCACTGAATTTTGATTTGTCCCCATTCTTTTGGATATTCATGATAAAAGGCTTCTGAGAAACCTACTTTATCCGCGTGCATTTTTCTTTGCACTTGCGCTTAGGTGAGCGAAAGGCTGCCGATCGTGCCGGCAACCTCACGCTACTGTATATTGAACAAACATTCTCAGGTTAGTTTAATTTCTCATGTACCTAATCCTTCTCCACTCGTTTGGATCATGCAGCCAAATTGCAGGTTTGAAGCATGGGCTAAACCGTTTTTCTTCTGTAAATTGCTTAGTATAGGCTAGTGAAGATTCATTAATTACTCTTATTCCTCAAGAGATACTTTACCATGTTCTAATTTATGATAAATCATAGATACAATGTTTCAATATCCTGTCTTTTCCAAAATGTACAAGCTACAAGGTCGCTATAGTTACATTTCCCAGAAATCCCTTAAGTAATTAATTAACAATGCAAATAGTAACATGACTATTTCTTTATTTTACGAAAGTTCCAACGTCAAGAAATAATACTTTTGTTTGTGAATTTATTTGCTTTTTACTACGGGCAATAGCAACCAGGATAATATTCTTCAGAAGATGAACGTCTAAATTCTCCAGATGTGAAAGCATAAAGGAGCCATTACAGTTGCTATCGCGAGAGAACTCGCAGGATTTGTATGGGCGATTGCCAAGGAGATAGATAAGGGTAGGCAAAATGTTGCAGTTTGATGTAACTAATACTATTTGATATCAGCATGCATGAACTACATTCTGAAGGGAGCGAGGATATTGGGGGAGATCATTTATTACCTCGCGGGCAAATCAGGTAAGGTGAAGAGAAAATCCGCGTAAGACTTTTGTGCAGCTCTTAGTGGCGAATGCCCGTAAATAGTTAGCGGTATGCTCTTCAGACGTATGTAGAAAGTGTGAGAATCCACGAATATCAGATTGCCAACCAGGGAATTGTTTTTGCCTCCGAGCTAATAAATGATCCACCCCTTCCGTCCCCTAAAGGGAAACGCAGGGAGTAAACTCCCTGCACCCGTTACTCGCCGTAAGGCAGGCCGGGGAACTTAAAGTATGGAAAGATTAGGGCATCTGTCGCGACTTGCTAGCTTCATTTAAATTATCTCATGTTATCGTTGGTATGGAGCCGACTGGCCATTACTGGCTATGCCTTGCCGGATGGCTCAAAAACAAGCCATTGAAGCCGTATTAATCCTCACCTAGTTAAAAAGAATAAAGAAAACCGCGACAATACACGCTCTAAAAGCGACAAAAAAGATGCTTTAGTTATTGCCGACATGGTGAAAAATGGCCCACTCGCAATAAGCCTCCCACCATTTAAATGCAACATGACGTTTATCAGACGGAAGTGCTACCTGATTTTCATGAAATTCTATGCCATAAGTATTTAAGGAAATAATAGTCTCTCATTTCCATGGACAAGAAAATTATCTAGTTTCTCCTTAGTTTTATATTAATAATTTCAAATATTTCTAACTGATTTTCTGTACTAAGTTTTCTAAATGCACTGATTAACTCACTCTCAAATGAAGTTGTTTGCAAATTACGATAATCAGACTCTTCCTCTTCATCCACTTGGTTAATAGAACCAGTAAGCAACCACTCCAATGAACATTCAAAAATTTTTTGTAAATAGAAACAACCGTATCTACAGCTGGTTTACTTTTTCCTGCTTCTATATCGCTCAAGCTACCTTGAGAAACCCCAATTAGATTTGAAAAATCAACTTGATTTAAGTTATGGATCTTTCTCAACCTTTTTATGTTTTCACCAATAATGTTCATGGAAGCCTCCCTTGGAAATTATCGACTTATGACAAAAGTTATTCCAGAAATTTTCAAGATAAAATTCACGAACTTCTATTCGCTCTCATTCTAAATTCATGCTTACTTCCTAATCGCATAGCACGTAAAAAATCCCGATGTATCAAGGCTTTAAGCCACATCGGGACTAGTCTAAGTAGTGACAAAATTACGTTCCAAATCTATGACAAATGACGTTCCAAACGATGACAAAGTGAATTACAACTCACAACGGTTGTGCTTTCCTATCCTTACACCATCCGCTGCCTAGCCGCCTCAAAAAGCAAAACCGTCGCCGCCATCGCGACGTTCAGCGATTCCGCTTTGCCCTGCATCGGAATAATGACCTGCACGTCCGACTGCCCAGCAACTTCCGGCGACACGCCCTTGGCCTCGTTGCCGAAAATCAGCCACGTCGGCTGCCGCAGGTCCGTGTCGTAGCACGAGCCCTGCGCCTGCAGGCTCGTCGTCACGAGCCGCACGCCGCGCTCACGCACGCGCGGCAACAACTCACCCAAATCTGCCTCCACGATCGGCAGATGATACATCGATCCCATCGTCGAGCGGATCGTCTTGGGATTGAATAGATCGACCGTGCCGCGGCCGAGCACGACCGCTTTGGCACCAACAGCATCCGCGCTGCGGATGATCGTGCCGAGGTTGCCCGGGTCCTGTACGCCGTCCAGGACCACGATCAGATCGTGCTCGCCGGCTAGCAGCTCGTCCATGCCAACCTGTGGCCGTGTCACGATGGCCACTACACCCTGCGGTGTCTGTGCGTCCGAGCACTTAGCCATCACAGCCGCACTTACACCGACCCACTCGACGGTGCGATCACCAGCGAGGGTGACGAGCTCCTGAGGGCTCCCTTTTTCCGCTAGAAAAAGGATAGCCTCCACCTCAGCCCCAGCCTTCAAAGCTTCCTCGATCAAATGGTAACCTTCAATGATATACTTGCCCTGCTTATCTCTGCCGCGCCGCTCCAAGAGCTGAGCCCAGTCCTTGACTCTCGTATTTTGGACAGACATGATTTCTATGTATGCATTTGTCATGAATATACCTACTCCGCAAAAGTGACTTCAAAGTTTTGAAGACTCGAATTTTTACCCACAATGACCAAAATATCTTCTTGCTTAATCGGCGCCTCCGCACTCGGCGGAATGATCATCTCCTCGTTATGTTTGATCGCAATCACGTTGCAGCCATATTTGGCACGCACATCGAGTTCACGCAGACTTTTGCCAATCATCTCTTTCGATGCTTTCATTTCTACAATACTATAATCGGCGGAGAGCTCTATATAATCGATAATATTCGATGAAATCATATGATGGGCTACACGTTGCCCCATATCCCGCTCGGGATAAACAATTTTATCTGCGCCAATTTTTTTGAGAACCTTGCCATGAAGATCATTTACAGCTTTTACGATTGTCGTAGCGATGCCCAATTCTTTGAGAATTAATGTCGTTAGAATACTTGCTTGAATATCTTCCCCTATGGCCACAACCACAACGTCAAAATTCCGAATTCCGAGCGCCCGCATAGCTTCCTCATCCGTAGAATCAGCTTGAACAGCATGAGTCACATAAGCGGAAACGTCTTGAACCGTTTCTTCATCCTGATCAATGGCAAGAACCTCAAATCCTAGTTGTGATAACGTCTTAGCGACAGCTGAACCAAATCTTCCCATCCCAATAATCGCAAATTGTTTTCTCACCGCTCTATTCCTCCATATTCCCCAGAATATTTCCCATTCATTATACCATACTCCGCCCTGTAAGCTCACTTTCCAATACTGGCGGCACTGCCTGCATTGGCGAAGAGTGGGAAGGATGAAGCCATCTTAATCTGCACATAGTAATAGCGAGAATGAAATGGAAGCGAGGTTCTTGAATGAATATTACCCTTAGACAAGCGATCCACCAGCGGGTTAATGACAAATCACCGGAAGAACTCAAAGAAGTTATTGAAGACTCGATTGGCGGAGAAGAGAGGGTCTTACCTGGGTTAGGTGTTCTTTTTGAAATTATATGGCAGCATTCAGAAGCAAGCACGCAAGACACACTCGTCGAAACACTTAAGGCGCATCTTCAGTAAATTCCTCCCTGTATGGTCCATCGCAAATGTCAAATAACTAAAACTTGCTGAGGAATGCTTCGGCATTCCTTGAGCAAACGAAAATCCCCCTCATCAGTCATTGACCAACGAGGAGGATTTCGTTTTTTACTATAGCACCGTCAACGGATTCATCGCTGCCGGCTTCTCGCAGCTGCTCTTCATGACATAATGCTGACCGGAGTCAGACGCGTCATGGAAACCATGCATCGCTTCCAGCACGTGATAGGCAAGCTCGCCGTTCGCACGATGTGCTGAACTATCGCCAGTTATCAGCGATTGCGCCATAGCTGCAACACCAAGTCCACGGTTATTGTCTATGTAGCCGTGTGAAAGTGGAATCGGTTCATACACCGCAGAACTAGGTTTGCGAATAAGCACTTCCCCACCGAAATTATTCGGGTTAGGCACACTCAACGAGCCATGACTGCCGTAGATTTCAATGTGTGGCAGCCCAGTACCAGCCATAATATCAAAACTTGTCACAAGGGTTGCAATAGCACCACTATGGAAATCTAATACACCAGCCACGTGTGTTGGCGTATCTACTTTAATTTTTTGTCCACGCTTCTTCTCACTTGAAATTGTACGCTCTGGGAAACTCGCACCCGTTGAACCCGTTACACGACGAATTGGCCCGAGTAATGCCACGAGAGCCGTTAAGTAATAAGGACCCATGTCGAACATTGGGCCACCGCCTTTGGCGTAGTAAAACTCTGGATCTGGGTGCCAGTGCTCATGCCCCTTGGCCATCATGAAAGCTGTAGCAGCAATAGGTGTGCCAATCCAACCATCTTGAATAAGCTTTACAGCCGTTTGAATACCCCCGCCTAGGAATGTATCTGGCGCACTGCCGATCAACAGTCCCTTGCGCTTCGCTACCTCCAGAATTTGCTGTCCCTCTTCACGAGTAACTGCTAGCGGCTTCTCTACATACGCATGTTTGCCCGCTTCAAGAATTTGAATACATACCTCTGCATGCACAGCTGGGATCGTCAAATTGATAACAATGTCCACCTGAGGATCGCTTAACAATTGTTCCACTGTATACGCATGAGGAATTCCGAACTCTTCCGAACGCGCCTGCGCTCTACCCAAATCAATATCGGCACAAGCGACCAATTCCAAGTGTACGTAGTTAGGAATATTTTTCATATAAGCCGCACTTATATTTCCACATCCAATGATACCAACCTTCATCTTACTCATCGCTTATGTCCCCCTATAGTTAGCGTGTTGCCCAAAGCAATCCGCGTCGCATTAATTCCAACGTCTCTGGCATACGTACAATGTTAGCCTGATGGCCCAGTGAATTATAATAGACTTTGCCTGCACCATACGTTTTGGTCCAAATAACCGGCATCTCGACATCATCAAAATCAGTCACCGCATGCACCTTAATCGCCGGATCGACATGCATATAATATTTCTCCGAAACTACAACGAAATCACCGATGCCCGCGGTTAGTGGCTGCTCGCTATCTTTCATACGAACCGTGTAGGTAACACCGTCATTTCCCGGATGCGCCACCCATTGTCCTCCAACCATATACTGGTAGTTCACTTCATTTCGGAAGGAATCCGCCATCCCGCCATGACAGCCTGCGATCCCCGTTCCGCCAACTTCGACTGCATGAATGAAAGGCGTTAGCTGCTCTTTTTCAATTTTGCCCATGGTCCATACGGGAACGATAAGATCGATACTTTTTAGGCGCTCCTCATCACGAAAGCTGTCCAACGTATCCGAAACCTCTACCTCATAATTCTCTTCTCTTAGCAAGCCCGCAAAAATCCCCGCAACCTCCTCGGGTTGATGACCGTCCCAACCACCCCATACAATCAATGCTTGTTTCTGACTCATCGCAAACCGCTCCTCTCTCTATTTAGACTTCGCTAATACTCACCCAACGACGCTGCGCGATCGATTGATCCACCGCTTCCAGCACCTCTTGACACTTCACGCCATCCACGAAATTCGGAACCGGCTGACGATCCTCAGAGAGCGCTGTCATCAACTCCACAACTTCATGTACGAAAGTATGCTCATACCCGATCGTATGTCCTGCTGGCCACCAAGCATCCATATACGCATGTGAGGCATCTGTTGCCAGCACGCGTCTAAAGCCCTGAACATCCTCATCATCACTTGTAAAATACACCTGTAACTCATTCAATCGCTCGAAATCGAATTTCACACTGCCTTTACTGCCGTTAATTTCAAAAGAGTTCGTACACCGGTGCCCGGGAGCAAATCTCGTTGCCTCGAAGCTGCCCAAAGCACCATTCGCGAAGCGAGCCATGAATAATGTCGCATCATCAACAGTAACAGGTCCATGCGGTGCATCTTTGCTGCCTTTGGCACTAAGCCCTGTCATCGATGTCGGAAGCGGACGCTCTTTCACGAATGTTTCACTCATCCCGATCACCTCGGTCATCTCGCCAACAAGGAAGTGCGCCAGATCGATCAAATGCGCGCCTAGATCGCCATGCGATCCTGAACCCGCAATCTCCTTCTGCAAACGCCACACTAATGGGAACGTCGGATCGACGATCCAATCCTGCAAAAACCATGCACGGAAGTGGTAGATTTGGCCGAGGCGGCCGCTCTCCACAAGCTTCTTCGCCAGCTGTACCGCTGGAGCAAAACGATAATTGAAGCCGACCATGTGCTTCACGCCAGCTTCTTCAGCCGCTTCCAGCATCTCCCTTGCATCTGCAAGGGTTAGCGCCAGCGGCTTCTCACAGAACAGATGCTTGCCGGCCTTCGCCGCCGCCAAAGCAATTTCCTTGTGCGCATCACTGGGCGCATTGATATCGACGACGTCGATATCCGGATTCGTCACCAGCTCGCGCCAATCCGTTACATACCCGTCCCAGCCGAATTGTTCCGTTGCCTGCCGAACACCGCTCTCATCGCGACCACAGATGAGCTTCATCTTCGGAATCGCCGTCTGTGGAAAGAACATCGGTAAATCTTTATAAGCATGACTATGTGCTTTTCCCATAAATTTATAGCCAATCATACCAATATTGAACGTTTTTTTCATCGCATACACGCCTCCCCAAGTGTGTTTACTATTCAAACTCTATGTTCTCAGCCAGTAGCTTGCTCCTGCCACCAGTCACAATAACCTACCACTTACCCGCCTATCTACTCATCTCCCATGAATAACTGGAAAATATACAGCTATTAATGCCTCCATCCAGCCATCAATCGCTCAGCCCGTCAACTCCCCGCGCTCAACGCCCCTGACTTCGATGACTGCCTGATCTTCACTTCCGTCGGCAGCTTAACTTGCAGCCCAGCCTCGCTGCTTCCCTGCCCGATGCTAGCTAGAACGGCACGCGCCGCTCCTTTGCCCATTTCAAAGAAGGGCACTTTAATACTGCTGAGCGGTGGATCACTTAGCTTCGCCGCATCCGAGTCATCGCACCCGATGACCGCATAATCTCGCCCTGCGATCCAGCCTCGTTCGCGAAGTCCTTGCATGAGTCCAATGGCCATTCGATCATTAGCCGCAAATACAGCTTCCACTTGATCACGGTTCTCCCACAGCTTTGCGGCAATCTCATAACCGCTAGTACGGCTGTAGTTCCCCTCAAATTGCAGGGAAGGATCCATCGTTAAGCCGGCTTCTAGCATCGCCTTTTGATACCCATGAAGTCTATCTAAGGAATTGGTATACTGCGGAGATCCGTTGAGAAAAGCAATTTTTCGATAGCCTTCATCCAGTAAATGGCGTACCGCTTGATAGCTTCCCTCCACATGATCTGCGTCAACTTCAAGGAAGGACAAGCCCTCGAATCGTTGATTGACCAAGCAGAATGGTAAACCCTGTTCTTGCAATTGCAGTAATGACCTTCGCTGTGATTCGGTATCTCTCGCCCCGAGAATGACACAAGCATCTACCTTTTGCGAGCGGTATAACCGGCCATAATCCAAATCGTCATCCGGTGTTAGGAGGGACAACAACAAGTCATAACCCTGTTCTCTCACCTGCTCCCCTATCCCGCTAAGAATCTCGGCAAAATAATACGCAGAAAACAGATGCACCTTCGGCATATAAGGAAGCACGACACCCAGATTACCGCTTCTTCTTCGAGCGAAACTTTGGGCAATCGCATTCGGATGATAGCCAAGTACCTTCGCTGCTTCGAGAACTCTTTCTTTCGTTGCAGGCTTCATCGGACCAAGTCCATTGAATACACGAGATACAGTCGCCTCAGATACCTTGGCTAAATCGGCAACCTCTTTTCTCGTCACCATGTTGATTGGCTCCTTTCCACCCAATTTTACGTTTAATGTACACGCGTACATTTTCTCATTCAGAAGCTGCTTCTGTCAATACAAATTCATAATTTCACTCATTAGCTCATTTTCGCCATAAATCGACATTTACATCAATTTTTCATTAAGAAACCCGAAAATAATGTCCATTTTTTGTCATAAAAGCAAACTCTTAATATTGTCTATCTCTGCTTCGAGCCTTATGATAAAGGATATGGGACAACTATGAGATGGGAATGAGTGATAGTAAATGAAAGCAATTTGGCGCCATCTTAAGTTCACTGCGTCTACAACGATTGAGGCTATCAAGAACAGGTCTCAGATCACTCGACTACACTCTCGTGGGCAGCTCCTTGCCCAGTTAGAACATGCTGTTCGAAAACACGATGACACCTCATCCTCTCGGGTCCGTGCATGTCTTGTTTTCGATATTGATCGTTTTCGCCAAGTGAATTTCGCCCTAGGATACAGGTGCGGAGATCATCTTTTACAAGAATTAAACCGCAGATTGACAGCATTGGATCACATCGATCTTATCGTTCGGTCTGGCGATGATGAATATACCCTTCTTCTTCGAACAAATAAGCAAGAACAACTTCAATCTGCGCTGCATCGTGTTGCGCACGTATTTGATCCCCCCTTTACTTACCAGGGTCAGGACTGTTTCCTTCGTGCAAGCTTCGGTCTGAGCGCCCTTGAGATAACACCTAAGAATGTACAGCAGGCTTTCCACCAAGCAGAGCAAGCACTCCTCCTTGCCAAACAAACAGGCAAGAATAAACTCATTACCTTTCACTCCATGCCATCACAACAACGGTTCGCTAATCAGATTCAAATGGAAACCGACCTTCACAAAGCGATCACAGAGAATCAGCTATTGTTATACTATCAACCTCGACTTGAGCTCTCGACCGGTCAAATTAGTTGTCTAGAAGCCCTGGTGCGTTGGAATCATCCCCAATATGGCATGATCCCTCCTGCTGATTTCATCCCGGTTGCTGAGGAATCCGGCCTCATTTTGCCACTAGGAGAATGGGTATTGCGGGAAGCCTGTCTACAGAAAGCGCGGTGGCTCGCTGAAAATAAGCTCCATTATCAAGTTGCGGTCAACATTTCGCCTTGCCAGTTTCAAGATGAGAACTTTGCAGATAAAGCTATTCATATCATTCAAAAAACCGGCATTAACCCCTCTTATTTGGAGTTCGAAATTACCGAAAGCTCTATTATGCAAAATATGGAGAAAACGATCGCCGTCCTTGATAAGCTTTGCTCCCAAGGAATTTCCATCTCCATCGATGATTTTGGGATTGGTTATTCCTCCCTCAATTACTTGAAGGAATTTCCTATTCATTGCCTCAAAATCGACCGTTCCTTCGTCAAAAATATTCAAAGCAATTCCGATGATTTGGCGATTACGAACGCCATCATCCACCTCGGACATGCCCTTAATATCCAAGTTGTCGCTGAAGGGGTTGAAGATGTCGGCCAGCTAGATATTCTCAAGGAAACAACCTGCACAACGATACAAGGGTTCTTGCTTAGCCCTCCGATTTCCGCCTATGATATCGAACAGACTTTTCATATGTATGACAATAGACCGGTTATGATTTCATAACCGGCCGTATGCTCTGGCGTATTTTCTGATTTTGGCAAAAATACGCTTATCCTTTAATCTCCGAAAAATATAAGGATCCGGACTTGTATTCACTTCCAGAATCCAGGGATGCAGGTCTTTATCTAAGGCGACATCGACGCCTATTTCTTTTACCCCTCTATACCGTTCATTCGTCGCCTTGGCCACCTGGATTCCCATCACTTGCAGCTGCTTTACAAACCCTTTTCTCTCCGTAGGTGGCAAATACTTCTTTAACAAGGTGTCCACAGATTTCAACGTACCCCCATTATGAAAGTTCGTAACAATCTTTGCAGGATGTGCCACGCGGCCGATAACCCCTGTAGTCTCCCATCTACGAGCTGGTGTTTG
Source organism: Paenibacillus sp. Soil766 (assembly GCF_001428105.1). Taxonomy (GTDB): domain Bacteria; phylum Bacillota; class Bacilli; order Paenibacillales; family NBRC-103111; genus Paenibacillus_E. The sequence goes on along the minus strand of NZ_LMSJ01000002.1, from coordinate 36,158 downwards.
CTGCACCATAACGCGGAGATCAAAGCGGTTCCCTTTGTAGGTCAACAGATGAATCCCTTTCTGTACTAGATAAGGCCTTTTCCTTGTCACCTTGATAAGCGAGACGTACATGTCCGCGAAGGTTTTGAACCTTTTGATCGTGACCCCAGATTGGTAGGAAAAGGGCCGTTCGGCCTCTTCATCTGCTAATTCGATACGGATCACACCGTTCCCGAACATTCCTATATTGGGTTTCACATAGACCATTTTATATTCTTCGAGCATTTCTTCTAAGGATACAGAAGTCATGCGTTTGGTGATTGGCACATACTTGCGAAGTGATTCGACAGACTCGACGGCCTTCGTTTTGCCAATTTTACTGCTTACGTATCTCGCCTTATTCAATGATAGCGGATTCTTTACATTTTTCTTCCTCATTTTCTTCATACTTAGCCTCCAGCTTCGAATTCTCCCATCCTAGTGTATGTATACGACGAAGCATTGGCGACAACATGCAAGAAGAGACTTCCCCTGAAATCTTCAGGAAAAGCCTCTTCATACTTGCTAGCTATTAAGGCGCACTTGTTAAGAACTGTGCGGTTGGATTTTTATCTATGGAAGAGCGCAGCGCATATTCACTTTCGAACAAGCCTACGAAATTCCCCTTCTTGTCTTTCACCAATTGGGAGTTAATGCGGAATTTAGCTGGATCGATTTTCTCATCGACAATCCAACGCGCGAATTGATAATTCTGACGTTGCAAAAGAATATCCACACCATACTCCGATTTCATCCGGTGCTCCAGTACTTCGAATTGAAGTTGGCCTACGACGCCAAGAATCATATCTTCGAAACCAATCGTCGTGAAGACTTGGATCATCCCTTCTTCCGTTAACTGATCGATCCCTTTCAGGAACTGCTTTTGTTTCAAAGCATTTTTGATCGATACCTTGCTGAATAGCTCCGGTGAGAACGTTGGCAGTTCATCGAAAACGACCTCTTCACCTTCACTTAAGGAATCACCAATCCGGAAAATACCTGGATCGAATAGACCAATGATATCCCCTGGGAAAGCCTCTTCCACGATATCACGATCTTGTGCTAGGAACTGCTGCGGCTGCGCCAGCTTAATATCCTTGCCAAGCCTTACATGCTTCACGGACATTCCCCGTTCGAACTTTCCGGAGACGATCCGCAAGAAAGCTACACGGTCACGGTGAGCCGGGTTCATATTCGCTTGAATTTTGAACACATAGCCAGAGAATTTCTCTCTCGTTGGCTCGATCACACCTGCTGTGCTTGTGCGAGGCTCAGGTTGTGGTGCCAGCTGCAAGAAGTTCTCTAGGAACGTCTGCACACCGAAGTTGTTCACTGCGCTTCCGAAGAAGACAGGCGTAAGCTCACCCTTCATCACTTTATCCATATCAAAAGGATCCCCAGCGACATCGAGCAGCTCGATATCTCCGCACAATTGCTTATGCAGGAAATCACCTGCGATTTGTTTTACTAACGGATCTTCCACGCCATCAACTTTGCGGACTTCAATCTCCCTATGATCATCGCCTTGATACAGTTCCAATTGCGATTTCCCACGGTCATACACACCACAGAATTGCTTACCTGAGCCAATTGGCCAGTTCATCGGATAGGAACGAATGCCGAGCACTTCCTCAAGCTCTTCTAACAGCTCGAAAGGATCACGGCCCTCACGGTCCAATTTGTTAACAAAAGTGAAAATAGGAATCCCACGCATACGACATACTTGGAATAACTTCTTCGTCTGAGTCTCGACCCCTTTGGCAACGTCGATCAACATCACCGCGCTATCGGCAGCTGTCAAAGTACGGTAGGTGTCCTCACTGAAGTCTTGGTGACCTGGTGTATCTAGAATGTTGATGCGGTGACCTTCATAGTCGAACTGCATCACGCTTGACGTTACGGAGATACCACGCTGCTTCTCGATTTCCATCCAGTCTGATGTGGCATGTTTACTTGCTTTACGACCTTTAACCGTTCCGGCTAAACGGATAGCGCCCCCGAATAAGAGCAGTTTCTCTGTTAGTGTTGTTTTCCCGGCATCCGGGTGAGAAATAATCGCGAACGTCCGTCGTTTAGCGACTTCCGTTTCGAGAATTTTTGTGAGTTGCGTTTTCATGTGTTCGTTTATTCCCTTCTTATTTTAGAGGTAGTTCAAAAAGTCCACTTTTGATCACGAAGTAGTCCATGAAGCGTATTCGACATCGAATATTGCATTCAGCTGGAACTTCCGGTGCTCATATACATATAGACTTTCTTCAGAATCAAGCGTGTGCTTTCTCCAAGGGAACGGTCCAGTTCGCTTCTTCGATGAACGTGCGATTACTGAATTCCCTGCCGCGCACAACCACTTTATCTGCAAATACTTGCACATAAATCCCCTGTGCTTTATCCTGTGCAGTTTGTTGATACGCGCGGTTCAGCGTTCTCCCTACAGAGGCATTATGGAAATAATGGAACGTTTCTTGAATATAGTGCGGTGTCCCATTCTGAAAATCCTGATGACGATGACCGCAGAAGACGAATACATTCTTGTAAGGCTTCAACGTTTCACGGAACTGAATGGCCCGAATGAGCTGGTGAGTAGCCCCATTGGTGCCAACAGGCGGCAATGGTTGGTGCGTCATCACGAATAGAGGTCTTCCTGGTTTATATAAATTGCCCAGTCTTCCTTTGAACCAAGCAAGTTGTTCATCGGAGTACCATGCACCTTCACCCACTTCAGGCTTCTCTTGCACGTAAGCTTCTTGTGACAGCAATAGGATAGAGTGTCCGTTCGTCGTAAAATCATTATAAATGGAAGTATAGCCCATGAACTTCTTGAACTGCTCTCTACTTACCTCATCACTTTTGCCGTTCGGCACGTTATCCTGATCCCAACTATTCGCTTTATTAATCCAAATCGTATAATAATCATGATTTCCCATGTTCCCATGAATAGGCGGAAGCTTATAATTGTTCAATATGGCACGCAATGCCTTATAGTCAACTTCGGTTCCTGTATCCGTCAAATCACCGGTCAGCATAATCGCATCGACAGGACCATCGAACTGAGTGACATCATCTAACGCAAGTCTAAGCTTTTTGTTGGGAAGAGAATCTCCCGAAGTAACATGTAAATCACTTAAGATAAAAAAGGACATCAACGGGCCAAGAGGCAAAGGTTCCTCCGAAGGCGCTGGCGTAGCTTGAGGAGGCTCGGAGCTAGCCAAGGGTGCGGCAACTGCTTGTTCCTCGGGAATGAATTTTTTCTTAACCAACAGACTAAACCAAGCACTTAATCCTACTAAAACAGCCCCAATGGCGAGCAGCCATCGCACAAACGCTCTTCGTGACATCAATGCACCTCAAGTGTATAAAATGAAAAAATGGCCATATTCACTAGTATACCACAAATTGTGTCCTTTACGTCGTTCAGACTCGACAACATGGAGCGATTTCTTACTGCGCTTGTACCTCCACGCAAAAAACCAACAGGCGAATTCGCCTGTTGGATTCACTACCTATTTTAAGCCAATACGGTTGTTTTCTGAACAGCTTCCCAATCGACTTCTCCTTCATTCTGGCCATTAATCGGCCACCACTTAAATCCATCATCACTCAAGAGCTTCGCTGCTTCTGCAGGACCCCATGAGCCAGCAGGATAGTGCTTAAGGTCATCTGTCTGTTCGCCCCATGCAGCCGCGATGCGATCCACATAAGACCATGCAAGCGCGACTTCATCCCAACGCGTAAAGTAAGTGGAATCTCCGCGAGTTGCATCATACAGTAAACGCTCGTAAGCCTCTGGCGTATTGATACCAATTTGACAACTTTGGCAGAAGTCCATCGCCACAGGTACGATCACGCCTTCTGAACCAGGTTGTTTTGCGTTCATTTTCAAATAGATGCCTTCCATCGGATTCACGCGGAATACGAGGAGATTCGGCTCTAACTCATGCTTTTTAGCCAAATAAACATTGTTTGGAATGTTCTTGAATTCGACAACGACCTCTGTCGTTTTGACCGGTAGTCTTTTTCCAGTACGAATATAGAATGGCACACCCGCCCAGCGGAAATTATCCACGTGAACACGCGCTGCAAAATAAGTTTCTGTCGTCGATTGCGGATTCACAGAATCCTCTTCACGGTAAGCAGGGAGAGCTTTGCCTTTGGTAGAACCACTGGCATATTGACCGCGAATCACGTTCGCACGTACATCATCACCGTCTTCGAATAGACGTAGTGAACGGAGCACCTTCACCTTCTCATCCCGGATATCCTCGGGATGCAGACGACTAGGCGGTTCCATCGCCATCATCATCAGCATTTGCAGCATGTGATTCTGACCCATATCGCGAAGAGCCCCAGAGTGGTCATAGTAGCCACCGCGCTCTTCTACACCCACAGTCTCACTCAACGTGATCTGGATGTTCGCTATGTATTTATTATTCCAAAGCGGTTCGAAGAAAGCATTCGCGAAACGAACGAACTCAATGTTTTGGACCATTTCTTTACCCAAATAATGGTCGATGCGGTAAATATCCTTCTCTTCGAACACTTGACGAAGCTGTCCATTCAAACGCTCTGCAGACGGCAAATCGTAGCCGAATGGTTTTTCAATAACTAAGCGATGCCAACCCTCTGTTTGGAGCAAGCCACCCTCACTTAAATTGTACGACACATTGCCGAACAACTCAGGCGCAAGTGCCAAATAGAACAGACGGTTACCGCCCGTTTGGTACTTCTCATCCAATTTCGCTGTCAGTGTATTCAGTTCATGGAAACCTGCGACATTGTTAATATCGAGTGACATGTACTCGAATCTTTGGGCAAATTTCTCCCATTCTGCAGCATCCGTATTTTTGTAACGAGCGAAATCTTGAATCGAATTTTTCACGTCTTCACGAAATTGCTCATTCGTCCGCGGTCTGCGAGCCAGACCAACTACAGCAAAGTTATCTCCCAGCTTGCCTTCCCGATAAAGGCTATAAAAGGCTGGAAACAGTTTTCTTTTCGCTAAATCACCCGTTGCTCCGAAAATATAAAACACAGCTCCACTCATCTATGCATCATTCTTTCTCTATTAGAATTAGTTAATATGCTTAGCATACCTAAAATTGTCAAGCTATTCAACTTATATAGTCACTTTAACCCATAACATTTTCTTATGAGAAACTAGACATTCGTCTATACCGTTACAATCAGCATGGCATAGGCTAACAGTACATACGAATACGGAGGTGCCGTTAGTCATGCAACCCTTTCATCCAATCACCGCAAAAAGCTGCAAAAACCTTATAGGAAAGCCCGTTCTTGTCTACTTAACGAATGGCTCTGAGATATATGGAATCGTTAGTCGCGTGGAGAAAAACAAGCTCATCCTAAATGACAATCAAGAAGCAAGCATCAAGTCCTCTTCCAAAAACACCAAGCCTACGCCTACGAAAAAGGGGAAAAAGAAGCAAGCTCAGCCCGTTTCACCGAATCAGCCATCAACACAAGAGCAGCTGTCTTCCTTCGGTCTCATCCGTTTTGGCGGACCTTTACAAGCCCCACCAGCTAAGCCCACCCGTCCTGTAGATATTCAAATCGACTATATTGCCGCCTTGTTTAGTGAATAATGGTAATCAAGGCTGTGGATGTTTAGCTCATCTACAGCCCTTTTCTCAACGTTTCAACTTTTTATTCATCCGATAACAGCTAAGTTCAGGTACATATGAATCAATCTCATAACCTCTTTTACTATAAAATCGGATCGCCTTCGGGTTGCTGTCATCAACAAATAGCTCCACCGTATAGCAACGTTCACTACGCCCGTAGTCTTCAGCAGCCTTCATAAGCGTATGTCCAATGCCTTTACCCTGCTCGCGCGGATCAACAGCCAGCATATCTATGAAGAGCTTACTCGTTTTACGTATGACCGAAATGAAGCCGTAAGGCCGTTTGTACCCTTTGGCGATGACGAACGTTTTATTGGCGTTCAGCCGCTTACGGATCTCCGAGTAGGTCACAGAATTTCCTGAATCATACATTCTAGAAAAAGGGACTAATTGTTCAACAACTAATCGATATATAGCAGCGTCGTCAATGGTAGCCAAACGTTTGCGTATCACATGGCACCGCCTCCACAAGAAGCAATAATGCTATCTTATGTAGGTAATCCCGTAATTGACCCCACAAGTACCAATTTACCCCAGTCTACTGGGGTGATATACTTAGTGTATATGAAATGAGGTGATCGTAATGATCAATGCTTACCCATCCGTCATGGCGGTGAACAGGTATCAAACTCATAAAGACTATTACCGTGTTGGCGCTGTAAGTGCGGTCAATGGTGGTAAATCGAATACCATACGGCGAATGTTGGATTTACCTTATGAGCAACTCGCCTACAAGCAGTTCGCGCAGACGGCTGCCAAGGACGTGGCTGGCTTAGTTCAATCTACGCAGAACGTCAAGCTATCCGCTCAGACACTCGTCAACACAACTGCGTTCAACCTGACTAAAGAGTCCCACACTGACATCACCCAGAACCTTCAAACATTTGTTCATACATATAATGAGTTACAAGATCAGCTAGGGGATGCACCTGACTATGTAAGTCATGCCTTGCTTCAAGGTCTGGAAGGAGCGGCAAAGCCTAGCACACTGCATGATCTCGGCATTACCAAGAGTGATACTGGCAAGTTGACGCTCCAGCCTGAAGTCCTAGAGAAGCAGCTAAATCAACCTAGTGGCATTAACCGCACAAGCTTATTTGATCTCGCCAACTTCGCAAGCTCCTTAGTGGGCAGTATTGATCGTCTGCAGCAGCTGCCTTCCGTCTCATTATTTCAACTTTCCTCATCACCGCTCAAGCCATACGGTCAATATCAATCGCAGCTTGAGGCCTATTTGCCGGTTCCGATGCGCGGCATATTGTTGGATGCGAAGATGTAAGCGGGGCCCCACATCTCCTTCATTTCCACCAAAAGTGGAGAATTAAATGTACATTTTCCATCTATTCGCGGATTCCAGCTAATTCCGATTAATTTAACTGTATTTTTTACATCTAAAGCGCAAAGCAAGCTTATTCAAGCCTTTTCAAGCTTCTTCCAGCCGACTCAGGCTCTTCCTTATTCAGTCTCATACAAAAAGGCTGTATCCCCAAGTAGAATCATCTACGGGCGATACAGCCTCTTCTAATTAAAATAGCTTCTTACCTAACACATGATCAACAGGAATGAAGCCAATGACGCGGCTATCCATACTATTGTTCCGATTATCCCCCATCACGAAAATATGATCAGCCGGAACGGTCCACTTTTTGTTCCCGTTTGCTCTCATTTCCTCGTTGATGTAAGACTCATTCAACAACTCGCCATTTCGGTACATCTGATTATCCTTAAGCTCAAGCTGATCCCCTGGCTTCCCGATCACACGCTTGATCCATACATGCTTATCATCGCCTCGAACAAATAAGCTGAGTAATGGGCTGTCCAACAAATCATGTTTAAAAGTCCGTTTCATCTCAACCCTAGAATCGATAATGACAATGTCTTCATAATTAGGCTCGTAGTGAAAGGTATGCGACAATTTCGACACATACACTCGCTGGCTATCATGCAAAGTCGGATCCATCGAATGGCCGCTAACTCTCGTAGATTGAAATACAAAAACACCTAGAAAGACGACTAATACAAAGGAAATTGCAATGGAACCAAACCAGCTCCAAATCTGTTTGACTACATTCAAATTTATCGCTCCCTTGCCTTATTCCGCCAGTCCGTGCTTAAAGGCATAAATCGCCGCTTGCGTGCGATCTTCTACGCCAAGCTTGGATAGAACGTTGGTGACGTGGAATTTCACCGTCTTCACGCCAATGAATAAATCATCAGCCAACTCTTGATTCGATTTGCCCTTCGCGATCAAGCGGAGCACTTCCATCTCGCGTTCCGTTAGCTCCTCATGCGGCTCTGCAGCCGGCTTCGGTTGACGGAAGCGATTCATGATTTTTGAAGCTACCTGCGACTCCAGAATCGATTGCCCTTTGGCCGCGGCTCTAATCGCTTGCGCAATTTCGGAAGCACGCGAGGTTTTCAATAAATAACTGAAGGCACCCGCTTCAATAACAGGATACATTTTCTCATCATCTAAGAAGCTAGTCAATACAATGACCTTACAATCAGGGTATAGCTGCAATAAATTCCTTGTCGTTTCAATGCCGTCCATACCTTCCATAACAAGGTCCATCAGTACCACATCAGGACGATATTCCTGGGCTAAACGAATGCCATCGTGGCCATTGCTCGCTTCGCCAACGACCTCAATCCCATCTTCCGTCCCTAGAACAGCCGCAAGTCCAATTCTGACCATTTCATGATCATCGACAAGTAGTACTTTGATTAAGGTGTCGTCCATTCGCTTCTTCCTCTCTATGTACGATGCTCATTCTCGATCATTGAGGTTCGGTTGCTAAGATTGGCACTCGGATCTCGATACGTGTACCTCGTTCTGGCGCTGTAATAATATCCACCGAACCACCGATTTCGTTCACGCGTTCTTTCATGGACACGATGCCGTATGAAGTCAGCTTCTTCGCATCCAGCTCAAAACCAACACCGTCATCGCGGATCACTAATCGGATGCCGTCTGATCGATGCAGCAACTTCACTTCCAGCTTATTCGCCTTAGAGTGACGCAGGGCATTCGAAAGCGCCTCTTGTACAATTCGGAATAAATGATCCTCGATTCCTTTGTTCAAGCGGATTTCCTCATCCATATCCCAGCTGATTGCCATTGGAACCTTAGCCGCTAGCTCCTTCAAGAGCTCAACGAGTCCCTCTGACAGTCGTTTCCCTTCGAGATGGATCGGCCTCAGATGCAGCAACAAGGCTCTCATTTCGGATTGAGCGACGGAAGCCATCTCTTCAATAAGATGAATCTGCCGCTTCGCTTTCTCAAAGTCTTTATCCAATGTCCGTCCAACAGCCGTAGCTGTCATAGATATAGCAAACAATTGCTGACTTACCGCATCATGCAGCTCGCGCGCCAATCGCTGGCGCTCTTCAATAACCGCGGAAAGCTTAGCTTTCTCGGTAAGCTCAGCATTACTATTCGACAGCCTCTGAAGGGAGGTCACTTGCTCTTCCCATCGCTTCATAATACGGCCGAGTTGTTCGCCTAAACGTCCAATCTCATCATCATCCCCGTTTTGAAAGCCTTCTCGGGCAAATGTTCCCTTTTCTAATAAAATCATCGTCTCCATCATCGGCTCCAGCCTGCGTGTTACCTTAGAGCTGTTCCAGTAACCGAACACTGCCCCAATGATACCCAGAATCAATAAGGCCATAAACGAGAACTTGACCCCCTGCTGCCAGCTGGTGAAGGGCTCAATCAAATGACTTGAATTCAGAAAATACAGCATTGCTCCAAAAACGGCGAAGCTAAAAAGGATGGCTTCCCCCATGCTGCGCCAGATCATGTTCGTTAATCGTCGTTTGTAGCCATCCACTTGGTGAAGAACCCCCTAAAGAAAGTTACAATACTTTGACCTTGATATCTCCTACGATGAAAGAGAGTATGAGTTTCACCCGATGGTCGCAATGTTGATAATTCTGCGATTGCCAAACGACTTTGTTCATCACACCTGACTCTTTTTCTTCCGCGATTTGAAGCTGACCTAGCATGACAGAAGCTGTAACGGAAACGCCGATATCATCAGGTACCTTTATATCAATATCTCCTACAACACCCTGTAGGATAACTGTCGTTTCTTTTTGTTCTAGAATGGCCATTGAAAGATCCATATACGTTTCCCCCACCAAGTACCAAGTCGAGGTATTCCGTTGAATCCATGGCTCTCGGCCTAGGCGAACACTGTCAACAATTTTCTGCTTTTGGGTATACGTATCATCCTTGTGGACCTGCTTAGATCTAATGAAAAATAAACCTAATGAAATCAATACAACAGAGATGACAATGGTGAGATGATCACCAAATAAAATGACAGCACCAACCCCCATCAACACATAACCCTTGCGCTCTTTGCGTGAACGAACACGATGAATGCCCAGCAATATAAGGATTACGGCCAAAATGGGAAAAAAGCCTATGGTACGTTCCAGAAGCAAAAAAACACCGGCTCCAATCAGCACAAGCGCTGTATTCCGGCTGCGGTTATTTTTCGTTTCTTCTCCCATCGATGCACCTCCTCTGGCTGCCATTTCTCTTTCGTCATACGATTCCTAGCATACCATAAGAATGGACGACCTCCAAGATGCAATTCCTTATAGCGCAAGGGTTTGCTTTCGTGGAGGTCACCATCCTGGCTATTTACTGTTGCGCGGATCGTGCTGATCGTGCTGGTCGCGCGCACGCTGCTCCTGCTGCCAATCGTGCTGCAACTTGCTGCGCAGCGAGCGCAGTTCGTGCTGAAGGTTGCCGCCGGCTTCCTTCAGCGTCTCTTTCGACAGGCGGCCCGCCACGCGGAGCCCCTGCATCGCTTCCCGGCCGAGCTCGCGGCCGGTCATTTCCAGCTCGCGCCACGTGTCGCGAGCCTCTTTGCCGTGCAGCCCGCCGCGCGGCTGCACATCCTCGGCTGCGTGCCCCGCACGCAGCCCGCGCAGTTCCTCTGCGAGCGCCAGGCACAGGTCCTGGCTGCTCGCGTACTGCGCGCGGTAGTGCTCGCTCGCGGCTTCCTCGCGCAGCTTCTCTTGCAGTGCGAGCCGCGCGAGATCCTCTTCACCAGCGCGCATCGCAAGCTCGGCCTGCTCGCCGCGGAGCTTCGCCATCTCTTCTGCTCGGGCGATGTTACTGCGCAGCGCAATCGTTGCCTGCAGCGCGTCCTCATAGCGCTCCTCAAGCTGAGCTATCTGGCTGCTATCATAAGAGCCAGGATTCATTTTACCAATGGTCTCGTGCCAGACAGATTCAGTCATTTTGCCAATACGGTCAAGTATATTAGTAGGATCAATTTCCCGGTTCTTATTATTCATGTTCAATCGCCCCTCATCCTTCATCATACTCTTATCGTAGCTCAATTTCTGAGGTTCTAAAACCGACTATCGACTGTTTTTGAACCTAGACCTAAGTCTAGTATGTTAAGGTATAACCATATATTGGTTGTTGTCCAAGCATGCCGGTAATGCTAAAATATTTGAAGCCGAGTCTGGTGCATCCATGAAGGCACTGGTACGGGGGACGAAATACTTGGGGTGAATATTTGCTTCAGCTTGGAGCAGACTAGGGAGAACCTTCTTCCCGAACCCGTCAACTAACCTCGAAGGCTCAAGAAGGAGGATTACCAATTGAATAAGCTTATCAAAGGGTTAACTAGCCTTGCTGTTTCACTAACAGTGTTGGCTGGCGGCTTTCTTTCCCCATTTACAACAGCCCAAGCGGCTGAAATGGCAGTGAAAGTGCAAGTCAATGATGACCTGATCCATTTTCCTGATGCACAGCCATTTTTGGATGGCAACCACACGACCCAGGTCCCGCTTCGTTTTGTTACGGAGAAGCTCGGATATACGGTGAATTGGCAGAAAGATGGCAGTCAGATTAAGGTAACACTAAATAACGACAAACATACGATTACTTTAGTTTCAGGGCAAAAAGAAGCTAGCATTGATGATTCAATGGTCGTCTTAGATGGTGCTTCTCAGTATCAAAATGGACGTGTATATGTGCCTCTTCGCTTTCTTTCCACAGCCGCAGGCGTACCTGTGCAGTGGGATGCAAGCAGTAATCTAGCTATCTTAAGTAAAGATGGCGGGGAACATGCACCTGATTATCAAATATTTGAATCTACAGCTTATTCGGCAGATCCTTCTGAGAATGGCGGCTATGGAGCCTTTGATTACATGGGCAACCCACTAGAGATCGGCACTGTAGCTGTTGATCCTTCCGTCATTCCACTTGGCACAAAGCTTTATATTGAAGGCTATTCGTTTAGTGGCCTTCCTAAAGGCGGCATGTACGTCTACGCAACAGATACGGGCGGTGCTATTAAAGGAAATCGAATGGACATCTTTATTCCAGGCTCAAGGAAATCGTTGCGAAGCTTTGGGTTCCAGAAGATTAAAGTGTATCAAATCCCCAACTAAATCAGAAAAAAGCTGCCATGAGGAAACACTCTTGCGCAGCTTTTTTTTGTAGGTCAATGTTCCATCGAATAAGGGCAAATGTCCAATCAACAGGGTTCCCACCTACATATGTTGTATAGTGTTTAACCCACATCACATCAAAACCGGAGGGGATACTTATGGCAGCTGTAGTTGGTTGTGGAACGCCAGGATACGGAAATTCTGTAGGCGTTATTCTTGTTCTTTATGTACTGTTAGTCATCATTCTTGCTACTTTCTACTAAGACCATCTTCCGCCTCAGAAAATAACCCGCTTGCTGAAGCTTCTCATTTCGAAGCTTCAGCAAGCGGGCTTTTTCATTAAAGCATGTATTATGTATTACATATAAAAGGATAAGTTCATTTAGGTCATCGCGTTGTAAACACCTTTACGTTATCGCCTCGCTGATAGCCCTGCCCCCCAGCTGGCAGCCAAATCAAACAATCCGCATCTTTGATCGATACCATAATGCTCGATTTATCAATGCCTGCTGGTCTTACCCATAAGCACCCTGCCTCAACCCGTGTGGTCCCTCGTATATAGCGCGGATATGCAGAGGGTTTATCATAGGGAACATCCAAGAAAGCTGTTAACTCTTCCGCCTCAGGGCGCTGGCTCCCTAACATCGCCTTAATAATTGGCTTAGCGAATAGCTCGAAGCCTACGAACGAAGCACCAGGATTACCTGACAGCGCCATGAGCAGCTTGCCCTTCCATAACGCAGCACTCGTTGGAGTGCCTGGCCGCATTGCTACTTTATTAAACAATAGCTTACCATCGAATCGACCGAATAAATCAACGAGCACATCATAATCGCCAACAGAGACACCGCCAGAAGTCAGAATAAGATCGACATTAGACAGAACAGCTTCAAGTGCAGCTTCTACCTGCTCAGGATCATCCGAGAGGGCTGGCATGATGAAAGCTGCTCCCCCGTTCGCTTCCACTTGAGCCGCTAACATGTAACTGTTACTGTTACGTATTTTCCCTGGTTGCAGTTCCTGTTCGACTTGTAAGAGCTCTGAACCTGTTGAGAAAATAGCCACTCTTGGCCTTCGGAACACCTCAACCATGAAGAACCCGAAAGTCGCTAATATCGCGGCTTCTCCTGGACCAATCCGAGTTCCCTTCGAGATTACTAACTCCCCGCGGGAAACTTCTCCAGCAATCGGCGTAATATTACTTGCCGCTTGTACATTTTTCTTAATCTTCACCTTGACATCCGATGATGACAATGCCTCATCGTGCAAGGTATCCGTCATCTCCAGCATTACAACAGTGTCCGCACCATCTGGAACAGGCGCCCCCGTCATGATCCGAGCAGCCGTCCCTGCTTGAACCGTACACTTCGGTACAGTACCGCTTGGAATTCTCTCAATAACATCTAACACAATCGGACTGTCCGGACTCGCGGCAGCGATATCCTGAGCGCGTACAGCATACCCATCCACGCCTGATCTGCGAAAATGTGGCACTGCATGATCCGCATAAATATCCTTTGCTAATATTCTGCGGAAAGACGTCGGAAGCGAAACAGTCTCCGTCTCTGTGGGTTTAACGTATTCGTAAAGTGCGGCTCTTGCCTCATCGACCGAGACCACTTTACGGCCAAACCTAAGCTTCAATTCGCTGCTCACTTGCTTCCCATGCCTCCTTGTGCCCGTTAGCTAACCGCCGATTTGTGACATTCGACGAAGTGTTGGTGTATGTGACTGCTCTGCATTCATCAAAGCCTGAGCCATCTCGTGATTCTGTGGTTTAATATCCAGCGCTCGGAAGAACAAGTCTTCTACCGCAGCATCATCTCCGATATATTTTCGCACATTAAATTCGTCTGACCAGTATAAGCAAGGCTTGATATTACCATCTGCTGTCAAGCGCAGCCGGTTGCAAGTTTCACAGAAGTGATCGCTAATCGGATGAATGAGACCGAATGAGCCTAATGCCCCTTCAATGCGATAATTCTGTGCTGGACCGTTGCCATACACCGCATTCGAAGCTGTTGCTTCCCAACCCATTTCCTTGCAGCGATCGAGAACCGTTGTAAGGGATACATAACGCTTTTTCCAATCCTCGTCTTGATGACCGATAGGCATATATTCAATAAATCGAACTTGAATCGGTCGATCAATCGTCATTTGCAAGAAATCAGCAATCTCGTCATCATTAATGCCTTTCATCAGCACCACGTTCAGCTTAATCGGCGTAATCCCTACACGATATGCTTCTTCAATGGAAGCCAGCACGCGACGGATATCACCACCACGGGTGATTAATGAGAACCGATCTGCCCTCAAGGAATCCAAACTAATATTTACACGAGTTAGCCCTGCTGCACGAAGCTTCTCAGCCCGTGATGCAAAGTAAATCCCATTCGTAGTCAATGCTATATCTTCGATACCGGGAATCTGTGATAACCTGCCGATTAGCACCTCCAGGTTTTTACGGACCAACGGCTCTCCCCCAGTTAATCGCAATTTGCGAACGCCAAGTCCAGCCAATACTCGGACAATCTCGGTTATTTCATCAAAAGTTAACAGCTTCTCATCCGGTTCAAATTCCATTCCATCTTCCGGCATACAATATACACAACGCAAATTACAACGATCAGTCACTGAGATGCGCAGGTAATCATGCATCCGTCCAAAACGATCCAATAGCAGCTTTGGCATCGGAGTTCACCTTCTCTCTCTGTCCATTATGACATATTTTCTGACAAAATCCTAGATTTCTAAGCATTCTCTCCAGAAAATTGAATTATAATGGTAGATTATCTAACATAACAACGTATTCTTCGGGTGTATTAATATTGGTAACGAAATTCGTTCGTAGACCTCGTTGAGCAAAATAATCCCCATCCACAGCCTGCCAATCTAAATGATCTAGCAGCCCCATCAATCGGTAATTCTGTTGCCCCAGCAACAGCTCGGTTTCAGGCCCAACTTCTCTTGCATAGATCCCATGCAGGGGATGCAGACGGCCCTCTATCTCGGGGATAACCGCATCCAGATTCAACTCGAGGCACAGTTCTGCCATCACCTTTGCAGCATCTACGGATATAAAAGGCATGTCGCAGCCAACAACCCATACATGAGATGCGCTTGCGACTTTCATGGCAGCGTGAATACCGCTCAGCGGTCCCTTTTGGATATAATGGTCACTCACACACTGCACCTCAATATCCTTAACCCCAACGAGCAACGGCTGAAGGATTTCAATGTCATTGGTCACGACAATGATTTGCTCGCATCCACGTGACATTTCTTTCAATTGTTTCAGAAGAATAGCTTCGCCTTGCACAGGTAGAAGGGCCTTGTGTTTTCCACCCATGCGGCGATTCAAGCCCCCGGCAAGAATAACACCTGTAATCATGCCTCAAGCTCAGCTAATCGTTTCCTGAACGATTGCTTCCAGCTGGCCGAAAGCGCATCTACAGAAAGTACTCTTTTGATCGCATCGATATTGAACTTATCGTGATATTTAATCCGATTGGCGAACGCAACCGTCACACCCGCTGCATCCCTAGCCATGAGTTTCATCTTGGAATCAGGTGAAATATAGCCCTCTTTCAGCACGCGAAAATAATAACCTGTATATCCCGTTTCCTGAACGTGCAGCGTTGCTTCTGGCCAATCCATGCGCTTTGCTAGCTTATGACAAGGCTGCCTAGGCTGTGAGACCTGCACAATAACCTCGTCAATGGCAAATTGATCACCAATACAAACCTCATGCTCCTGCAAGCCGAGGACTGTCAAATTTTCGCCAAAGGTAGCGGCGTCCAATGAATGTCCCCTCAAATTCTCCCAGTAGGCATAGTGCTCTTCTGGATATACACAGATGGCTTTATCAACACCGCCATGTACGGTTAAATCCGCCTGCCCATCCCCGTCTATTTGCACCTTCGATACAAACAAAGAGGAGCTGACCGGTCTCTTATAAATCCCCGTAGTCAGCTCTTTACCTTGATAAGTTATAATCTGGGGTAACCCCACATTGATAGATGTAATTTGCATGGCAAATGCTCCTCATTCCGAACAGGATTCTTTGCCCTTACTATACCAAAATTTCAGTCAAAAGTCAGTCCCCGCTTCAACAGCACTGAACCAATGTTAGGCGTTTGATTTACCGACCCAAGCATCGTTATCATAGCCCCGCACTTCCCAATACCCCATATGCTCTTTCTCAATTAATTCGATGCCTTGCAGCCATTTCACTGATTTATAGGCGTACATCTGAGGCACGATCAGTCGCACAGGTCCGCCTAATTGCTGAGGAATCGGCTTACCGTCCATCAAGACAGCGACCATAATGTCATCCCCGTTTGCCTGACTCAAGGAGAGTGCATCCGTATAAACCTTATCACCTGAATAAAATTTCACATATTTTGCTGATGCTTGAACCCCCGCCGCCGCTAATAGCTGCTTAAGCGGGATACCTTCCCACGTACATTGGTAGACGGACCATCCCGTCACACAGTGAAAATCACTCACTTGAACCGTGCGTTTCATCTGCAGGAACTGTTCCCAGCTCCACGCATTGGGTTTATCCACGAGACCGGATATCGCGAATTTCCAGGTATCCGAGGAGAACGTTGGTATTTCCGTCACCGTATAGATGCGGAAATTCCCTTTGGCCCCTCCGCCTACAACAGCGGCGGAGTCGGGCAACGGCTCTGGCGGCGGCAGCATGCGGTTGCCGTCGCTGGCCACATACTCGGCGGTCGACGACCCGCCGGTATCGAAGGCGCCTTTTATCCAGCGATAAAAGGCGGGGCCGACCGCGATCACGAGCACCACCCCTGCGACGAGTCGCAGGAAGGAGGCACGTGTGATCGGCGATTCCTTCAGCGTGGCGATGACCGCCTGCGCTGCTGTGCGCCCTGCGGCGGCGTCCTCGGACGCCGCAGGGGCTATGTCTGCCGCTGCGACGCTCGCGGCAGCAGGCGGCCTTGCAGCGGCTTGCTCGAGCCGCTGTTGGTGCTTGAGCCATCTGCTGCGAGAGATGGCATGGTACACGGCATACGGCACTCCGACCCAGGTGAGCAGGTCATGCACGAGGAGTGCCGCGTTGTTCAGGGCCGGTGGCATGTGCCGGAACTGCCACAGGATCACGCCTGATACGGCCCAGCCGATCAGGAGCGCGAGAACGAACACCAAATTCGCGCGTTGGTTGCGCCGCGCTCGAATTTGCCGCCAATGCTTGCGGATCATTGGCGCGTACAGAATCATGAGCAGCACAGAGGCTACTCCCAAGTAAATGTGAAGCTGCTTCAGTGTTACGCGAAAAGCACCGAGATCCCCTCGAATTGCGCCAATACTGAGCACAATTCCGGTCACAGTCAGAAGCACCAGAATCCAAGCATTCCAGCTATGAATAGCATTTAATCGCTTACCGAACGACTGCTTGAGCCAGCCTCTTTTTGACTCCACCTTTGCCACATCCTTTATGCGTTCATCCTAATACATCTATCATAACGTATAAATATTAAAAAAGGCTTACAATTAGCAGCTAGGCCTACTTTTTTACCTTCATAAGTGCAAAAGAGCCTACCCAATAGGCAGACTCCTTCCATTCATTTTACTTATTTCAATAAGTACATTTCAACAAACGACTTCGGAACATAGGTCATACTGTCAATTAGCATCGGACTATACATTAACATGCCATCCTTACCATCCGCGGTGATCTTTGTACTATCAATCTGAATACTGAATGTGTGTCCCATCATCATCATGCTCTTGTCATCCATTTTCTCTTTATCATCCATCATCTTGTCTTCCATCATGCCCTTATCACCCATCTTCGCAAAAACAATCGTACGTGTATCATCTTGCCAAGTCACTTTGAAGCCTAATGATTCCGCAACTTGGCGCAAGGGGACCAACTCCGTACCGTCTTTCATCATCGTTTGGATACCTGTATAATCATAAGACTTTGCCATCATTTCCTCGGCACTCGCGAATGTCGGCAGTGCCAGCGTACAGGCAACTGCCCCCACAATCAGAGCTTTTCTCCATGACATACGCACATTCATTTTCGAATTCATCGCATTCATTCCTTTCACTTCTATTGTATGTTCGCTTCACATTACCTAATTTACAGTGCCATGCTTACCAAGCTCTAACGATAATCTTACAAAACACTTACAGAAGCCTAACAAAAAAAAGCCCAGCATCTTGTTACATGCCAGACTTCTTCGAACACATACACTATGCAACATGGACTGGCAGCGTAAACCAGAACTGACTCCCGCTCCTGCCTGTCGCTTTATTTCGCTCAACGCCAATTGTACCTCCATGCAGTTCAACAATCGATTTAGCAATGGCCAAGCCAAGACCAGCACCTCCGCTTGATCTTGTTCGAGATGGATCTGAGCGATAGAACCGATCAAAGATACGCTCTTGGTCTTCTTCCCTAATACCTAGTCCTTGATCTGTAATAGACAGCTTTACGAACTGCTCTGTGACTTGCTCTGCCCGAATATCTATCGTTCCGCCAATAGGCGAATGCCGAATCGCATTGTCCATAATATTGGCAAACACTCGCTTCAGTTCCTGCGGCATGATGGCAACTGGCGGCAATCGCTCAGGCAGATCAACTTCAACCTGCAATTCTTTTTCCTCTAACTGAAAAGCCAAACTTTGTAACCCATCCACGAGAAAATGATCCACGTGGTATAGCTCAGGAGCGAACTCCGTGCCACCTGCATCTAGCTGTGATAACTTAAACAATTCTTGAATCAGCGCATCTAATCTTCCCGTTTCCAGCCGAATCGTTTGCAAATACCGCTCGAAAGTCGGCTTATCTGCAATCACATCATCCTGCAAGGCTTCAACAAAGGCTTGAATAGACGCCATCGGGGTACGCAAATCATGTGAAACATGGGCTACAAGCTCTTTGCGGGAGGCTTCTGCAGACCGAATTTTACCGAAACTATCGTTTAATTTGGCTGTCATCTGATTGAATTGTTCTGCTAGCCTATGGTATTCTAAGGGACCAATTAGCGGTACTTTACCTTTAAAATCCCCTTCCGCAATGTGTGTTGTTTCCTGTGTAATAGCTTTAATCGCTTTCTCCAAGGGTCTCGTCATGACAAAATGAATGAGCATGGAGACGCCAGCCGCGCCCACCGTTACGTTTGATAAAAGCACAACATCTTTCCAATTCAACAGCATGTACCTGTAGCATATAAATAAGCTAAGCAGGATCATTCCTGTGCTTACGCCACTTGCGATAAGCAGATATAATCGAAGCTTCATGATGGCTCCCTACCCTCGAATTTATAGCCGATTCCCCATACGGTCTTAATAAATCGTGGTTGTGACGGGTTCGCTTCTATTTTCTCCCTTAGTCTGCGAATGTGAACAGTGACCGTTGTGGTATCGCCATAATAATCTACATCCCACACTTTATTAAGGAGTTGATTTCGCGAGAAGACTTGCTCTGGATGTCTGGCGAATAAATGCAGCAACTCAAACTCCTTCACGGTCAATTCGATTTCCTTCTCATTCACACGCACACTGCGGTGTAGGACATTGAGCTCGAGACCTGGAAATCTCATAATATGCGAAGGGATCACTTCCGCAGTCTCTGGCAACACCACTTGATTGCGCTGTTGCCTGCGTAAGATTGCCTTCACGCGCAGCACTAGCTCACGAGGCGAAAACGGTTTCGTCATGTAATCATCTGCTCCCATTGTTAACCCCATCAAGCGATCCATTTCGTCCCCTCTCGCCGTTAGCATAATAATGGGTACATCCTGCTCATTGCGAATTTCTTCACATACCTGCCAACCAGTCGTACCAGGCATCATAAGATCTAACACGATTAGCTGCGGATTATGCTGCCTCCATAATCGAAGAGCCTCTTCGCCGCCTTCTGCTGTCATTACTTGATAGCCTTCGCGTTTCAAATAAACGGAGCATACATCGGTTATATTAGTCTCATCATCAACAACGAGAATGAGTGAATTCATCCTTTAATCTCCCCTAACGATCTTTACTAATTTTAAGTATACCTCATAATTGGGAGCTCAAAGCTTACAGATCTCTTACAAATAGGTTGAACATCATGCCTTTTAAGCAAAAGAAAAAGGTCAAATCGCGTCGCAACGGATTTCACCTTCATACGTTTATATTGTTGAAATTAGCCGCCAATACGAATCTTGCGGTATGTATCGATAAACGATAGGACATCGACCCGTTTCCCCCTCTTTTTAGCTACACGAGCCATTTTCACAAGGGTAGTCCAGAACTCATCTAGAACAGGCGATTCAAATCCATCTTCATTCGATTCTTGGTTTAACTTATGGTTGTTTTTGTAGGAAGTGCCTTCATCTGAAATGAGGTACTGAATTTGACTTTTTTTCCACTGCTCACCCGAGACATAGCTGACACCCATTTCACGCATTTTTTTGCGAACAGATGTGACAGGACGAGATAATTCTCTAGCAATGACAACTGGCGGACACTCTGAGGAAAGGCGAATTAGTTTGTCCAGCTCTTGGGTGGACCATGGTTTTTTAGTCATAACAATAAACCCCGTTTCGTGAATATGAATGTTTCATTTTGCTTGTTCTTGGTGAAGTACTATAGGTATAATCAGAGAATAGCAATGAAATGTTAAGTAAGTATGAGTTAACCATAATGAAAGTATGAAGACATAACTTTTTCGCTATTTTTTTCACAAACAGGTTATTGGAGGGTGAAAAACAATGAAAAAACACGTAAACGGTACCGAATTATTCGTTCAAGATCAAGGTCAAGGAGCTCCTATTATCCTCCTTCACGGCTTTCCTTTGGATCATCGGATGTGGCATTCACAAATTGCGACTTTGTCCGCAAACTACCGCGTTCTTGCACCTGATTTCCGTGGCATGGGGCAATCCGATGTGCCAGTTACACCAATGTCACTCGCTCACTATGCGCAGGATATTCTCGCTTTAATGGATGAACTAGGCATAGAAAAAGCCACCATCGGAGGATTCTCCATGGGTGGCTATGTCGCTTTTGCTCTATTGCGTCTTGCGCCTGAACGATTCTCTGCGTTGATTCTAGCCAATACACGCCCCGAGCCCGATGGCCAAGAAGGACGAAAAAATCGCATGAACATGGCTGTCTCGCTGTATGACAAGGGAGCCGCGGCAGCTCGAGATGCCATGCTCCCTAAGCTAGTCACTCCATCGACCTTACAAGAACAACCACAACTGATTGATAACCTCAAGCTCATCATGGACAGCATGCCAGCCGAAGGCCTTGTCCATGCCAGTATTGCGATGGCGTTCCGTGAGAACTCGGCGGACCTTCTGCCTACCATTTCTGTGCCAACCCTCGTCATCGCTGGCGAACAGGATGCAATCGCACCGCCAGATGTTATGAAGTCAATGGCTGATCATATTCCAGGCGCTCGTTTTCACGTCATTCCTTCTGCTTCCCACTTAACACCAATGGAGAAACCAGAATCCTTCAACGAATTAGTTCTTGCTTTTCTGAAGGAAGTTTCACTTAAATCAATGGACTATCACTCACCTTCCTGAATGAAAGCTAAGCTTTAACCAACTGATTCATGACCATCACGGCAGCTCCAACGGCTAATGCTTCATCACCAAGCTGTCCTCTGCTAAAAATAACCTGATAGGCGGGGTAATAATAAGTCTTGCGAATCGCAACCTGTGTTGCTGTTTGAAAGAACAACTCCCCGCCTGTTATCAATGGTCCCCCGATAATCACTTTCTCCGGGTGCAAAATATTTAATAAATTCGCCAGGCCGATCCCGAAATAGGTCGCAGCCTCCGTCACGATCTCCACGGCTAGGGGATCATTTTGTTGGAGCGCCTCCATAATATGCTGGTAAGTAACCAATTCTGGATCCTCAACCATATGTACTAACACAGTGGATTTCCCTTGCTTCAAGGCAGATTTTGCAGCCTTCTCTATCGCATACAGTGAAGCGTACGATTCCAATGCGCCATAATTGCCAGCTTGATTACGATGGGCAACACCATCCGTTTGAATAATCATTTGCCCCACAGAGCCTTCCATATCGACCGCCCCATAGATGACCTTGCCTTCTGATACCATCGAGGAACGCAAGCCTACCCCTGCATGAATATAAAGGAGATGCTTAAAGCTCTGCGTCCGTTGATGCCAGGATTCTGCCAGAATCGCCGTGTTCGCTCCATTATCAAGCAGCGCTGGGATTTGCAGTGCTTCACTTAACCATTTACAAATCTCTACATGCCTCCAGCCATTCGCAGGGAAATAGGAGGGCTCCAGAATAACCCCGGACAATCGGTCTACGGGTCCTACTGCGCCAATCCCAATACCCAACACCTGTGAAGCTTCGATGCCATGGTGAACTAGCATGTGCTGCGCTTCCTTGATTATGAGGGGAACTAATATTTCCGGAGTCATAACTTCTGTCATCGCCCAACTCTTCGTTTCCAGCTTGTTCATCCCTAAATCTACAAGTACCAGCTTGGACAGTGTTCTCGAGATTTCCAAACCAAATATATAAGCATAGGCCGGATTCTTCTCATATAAAATCGGCCTACGCCCGCCCGTAGATGCACCAAAGCCAGATTCCATTATGAGTCCCTGACTTGTTAACTCCTCTAGAAGTCGTGTTAACGTCGAGACCGTCATACCGCTTTGGTCTAATAAATCTATTTTCGATACCGTCGTTTGACGTGTAATCAGCTCGTAAACTTCCTTAGCCTTACGGTTCGAAATTCGTTCTGTAATAACGTCTACATTCAACAGAAGCAGCCTCCAATGATAATCTTTCTCATATGCTTCGCCATGAAGGAATCATTATCCTGCTTCTTATTGTATCCTTAGTCCTTGGAGCCAATCATTAAGGTGTAGCCCATATAAGGATGATACTTGCTGACCAGCTCATCGTACCGGGCTGTTATCTGCCATACGCGGGGATCCATGAAGGATTGCCGATCAGATAAATGAACAGGATCTGGATGCTGAACCTGATCTTCGAACATTGTCAATGGGAAGGGGTGGATGCCTGTCGAGGTAACGGTAGTGAATTTATTGCTCTCCAGCAGATCTTGCCACTCTTCCAGTTTATAAATCTTACTCACCCCATAGAAGCTGCAAAGCGCCCTATGAATGCCAGCTGTCATATCTTTTACTTTAATCACTTCTCGGTCATATAGCTTTCCTTCTGGTTTTAATACCCGATAGTACTCCGATACAGCTTTCTGAGCGTCTGCGAAGTTCGTGACAGACTCCACCATCACAACATCGAAAGTATTCGCCTCGAACGGCAGCTGACAGACATCCCCAATTAGGAAATTTACCTGGGCTCCCTGTTTCTCCGCACGAATCTTTGATTTATTAATCATTTCCGGACGTATATCGATGGCAGTAACCTCACATCCTTGCTCTGCCAAATAACAGGCCGTTCTACCTGTTCCGCAGCCTACCTCCAGCACCTTTTTCCCTTTGTCGATCGGATATTTTTTCAATTGCTCGATGGTCTCTCCAAATCCCCCGGGATGTGCATTTCCTATCCCCAGCTTCGCTAACATATCCAAGTAATCGATAGCCCTTACACCTCCGCAATGGCATTACGTTCTTTTTCTACCATATGGAAGGCTACTGTCACTTGTTCAACTTCTCGCCACCTTTTTCCAAAAACAGGCTCTTGCCTAAAAGTCGTTATTGTCCCTATAGATTTAGGCGAAACACCCAAGCAAATCGTGACATCTCTCCATAGGATAGTATTGTCTCTCATTCGCTACTGCGGAAGAGCATTCCTAGAGATGGGAGGTGACATAAATGGGTGTTGCTGTAGGTACTGGTGCAGGTTATGGTGGAACGTCGTCCGCTGCTGTTGTTCTTGTTCTCTTCGTTTTGCTTGTTATCGTAACAATGACTTTTGTTTGGTAATTAGTCATACATGGTAAGAACGAATATAAGGAGCCATAGCTCACTGAGCTTGGCTCCTTATCCATACAACAACTTATTTCTTGGAGGCTGCTAAGAATGCATCCAATTGCTTTTGCTTTTCAGCAATGATTTTATCAATGCCTGCTGCTTTCATCTTATCTTGATATTTCGGCAAGGATGCATCCATATCCACAGAACCTGTATCCATCGCTGCATCGAACTCTTTTCCTACGTTAACTGCTGCAGCCACTTGGGTTTTAACAGGCTCAGAGTCGAATGTGAAGCCTAGACCTGGTGATTTTTTGCCCGATTTATTGAACTCTTTAAATTTATCCCATTTCTGTGGATCTTCATTGTCGTACAAGTAGTTCAAGAATTGGTTCCCGAACTGCCATGCAGCACCTGGTGCATAATTTTTGCCTGCATCTGTTGCTTTGATAATGTTGTCAGACACTTTCGTGTAGTGTGTTCCTTCGATACCAAAGTTGATCAAATTGTTCAATTGTTTATCCGTGTGCAAGAGGTTAATCACCATCATCGTACGTGCAGGATCCTTGGAAGTTACCGAAATACCCAACATGGAACCCGCTGTGTCACCAGTGGAAATGGTACGTGGTGTCAGCTCGATTTGTCCAAGCTTGCCTACCAAGTTCGTTGCATTCGCAAGTTCACTATCTTTACCTGGTTTCAAAGAAGAGGTAATCATGAACACATTACCGGATTTCAAAGCATCTTGACCTGACAATTGCGTCGTAGCCGCATCTTTATTGATATATCCTTTTTGCATAAAATCACGTGTTAATTTCAAAATTTCTTTGTAACGCGGTTGATCCCATTTTGGAATAACTTTTGTATCTGTGCCATCTTTCATGATCACACCTGGAATTGTGCTGTCACCTAGATAGTCATACTGTGCCAAATAGTGCGCATTCAAGTTATCCCCGTCGCGAAGGAAGAAAGCTGTCATTTCCGGCTTTTTCTCTTTGACTGTTTTCAGTACATTAGCCAGATCTGCCATCGTCTTCACAGCCGTCATATCAATGCCTAGTTCTTTGGCGATATCGGAGCGATATACAACACCACCGGAAGCTGCGAGTTCTTTATTTGTTGGAACACCGTAGTTTTTGCCGTTAATTTTAGCACCTTGCAGGAACGCTGGATCCAAGGAATCTGTAATACCCTTTCCGTGTTGCCCAAGTAAATCATTCAGCGGCATCAACGCACCTTTACCCACATTGACAGCGTGACCATTCCATTGTGCTGTGAAAAGGATATCGAACTCTTCACGAGAAGCGATCATTAAGTTCGTTTTGTTATCCCATTGACCCCAGTCGATTGGCATTAATTTAATTGTTGCATTGATTTTTTCTTTCAAAACCTTGTTCATAGCGTCTTCTACTTTAGCTTGATCTGGTTGTGGTGTACCAGGGTAGACGAGTTTCACTTCATAAGGCTTCAAATCCGTTGTAGCTGCTTTCGTCGCAGCAGGCGTTGTACTTGTTGCTGGCGCTGCTGTAGCACTTGCTGCAGGCTCTGGTGTGCTCTTCGAACAGCCCGCCAAGGTGAGTGATAACGAAAACGTTAAGGTAAGAAGTGCAAAAGTGCTTTTTTTCAAAGCTTTCATTGATGGATTGCCTCCCTTTTTCTCAGTTCTTATATGCTAAACCAGTCTACACTGGTACAAGCCGTAGTTAACTATCCTTTTATTGCACCAACCGTTAGGCCTTTCTTAAAATACTTCTGGAAGAATGGATACGCGAATACGATCGGTCCTATTCCGAGTACAGCCATCGCCATACGGACTGTTTCCGTTGGTAGTTGCAGCATGCCCCCTGCTTGGGATAAACCTTGACTCGCCTGCACATTCGAGGTTAAGAACTGAATATCCAGCATCGTTTTGTACATCATGAACTGCAGATTGATGTTCTTACTTCCTGAGATGAACACCAGACTGAGGAACCAGTCATTCCAATAATTCAGCACCTGAAACAATCCAACCGAAGCTAATACAGGTAAGGAAAGCGGAATAATAATTTGACCGAAAATCCGAACCTCACCGGCTCCATCAATCTTCGCTGCTTCGATCAAAGGCATCGGAATCGAATTCGCGAAGAATGTCCGAAGCAATAGGACGAAGAAGGCGGAGACTAATAAGGGCAGCATAAGTGCTGCGATCGTATTTTTCAAATCCAGCAACTGGGTATATACAAGATACCATGGAACGAGTCCACCATTGAAAAGCATGGTAAAAAACATGAAGAAGGAGAAGAAACTTCTATGTGGAAAATCACTTCGCGATATCGGATACGCATAAAGTGACATCATCACTAAACTAATCGCTGTTCCTACCGTTGCTAGGAATACTGAGATCCCGAAGGAACGCAGGATTTGATGCCAATCCTTAAACATAAATTTATACGCTTCCAAGCTCCAAGCTTCAGGTATGAAATTGTAGCCATGTATGAGAACTCCCTTTTCATCTGAAAAGGATACGATAATAACCAAAACTAAAGGCATTATACAAGCTGCGGTATAAATCCAGAAGAACACGTTAACCAACAAATTCGCTGTAGGCGTTAATTCATTTGGTCCTCGTTTCCTGGCTATCCGTTGTTTACGTACTGAAATTGCTTCACTCATGACAGCCACTCCTTCTAAAATAGTGCATTCTCTTTGCTTACTTTTCTTACAAATAAGTTCGTAACTAGTACAAGTAGGAAGCCCACTACCGCTTGGTACAAGCCTGCTGCTGATGACATTCCGATATCCCCCATTGTGAGGAACGTTTGATACACATACGTATCAATAACTTGTGTGGTCGGAAATAAAGCGCCTGCATTTTTGGTTACTTGGAAGAATAGGCCGAAGTCCGCATAGAAAATCCTACCTACTTGAAGCAGTGTCATCGTGATCATAACCGGCATGATCAGCGGAATCGTGATGCGTTTAACCTGCTGCCATTTATTCGCTCCATCAATTAGTGCCGCTTCATAATACTCATGATCAATCCCTATAATTGCTGCCATATAAATGACCGTATAGTAACCAAGGTTTTTCCATGTGTTCACAATCGGTAGAATAACCGTCCAATATTTCGGCTCTGTATACCAGTCAATCGGCTCTATGCCTAATTTAGGCAGGAGCACTGTATTCACGAAGCCATGCTCGGCACCAATGAAAGCGTATACCAGATAAGCAACACACACCATAGAAAGAAAGAATGGCAGAAACATCGTGCTTTGATGAAACTTCGATAGAAACTTGCTGCGCATCTCATTAAACATAACAGCCATTGCAACTGCGATTACCAAATTCAATACGATGAAAACCAGATTATACGAGATCGTATTGCGAGTAATGACCCACGCCACCTCACTCGAGAACAAATACTTGAAATTATCGAAGCCTACCCATGGACTTCCCAGAATGCCTTTTGTGTAATTCACATTTTTAAAAGCAATCAGAACACCCGCCATTGGGATGTAGTTGTTAATGATGAGCAGTAGCGCTGCTGGTGCCATCATCACATAAAAGATCCAATATTTGCGAACCGTCCATAGAAAGCTTGTTTGTACCCTAGTTCGTTTGGTCGTACGTATAGGGGCTGCCTGCGCTGCCGTATTTGGCGTATCGTTCATCTTTTATTTTGCTCCCCTTTCCATTCAATCCACTTGCGTCCTCTCTCTTATAGGTTCATTGTAAATTGTTTGGAAATAAATCTCTATCTTCGTAGTGACCGAATAAGCACTTCTGTGACATTCAGCTAAACCTTAATTCCCTACCATCAATCTCTGAAAAGCACAAAAAAGCTCCCCATGCCTGGGCAGCTTCTTGCCATGCCATCTTAAGTTGTTCTGAACCCCTAATTCCATGCCTCAGAACCACATTAGCCCTGGAAGTTCTTACGATATTCCTGCGGGGAAAGTCCCGAATACTTCTTGAACATTTTCGCGAAAAAGGAAAAGTGAGAATAACCCGTTTGCTCTGCCACATAGCTGATCTTATCGTTGGTTTCAGCAAGCAGCTTCATCGCTTTCTCCATCCGAACCTTCAGACTATATTCCGAGATGGAAAGCCCCGTTTCTTTCTTAAATAGTCGTGATAAATAGGCCGGGTTGAGATACACAGACGCCGCCAATTCCTCTCTGCTAAGCTCTTCTTCCATATGCTCGTCAATGTATTGGCATACCTTCGCTGTAACTGCTGAGACGCCTTTCAGATGGCTATTCATATAGTCACAGCTTACTGTAGCGATGCGAACTGCCCAATTCCTGAGTTGATTTAAAGAACGCGTCGCACTGTTATAGTCCTGTAACTCTTGATGAGGGAGCATTTCATGAACAGCTAATCCTTTTTTGTGCAAAACATGATACACCACATGCAACAGCCCATAATAGAATGCCTCCACGGTTTCAGAGCCCACTTCTGACTTCTGTAGCCGATCAATATTTTCCTGAATGCGAGCAACTAGCTCTGCCTTCTTTCCAGACTCTAGCAACACGATCCAATCGGAAAAGGTAGGCACCTGCGGCTTATTCGTAAGAGGCAGATCCGTCTCATTATCCATCCATACACAATTGCTCTTCGTCACATTATTCCGCTCATTCTGAAACAGATCCGCCACCCTCGCAGTTAGCTTAATTAGAGGTGTTTCCTCGCCTACATAGCAAGACAAGCTGCACTGGAAATAACGGTGACAAGCACTAATATAAGCCTCACACTTCGCTTTGATGTCAGGCAGAGATAGTTCACTTCCTTCAGCTACATACAAGAGAACCAAAGATGAGCCATTCTCTTGAATTACGCAACCAGCCTGTTCCACAACAATGATTTCTGCAGCAGCTTTCCGAATCGCGTACTCCATAATCTCTTCATCTCTTGCATTCAGATCTTCTTTCCAGTGCTCCACACTAATCAAGATGGGCAAGATCCTACTCGTCATGTCCAAGGGGATTTCATACATCTGGAAATTGCGAGTCAACCGCTCCTCATTAGCAGGTATTTTCCCGCTCAACAGTTCCTGCCAAAACTTTTCCACCAATGTCGGCAGCTCATTGACCCAATGACTGTAATACATCTTATATGTTTCATGAAAATCAGTCTGCTCCTGATCTTCTTTAATCTTCTCAATGGCGAGCTTCACAATGTCTTGCAACCGATCATGATCCACTGGCTTCAAGACATAATCAAAGCTCCCTAAACGAACTGCCTGCTGCGCATATTCGAAATTTGCATGACCCGTTAAGAAAATCGTCTCCGTTTGTGGTGAATGCGTACGCACCCACTCCTGTAGTTGCAAGCCATTGCTACCCGGCATTTCAATGTCCGAAATCATAATGTCGATTCGATTCTGAGATAGTACCTGCTTCGCTTCGCTCACATCCAGTGCTTCATAAATTTGACCAATCGGAAACGCCTCCCAATCGATCCCCACTGTGATACCTTTCACCGCGATCTTCTCGTCGTCCACAACTAATAAGTTAAACATCCTTCTCCGTCCCTTCCACAATGGGAGTGTGAAGCGGCAGCCTAATTTGAACCAAGGCCCCTCTCTCCGGCTTATTCAAGAATCTAAGCGCAACTTTGTTTCCATAATTCATTTGCAAACGATGCCGTACATTCCAAATCCCAAGGTGCTCATCGCCCGATTGATCCAAATACTGAGCCGAATTTAATTGCTGCAGCATTTCTGCTTGAAAACCATCCCCATTGTCACTAATCGACAAGAGAAAGAACTCCTCAGGCGCTTCGGGATCTTGCTCTGCTTTCACTTGAATGACATACGTACCGTACTTCTTCGTAAAGCCATGGATCACTGCATTTTCTACAAATGGCTGTACAATAAGCGGAGGAATAGCGTATTGGCTGTATGTCTCTGGTAATTGGATATCAAACGTCAAATTGTCTGGATATCTCATGACTTGAATCTCCAAATAATTGCGAATATGATCAATCTCATCTTTCAGCGTCATCGTTGTCCGATTCGTACGCATAATAAAACGGAAATAATCGGCCAGATGCAGAGACATCTTCTGAACGGATTTCGTATCTTTTAGCGCCGCGAGGTTATAAATGATATTTAAACTGTTCATATAAAAGTGAGGATTAATTTGCACCTGCAAATGCTTAAATTCCGCCTGCTGTACGCGGATCTTCTCCTCATAGACCGAAATCTTCAGATTCTCAATCTGATCCACCATGTTATTAAAAGTAGCTATCAGAAACGCAAATTCCGTCGAGCTACCTTCGTGCAACCTAATTGATAATTCCCCTTGGGCAATTTTCCGCATACCACGTATTAATTGCATCAATGGCTTGAATAAGATGCGCTGCACATACAACAAATAAATCCCAAGCACGAACGCTCCACCCAATGGTAAAAAATAAATCAACAACTGTAAATACGGCAAATTCTGTAGCATATTTTTCTCGGCAATAATAAGTTCAAACTCCAAATCAGCATGTGAGGAGCCTTCCCGCACAATTAAAAACTGCTGATCAAGCTCCTTATCTTTGACAATTTGAAAGCCAGAAGTCTTCTGCGCGATTTGATCACTAAAGTTCTTATATCTTAGTAATGGAAAATAGGTGTTTGTTAACGTAGTTCCATCTGGAGATACCACAATGGTGCCCCCACCTTCTCCTGTGTCCCACTTGCTGAGCGGTTCAACCATGCTGCTCATTTTAATGAGAATACCTCCTGATAGCCCTGCACCCAAATCCTTGTTAATCTTTATCAAATAGTGATCACCGTTCGCAACCTTCATAATGAGCCAGTTCCCATTTGAGCTATCATTAGGACGGCTTTTCGAATTCTCTACGATGAATTGTTTCACGGTCTGAACACGATCATAGTAATACGTATTTTCCCTTGTTGACACAAGCAGATCCCCCGTCGTATTCGAAAATACGAAAAACGTATTGACCAGATTGTATATATCGAGCTGCCGAGTTAACTTATTGAACAAGCGCTGCTTCGCTAGTACATAATCATCTGACTCCAAGGGGTACAAGTTCATATTAATCACATCTGGATCACTATAGAGATGAAACAAATAATTATCGAACTCTTTGAGCGTATTATCCGTATCTTCCACGTACTGCTGCAGGAGTTTATTGTAGTTTTGAGAAATTTGATCCCGTACCACATTCATGGAATACACATTATTAAAAATCAGGAACAAGACCAAGGGAGCAACCACCAGCACGAACCCTATAAAAATCTTAAACCTTACCGAATTCACAATAT
This sequence comes from Paenibacillus sp. Soil766, assembly GCF_001428105.1. Taxonomy (GTDB): domain Bacteria; phylum Bacillota; class Bacilli; order Paenibacillales; family NBRC-103111; genus Paenibacillus_E. The sequence continues at coordinate 4,904 of NZ_LMSJ01000002.1, read as the reverse complement.
TCAAAGGGTCCCCGCCTCATAAGTCATATTTGGGAATGAACTTTCATTGTAAGCATTCCCTTCCTATTTTACTATCTGTAAAACACATATACATAGCATTTTAGATACAAAGTTGGTTGGTTCGAAGTAATCTATCACTCATCCGCTCCCAAAGTTAACAGAAAAAAAGCCCATGAAATCAAAAGATTTCATAGGCTTTCTTTGTTTGTTATACCGGCAAGAGGACTCGAACCTCCACCCTTTCGGACTCGATTTTGAGTCGAGCGCGTCTGCCATTCCGCCATGCCGGCATAAACTTGTAAAACAATGGTGCCGAAGACCAGACTTGAACTGGTACGGTAGTCACCTACCGCAGGATTTTAAGTCCTGTGCGTCTGCCGATTCCGCCACTCCGGCTTATAAATGTTGTGGAGGCGCCACCCAGATTCGAACTGGGGGTAAAGCTTTTGCAGAGCTCTGCCTTACCACTTGGCTATGGCGCCTTAGTAATAATGGAGCGGAAGACGGGGATCGAACCCGCGACCCTCGCCTTGGCAAGGCGATGCTCTACCGCTGAGCCACTTCCGCATATAAAACTGGGGATCAAGGATTTGAACCTTGGCATGACGGAGTCAAAGTCCGTTGCCTTACCGCTTGGCTAATCCCCATTATGTTGCTTTGGTAATAATGGGCGGACGACGGGACTTGAACCCGCGAATGCCGGATCCACAAACCGGTGCGTTAACCCCTTCGCCACGACCGCCACAATATTAAGTTTGATGCATTTTGGCAGGGGCAGCAGGAATTGAACCCACACCAAAGGTTTTGGAGACCTTTGTTCTACCCTTAAACTATGCCCCTACAAAAGGTGAAAAATGGAGGCTGATGGATTCGAACCACCGAACTCGAAGAGAGCAGATTTACAGTCTGCCGTGTTTAGCCACTTCACTAAGCCTCCACAAAGCAATGGTGCCGTCGAGAGGACTTGAACCCCCAACCTACTGATTACAAGTCAGTTGCTCACGGCTTATTCAATTTAAAAATGGTGGCTTTGGACGGAATCGAACCGCCGACACGAGGATTTTCAGTCCTCTGCTCTACCGACTGAGCTACAAAGCCTTACTAGTTGAATGTGATAATGGCGGAGCTGACGGGATTCGAACCCGCGGTCTCCTGCGTGACAGGCAGGCATGTTAGGCCACTACACCACAGCTCCACATTCATTATTTGGTTGCGGGGGCAGGATTTGAACCTGCGGCCTTCGGGTTATGAGCCCGACGAGCTACCGGGCTGCTCCACCCCGCGTCATTAAGTATAAGTCACCATTCCTATTAAATCAAGTCTTTCATAAGGAAAAGTGATGGAGGCTGACGGGATCGAACCGCCGACCCTCTGCTTGTAAGGCAGATGCTCTCCCAGCTGAGCTAAGCCTCCATGGGATAAAAAATGGTGACCCGTAGGGGACTCGAACCCCTGTTACCTCCGTGAAAGGGAGGTGTCTTAACCACTTGACCAACGGGCCTTACTAAAAAGATTTGTGGCGGAGAGAGAGGGATTCGAACCCTCGAGACGCTTGTGACGCCTACACGATTTCCAATCGTGCTCCTTCGGCCAGCTCGGACACCTCTCCATATGGCTCCCCGAACAGGACTCGAACCTGTGACAACTCGATTAACAGTCGAGTGCTCTACCAACTGAGCTATCAGGGAATAGAAACATTGTATCTTTCAAGGTTTATTCCTTGAAAACTAGATACGAAACTTRCGTAAAGTGAACWTKTAGGTTTATTGGTTAAGCCCTCGACCGATTAGTATTCGTCAGCTGCATACGTTGCCGCACTTCCACCTCGAACCTATCAACCTCGTCGTCTACAAGGGNTAGGTTTATTGGTTAAGCCCTCGACCGATTAGTATTCGTCAGCTGCATACGTTGCCGCACTTCCACCTCGAACCTATCAACCTCGTCGTCTACAAGGGGTCTTACATACTGGGAAATCTCATCTTGAGGGGGGCTTCGCGCTTAGATGCTTTCAGCGCTTATCCCCTCCGTACATAGCTACCCAGCGATGCCTCTGGCGAGACAACTGGTACACCAGCGGTACGTCCATCCCGGTCCTCTCGTACTAAGGACAGCTCCTCTCAAATTTCCTACGCCCGCGACAGATAGGGACCGAACTGTCTCACGACGTTCTGAACCCAGCTCGCGTACCGCTTTAATGGGCGAACAGCCCAACCCTTGGGACCTACTTCAGCCCCAGGATGCGATGAGCCGACATCGAGGTGCCAAACCTCCCCGTCGATGTGGACTCTTGGGGGAGATAAGCCTGTTATCCCCAGGGTAGCTTTTATCCGTTGAGCGATGGCCCTTCCATTCGGTACCACCGGATCACTAAGTCCGACTTTCGTCCCTGCTCGACTTGTAGGTCTCGCAGTCAAGCTCCCTTATGCCTTTGCACTCTGCGAATGATTTCCAACCATTCTGAGGGAACCTTTAAACGCCTCCGTTACATTTTAGGAGGCGACCGCCCCAGTCAAACTGCCCACCTGACACTGTCCCCATACCGGATCACGGTACCAGGTTAGAACTCCGATACGATCAGGGTGGTATCCCAACGGCGCCTCCACCYAAGCTTGCGCTCAGGCTTCAAAGGCTCCCACCTATCCTGTACAGATCGTACCAAAGTCCAATATCAAGCTGCAGTAAAGCTCCATGGGGTCTTTCCGTCTTGTCGCGGGTAACCTGCATCTTCACAGGTATTAAAATTTCACCGGATCTCTCGTTGAGACAGCGCCCAAGTCGTTACGCCATTCGTGCGGGTCAGAATTTACCTGACAAGGAATTTCGCTACCTTAGGACCGTTATAGTTACGGCCGCCGTTTACTGGGGCTTCAATTCATAGCTTCGGGTTGCCCCTAACCACTCCTCTTAACCTTCCAGCACCGGGCAGGCGTCAGCCCGTATACTTCGCCTTGCGGCTTCGCACAGACCTGTGTTTTTGCTAAACAGTCGCTTGGGCCTTTTCACTGCGGCCCCCTCGGGCTATTCACCCTACCGAGGCACCCCTTCTCCCGAAGTTACGGGGTCATTTTGCCGAGTTCCTTAACGAGAGTTCTTCCGCGCGCCTTAGAATTCTCTTCTCACCCACCTGTGTCGGTTTGCGGTACGGGCACCTTCGCCTGGCTAGAAGCTTTTCTTGGCAGTGTGAACTCATGACCTTCGGTACTTAAATTTCCCTCCCCATCACAGCCCAGCCTTACGATGTGCGGATTTGCCTACACAYCAGCCTCACTGCTTGGACGAGCATCCATCAGCTCGCGTCACTATCCTTCTGCGTCACTCCATTGCTCATAACGGCTACGGTGGTACAGGAATTTCCACCTGTTGTCCATCGACTACGCCTTTCGGCCTCGCCTTAGGTCCCGACTTACCCTGAGCGGACGAGCCTTCCTCAGGAACCCTTAGGTTTTCGGCGGATCAGATTCTCACTGATCTTTTCGTTACTTATACCGGCATTCTCACTTGTATGCGCTCCACCTGTCCTTACGGTCAGAATTCAAYGTACATACAACGCTCCCCTACCCATGCACCACCTTCACTCCAGCTTCGAAGTCGCGTGTTTAGCTGGGGCATTTGGTCAGAATCTTGAACAACCACAGAGGTTGATTCTGACTAATGTCCCGTGGCTAACCACGAGTTCAAAGACGCAGTGAAGGTGATGCAAGCCATAGCTTCGGTGGCGTGTTTAGCCCCGTTACATTTTCGGCGCAGAGTCACTCGACCAGTGAGCTATTACGCACTCTTTCAATGGTGGCTGCTTCTAAGCCAACATCCTGGTTGTCTGTGCAACTCCACATCCTTTCCCACTTAACACACACTTGGGGACCTTAGCTGATGGTCTGGGCTGTTTCCCTTTTGACAATGGATCTTAGCACTCACTGTCTGACTCCCGGATTTAAGTTTGTGGCATTCAGAGTTTGACTGGACTTGGTAACCCTTGGCGGGCCCCGCACCCAATCAGTGCTTTACCTCCACAACTCAACATCCGAGGCTAGCCCTAAAGCTATTTCGGGGAGAACCAGCTATCTCCGAGTTCGATTGGAATTTCTCCGCTACCCCCACCTCATCCCCGAATTTTTCAACATTCGTGGGTTCGGGCCTCCAGTGAGTGTTACCTCACCTTCACCCTGGACAGGGGTAGATCACACGGTTTCGGGTCTACGTCCACGTACTMAAGCGCCCTATTCAGACTCGCTTTCGCTGCGGCTCCGTCTTTTCAACTTAACCTCGCACGGGAACGTAACTCGCCGGTTCATTCTACAAAAGGCACGCCATCACCCATATAGAGGGCTCTGACTTTTTGTAAGCACACGGTTTCAGGTTCTTTTTCACTCCGCTTCCGCGGTGCTTTTCACCTTTCCCTCACGGTACTGCTTCACTATCGGTCACTAGGGAGTATTTAGCCTTGGCAGATGGTCCTGCCGGATTCCGACGGGGTTTCACGTGACCCGCCGTACTCAGGATACCTCTAGGRGATTCGTTYRGTTTGGGCTACAGGGCTTTTACCTTCTATGCCGGACCTTTCCAGATCACTTCGCCTACCAAACTAACCCCATGTCGAGGTCCTACAACCCCAAGGAGCAAGCTCCTTGGTTTGGGCTATTCCGCTTTCGCTCGCCGCTACTGACGGAATCACTTTTGTTTTCTTTTCCTCCAGGTACTTAGATGTTTCAGTTCCCTGGGTCTGCCTCTACTAWAGCTATGTATTCACTWTAGAGTAACTGCGCATTACCACAGCTGGGTTCCCCCATTCGGACATCCCCGGATCAAAGCCTGCTTACGGCTCCCCGAGGCATTTCGTCGTTCGCCACGTCCTTCTTCGGCTCCTAGTGCCTAGGCATCCTCCGTGTGCTCTTTCTAGCTTAACC
>NZ_LMSJ01000001.1:406945-528861 GCF_001428105.1 Paenibacillus sp. Soil766 | reverse complement strand
GATTTGATCTATCATAAGGGACTATTTTATATCTATTTTCCAGCCGGCGGAACCAATTGGGTCGTAACAGCAGAATCCCCCGAAGGGCCATGGAGCAAACCGATCGACTTGAAGGTTGGCTATATCGACCCGGGACATGCGGAAGATCAAGAAGGGAATCGTTTTCTATTTTTGTCCTCAGGATATGTGGTCAAGTTATCAAAGGATGGCYTATCTACCGTAGGAGATTTAAGGAAGGTATACGACGGTTGGAGATATCCCAAGGAATGGTTGACGGAAGGTTTTTATCTGGAATCTCCAAAGCTTACGTTTAAGGATGGATATTACTATAAAACTAGCGCGCAAGGGGGGACTGCCGGACCTGCGACCAGCCACATGATCGTCTCCGCCCGCGCCAGGTCGCTGGAAGGGCCATGGGAAAATTCYCCATATAATCCGATTGTGCGCACGAAGGACCGCAGCGAAACCTGGTGGTCCAAGGGTCACGGGACGCTGGTTGATACGCCCGAAGGGAATTGGTTTGTCGTGTATCATGCTTATGAAAAAGATTATTATACCCTCGGCAGGCAGACGCTGATCGAACCGATTGGGTGGACAGCCGATGGCTGGTACACCTCGGTTGATGCCGAAGGCGGAGCAGTTCCTGAGGTTACTGTAACTGCACAGCCTTCGGATGGAGCTTTGGTGCTTGCGGATTCCGGACGATTGGGGCTTCACTGGCATTTCTTCGGAGGGGAACGTCTTGGTGATTATAGAATAGAAGATAATCGACTGGTACTAAAGGCAGACTCCAAGAAASACGCAGAACCGCTGTTGTGTATTCCTATGCATCATGCTTATACAGCCGAAGTTTCCGTTACGGTGGAAGGCGAGGCAGAAGGCACGCTTGGCTTGTTCTATAAACCGGGTTTTCACTGTGGTATYGGCTTTGACGGCAAGGAGGCGTTTGCTTTCCGAAATGATTATTCGACTGAACATACGCCATTGTCCGGAGAATCCGTAACGCTCCGAATCGTTAATGATCATCATGAGGTAAGCCTGTACTTCCGTGACTTGAAAGGACAGTGGACCAAACTGGACCATGGTTTCGAAATGTCGGGCTTCCATCACAATGTATTGGGTGATTTTCTAAGTCTCCGCATTGCGTTGAACGCAACCGGCGTAGGAAATATCAAATTCAGCGGATTCTCCTATCGGGCTGGTTTTTCGATGGCTTGAAAATGGGAACGAAGAGAGGAAGAATAGATGAAGGCACCTTTATTTCGGGATCCGGTATTTGATGGTGCGGCTGATCCGGTTGTCGNTTCGATGGCTTGAAAATGGGAACGAAGAGAGGAAGAATAGATGAAGGCACCTTTATTTCGGGATCCGGTATTTGATGGTGCGGCTGATCCGGTTGTCGTATAGGCGCAGGAATGGTTATTAGGGAGCTGCTCGACAACGGCTACACGACGGCGGGGGCGCTAGAAACATATTGCGGAGTCTGCCATCCCTTTGCTTAAGGTAGGACTTGCACTGTTCCGAGTCACCTGCAAGAGGACGTTTCTCGAATGGGCGGAACATGCAGCCTGGTATCTGGCCTCATGGCAGTGGCATCATACCGTCGGATATAACGCAGGGACCGCCTTGGGAGACATCGGGTACGATACGTTCGGTAGAACGGCGGTATCCACACAGCACCATCATATTGATCGCGAACGAGCTCTTGCTGCATGGGCGAGCGGAGTACGCATTGTGTTCTCCAAGCGAATTACCGTTGAGGGCATTACGATTGTTGATCCGCCACATTACAGTATTTATCTTGGAAGCTCTGAACATGTGCAGATTCGCAATTTCAAAGCCTTCAGTACCAGGGGATGGTCCGACGGTATTGATATCATGGCATGTTTCAACATTGATATTGAAGATATTTTCATACGAAATTCTGACGATTGCATTGCTGTTTACGGCACTCGTTGGGATTTCTATGGTGATACCAGATATGTAACCGTACGGAATTCAGTGCTGTGGGCCGATGTAGCGCATCCCATCATAATGGGAACCCATGGCGACCACCATAAGGATGGAGACACGATCGAGCATATCCGTTTTGAGAATATAGATATTTTGGAGCATCATGAACTTTATACGCTCAATATTAATGCTGAGATGAACTACTGGCCTGCAGAATGCCGAAGAAGATCAGGATTACGCAAGATGGCGAAGTAATTACTTTTTCTCAAGTGGGGAACGGCTGTATCGGGTTCGATGTTGAAAGCGGGAAGCGTTACGTCGTATCGACCGTCTGAAAGAGTTGAGAGGTTGAAGTGGAAAATGTCCGATCACAAAAATGTGCTGGTTACCTGTTCGTTTATTTTTACCGATGATGGCATAGGCGGCGGGGAGAGATCTACTTAGCTTTAAGCGAATGGAACAATCCGCTGCATTGGCAGGAGCTGAATGGCGGCAAGCCCGTTCTTACTTCTCAATTAGGGGAAAAAGGAGTACGCGATCTGTTCATCGTAAGTCGCCCAAAGGGGACAAGTTCTTCTTACTGAGGACGGATCTCTAGGCGCATGAAGATGGAAATTGGCAGCGTACGAAGGAAGCCGCTCCGTCCTGATATGGGAATCGAACGATTTGATTCATTGGTCAGAGCAAAGGATGGTAGAAGTTGCGCCCCTGGAGGCGGGCTGGGTCTGAACGCCGGAAGCGATCTACGACGCCGATTCGGAGCAATATTTGGTATTTTGGGTAATGTCATCAAGCAAAACTTGACGCAGAGGTTGTTCGTAAAAGTATTGAAGAAACGGTCCAAAAGGCAATGAAGTGGGGGAGCCGAGATCTAGGTTATGCCTTATACGAATGAAAGGGTTGCCGAAAAGGGGAGCCTGAAAGTATATATGATTTACATGTAAGAGTCGATTTTGTCATGGTTGCGGGAAGAAGTATACAGATGAGTGGACGGAGAAGCAAGTTGAACGGATTGCTGCCGACTATTCTTGTGTCAGTCGTATCAACGAGCGGTTAGGCAATTGAGCGACTCGTATTAATAGGCCAGCCAGTGGTATCTGGCTGGCCTATTTTAATGGAGCTGTTTTTTATTTGTAATGAATGGATCGGAATTCGCCCGGGGTCATACCCTCCATCTCCATGAAGATTTTATTGAAATAGCTTACGCTGGGGTAGCCTGAGTTGATTGCGATCTCTTTGATTTGAATACCCGGATCGCCCAGCAGCAATTGCTTGCTCTTTTGGATCCGGCATTTCGTGATATAAGTGAGTGGCGTCATTTTCGTTACCTTTTTGAACAGACTGCAGAAATAATTCGGCGTTAGGTTCGCTTTGTTTGCCCACTCTTCAAGGTTAAATGGAAGATGAGCGTTCTCATGCATCATCGGAAGCAGTTGAATGATTCGGTCAATGTTGTGCGTACCCCTATTATTGGAAAAAGGTATGGCATTGCACATAAATTCAACAATCACAGCATAGGTCAGGGCGGAAATTTTGGCAGGTCGCAAAAAGTTGTTTACTTCTACTTCATCTAGCAGTTCCAGCCAGGCTTGCTCTAGCGGTCCGTTCTCTTTCATATACCAGAGGGACGTTTCGTGAAAGCCTCTCTCCAGCATAAAGTTCGCCAAGGCGCTTCCGTTAAATTGTATCCAGTAAATCTCCCAGCGGTCATCTTCCGATGTGTAGTAGCGCATTTTCTGAAATGGCGTGTGAAGGAAGACATCTCCTTGTTTTAAGTCATAGACGGTCCCGTTCAATTCCAGATATCCCTTACCGCCTACCACGAAATGCAAGCTGAAATCTCTAACCCCCGATTCGCGATTGACATTATGATCAATGGGCTTGGTATTTTTCCCGACCGAGTGCGGAAAACAAAGAAAGTTATATTCTTCGAAAGCAGGCAGCATATAGAGGCGGTACATCGAACCACTCCCATGTAATTTGGTTATAGTCATAAATTCATGCTAACTATATCAATAATACAGGAAAATAAGCCGGATAGGGAATCGGGAAATCGCGATACTAATCGTAATTTTATTATATCTAATATAATATTATGCTATTTTTCTTTTGAATGAAGTGCATTATAATAAACAAAGAAAGTAATTTTGTTTTATATAAAGGGGATTTGCGAAACATGTCCATCAAGAAATTGCAAGACGCCGAGCTTGCCTCCATGTTGAAAAGCAGTGTTCAGCTGAAAAGCCGGGACGGCGTTGAGGCACCGTGGCTTAACCTGAGCGATGAGGATAAGGAATGGTGGCGGGATGCCAAGCTCGGCTTTTTTTTCCACTGGGGACTTTACTCCATAGTTGGTCGCGGTGAATGGGCCATGTTCAACGAGAAAATTCCCGCTGACGAATATGCGAAGCTGGCCGATCAGTTTCGACCACAGAAATTTAATGCAGAAGACTGGGCGAACCTGGCTCAAGAAGCAGGTATGCGATATTCGGTCATGGTAACTCGCCATCATGACGGCTTTGCTATGTGGGACAGTCCAGGAAGCTACGGACAATTCCATAGCGCGAATACCGGCGCCAAACGCGACTTTGTTAAAGAATATACCGATGCCTTTCGTAAGGCAGGGCTTCGTACCGGTTTGTATTATTCACCTATGGACTGGAGGTTTCCCGGCTATTTCAAACCAAAGGAGCTGGCTGAAAATGCGGCTTTGATGAAACGGCAAACTTATGAGCAGCTGCAAGAGCTTACCACGCGATATGGAACGATTGATATTCTCTGGTATGATGGTGGCTGGTTGGCGCATTCCGGAACGGATGCCGATGCGGCCTGGTTCTGGGAGCCGGTCCGATTAAACGAGATGGTAAGGAGCAATCAGCCGAAATGCGTCATTAATCCGCGGTCCGGCTGGATCGGCGATTTTCAATGCGATGAAGGTCCTCACGAGATTAATGGGGACATTGTTCCTGTCGATTGGGAAAAATGTTTCACCATCGCTTATCATTGGTCCTATGATGCTGAAGAACGGGTATTGCCGTTAGAACAAATAATCAAATTAATGATCGATTGTTTTGTCCGCGGCGGCAATGTACTGCTCAATGTTGCTCCAGATCCGGAAGGGGAAATACCTGCAAGCCAAGTTGAGCGTTTAAAGCAAATCGGTGCCTTCATGAGGAAAAACGGCGAAGCCATTTACGGGACCCGGGGGGGGCCGCTCGAGCCGGTAGACCATATTTATGGTATGACCTGCAAGGGAAACCATCTATATTTGCATGTTCAAAATATGCCAGTTTTTGATAACATGTCTTTACCGGCGCTTCCGCAGAAAATTGTACGTTGCCAATTGCTGGACGGCACCCCGGTTCCTTTCGAACAAAATGAGAAAGAGATTTCCATCAAAGTACCTAAGGAAAAATGGGAGCCGCTTGATACTGTCATCAAGCTGGTTGTGGAAACGGGAGGTTGAAACGATGTCTTCTGGAGAAGAGTATTCCGGATACCTGATTGTTTACTTTACCGGTGATCGCTTGCTAAATTCAGTACGTGATACCGCCCAATATCATCCCTTAAAACTTTCTTTCCATTCCATGATTGTAAGATAGAACAAGAGAGATCAGGTGGACATTAGGTGGACAAGCTGGAATGATCGGCGCGGCTGCATATGCGAACAGTAAGATGCCTTCATATGCTTATTTATATGGAGTTGTTACGCTCGGAAAGCAATAGTTCAACTTCGAAAGGGCTGCCGGGAGGCAGCTCTTTGTTCCGTTAGCGGGCATTTTTGTAGAGGGAAGTTACGTTGCTTCGTGTTCATATCGTCAAAAAATTCGACAATACGGGGGAAGATTTGGAAGATTTGATCTCCATTGGAACGATCGGCCTGATCAAAGCGATTGAATCCTTCTCGCCGAATAAGGGCACGAAGCTGGCGACATTTGCTGCACGTTGTATCGAGAACGAGATTCTGATGCATTTGCGCTCCTTGAAGAAAACGCGGAAAGATGTATCCTTGCATGACCCCATTGGAACGGACAAAGAGGGGAATGAGATTACGTTGATTGACATCCTCGGCAGTGAAGCTGACGATGTTGTGGATGCAGTACAGTTGAAAATTGAGAAGTCGAAGATATATAAAAATTTAGAGATTTTGGACGACCGCGAGAAGGAAGTTGTTGTCGGTCGGTTTGGTTTGGAGCTTGGCGGCGAAGAGCGGACACAGCGGGAGATCGCGAAGGAACTGGGGATTTCACGTTCGTATGTGTCGCGGATTGAGAAGCGGGCGCTCATGAAGCTATATCATGAATTTTATAAGGCGAAGCGGTAAAAGAAATGAATTCATCTGAATAAGTACACATTGAATTGAATCGTATTCTTCATTTATTTGGCTTCAAATAATGGGGGGCGAAGACAATGACAGCCTTAATTCAAATTGAGCATGTTAGCAAATTTTATCACATGGGCGGGGAGACAATCCGCGCCCTTGACGACATTTCGTTAGACATCGCACAAGGTGAGTTTGTCGCTATTATGGGACCTTCGGGGTCTGGAAAGTCCACGCTGATGAATATCATCGGCTGTTTGGACATTTCAGACGAAGGTCTGTATATACTTGATGGGAAGCAGATTCATTCGCTGAAAGACTCACAACTGGCCGAAATTCGTAATCGGAAGATCGGGTTTGTTTTCCAGAGCTTTAACCTTCTGCCGAGGTTAAACGCATATGAGAATGTGGAGTTGCCTTTAATTTATCGTGGACTATCGAGAAAACAGCGGGATCCGCTGGTGCTCCAGGCATTGGAAGCGGTTGATCTGCTGGATCGTCGGAAGCATTTTCCTTCCGAGCTGTCTGGTGGCCAGCAGCAACGTGTGGCGATTGCGCGGACGTTGGCTGGTGATCCACCTATTATCTTGGCGGATGAGCCAACGGGGGCGTTGGATTCCAAGACTGGTGTGGAAATCATGGACATTTTCAGGCGGTTGAATGAGCAGGGCAGGACGATTATTGTGATTACGCATGATCGGCAGGTTGCGGAGCAGGCGAAGCGGGTTGTACGGTTTCGAGATGGGAGACTGGTGCATTGAGTACGGAATGCATTAGTAAAATTTAAACATGAGAATTGATATTACGCAGTAAACCCGTTCAAATTGCACGGGTTTATTCTTGATGTATAAATGTATCATACGAAAAAGTCAGGTGAAAATCGTGTGATGATGATCTTCATGATCAAGGAAATAACATTATCGTTGATCAAGGAAAATAAAGATCGTTGGTGGAAAATAAAGTGTGTTAGTGGAAAATAGAGTTCGTTAGTGACTTTTTACTAATGTAAACAATGGGTTCAGATCAGAGGGGGTTTGTTTGCTTGTGCCAAACGAGTAGTGGGTGATCCGCTAAACTAACGTAAGAACTTTAACTCAATGATCGTTAGAGGAGTATTACTGCAGTTGGAAACCTCAACAGTCGCGGCCGCTGCTCCTTGTTTTTATTAACCCCGAAGGGAAGTTTATTTAAATTCAGGTTAGATATTGTAGGTTCATCTTTTATTGGGCAATATATTCCAAAGCCAAGAACTTTGGAAAAGGTGATTACATGAGTTGGGTTGTAATAGTCGTTACAATTTTAATTAGTTACTCAATTGTAATTTTCATGAATAAACGACTAACTTTATCTTAGATATATGGGACAGTCATATTTGGTCAATTTTTATCAACGCTTACAGATACATTTGCCAGCACAAGTCTTAAAGCTTGGGGATTTTATGAAATAGATAAAGTTGAATTTAAGGCTTTATGGATTATTATTGGTATTTATCCTGCTTTCGTGGCAATGATTATAAATTGGTTTTCTTATACCGCTAGATGGTGGAAGAAAATTCTATATCTTATAGCCTGGTCTAAGTTTTCAACCAGTTATGAGTGGTTGACTTTAAAGCTAGGTATCATGTGGCATTTGAATTGGAGTTTATTTCGTTCCTTCTTGTTGTATACATTTATTTATTATTTGTTAATTATCCACGTTAGAATTTATAAACGGCTTCGTACGTTGAACTATAACGGAATCGATAGCTTCATAACAAGATCTAAAACAGGCTACCGTTGATAAATTTTGCAGCCTATTCCGCCAACGTACAGATTAGCGCGGCAGGTGTACGGGCAAAATTAACATGATGTAAAAAATTCTCCTATGATCGAGGCGAAAAAATATGAATGATCAATTACATGAGATACAACAAAATGCAGCGCATTTCGAACTCGAAAGATGGTTAACTAGTGGTGTTTTTACCTGGCAATGGTGGTTCATGTTTATTTTACTTATTATTCCATGGGTAATTATATTGAAGGTAATTGATCGCAAAAGAGCTCACTCTATTTGGTTCTTTGGACTCATGGTACTAATTATCACTTCCTTTACAGACGATCTTGGTGCAGAAATCGGTACTTGGGTATATCCTGTTAAGTTAGTCCCCTACTCTCTTATTGGGTTTCCTTTTGACTTTTCTGTAGTTCCGGTTGCACAGATGTTGATTTTTCAATACTTCAAAACATGGAACACCTTCTCCGTTGCATTATTATTTCAAGCCCTTATTTTTTCATTTATTGGGGAGCCGTTTTCAGTTTGGGCTGGAGTTATTTCTTATTATGATTGGACCTACGCATATTCTTTCCTTTTCTATATTTTCACGGGCACATTGACTAGAGTATTCGTTAATTACTGGACACCAAAAAACTAAAAATTTAGCCTATGGGATCGCTGGAAGGGATTCTCATGCAGTAAGGATACGGTCGCCTCGTACGCTTCCTCAGTATGATTTAATTTCCTCACGCAAGCTCTTGCGTTCGCAGGATTTAATCCCCTTTGAATTCGGAAGTAGAATGAAGTTAGTCTTGGTTTGTTATGACAATTCTTTTATAAAGGACATATGATTAAAATTAGAATATAAGTTATACAATAATGTCCTATCTATGTATCAACTACATAGTTTGCCTCGATTACATCAAGGCTTGCCTGCATCATAAGTAATTTGAATCTTATTTGTACGAAGAAAGGCCAGCAAACCCATGGTTTGCTAGCTTCTTGCAATTTTAAATTTATTTGTCTTCCCACCCAACAACGCAAATAAATAGCGAGGAATTGTTCTTCTACACGGATCAAGTATTCGCTACTCTAAGCGGCGCGTTTGTTAATATCTTGAAAATTTATCTATTCATAATCCGTGTCTATCCCTAGAATCTATATGAATGTCCTGTAATGAAAATGGGGTGACTTTGATGTAAGAATTTGCTGTTCGAGGCAATCAAGGTTGTTTTATAAGCATCACTTTAGATGAGGTGTTCGGCTTTCCGAATATGAAAAGCCAAGCATTTTGTTGGCTATGAATATAAGGTAACCACCAACAAAAAATTATGCGGGACAGGGGAATGAAAGATGGGAAGGAATTTAGAAGGGTGTTTAAGGTGGCGAAGCTTAGAAGATAACGGCAACTGTGTGAATATTTAGAAGAACAAAATCGTCACATGAGGATATCCTATTAAAGGTTGATATGAAAAATGAGTTTGCAATTAAAGGAGAAGAATTTAAAATTGATCCTAGTCAGCTGTTATTTGATGGTTTTAAAAATATAGTGCGAAGCTTTGATGTTTTGATGTAAAGATAATTATAATAAATGATCAAGACAATTAGGAATGAGGTCTTGGTCATTTTTATGTCTGAATTTTTAGGTTGAAGATAGAGAAGTTTATTTAAAATAAAAAACAATATTAACGAACTTTATTTTCCACATTTACTTCGGTAATCACTGAAAAAGTCCGTTGAGTAACAAACTTATTATTAGTTTTTTGTATGAAATTGATTTCTCGGGCGCCACAAAAATATTAATAGTTCAAATGAGAGGCACTACGAAGGATCGACATCCTTTGTGGTGCCTTTCGGTTGAATAGATGCTGGATGCTATTAAATGCAATAATTGATGAATTTGTTAGTAGCATGAACCAATAATTTATACTTTTAATAGTATTTTTTTTGCACTGAGACATGTTAAATTCATGTTGCGCCATGAAATAGAGGAGGAGTGTCATGAATACCGTTGAAGAAAAGAGATCGCTAAGTCTGGGGAGAAAAGCGGCAAAATCTAAGGAGTGGAGCTGGAAAAAAAATAGGGATCTAACGTTAATGGTACTCCCAGCTATTATCATACTGATACTTTTTAATTATGTGCCCATGGGCGGAATCGTGCTAGCCTTTAAAAATTATCGAGTGGATCAAGGGATATTTGGCAGTGAATGGTCAGGATTTAAAAACTTTGCTTTTTTCTTTCAATCCCAGGATGCATTTAGAATTACAAGAAACACCGTTGGACTTAACCTCTTATTTATCTTTACGGTTATGGTTGGTGCCATGTACTTTGCTATCATGCTTAGTGAAATTACGAAGAAAAAGTGGTTGAAACTTTATCAAACATCGATGTTTATACCTTATTTTCTTTCAATGCCGGTAGTTGCACTTTTGGTTATGGCGTTTCTTGATGTGAAATTAGGTATGGTGAATTCACTATTCGAGCAGATGCACATCAAGCCCGTTCAATGGTATGGTGATCCGAAGCTTTGGCCAGTGCTGCTAACACTTATCAACTTTTGGAAGGCGATAGGATATAACACATTAATCCTTTATGCTGCTTTGATGGGTTTAGATAAAAGTTATTATGAGGCTGCTGAAATTGATGGAGCAACCAGATGGCAAGTTCGATTTCGTATTACATTGCCTCTATTAACTCCAATTGTAACCATTATGATTATTTTGCAATTAGGCCACGTATTTTATGCCGATTTCGGATTATTCTACTTGGTTACGCAGGATACAGGGGTGCTATATCCGACGACTGATGTTATTGATACTTATGTATTTCGTTCTTTGCGAGTCGTTGGCGATATCGGCATGGCCTCAGCGGTCGGTTTGTACCAGGCTGTCATTGGATTCATGCTTGTCATTGGGATAAACTGGATTGTGCGTAAATTCAATCCAGACAATGCATTGTTTTAGAAAGGGTGGAGTCAAGTGATTCGTATAGCTAAGCGAAGCGAAAGTCAGTGGGGGATGCACCTGGTTCTACTGTTGTTTACCGCAGCGTGCATATTTCCTTTATTGTTAATGTTCTCGATTTCCATTTCGGATGACAAAGCAATCTATTCTGTTGGTTATTCCATTTGGCCCAGTAAAACTTCATTCGCCGCGTACACTTATATTTTTCAAGAACCTTCCTTGATTCTGAAAGCTTACGGCGTATCATCCATTGTTACGTTTGGGGGAGGTTTGCTATCGATTATTATTTTGATCTTGGTGGCGTTTCCTTTGTCTAGAAGCGACTTTGCCTATCGAAAACCAGTTAACTTCCTCGTGTTTTTTACGATGCTGTTTAATGGTGGGTTGATCCCTACCTATATCGTTGTTACCCAAGTGTACGGTTTAAAGGACTCTTTATGGGCACTAATCCTACCCTATCTGGTTCTCCCATGGTATGTTCTTTTGCTGCGGACCTTTTTCTCAGCTATTCCCAAAGAATTAATCGAAGCTTCTCAAATCGATGGGTGTTCGGAAAATCGATTACTCTGGAGAATCATTGTTCCAATCTCTAAGCCGGCGATAGCTACCGTAGGTCTTCTATGCATATTACGATATTGGAATGACTGGTATTTGAGCTTGTTGTATATGGATAATCCGAACTATCAACCACTTCAATTGCTGTTAAGAACGATGATCAATAATATATTGTCCCTATCTCAAGATTTCGCTCTTGGCGGTACGGCAGACTTCCCAACAGAATCTGCACGAATGGCGATGGCAATTATTGCAGCTGGTCCGATGTTGTTTATCTTCCTGTTTTTTCAGAGATACTTTGTTTCAGGCTTGACGGTAGGCGCAATTAAAGGTTAGGCTTTTACCTTCCAAGGTGTAAGCATAGATGAAATGATAAGATAAAGGGAGGATTCACAATGAGAAAGATGAGAAGGACATTAGTGCAAGCTTTTACAGTTATTACAGCTATCGCCATGTTGTCAGCTTGTTCCAGTAACAGCACTGCCCCGTCCGGAAAAGATCCAGAAGTGGGTAAGAAAGAAGAACTTGTGAAACTGAAGTGGGTGGTAAGATCTGCTCCCCAGAAAGATCTGCCGGCAGTACAGGAAGCAATAAACAACATTATTCGTCCGAAAATTAATACAGAAGTGGATATTCAATTCATTGACCCAGGCGCACCGTATGATCAAAAGGTGAATACGATGATTGCTGCCAACGATGACTTTGATATTCTATTTACAGGCGCTTCTCCTGCATTTGGCGATTTTTATGGGCAGGTAACCAAAGGCGCATTGCAGCCGATTACCGATCTAGTGAAAAAATATGCTCCCAAAACCTATGCAAGTATCCCAGAAGGGTTCTGGAAATCCGTAACGGTTAATAATCAAATCTATGCGATCCCTAACTATCAAATTGTAGCAAGGCAGCATTCCATCGTTGCTGAGAAGAGGCTGTTGGATAAATACAGTTTTGACTTGAATAGTGTTAAAAAGCTAGAAGATCTCACTCCGTTCCTTGCGAAAGTTCACGATGGAGAGGGGAAACAAGTTACGCCATTCGGAATGGATAAGAACGGATATTTCGCATCGTCTTCGGCTAACTTGTACACAATCAGCGGTCTGGATACTGTCGGCAGCTTGAATACTGTAGGCGCTGTACGCATTGACGATGTTTCTTTGAAAGTAATCAATCAGTTTGAGCAGCCTGAATTCAAACAATACGTGACATTAATGCACAGTTGGTTTGAAAAGGGATACATTAACCAGGATGCCACTACGTTGGCAAACATACTGCCTGCTCTCAAAACGGGTAATGTTGCCACCTTCTTCAATAACACAAAGCCGGGCGGACTTGTCGATACGAAAGTAAACTTCGGTAACGTTGATGTTGTCGAGAAAATCATCGACACGCCGATCGTCACGAATGATAACGTTGCTTCGACGCTGCAAGCCATTAGCAAAAACAGTAAACATCCAGATAAAGCTATTCAATTCTTGGAGTTAATGAATACGGATAAAGAAATTTATAACCTAATCTGTTTCGGAATTGAAAATAAGCATTACAAGAAAACAGGCGACAATCGCATCGAGCAAATTCTTAACAGCGGCTATGCGCCAAACCGCTCGTGGACATTCGGTAATCAATTCAATGCCTATTTGCTTCCTGCCCAACCGGATAACGTTTGGCAAGAAACCATAGATTTGAATAAAAATTCGAAGCAATCGAAAATGCTGGGCTTTGTATTTAACACCGAACCAGTTAAATCCGAAATTGCTCAATGCCAATCTGTAATGGATGAGTATCGTCCGGCTCTGGAAAGCGGCTTCGTAGAACCGGAGAAAATGCTTCCTGAGTTCCTTGCTAAACTGAAAACAGCTGGCGCAGACAAAATCATTGTAGAGAAGCAGAAGCAATTAGACGCTTGGAAAGCAACTAATAAGTAAAACAAAGCAATAGCCCGGTGAGCCATTGGTTCACCGGGTATCATTCGTGATTGGAGAAATGCAGGATTATGACAATCAACAAAAAAGTATTGAATAATCAAATCTTTTGAGTGACCCCTGTATGTGCGACATGTACTTTAAAGTTCACTACGTGCGAAGGGTCCTTTTCTATCTTGAGTGTGGGATTGATACTCAAGGGGTTACGTGTTAAATTCATTGAATATGGATTGCTTTGTTTATGGGATCGATGCGACAGATTGGTGGTGTGATCAACATTAAAGTACCTTTTCTTTCAAAACTTCGTTATCGTTCTTTGGCGAAAATATTTACTTTGATATCGATTTTGATTATTTTTATGGTCATTTTGCTATCGAATTTGTTATACAAAGATTTTCGAAATGAAGGTTTAAAAATGACTTATCAGAATAATCAACAAGTACTTGAACAACTAAGCTATAACATCGATTCTATGAATGATTCGATCAAAATTTTTATGCTAACGCTTTTCCAAGATGCTGATAATCAATTACTCATGTATAATCATCAAACAGATGTTGAAAATTTCAATTTTTTGTTGCAAAGAGCTTTTAATAGATTGCAGAAAACGGTCGCTAGCAATTCGATGATTTCCTCTGCCGCGATATATAATAGGTCCGCAAACATTTTTTATACAACGCATGGCTGGAAAACGTTAGATTCGGACGAAGTATGGAAAAAGGCCATTTTTGATAAATTGAATGATGTGCCACTGCTAACTCCAGTTCCGGTTATATTGAACGATGAATTATCAGATTCCGGACGTGAAGTGTTTACCTATATTTTATATGATACAAAAGGATCGGATGGGAAGGCTGAAGGTGCTTTGATTGTCAATGTGAAGACGGATTGGTTACGAAACAATCTGATGAAATATGGCGGAGATAAAGGCCGGTTATATATTCTTGATGACCAGAATCGGATTATACTTGATAGCGATCAACAAAAAACGATGTATACACCATTTGATGCACGATATTTATCAAACATTGACAGAAATTCTAAAACTGGAAGCAGCTTGATTAGTGGCAACCAGGTTGCAACTTTTTTTCCCATTCAACGAACCAATTGGCTCATGGTAACAGAAGCCCCGTATGAAACTGAATTTGCACCTCTTCGTCAAATGAGGGAAAAGACATTACTGTATACGTCAATCTGTTTGTTGGGAGGGCTGTTGGTTGCCTTTTACTTAGCCAAAAATATTTACTCTCCATTCGGAAATTTAGTTAATAAAGTTAGAGAAAACTTACTTGATCGCCTGCCCGATGCAGCGTCCCAAAAAGAATCTGATTTGCTCGCCTCTGCATTCGATTATAGTATGAGAACAATCGGCGACTTCGATAGATATAAGATGTCGACTTACGATATTTTGGAAGAGAACCGATTAAAATCCTTATTAATGGACGATAAGACGTTAGATATCAACTCGGGCACTGAAACCAAGCATGTCCCCTTTTTAATGATTGTCTTTAAGCCGGATCAAGAGCTCTACTACCAGGAGTTGAAAGAAGAAGAAAAGCGGTTATTTTATTTTTCTATAACCAATATTGCAGATGATGTTCTAGCGGAGATTTCAAAATTCAAAAAGACTGCTATGGGGAATGGGACGTTCGTCTATCTCATGGAGAGCGATCAGGGTGTTGCGAACTATAGAGATCCTACCCATTTGGAGCCAATACGAAAGGTGCAAGCTCTAATAGGTAGGATCATTCCAGGTATCACCTTATCTGCTGCCGTAAGTTCTATTATTGGTGAAGGTGAACCTCTGTATCAAGTCTATAAAAATACGAGCTCGCTGTTTGATTACCGGATTTTTTACGGGACAAGCTGTTTGCTTCAGCAGGCTATGGTCATTACCAGATTAAATCGTACGGATTTAGATGTACCGTTGGAACGAACGGAAAAGCTTATTGAAGCTATTAAATCAGGCAATTCCTTAGAAGCGGAGAAAATCTTTGAAGATATATTTGATTGGATTTCCCAGGGAGACTGCAACCAGCTTTACGCTTTACTCACAAGACTCGTATTTTTGATATATCGTGAAATCCAACATATGAATGCTCATTTAATCGAACCGATTGAGTTCAAATTTAATTCCTTCTGTTATGAAATTGTTAATCTGACAACCTTGGAAGATATACATGAACAGTTCACTAAGTTATTCCACCGAATGATAGAAAAAACAACGATTCAAACGGCCAAAAAACATAATTACTTGGTGAACTCGATCGTTGATTACATCCATATGGAGTTTTGCAGTGAGGATTTGAGTTTAAAAAAAATTGCATCTGAATTCAAGATGTCGCCACTCTACGTGGGGCAAATATTTAAAGATAACATGGACAAATCTGTCATTGATTATGTGCATCAATTACGATTGGACAGAGTCTGTGAAAGGCTCCGAACAACAGATGATAGTATCAAAAACATATTGGTAGATGTTGGGTACACGAATGAAACCAATTTCTATAAATTGTTCAAAAAGCATTTCGGGATTACCCCCAATGAGTACAGGCAGAATCTGACCATATTAAATAAAAAGTAATAGGACGGATAATTTCAAAAATTTACGTAGCCCCTAGCATATAGCCTGGGGTTTTTGGCAATTTCAAAAGAAAGCGCTGTCTTTCTTGGCTGTTGATATGAAGTAATCCCAAAGGAGCATCTTGCTATATACGGATGCGAAAACGGATGAATAAGGATTGAAACAGAATTCGTCAATAATCAGAGAAAATCATGTATTTGTTAGTAGATATAGTGACTTATTCCTGCTAACTTGTATACAGGTTAACCAGCAGGTTCACCTAAATACAAATTTAAAGGAGGATATTTTTATGATGAACCAAGTGTTAAGGAGGAGAATTACCCGTTCGATCTTGAAATGCTTCTTGACGATGACGATGGCTGCTACCGCGCTAACCATCGTTCCCATGCCAAAAGCAAGTGCGACTACACAGGCAACTTATTATGTATCACCTTCCGGAAATGATAGCAATGCCGGAACCTTATCTGCGCCGTTCAAGACCATCCAAAAGGTTAAAGATATCGTAAATACTATTCGTGGCGACATGACTGGCGATATCAATGTTTATCTTCGGGGAGGTACGTACGAGCAGTCGTCAACTATTGCCTTTACAGATAACGATGGAGGCTCAAACGGTTACTATATTAATTATATGGCTTATGGCAGCGAAAAGCCTGTTATCAGCGGTGGTAAGCGTATCACAGGATGGACACAGGTATCGGGACAAAATTATTATGCTGCGGACGTTCCGTTGTCGGCGGGTTACACGGATTATTTCAGACAGTTATATGTAAACGGTGTCAGAGCTTACCGAGCCAGCGGTCCTTGGGTGAAAGGAATCTCTTTTTACGATAGTCCCTATGCGACCGATACGACAATTGATGGGATCAACTTCTCACCGCTAACGGTCAAGATCTATTCTAACCCTACTGATGTTCGATTACTGCATCTGAATTCGTTCAAAGTCGATGAGTGGCCTGTCATAAATGTGGGGGTAAATGGCGACTATCACACAGTAAGGGCTGCACAGCCCCATTTTCAAATTCGTGCGGAACGAGGATATATGTCTGCCACAGACAAGTATATGATTATTAATGCTTTTGAGGAATTGGATACACCTGGAGAATGGTACTTGAACAGAGTTACTCGGAAAATCTACTATTATCCTTACAGCAATGAAAATATGAGTACCGCCGAAGTATATGCACCTGCTATCGCTTCGGATCAGTTAGTGAAGTTTGAGGGCAGCTCTACATCGAACTTGGTGCAAAATATCCGACTTCAGGGAATCACGTTCGAACACGGTAACTGGTTGTTTCCTAAAGATTATTTCATAGGGGGCTCCCAGGCGGAAGCCTTATATTCATCGAGTGGTGTAAATCCTAGTTTCACTTACGGCGACCAAGTCCCCGGCAACATTTCACTAAATCACACAAGCGGCATCCAATTCATTGGGGATACCATTCGCCATATGGGTGCTTCCGGCATACATTTGTATAACGACGCGTCTGATACTCTGATCCAAGGCAATATATTTTATGACCTGACGGGAGCAGGTGTCGAGATTGGCAGATTCCTGGGAACTTATATGGATGATGATATTCCCGGAGAAGCCCCTGTCAAGGACAACACGATTACCAATAATGTAATCCGTGATACTGGTCGCGACTTTATGGCCGCTACCGGAATTAGCATCATGCCAGCGCAAAGGACAACCATCACTCATAACGACATTAATAATACAGCCTATATGGGGATTCATTCCAGAATGCAGGTACTTGGCAACTTTACCACCAATGATGTCGATGTAAGCCAGGATATTGGTCAGTCTTATATCGCCTCCAATAAGATTGGTCAATCCAATTGGGCTAAATTATACGGGGTTAATGATAATGCCTCTATTTACAATTTCGGACCATCAAAAGGCACTCAAATTATTGGCAATTACGTTACGAATGCATCATCTGCGGATGCCGGTATTTATAACGATGATAACAGCTATCAGATCACTTGGAAAGAAAATGTAATTTTGAAGGGACTTAACCTTTCTCCGAGGTCCGTGGATCCTAGCACGATTCTATTTGATTCCAATTACGGGAATTCATCCAAGCCGTCTTCCAGCAACGCTGTAGTTACAAACTATACAAAACTTACAAGCACAGATATAAGTACTTGGCCGCAAGCGGCAAAGGATATTGCTAATCAAGCAGGATTGGAATCAGCTTACGCCGGGCTATTAAATCAAGTACCTGCGACTCCGGACTACGGTTACTTAAATTCCAACTTTAAGTCGGATAGTTTGGCGAATAGCAGCACTAAGGCGGCTGATAGTGGTGGATGGAGCAACCTCGACAGAATGTGGGACAGCACGATTGCTACAGGCGAAGCTCAGAATGAAGCCAACGAATCCTGGGTTCAATTTAATCTTGGCGGTGACTTCGATCATTATGTTTTTAGATTTACAGAAGATGAATATGGTGCCTATCAAGTAACGGAGTGGAAAGTTCAGCGATGGAGCGCCAGTCAAAATGCATGGATCGACATCATGCCCTACCAAGTTTCGAACACGAATCTGGAGCAAAGATATACACCCATTTCCTCATTAGCTACAACCAATCTCCGATTATATGTAAGAAATACTGCATCCGGAGGGAAAATTGGTATGCAGGAATTTATTGTCACGGGCATACCAAAAATCCCGCCGGTGACAACCAACGATGCCCCGCAGGGCTGGGTCAATCATGATGTAGCTGTACATCTGAAGGCAACCGACAGCGGATCCGGCATTGCAGCCACGTTTTATACGATGGACGGCGGCGCTCAGCAGAAGAGTACGAGCGTGAATATTACGGAGGAAGGCATCCATCCGCTATATTATTGGAGCGTGGATAACGCTGGCAGAGTGGAAGCAGGTCATACGGTATCCGTCAAGATCGACAAGACGGCTCCGGTGACGACGGTTGCTGTCTCACCTGATCAGCAGGTCGGGCTGAATGGGTGGTATGTGCATGCTGTAACGGTAAACTTTAACGTATATGACAATCTCTCGGGTGTGGCTAGGACGGAGTACAGCCTGGATGGTGGCAGCACATGGCTGGCCTACACGGCGCCAGTCACGCTCAGTCAGGACGGCAATTATACGGTGAGCTACCGTTCGACGGATAACGCCGGCAATGTGGAAGTGATAAAAACTATTGGCTTCAATCTGGATGAAACTACACCGACGATAACGGTATCCGGTCTTGTGTACGGAACGTACAGCGATTCCATGGATATTACGCCGATCTTTACGCTAGGCGATAACTTGTCCGGAGTTGACAGCAGCAAGACGACGGTCACGGTAAGTACGCATGGCGTAAAGCAAACCGTGCAGCAAGGATCTGCCATCCCGATGTATTCGCTGTCGCTTGGGTCGCACACGCTGATAGTAACGGTAAGCGACCTAGCAGGGAATACGGGCAGCCAAACGGTAGAGTTCCAGACTACGACAAGTATCCAATCCCTGCAAGCCTTGGTAACACGCTTTACGAATTCCGGATGGATCAATAATGCAGGTATCGCTAATAGCTTACAACGCAAATTGGCCGTGAACGCTTTGGCCGATTTC
This sequence comes from Paenibacillus sp. Soil766, assembly GCF_001428105.1. Lineage (GTDB taxonomy): Bacteria > Bacillota > Bacilli > Paenibacillales > NBRC-103111 > Paenibacillus_E. The sequence continues at coordinate 509,227 of NZ_LMSJ01000001.1, read as the reverse complement.
GTAAATGAAGTGCAGGCGCAAAGCGGTAAGCATATCTCTGTGCAAGCCGGAGGCTACCTGTTTCGGGATGCCCAATACTTGTTGTCCAACAAGTAAGGGGAAAAATAAATAAATGCTAGTGTCAATGAGATGTGATAAAAAGTAATAGAACGGATAATTTGCAAAATATACTTATCCCCTAGCGTATAGCCTGGGGTTTTTTGTAATTTTCCGAAAACGGATGAATAAGGATTGAAGCCAGAATTCGTCAACAATCAGAGAAAACCATGTATTTGTTAGTAGATATAGTGACTTATTCCTGCTAACTTGTATATGTACGAGCACCCGTAAACCATTGCCTTGCAGTCTCTTGTTGACACAATATGTTGAAATAGAGTGAGGGCTTACATCCATTCTTTCTTGTTATCCCGGTAAATATCGGGCCGTATACCGCTATGAATCGGTCCTTTGACGTGAAATGCTAATCGGTCAAATCTTGTTTATTGAGATTTTATGGCGATTTATATATGTTATGGGTAAGCGGAATGGAACGCCAAACTCGGGAGGTGACAAATGAACAATATACATACCGCACAAAAATCCGGTATCCATTCACCATTATCAAAGAGGAATAGCAGGGGAGCGAGGCTCCGAAAAGTCTTGAGGCAAAATCTACCCCTTTTGTTGATGTTCATTCCAGGCGTCATTTATTTTATTGTTTTCAGATACGTTCCGATGTTCGGTTTAATGATCGCCTTTAAGGATTACAGCTTCCGCTCAGGCATTATTGGAAGCGAATGGGTGGGACTGAAGCATTTCGAGAGCTTATTCAGAAGTCCTCAATCCTCTGACATCATTCTCAACTCGTTATGGCTAAGCCTATTAAGGCTTGTTGTCGGTTTTCCATTCCCGATCATACTGGCTATCCTGCTTAATGAGGTTAAGAAAACGTGGTTCAAGCGGAGCATGCAAACCGTCGTATTTTTACCACATTTTCTTTCGTGGGTAATCGTCGGTGGCATCGTTCTGACCCTATTTGCCCAGGAATCGGGTACCGTGAATATTTTGCTGGAAAACTGGCTCGGGCGAACATATTCCTTCTTGTATCAGATCCCATCTTGGATCACGATCTATCTTGGCTCGGGCATATGGAAAGAGGCCGGCTTCGGGGCGATCATTTATCTTGCTGCCCTAAGCTCGATCGACCCAGGCCTATATGAATCAGCAGCCATAGACGGAGCCAACAAATGGCGGCAAATCGTGAATATCACGTTGCCGGGGATAAGCACGGTTATTGTCATTATGCTGATCCTTTCTATGGGCGGCATTATGGAGGTGTCGTTCGATCAGGTCTATATCTTGGGAAATCCCGTAGTCTCCAGCGTATCCGAGGTAATCAGTACTTGGGTATACCGAATAGGTTTGCAGGGAGCTCAGTTCAGTCTCACAACCGCGATGGGTTTATTCGAATCGGCTGTCCACCTGGTCTTGATCGTGGCAGCGAACCAAATCGCGCGAAGGTTCGGTAAAGAATTATGGTAAGAAGGGAAGTTGATGGATGAAGGCTACTTTCGGAGAAAAATTGTTCTATGCAGCGAATTATTTCCTATTATCGCTTGCAGGTCTAAGCTGTATGCTTCCGCTTATTCATCTGTTTGCCATATCGCTCAGCGACCCCGGTGCGATTATGTCCGGCCGAGTTACGCTATGGCCGGTGCATTGGAATGTGCTGTCTTATGAGGCTTTGATTACCGGGACAAGAATTGTGGAGGCGTTCCGGAACAGTGTCCTCATTACCATTGTTGGGGTTGTGTTAAGTATGACTGCTTCAACGCTCGTTGCCTATCCGTTATCCAAACCGTATTTTTTCGGTCGGCGATTTTTCTCGATGGCCATCGTATTTACGATGATGTTTGGAGGGGGACTGATTCCCAATTATTTATTAATCAAATCGCTAGGGTTGATCAATTCGTACTGGGCGATTTGGCTTCCCGGGTTGATCAGTACCTATAACATGTGGGTGATGAAAACCTTCTTTCAGAATATTCCCGTCGAGTTGGAGAATGCTGCCCGTATCGACGGCTGCGGCGAATTCGGACTGCTTCTTCGGATCATCCTACCCACTTCATTGCCGATGATTGCCACGATTTCTTTGTTTTATGCTGTAGGTAATTGGAACAATTTTTTCGGAGTTCTGATCTACATTCATGATACGAGTAAACTGAACCTGGCCGTTCTGGTGCAGCAAATGGTATTTGCTGCCTCCGATCCAAATCTGGCTCTTCAATCCGATATGCAGGAATTGATTACGCCGGAAGGTGTAAAAGCAGCAGGTGTCCTCATCATGATTATACCGATGCTGATCGTGTATCCGTTCATCCAGAAGCACTTCGTGAAAGGCGTTATGATCGGCTCGTTGAAAGGATAATTGTGACATTCCGTATGGATAACCAAAGAGGAGCCGGACAACTACCATAGGAGCGGGTATCCGCAAAGGAAAGAGAACAACTAGCTTATATTGGAAAAGGGAGGTTTCTCAAATGATCAAAAACAAAAGATCGCCAATCACCGTTGCTGCTGTTTCCGTTATTTCACTTAGTCTCGCAATTGCCGGCTGCTCCACAAATGACAGTAATTCCGGAAGTTCTCCGGATGCTTCGGCATCCACAACAACACCTAAGAAAAAAGGCAATATATCGGTTGCGGTGCATGACCGAAGCAATGTGCCACCGGAACAAGGCACGATCGACAAAAACTGGGCAACGGATTGGATCAATGCCAACGGTCCAGTGAACGTCAAATTTGTTCCAATCCCGCGAAGCTCGGATACGAGCAAATACAATACACTGTTCGCGGCAGGTGACGTGCCAGATATCGTCTGGTCTTACGATTCCGAGTTTAAGGGACGATTAATCAACCAGCAGGAAGTGATGGCGTTGGATGAAGCCATTGAAAAGTACAGTAAACCCTATAAGCAGTTGCTTGCCTCGAACCCCGGCTTAAAGAAATTGACGACCCATTCGGACGGCCATATTTACCAGATCGGCCGAATCAACGGCCTGCAGCCTAACCATGCCTTGTTCATCCGCACCGATTGGCTGCAAAAACTGAACCTGCAGATACCGCAAACAACAGACGAGCTGCTTCAAGTCGCAAAAGCTTTCGCAACTCAAGATCCCGACGGAAACGGTAAGCAGGATACCTATGGGATTGCCCTTAGCGGGATTAGCGGGAACCAAATCGACTACATGTTCGGCAACATCGGGAATGTGAGCAAAGACGGGAAGCTTGTTAACGATTGGGAACGAAAAGAGGCGGCGCTGGCGTTCAAGAAGCAGGCATTCGACGCCGGCATTGTAGACAAAGACTTCTTGAACGATAAAGACGGCTCCAAAGCCAAGCAGGCTTGGGTTACCGGTAAGCTGGGATTTTATGCGGATAATATCAGTATATTCGGTGGTGTGCAGACGTTCACTACACTGAAGCAGAATAATCCTGCAGCACAGGTAGCGGTTATCCCGCTGCCGAAGAGCAAGTTCGGGCAATTCAGCGGTGCGATCATACCGCCTATCCAGGTGGTCGGTGTGGTAAATGCGGACGCGAAGGACCCACAAGCCGTCGTTCAATATATCGATTTCCTGTCCGAGAAGTCGACGATGGTGAAATTGGCATATGGCGATATTAATGCAGAGCACACATTGACCAAAGACGGGTATCCCCAATTAAAAGAGCTCAACAATCCGAAGTTTTCCTGGACGGGGGATCTGAACATCTTGATGTCGACGATCAACTTCGGCAGTCAAGCAGCCTATCTGAACTCCTTGAAGCCAGAAGCCAATCCGGTAGATAAAGAATGGATCGCATTATACAAGCAAGCACAGCAGGCTTATTTGTCCGCCGATCGTCCATGGCCAGGCGTTACATGGAATGAGTTCCTACCGGCATTGCCGAATGATTTGCAAACCATCAATTCCAACACGAGTCAAATGGGCGATTTCTTCTCCAAGGCGATTGTAAGCGGTACCTCATATTCCGTCGATAAAGCGATAAAGGACGCGAGGGATCTCTGGGATAAAGCGGGGGGCAGGGATATCGATACTTGGTGGGGAAAATGGTACGATGAGAACAAAGATAAGGTTTATTTGACGAAGGACTTATATAGTAAATAAGTGAACGGAATCTGCAACTGACATGACGGTCCGGAGGGCGAGGGAGATGCCGATGAGAGGAAAACATAGCGGGTTCTATCGATTGCTCTTTTCGTATCTCCCCATCTTATTCGTGATCAGCTCCATACTGATCATCAGCTTTTTCTTATTTGTCGTAAAGCTCTCGCAGAGTGAAACGAAAGGCGCGAACGAGTTCCTTGCTCATGCCGTCATGCAATCGGTGGATCAGGGATTAAAATCGATAGACAGCACAATTATGAATGAAATCGAAAGCGATAAGACCTTATCCAGCTTTTTTTCAGGCGGCCGCAATACGAACCCATACTATTTGAATTATGAAGTCGGGCGCAAGCTAAATGGATGGATCGAGGCGAATCCGTTAATGGATTCCGTCTATGTTGTCCGCTGGTCCGATGGACTTGTGATCACTTCTAACGGATTGACGGAGCTACAATCGTTTGCTGACCGAGAGTTCGTCGAACAGGAGAAAGCCAAACGATCATCCTTGTATTGGACGAACGCCAGATTGGATCGGATGAGCTCTCGGGTGATGGTTATTTCACTGGCCCGCAAAGCTCCTCTATTGATGGGGGAGCTTGGCATGGTCGTTGTTAACGTGCGGACTGATGCTATTTTGCATAATATCCAAGAAAATACGGCTTTTCAATATGGATTTTTGACGATTCAAGCAAATGGTGGCCAGCCTGTTCTAAGTACAGAGACCAGACCGGCCCTTAACGAAACCGATACTCCGAAATGGCAGTTTGCCGTCATGAAATCTCCCTACACAGGATGGGAGTTCGTCAGTGGGGTCAAGCGAGGAAACAGCTTCTCCATCGCTTCATTCTTTGCGTATGTGTGGATCGGACTAGCACTTCTGGTTACGATTCTGGGTAGCGTCTGGATGGTCTACATTACACGTAAAAATTATAAGCCTGTCGAAGCCTTAATGATGCGGATGCGAAGCCAGCTCGTGCAAAGCCGGTCGAAGAGGGATAAGGAAGGGCTTGACGACTTATCATTCATAGGATCTACTTTCGAAGAACTCATTGTTGAGCTGGAGGAGTTCCAGAAGCAGTCCGAGAGGGATATTAACATTAGACGCAAGCATTTGTTTCTTGAGTTGATGAAAGGTACGGATAAGGACATCGCAAACGAATGCGAGGAACTGCTTGAAAGGAATGTTCCTCCTTCGGCAGACAGTTTTCTGGTCACGATCGCCGAGATCGACCGATTCCATTCCTTCAATGCAAAGTACTCGATTTCAGACCAAAGCCTGCTGCGATATTTACTGACGAAAGTCATTCAAGAGACCGCGGAGCAGTGTTCCTTATGCATGCGGTGTGAATGGATTACGAAGCACCAACTGACGCTAATGATTAGCTTCGAGGCTTCGAACCAGAAGGATCCTGAAAAGTTGGTCAATGCCTACTGGCATCAAATATTGCAATGGATAGATGTTCACCTCAATTTCACTGTAACTGTAGGCGTGGGCACGCTTGTTACACAGCTTCAGGAACTGCCGTACTCTTACCGGCTTGCTGAGAATGTGCTTCATTACAAGTGGCTGCTTGAGAACCGCAAAATACTCCGGCAGGAGGACTTGGAGCTCAAAACAGGCAAAAACTTTTTTGAATTTCAGCATTTGGTCCGTGCGATCGTCAAATCGTTTCGAATCGGCAATGACGAATGGCTCTCCTGGTTCGACAAGCTATTTGATGAAATCAGAAGCAGTATACTGGCTCGCGAAGAAATGGTTCATTTGCTAAATTATCTTCTGTTCAATCTTGATAAAGAATTAACGATGCTGGAGATTGGCGTGAACAATGCATGGAAGGAAGCTGCATTATCCAGCATCCGTGAAGCGATAAAGAGAATGGAATCAGTGACGGATGCGGAAAGCAATGTGAGGGACATTCTGACCGAACTAGCGGCCCAGTTGCAATCGCTTAGGGAACAAGATAAAAATCATGAAACGATCCTTCACATCAAAGAGTTTATTGAACAAGATTACCATAACCCCGACTTGTCGCTGACCTCGATCAGCGATAAATTCGGCATGAGCGGCAATTACGCGAGTAAGCTGTTTAAAGAAACTTTCGGAGATACATTCGTCAATTATCTAATTCAGGTGCGAATGGAGAAAGCCAAAGAATATTTGGTGGAAACGTCTGAGCCGATACAAGATATATCTAATAATGTTGGATATATACATACGGTTTCATTTAACCGGGTGTTCAAAAAGGTAGTCGGCATGACGCCGGGGGAATTTCGTATGGTAAAAGGAAATGAATAGGCGATGGAGGCGTTAGTATAATCTTGGGTTCTTTGGGAAGGAGACTTGTTTCGGTCTCCTTCCTTTTGTGTGCAATAATCGGCTTTTATGGTGGCGCCACCCTCTTCTTGAACATCAAATTCCAGAGAAAACGTTCGCTGATCTGCTAAATTGCGACATATTTGCTTTCTTTTACGTCGCTCTGAACGATTCATGAACCTTCTCGTGCCAGATATAATAAATACCATAGCGAGCAGATTAGGGGGGAATAGCATGACTAAAATATCGAAAATTACACGAATGTACGAAAAAGGCAATTACGCTAACACCTATAAAGAAGTGGCAACAACAAATCCCGGATTGGCGTGGCGGGAAGGCATGATTAGTGGAAATGGCGAAAACGGGTATATCACTTCAGGGTCGCCTTATACGGACAGCTTTATTTTTCAAAATATGTGGTTCAACTATCCGTCTCGAGATCCAAGAGCGATTCCAGGAGAATTAACGGGGCAGCTTGCTGATGCCAGATGGAATGTTTTTAAACAAAACGATCAATGGAAGATTACTTTTCCGGACGGTAAAACGAGGGTAAGAACCTATCTTTATTGTTATCATCCGGGACACCAGCTCAGATTAGGCGTGACTGATAAGGGAGCTGTGTCTGATTATGAGAGATGGACGAATTATGAAACAGCCGAAACCGGAGTACGATACACCGATGAATTTGGCGAGTGGATCCGAACCTCGTTTACATCCAGAGAAGACAATGTTTCGATTACGAAGATCTCACAATCCTCTGAAGGCGCTAAGATCAATATGATCATCTCCATTGATGACATTTCGAGCATGTACAAATCGAGGGATGGTATGTCTGAGCTAACGGCGCTTCAATACAAAAAACTTGTGGAACAGAGTGCGGCATATATCGCGCAGGTTGCCCATTATCCATCCTATCAGGACAGCGAGCTGAGCAATGGTGGGTATGCAGGTCTGACGCAGATTATAGTTGTTAATGGAACCAAGAAGAGAGTACTGCTCGCTGACACGAATGAACCGATGAATGTAGGAATGGAACAGAATCCTGCGATCCAAGTGATCGACGCCGACGCCGTGTATTTAATTACGCAATCGAACAGGACATTTGATATGGGCAAAATCGAAGATTTTGCCGGAATGACGCAATACGCTATCGTAGACAATTTATTTCAGAACACGAATGCGGTCGCTGAAAAATATAAAGATGCCTATGGTAAATTCGATTATCAAGCTGCGCTCACGCCTCACGTCCTAAAGCATTCCGCAGAATTTAACGCTGTACAATTTACTCTTATAGGCGACGAGGATGACAAGAGCGCTGACAATGTAACGCTAATCAACGCACAAAAGGCATCAAAAACTAGAATAAATCATGCTTTTATGGAGCAGGTGTACAACCAAGGACGATATGCCTTACTATGCTGCAGCGGTTCAAGCGCTCCTCGCTTGTATGGGATGTGGACCGGGGAGTGGAATCCTGGCTGGCGAGGTATCTATACGCTTGATGCCAATGTGAATTTACAGGTTTCTCCGATGAATACAGGCCATTTCACGCAAGCCCAGCTTGGATACATCACTTTCTTTTTGAGAAACACGCCCGACTTCGAATACAATGCGCGAATGGCCTATGGGATGCATGATGCCCTACAGGTGTCGGTAAACTCGGACATCGACCGGGCAATGCATGTGGAATATGACAATGACTATCCGTTTGAATATTGGAATGCCGGAGCGAGCTGGTGTCTGCTCCCGATCTTCGAGTTTTGGCAGTGTTACGGCAATGGGCAGATTCCGATCAAAGACAACATGAGAATTCATGATCTGAAACCACTTCTCAGTATAAAGGACGGTGGGTTGACGGATGAAGAGTTCAGTCAATTGATCGAAAATGGATTTCTAGATTTGGAAAAGGATATTTTACTTCCGCTGCTGACAAAGCAGGCTAATTTCTGGGAGCAGCTATGTACGCCGGAATACTATACGGATATAAACGGTAATGCGTGCTATGAGAAAGGCAAAACTGCGTTAAATCCAGGTGAGAAATATTTGCTTATCCCTACCTACTCTCCAGAGAATAACCCGATCGGTTACAACAGTACGATTACGGCAAATGCCACGATGGATATTGCTGCAGCGCGGGATGGACTGCATATGGTCATATCCATGGAAAAAGCAGTAAAGCGCGACGGATATGAAACTGTTGTCACCAAATGGGAAGTATTGTTAGGACTAATGCCGGATTATAAGGTTGACAAAGACGGCGCTTTACGCGAATGGGCGATGAGTGAATATACGGAAAACAACAACCACCGCCATTTAAGCCATCTCTATCCGGCATGGCCTGCTTACGAAACGCAGAACAATACGGAGTTGACGGAAGCAGCAATCATCGCGGTTGAAAACAGAAATAAATACAATACAGGAGATGCGACGGCGGGACACGGCTGGATGCATAAGGCGCTGGTCTATGCCAGGTTAAAAAACGGTGACGGGGTCATCTCTTCTCTTCTGCCGATGATGACAGATTCCGGTTATTACACTTCCTTAATGACAGACCATGACACGAACAGAAGAAACGACTGCTATTGTACGGATACATTATTTGGTACTGTGGGGGCAGTAAATGAAGCGCTGCTATTTTCCAATACAGGTGAAATTGAAATACTTCCGGCGCTACCCTCTGAATGGAAATCGGGGTCAATAAAAGGATTAATGGCAAGGACCCGGGTAAAGGTTAGTGGGTTATTTTGGGACACTAACATTGCATGTGTTACATTAAAATCAGTTGTAAATCAAAATAAAGTAAAAGTAAAAGTGGGTATTCCTTGGACAAAAGCAATGGTTAACGCCCAAGAAGTAGAGGCGCTTGACGATGAATTTGGTAAACATATTCGCTTAACGCTGAATTCTGGCATAGACGTTACAGTTGTTTTTATTTTGTCCAATTGATGCGATGTTAGAGTTGTACACTTTTTCCCGTTTGTCTTCAATGACAGGTCACATTGTGATCAAAGGGCCTGCGCAAGGAGCGAAACTCACCTGCCGAGGTATTGTAGTATTTCTTAAAAGCAGTACAAAAGTGTTCCAATGAAGAAAAACCGACATGTCGCCCTATTTCACTAATGGTCATTGAGGTTGTAGTAAGAAGGTGAACGGCAGCTGTCATTCTTGATTGGGTCTTTTTTTGTGTAAACGATTGGCCATAATACTGTTGAATGGTTCTCTCCGTCTGTCTCACACTTAGTCCCAGTTTTTGAGCGAGCTTCTGTATAGTTAAATCATCATAGTTGTATAAAAAACTATTTTCAATGATAACGATTCTTTCGTCGTCTAAGGTTTTAAGCGGCATAGCAGAGGAGGTCAGAACATTATTTGTATAGTTTCTGACCAGCTTGATGACGATCTGCTCGATAATATGTTGAACCGTCAGGTAGTAGCCGATATATTGATTGGTTATTTCATAGGAGAGTTGCTCGAACAATGGCAACAAATTTTGCTTGTCCTGACCGAACCAGAAAGTAGTTTGAACGAATTGGTTTGCTATAGAGGAAAGATCCGGATCATCGTTAATGTTATTGGCCAACACTTCAAAGCATATGCAGTACTCCGCCATAGGGTCGGAGAGAACCGTCTTTTGCTCGTGCGCAATATCTGGGCCAGTCATATAAAGAGTGCCAGGATGTATCGGATAATTTCGGCCGTTTGCTACCAAGATTCCCTTTCCCTGAGGAATATAATGCAGTTCGTAGCTTTTCATACTATGGCTGTGCTCGAGAAAAGATTGATAAAAGACCCCGAATCTGATGTACAGAACGTTTAATATTAAACCGCCTAACGAAATCTTAACGTTCATATTTTCGACATTAACTTTTGGGAGCTCCATTTGACCAATCCCCCCTTTGCAGATTCTTTAATTTGTTTCGTAAGAAGATTTCAAGCAGCCCTTTAATTTATTATGTGTGTTCAATAAGCTTAACGCAAGCTCATACTTAACAATGGTATTTAAAGCTTTAAAATAGGCACACTTATCTTGGAAATGAACCGTATCATCGTAGGCACCCTTCAAATTATAATTTAGACATAAAGGTAATTACAGACATACAAAAATTTAGAAGGTGGTGATAGTTATGAATAATGACGTGTTTCTAAAACGCTTTCAAAATCAGCTGCCTTTTCAGCTTTTTGTCTGGGCCGGTCTTGTGTTCCTGTTGATTTTTAGTTACATTCCGATGTTTGGAATTATTATTGCGTTCAAGAATTATAAAATATCGACAGGAATTGAAGGTATTTTTACAAGCTCGTGGGCCGGGCTTACCCACTTCAAAGAGTTAATTAGTGATTACAATTTTCCGATGCTAGTGCGCAATACGCTGGTTTTAAGCTTGTTAAAAATCATCTTTTCCTACCCGATCCCGATTTTGTTTGCCATTCTGCTCAGTGAAGTGAAGCATGTATTCCTCAAACGTTTCGTCCAGACGGTCAGTTACTTGCCACATTTTGTCTCCTGGGTAGTTGTAACTGGCATCGCTTATTCGTTCTTCTCAAGCGGTTTCGGCATCATTAATTACCTATTGCAATCGCTCCATCTAGTGGATAAACCGCTCGACATTCTGACGAACCCGGATGCCTTCTGGGGACTCGCAGTTTCTACGGCCATCTGGAAAGAGGCCGGATGGTGGACGATTATATTTCTTGCGGCACTTGCCGGCATCGATCCTTCACTCTATGAGGCTGCGGAAATCGATGGTGCGGGGCGGCTTAAGCGAATTCTCTATATAACGCTGCCCGGGCTGAAGAACGCAAGCATTGTTGTTTTGATTCTGACAATTGGCAGCATGCTAGGCGGCGGATTAGTCGGATCGAATTTTGAACAGGCGATGCTGCTCGGCAATACATTAAACAGCGAGAAGTCTCAGATCATTCAAACCTACGCTTTCACGATTGGGCTTGCGCAAGGAAGATTCTCGTTCGCAACCGCAATTGATTTGATGCAATCCGTTATTTCGGTCATGCTGATTTTCACCAGCAATGCGATTGCCAAGCGTGTATCAGGAACTGGATTATTTTAGCTCGACAAGAAAAAAAGAGGTGATCCATTTTGCGCAGAAGAAAAACAGTCGAGGATCGCGTACTGGATTCCATTATAGCGATCATCCTAGTCATCATCGTTTTTGTTACGGTATATCCGTTCTATTACATTTTGTTGATTACGTTTAACGCCGGCACCGATACAGCCGCCGGAGGCATGTATCTATGGCCGAGAAGCTTCACACTCGGTAACTATCTCTATTTCCTCGAAAATCCGAAGTGGATTAAATCATTAGGTATTTCGGTGCTTCGAACTGTCATAGGGACATCGCTTGCCGTTCTCTTTACTTGTTTAGTTGCGTATGGACTGTCCAAGAAAGATCTGATTTTCAGGAGAAGCTATTTCTTAATTGTAATCGTATCCATGAACTTCTCCGGCGGATTGATCTCCTATTATATCGTTTTAAAGAGCCTTAAATTGATCAATACATTTGGTGTTTATGTCATTCCGAGCATGCTGAATCTGTTTTTCCTGCTAATCGCGATCTCCTTTTTTAGGGAAATTCCCGATGAACTTGGGGAATCGGCGCGTATGGATGGCGCCTCTGAAATTCACATTTTCACAAAGATCATACTTCCGGTTTCTATGCCGCTACTTGCAACGATGAGTTTATTCTTAGGCTCAGGACAGTGGAACTCATGGCTTGATTCCGCTTATTTCGTACAGGACGAGAACTTGCGTACGCTGACCTATCGAATGATGCAAGTCATTAATCAGTCGATGGTCCCTTCGGGAGAAGCGCAGATGGCCGCCATGTCGCGATCGAGCGTCACACCATTTTCAATTCAGGCCACCGCCATGGTTGTTTCGATCGTTCCGATTCTCGTCGTGTATCCATTTCTACAGAAGCATTTCGTATCGGGTATAATGCTTGGTTCCGTCAAGGGTTGAAAGCAATATTTTTATAGCACTCTTATTTGGATGTCAATTGGAATGCTTGAAAATAAGAAGTTATTATGAAGGGGGAAAGAAAATGAAAAAACGAATCGAAATAATCACCAAAATGGTAGTCGCTCCACTTCTGATAGGGGGTGTTCTTGCGGGGTGCAGCACAAGTACGGATAATGGGGGAAATTATTCAGTGAGTGGTACTCCAGCGGCCACCAAAACCGCTGTTGGTACAAGCGAGAATCCAAGTTCCTGTACATCACCTGTCGAGCTAAATATGTTCGTCGATGCCACGTGGTATCCGTTTCAGGAATGGTCGGGTGAAATCCCGGAAGCGATTACAAAAGCAACCTGTGTGAAGCCAAAAGTCACTGTTGCTACCGATGACAAGCAATTGGCTTTGATGACGGCCTCCGGTGATTTGCCAGATATCGTGGTCTCTTTCAACTTCAAACTCATGTCAGATGCGAAACTTAGTCTTCCGTACAATCAAATTTTTCCGAAGTACGCTCCAGATGTAAAATTTGATCCAATTAAAGAGCTGGTTAGTACTGTAACTGATGGAAATTATTACGCCATCCGCAATGATTTCTCAACGGAAGCCGAGTGGAAAGCCAATCCTTACGCACATATGATGGTTCCGGGACTTGCTATGCGCAAAGATATTTTGGATGAAATCGGAAATCCAGCTATCAAATCGATTGACGACCTTAATAAGGTTTTCACCGATGTTAAAGCAAAGCACCCGGAAATGACGCCATTAATCTTGAACCCAAATTGGCAAAGACCTTTTTTTGATACGCAATTCGGTGCTCAGGGTGGGTTTGTAGACAAGAACGGCAAGATAGAATATTACCTCAGACAGGATGAGGTTCGCAAGTCAATGCTTTATATGAACAGTTTGTATCGCAACGGCTTTGTCACGTCGGAAAATTTCGCATATAAGAACGAGTCGGAGACCGAGCAAATGGTACTTGCCGGCAAAGGCTTTGCTTACACGTGGACTTATTCCGCTGCGGATCGCCTCAATGCAGACTCAAAAGATAAAAATCTTAAGTTCGTTCAACTAGCGGAGCCACTCGGGCCGAGCGCATCCATCATCAGTACCGGAACTGGCGGACTAGGAATGTACGTAACGAAGAACAATAAAAATGTCGAGGCGACCGTGAGGCTACTCAAATACTTATTTTCGGAAGAGGGCTGGAGAACAGCGGAGTGGGGAATTAAAGATAAGGATTGGACCCTGAACGCAGCAGGATATCCGGAATTTAATTATGATGTTCAAAATATTGAAGTTCTCAAGAAGAAAGGTGTTTACTGGTGGGGCGTGCCAACGGAGAGCGGTGTTGGCATGGCTTTAAGCTCTTACAAGAAAGGCTCGGAAACGACACGCCAAGGGGAAGCCTACTCTAAAATTACGAAATATAACCCGGCGATCGGCATGATTAATCCGGATACTGATTCTCCGGAGCAGATTATTCGGGCAAATATCGATAATATGGTAAAAACGGAAGTCACGAAAGTGTATCTTTCGAAATCGGAGGCGGAAGCCGCAAAAGCGTACGATGACATGCTAAGCAAGGCTGAGAAAATCGGGATGACCAAACTGGAATCATGGGCTACAAAGCAATACGGACCCTTGAAGGAAAAATACGATAGTTTGACAAAATCAAAATAAGAGAACATATAAAAAACTCATACGGAATGTAGCCACATTGGATGGTCTATCATGCCGTATGAGTTCGTTCATTTTTGGAAACGGAGCCGTGAAGAGTATGCGTATGAGTACTAAAATGATTGTAGGCTATATTCTTCTGATTATTATTCCTTTCCTTACTTTTGCCTATTTTGTTTATAGCCAGATGAATGACAAGTTTATTGCGCAATACCAACAAGCTAATCAGCAGAATATTGAACAATTAGCTGTTAATCTTGACGCTAGTCTAGTTAAGATCGAATCACTTTACTCGATATATCAGAATAACAACGCTTTAATTGAATTTTTGCGAGGAGACTACACGAATGATCGAGATTTAATTTACGCCTATCTGAAAGAAATCGTACCCGCTATTTCATTTTCATATCTTGGAGAAAAACTTGTGCGAAATCTTACCATATACCCTAAATACGAAGAACGTTTACTGAATGTTACCGGTTTTAAGGCGTATCGCGAATTGGAAGATGTCATTAAAACCTCTGATTGGAAGGCAATGGGTCCGAAAAAAGGGATATGGGCAATCGATTCCATCGGTGAAATACCAACTCTGGCTTACTTTCACAAGATTTATAACGATTCATACTCTAACGATTTTGGTGTACTTCAAATTACCGTTCAATCCATATTCTTTGAGGAGTTCCTCGATCAGCTTAGGAGTCTCCATCCTAACAATGTGATCCTATTGGTGAGTCAAGATGGTACCATCGTGTATCAAAAAATGGACAATTCATTACCCGAAAATCAACTAATGGAGATTAAGTCTTCCGCACGTGCGAATGGGAGTAAAACGTTTATGACTGATCGTAACCAAATGCTTGTCAATTCAACGGACTTGTCGAGACTGGGGCTTACGATTATTGAAATTAACCAGAAGGATGCCTTGTTTACGCTGCTACGCCATAAGATCTGGTGGATAATGGGGGGCTTTGCATTGCTTGCCTTGTTAACCCTTCTTTATTACATTTTTGTTTCTTCCTTGACCAAACGACTCCTTCTATTATCGCGACATATGCGCCGGGTAGAAGCTGATTCCTTATATCATCCGTACAATGGGCGCGTAGGAAAAGATGAGGTTGGGTTTCTGATCTTGAACTACAATGGCATGATCAATCGAATTGATGAACTGGTAAACCGTGTCCAAAAAGTAGAATTGCTGAAGAAAGAAGCTGAGTTTAGAATGCTGCAAGCGCAAATCCAGCCCCATTTTTTATATAATACGCTGGAAACGATGCGCATGCTGGCCAGGGCAAGTGGTGATTCCACTGTTGCGGATATGGCTTATTCCCTTGGGGATCTTTTGCGATACAGTTTGTCGAAACAAGATGAAACGACTTTTCAGGATGAATTGAACAATGTAAAAAGATACCTCTCCATCCATCAAATTCGGATGAGAGATCTTTACTATGAGATAGTCCCTGAAGAAGGGCTGATGACGTTAAAATGTCCGAGGTTTATTTTACAACCTCTTGTTGAAAATAGTATCATTCATGGTCTATCGAAGCTAAGAGGGGCCAAGCAAATCGCTATACGATTTGCCAAGGAGCAGGATTACGCTATCATCGAAGTGTCTGACAACGGATCAGGTATTTCCGAAGATGCGCTTACAGTACTGCGGCAAGTACTTGCAGGCGAGGCTGTTAGTGGTATTTCTGAAACACAAGGAATGGGCATTGGCCTTACAAATGTAGCCGAACGGGTGAAAGCGTATTTCGGGGGGCAATCAGGCGTGATGTTTAGCAGCATTCCTGGTGAAGGGACAGTTTGTTCACTTCGACTTTATTTAAAGGAGAACGGCGATGCTGAAATTAATGATCGTGGACGATGAACAGATTATATTGGCTGGCATACGGGATATGGTAGAAAAGGAGAATACAGCTTTCACCAAGGTTGTTACAGCAAACGATGGTATCGATGCGCTTGAAAAGATGGATTACTTTCGTCCTGACTTAATAATAACTGACATTCAAATGCCTGAAATGGATGGTTTGACTCTGATTCGCGAGGCTCAAAAGAAAGATGTCTCCCACTTTATCATTCTCTCGGGTTATGACGAGTTTAAATATGCACGTGAAGGTATTCGCTTGCAAGTTAAAGAATACTTGTTGAAACCTATTAATCAGTTGGAGTTAGCCGAATTATTAAAAAGAATGGCAATTGATATTATGGAGGAGAAACAAGCCACTCAGCTTAAAAGGCAAGAAGCTGGGGAACCACAAGGGAATTCTAATGAGAATATCAGAATCTTAATTGACTATATAAAGACAAATTATATGAAGGATATTTCTCTTGGTGACGCTGCCTCTTTGTTGGATCAGCATCCTGTGTATGTAGGGCAAATATTCAAAAAAGAAACGGGTAACACATTCAACTTTCTTCTCAATGAAGTCCGAGTAGAGAAGGCTAAGCAGCTCCTGATTGGGATGAAGGGGATGTCTTTGGACAAAATTGCGAAACACGTAGGCTACGAAAATCACCGGACATTTTACAAAGTTTTTCGTAAATATACAGGTCAAACACCAGGCGACTATAGGGAAGCTTTTTTTGTCATCTCGGTTGATGGCGGCATATCTGATCCGAGTTAGTGAATAGGAGAGTGGTTACGTGTCTGATGAATTCCCGAATAGCTAGGCTACACTAAGAAATTGAATCACAAATGTCTTCTATTGTATCAAAATCACGCTAGTTTAACCTTCTTTATGAAAAGGCACTGTGTATTATTTTAAATTTACGTTGCTTCGTGTCCACAACCTCAAAAAATTCGACAATACGGGGGAAGATTTGGAAGATTTGATCTCCATCGGGACCCGAATAAGGGCACGAAGTTGGCGACTTTTGCGGCGCGTTGTATTGAAAATGAGATTCTGATGCATCTGCGCTCATTGAAGAAAACGCGGAAAGATGTTTCTTTGCATGACCCGATCGGAACGGATAAAGAGGGGAATGAAATTACGCTTATCGACATCCTCGGCAGCGAGGCGGACGATGTGGTGGATGCGGTGCAGTTGAAGATTGAGAAGTCGAAAATTTACAGAAATTTGGAAATTTTGGACGACCGGGAGAAGGAAGTTGTGGTTGGTCGGTTTGGGCTTGAACTTGGTGGGGAAGAGCGGACACAGCGGGAGAGTGCGAAGGAGCTGGGGATTTCACGTTCGTATGTGTCGCGGATAGAAAAGCGGGCTTTAATGAAGCTGTATCATGAGTTTTATAAGGCGAAGCGGTAAGTCGTCGTTAGGTTGTAGAATCGTATTCTTCATTTATTTGGCATCAAATAATGGAGGCGAAGACAATGACTGCCTTAATTCAAATTGAGCATGTTAGTAAATTTTATCATATGGGAGGCGAGACGGTTCGTGCGTTGGATGACATTACGTTAGACATCGTGCAGGGGGAGTTTGTCGCCATCATGGGGCCTTCGGGCTCTGGCAAGTCCACGCTGATGAATATCATCGGCTGTTTGGACATTTCGGATGAAGGGGTCTACACCCTTGATGGGAAACAGATTCACGCCATGAAGGATTCACAGCTGGCCGAGATACGGAATCGGAAAATAGGGTTCGTTTTCCAAAGCTTCAATCTGCTGCCGAGATTAAACGCTTATGAGAATGTGGAGTTACCGTTGATTTATCGCGGACTGTCTAGAAAACAGCGGGAGCCGCTTGTCTTTCAAGCGCTGGAAGCGGTTGATTTGCTGGATCGCCGGAAGCACTTTCCTTCGGAGCTTTCTGGTGGGCAGCAGCAACGGGTTGCTATTGCTCGGACGTTGGCTGGTGACCCACCGATCATCTTGGCAGATGAACCTACGGGAGCGCTGGATTCGAAGACGGGTGTGGAGATCATGGATATTTTCAGGCGGTTAAATGAGCAGGGGCGGACGATTATTGTGATTACGCATGATCGGCAGGTTGCGGAGCAGGCGAAGCGGATTGTGCAGTTTAGGGATGGGCGGTTGGTGCATTGAGTACGGAATGCATTAGTGAAATTTAAACATCAGAATTGATATTACGCAGTAAGCCCGTTCAAATCGCACGGGTTTATTTTTATTCTTGAAGTATAAATGTATCATACGAAAAAGCCAGGTCAAAATCGTGTGATGATGATCTTCATGATCAAGGAAATAACAAATAATTAATTGATCAAGGAAAATAAAGATCGTTAGTGGAAATTAAAGTGTGTTACTGGAAAATAGAGTTCGTTAGTGAATGTTTACTTTTGTAAACATTCATTTTTTTATTTCTAGGGAGTTCTTTGATTAATGAAAGGGTTGCCGCGACGAGGTAGTCATTCACTTCGAGGGACGGGCAGGTTTTGCGTGGAATGGGTCACCTCAAGAAGGTATAATGGTTAATGATTATTAAGTGGATACGAAAGGCGTGAATTTCCTTTGAAACCAAAATTGGTCCCTCTAAGAATTCCATCAAGATGGATGATTTCCTTAAACAATTTTCATGAAATCTCAACAGATGAATTTACAGATGATACTTATGAAAATGTTTTGGAGTTAGACGAAGACATCTTGCAAATTGTCAGCCAAGATCATAAAAGAATAGTAGATCTTGGTTGGTATCCATCATTAAATCCTAACGGACAGTATAAGGTTAAGCTAGTTGAGTTAGTTGATGAAGAGAGACAACCCGAAAAGTGGGACTCACCTTTGTTTACATTCAGCTCGAGGAGCGTGAGTGTAATAAAAGATAAAATTGATTGATTAAATCTTACAAGAGGTCATTGAGGGTCGCTTGTAGATAATTAACTTGAATGTTGCTATTACCTGGAGTTTAATTTATTACTAACAGTAAAATAGGATCCAGAAAGATTCGTGTCCGACAAGAGGCATTTAGGTGGGTAATCACATTACTCGAAGAAACGGCTGTCGTTTTCTCAACTTTTTATTTTGGGATTTTGGTAACGGTATATGTCATTATATAATCACTAGTTCAATACAAAGAGGTGCAAAATAACTTGGAGAACAGACTAACATCTAAATAAGCAACAAAAACGACTTCAAGAACGTGAAATTATTGATGAATATCACAAATTGGTAACTGAACAAACCCTGGAACCTTTGTATCAATCTTTTTTGGAATGGAAATCAGGGACATTGCCTTATTTCGAACTAACTGAACTAATTCATCTATTCCATAAGAAAAACCAGGAGATCTACAAGGACTTTACGTACCCAGATTATAAAGACCTCCTTCTAGTTGCAAAAATGAAATTGGGCCGTTTATCCGAGGAAGATATTAAAGAAAATAAACGACTTTTAGAGTTTTGGGGTTATGAGGGACAGTAGCTCAAGTTAAAAGTTCTGTATGGCACTAGCGGAAAAACGAAGCATTCACAGGGAGCAGATGGTGGGATAAGTTCTCTTGCTTTCATTAAACTATCGGGAGGATAGTTCAATCGTTCCTCGAATTCATTTTGAGATGGAGTATTTACGAACTTCGTGAATAGAACGTTATGAGATTGCAAGATCAGAAGGAGATACAATGACTAAAAAGACGAAAATTCAATTAGCACCTCTTTTCGACATAAGTGTTTATATTCAAGGGTTTCAAATCGTATCAGCTTCAATAGGATTTGATGATAACATATATATTTTACTTATTGATGAAACTCCAGAAAGAATAGATGGCATGTTTGTTCAAAGCAAGACACAGAATGCTCATACATATAAAGTACTTACAGTAGGGAAAGACTTTGTAAGTGAATTACCAATTTATAATCAAAGTTTTAATTATCATTTTGTTCAACCATTTAACAACGACAAGTTACTTTTAGTTGGCGCGAGAACAAGATACTTCAATAAAGATAAGTATGAACTTAATGGGAAGTTATTTGATCTCAATGGGGTATTGCTGAAGGAGATACTGTTAGGGGATGGCATTCAGAGCCTCCAAGTTTCAAAAAACGGAACTATATGGACTGGTTATTTTGATGAAGGTGTGTTTGGCAATTATGGTTGGGATAACCCGATTGGTGCCCCAGGATTGATTGCTTGGAACATCGACGGTGAGAAAATATCTAGTAATTCAAGAGCAGATATTTGCGACTGCTATGCTTTGAATGTAATTTCTGATCATGATATTTGGTTTTATTACTATTCAGATTTCAATTTGTGTAATATCAAAGATTCTGAAATACAATTTTTCAATCCTGGTATATCTGGATCATCAGGTTTTATTAAATATGATAGTTATTATTTATTTGATAAGGGATACGGTAAGCACGATAAGTATGCATTTCTGAAATCAGGATCATTTAAAGAACAATTTTCTATTGAGTTTACTAACAAAGACGGAGATAAGATTCAATCAAGTATTCGGGATTTTAGAAGTGACAAATTGCTGTTAGTCGATAATGAGCATGTTTATGTCGTTTGGTTAAGAAGCATCATTGAAGATTTGTGTAGGTGACTCGATTTAATTTTGTTATCCATAATCGGTGTGGTAATGGAAGCAAACAAGGATACCTTTAACGGCGCGATAGCTCATACAATAATCGGACCAGTGAAAGCAGGCGATTTCGATGTGTGGAAGGTTTACAATTACATCGACTTTAGATGAATTCTTAGCGCGTTACGAGATTAGCCAACCGATGATTCATGACTACAACCTAGGGCTTATCTTATGAAGAATTTTATTATCCTTTGCCTCCTATGTTTAGCAGCTGTGATATCATGCACGAACGTCAGCGCTCACCCTGGTCGTCAAGATTCAGAGGGTGGGCACACTTGCAGAACAAACTGTCCAGAGTGGGGTTTGGATTACGGAGAATACCATTATCATAACTACACAAATAATGGGGAAAGTAATCCCCCAACACCAAGGGATTCAGTATCTATTCCGGGTTGGGTGGTGTGGGGCGTAATAATCACTACCATTTTGATTTTTGTTATTGTGAGGTACAATGCGACAACTCCGAAGCACAGACCACGAACAAATATTGATGTGCCCCTCTCAAATTCCCCTCCACCAGCGCCGGTAACATATCCGCCTGATGAGGAAGTAGAATTGAACGGAATACTCACACGGACTGCTTACCGAAATACTCCGTTCTTCGTAGCAAAATTTACAGCTGATGACGGAAATACCCACACCATTGTAGGCAACTATTCAGGAAGGCTCTATACGAACAAAAGGTATATAATAAGAGGCACTAATACATTTGATCGTCGATATGGATAACAAATCAAAGTAAAATGGATCGAACGAATAAGTTAATCTAGGATCGAATAAAGTAGGGGGACCTAAGCTGCAAATACTGATCTCAGCTATCATCATAGCGATTATTACTCAGATCCCAATCATACATAGATATACTAGACTCTTAAACACATTTATTCACGAATTTGGGCATGCCATATTCTCAATAATTTCAATGGGTGGCGTTCGGAAAATTAAACTGAATGCCGATACATCGGGATACGCGGAAATAACGAGCTCTTGGTGGGGAGGAAGGGTAATCACCGCTTTTGGAGGTTACCCTTTTGCCTCTGTCTTTCCATCCTTTATGATATACTTGCTGGAACAAGGTTATGGAGAAGTCGTACTATGGACACTTACCATGATGCTCTGTTTATCTGCAATTCTTTGGCTTCGTGATCTAATGAGCCTAGCTTGGGCTTCACCGCTGATTGCAGGGTTCATTATGGCTATTAAGTACCACGTTAATTTAGACTGGGCACTTTTTATATTGATGACCATCATCCTTTTAGACTCCTTGAGCAGTTCATTAACAGTGGCTCGACTTAGCCTTCGCAATTACCGAAGCGCTGGTGATGCAACGGATCTTTTCGACATGACTTTAATTCCACCACAAATTTGGGGTATAATCTTTGTTCTGATTTCATTTCTTACCTTTGGATATACTGTACTTCTTCTTGTTGATCTTGTACCCGACTATTACTCCAATGTAATTACAACGGCATCCGAGGTATTTTACTTTATAGAGAAATTTTTACGAGGAACTCCATAAATTTGGCCATTTGACGCGACAAATGTTTAATGAAAATAAAGTTGTAGACTTGCCGCGGTCATTAAGCTAAAGGGCAGTAGAGCGTGGAAGAGGCTGGCAGCAGTGTTGATCTATTAAAGAAGAGAGAATTGGAACATTCAGCAATCGTAACCGTAGTATAAGTGAAAACAAACTATGGTGAAAAGAGTGAATTGGATGTACGAATACAAATATGTTGAAACATCTTTAGGTGGGTTTTTCTCTTCAGCAACACATCGAGAAACAATTGACGAAAATGCAAGAGAAGGATGGAGATTAGTACAGGTCCTACTGACAAACTATAATGGCCATGGTAAACCTACAGCATATGAAATTATTTTTGAACGACCTATTCAAAAATAATAATTTGAGGAATAATGTGGTGGCTGCATAAGCAATTAAACTAACTAAGAAGCGAGAGTTGAGTAAATGTTACACAATCAACTTGAATTACACCTATGTGTAGGAGCGGGAGAGCATGTGACGGCCATTGTATCGTCTGGTTCTTGAACTTACTATGCCATAACAAAACAATGCTCGGACGGTTGTCATTTAACCGCTCCGGGCATTGTTTTGTTGAAATAGCCGAAGATTAAAATTAAATTTTAATAGCGTCTCGAGTATATTGACGTCATACATTTACTGAAAGAGGCTTTTGTATGGAGTTAAACGTTGTGACGGAATATGGTTGTTTTCAATTCCTTGTGCACCTTATAAAATATACGGACACCAACGCAGGGTACCCTACCTGGAATAAGTAGCGCGACAGCCGAAACAAAGGGTAGGTATGTGTATAATTTCCGCCCGATCTTGCACCTTAAGAAATTTGAAGTTAGGGCATTGTTAAAAGAGGCTGGAGTAAAGGAACATATGGCTTATAATTATGTTTCTAGGGTAAGCTGCAGTTTTAGGGGAATGAATGATGAATAAAGGTAGTGCAATACGCAAAATGCAGATGAATAGACTTAAGGATGGTAGAGGCCGAGAGTATCAAAAAGGGAAGAGAAGCCTCTTTGTGATTTTATCCATGAGGATTCTGAATTTGAACATTATTTTTAAGGTAATTTTAAAAGGTCAGAGGTCCGGGGGAATCCCCCTTCTTCTCTGACCTTTTCCTGCTGGCTTTGTTCGTGATCTGTAACTTTTAAATCTATAGAGAATGATTGCTTTACTGTCTAGAAACCTGTTCCCTGAACTGAGATGGGGTCATACCGTAATTTTTCTTAAAAAGGGTAGAAAAATAAGTAACATTATAGATACCCACTAATTCGCAGATCCGGGAAGCGGGCTCGTTCGTCGAGGAGAGAAGCTCTTTGGCTTTATCAAGCCGGATTTTGTTAACATATTCGTTAAACGACATCTGTGTATTTCCTTTAAACAGCTTCCCAAGATACCCCGGAGATAGGCCAACAACATCAGCCACAAGTTCAAGAGAGAGGGCGGAATTCGTATATTGTTCGCGAATATACAGCTGAACGTCTTCAACAATGCGTTTATACTTCTGTGCGTTGGCCCCCTTGTTTCTCTCCTCCAACTGGGTGCACAAATTCAGCGAATAGTTCGTTACAATTTGCGAAATATCCCCGATTGTTTCTGAACTATTGACAGCAGATATGGCTTCTACATATTGATTATAATTAGCCTCTGAGATAGAGAGGGAGTTCTCAAATTGCTTAAATAACGAAATCATAAGCTGACTGCAATAGTTGACAACTTGATAATAGGAACCGCTCGACAACAGACGGACGAACTCTTCAATTTTATGCTCGATTACGGCATAGTTGCCCAGCATGACAGCATCGATCAATTGCTTTTCTAAGGAATTGGGATATTTCACCGTTGTCATAAAATGCTTTTTGGTCCGGTGTGAATCCAGTATACATTCGTATCCGTAGAATAGGCGGAATTTCACGTATTGCTGCGCCGATTTAAGCGAAAGGTGAATGTCGCTTTTGGCGTGTACCGTGTCTCCGATACTGACGGACAAAGATATTTTGAAATAGGTTTTGACCGTGGTTTGAATCTCCGTAATAGTGGACAGCAACTCGTTCTGAGATTCTTCTTTGGCATATTGTCTAAGCAGGACGATTTCATCTTCTTCAGTGACTAACGGGTCGAATTGTCCATACTTCTGCATCAATTCATGTGCTATATTGCCTATGGCAAACCGAATTAACGTTTGGTCTTTCTGGTGATACTGTTCCTTAAACGCGGCGGAATTGTCGATTTTAAAAAGTATAATGGCAAATGACGGTCCCGTAAGCCCGCTCTCGATTCTCTGGACTAATTCCTCAGGCGCCTGCGTTTCCGACAGTCCTCCTTTGAATAGATGATGCAGGTAATTTTCCTTAATCACCCGTGAGGATTTATGCATGTTCGATCTCATTGATTTTTCGTTTTCTTCATAGTGAGAGAAGGCATCAGCTAGAATCTTATACTCATCCAGCTTTGAATTCGCATGTGCATGCGTGTTGGCAGGGATCAGTCCCCGTATCAATGAATTCATGGGCGTATAGACGTTTATTGTCAAATATAATGAAACCAGAATACCAAGCACCATCAAGATGAGCCCGATCAGAAGTGTAGTCTTACGCAGATCATTAATAGGAGCGACAACTTGGTTATACGGACTGACACTAACGAAATACCAATTCAGATTGCTCGATTTGACATACGTGACGAGCTGCTTCTGATTTTGGAAATAGTCTGTAAAGCTTTGTTCGTCCTTTCTTTCGCTTAATATCCGTTTAATGTAGCTTTCGCCAGACAAATCTTGCAGAAACAGGGATGCGTCCGTATGCGAGAGCACTTGTCCTTGCATGTTGATAACAAAGGTGTTGATGTCATGATCGCTTTTGTTAATATTCCGGATCGTATTCAGGATATAGGTCTCATCCATATTGATATAGATAACTGATCTGGATGGCGTAGTCATCGAGAAATCAGGATATAGGGCAAACGTGATCAGGTTGTAGGGCATATTATTGTTAAATCTCTCGACGAACACTTTGCGGGGGTAAAAGCTCATGTATTTTTTCGTGTTTTGCGACAACACTTCTTTATCAACCGGTATGCCTACTGTATCCAAAACGGAATCATTCAATGGCTTATAGATACCCATACTTTTAATAAAGGGATAAGCGGCTTGGATTTTCGTAAGCTGTCGTGTAATTTCGTAATTGCGAATTTTGTCCTCGTCTTCATAGAAAAAAGAAATAATATTGTGATCGTTGAGCAACTCGTTGCCGATACTCATAATGGCATTATTCACGACATCGGAGGCATAACTGACTTGTGTCAGGAGGGTTTTGGCATGATCGTTTTTTTCCCTCACGGCGTTGGATGAGAAGAGGTAGAACAATAGACTGCAGACGATCCAAATAGTTAAGGTGACAAGGAGGATATAGGAGATGATCAACTTGCGGTATACTTTGTACTGCCTTATTCGGTTCCAGTTGAACATCGTCTGTTCCCTCCCTGATCGTTTGTCATTTGGCCACATGAATAGTTGAAAGCTGTGGCGTGATTATAATGTCAATTTATATTAATCTACCTACAATTGAAATACAAGAGATGGGAGCTCCCTAAGCAGTGGATTGCTAAAAAACGATAATGATAGCTGGGAATTGAAATACGACGAACGGTTATTTAAAAGGTTTTGCATGGTTTTGAAATTTACAAATTCCCTCTTTTTCAGTACGGTTGGATGGGTAAGACACCATCTATTACTGAAGGAGGAATGAAAGATGGAAAGAAGCGTAAAGCCCAGGTGGACAACAGTATTGCTCACCGCTCTAATCTTTGTTATGGTCTGCAATGGGTTATGGCCGGCCAACCGTGCGGAGGCAGCGGGGCAAGAGTCGAAAGCTTTGAGGTTGATGACTTTCAATGTTCGGAATTTGCACGGGGATGACGGAACGATCAATTCGTGGGACAACAGGAAAGGGATTGCAGTGAATGCGATCCAATCGTTTGGTCCGGATATTATCGGTATGCAAGAGGCTTATGATGTGCAAGTGAACTACTTTTTGAGCAATTTGAATGCCAGTTACCAGTCTATCGGAAAATCGCGGTTTGGCAATACGACAGATGAGTATGTCAACATTATGTACAGATCGGATAAATTCAACGTGCTGGAATCCGGGCAGTTCTGGCTCAGCGAAACCCCTGATGTCGTGGGCAGCCGAAGCTCCTATGATACGAAATGGCCTCGCATATGCACTTGGGCCAAATTTCAGTCCAAGGAGGATAGCAGGGCCATATTTTATTATTTTAATACGCATTACTCCTTATCAGCTGATGCGCAGGAACAATCTTCGCAATTACTATTAGAGCGAATCTCCAAGTATGTAACTTCACCGAATGTACCCGTATTTATCGGCGGTGATTTGAATTCAGAAGAAATTGGAAACGGTTACATGATACTGGATAACTCTGACTTTAATGATACCTGGAAAGATGCGGGACATAGCTATGTGAATGATACCACTTTCGGCAATTATACCGGTTCCACGACCGACGGACATATCGATTGGATATTTCAGCGAAATGCCGTCAAGATTAACACCATAGAAATCAACCATTATAATGAAAATGGCAGATATCCATCCGATCATTATCCCGTACAACTTGATGTCGAAATTCCATTGACGGGCGATCCTCTGCCTGATCGAACAAGCGCCGGAACGGCCACTGCCCAATTTAACGATAGCGCGAGCGGAGAAGACATTGCCAAAGCTTTTGACAATTCCAAAACAACCAAATACTGCATCCCCCACGGCTCGGCATGGATTCAGTATCAATTTGCTAATGGAAGCAAATTCGCCATCAATCGTTATCGATTGACATCAGCCAACGATAATCCAACAACTAGGGATCCCAAGAGTTGGACAGTAAAAGGCTCCAATGACGGTGTGAATTGGACGACGCTGGATACAAGATCGAATGAGAGTTTTCCCCTCCGCTTCCAGACGAAGGAATATACGTTCAACAACAGTACCGCATACGAGTACATTCGAATGGAATATACAAGTAATGGAGGCGCGGAATTTCAGCTTGCTGAGGTTGAATTGTTTGATTATGTGAACGTTGCGCTTAACCGCAGTGCAACTGCAGACGGGGCGGTAACAGGTGAAGGACCTGAAAAGGCCTTTGATGGCGCCGTGGCGGGCAATAGCAAGTGGGCTGCAACTGGAGCGGAGCCGCATTGGCTGCGAGTAGACCTCGGAGACCGCCGTAATTTGTATCAATTTGTGATTAAGCATGCCGCCTCTGGGGGAGAAGTCTCTTCTATGAATACTGTCGCGTACCAGATTCAGATTAGCGATGATGCAACGAATTGGACGAATGTGGCTAGCGTAACGGATAATAGGGCAAATGTCACGACCCATAATACCAACACCTTCGGGAGATATCTTCGACTATATGTGACGGATGCGGCTGCAAAAAGCGGAGATACCTCAGCCCGGATTTATGAATGGGAGGCTTATGGATTTGCGTCGGGTGCGACCTTCTACAAGGATGGAAGTTATGGCGGAAACGCGGTGACGCTGCCGAAGGGTAATTATACACTTGCTCAGCTTCAGGAAGCGGGGATAAGCAATGATGATATTACGTCATTAAGAGTGTTTGGGGGAGCGACCGTAGAGCTGTATTGGGATAATAATTTCCAAGGGACTATGTTGACTAGAACGGAGGATGACCCTTCACTGACGCCTGAGGGATGGAGCGATAAAACTTCGTCGATCAAAATTTATTAAACGGAATGGCTACATGACCAAGATGGATGATAAGCGGAAATCCCTTATATAGGGGTTTTCGCTTTTTTTGTGAAGAAAAACGAAAATCTAAGCAGTTTTATAGGGTTATTCGTGCGATTTAGTGGAAGCATTTGTGGATTTGTTAAATACACAGATTCCATCGTATCGGTTATCGTTGGACTATGAACAACAATTGAGTAACGGGGAGGTTACGAAAATGACGAATGAGTTTGCAACAACATCTGTGAAAAGAACACAGAAAAGAAGATCCACGATCTGGAGGGATGTCGGCAGGAATCCAACCTCGTATTTACTTGTGCTGCCTGCAATGATCTATACGTTCATTTTTGGATATATGACATATCCTTATATGATCATCGCTTTCCAAAGATTCAATTATGCGAAGGGGATCTGGAACAGCGATTGGATCGGGCTGAAAAACTTCGAGTTTTTTTTCAAGTCCAACAAAGTCTACGAGATTACATGGAATACGATTTCACTGAATTTATTGTTTATTGGCTTCGGAACGTTATCAGCACTTGTCATTGCCCTTGTGTTAAATGAACTGAGGAATCGCATCTTTTTGAAGTTTAGCCAGTCGTTTATGCTTTTTCCGAATTTTATTTCGTGGATCGTAGTCAGCTATATGCTGTATGCACTATTTTCTATGGACATGGGAGTTGTCAATCAAGCGCTGAAAATGTTGGGAATGACACCTGTAAATTGGTATACGGAGCCCAATGCTTGGCCGATCATTCTTACCTTGATGAAAGTATGGAAAGGTGCGGGCATGAGCGCGATCATTTACTTGGCGGCGATCGCCGGAATTGATGATTCGCTTTATGAGTCTGCGCAAATAGACGGAGCCAACCGCTGGCAGCAGTGCATTCGAATTACGCTGCCGCTCATGATGCCAACTGTCGTTATTCTTGTCCTCCTATCCATAGGCAAGATCATGTATGGGGATTTCGGGATGATTTACGCCCTGGTTAATGATAATGGGGTTCTGTATCCGACAACAGATGTTATTGATACCTATGTATTCCGGTCACTGCGCCAGATTGGGGACCCTTCCGAAGCCATGGCTGTAGGATTATTCCAATCCATCGTTGGATTTATCATGGTTTTCGGTACGAACTTGATCGCCAGGAAATATTTCAAAGAGGGCGCACTTTACTAAAGAAGGCACTTGCCTAGAAAGGAGTTTCTACTATGATGCGAAATAAGAGTTTGCCCCAAATGGTCATGTACGGTGTGGTTTCTTTCTACACAATTTGCTGTATCCTGCCGATGCTTCTGGTCCTTATGGTTTCGTTTACCGATGAGGATACAATTAGTAGGAACGGGTATAGCCTTTGGCCGGAGAAGCTAAGCGTATATGCTTACAAGTTAATTTTTAACGGCGGTTCCAGCGTATTGCGCTCCTATATGATTTCTACATCCGTAACGGTCATCGGGACTTGTCTAGCTTTACTGATTACCGCCATGGCGGCCTATACGCTATCCAACAAAAGCGTAAAGTTCCGCAATGCCTTGGCGCTGTACTTCTTCATTACCATGATTTTTTCCGCAGGGATCGTGCCCTGGTACTTAATTTGTAAGACGTTGCATCTGACTAACAATATTTTTTCTCTGATCGTTCCCGGTTTATTGTTCAGTCCTTTTAATTTATTTCTGATGAGAAATTTCATGAATGGCATTCCGGATGCCTTACGAGAGTCGGCAACGATTGACGGAGCCAACGATCTGACGATAGCCTTCCGAATTTATTTGCCATTGTGCACGCCTGTTCTAGCGACCGTTGCGTTGTTCTACGGATTGGATTATTGGAATGATTGGTGGAACGCGATTATGCTGGTCGACAATAAAGCGTTGTACCCCCTGCAATATTTATTGTTCGCTCTGAAATCCCAGATTAGCATGCTGAATGAGTTAAAGACGCTCTCCGGTGGGGATCAGGATGTCACGCTACCTTCAGAATCGGTCAAAATGGCCACAGCGATTGTTACCATTGGTCCTATCGTATTGCTATATCCTTATTTGCAGAAGTACTTCGTCAAAGGTTTGATTATTGGATCCGTCAAAGGCTGATATAATATCCTTCATATAGAAGGATTTATATAAAAAAAGAAAATAAAAAGGAGGCGTTTGTATTGAAAAAAATGTTTTCCATCGCAATGGCAACAACACTGGCTCTAGGCGTGCTAGCTGGTTGCTCCAGCAATACTTCGGAGACGGGAGGTACGGCAGAGCCGAAGGCAAGCAGCAACCAAGAAGTGAAGGCACCGGTGAAATTGAAATATTTGGTGCCGGGTGTTGAATCGAGAGATAACAAAGAGGTAATGAACCTCATCAACAAGAAGTTGGCTGCAGACGGTGTAGGCGTCGAAATTGAGAAGGTGTTCATTCCGTCGGATGCGTGGGACCAGAAAATTAATTTAATGCTCTCTACGGGCGAGGAATTCGATTTATTCCATGTTATGCAGGATCGGACACCCTATTCGACGTATTGGGCAAAAGGTGCGTTGGCTGATATTAGCCAAGCGGTCGATAAATACGGAAGTCATCTGAAAAAGGTAATTCCACAAGATATTTGGGACGGCAGTAAAGCGGATGGCAAGACGGTCGTAATCCCTGCCTACTGGGTCGAAATGGCGAGCGAAGGCGAATTCGACATACGTCTCGATATTTTGAAACAGAACAACTTGCAGATGCCCAAGACGCCAGATGAAATGCTGCAAACGTTAGAAGTGGTCATGAAGAACTGGAAGGGTAAAAACAAGCCGTATCTTACCGGGAATGCCCAGTTCGATCCGATTTCATTCCATACGACGGTCCTGCACCGAGCTTACGATTCATTTCCTTTCACAGTCAAAGATAAATTCATCTATGTGAATCAGAATGGCGACATTAAGTCATGGATAGAGACGCCTGAATTCAAGAAAGACGCAGAATTTATGCGCAAGGCGTATACGAAAGGACTGCTCAATCCCGATATGCTCGTATTGAAGAATGAGCAGGTCAAGGCGCAAATCGATAATGGCGAGTGGTTCATTTCCTTTGGGACAGCCGGGAACCTGAGTTCCCTTAAGAAAAATAACCCGGATGCCGTTAATACGGACATTTCTGCGGTATATTTTAATCCGGAGAAGCCTTACTTGCGTCCACTATCAATTAAGAATGCCAATGCGGTTCCAATCACTAGCAAGCACGTAGATGATGCAGTCAAATTCATGGATTGGGTCTATGCCGGCCAGGATAACTATGACCTCATCCAATATGGTATTGAAGGCAAGCACTATAAGAAGGATGGAGATCGCGGTCTGCAAAAAATTAACGATCCGTCCAATGACAATAAACCGGGATATTCCGGATCCGAGTCACAGCTCGGTAACGTGAATTTGATTCGTACGGACAATGTGAACGGCATTCCTTCCAATAACCAGGTTCTGTATACGCGTAATGAAAAAGCACAGAACAGCATTGTCAGCAATTTCCTGTTTGACCCGACCCCTGTCAAAGCGGAATATGCCAATAGTATGACAGAAGCTGCTTCCAGCATCACCCCGATCTACATGGGTATTCTGGATTACGACAAAGCCTTCCCTGCTGCACTTGAGAAGATGAAAAAGGCGGGACTCGATAAAGTGGTTCAGGAATATGTAAAGCAATATAAGGAATGGAAGGCGAAGTCGGCCAATACAAAGTAAAGGAAGAGAAGAACAATGAATCTACTTGAACAGAGAGCGTATTTTGAACAAAATAAAACCATTTATGAGAGCGTAAAGCTGAATTTTCGCGGAGTAGACGGTTATGACGTTTATAATGCTTCCATTCCTTTCCAATGGGAGGGGCGAAGCTATATTTATGGACGCGTAGAGCGTCGGGAAGAATGGGCGCGATCTTGGGTGCGTCTGTTTGAAAACACAGGTCAGGATGAGTGGACGCTCGTGCCTGACTCCATGGTTTATCAGTTGGAGGATCCTTATCTGAGTGTCATTGGAAACCAACTGGTGCTAGGGGGGACGCATGTCCGTTACAAAATGGGCAGAGTGGACACTTATTACGGTTATTTCTACAAAGGTTCGGATATTCAGGATATGTATTACTTTACGACAGGGCCTGAAGGTATGAAGGATATTCGCCTAGTTGAATTGGCTGACGGCCGGATCGGTGTATTTTCCAGGCCTAAGAGTGAGGAAATGCGCAGAAAGTATGGCAGTACATCGATGATCGGTTTTGATATGATCAACAGTCTGGAAGAATTATCAGGTGAAATCATCGAGAATGCGCCTTACATTACGGGCTTGTTCGATGAGGGAGAATGGGGAGGCTGCAATCAGGCTTACTTGCTGGACAGCGGCATGGTTGGCGTCATTGGACACAAATGCTACAAGTGGAAGCAGGAAGATGGAGAGGAAATGAAAGCTTACACGAATATGTCATTTATTTTGGATCCGGTGAAACATGAAGCCACAGATGTGAAAATCATAGGAACACGCTCTTGTTATCCGGCGGGTCCATCCAAAAAAACGAATCTAATGGACTGCGCTTTCACATCTGGCATTGTCATGAGAGAGGACGGGAAAGTGGATCTCTACAGCGGCATCGGAGATTGCGAAGTAGGAAGGATTACCATCGATTACCCGTTCGAAGGGTATGGGAATATCGTCTCATCGCAATCATAGGAGATCGGTAGATGACGAATCCCTGGATCATAGCGCCTCTTGACATCGCGCTCAGACTACTTCTTGCCCTTCTGCTGGGCGGGGCAGTTGGCCTTGAGCGCGAACAAAGCAATCATGCAGCCGGTTTCCGCACGCATATTCTTGTATGCATCGGTTCTTGTTTAATCATGCTTCTGTCGATCTACGGGTTCAGCGATTTCGTTAATGAAGCACAGGTCCGAGTAGATCCGTCCAGATTGGCGGCTCAGGTTATCAGCGGCATCGGATTTCTCGGAGCTGGTGCGATCGTGCGCAATGGATTATCGATCAACGGTTTGACGACAGCTGCTTCACTATGGGTCGTCGCTGCGATTGGCTTGTCCGTTGGCGCTGGCTTCTACTATGGCAGTGTGATTGGCTGTACGTTAGTTCTATTCAGCCTTTGGTTTCTCAATATTCTGGAGAAGCGTTGGCTGCAGAGAAAGCGGAAATATATCATCACCATCATGACGGATGACCAGACCAGTTGCCTGGCTTCCATCTCAACCTTGCTGAATGGCAGCGGCGTGGAGCTACGCCATATTGAATTTCGTGAGAATCAGGAGAACGCGCCAACGCTCTACACCCTCCTGCTTACGGTCAAACTACCCAAGCCGCAAATGCTGGAAACGATTACCACCGATATAGTTCGCTTGCTCGGGAAGCCGAGGGTCTCGGTTGAGTCCTTGTGAGCGGTTGAAGAATGCTGTTCCCAGAATAGCATTCTTCATTATCTAATGAGATGCATGTACGTTATGAATAAGGAATGGGGAGAGCGAGATGAACCTGCTGGAGCAGAGAAAGAATTTTGAAGAGGGCAAACGGATCTATGAGAGCGCCAAATTAACCTTTCACGGGGTCGATGGATTTGATGTGTATAACATCTCGATCCCTTTTGAAAAGGATGGAAAACGTTTTTTGTTCGGGAGAGTCGAACGGCGTGAGGAATGGGCGCGCTCATGGGTGCGATTGTTCGAGGAAATAGGCAAAGATACCTGGTCGTTGGTGGCTGACAGTATGATCTATACGTTGGAAGATCCATACGTGAGCTTAATTGGAGACGAGCTGGTACTCGGAGGCACCCATGTTCAGTATGAGAAGGGCAATATAAGTACTTATTACGGGTATTTTTTCCGAGGTATCAATGTCCACAATCTGTATTATTTCACCACGGGTCCGCAAAAAATGAAGGATATCCGCTTGATCGAGCTGGCAGATGGCCGCATTGGCGTGTTCTCACGGCCTCGCGGAGAGGATATGCGGTTGACATACGGCAGCGAGTCCATGATTGGATTTACAATCATAGATAGCCTTAGCGAGCTGTCGCCGGACGTAGTCGCGAACGCACCTTATATTCCAGGAATCTTTGGTAAGGATGAATGGGGCGGAGTGAACCAAGCTTACCTGTTGGATGATGGGAAACTGGGGATTATTGGCCACATTTCCTACAAGGAAAAGGATGCCGATGGTCAAGAGTTGAAGGTCTACCTGAATATGTCTTTTGTATTTGACCCCGTAAAGCATGAAAGCATGGATCTTCAAATTATCGGCAGCCGGAGCTGCTATCCGTTGGGACCTGCTAAAAAGCCCCATCTGACAGACTGCGTATTTACCTCCGGAATCGTGATGCGAACGGACGGGAAAGCGGACTTGTACAGCGGTTTGGGAGATTGCGAAACGGGCCGCATTACGATCGACTACCCGTTTGCCGAGTATGGGCAAATTGTGTGTTTAGGAGAAGCCGTCAATGACAAAGTATAAGCTGCTTGCCCTCGACATGGATGGCACTTTATTGCGCAGAGACCTCACGATATCCGCGGAAAACCGCAAATGGATTCATAGGGCTATTGAAAGTGGGATTTCCGTGATGTTCGCTACGGGACGAGAGGTACAGAGTATTGAGCCCTACATCAAGGAATTGAACCTGACTTCGCCCATGGTATCTGTCAATGGCAGTGAGGTGTGGGAAGCACCCAATGTCCTTATGACACGGCATCTGTTGGAAGCAAAATGGGTTGCCGATTTGCAGGCCCTGGCTGAGAAAATGGGTTGCTGGTACTGGGCCTATACCGTGGATGACGTGTTTACGAAAGATCGCTGGTTGGAACAAGTGGAACTGAAGGATGAGGCGCAATGGCTCAAATTCGGATTTCGTTCTGAACATCCTGATCAACTGGCGGATATCCTTCGCATTCTAGAAGCGACAGGCCAGTATGAGCTGACTAACTCAAGTTCATCCAACATCGAAGTCAACCCGTTAGGAATCAGCAAGGAGAGTGGCATCAGGGAGATCTGTCAGCTTCGGGGCATTAAGATGGAAGAAGTTGTCGCCTGCGGGGATAGCCTGAACGATTTGAAGATGATTCGTTCCGTAGGCTTGGGGATTGCTATGGGCAACGCTCAGGAAACAGTAAAGCAGGCGGCTAAGGCCATTACGGGAACTAATGATGAAGATGGTGTAGCCCAGGTTATTCGGACCTATTTACTAGGTGAGCGATGACGATGTATCGCGAATGCTCGAATGTGAAGGAGAATGCCGGATTTTGAAAGCAGTTTGCGACAAATTGAAAACTGGGACCAGTTTTCGAATCGCGAGCCTTTCTTATGCTAAAAAGGTGAACAATAATATAGAAACAGGGAGAGTGAAGGAATTAATGAAGGGTATAAAAAAGTGCATTATTCTGCTGTTTATAGGCATGCTAGCATTTGCCGGATTGGGGTTTGGTACGCACTCAGCCCATAGAGCAGAGGCTGCGGTTGATGGGTCTTACGACCTGAAATTGATGACGTTCAATATCCGCAACGGCGGAGCGGGGGAGGCTGGGGATTGGGATATCCACAAAGACGTAGTCGTTCGAGCAATCGACTCATTCGGTCCCGATGTATTAGGGATGCAAGAAGGTCATCAATCCGGGATTGCATACTTGCTTAACAATTTGAACGAACAATATGAGTATGATTCAATCGGGACCTCGCGATTTGGCAATACAGAAGATGAATATAACAACATCGTGTATCGTTCTGATAAATTCGATGTGGTGCAATCGGGACAATTTTGGTTAAGCGACTATCCGGATGTCGTGGGCAGCAAAAGCATCTACGACCCGGCTTACCCCCGCATGTGTACTTGGGCCAAGTTTAGGGCAAAAGATGATCCGAAAGCCGAGTTCTACTACTTCAATACCCATTTCGGATTGACAGCGGGCGCTCAGAGCCAAGGCGCTTCCGTTATTCTGGATCAAATCGCCAAATATGTGATCTCGCCTGATGTGCCCGTATTTGTCGGTGGTGATCTCAATGTGCAGGAGAACAGCCAGGCTTTCCAAACGCTTCAAAATTCGAGCCTGGATGATACATGGGCGGGCGCCGGGCATGTCTATACGGATGACGACGGCACCTACAGTGACTTTAACGGTTCAACGAATACAGGACATATCGATTGGATTTTCCAGCGCAACGTATCCCAGATCCAATCCATCGAGATCAACAGATACAACGAAGATGGTCTCTACCCTTCCGATCATTATCCGGTTCAATTGGCCGTGGCAATTCCGCTAACTGGCCGCGTGGGTACAACTGTTCCCAGTGCGCCTCGCGACGTCTATTCCGCCTCAGGGGAGGACCTGACCAAGGTGATCTTCGCTCCGTCTCCGGACGATGGCGGCAGCGAGGTTCTCCAGTATAAGGTGACAGTATTGCGGGATGGTACTATCGTCAAAACAGTAGTGGGAGGCGCGAGCCCAATCTCCATCACGGGGCTGGACGCGGACGGTGAATACACGTTTAACGTGACGGCCGTGAACGCAGTAGGCGAATCTGTCCCCTCGGCTCCTTCGAAGCCAATCTCCGAATTGGCGAATCTGTCGCTAGGCAAGCCGTACCTGTCGGTTGCCGTATCGTCCAATCAATTGCTAAGCGGCACAATAACCATCACGCCGACGAGCGCACCGGCCGATGAGCAGGAATACGCGCTGTACTGGGGGGATGCAGGCGGGAAGCTGTCGGGCGTACAGCCGATCGCGACGATCCCGGCGAGTGGGGTCGACGTCATTTATACGTTTGACAAAACACCGGTTCCACCCGGCGCGACGAAAGTTCTCGTGTATACACGGATACTTGGATATGATTCTACGCTCTATGCTGGGGAAAGGCTGCCAACAGCTGGTGTTCAGCCGGTGCAGATCGAGGATTTCACCGACGTCTCGGACTGGACGGACTTGAGATACGGCAAAATTACAGCGGTAGACGGCATCGGATTGATCAGCGTAGATGGTCCTGTTGGCAGGGCATTCGGATATGCCGGGATTCCGGTGACTTACAATCTTACCGATCTTCCCATCCTTCGCGTCAAGATTGACAGTCTGGACGAGGGGGCAATGTGGGCGCTTAAGCTTCATACGAAACCAAATCAAGGGTCGGGAGATATCAAGATACAAGGGGACACGAATAAAACGGGCGAATTCAACTTCGACCTGAGGAAGGCAACTGGCTGGAACGGTGAAAAAAGTTTCATCATCAAGCTGTTCCCGATCGGAGTGGCAAAGTCGTTCCGCATTAGCGAGCTCTCAGTACGCCCAGCAGTGGAGCTGGGCGATGATGAGGCACCGCCGACAACCACAGCTGTATTGGAAGGCTTGAAGCCAAACAATTGGTATGCGAGCAGTGTCAGTGTTCATTTAAGCGCAAAGGATGAAGAGTCTAGCGTTACGGGAACGGTGTATAGTCTGGACGGAGGAACAACTTGGAAACCGTACTTGCATGATCTTATTTTTGAAGAAGACGGTGTTTATACGTTAACATTCCGGTCGATCGATAGTGCGGGAAATGAAGAACAACCTCAAATGGTTACCTTCTCCATTGACCGGACGGCGCCGGACATTCAGATCAGCGGGGGAAGAACATATACCATCGATCAGACGGTAACGGTCACCTGCACGGCTTCGGATACCGTGTCCGGTCTTGTTTACAACTCATGCTCTGCTCCATTGATGAACGGTCCGGCTTACCTGTTGAACGTCGGTGAGAATAGGGTTACGGCTTATGCAACGGATGCGGCCGGAAATACCGGTTCGGCCTCAACGACGGTTACAGTCAAGGTTACGTTGGCTAGCCTGACCCAACTCATCAAAGATTGGAATGCCAGCTCCAGCGGCGATCAAGGCATCGCAGGCTCTCTGGTCAATAAGCTTCAGCACGGACAATTCAAGGCTTTCATCAACGAAGTTCAAGCACAGAAAGGAAAAAAAATCAATGAAGAGGATGCAAATCTCCTGATCAAGTATGTTCATGAGTTGCAATAAATTTTGATCCTATTCCAAATTTGGACTGGGCTGCCGTCCAGAAAGGAAACAGGAAAAGCCCATCACTACAGGGAGAACACTGAAAAAATTCCTTAGATGCATCAAATGTACAGCCCACTCAATAAAATTGAGGATGCTGTACTTTTTTTGGTATTATTTGGGTATTAATCTGGAGTAGGTGAGTGTATTGATTCAATTTCCACTTTTGAACGATTACGATTCCAGTACAACAAGACTGCGATAGAGAGAAGGTATGGGAGATTTTAAGGTGCAGAAGGGGCTTAAAAAGGGGCGTTATCATCAAATATTAAAATGGTAGCCGGTTTTTTAAAAAATGGAAAACCGTAATTTGGAAGGAATAGCAGCTTTTTGAGAGTTACAGCTTTCAAATATTATTTTAGGATGGAAATTATAAGTCTTGCCGG
This sequence comes from Paenibacillus sp. Soil766, assembly GCF_001428105.1. Classification (GTDB taxonomy): domain Bacteria; phylum Bacillota; class Bacilli; order Paenibacillales; family NBRC-103111; genus Paenibacillus_E. Next base: position 470,892 of record NZ_LMSJ01000001.1, on the reverse strand, counting down.
TTTCAATAGAGAGCTCTTGTAACAGGCTAATCGAAGCAAATGGGAGGAGCAAAATTAAGCATGAGATTCGTACTGCAGAAATTGGAAAGCCGCATCCGGGAACTCACTGGATTAAGATATCGCGAAAGTCGGACGTTAATTGACGTTAATATTGTTCCAGATGTGAAGGATTTGGATGAAGCGCGTCAGCAGATGGAAGGTGGAACGGTGGTTTGCGTTGGTGACCGCTGGGGCGGCAGAGACCGTTATGCCTGGTTTATTATGAAGGTCGAATTTCCAAGTAGTTGGAAAGGGCAGGATGTGATTGGTCTCATCAAGCTCGGGGAAACAAGCGGAGGAAATACCAGAGGGTATGAAGCACAGGTTTATCTGGACGGGGAGCCGCTGCAGGCGCTTGATCGCAATCATGCAGAGTTATTTTTCCCGAGAAGCGCGGTGGAGGCGGGCCATGTGGAGCTGGCCATTTATGCATGGAGCGGACTGAAGGTGCCGGATGGTCGGATGCCGTTTGATCACCGCATTGATTCGCTGAGCGTGGCGGTTCTGGATGCGGATGTGGATGATTTGTATTATACGTCGCTGCATATGCTGCAAACTGTGAAGCAGCTGGACGAACGCCAACTGGAAAGGCGTGCGCTGACAGACGCGCTGGAAGCGGCCTTCCGCCAGCTGGACTGGAGCAGGCCCGGCTCAGAGGCCTTCTATGCATCTGCGGCACAGGCTCGCCAAACGCTGCGCGAGCGGCTTGAGGCCATCCCGCGTGGCCCCCGTCCACAAATTACGGCGGTGGGACACTGTCACATCGACGTAGCTTGGCTGTGGCGTCTGCAGCATACTCGTGAGAAGTCTGGACGATCGTTCTCGACGGTTCTTACGCTGATGGACCGCTTCCCTGAGTATGTATTTCTTCAATCGCAGCCACAACTATATGCCTACCTAAAAAAAGACTTCCCTACGCTGTACGCGAAGATCAAAGACCGCGTCCAGAGTGGGAATTGGGAGGCCACCGGAGCCATGTGGCTGGAAGCGGACTGCAATATTCCTTCCGGCGAATCCCTGGTGCGCCAGCTGCTGACAGGCAAACGCTTTTTCCGGAACGAGTTCGGCGTGGATAATCGCGTACTGTGGCTGCCTGACGTGTTCGGCTACAGCTGGGCGCTTCCGCAGATCCTGAAGAAAAGCGGCATTGATTATTTCATGACGACCAAAATCAGCTGGAGCCAGTACAACCGTTTTCCCTACGATACATTTACGTGGAGAGGGATCGATGGCACGGAAATGCTGACGCATTACATTACAACGCCGGATAATGACGGCAGCAGCTACTATACATACAACGGCAATGTGACTGGCGCCTCGATCCAGGGTTTGTGGAACAATTACCGTCAGAAGGACATCAATGACCAGCTGCTGCTGGCTTATGGCTGGGGTGACGGAGGCGGGGGACCGACACGCGATATGCTGGAGGCCGTGCGTCGTTATGAAGATATGCCCGGAGCGCCTCAGGTCAAGGCGGGGGGAGCGGAGGATTTCTTTGTCCAGCTTGAGGAGCAGGTCAAGGATCAGCCGCAGCTGCATTTATGGGATGGAGAGCTGTATCTTGAAGGCCACCGGGGAACATACACCTCCCAGGCCTATAATAAGCGGATGAACCGGCGCATGGAGCTGCTGCTGCATCACGCGGAATTCTTGAACTCGTTGGCGCTGGTGTTGAATCCCGAGCATGTCTATCCGTCGGAGCAGCTTGCCGAAAGCTGGGAGATCGTGCTGCGCAACCAGTTCCATGACATCATTCCGGGCTCTTCGATCCATGAAGTGTATGAGGACAGCAGGATCGAATATGAGGAATCGGAACAGCTTGCTCTCTCGGCGATTGAACAGGGATTCGGCGGTTTGAATGGGCGGATTGGCGGCGAAATCGGTAGAATGGAGGGAAAAGGAGTTCCCGTCCGGATCTTTAACGCACTGGGCTGGACGCGGTCTTTCTTAGCGGAGATTGATATCGACGGGGCGGCAGGGCTCACATGGTATGCGGCAGAAGGCGTGAAGCTGGATACCCAGGCGGCGGCTGCCAGAACTGCGGATGCCGACAAGGTCCTGGTGGCGGTTCAGGATGTGCCAGCATACGGCTATATAACCGTTTATGGACGCCTCGAACCAGACGCGGAACAAGCGCAGGCTGAAAGCGCTCCGAACATACAGCAGCCCGCGGAGTATGCCTCCGATTTCTGGAGCATTGCAGCCGACCGGATCGAGACGCCGTTTTACAGCATCCGCCTGAACAAGAACGGTCAAATCGCTTCTCTCTATGACAAGCAAGCCGGACGCGAGTTGCTGAAGCCGGGCGAACCGGCAAACGTGCTCCAGGTATTCGAAGATAAGCCGATGAAGCATGACGCCTGGGATATCGATATTTATTACCAGGAGAAAATGACCATCGTGGACGATCTGAAGGAGCTGACCATACTGGAAGCAGGCCCGCTGCGGGGCGTGCTGAAGTTGGTGTACAGCTACCATAATTCCACCATCGAGCAGCTTCTGACGGTGTACCGCAACCATCCGCGTATTGATTTTAAAACCCGTGCAAACTGGAACGAGCATCAACAGCTGTTGAAAACAGCCTTTCCCGTGGAAATCCGATCGACCAAAGCGACGTACGAAATCCAGTTTGGCAACGTGGAACGACCGACGCATTGGAACACAAGCTGGGATTATGCCCGTTTTGAATCCGTTGCTCAGCGCTGGGTGGATCTATCTGAAGGTGGCTATGGCGTCAGTCTGCTGAACGACTGCAAATATGGACACGACATCCGCAATCATGTCATCCGTCTGAGCTTGATCAAATCCGCTGTATATCCTGATGGAAATGCAGATCAGGGAATACATGAGTTCACGTACTCCTTGTTTCCGCACAGTGGAGGATGGTATGAAGCGGGGACGCATCAGGCTGCGTGCGAACTGAACGCTCCGCTGATGGTATCTGCGGTGCATGGCGACTCCAGTCTCCCAGATGTGCTTGGAATAATAAAGACTGACGTCCGTAATGTCATGATCGACACGGTCAAAAAAGCCGAGGACAGCCAGACACTGATCGTGCGGCTATATGAATTCGGTGGCATCCGCACGAAGGCGGCCGTAACGGTGGATCCGTATCTCGGCCAAATCCGTTCGGCGGAGGAAACCGACCTGATGGAGGAGCGTCCGTCCCCACTTCCTTACGGCGGGCAGCAGATCGAAGTGGCCTTGGAGCCGTATGAGATTAAGACGCTGAACATTGCCCTTTCCTAAAATGAACCCGGGAGGAGGCGGAAGCTGGCCGCTTTTTGGCAATAGCGGCACCGCGATGTGAAAGGAAATGCAGCATTTTTAAACTTACAGGATTAAGACAGATATTTTAGCATGAAGGGAGCAAGAGAAGATCCAAGAATGGAGAGGGCTTAAGATGATGAGGAGGAAAAAATGGATGGTACTAATGAAGTTAGGTGCTTGGATGGCCGGACTCGTAGGCATAGTTGCTCCAGTATCAACCGCAGAAGCGGTGGCGACGCAGACAGCACAGCTGAAGCTAATGACATTTAATGTACGCAATCTGCACGGGGATGACGGTACTGTAAACTCCTGGGATAACCGCAAAGATAGGGCAGTGAGTGTCATCAATTCATTTGGTCCCGATATTGTCGGCATGCAGGAGGCTTATTCTGCACAAATCGATTACTTTGTAACTCATCTTAACGGAAACTACCAGTCGCTGGGTACATCGAGATACGGAAACAAGACGGATGAATATTCCAACATTGTATACTAGGCAGATACGCCTGTATTTATTGGACGAGATCTTAATTCTCCAGAAACCGAGAGCGCTTACTCCATAATTGAACAGTCGGATTTTAGCGATGTCTGGACCCAGAGCGGGCATGACTTCAATAATTCTTCCACCGTCAGCAACTATAACGGTAACACCACAGACCACCATATTGACTGGATTTTCCAGCTTGCCGCCGGAACAGTTGAATCGATGGAAATTAACCACTATGGCGAGAACGGACTGTATCCCTCGGATCACTTTCCGGTGCAGTTAACCATTCAAATCCACCGTTCTTAGCAACAGCAAATGGTGCGCAACTGGACCCGACCGCAGTGACTGTAGATCGATCTTTAAAAGAGGTATAACCTGTACCGATTTGTGGTGAAACGCGCTGCTGCAGGCGGAGAGACGCCGGGCATCAACACCCGCGACTTCAAAATATAGGTTAGCAAACTCTTAGATGAAGAAGGTTCTGATTGGGTACAATTCGATGGATTTTTCTCGTGAAGTACACTCCCAACCTGTCTCACCAATTTCTTTGTGACCACCAAATCTAACAACCCCTAATGTTGTTCTAGATTTTGTAGGACCCTGAAATTGAAGCAAGACACCCACGGAATAACAAAGCGTATCCGAAAGTGGGAATCTTCGCCCAATGAGGAAAGAATAGACCAAACAAAATCGGACTAACTACAGTAGAATTAATAATACGTGAAGGCAAAAAGATTTATGTTAAAGGACTTGATGCCATAAATGGGACACCAGTACTAGATTTAAAACCAGTAATGAAGGAATTTACTCAGTATCGGGAGATCAAGCAACCACTCTGGGTCTCAGACCTCATGAAAAATTACTGGGGTTAACTCTGGCTGAGTTCTATCGGTGTGAGCGAGTCTGAGTTTCTGCAGAAAATGTAACCTAACGGAGACTATAGTTCAATTAAGACATGACGGCAGCCGGCCGATAGGCTGCCGTTGTCTGTTGAACCTTCCTGTAGGACCTAAGAAATGGTCTTTGTCAAAAAAGGAGCGCCTCGGTATGATGGGCTTGTCCACGGGTTTGAAACCCAACACCATCAAGGAGGCGCTCTTTATGAAGTTTAAGCAATCAGACGAACAAAATCAACGGATAGAACGAATAACTCCAACTCACTTAGTAATTGGCATCGACATGGCGAAAGATGCCCATGTTGCACAGGCAACGAACTTTCGCGGAATTGTTCTTTCAAAACGTCATCTTTCCTTTGCCAACAACAAAGATGGGTTTGAAAGGTTTGGCCGTTGGGTTAGTGAGTTGCAGCAGAAACACCGATTGAACAACATAATAATTGGAATGGAACCGACGGGACACTACTGGTTCAATTTAGCGAATTGGTTGGTAGAACAGAGGTTAAGCGTTGTTCTGGTGAACCCAGTTACGACTAAGAGAAACAAGGAGAATAGAGATAATTCTCCTTCCAAAAATGATCCGAAGGACGCTCTTGTCATCGCAGATGTTGTTAGTCGGGGGTATTACTCTGAATACACGAAGCAATCACATTCTTTTCAGAGATTGCGCGTTATCATGAGCGATCGAGAGTTTTGGGTGGCGAATAGCATACGGCTTCAGAACCGAATCATTCGCTGGCTGGATATTATCGGGGATTATCGAGGAAGCAGCGGGAGCCATTGGTAGTGCAGGCATTGGAAGCGGTTGATTTGCTGGACCGTCGGAAGCACTTTCCTTCGGAGCTGTCCGGCGGGCAGCAGCAGCGAGTTGCGATTGCTCGAACGTTGGCTGGCGATCCGCCGATTATTTTGGCGGATGAGCCGACGGGGGCACTGGATTCGAAGACGGGCGCGGAGATCATGGGTATTTTCAGTCGGCTGAATGAACAGGGCAGGACGATTATTGTAATTACACATGATCGGCAGGTTGCGGAGCAGGCGTTGCGGGTTGTGAGGTTTCGGGATGGACGTTTAATTGATTAAATGAATATATAAGCAATAACCGGCCTTGCGATGTAAAATCGCAGGGCTTTTGATTTTTTTGAGAGGATTGACTATTTATCGCAAAGTTAATTCATTCACCTAAAATAAAGATAACTAACTCAACTTTCGCAGCTACGGCGATCCTCAGCACCGATCTGACGGTAAGTGCAGAGGAGATCATTCGAATCTACGGAATGCGTTGGAGCATCGAGACCTTTACATTTTTTAAATAATACGCTATAAACGATCGCCTGTTATGCGGTTATTCAGGATTCTAAAGAAATTATGGGCATTGTCAAATATTTGGCGGATATGTTCCGATATGCTGTTAAGACAAATTTGGAAGAGGTTACGATAGTAAATGAATTAAAACATGTTCTAAATTATATGATGATCATGAATTATCGTACCGGCTGGGACTTTGAAATTGATGTCATTATACCTCCCGAGTATTTACTTCGAAATATGGTGCGACTAACCCTGCAGCCGCATGTTGAAAATGTGTTCCAACATGCTTTCCCAGACGGCCTTGAACCTCATCACTACATCCGAATTGACGCTTATATAGAGGATGGTGAATTTATCGTTACCGTAGAGGATAACGGCGTGGGTATGACAAATACGAGATTGAATGAGCTGACAGAGAAATTGAAGCTGAATAAACTGCTTGATCTTGAACCCGGTCACAAAGGTGGAATTGGCTTAGTCAATGTGCACCGGCGTATACAGATGGTATACGGGGAAGCATTTGGATTATCAATCGAAAGCGAGACTTTAACCAGGACAAGAATGCTGCTAAGGATGCCGAGTACCTAATGTAAACCGGCAGTTTAGGACGCAAACGCAATTCGCCTTGGTCATTGACTTTAATTCGGCTTCCTCCTTGTAATGTTTTCGTATTACCGAAATCGGTATTAACTTGCGAGGTTCCATAAGTCGTCCATACTGCCCATTGCGTGAAGTCGACGGTTCTGCTCCCGTACACGGCAGCACTGGCAGTTAAGCTGCCGAACAGGGACGCAATGACAACCATAACAATAAAAAACGAACGACGAAGTACTTACATAAACCATTCCTCCTTGGGTTGGAAGCGTTTTCTTACTTTCTTAATTTACTTTGATCTACCGAAGCAGGTCGAGCAGGCGAAGGCACAGGATGCCATTTCGGTTGAGTCGCTGGCAGCGATGAATCCGGATTATTTATTTTTACAATTTTCAACTAGCGAAAATAAAGGTACAGAATATGCACTTAAAGAACTCAAAAATAATCCAGTTCTCAAGAAAACGAATGCCTTTTCCAATAATCATGTCTTTGTTAACGCCATTGATCCGTTAATGGAAGGTGGGCGCAACCAGAAGATGTCGCGGATATAGCTGCTTTTCTAGCTTCTTCCGATAGTCGCTGGGTAATCGGCCAATTGATTGATGCCAGTGGGGGCTCTCATTTGTAAAGTTAGATAGCCAAATAAAAACAGCGGAGCTCTAGGACATTATTTACTTGTCCATTGCTGCCGCTGTTTTTATGTTTGATACGACTGAAATACTTTCCTGCATCTCCTCTTACTTCTTGGAGAACTAGCTTTCAGACAAAGAAACACGACAAAACTACATCGTAGAGTCAGTTTGTATCAATCCTACCCGATTTATAGCTTCAACCTACCCCCGAGGGTAGGTTAATTCCATTCCGTCTTGCTTTATAGTTATCATATATAAAAGTTTAAGGGAGAGACTGCTCTTGTGTAGAAGATTACTATCACTATTATTAACCCTACTTCTTATGGCAGGAATATGGCCTGTTGCAGCACATACGGTCTCGGCGGATGTGGCGGCCGATGGAACGGTAAATAATCTGATCTACGCGGATGGCAGGTTTGTGGCGGTCGGCGTGGGGAAAGACTTCTTGGGAAGAAGCGGCGGGAAGATTTGGACTTCCGAGGATGGATTAAGTTGGGAGAACTACGAAACGAAATCTCTATTTGAGCTATACGGAGTTGCCTATGGAGATGGCTTCTATGTGGCTGTCGGAAAAAGCGGAGGGATAGTTACCTCTCGAGACGGAATCACCTGGACGAATCAAATCTCGAATACGAATAATTATTTGTTTGACGTTGCTTATGGGGAAGGGCAATTCGTCGCTGTGGGCATCGGGGGGGCGATTGTAACCTCTAATGATGGAATAAGCTGGATATCTCAAGATTCTGGAGTAACGAACACGTTAAGCGGAATTGCATACGGCAACGGTGTTTATGTCGCTGCCGGGACTAACGGGATCGTCGTTACCTCGGATGATGGAGTAACGTGGACCAATGCCTCGATCACGTCCGGAAAGTTGAAAGATGTCGTTTACGGCGACGATGGATTCGTGGCGGTCGGTGACTACGGCAGCATTTTACATTCCTCGGACGGAGTAACCTGGCAAAGATATTTTACGCCGGAAGGATTGGCTGACCTGCTGAGCGTCACGCATGGCGAAGGCCGCTATGTGGCTGTCGGGATGAAAAACGCGGCTTATACATCCGTCGATGGAGTGACATGGGAGAATCGTCAATCGGGAGCGTCCGAAGATTTTTCTGGAGTGGCATACGGTGCAAGTAAGTTTGTGATGGTTGGCACCAAAGGATTTTCTGTTTTCGGTGACGGTAACAGCTGGTCATATCCGGTATCGGGCACGTCCACTGACATCTATACCGTTTCTTATGGGAATGGGTTGTTCGTCGCCGGCGGGAATATCGGCCTAATCCTCACCTCCACTGACGGGGCCCATTGGAATCAACTCCCCGCAGTGTTCGAGGCTTATCTGGATTCCGTCTACGGAGAAGGAAGGTTCGTGATGGTCGGGCTTAACGGGGTCATTAAGACTTCGGTGAACGGCACGGACTGGACCACAGCCGCATCAGGCGTGGAGGATGCATTATACGGAGTCGAATACGGCAATGGTACGTTCGTAGCCGTGGGCTTAGATGGAAGGGTACTGACCTCTGCTGATGGGACCCATTGGACTATTCAGACATCGGGCGTGACGCAAAGATTGGTCGATGTCGCTTACGGAGGCGGTCAGTTCATTGCGCTTGGGAATAGTGGCGGAGTGTGGACATCTCCAGACGGTGTAAGCTGGACGAGTCGAGCTCCGATCAATAACCTATATCCGACTTCGATTGCTTACGGCAATGGCAAATTTGTTGTGACAGCTTCAGCGGGGGAGATTGCGACCTCGAGCGATGGCGGTGCCAGTTGGACTGTTAAGCAGGCTATACCGTACGTTTATAAATGGCAGTCCGTTGAATATGTAAACGACACTTTCTTAGCGGTAGGTATTTATGGTTATATGTATACTTCCAATGACGGTTTGACGTGGCGAGACATTAGGGGTGCGAAGAATACCGAGATTTCCGCCAAATGGCCTGCGGCCACATTCGAGGACGCGGTCTACGGAAACGGTATGTATGTCGCTGTCGGTTCTCGAGGTTTGATTGCGCAATACAGCATCGCGAATCTAAGCTCCTTGCAGGTAACGGGAGGCGTGCTCCAACCGGACTTCACTTACGCGAAGACCCGGTATATCGTCAATGCTGCGCACGATATCAGCAACTTGACGGTGACGGCGGCAACCGCGGTTCCCGGAGCGGGGCTGCAGATCAATGGCCTGGCGACGGCTAGTGGGGTTGAATCGGCTCCTATCTCATTGAACTTGGGAAGCAACGATGTCGATGTGGTCGTAACCGCGCTGGACGGCACCAAACAGACCTATAGGCTGAACGTCATTCGCGAGGTCGATCCTCCCGTCAACGTAACGTTCGACTCGCAGGGAGGCAGTACGGTGGCTAACGTGATCGGCGTGAGCGTCGGCACGAAACTCGCGAAGCCTGCCGATCCGACGAGAGTGAACTACCTATTCGCGGGCTGGTACAAGGATGAGAGCTACGCGACGCTGTGGAACTTCGTGATCGATAAGGTGAAGACGGCAATGACTCTTTACGCAAAATGGACGGCACTCTATCAGGTGACGTTCGACTCGCAGGGAGGCAGCGCGGTGGCTGGCGTGACCGGAGTCATCGACGGCACTACCGTCATGAAGCCGGCTAATCCAACGAGAGATGGCTATTCGTTCGCAGGTTGGTATATGGATACAGGCCATACGACGCCATGGAGCTTCGAGTCCGATAAGGTGAACGGAGATCTTACCTTATATGCAAGGTGGGAGCTCGTCTCCATAATCACGTACACATTGATGTACGATCCGCAAGGAGGAAGCGCCGTATCCAGTGAGACCGACATCATCTCCGGAACGACCGCCGTGCAACCGGCCGAACCGACGAGAGAGGGCTACGCGTTCGCGGGTTGGTACAGAGAAGCGGAACTGTGGACGCTCTGGAGCTTCAAGGAAAAGGTGACGGAAAATATGACGCTGTACGCGAGATGGAATGTCGCCTACACGGTGACGTTCGATTCGCAGGGAGGCAGCGCTGTGGCGAGCGCAACAGGAATCATCGCTGGCGGAAGCGTCCCAAGGCCTGTTGATCCGACGAGAGAGGGCTTTACGTTCGAGGGATGGTCAACCCGAAGCAGCTCCTTCATTCCTTTTGATTTCACGTCCGATTCAATAGGCGAAAGCCTCGTGTTATACGCGAATTGGGAGCTTATTCCGCCGAATACGTTCACTGTAACGTTTGATTCGTTGGGGGGAAGCCCAGTGGCAAGTATAATCGGTATTAACCAAGGAGAAAAGATAGACGAACCGGAAGAGACGACGAGAAAGGGTTATGAGTTCCTTGGTTGGTATGACGTAGAGAATAATAAGTTTTGGGACTTCGCGACAGATACGGTGAACGGCAATGTGATGCTTTATGGGCTATGGAAGGAAGTCACTTACACGGTATTCTTCGATTCGCAGGGAGGAAGCATGGTAGCGAACGCACCGTCCATTCGAGCCGGGAACACTCTTGCGAAGCCTGTCGATCCGACGAGAACAGGCTATACGTTCGCAGGCTGGTATAAGGATACAAGCTATTCGACGCCATGGAACTTCCTGGTGGACGCGGTTAACGCGAATACGACGTTGTACGCGAAGTGGACGGCGGATTCTAGCGCGATGCGTACGGTGATGTTCGATTCGCAAGGGGGCAGCGTCGTGGCTAGCGCGATCAACGTCATCACTGGGACGACTGTATCGAAGCCGACCGATCCGACTAGAGCAGGATACGCGTTCGCGGGTTGGTACAAGGATGCGAACGGTACGACAGCGTGGAACTTCTCGACCGATAAGGTTAGCGCGAATCTTACGCTGTATGCGAAATGGGTCGTCGCTTACACAGTAACGTTCGATTCGCAGGGAGGCAGCACGGTGGACAACGCGACTGGTGTAAGCTCTGGGGCTATCGTTGCTAAACCGGCTGATCCGGTGCGAGTGGGCTATACGTTTGGGGGCTGGTATAGGGAAACGGGTTATGCCACGGAGTGGAATTTCGAGATCGATGCGGTGAGTACGAATCTCACGCTGTATGCGAAGTGGGAGACCGAGACGTATATGGTGGCGTTCGATAAGAACGACGGAAGCGAACCGACATTTATTACTGACCTCAGTTGGGGGGATAAGATCAGTGAACCGCCGTTGCCAACTAGGCTAGGCTACACCTTTCTTGGTTGGATTAATATGGCGAATGGGATGCCGTGGGACTTCGCGACGGATACGGTGACAGACTCTACCTTGTTACTAGCTTCATGGGTTTCTGGGGTCATGACCTATACTGTAACGTTCGACTCGCAGGAAGGCAGCGCCGTGGACAGTGCGACCGACGTAAGCGCCGGAGCGACAATCACGAAGCCGACTGACCCGACGCGAGCGGGCTACACGTTCACGGGCTGGTATCGCGATGTGGGCCAGGTAACGTCATGGGACTTCGCGACGGATACGATAAGCGGAGATATAACGCTGTATGCCAAGTGGATGATCGTATCGAGTGGAAACGCCGGCGGTCCGGTCGTACCAGATAATAGCGAAGTTGAATCTGACAACAGCGAAGTTGTCTCCGACAATGGTGAGCTGTCGCTTCCCGTCGGCCGGCCGGGAGAAGTTAGTCTGAACGACGATGAGATCACCATCGAGATACCTGCTGATGCGATGGACGAGAATTTACGATTGACGATTGAAACCTTGTTGGACACGGAGGATTTGCTTGCGAATGACGAAGTGCTGTTAAGTCAAGTATTCGAAGTCATGAAGAATGTCCCAGGTAAATTCAAAAGAAGCATCAAGCTGACGTTTGCCTTCGATTCAGCGAAACTGAGCGGCGACCAGCGGGCTTCCATCTTTTATTATGACGAAGTGAAGCAGGAGTGGGTGGAGGTTGGCGGTGTAGTAAGTGGCGGTTTCATTACCGAAGAGGTCGATCACTTCACGAAATTTGCCGTGTTGGCGGTGAATGGGTCGTCAACGCCGGAAGTTGAATTTAGCGACATATCCGGACACTGGGCGGCGAAAGCGATTCGCCAAGGCGCCCTCGGCGGCATCGTGACTGGCTATTCGGACGGAACGTTCAGGCCGGACCTCAGGGTCACCAGAGCTCAGTTCGCAGTGATGTTAATGAACGCGGTCGAGCATTCGGGAGCGGCGGAGCAATCGACTTTCGAGGATGCGGCGCAGATTCCTGACTGGGCTAGTAATGCGGTGGCGAAAGCCGTGCAGGCGGGCATTATTACCGGATATGACGACAGTACATTCCGCCCGAATGCCGAGATCACGCGAGTTGAGATGGCGGTGATGGTCGCCAAGGCGATTGGGCTGAAGGGCGAATTGGATTCGACCGGGTTCACGGACGACGAGAGCATTCCTGCATGGGCTCGAGGCGCAGTGGCGGAACTGAAATCGCAAGGTCTTATGCAAGGTGTAGGAGGGAATCGATTTAATCCCGCCAGTTATACGACGAGAGCAGAGGCTGTTACAATTTTGACCACTCTAGGCAATGTAAGTAAATAGGTATTCCAGGACAGTACCCGCGGGGTACTGTCCTTTGTGTTCTTGACGGCATATCCCAAAGCTAGTTTCGTTGAGCTTGATGACTGGTTAGGCCAATTACTATCAACTTCACCGAACTCTTGTGCTTAAACTATAATCGGATATAATCGAATGTATATTGATATACTCAGCATTCGGAGGCCATGTTCATGAATTGGAGTACAAAACTGCTTATTCCCCCAGCGCGAAAATTATTGGTGTCAAGGCCGCGATTGACGCGCAAGCTAGAGGAAGGCATGGAGACCAAGTTAACTTTACTATCTGCCCAAGCTGGTTACGGCAAAACGACAGTGTTAAGCGAATGGGCTAGGCAATGCGGTCATCCGATTGCCTGGATCTCGTTGGATAAGTATGATAACGATTGGAGTGCGTTCTGGAACTGTATCTTGGCTTCCATACGAAAAAGTCTTCCGCGGTTCGGAGAATCGATTGGATTTCTGCTTGAGCAGGAGTCGGAAGCGTCCATTGATTCCGCTGTTGCTGCGTTCTTACATGAGCTAAGCTTAATTAGTGGCGATTTCGTTCTTATTCTGGACGACTATCATGTCATTGAGAATGCGTCTATAAATGAATCGATACGCTATATGCTGGAACATTTGCCTCTACACATCCATCTCTATATAGCAAGTCGTACCGAATTACCCTTCCCTACAGCCAGACTGCTTGCAAAAGGAGAAATCAATGTCATTCGAATCGAAGATATGCAATTTGGGCTGGAAGAGGGGGTTGTGTTCTTCCGGGACACGACGGACTTATCGCTAACGAAGAATCAAGTAATCGAGTTGTTCCGTCAGACAGAAGGTTGGGTGAGTGGGCTGCAGCTTGCGGCTATCACACTGAAACGAAGTGTCAATATTGCCGATACGATTCGCCAGTTCAATGGTCAACAGCGCCATATCTCCGATTATTTATTGGAAGAAGTTTTTGGGCATTTATCGGAATCCTTGCGGGAATTCTTGTTGGCAACCTCCGTTCTAAGCCGCATGAACCGGGAATTATGCATGGCGGTAACGGGACAAGAAGACAGTCAGGCTCAATTGGAACAACTGGAGAAGCTGAATTTGTTTATTATTCCGTTGGACGATCAGCGGAATTGGTTTCGGTACCACCAATTGCTGTCCGATTTTTTGCAGCAGCTGGGCGCTAGACAACATCAGGAATTGTGGAGACAATCCCATCAACGAGCTGCAGCTTGGCATGAGAATGAGGGGCTTTATGAAGAAGCGGTGGAGCATTACATCAAAGCGCAGCAGGCAGAAGATGCTGTACGGCTCATTGACCACATCATGCTAGACCTTATGCAATTGAAAGGGAATGTGCTTTTGAGGTGGATTAATTCCCTGCCGGAGAACAGCTATGAGCACAAACCAATGTTTATATTGTATTATATCTCCCAATCATTGATGGATGGAGAATGGGATCGAGGGTTGCAGCGTGCTAAGCAAGCAGAGATGCGATTCGAAGCTATAAGGGCGTTCATCCCTGAACCGGAATGGAATCAATTGATGGGAAATCTCTACTATTTATGCGGGATACTCTCTTACCTGCAACATAACCTGCCGCTGACTTCACAATATTACGAGTTGTTGGAACACTATTTACCGGAAGGCAGTAGCTTCCAGAAGTCTTCAAGCAAACGATATCTTGGGCACGAAGGATTTATGGATCTTTTATCGTTAACCAACGACCTTTATGAGGTAGAACAGTTTCTATTGAAGTGGATTAAAACTTGGGAGAAGAAGAAAAACTATCCGTTTATCGGATATCATTATTTAACTTATTGCTTGCTTCTCTATGAGCGGAATCGGCTGGAGGAAGCGGAGTTGTATTTAGAAAAGGCGATGAGTCGAGAGGATATGCGGACTAACGTATGGATTTGGATTCACCTTGGACTCGCTTCATCCTGGCTTCAACATGCTCTGGGGAGAGAAAGTCAAGCAATCGAATTGCTTAGCGGGCTCGGTGCTAACGTTGATTCACCCGATAAACATGTCATTTGTAAGAGGATCAAGGCGGAGCAAGCTCAACTACTCCTGATTCAGGGGCATCGCAACAAGGCATACGATTGGTTTGAGCAAAGCGGGATGTCACATTTGGATGACGTTTCGAACCGTCATTTCGAAGAGTATCTGGTTTTGGTAAGAGTACTCGCAGCGAACAGTCGGATTGAGGATGCCCAGCATTTGCTCGAAAAACTGGAACGTCTGGCGGAGAAGGAAGATCGTTTGCGAGAACGGATTAAACTGAAGATCGTGCAAAGTATGGTGCTTTGGCACTCCGAGTTTCCCAAAGAGGCATTTGCTTCCTTGAGTATCGCCTTAAGGCTGTCGGAACCGACGGGTTATATTCGCAGCTTCCTTGATGAAGGACCGCTGATGGTTGAGATGTTAGCCGAGCTTATGAACGAACAGCACAAAGTTGCGATGCCATTGGTGCCCTTGACTTATATCCAGCTGCTTCTTGAAGCCGCAGGCAGCGGCCAGTCTCACACGTCTTTGTTGGATGAGACTCTGACCGAGAAGGAGGAGCAGGTGCTGCTTTTGCTCACAGAGGGATTGATTTATAAGGAGATTGCCGTTCAAATGAATATTACACTGGACACGGTAAAGTTTCATATGAAGAACATTTATCGTAAGTTAGAGGTACATAATCGGTCTCAAGCGATTCAGCGCGTCAAGCAGCGCCTAGCGAAATAGAATTACTCAAGCTATCAAAAGCTGACGGATAGCGTTAGCAATAGTACGAATCAGGTGCCTACAGCAGCGGAGATTTAAGACAGGGGCTTATTGCTGAACTGAAGGCGGGGGACGAGGTAGTGTGTCTGAGCGACGAGAGCTGGACCTGCAGGCGGTTGTGGAAGTATGGCGATGGGCAGGCAGCGACGGTCGGTTACGACACGCAATATTTATAAAACGTTCCGATATGTTGAGGTCATTTCGCCCAAAGCAGTCGTGGACATCCGTGCTGTCTCAGCCGTTGTTCGTCATTACCCGCAATTGCTGAGCAGCTATGCCGTCTTTAAAAGTCAGGATCCGATCCTGCAGGGCATCTGGGATATTTGCGATCGGGCGCTGCGCAATTGCACGCAAGAGTCGTACCTCGATTGTCCCAGCAGGGAGAAGGGACAGTACCTCGGCGATAACACGGTGATTGGACATGCCCATCTGTACCTGAGCGGTGATTCGCGCATGTGGAAGAAGGCGCTTCATGAGTTCGCCTTAAGCTCTGCCGTATGCCCGGGCCTGATGGCGGTCGTGCCGGGGAATCTCATGCAGGAGATTGCGGACTTTTCCTGCCAATGGCCGATGCAGCTGCTGACGTACTACAAGCTTACGGGCGATCGGGCGTTTCTCCTTGACATGCTGCCGTATGCCGAAGGAGTCGTTGCGTATTTTAACTGCTATCAGCGGGAGGACGGATTGATTGAGCATGTCAAAGAGAAATGGAATCTGGTCGACTGGCCAGACAATCTCCGGGACGGCTACGACTTTCCGCTCACTAGGCCTGTCAGCGACGGCTGCCATGCGGTCATGAACGCTTGGTATGTTGGCGCGATCCGCGCGGTTCAAGACATCAAGGACATCTTGGCGATCGCGTATGACGATGTCCTTCCAGCTTTGAAGCAGGCGTTCCGCCATGCTTTTTACTGTCCAGAAGCACACGTATTCGCTGATTCCAAACTCACTAAGCATGCTTCCCTGCATGCGAATGTGCTATCGTTGTTGTTCGGGCTCGCTCCGGAAGAGGCTGTTCCTGCTATCGTTGCGTTGATCCGTCACAAACGGTTTAGCTGCGGCGTGTATATGTCTTATTTTGTGCTGAAAAGTTTGGCAAAAGCCGGGGAGTACGAATTGATCTACGAGCTAATCATGTCAGACGATGAAAGGTCCTGGCAAAACATGCTGAGGGAAGGCGCGACAACCGATGAGGCTTGGGGTAAAGAGCAGAAGTGGAATACGAGCCTCTGTCATGCATGGGCGAGCTCGCCGATTCCGGTGTTGATCGAGGAGATTTTCGGACTTACTCTTGTATCGGAGGAATGCAAATCATATGTTTGCGAACGGAAGCTACCGTCTGGCCTTAAGCCATTCGAGCTGCAGCTGACGCTGCCGGCGGGGCGACTCATGCTGAGCTACGATGGTAGCAAGTTGGAACATCGGTTGGAGCGTGAGTAACGAATGAAGAGTAGAAGCCCGGGAGCGCTCCCGGGCTTTTTACGATTTTTTTCAAGTTTATTACTATGTCTATAGAATCTTTTTCACTAGAAACACATTTCGTTAGGCGAGTAAAAATGTAGGTAGCCAAGGAAGTGGAACAGCTCCGCAATGCTATGGAATCGCTGGGCTACCAGCATTATAATCCCATCATGTCCATCAGTACGCACTCCTTACCGGTAAGTCCGGCTTTGAAAATTACGGACTGGAAAATAGAATTCGTTAGTGGATGTTTACTTTTGTGAACATTCACTTTTTAATTTCTACGGGGTTATTTAGTTAGTAATGAATATTGGGGGGGAGCTTGTCTACTAAGTTTGCTATAGAACCTATAAGCATACAGTAAACTGCATCTATGAGTGTTGAGGCTTAAGTCAAAGCAGGAGATCTCATGAATATCGAGAATAGAATTAAGTTAATAAACAACTCAATTGATTAACTATAGAAAAAAGATACTAAAGAATCGGGGGAGTTTTGTGTTTAAAAGTAAGCGCTTTCGAAATAATTGGATTATTGTTCTGCTCATTTCCAGTATTCCTGGACTTATCTTTGGAGGTTTAATGAATTGGCTGGCAGGAGGACGCGTGGAAAACGAGCTCCTTCAGATGCACAATAAGCAGATTCAACTGAGAGCAGCCAATATCGACGAGCAGTTCTCTTACTTGGAAACGTCAGCAATGCATTGGGCATTCGATCCAAATTTCAATTACTCATTGGCGAGTTTAAGTCTATCGCGCGATTTTGAGATTGCTCGCAACATTACACAGACTTTAGTCAATATGAAAGGTGCCAATCCACTGGCTATTGAAGCAGAGTTGTTCTTGGAAGGGTCAGCCCCCGTGCGGTTTCATCCGCAATACGAGGCATTAACGGATGCTGCGCAGATCGACGGATATAGGCAATTGCTCGCGCATGATAAGAACGTGTTCTGGTCACAGATTACGTCCGAATCGGATTCTACAAGTGATAACCCATTATCTTTAATGATAAAAATACCTGAAACCGATGAGAAGCCTTTCGGCATCATTGCGGTCACAATCGAAACGAAGAAGGTCGCCAAGCTGCTGCAAACATTGGCCCCTTATGACGACGGGGGTACGTTCCTGTTGGACGAGAATGGCGAGCAGCTGCTATCTAGCTCAGGACAAGAGTCAGTGTCACAGCTTGATGAAGCCATTAAGAAAGAGGTTCTTACCAGCAATAATAGATCAGGCTCATTCCTGTTTGATTGGAACCAGTCGACCTACACGGTATCCTTTGGGACGATGTCTCGCATTGGTACCGATTGGAAGTACGTTACTGCATCTCCGATTAGTGTGATTACAAAACCGGTCGTTTTTATTTCTCAACTGGTATTGACGTTAAGTATCGGGATGCTGCTGCTCGCATTCGTTTTATCTTGGCTGGCTTCACGACGCATCTATTCGCCTATCGCCCAGTTAGTTCGAATGCTGACAGGAAATACAGCTTTAACGGGGTTAGGGAACGAACATCATGATGATTTTAAAATAATTGAGAAAGAATGGCTGCACCTGACGAGAGAGAGTATGACGCTTCAGAACAAGCTGGAACAGCAACTTCCACATCTCAAGGAGGGCTTCCTGCTTCAACTTGTCCAAGGGTATCTCTATTCATACTCCGAGCAGGCTCTTTTTGAGAGGATGCGCAATTTCGGCTGGACGGTGGATAATCGGCATTACGTCGTGCTGTACATCCATTTGAGCGGATTTGAAAACTTGGAAGGACGCTTCTCGTCTGGCGATGAAGGTCTCGTCACTTTCGTTGCTGCGAATATTACGAAGGAGCTCGCATCAAGTTGTTTCGAGCAAGCGGAAGTGATGAATTTCCACGATTTATCTGTGGGTCTCCTCCTTATCGTTCCGGACGAAACCGAAAACGAACAGAAGGAAGCATTCAGAACCTTTAGTCAAGAACTGACCCAAGCTATTCATCATGTGCTTAACGTGTACGTCTCGGTTACGATCGGCAGTCTCGCTGTTTCTATTGTTCATGTGCCCTCCCGATTTGAAGAAGCGATGCAGGCGTCTAGCAGGCGCCGCTTCGAGAGCCGGAATCAGATTATCGATCTGGAGTCTCTGGAAGAACATGACAAAGAGAACCAGGAGATTCATTATCCTTTCGCACTCGAAAGAGAGATTATTCAAGCGCTTCGTACAGCCCAGAAAGATGAGGCGAAACAACTCATTCAGACTTTCTTGGAAGAGCTGATTGAACGCGGTGCTAAAGTGATTGACATACACCAGGGAGCACTCCAACTGCTTGGCAGTATCTTGCATGCGATTCGACTTGCGGGTCTGGATCTAAACCGTATGTTCAATTCGGCCAATTTGTATGAACAACTCATGCAAATCGGAGATCAACAAAAAATGATCACCTGGTTTCACGACAAAGTAGTAAGTCCCTGCATGATAGAATTGGAATCGCGATCCGACTCGCAAGTGAAAAAGACCGTAGAAACTGCAATGATTTATTTGCAGAACAATTATATGAAGGAAATATCTCTGGACAGCTGTGCCGATCACGCAGGCACGAATACGGTTGCTTTAAGCAAAGCGTTCAAACAGGTCAGTGGTAAAAATTTCATCGACTATTTAACCGAGCTGCGTATTGAAAAAGCGAAGGATCTCTTGCGTGACACGGATTTGAAAATCAATGACATTGCCGAGAAGGTTGGCTATCAGCCGAGTTATTTTAACCGGATCTTTAAGAAACAAGAAAGTATTACACCAAGCCAATATCGGGATTTATACCGAAATTAATAGCATTATACTGACAAACCGCCAACAATGGCGGTTTGTGTTTTTTTGCGATTGAAAAAAAGTCTTATTCCTGTGAAAAAGAGAAAGCTCCCGTCATCGATGAAATTTAAAAGTGGTGTTGAAGGAAATTACCTTTGTGCGGGGCCTTATTTTGTTGCTAATACTTTTTTTCTTGATTCATACTATTTGGAAGAAAGTGATTGTTAAAAAAGTGTTATTGTCAGAAATTTATGAATCTTATAGTGTGGGACTTACAAAGTCACAAGTTAAAATTTTAATTGCGAAGGAGTGAGAACATGATCCAAACTTCAGATGCTGAACAGCACGTCGTGCCTGTCCCAACCGTTAGAACTTCCAAGCGAAGCACATTAATAGCTAAAGTGGTAAGAGATAAATATTTGCTGCTGCTGGTGCTGCCGGGATTAGCCTACTTTATTATTTTTAAATATGTTCCGATGTGGGGGGTCCTTCTTGCCTTCAAAAATTATCAACCTTATGTCGGTTTTATGAAAAGCGAGTGGGTCGGACTAGATAATTTCAAACAATTTTTTCAAGATCCTGTCTTCTTCAAATTGATACGCAATACGCTTTTGCTTGGCTTGTACGATATGCTGTTTTTCTTCCCGGCGCCAATCATTCTGGCGATCTTACTAAACGAAGTTCGCAAATCTTTTTACAAACGGTTTATTCAATCGCTAATTTATATCCCGCATTTTATTTCGATGGTTATCGTTGCAAGTATTTCCTATCTTCTTTTGACGACAGAAGGTGGTGTCATCAATGAATTGATGCTGAAGGTATTCGGGCATAAAATAGACTTTCTAACAAGTGAAAACTGGTTTCGTCCCATGATTATCACACAGAGTATTTGGAAAGAGATGGGTTGGGGAACGATCATCTTCCTCGCAGCGCTTGCAGGCGTTGATCAAGAGCAATATGAAGCTGCCATTGTCGATGGAGCAAATCGATTTCGCCAGCTCTGGCATATTACGCTGCCAGCTATTCAAGGAACAATCATTGTCGTGCTGATTTTGCGAATGGGTCACTTTATGGACCGTGGATTTGAACAAGTATTATTGATGATTAATCCATTAAACAGATCGGTTGCTGAGGTGTTTGACACGTATGTTTACACAGCGGGGATCATTCAGGGCGCTTTCAGCTACAGCGCGGCAGTAGGGCTATTTAAAGCCGTTATCGGGGTCATTCTCGTTTTTACAACGAATTACTTAGCCAAAAGAGCTGGGCATTCCGGCATATTCTGATCTTTGCACATGCTTACGAAGTCAGTTTTGCTATCGCGAAACGCTTAGGAGGAGAGTACGATGAACACACGTCATTCGTCTATAGGTGAAAAATTGTTTGATATCGCCAATTACTTGTTTCTTGCTATCGTTGCCATTGCCATGATCCTTCCGGTTATGTATATCGTGGCGGGTTCGTTCGCAAGCGATCTCGAGATTGGAAGCAGATCCTTTTTCCTCATTCCCAAAGACATCACATGGGATGCTTATAAATTTGTTTTTAAAGATAATACGTTACCGCGAAGTTTGGGCGTATCCGTACTTATAACCATTGGGGGTACTCTTGTAAATCTTTTCTTTACCTTTACGATGGCCTATGCTTTATCGCGACGCCATATGATTGGCCGAAATGTCTTCATGAACCTGATCATCTTCACGATGGTGTTTAGCGGTGGCATTATTCCTACTTACCTGGTTGTTAAAAGCTTAGGACTGTTGAACACCTACTGGGCTGTTATGCTGCCTGTTGCGATCAACGCCTTTAATTTGATTGTTATAAAATCATTTTTTCAAGAAATTCCTAATGAACTGATAGAATCGGCCCGAATTGATGGGTGTAATGATATTGGTGTGCTGTGGCGAATTGTTCTGCCGCTTTCTAAACCAGTTATAGCAACATTCGCTCTTTTCTACGCGGTTGCACACTGGAACGATTTCTTTAATGCGCTGATCTATTTATCAGACGCCAAGAAGTGGCCGATGCAGGTGCTATTGCGGCAAATTGTACTAATGGCAACGGGCTCGCTAGAAATGGGAACTTACGATCCTACTTACGTAAAACCTCCGGATCAATCGATTAAAATGGCAATCATCGTCGTGGGTACATTACCGATTTTGATGGTTTACCCATTTATTCAAAAGTATTTCGCTAAAGGCGTTTTAATTGGTGCTGTAAAAGGTTAATCGTTTTCGAGGTGACGTGATTATTTTCGGATTGTCGCAGCATCGGTTCAAGGCCGGTAAGGTAGTGAAGACAGGTGCTTGCTTCATCATATACAAAACCATGGTTGATTTGACAAAGGGAGGCAAAAGAATATGAATTGGGACAAAAAGAAAAAGCCATTGTATGCAACAACTAGCGCGTTATTAGCAGTTACAGTGATTGCAGGGTGCAGTTCGAGTACTGACGGGACCAAAGCGACAGACTCAGTTAAGGCCACCGCAGGAGCGACGAAGGCAGTTGTAGAGAAACCATTACCAATCAGTATTATGCTGAAGAGCTACTACAATGATACGGCTACCCCGGAAAGTAAAGTGTGGAAAAAAGTGGAAGAATATACAAACACGAAGCTGGATTTTCAATTTGTTCCTGATGCAAGCTATAACGATAAACTGAATATAACGCTTGCTTCCGGTTCGATTCCATCTCTTCTATTTGTCAATAATGCGAAATTGCCTGCTGTTGCCAACGCCATCAAAGGAGGTGCATTCTGGGAAATAGGTCCTTATCTCAAAGATTATCCGAATCTTAAACAAGCGAACCCAACTGTTCTTAACAATACGTCAGTAAACGGTAAATTCTATGGCCTCTATGTATCCCGCCCGATCGGACGGATGGGGATCAGCTACCGTAAGGATTGGCTTGATAATTTAGGCATGAAGGAACCGAAGACGATCGATGAATTTTATGCGATGTTAAAGGCATTCGCCACCAATGATCCTGATAAAAACGGCAAAAACGATACGTATGGCATGGTCGTAACCAAATATGCGGGCCCTTTTGATATTATGCAAACTTGGTTCGGAGCTCCGAATAAGTGGGCTGAGAAAGACGGCAAGCTGATACCCGCCCATTTGACTCCCGAATATATGGAGGCACTCAAATTTTTCAAAAAACTGTATGATGAGAAGTTAATCAATCAAGATTTCGCGGTATATGATTCGGCGAAATGGAATGATCCGATTATTAACGGACAAGCGGGTGTGGCGGTTGACGTGACAGAACGTTCCTATCAAATTGAAGAGAAAATGAAACAAGTCAATCCGAAGGGCAGTATAGATTTAATTGGAGCTGTAAGCGGCCCTACTGGTCTTCATAATCAACCGACAGCTGGACACAACGGCATGTTCCTTATCTCGAAATCTAGTGTTAAAACAGAAGCTGATCTGAAGAAAGTGCTTACTTTCTTGGATAAGACAAATGATAAAGAAATGCAAGCATTACTCAACTTTGGCCTTGAAGGTGTTCATTATAAAGTCGAAGATGGCAAGCAGATTAATCTAATCGTTCCGACTGACCCCATGGCTCCTGATATTAATAACAAGAATATGACCCAGCTCTTATCTTCGATTCCGTACATTATACCTGAGATGTTCAAACCATCTACACCGCTTCGAACGAAATCTGTTGAAGTGCAAAAAGCCAATGAGAAAATCATTGTTACCAATCCTGGAGAACCATTTACAACCGCAACCTATACGCAAAAAGGTGCGCAATTGGATCAAATGGTGGAAGATGCAAGAATTAAATTTATTGTTGGCAAAATAGATGAAGCGGGCTATAAAGCCGAAATGGATTTGTGGAAAAAGAGCGGTGGCGATGACTATACGAAAGAAATAAGCGAAGCTTTCGCTGCGAACAAGGCTAAATAGGTAAGGGAGTAACCTGCTTTTTAGAGGATAAGGTCCAGTCGCTCCATAGGACTGGGCTTTTTCTCTCAAGGATTCCGGATGGAATGTATAACGTTATAACTAAGGGAGCGATTGCGATGACAATGGCAAGATCTAAAGGCGGTAAAGGAACGGTTTGGCCTTCGGAACGGCGCAGTTATACAGATAGGATAACAGGAGTAACCGTAACTCAGTTAACAAATCATTATTCGCATAGTCATCATATTTATTTTACAAATAATGGATTCTACGGAGATGGGAAGTTGATCTTTGGATCAGATCGTGAGAATGTTACCAATCTGTACAGCATGGATCTGCGCGATGGTGTAATAACCCAATTAACGGATTTGGAACGTGGCCGTGAATCTCGGATTCAAGGGACCTTTCTTCATCCAGACGGACATGAGGCCTATTTCTATTATGACAATGCCATCATGGCAATCAACTTGGGAACGTTGGAAGAACGGATTCTCTATACGATTCCTAAGAACTATAAATTCGGCAGCTTGAGCTGCACCGCAGATGGGCAGTGGTTATGCTTTGGTCTGAACAAGGATCTAACACAAAGTATCGCAATGGATACCAAGAATGGTTACTTGGGTTTTGAGGAGTATTTCCGTGCGAAGCCGCACTGTATGATTATGGGAGTTTCCCCTTTCGACGGGAAAGTGAAAAAGTTTCATGAAGACCAGCTGTGGATTGGCCACGTCAATACGTCTCCAACGCAAGCACATCTGTTAACATTTTGCCATGAAGGGCCTTGGGAACAGATTGATCATCGAATTTGGGTGCTGGATATCTCTACCGGGCAAGTTTGGAAGGTTAAGGACAAGATGCCGAATGAATATGTTGGCCACGAATATTGGCTGTCAGACGGCATTCATATCGGTTATCACGGTTTTACGAATTCCCTTGAGGATCATACCGGGAAAATTATCGGGGCTGTCCTGTTTGATAACAGTCATGTCGAACAGTATGAGTTTCCTTTTCAAAATATGCATGTTCATTCCAATGATCTATCCCTTGTTATCGGTGACGGTCAGCAAACGAGCGCCTATCATGGGCAGCAATTTCAAGATACAATTCAGGTATGGCGCAATGATGGGGCCGGATTTAAAGGTCCGCGTATATTATGCAAGCACCGGGGAAGTTTCCATTCGCAAAATCTTCATGTTCATCCGAGACTAAGCCCTGACGGTAAGCATGTGCTGTTTACGAGTGATATGTCGGGATATGGTAACTTGTACATGGTTGACGTGCCAGCATTCGAATCTTTACCTGAGATGCCAGTTACATGAAGACACAACCAAATCTACTTCTCATCTTTACGGACCAGCAGCGATGGGATACGTTAGGGGTTTACGGAAACGAAACGATTCAAACGCCGCATTTGGATCGGTTGGCGCAGGAAGGAGCCGTTTTCGAAAACGCGATTACCCCTTGTCCGCTATGCGCTCCTGCCAGAGCCTGTACGATGACGGGGTTTGCTGCCGGAAAGACGAATGTGTACAATAACGAATCAGCACCTGCTACTGCTACAGATGAATCGATTGCCGCTTATTTGTCCAAAGCCGGGTATCACAATCAGGCGATCGGGAAAATGCATTTTACACCGGATGAGCAAACATATGGGATGGATCATCTTATTTTATCGGAAGAAATGAGAGGCGTACGTACGGCTGAAAGCTTGAAGGATATTCGGTTTGATGATTATGACCGCTACCTGATGGAGCATGATGCGTGGGGATGGGAGAAACCTCCCGAAATTGGTTACAACGAGCTGAAGCCGCTCGTGAACTGCCTGCCCAAAGAGCTTCATATTACACAATGGTGCGGGGATCGAACAGTAGAATGGCTTAAAACGGAAAGACCTTCTAACAAGCCCTTTTTCTTATGGACATCATTCGTCAAACCGCATGCTCCGTTCGATTGTCCTTCGCACTTGACGGATTTGTATGCGCCGGAAGAAATGCCTAGGCCCTGGGTGTCTGAAAAGGATGGAACATCGAAAAATCCATATATGGAGTCGCATCGTCAAGCGATGGAAGCTGATCTATATTCGGAACAAGTTATTCTTACAAACAGAGCTTATTACTATGCTAATATTACGTTTATTGATGAACAAATTGGTCGGATTATGCAAACGTTGGAGGAAGAAGGATTGGCGGGAAATACGCTCGTTATTTTCACATCCGATCACGGTGAACTTCTTGGCGACCATCGGTTATGGTATAAAAACTTAGGGTACGAAGGAAGTATGCATATCCCGATGTTAGCATGGTGGCCCGGTGTTATTCATCCGGGTACCCGCTGTGAAGAATTGACTACCCTGCTTGATATTTTTCCTACTCTCGTCAATCGGACAAGTGAAAAGGGCAAGTACGATGGCAGGTCTGGTTTGGATCTATTGGAAATGCTCACGGAACCTTCCTCGGTTCGGCGAAATGTAGTCTGTTCCGAATTCTATGTGGCACCCAACTATATGCTCCATGTCCGCAGCAAAGAGTGGAAATATCTTTTTTATCAGAACGGCGGCTATGAGGAACTGTATCATCTCCTAAGCGATCCGCATGAACTTGTTGATTTGGCGGAGGATCCCGACTTCCAGCATGTAAAAAAAGAGCATCAAGAGGAAGCTGTTCGTTGGGTTATCGACTATGGTAATCCTGAAGTTGCACTCGATGAAACAGGGCATAAGTTGAAGGTGATACCATTTCAGCCTCAAGCAGCCAAATTGAATCCGAGGCCTTTCTCGCGAATGCCATGGGATTCCAGAATTCCGCCATCGTTGCTTCCCGAACAGCAGCGCTCATGGTTTTGGAAAGAACTGGGCGGGGATTGGAGCAAGCTTATCCGCTTATTGGGAGGAGGCATGTAGATCATGAATTGGAATGAAATCTTCTCACTAGAGAAGGTTAACGTTTGGGAAGCCCCTGTACGGCGGAAAGATCGGATTTCGCCAGATGGCTCCGCTAATAGCGGAATACGCTAATCTTAACGTATATTCGATTTCAAGAGTATGACAGCCTTAATTCAGATTGAGCATGTTAGTAAATTTTTCTATATAGGTGGCGAAACCATTCGGTTAACAAAGATTGGCCTTACGAGATTAATCGTAGGGCTTTTTATTTTCTCTACGATGGTGAAAGATAATCAAAATTAACTATTAGTCAGTATAAATAAATATTTAACATATACTGGACCTCATTATGTTATGAGTTCGAATACTAGCTATGGGAAGGCTATTGGTAATGATAAGGTGAGTATTAACTTCGGTAAACCTTCAATCGATTCGTCTTGCATCAATATCAGCTTTTGGATATAATTGGTGAAAAAAAGTGTTTACACAGTGTAAATAGAGGTGATTTACTGTGGGGAGTTTCTGTATCGAGGAGTGTTTGCATGACAAGCAGATGGAAACAGGAATTAGAGGAGCAAAGAAATAAACGGCGGCAGGAAATTATTCTAGCGGCTCAAGAGCTTTTTTTGGCAAAAGATTTGGCGGTTGTAACGATGACAGACATCGGGCATCAATTGGGGATCAGCCGTGTTACACTTTACAAATATTACAACTCAATTGATGAGCTTGCGTTTGAGGTTCAGATGAAGGTTTTAGACGATTTATTTCGATTTGTCGATTCTCACAAAATCGGTGAACGAGCCGAAGAAAAAATGCGGAACTTGTTATTGGCCTGGCAGGATTTCACCCAGATTAGTCCTAGTCATTTGCGTTTTATTGGAATGTTTGATCACTATTATCGTGAAATGTATCCAACCCGTGAATTGGAGGAGAAGTACAAAAAATTCATCGGAAATGTCTTTCCATCGCCTGTTCAACTTATTCTGGAAGGCATTCAAGATGGCTCGATTCGTCCTGATCTTGATCCAGTCAAATCTTCAGCCATGATTGCAAACACGATGATGAGCATGACGCAGCGAATGGCATCAAGGGGGAATATTCTTCGTGTTGAACAAGAGATCGATCCAGGCGAAATGATGCGGCAGTTAATTGACATGATCATGGCCTATCTGAAATCGGAAGCGCATTCAATCTGATCGAGTTAACTTTCAGGAAGGGAGGTCTATCAGCCGTGCTATTACGTACGCTGCCTCTGTTCAAATCACTGCGCTTTAAGTTGATATTTGGTTTGCTAATTATTGTCATACCCATTGTGGCTTTTATGATCTACAACAATTTGTATGCCATCAAAGTTGTTCGAAATCAAGTGGCACAATCCAATAAAAATTTAATCAGCCTATATATGGGACAGATCGACCGTAATTTGGATGAGGTAGACAAGTATTTATTCAACTTCGCTGCGCAAGACACGGGACTGCTTGTACTTGACACACAGCGAGATCAAAATGCCGATCGGTATTCTTATACGAAAATTCAATTAAATAATAAGTTATTAAAAGACCTCCCTAATTATAAATCAATGGATATGTTCTTTGTTTACTCTGAGCCGAATCAAGATTTATTGACAGTTATGAGTGACCAAGTCACTTACACCAGACAGCAAGCAGTTGAAAATAGCATTAAGACCATTTTTCAAGATCAACGAGATGGTTCAAATCAGACAAGTCTGAAAGAATGGTTCATGCTAAAACTCGGAGAACAATATTTTTTAACTCGTGTGATCAAATATGGGAATGTCTATATCGGTGCATGGACGGATGCGAGCAAATTAATGGTGC
This sequence comes from Paenibacillus sp. Soil766, assembly GCF_001428105.1. GTDB lineage: Bacteria > Bacillota > Bacilli > Paenibacillales > NBRC-103111 > Paenibacillus_E. The sequence continues at coordinate 442,500 of NZ_LMSJ01000001.1, read as the reverse complement.
CGCTGAACCTAGTCGATTTGGGCAATAACGGCAGGGCGCTGCTGGTTACGGACCAGTTCGAGACTATGTCAAACCAAGCTTTTGTACAAGAAAATCAAATTAATTTGAACAATGTTGGAAACGATTACAAACTTACTGGAAAAGATGAAAAATTTCTAGTCGTTGGCGAAAAATCCGTGAAAGGCCGTTTCAGATTAATCGCTGTCATACCAGACAGCATCATTCTGGAGAATCTTCCTTTCCTTCGCCGAATGGTATCATTCATTTTGATTGGATCACTTATTTTGCTTCCTTTCATTTTGTTTCTTCTGAGGAAAATCATCTTGATTCCGATTAACCGCATCATGATGGCTATGAGGAGAATCGAAGACGGGAATTTGGACGTCCGTATAACCTACAGCCCTTCTGTCATTGAATTCGACAAGATGAACCAATCCTTCAATCGCATGATATCGCAAATACAGGAATTGAAAATTAATGTTTTGAAAGAAAAATTAAATCATCAGAAGGCCGAGCTCAAGCATTTACAGCTTCAGATTAATCCGCACTTTTTTCTAAATTCGTTGAACATTATTTATAATTTGGCGCAGGTGAAAGAGTTTTCATTAATTCAGGAAATGGCGCTTAGTCTCGTAGAATATTTCCGCTTTATGTTTCGGAGCAACATGGCATTCGTCGCTTTGAGGGATGAGGTCCAGCATACGATTAATTACTTTCGCATCCAGGAGATGCGGTTTCCTCATAATTTGACTTATCATCTATCTGTTCTAGATAACCTGATGGACGAATTGGTTCCTCCGCTTGTTATTCAAACCTTTGTGGAAAATACGATCAAACACGCAGTTAGCATGGATAAACAGGTTCATATTGGTATAACCATTGAAGCCATAGAAGTTAATAGAATCCGTATACGGGTGCAGGATACTGGAAAAGGATTTCCTGAAGACATTTTGGCTCGGCTGCAGATGGAAATGGATATCGGTAACGGAGAAGGTCATCATATCGGGATATGGAATGTGCAGCGACGATTGCGCCTGCTGTATCAAGATCAAGCACGGATCACATTTTCGAATGGGGATGGCCATGGCGCATTAATTGAAATTCTCATCCCATTTCATGAGAAGGAAAGAGGAGAAGTCTATGCTTCAATTGCTGGTCGTGGATGATGAAATTCATGCTGTTCGAGGGATAAAAGCAGGAGTACAGTGGGACCTACTTGGGTTTTCAATGGTTCATGAAGCTTTTAACATACGCCAGGCGAAGGAAATCTTTGAGACCCAAAAAATTGATATTCTGCTTTGCGACATTGAGATGCCGGAAGGTGACGGATTTCAACTGTTAACTTGGGTTAAAGAACACTCTCCTGATACGGAATCGCTCTTCTTAACCTGTCATGCTGATTTCGAATTCGCACAAAAAGCAATTCAATTGGGAAGTCTGGATTATATGCTCAAACCCGTCCGTTTTCAGGAATTGGAGAAAGCCGTTCGAAAAGCCATCGACCAATTGGAAAAGAAAAGAGGATTAGTTCAATTTAATGAAACCTATAAACATTACTATCAGTTATGGGAATCGTACCAACCCATGGTTGTAGAGCGCTTCTGGCAGGATTTAATTCAAAGGTCTATCCCTTCCAATCGAGATCAAATCAAAGAAATAATGGCGAAGCAAAATATACCTTATAGCGTTACAGACTTATTTGTGCCGATTTGGATCAGTGTACAGCGTTGGCATAAAAAGCTGACTCTTCGTGAAGAAAAAATAATGGAATACGCCTTGCGCAACTCTTTGGAAGAATTGGCTGTACGGAAAGAGACAAACGGCCAAATCGTTCAGGTCAAAAGCGGTGGGTTACTGGCCATCCTCTCAGTCGGCCTGGGAAGCAAGATCGATAAAGCGAAGCTAACTAACGAATTACAGGGCTTTATCGATGCTTGTAACCAGTACTTTTTCTGTGATCTTTGTTGTTATGTCGGTGCTCCCGTATATACGGAGGGAATGCTCGAGATGTTCGAATCCTTAGTCACGATGGAATCCCGCAATGTTACACAAACGAATAAAATTTTCTTCTTAAGTGAGCAACGATGCAGCTGCTACGAAACATATCAAGTCCCTAAAATGAACGGTTGGGCGGAATTGCTCAAGTGTGGATGCAAAGGGAAACTGCTCAAAGAAATTGATCAAAGTTTGGATGCAATGCAGCAAATGGAGAAACTCGATTCCAAATTATTGCGTGGATTTTATGAGGACTTTCTCCAAATGATTCATCACGTATTGCATTATAAAGGCTTGAGGGCGCATCAGGTTTTTTCGGAAGAACTTCTGAATATGCAAGCATCGTACGTTTCTCGTTCCATAGCTAATCTTAGACAATGGATAATCACGATGATCGAAGAAGCTACGTGTCGAATTAACACTGTGGCTGAAAGCCAGACTGTTATTGAAAAAGCGAAACAATATATCGCTCAGCGCATCAACGAAGATGTTTCGCGGGAGGACATTGCAAGCTATGTGAATATGAATCCAGACTACCTGACAAGAATTTTCAAGAAAGAAACCGGCTTGACGGTTTCTGATTATGTTCTACAGGAACGGGTCTCCTTGGCCAAAGAGATGCTGGTAAAGACGGATCTTCCAGTTGGCAGCATTGCCGCTTCGGTGGGCTATAATAATTTTTCCCATTTCTCAAAAATGTTCAAGAAAGCAACTTCAACCAATCCACAGGATTACCGCAAATTATATGAAATTTAGTAACCTAGGGTTCCTAATACAATGAGATCGTTCCCTTCTCGGGCGCGATCTTTTTTGTTTAATAAGAAGTCGGAAATGCTATAACAGGAAGTCGGGAAACAGGTAGAGTGCAAAGTGACAGTTATATATGATGATAGTATAACCGATGAGGGGGAAACGATATGGGGTCAACGACAACAACAAGATCAACTTCAGCGACCACGACAACTGCTAAGATAACGTCAACGAAATCAATAACCAGCAAAAAAATGAGAAAAATATGGAGGTATGCCCCACTGTTTGTGATGGTTATACCCGAAATCATTTATCTGATCATCAACAACTATTTACCGATGTTTGGCTTGATTATCGCGTTCAAGGATGTCAACTTTACGAAAGGAATTTGGGCCAGCGATTGGGTCGGATTTAAAAATTTCGAGTACCTGTTCAAAACCTCTGACGCCATGCTGATTACCCGAAATACGATTCTATATAATACAGCTTTTATTATCATTAATCTGATCATCGCCGTCGGCGTAGCTATTTTGCTGAATGAAGTGAAGAAGAAATTATTTGCCCGGTTTTACCAAAGCATCATTCTCATCCCCTACTTGATTTCCATGGTTATTGTCGGTTATTTGGTGCTTGCCATGCTAAGCGGAGAAACCGGTTACATTAATAAGCAGATCCTGCCTATGCTTGGAATGGATCCGATTTCATGGTATAGCGAAGCCAAGTATTGGCCTTATATTTTGACCTTAGTGAACATTTGGAAGCATGTTGGATACTTATGCGTTATCTATTTAGCGGCGATTATTGGAATCGACCCGGAATATTACGAGGCGGCCAGGATTGACGGAGCGAGTAAATGGCAGCAGATCACAAACATTACAATCCCTTTAATTGCTCCGGTTATCGTGATTATGACGCTGCTGCAAATTGGCCGTATTTTTTACTCAGAGTTCGGATTGTTCTATCAAGTACCGCTTGATACGGGCGCGCTTTTCCCGACAACAAACGTTATCGATACGTATGTTTATCGGGCTTTACTAAGATTAGGCGACATCGGCATGTCTTCGGCGGCGGGCCTATATCAATCCGTTGTGGGATTCATTCTCGTACTCATCTCGAATTACGTGGTGAGCAAGCGAAACAGCGATAACGCTTTGTTTTAATAAGGGGGGAATACAATTGAAAGTAAAAAGCCAACTGTACCAAGCGATCATTCATGTTTTCTTTATTGGCATTGTTTGTCTCTGTCTTCTTCCGTTTTTTCTGCTCGTGATTACTTCTTTTACCGATGAAATGACCATTGTGTCAGAAGGGTATTCCTTCCTACCGAGTAAATTCAGCTTGGCAGCTTACGAATTTTTGTGGAATGATTCCTCCAACATATTTCGGGCTTACGGTATTACCATTCTGGTAACTTTAGTTGGTACGTTTGTGGGGTTATCAATCACTGCCCTATGCGCCTATCCATTATCTAGAAAGGATATGCTGATTCGCAAGCAACTCTCGTTTATCGTGTTTTTCACACTGCTGTTTAACGGAGGCCTGGTCCCCACCTACCTGGTATATACACAAGTTTTCGATATGAAAAACACACTGCTGGCCTTAATCATTCCCGGTTTGTTATCCAACGGATTTTACGTGCTGATTATGCGCACCTTTTTTATGACTTCAATCCCAACCCCGGTTATTGAATCAGCATCCATTGACGGGGCGGGGGAGTTTAAAATCTTTTTCCAGATCGTGCTTCCGCTCTCTCTTCCCATTCTAGCTACAGTCGGATTGATGCAAACGATCGGCTATTGGAACGATTGGTTCAACGGATTAATCTATGTGACCGACAGCAAGCTGTTCAGTTTGCAAAATTTGTTAAACCGGATTTTATTAAACGCGCAATTTTTGTCAAGCAATGCGAGCAGCACCACAACGGAACTTGCTGCAAGCAGTAACATTCCGATGGAATCGGTCCGGATGGCTATGGCAGTTATTGGGACTGTTCCTTTGCTGATCGCGTATCCTTTTTTTCAAAAATACTTTGTCAAAGGTCTCGTTATTGGAGCAGTAAAAGGCTAGGCTATACTCGGCATCAGTCGGTTAGCATAAATGCTAGATAAAACTAGGGAGGCTATGAAATGAGAAGGAATATAAAGGGCATCCAATCAGTATTAGCAGGAATAATGGCGATTACGTTGCTATTAACGGCTTGCGGCGGTAGTAGCGGAGGCTCTACGTCGACAAATTCGCCAACCGCGTCAGGGGAAACAGCAAAAGCGAAGACGGACTTAAAGCCTTATGAACTAACAGTGGCCTATTATAAAATCGGTAACATTAAAGATCTGCAGGAGATTCAGGATGCCGTTAACAAACTGACTAAAGAGAAGATTAATGCAACCGTCAAATTTGTGCCTATTGACCCTGCTGCGTATCAGCAACAAATCAATCTGATGCTTGCGAGCAATGAAAATCTGGACTTGCTTGTAACCTTGACAGCACTCGGCTACGGTACGCAAGCGGCCAAAGGGCAGCTTGTTCCCTTAGAGGATCTGCTTAAGAAATATGGACAGGATATTGCCAAGGTTGTCACACCGGAGATTCAAAAAGCGACGATGGCCAGCGGTAAACTTTATGGCATACCTAGCGTACGCGACTGGGCATCCGACTACGGCATCCTGATGCGCAAAGATATTGTTGATAAATACAAGATTGATCTGAGCAAAATCAAGACCTTTGATGATTTGGATGCCGTATTCAAGGTTGTCAAAGATAACGAGCCGAATATGGCGGCTATTGTTCCGGAAGGTGGGGGTACGTCCTTTATCGCGTCCATTGCACCTGGCTTTATGGACCCTTTAAATGATGATAACGGTGTGCTGCCGGACCATGATAATAACCTGAAGGTAGTCAATTGGTTTGAATCGAAGCAATATGCGGATTTATTGAAAATGGTCAGAAGATGGTATTTGGACGGCTATATCCCTAAGGATATCGCTACAAACAAAATCCGCCCTGAAGACCTTGTGAAGGCCGGTAAAGCTTTTTCCTTTACAGTGCATATGAAGCCTGGATATGAAACGAAGGAAGCCATTTTGACAGGCACACCGATGGTAGCAGCACGCATTATCCCACCTGTCACTTCTACGTCGTCGATTGCAAATATCATGTTCAGTATCGCCAAAAACTCGAAGGATCCAGAGAGAGCAATGATGTTCCTTAACCTGCTCTACTCTGATAAAGATTTGATTAACTTGATCGACTTTGGCATTGAAGGAAAGCACTACGTCAAGAAGGGGGAGTTGATCGGCTTCCCGAATGGCGTGGATACGCAGAATGCTACCTATAGCCCGAATCATGGATGGGAGTGGGGCAATCAATTTCTTTCCTACATTTGGGAAACGGATCCTGTTAGTCTTTGGAAAGATCAGGCTGAATTCAACAAATCGTCCAAAAAATCGAAAGCGCTTGGCTTCAGTTTCACAGTTGATCCGGTTAAAACGGAAGTGGCTGCTGTTCAAAGCGTGAAGGACCAGTTTAAAATAGGTTTGGAAACCGGTACGCTGGATCCGGATAAAAACTTGCCGGAATTTATAAACAAACTGAAGGCTTCAGGCATGGACAAAATTATTGCTGAGAAGCAAAAGCAGCTTGATGAATGGGCGAAAACCAATAAGTAGTTTTTGCGAGGAGAAGCTGCATGTCCCATACAGAAATACTGGAGAGAAACATACCGTTTGTATCTGTAATGATTGCGATTTTTTTCGGATCCGTTCTTGCGACACTAGGAATGAGTTCGATTAGCGTTGCGTTTCCTGTTTTGATGGAACAGTTCCATACCGATTTGACGACTATGCAATGGACGATGACGGGCTACTTACTGGCAACTGGAGTGGTAGCTCCTGTCACTGGTTATCTTGGGGAAAAAATCAGCACCAAGTACCTCTATATCGGTGCGCTTATTGGCTATACGCTGATTTCAGGGCTTAGCGCTTTCGCATGGAATATTGAATCGTTAATTGCGTTTCAAATTGTGCAGGGGATATTTGGCGGGATGATCCTGCCAGCTACAATGACGATCCTTTATCAGGTGATTCCCCGCGAAAAACAGGCGTTTGCGCTCAGCATGTGGACCTTGTCGACGATGCTTTCGCCCGCGTTCGGACCTCTGTTGGCTGGCTGGCTAATTGGAAAGTTCGAATGGAAATGGCTGTTTCTCATGGACATTCCGTTTGGCATTGCGGCAGTTGCAGTCGCTTGGCGGCTTATTCCCTATTATAAACTGAATTCACCGAAAACGTTCGATTTGCCCGGGTTGGTTACCGTAATTTTGAGCAGCGGTTCAATCCTGATCGCTTTCAGTGAAGCGCATGCATGGGGATGGAGCTCGTGGAGAACGCTGTCGCTGCTCGTTTTCGGCTTCCTGATGCTCGGGTGCTTTATTCGGAGAGAATTGATGATCCCCGAACCGCTCTTGAATTTGAAGGTATTTGTCAACAAGAAATATACCTTTAGTCTTGCCATACTGGCCGTTATTACGCTCAACATGTATTCTGGTGCCTACTTGATACCGGTGTTCCTGCAGAACATTCAGGGGGCATCCGCACTGGAGGCTGGTTTGATCTTGCTTCCAGCAACACTTGCGATGGCAGGAGTGATGCCGCTCGTCGGCAAGCTGTATATGAAGGTTGCTCCGCAGTGGCTGATCGTTTCCGGGCTTCTCTTGATCGCGATTGGAACGCTAGCAATAGGACGTCTGGATGTGAACGTTTCGCACGGGTACATCGTTATGTGGCTCACTATCCGCTATATTGGGCTTTCGTTAACGATCATGCCGCTTACTAATGTCGGTATGGAGGCCATCCCGCGTGAGCTGTCCGGTCACGCCTCATCGGTGAATAACTGGATCCGCCAAGTTTTCGGTTCCTTTTCCATCGCGTTGTTTACTTCACTTATCGCATCACGGTTGACCGTACACAACCTGGCACTTGGTTTAGAAGGAGCTGCGGAAGCCCAGCGAAAGTTGCTGAAGGCGGAAGCCTTCACGATGAGCTCCAATGACGTGTACATTGTGGCGACGATGATCGTGTTAGTCGGTCTTCCTCTCGTATGGACGTTGTTTAGAGGCAAACCTAGGAATAAAAAGTTGGCGAACTATAAGCTTCGGCACGTCCAAAATTTAACACAAAAGGAGCAGTTAAAATGAGCATTTCAATTGGCGTTAATTTATTTTCAGTATTCCAAGCACTAAACAACGACTATTTCGGCACCCTTGAAAAGGTAGCTTCAGCAGGCTATACCAATGTGGAGTTAATCACCACCAATTTTATGACAGGCGTCCGATACAGTGATTCATTTCCTCTTCAATCCATAAAAAGAAAACTGGAAGAATTGGGTATTAATCCCATATCAGCCCATGAAAGACTGGATCAAGATGCGGAGAATTGGAATCAGTTGATTCAAGAAAATGCTGAACTTGGATGTAAAGCGATTGTATTACCATCTGCTTGGATCAAAAATCGTGAAGATACAATGAAAACCGCAGAACAGTTGAATGCAATCGGGAAAAAATGCAAGGAAAGCGGTTTGCAATTTTACTTTCATAATCACTTCCATGAATTCAAAAGATGGGGGGACACGACCTTATACGACATATTAGTTGAGAATACGGACCCAGCATATGTCAAATTTGAGTTGGATCTGGTCTGGGTTATGCGTGCGGGTCTTGATCCTATGGCTGTTCTTGAGAATTTAGGCAGCCGATGCGATTTCGTCCATCAGAAAGATTTAAATAAAGAGGTCCTTCATTTAAACGTATTTGACGCGCTTCAGCCAGGTGATGAAGATTTGGATATGATGCAGCTATATCGCGGAAAGGGATACATACAAGCAGGTGACTTTGTGGATCTTGGAACCGGTGTAATCGATTTTAAAGGCACCTACGATAAATTAAAAGAAATGGGTACCATCAAGTACACCTTTATAGAAAATGAAGGTATTAGCGATGATAAATTTAGAAGTATAGCGAATGATTTAAAAATTTTGCAAAAGGTTGTTTAGAGCCACCAAATGACAAATTAGCTTTTAAGGAGTGTGGTTCGATCATGTCAACAGCTAAATTGAAAATCGGAATTATAGGCTGCGGCGGTATTGCCAACCAGAAGCATCTGCCTTCATTAGCGAAGCTTACCCATCTGGGCGAAATGGTAGCTTTCTGTGACATCGTGGAAGAGCGGGCTGTGAAAGCAGCAAAGGAATTTGGAACGGAGCAGGCGAGAGTTTATGTTGACTATTGGGAATTATTGCAAGATGAGTCTATTGACGTTATTCATGTGTTGACCCCCAATCTTCAGCATTCCTTCATAACGGTGGCTGCGCTGGAGGCAGGTAAGCATGTCATGTGTGAGAAGCCTATGGCCATCAATTCTGTTGAAGCTAAAAAGATGTTAGAGGCAAGCAAGAAGACAGGAAGAAAATTGACTATCGGTTACCAAAATAGGTTCAGAGACGATTCACAGGTATTGTACACAGCATGCCGCCAAGGTGAGTTCGGCGATATTTATCTTGCCAAAGCCCATGCCCTTCGTAGACGCGGAGTTCCAACCTGGGGTGTATTTACAGACAAAGAGCAGCAAGGAGGCGGACCGTTGATCGACATTGGCACGCATGCGCTAGATTTATCTCTTTGGTTCATGGACAACTACAAGCCGAAATCAGTGACAGGATCTGTATTCCATAAATTAGCTGATAAGTTTGAAGGCAACATGTTCGGTCCATGGGATCCTAAAGCCTATGAAGTAGAAGATTCTGCCTTCGGATTTATTAAGATGGAAAATGGTGCAACGATATTCCTGGAATGTGCTTGGGCGCTGAATATAACGGATACAAGAGAAGCCATGACGACCCTGTGCGGAACAGAGGGTGGAGCGGAAATGAAAGGCAGTCCTGCTATCGGTAAAGGTGAATTGGTTTTCAACAGCGCAAAGTATGGAAAGCTAGTCGAAACCAAGGCTACGACAGGCGGAGGCATCGCTTATTTTGACGCAGGTGCCGAAGATCCAGGCGTGAAAGAGGCTAGACAATGGCTGGAAAGCATTCTCAATGACACAGAGCCTCTTGTCAAACCTGAGCAAGCTTTTGTTGTTACCCAGATTTTGGAAGCTATCTATGAATCGGCTAGAACAGGTAAAACGATCGAATTTGAATAATTGTTGATCGTTTTAGTGGTGAATTAAGATTCGCTCCTAGTGTAACTTCACTGAGGGGCGATTTTTTTTATAATTGATGTGATTAGTGCGGAAATTTACGTTGCTTCGTGTTCACAACCTTAAAAAATTCGACAATACGGGGGAAGATTTGGAGGATTTGATCTCGATTGGGACGATTGGATTGATCAAAGCTATCGAATCTTTCTCCCCAAACAAAGGGACAAAGCTGGCGACTTTTGCTGCACGTTGTATCGAGAATGAGATCTTGATGCATCTGCGCTCATTGAAGAAAACACGGAAAGATGTATCTCTGCATGACCCAATCGGAACGGATAAAGAGGGGAACGAGATTACGCTGATTGACATCCTCGGCAGCGAGGCAGACGATGTCGTGGATGCGAAGAGTAAGATATATCGCAATCTGGAGATATTGGACGACCGTGAGAAAGAGGTCGTAGTCGGAAGGTTCGGGTTGGAACTAGGTGGCGAAGAGCGGACACAGCGGGAGATTGCGAAGGAGCACAGCCTTAATCCAAATTGAGCATGTTAGTAAATTTTATCATATGGGCGGCGAGACGATTCGAGCATTGGATGACATAATGTTAGACATCATGCAAGGCGAGTTTGTTGCCGTTATAGGGCCGTCGGGGTACGGGAAGTCCACGCTGATGAATATTATCGGCTGCTTGGACTTCTCTGAAGAAGGTATCTACACCCTCGATGTGAAGCAAATTCACGCCATGAAGGATTCGCAGCTGGCAGAAATCAGGAATCGAAAAATAGGGTTCGTTTTCCAGAACTTCAACTTACTTCCGAGGTTGAGTGCTTATGAGAATGTGGAGTTACCTTTGATTTATCGGGGATTATCGAGAAAACAACGAGAGCTGTTAGTTTTACAAGCGCTGGAAGCCGTCGATTTGTTAGATCGCAGAAAGCACTATCCTTCGGAGCTATCCGGAGGACAGCAGCAGCGCGTTGCGATTGCACGCACGTTGGCAGGCGATCCGCCGATCATTCTGGCGGATGAGCCAACGGGGGCGCTGGATTCGAAGACGGGCGCGGAGATCATGGATATTTTCAGGCAGTTGAATGAGCAGGGTCGCACGATTATTGTGATTACGCATGACCGGCAACGTTGCGGAGCAGGCGAAGCGGGTTGTGCGGTTTAGGGATGGTAGGTTGGTTCATTAAAATGAGATTTTAAGTAAACGAAAATTGATACAGAGCCCTACGAGAAATCGTAGGGTTATTAAAGTTCTCAAATGGCTTATCCTGAATTTGGCAACCTTCCCCGCTATTCCAGCTAATAGCTTGTCAATATTTTAATTAATAATGGCGGATTCATGAGGTGGTATACTTAATAAATGCATGGGAACCGTCCTATATAGTGTGGAAGGATATTCCATATATTTTAATTCTTGCTACGTACTCTAAATGAAAGGCTTCCTTAATAGTTAAGATGGCAAAAATCAGTGGAGCAATGCGAAATTTGTTGTTTTTTATTAAACATCCAGTTTGTTTGTGGTAATATATTCATAGGTAATTAGACCTAAATTTATCTTGGGGTTAACTCGGCTCTTCTTGCTGCAACTTAATACATGAATACTGAACCATAAAATGTCGAAAGGAATTGATAACATGTTTAGTCAGAAATATAAAGTTTGTCTTGTTGTTTTGAGTTTCTTTTTGGTTTCGAGTTTGTTTCCATGGATGATGCCGCAAGTCGCGTATGCTTCGGATGGAACACCTTTGTCGACGATCAATGTACCTGGGACGTTCGAGGCGGAGGATTTTAATAGTGGCGCAATAAATGATGTTTATTATGCGCATCCGTCCTCGCAAATTTCTCGCGATACGACTTATCGGGATGTGCAGAATCTTGATATCTTTAAAGAAGTGATTAATTCGGTAACCTATCGCTACATAGTAAGTTCCAATGATCAGGTCAGCGGATCGCCAACAGCGGGGTACGTAAGCGAATATCTGAAATATACGGTGAATGTCAGCAGCGCGAATGCCGGCTGGCATGATATCAAATTCCGTGCCAAAATGGGCAGTACGACAACGAAATCGACGATTACTGCTCTTATAGACGGGATTCAGCTAGGCTCGACGCCTGCGATAACAGGCACAACTTTCCAAGACTATACAGTGCCGATGCCCGTTAATTTGAGCACGGGGACACATGTGTTGACCATTGAATTTAGCGGTCCGGATCCGGCGACGTACTTGGACAGTATTACGTTTACGAAGAGAGGGACTGCACCTACGTATCCTTCTCCAACGATTAAAACCGGCTTACTGACCTCAGACGAGGTGGTTGTAGCCAATGTGACGGTAAGCGCAGATACAACAGGGACGAATGATGCAACAGCAACGATTCAGACGGCTCTTAACCAAGCGCGGGAAATGGGCGGAGGTGTCGTTTTCCTGCCAGCCGGGACTTATCGATTGAACGGCGGCTTGTCGATTCCAACCAATGTAACATTGCGCGGGGATTGGAAAAGTCCTCTCGATGGCACGCCTGCAGCAGGTACGGTACTGGCTGCTTACAGCACGACGACATCGGCGATTTCTTTGAACGCGCCGAATACGACCGTTCGCAATCTTAGTATTTGGTATCCGAATCAAGGCAGCTATACGGGCGGCGTGTTTACGCCTACCACTTATCCGTACACTATTGATTCGAATTCTTTTGCGGCGAATGTGGCGAATGTGACGTTCTATAATTCTTTTAAAGGCATCAATTTTTCATCAGCTAGCGGCACGAATATTAGTAATGTCTACGGAACCTTTTTGTTTCAAGGCATTACGTTGGATGGCAATTATGAATATTCGTATGTGACGAATGTGTTTATGGATACGGGAATATGGAAAAATGCGCCTTCAGCGATAACAAATAAACCGGACAGCTCACAAACCGGGTATATTAAAACGTACACAAATTCATACTTGTATGGGATGAAGCTGTGGAAAAACGATGGTTTAACGATGTACGATATTAGCGTTAACGATGCCAAAATGGGGATTTTGATGGAGCAGGGTCCACCAACCTCTAACGGTTCTTATGGAGCAATGTCGAAAATAAATGCGTCTGTGCAACAGGATTATTTGCGTCCAGAAGTTGGTGAATTTCTTAATCTCGACCAGGTGTGGCAAGCTCGCGGACAGTATTATACGTTTGCTCCCGCAAAAAAGCCCACAAGCGATACGAATTTTTATAATGTAAAAAATGCGCCGTACAATGCTGCGGGGAACGGGATTACCGATGACCGCACAGCAATCCAGACTGCACTAACCGACGCAGGAAGTGCCGGAGGAGGAACCGTATTTCTGCCTCCCGGTTCGTACAAAATCTCAACAACATTGAATGTTCCAAGCGGTGTTGAACTGCGAGGCAGCTACGACTTCTTGCATGCACATGAAAATTTAGATACAACTGTACTTCTTGCATATGACGGCAAGGATACAGCTACGCCTGATACGGCGACAGCTTTCATTACGTTGAATGCGAACGCGGGTGTTCGCGGTTTAACAATCTTTCATCCTGAGCAAGGCTTTGTGAATGGCAGTGACACGAATGTTCCTTCCGATTTGAGAACACTATATCCGATTCATACATATCCGTATGCTGTTCGCAGTGCAGGCTCAGGCTCCTGGATGAAATATGTCGAGCTTGAAAATAGCTATAACGGTGCTGATTTCGCCACGACGGCATCGAATGATTTTGTCGTTTCCGGCAATTGGATTAATGCTGCCAAAAAAGCAGTTTATGTGGGCGGCGGAACACAGCGCGGCTGGGTGGAGCAGACAGTATCCACGTTCGGCATTCATTTTCAATCGAAACATAATAATAGTCCGCATACATATGGCTTTACACATGCAATGAACTACACACTGGCTAACACGGATACACTGACGATCGGCAATGGCAATGACCTCGAAACATTCGCTGTTGATTCCTTCGGTGTGAAATCTGGCATTCGCACCATCAAAGAAGGTGCGGGCGCAGGACCGCAAAATGCAACATTTTATTTACCTTCTGTCGACACTTCTTCCGGCCCGAATGTTTCCGTTGAAGGTGGGGGAACAATCCAGATGATTGGGCTTCAGGCCGGAAGCAGTACAACGCAAAACTATGTGCGAACGACATCATCTTTTAGCGGTACTTTAAACATCTATGATTCTTTACTTTGGGGGAATATTGTCAAAAGCGTTAGTATTGGCGGCGGCACTATCAACGTGTACGACAAGGACATGAGCGTATACTCCCTCCCAATTTCGCAAAATAAAACGGCAACCAGCAATAGCTCTTTGGGTGGAGATACGCCTAATCACGCTGTAGATGGCATGGGCACATCGAAATGGGTTTCGACTGCGGCAGCGCCTAATTGGCTGCAAGTTGATTTGGGAGCCTCCTATGATATAAGCCGTTGGGTCGTCAAACATGCAGGTTATAACGGAGAATCCAGTTCTTATAATACAAAAGATTATAAGCTGCAAATTAGCAGCGACGGTACGAATTTTAACGATGTTGACTGGGTAGCAGGCAATACGACCAATCTCACGGATCGCAATGTATCCACGAACGGCAGATATGTTCGCCTTTATGTAACAGCGGGTCAGCAGGATGGGGCTAGCACAACACGAATTGTTGATTTTGAAGTCTATGGCTTGACTAACGTTGCTATGAATCGAACAGCTACAGCGAATGCCTATAATTTAGCGAATGAAGCCCCGCAATATGTAAACGATGGCGCGTTGAATACGAAATGGGCGTCTGTTGCGGCTTCACCCAACTGGCTGAAAATCGATTTAGGTCAATCCTACCATTTGAAACGTTGGGTCGTTAAACACGCAGGAGCAAGTGGAGAATCTACGATTTATAACACAAGGGATTTTAAGCTGCAGGTAAGCAATGATGGCATCAATTTTACAGATGTCGACACGGTAACAGGAAATTCGACAAATATAACAGATCGTGTCATCAATACAAACGCAAGATATGTTAGACTATATATAACACAAGGCACACAACTTGGTTATGATGGATATGCAAGAATTCAAGAAATTGAAGTATATGGTACAGCCAGCGGAAATGCCGCGCTGAACATGACGGCTACATCAAACGCGTATAATTTGTCGAATGAAGCGCCGCAATATGCTGTGGACGGTTCAACTGGAACTAAATGGGCATCGATCGCGGCATCGCCAAATTGGTTAAAGATTGATCTTGGATATATGACTAACATTAGCCGCTGGGTCGTCAAACATGCTGCAGTGAATGGAGAGTCTGCTAATTTGAATACGAAGGATTACAAATTGCAGGTGAGCAATGATGGTACTAATTTCACCGATGTCGATACCGTGACGGGGAACACAGCCAATTCAACGGATCGTAATGTAAACGCAACCGGAAGATACGTCAGATTGTACATAACACAAGGCACTCAGACAGGGTTTGACGGCTACGCCAGAATTTATGAGTTTGAAGTTTATAACTAATTAGGAGTGAGCGGATGCGTAAATGGATCATTGTTTTGACCGTAGTATGCGCTGTTATAACAACAGCAGGATGCAGCAAAGCACCGAAGCAAACAAGTCTATCCAAAGAACAAGATCAGATACAGAATGATCGGACAGATGAAGTGTTTACGCTGCGCGTATCCTATTGGGCGGAAGATAAAAACGGATACTTTGATGAGGTAGAAAAGAAGTTCAAAGCGAAATATCCGAACGCTACAATCAAGTGGGATAGATTGGATCCAAAAACGTTTGCAGAGGTTACGGATAACGAGTTAAAAACAGATCAAGCCGCTGATATCCTATTTAATCAAAAAATTAAAGATTATGCCAAAGCCGGCTACCTGTTGGATTTATCGGATCAACCATGGGTCCAGCGTATGATTGATTCTGCGAAGCAAACTGTAGCCTACAAAGGGAAAACCTACGGCGCAGCGCTGGATGTAAGTACCTTCGGCGTGTATTACAATAAAACAATTTTTGAACGTCTGCAATTGGAGCCGCCAAAAACATGGGATCAATTTATGGCGTTGAACGGCAAGATTAAGCAGGCTGGGTTATCGCCAATCATAGGCGGGTTTAAAGATGTATGGACGATTCAGGGCGTTTACCTGCCCATTGCCGCAACGTCAGAGTTTCTCCAAAACCCTAATTTTGAATTGGATTTATATGCGGGGAAAGTCAAAATTGACGGTCCTGAAGTCAATAACGCTATGCAGAAATTTTCTGATCTTGCACACAAAGGCTTTTTTAATCCGGATGCTTTACATATAGGCTATGAGGAATCTACTCAGCAATTTATTGATGGAAAAGGCGCCATGCAGTTGATGGGGAGTTGGACGCCCGGGGTAGTAGATAGTAAGACGACTGATTTCAAAATGGGTTTTTTCGCCTTGCCGGATCAGAATGGAAAAACAGTTATGCCAGCGGCGCCGGACAAGCAAGTATCCATTAATGCGAAGACAGTATACCCTGTAAAAGCTAAATATCTATTGTCCCTTCTGCTCGATAAAGACATGCTGGCGATTTACAGCAAAAATGTTGCTTTATCTGCTTTTAAAGATGTGATTGCCGATTACTCAAATCCAGCGATGAAGGATGTTCAGAAAGCACTGCAGCTTTATCCAACGTCAATCAACCCGGGACATTTATTTACAGATTCAGCGAATAATGCTATTAATGCAGCTTTAACTCATATTTTATCGGGGAAAGAGCTGCAAAATGAATTGAAAGAGGCCGATGTGAATTATATAAAGGATAAGGCGACCCTTATTCTAGATTGATGGTGAAGGATCAATGAACTCCTTATTGCGATTACTTCGACTCCAAAGCTTAAAAACACGATTGCGTTTTTTTGGAATATCCTTGGTGCTTATGGTTGGACTGTTAACGATTTCATCTTATTCCTTTCTACAGTATCGCCAAACTGAGAACAATCAGATGAGTTCAATGCGAAAGGATAGTGCGATCCAGCAAACAGCCATAGATAGCTGGGTAGCTACCAGAGCTTCTGAAATTCGAAATCTAGCAAATTTGCAATCGACCACAGAGCTTGATCTCGATAATATTCAAAATAACCTTAAATTTTTTGCTTCTCATCAACAGGAGTTTGAAGCGGTTTCTTTTGCCAATAAAGAAGGTATTGTGGAATTTAGCACAATGAACCAAATTGGTGTCTATATCACCGAACGAACCTATTTGGAAGAAGCCGCAAAAGGGCACGAATATATCTCTAATGTGCTTTTGGGTAAGGTTACCAACCAACCTATGATTTTATTTTCTGCTCCTGTTATGAATATTAAGAACCAATTTGAGGGAGTCATCTATGGAACGGTTACGCTAAAGACAATCGAGCAGCTTATGGCGCAATTTCGCTATGGAGACAGCGGTGAATCGTATTTAATTGATCGAAACGGCTATTTAATCACTGAATCGCGGTTCCAGGGGAATTGGAAACCATTGGAGTTTCAGTTGAATAGCGATATTCTGGAACGCGCGAAGCAGGGGATAGAAGCAACCTCGACTTATGAGAATTACCGTGACATGCAAGTTTTTGGTACGTATCAATTGGTGAATAACGGAAAATGGATTGCTGTTAACGAAATTGAGCGGAATGAAGTGTATCGAACCTTTAACAGGCAATTAATTGTTATGATTATAATCATTTGTATCGTGCTTACATTTGGATTTATCGCGATGTTGCGAATATCACATCACATTGAACATCCCGTTCAGCATTTATTGAAAGGGGTTCAGCGACTGAAGCAAGGAGATTATAAGTATAAAATCGATTACACCAGTATGAAGTCCGCACCCGTCGAGTTGTTGCAGTTATGTGAGGCATTTAACCAAATGTCGCAAAATATTCAAGACAATGAGATTGAGCTAAAGCAGCAAAAGGAAGACTTGGCGGGTTCCAATGCGGAATTGGAGCAATTTGCTTATGTCGCTTCGCATGATTTACAAGAGCCTTTACGAATGGTAGCCAGTTATGTGCAGTTATTGGCGAAGCGTTACCAAGGTAAATTAGATCAGGATGCGGATGATTTTATTCATTACGCAGTGGATGGTGCGCAGCGCATGCAGAATTTGATCAACGATTTATTGGCTTTTTCCAGAGTAGGTACGAAGGGGAAGGAGCTTAAGTCTGTTGATTTTGAAGTGGTGCTGCAACATGTATTGACGAATCTACAGCACGCGATTCAAGAAAGTGATGCGTTGGTCACTCATGATCCTATGCCTACTTTGCTTGCGGATTCTACACAAATGGTGCAATTATTGCAAAACTTAATTGGTAATGCCATTAAGTTTCGTGATGCCAATCGCTCGCCCGTCATTCATATCGGAATTAAACAACAGGGCAAAGAGCGGTTATTTTCAGTTCGTGATAACGGGATTGGTTTTGACCTGAAGTATCGGGACCGCATTTTCCTCATTTTTCAAAGGCTCCATAATAAAACAAAATACCAGGGCACGGGTATAGGGTTATCTATTTGTAAAAAAATTGTTGAACGCCATGGTGGGAAAATATGGGTTGAGTCGGAAGCGGGTCAATCAACAACCTTCTACTTCAAGCTACAAGACAGGGAGAATATGTAACATGATCGATAATAAGATGAGTCAAAATGTAGAAATTTTATTAGTGGAAGATAACCCCGGAGATATTCGTTTGATTGTCGAAGTGTTGAAGGAAGGGAAAATACACAATAATTTAAGTGTTGTTGAAGATGGCGAGGAGGCTTTGGCTTATCTCAGGCGCGAAGGCAGCTATCGAGATGCGATTGTGCCGGACATTATATTATTAGATTTAAATCTTCCTAAAATCAATGGCACCGAAGTTCTTGCCGAAATCAAAAAGGATCCATTGTTGAAATATATTCCAGTCATTATTTTAACAACTTCCGAAGCCGAACAAGACATCTTAAGAGCATATGATCTACATGCGAATTGTTATATCACCAAGCCTGTCAACCTAGAGCAGTTTCTAACAGTTGTGCGATCAATTGAAAATTTTTGGCTAACGATTGTGAAGCTACCTAGGAGGTAAAACGATTGATTAAGGTTTTATTAATTGAAGATAATCCTGGAGATGCACGATTGATTCGAGAAGTTTTGTCGGATACCGATCATTTGAATGTTGAGTTGAAGTGGGTCGATCAGTTGGAAACAGGTATTGAACTAATTACTAAAGATGCATTTGATGTTGTTTTGCTCGATCTCTCACTTCCAGATAGTCATGGTATGGAAACTATCATCGACTTTCGGGAACAAGCGCCCGCAATCCCAATCGTCGTACTGACCGGACTTGACGATGAGGAGGTTGCGTTAAACGCCGTACAACATGGGGCTCAGGATTATTTAATTAAAGGTCAAGTCAACAGTTCGGTGATTATGCGTTCAATGCGTTATGCTATAGAACGTCATCGTCTTCAGGATGAGCTTTATAACTTATCGATTATCGATGAGCTGACGAGTCTCTATAATCGTCGAGGATTTTTTAATCAAGCTCAGCAGTTTATGAATGCGAATGCTCAGGAAGGCAAAGGCTTTTATGTGGTTGTTGCCGATCTGGATGGTATGAAACAAATCAATGATTCCTATGGTCATCATATGGGGGACTTGGCCTTAATGGATACGGCGAATATTTTGAAAGAAGTTTTCCGCGATTCCGATATTATATCTCGTATGGGTGGAGATGAATTCACCGTGGTTTTACCGGAGACTCAGGGACATTCATGGAGTTTAGATGCATTTGAACAGGAAATCATCTTGAAAATCCATCAAAGGTTACACAGTTTTAATTTGAGCGCTGGCCGAATCTATCGCCTTTCGATTAGTCTTGGATTATTTCATTACAATCCGGCTATACCCGTAACTTTAGGCGAATTAATTATCCAAGCGGATCATCGAATGTATATCAATAAAAAAGAAAAAGTCACATAGGACTTTTTCTTACCACATCAGAAAGCAACTCTCAGCGAAAGACGTAGAGCCATAAAAGAGACCATTCGTTAAATCTACTTGATTCTTATTCCTGGGGAATTATCATAGTCAATGTTTTATACGTATGATTACGTTGCTTCGTGTACACAACCTCAAAAAATTCGACAATACGGGGGAAGATTTGGAGGATTTGATCTCTATCGGGACGATCGGATTGATCAAAGCTATCGAATCTTTCTCGCCGAATAAGGGCACGAAGTTGGCGACTTTTGCGGCGCGTTGTATTGAAAATGAGATTCTGATGCATCTGCGCTCATTGAAGAAAACGCGGAAAGATGTATCCTTGCATGACCCGTGATGACACTCGTGTCAACGCTCATGTTCTGTGTGCTTTATNCCGAATAAGGGCACGAAGTTGGCGACTTTTGCGGCGCGTTGTATTGAAAATGAGATTCTGATGCATCTGCGCTCATTGAAGAAAACGCGGAAAGATGTATCCTTGCATGACCCGATCGGAACGGATAAAGAGGGGAATGAAATTACGCTTATCGACATCCTCGGCAGCGAGGCAGACGATGTGGTGGATGCGGTGCAGCTGAAGATCGAGAAGAGTAAGATATATCGCAATCTGGAGATATTGGACGACCGTGAGAAAGAGGTCGTAGTCGGAAGGTTCGGGTTGGAACTAGGTGGCGAAGAGCGGNGAGAAGAGTAAGATATATCGCAATCTGGAGATATTGGACGACCGTGAGAAAGAGGTCGTAGTCGGAAGGTTCGGGTTGGAACTAGGTGGCGAAGAGCGGACGCAGCGGGAGATTGCGAAGGAGCTGGGGATTTCACGTTCGTATGTATCGCGGATTGAGAAGCGGGCACTCATGAAGCTATATCATGAGTTTTATAAGGCGAAGCGGTAACATAGATAAGTTAGGAGTACCATTTTCAACACATTTTGTATAGTCGCATTCTTCATTGTTAGGGATCTTGGGATCGCAAAATGGAGGCGAACAGTATGAGCTTAATTCAGATTGAGCGTGTCTGTAAGCAATATGTGATGGGTGGGGAAACCATTCGCGCGTTGGATGATGTGTCTTTGGAGATTGAGCAAGGGGAATTTGTCGCGATCATGGGACCGTCTGGGTCAGGGAAGTCTACACTGATGAACATCATCGGGTGTTTGGATATGTCTGACACGGGAACATACGTTCTAGATGGCAAGGCGATAAATCTGATGAAGGATTGGCAGCTGGCTGAAATTCGCAATCGGAAGATCGGATTCGTCTTTCAGAGCTTTAACCTGCTCCCCCGATTGAGTGCATATGAGAATGTAGAATTGCCTTTGATTTATCGGGGGATGGCACGAAAGGAACGAGAGCCGCTTGTATTGAAAGCTTTGGAAGCCGTGGATTTGGTAGATCGCAGAAAGCATCTGCCTTCGGAATTGTCCGGAGGGCAGCAGCAGCGGGTTGCGATCGCGCGAACACTGGCTGGGGGTCCGGCAATTATTTTGGCAGATGAGCCTACTGGAGCACTTGATTCGAAGACGGGCATTGAGATTATGGATATATTCACGAGGCTGAATGATCAGGGTAGGACGATAATAGTGATTACGCATGACCATCAGATTGCGCAGCAGGCGAAGCGGGTTGTGAAGTTTCGAGATGGTCGGTTGTTGGAGAGTGTTTAGAATAAGATGGTTAAGACCAGGACTCCATGGGAATATGTGGGGTTCTTTTTTTGCCGGAAAACTGGTGTTATTCTTTCACTATTCAGTGAGGGAAGCTTTATATTGGTGAGAAGGATAGGATGACTTAGTTCGAATAAGAAATCTTCATTTGTGACAGTAGCCTAGAATTACCTAGATAGAATAGAGAGTGGGTTGATAACGAACTTAGTATAAGTGCAATAATGGAAATATGTATCTTGCAAAGAAATCAGGGGAAAACCGAGTGATATAAGTGGTCAAGGAAAATAAAGTTCGTTAGTGGTGGTGATCAAGGAAAATAAAGATCGTTAGTGGAAAATAAAGTGTGTTAGTGGAAAATAGAGTTCGTTAGTGGTTGTTCACTTTTGTGAACAATCACTTTTTTAGGGGGTTAATTAATGAGGATATGGCGTACTTAGTTAAGAAGAAATCGAGCCTGTTGCTCAACTAACGGGCAGATTTGCGCAATATGCATATGCCTGTCACTTACTGGTCAAAGGCGCACCGTTGGAGTTTTCAAGAGGGATACTTGGCCACTAAAAAACCTCTACAATTTAACTCTTTACCCAATTACGGAGGATACGCCGAAAAGCGTTGTATAAGGGGGTGATATGCTCCCTGGTTCCAGGATAATTCGATAGTCACAAAAATTAGTTGTTCAAAAAAATGATAATTGAAGCTGCCGATAAGGTTGTAGCTTTAATTGTATTAAGGTGAAGTAATTACATTAATAAGAGAAGAAATTGGAGCAGCTGAAGATGAAGAACCACTTGAAAAATGTACGGTATTCTCGGCAAGCTGAGGAAACTTAAGATCTAATATCATAGTCTCCTCATTCTTTTTGTTGAAAAAGTCTATAAATATATAAAAATTCTTTTACTTCAACAAAAGTAGTAAAATCTTAAACAAATGGATATCCATCGCTATGATTTCAATCCTGCTCTCTATTAAAAATCGCCTGTCTCTATGATACCGGTCTATTCGCCTATTGTCCCCACAAAACAAGAAGAGCAGTCCTTCCAACTGCGAAGAGACTGCTGATCTTGGAGGTGTCTCTAAAGCGTGCCCGAGTTACTGGGTATGATAGTCGATGAGCGCGACGGCGGCGTTTCGGAAAGCGTCCGGGTCGATCGACTTGTCCATGGCTCCCTTCATCGCAAAACCGCAATACAGCATCTGCAGCTGGACGGCCAGCTCTTCGGGATTCCGTGCTCCGCCCTCCTTCGCCAGCTCTTGAACCTTGGACCAGTAGTTCTGATGAACGTTCAATGCTTTGACATGCGAGGGATGCTCCGGGTCGGGGAACTCCACCACTGCATTCAAGAACGGGCATCCCCGGCAATCCGAGTTCCTCATGCGATTGACCACCTCTTGAACGACCTCGCCCAGTTGATCCTTGAGCGAATGAGGATGTAAGCGCCGAACCTTCTCCAGCAGCTCCAGCTTGAGCTCCTGTCTTGCCTCCAAGTAGGCAACGATCAGATCGTCCTTCGTCTTGAAGCTGCGATAGAAGCTTGCCTTGGCCGCGCCGGACTCCTCGATGATGCGGTCGATGCCGACCGACCGAATCCCTTCCCTGTAGAACAAGTCGGAGGCGACACGCAAGATCCGCTCCTTCACCGTTTCCTTCTTCATAACAACCCACCCATTTGACGAGTTTTTGGAAAATAGCTGTTGACATGATACAGATCTGTCTGTATCATTTATCATTAGTGAGACAGATCTGTCTCTTATTATATAAAATTCCCCCGCCTCTTGTCAAATGAAGGGGGAACAATACGAAAGGGGAATCTCCCATGTCCAACGCTGTACCGAACGTTACCGACTTGCCGCAGCACTCTGTCCCTGCGGAAGGCGGACGCAGGCCGCTCCTAATGCTAGCAGCCTTGCTGCTGCCCGTGTTCATGGCCGTCGCTAACGTATTCATTGTGAATGTCGCCACGCCCTCCATCCAGAAGGGGCTCTCGGCCAGCTTCGCCGACGTTCAGTTCGTGCTTACCGCCTACACCTTAACCTACGCTGTGCTGCTGATTATCGGCGGCCGCTTGGGCGATCGATTCGGACGTCGAAGAATCCTGTTCGTCGGCGTGGCCGGCTTCACGCTGGCTTCGCTGTTATGCGGACTGTCGACCGGGGTCGGCTTCCTGATCACGGCGCGCGTGCTGCAAGGGATGAGCGCCGCCTTGTTCACTCCGCAGGTGTTGTCTCTCATTCAGGCTAATTATCTTCCGGAACGCCGGGGTGCGATCTTCGGCATGTACGGGGCTACACAGGGGATCGCAGCTGCGTTGGGGCAGGTCATCGGCGGACTGCTTCTCCGCTTGAATCCAGGGGGGCTGGAGTGGAGGGCGGTGTTCTTCCTCAGCGTGCTGATCGGGGTGCTGATTCTCATCATGATTCCGTTCATTCCCGAATCCAGCTCTCCGGATCGCACCAAGCTGGATTGGGTCGGCGCTCTGCTCGTCGCAGCCGGCTTGTTGATGCTCGTGTATCCGCTGGTGCAAGGGCAGCGTGACGGATGGCCGGTCAGTCTCGTGGCAAGCTTGATCCTAGCCGCCCCCTTGCTGATCTTATTCGCTTGGTATGAACGGCGCCTGCTTCGCCGCGGCCGAATCCCGTTCATGAACGTGACCCTATTCGGGCAGCCGGTATTCACGTTCGGCATCTTCATCATCTTGGTGCTCATGTCATCGATGGCCGCCTTCTTCCTTGTCACCGCGTATATGCTGCAGATCGGGCTTCAGTTCTCTGCCTTACTATCGGGACTGGTGATCAGCTTGATGGGCGTCGGTTACTTCCTCGGGTCGCTGTTTTCTTCCCGCATTGCCGCGAGGCTCGGCCCCCATATCCTGACCGTTGGTTCCATCCTGTCGATCGCGGGCTACCTGCTGCTCGCTTGGGCGGTCCGCTCGACCGGCATGTCCTCCGACATCGAGGTCTGGTTCCCGGGGTTGGCGATCCTCGGGATCGGGCAAGGCTTCGTGGCGGCGCCGCTGACCCACATCGTGCTGGCCAAGATCCGCAAGGCTGACATCGGTTCGGCTTCCGGTATCCTGACGACCAGCACGCAGGTCGCCAACGCGATCGGCATCGCCCTCATCGGCATCGTCTGGCTGAACGCCCTGCAATCCCGTGCAGGCATGCACACCGCTTATTCCGGTGCTTACAGCCTATCCTTGCTTGTGCTGGCCGCTGCCGCCGCAGTCATGCTGCCGTTGGCGCTGCTGCTGGCTGGACGCAGCCGTCCTTAACCTGAACGTATTCGTCTAAGATCACAGATACAGTGAGTATTCCAGTCTTCGGGGAAATTGAGAATGTACTGTCATTCGTTTTTCCTGGCTATTTACTGTTTGTTGCAGCTTGCGTCGTCACGGTTATAGGCGCGAGAATGATTGTGGTAACTACATTGGAGGATGCTGCGAAAATCACCGCAGAAGGCAAACAAGCGAGCTCGATTGCTTCCGTGGTTATGGGCTTTGCTAGTTTTAATCAAATCGGGTGTGAATGCTCGGTGTGTTCCATTGGACGTCTCCAGATTGACCCCGAACTACTGGGGAAAAGGATACGCTACTAAAATTGGGCGTGCGATGCTTATATATGGTATTCAAGAAAACTTTCCTGCTTTTATGGGTTTCGCCAAATCGAAACATAAGGCATCAAGCAGAGTCATGGAGAAGATTGGAATGACCTATTTTTATGAAAGAAGACGATGATCAAACTAAGAGTTTCTATCGAATCGAAAGCGATAACTTTACCGTCTGAAAAGCTCGCATACAATGATTTGCTTACGTCGATTTATACGCGAGTAGATCATTGCGCTAACGACGAACTATAGTTCAATATCGACATGAAGGCAGCCGGCACATGAACTGATCGGCTGCCGTTTTCTCAACTAATGGGAGGTTTACGTATGTCTCGCACTTCAATTACTTCTTATTCTCGTACTGTTCTAACAGGTCTTTAATCAAAATTCCATTAATTCTTAGTCCTTCTATATCACAATTATTAATTTCAACGTTTTGAAGCTTACATGACTCAAAAACCGCTGTAGATAAGTCACTGTTCTTAAACCTCACTGGCTCTACATTGACCCATCCATCTGTTCCATATTCTCCATCCAATCGACTTATTTGATCTTTTGGCCGAATAATATTCTCAAATATCGTTCCACCCATCTGAATCATGTTTATATGCAAATTTGAAAAATAAATATGTTCCCATTTAGAACTTACGAAGTTAGTTTCAGCAAATGTAGTTTCCCTCATATCTATGCCATTGAAAACTGATCCCTTAAATGTAGCCATATGTATTCTCTGATCTCTTAAATCTTGTAATTCTAATCCATTCTTAGAATCTATTACTTTCTTCTCTGTAATTTCCATATCAACCATTCCTTCATAATCAATTAGACGTCGGTTTAATCCAAATATCGGAGTGATATGCCTTCATAAAATGTAGAAGCTTTTCTAACACCTCTACACCTTTAGTCTCCGCTTCTCTGGCACTTATTAATAGTTCAATGGCCGTATTTGCAATAATTGTATCCTTTGGTTTACCACCTTCTGGGAAAGGGAACATTTCGCGTAAACCGCTTAAAGCTTCCGCCACTGATTCATAATGAGTGGCTGCTTCTGCTGCTTTGCTTCGTACAGTCCGTTCAACGACATTGCTGCCGTCCCATTTGATGCTCATTTCCCGAAGGAACTGAACTGCAAATTCTCTCGCATCGGCTGCAACCGCTATGTTGTAAGCATTACCGAACTCGTCTGCGGTTCGATTCTCCATGACTTGGATCCATGCATCGTACCCTTTTAGACCCTGAGCATAACGATCTTTGAAATTATATGTCCACTCCCGCCCTCGAGCGTGATCCACAATCATATCCAATGCCATTCGGAGCATCTCGTACTTGGAGTGGGGAAGGCTATCTTCGATTGTGACTAAGAATAATACTGGAATTTTGGGTCGACCGAAATCTGCGTATGAAATTGTACCTTCCTGGGAGACATCCTTTGCATTTAACATTTGCGTCTCGTCGTCGTAACCGTAAATCAGTCCGAATTCCGGAATAAATAGATCAAAAGCAATAGCTGGAAAGCCTTTTTCAACAGATCGCTGGATAAGTGCAATCGTTTGCTCCAACTTATCAGGAGAAACAGGAGTAGAGGCTTCTCCCATATTGCTGGTATAACCTAAGTTGCATAAATTCCTGCGAAGAATATAACCGCCGGGAAAAGAGGTTGGACCTGCTACGTTAACTTCGGTTGGATCGATATTAAGTCGGAAGGCATGTCCGGTGAGCCCCATAACGTCTATAAGTGAGAGATTTTTTTTGTCGGTGTAACTGACTGAACCATAAATGGCACTAGCAGCAGAAGTCATTGTCTTTGTCCAATCACGATTGATAAGTTGATCAGAGATCATAATCAGATAACCACCTTCATGGTAATATTAGATTGGGGGAGAGGCCAAGATGACACGTTTCGGGAGACCAAGTTTTGCTCGCTTCTGCACATATCCATTAAGGGAAATACGGATCCGCTCTCTATAGACCTTGGATTTGGATCTGGACAAGGTGTTGTAAACGTTGGCAGTAGTTGTTTGGAACAGTGAGGCGATCTCAGCGGGCGTCAGTTCGTCGAAAAAATGAGCTTCAAACATAGCTCTTTCACGCTTGCCAAGGCATGAAAGCAAATCTCGTAAACACTGCAACATATCCGCTCTTACTAATGAAACCGCCGGATCATCACGAAACTGCGCTTCATCAGTAGCAGAGCGAGATAGGCGTAATATGATTTCACCGACGTCGGTCCAATCGGTATCGACAACCGACGTGTCTCCTGATTTTTGACTGAAGTGGGAGAACGGGCGTTCCTTACTGTAAGGTCCACCGCGCCGCATTTTCATATATGCCTGATTTCTTACGATACGTTGCAGCCAGGGTACAAAGCGCTCCGCGTTCATTAAGGTACCAATGTGTATAAATGCCCTTATGAGTGCTTCCTGCACGATATCCTCGGCAATATATTTGTCTTGCGTTATTGTATTCGCCCATCCGAGAGCTTTACTTCGATGATAACGTACTAATTCACCAAATGCCTCTCGATCACCAGAGCGTGCACGATGTACGAGTTCCTGTTGCTCATCTAACCTAATATTTGTCTCCTTATGCAAGCTTATTGACTTCTGAGATTCGATAAAGAGTAAGGGTTCTTGACTTCTTAACGGAACCTTTTCCAAAGACTTGCCATCCTTTCCTAATCCCTCTACAATGTTTGATGCCAAAGGACGTGTAATTGCTATCATCTTTTGAAAAAAAACGAACTATTTCAATTTTATCACAAAGTATGCTGTTCAATAAGACGAGACCTTCCATTAATTCCCTTAAATCTACGTTGTAATAATGCAAAAAAGTTGAACTTACGGCGAGCGACAGTTGAGGAGCTTGCTGCCTCGCGATAGCTCTTTTTAGTTCATTCAAGTAACGGGCAGATTACTCTAATACCTAGCAAATGTTATTCTTTAGAAAGTGGCGATCGAAAAGCAGATGTCCACTAATTTCACTTAAAAGTCTGTAATCCATCTTATCCCAGCCTGTGCTAACTTTCATATCAGCTGAAAATACTGGACTTATCGTTCCGAAAAAATATATACTGTACCTACGGAAACGGAGGGAGAACCATGGGACGCTATAAGGAGTTTGATAAAGAAGCGGTGCTTCATAAAGCGATGCTCGTTTTTTGGAAGAAAGGCTACGAAGCGGCAAGCATTCCCGATTTGCTGGAAGCTATGGATCTTAGCAGATCAAGTCTTTACGAAACGTTCGGGGACAAACAAACGATTTATATCGAGGCGATCAACTGGTACAAGAAGTGGAAGCAAGCCAAACGGGACATCCTCGTCAATGCGACATCCGCAAAATCGGGAATCCGGCAGTACTTCGAGATACACATCGATTCCGCCTTGGGCGGCGAGTCGCCGAAGGGCTGTCTCATTACTAATGCAGCAGTCGGCATGGATTCGCCAGATGAGCAACTGAATGCGTTGATCAGGGAGAGGTTTGACGAGTTGGAGAAATCCTTCTACGAGCTGCTCCGCAAAGGTCAGGAGACGGGAGAAATCATGCCTGAGAAAGATATCAAGACTTTAACTTATCTGCTCTCAAACCTGAATCATAGTATAAATATCGTTGCGAAGGTGCAGGGTGACCGAAGCAAGATGCAGCAGATGATAGACATGGTGATGGAAATGCTATAAACAATTTTTTTTGCACATTTCGGAACGATTGTTCCAGAAAATTTCTGGTGAGCAAAGGGGACTTTCTATGCATTCAGCTTCCATTCCAACGGAAAAATCGGTTTCGCCATCGCTGATTTTTATCCTGGCGGCCGCTTGCGGTATCATAGCGGCAAATCTTTATTATGCTCAACCATTGATAGGCTCGATCGGTTCGACGATCGGGCTCTCCTCCGGGGCTGCACTCATCGTTACGTTGACTCAAGTCGGCTACGGGATTGGCTTGTTATTTATCGTACCGTTGGGAGACATCCTGGAAAATCGTAAGTTGATCCTTTCATCATTGATCCTTACAGCAGCCGTTTTGACAATTGCCGCTGTAATCAAAAGCGCCATCCTGTTCCTCACCGCTTCACTCGTGATCGGAGTAGGTTCCGTAGCAGCACAAATCCTTGTACCGTATGCGGCTCATCTTTCGCCTGAAGCCGTGCGCGGTCGCAATGTGGGCAACGTCATGAGCGGGCTACTTCTGGGGATTATGCTCGCGCGTCCCATTTCAAGCTTGGTGGCGGAGTATATGGGCTGGCGCGCCATATATTTCATCTCCGCAGCATTGATTTTCGCGCTGGCTCTTGTATTGGCAAAGACACTACCCTCAAGGAAGCCTTCGACCGCTACAGCTTACCCGGCGCTGCTGCACTCCATGCTGCATCTGCTGAAGGCGACACCGGCATTGCGCCGGAGGGCAATTTATCATGCTTGTGTATTCGGAACGTTCAGTTTGTTTTGGACTACAGTTCCGTTGGTATTGATAAGTCCGCCGTTCCATTTCACTCAGAAGGAGGTCGCTCTGTTCGCATTAGTCGGGGTAATGGGGGCAATTGTGGCGCCAGCGGCGGGCCGTATGGCAGACCGTGGATGGGTTCGCCCGGCTACGGGATGGGCGTTGGCCATCGTCATCTTTTCCGGGCTGCTTCCCTTGCTGGTTCCATCAAGTTCTGCACTCGCAGTCCCCATCCTCGTAGTTGCGGCGATTTTACTTGACATGGGGGTTTCCGCCAACATGGTTCTCGGGCAGCGGGTGATTTTCTCTTTAGGAGCGGAATTTCGCAGTAGGCTTAACGGTTTGTATATGGCCATTTTCTTTTTAGGGGGCGCTATCGGCTCAGCGGCAGGGGGATGGGCTTACGCAACGGGGGGCTGGGAGGCTGCACTGCTGATCGGAATCGCCTTACCGGCCATCGCCATGGCATATTATGCAACGGAGTTTTCGAGATTAAGGAAGGAGAATCTCATTGATTGAGGTGTCCAAACAAAATAAAGTGTTGGACTGAAAATTATCAAGACCTTGGTCGAGAAAATTCAATAAAATAAAGGGATTTATATATTATGCATAACTAATATGTAGATCCTTTTATTTTCCGGACTGAGGAAAAAAGTATTAATCGAGGAGTGCTCGTTACGCTAACGGGCAGATTTGTTTAATGAAGGTATCGATAATTTATCAAGAAACAATACCCTTTTTATGGTATTGTTGGATTAAGTTTACGACAACAGTGAGGAACGGAGGATTGAAATTCATGAGGATTGGTGGAGTTACCTTGTTTATTTGTGGGATTTTCCTGTTTGGTATAAGTGGATTAGAAAAAGTATTGATCTACGTTGCTGGAGCTATTTCATTTAAGTCTGCAGATATGAATCAATTGAAGTATACTACTCCCCCTAATATTTGGAACTTAGTGAACTACACACTTATCATAAGTATAATTCTCTGTATCGCTGGACTTATATTGTTCGTGTTGTCTCTAAATTCTCAGCATAGAACAAACAAGAAATTATAAAAGAGGAGCCTGCAGCTCCTCTTTTTGCCCATTTAAGTAACGGGCAGCATAGTTTAATAGCAACATGGGTAAAATACCCACCGTTAAAATGCTAAGGGGGAAATATTGTTCAATACATCCGGCTCTGGCCGCTAAACCCGTTATGGGGAAGCGAATAGTGGTAAGGCGGAGGGCCGAAACTTCTGCCCATAAGTATGAGACAACAAGAAAGGACAGAGGCACCCGCCCTGTCCTTTCTTGTTGGTGAAACCAGGCCAAAAGGTTTACAGTTCGACTCTCCAGTTGCCCATCATCTTGGCGACTCCCGGATCTCGGTACGATAAGAATAGACTCTGCCGTGTATCGAGGGCGGAAATGTGTTCCATATCATCTGCGCTCAACGTAAAATCGAAAATGTCGAAGTTTTCGACGATTCTCTCTTTGTGTATCGATTTTGGAATGACAACAACTTCTCGCTGAACAAGCCAGCGCAATACGATCTGGGCGACGGATTTGTTGTGTTTTTCCGCGATCGAGGTCAGAACTTCGTTGCTAAACAGGTTATTGCGTCCTTCAGCGAACGGTGCCCACGACTGGTGTTGTACGCCATGCTCTTTCAAGAAAGCACCGCTCTCTGTCTGCTGGTAAAACGGGTGCGTTTCAATTTGATTGACAGCGGGCACGATTTCGTTATGCACAATGAGGTCCATCAGACGATCCGGCATGAAGTTGCTGACCCCGATGGCCTTGATTTTGCCTTCACGGTAAAGCTCTTCCATCGCGCGCCAAGTGCCGTAGTAATCACCGAACGGCTGGTGAATCAGGTACAGATCGAGATAGTCGAGCTGCAGCTTCTTCAGGGACTTTGCAAACGCAAGCTTGGCACTCTCGTAGCCGGCATCCTGAACCCAAATCTTGGTCGTAATGAACAGCTCTTCACGCGGTACACCACTACGCTTGATCGCGTGTCCGACCGCTTCCTCGTTAAGGTAACCGGCGGCGGTGTCGATCAAGCGGTAACCGGCCGACAGTGCTTCGTACACCGCGTACTCGCACTCTACAGCATCGGGAATCTGGTAGACGCCGAAACCTAGGATCGGCATTTTCACACCGTTGTTCAAAGTTACAGTTTGCATCGAAATTCCTCCTATGAATCAAATGTATAACAGCAACCGGTGCGTATCCAGAAATCGGGGACTGGAGAGGGGATTCCGATTACGGCTCAGTTGCATTACAATAAGCTTAGTACCTTCGTGTTACACGAAGGCAAGAGGTTGTTATTTTATTTTTCAAAGGAGGATTCCTCATGTATACAGTCAAAGAAGTCGCACAAGTCACGGGACTCACCGAGCACGCTGTGCGCTTTTACACGGATAAAGGTCTGGTGCCAAGCGTACAGCGCAATGAGAATAATATTCGATTATTCGACGAAGAATCGATCAACTGGCTGCATGGCATCAAATGCCTCAAGCAATCCGGGATGCCAATTGGGGTCATTAAAATGTATATCGATTTATGTCTCGAGGGGGATTCCACCATTCCGCAACGTTACACACTCATGATGGAACATAAGGAAGCGGCGCTCGCTAAGCTCGAAGAGGCCAAACTGCACGTTGCTCATTTGGAAGAGAAAACAGTCCTATATCAAGCCATACTAGAGCACCGCACCCCAGATACAACCAATCCCGTCAATTGGGACAGAATTCAACATATGCATGGTGACGTATTTTATAAGGCTACACAAAGAGTTTGAATGTCAAAACCGATTAACCAGTATCAACTGATAGCCCTGTTGCGGTGAACAGTATCACAGTGAATCATTACGCTAACGCAGAACGTTTGTTCAATACACTGTAACGGGAGGCTGCCAGCACGATCGGCAGCCTTTCGCTTTCCTAACGGGCAGATTAGTTTATTAGTTCCTTCCTGTCACATATAAAAAATGTTATAATATGGATAGTGAAATTTGAGGAGGTCTAAAATGAAAAATACTTCCTATAATCCATTTAATGACAAGACGCTTCATCTTACTGAGAATAAAACCGAAACGAGTTCCCTTGAAGATAGGGCTCCCTTTAACGATGTAATCAAACATGTCGATATTGTTTCGGGTTTCCAAGTACCCAAAAGGATTGACCATTTTCCAAAGTGGTATAAAAATCCTCAGAGAATATTTGCTACTATTTCTGTCCTTGTATTCGCCTCATTTATGATATACCAAGTTATTCGAATTATTACTGCTATTGCTTCGGGGAAGTAGCGCCCACCCCGTGTTAAGCTAACGCAGAACTATAGTTTAATCACGACATGAAGGCAGCCGCGATCGGCTGCCTTTCTTTGTTGAAGTAACAGGAACATATTTAAAATCGTATTTCTAAATACTTAATATTATTGTATCATTTAATTAGATGTATATCTAATTAGTCTGATGTAAAATTTCATAAGCGGAGTGGTGAAAATGAGTGCAGATTTTTACCTTGTTAGACATGCTATAAAAGAAAGAAATGTTGGTGATGTCTCCATTACAGCCGATGGTTTAGAGCAAGCGCATGCGACAGCAAGCCATTTTAAACAAATGCCCATATCTAGAATATTCAGCAGTCCACTTAAAAGAGCAAAACAGACCGCTCAGATTATCGGGAATGCAACAAGAATACCGATTCTTGAGGACATTCGATTACGAGAGCGTGCTAATTGGGGAGACCTACCAGGACAACCCTTTCAGGAATTTGTTCAAATGTGGAATCGATGCACAAAGGAAAGAGATTATTCGCCTCCCATCGGAGATTGCAAGAAGAGCAGGTGAGCGATTATCTTCATTCTTATTAGAAATATCAGTTCAATATCCTCAGGAAAGTACTGTAATAGTGACTCATGGTGGATTAATTACCGACTTTTTGTTAAATGAATTTCCACAAGAAGAGCTTAATTATAGACACCCTAATTTTATAATTGAACAAAGCAATTTGGTTCCAGAATGCTCTATAACTAAAATAAGATGTGGTGCAGAGGGATTTAAATTTGTTGATTTTGCTAATATTACTCACTTGCATTGTTAAGCTAAAGCGAAGAACTATAGTTCAACACAATACAACGGCAGATTACGTCAATGAACCATAATCAGATATTGATTTCGATTACAATCACTGGTATAAATTTCATACTAAAATAATAAAAACTTACCAATGGACTTTGAGGAAGAAGGCATCGATTAAAATCCCGTTCGAGTCGTGAACGCTGCGGTGAATCGACTGAGTGACAGCATCTTTTCAATCGCCTATCCATGGTTTCTGTCCCACTGCGCATACGGACGAAGAAATCGATGCAACGCTGTTGGCGGCGAACGGATGGGTTTCGGAAGATAACGTTTCGGCATTCCTATGCGGATAACATTAATAGGGTATTTGCTCTTACATGAGATTCAAAATTTGTCTATATGACCTAGCTTATATTAATAATTTTCCCCGCGATAATAGCGCTTCAGTTTTTCTTCCAAATGAACGAGCTGCGCCTCCTTCTCCTCAATATCTTTCATCAGCTTTTGCTTTTGATCTTCAATCAGTTTGATTCTCTCCGGCAGGGTTGAGGTTCCTTCGTTCACCTTATCATAATACTTTTTGATGTCTTCCACACTCATCCCGGTTTCGCGAAGACATTTGATAAAAACCAGCCATCTCAGATCATCATCCGTATAAAGACGGTTATTCTGCTCGCTTCGGGCAGCAGGTTTCAACAGTCCCTTTCTTTCGTAAAAGCGGATCGCTCCAATATTGATCCCGACTTCCTTCGCCACTTCTCCAATCGTTAACATACTAACCCTCTTTTATAAAAAATTAATTATTGACCTACACTTAGTGTAGCATAGTAACTTATAAATAGTTAAAGAAAAATCAAATTAGGGAAAGAAGGATTCGCATGAAAAAGACCGCCTTTGTAACCGGAGCAAATAAAGGAATCGGAATTGAAATCGTTAAGCAGTTAGGAGAAGCAGGCTGGAAAGTCATCCTTGGCGCACGCAGTGCCGAACGGGGTGAAGTAGCCGTTTCCGAGTTAACTTCCAAGGGGTTAGACGTAGAATTTGTACAAATCGACATGGGTGACTTGAAAACCATCGAACAGGCAGCCGATACGATCAACAAGAATTATCCAGACTTTAAGCTTCTGATCAATAACGCTGGTATGCCTGGCGCTTTCTCCCGTTCTTTTACGGATACCAAAGAGGAAGATCTGCGAAATGCCTTCGAAGTTAACTTTTTCGGGACCTTCCGTTTGAACCAGCGTTTGTTCCCGTTAATCAAAGATAACGAAGGCACAATCGTCAATGTATCGACCGACATGGCTTCTCTGGACCATATGCAAAATGCTGAATTTACTTTAAACGCATTCGATTATAACTCATCTAAAACGGCCAACAATGCCATGACACTTTCAATGGCTTATGAAGTCAAAAACAGCAGCGCTCAAGTATTCGCGGTAACGCCTGGATTCACCTCAACAGATCTTAACGGCAATGCCGCAGGCGGTAAATCGAAAGAAGCCGCCGCTGCGATTATAGTGGGTTATGCGACAGATGGCAAACGTCATAACGGCGAATTCTTGGATGAGAAGGGTGTTTACGCCTGGTAACCCGCAACTGCCGAAAGCAAAAACTTTGGCGCCCATATCGCGGACAAGAGTTTTTGCGTACAAGATTCTAGGTAAAATAAATTAAGTATATCGGGGGTCTGGTTAACCCACTATTAAACTCTAACGGGTTACTATAGCACCACAACATAAAGCTTAAAAAAGGAGCAATTTAGCGATGTACGAACATCTCGTTGTATTCAAGTTCAATACTAATGTCACGCCAATCAAGCAACAGGAATTGCTGGATCAATTGTTAACGTTTCGGGA
>NZ_LMSJ01000001.1:0-406898 GCF_001428105.1 Paenibacillus sp. Soil766 | reverse complement strand
TGCGTTCATATGGTCCGCATCCCGTTCATCAGGAATTTGTTAAATCGCTGGATGGTATACTGGAAAATGTTATTGTAGTTGATTACCCATTGGTTTAAGTAACCAATACGAGGCTGCCGGCATAGATCGGCAGCCTCGTTGCGCTAAAGGGCAGTTTAGTTCAGAATTATGATTGTTCTTTGCAACAAAATCCCAGATTTATACGTTTTTATCTTGGGAGGTTACTTAATGAAGAAAATTATAATAATCGCGGTTCTTGGCTTAGTTGCATGTAGTCAGACTTCACAAAATGATGAACAAAATACTGTGAATCGCTCAATTCCCAAGGATCAAGCAGTCATAACAACAACCGTTCCTACTCCTGAAAAAGAACCTTTCACAGCAAGTATATCTGTCCCTAATCACTTAAAATCAAATGATAAATTCGTTGTTGAGGCTACTCTAAAGAACTTATCTGATAATGATTTGTCCATTCAACATGCGTCAGGTGTCTTTTATTTCTCTATTAAAGACAGTAACGGCAAGGGCGTTAATACATTTTTAATGCCTGAGGTAGGAAAAATTCGTACTTTTCAAGGAAAAGGGACTATTACTGAAATTCATGATTGGTGAATGGGCAGTATAGCTTCATAATTAGAGGTCAATAATTTCAAAGGGACGCTCGCAAACAGGCTGTAACGTTGGGTTCTTCAGTTCTTTTAGCGACCAACAAACTTGGACATCGCTCGCTTCTCCAATGCGTCCCAATGGGGAGTCCCAACATTTATTTGGTTTTTTAACTTTTTGAACGAATCGAACAAAGCAGCAATTTCACTGAAAGAACCATCCACCAATTTCATAAACGGCAATTTGTGAATGATTTTTAGACCATAGTAAAAGACCCGTCTATGCTTTCGAATAAGGTTGACTTGACTGGCAGGCGTAATCGTGTAATTCAACTTCTCCAATAGTTGAAACCCATCGTCCATCACGTCTATTGCTTGCTTTAAAAGTTTCTTATCCTTCGATGCTTTATTTAAATCGCCGTCGTAAAGAAAACTAACCGAGTTCAAGGCAACTATCATGACGATATGGCTTTTAAGCCAGGCATCGATATCCGCATGATAAGCTAATTTATACTTAACTTTCTTAAACGCGTTCTCTAAGATAGGCTTTATTGGGATTTCGCCGTCTAAGCTGCCTAATACCATTTGCCCACCTCCCCGGATGCAGATAATACGGCCGCTCTCCTCTCTGAGTCCAGCGCTAATCTGAAAGCCGAAGATGACATTTTTCTTCACTTTACTCTTTTCCTGAAGTACATTCTGCATCCCCAGGGCATCTGCATTATTACCCACGAGAACGATATTGGAAGACTGATTCTCAGCTAGTATAGATAGAACGGATGGGAAATCATTGTATTTCATAACGACAAAAATAAGATCATAGAGATCATCGGATGCAAGCTCATGAATGACTTTTACTTCATCGACCGTGTTGCGAAGCTGAAAGTAATGGCGAATGACAAGCCCGTTAGTCTTCAACTGCTCTGCTCTCTTGCCTCTCGCCAGTACGGTAACCTCATTCCCGCCACGCACTAATACATGAGCAAGATAGCTGCCTAGAACGCCTGCGCCGTAAACCAATATTCTCATCTTCTGATCTCCTTTATTCCATATACGTTGTTTTTTGATCATTCTTTGAATAAAATCAGAATAGCAGTCCCTCCAACAAGCATCAATCACTAGATACATCAGTTTTGTTGGTTTTTCAACAGACTAAACTGAATTGTTTAATAAAGGAGAGCACTCTGTGGACAGAAGAATTAAAAAAAACCAAACCGCCATCAAGAAGGCATTCATACATCTGATAGCCGAGAAAGAATTTGAGAAAATAACGATCAACGAAATCGCGGAACGTGCCGATGTCAATCGAGGCACCGTTTATTCGCATTATTGGGACAAATACGATTTATTGGACAAGTGCATAGAGGATCAACTGATTCATTTGATGGAAAGCTGCTATTCCGCAAATGCGACTGGACCTTTTCCGACGAAAATACCTTTACTCCGTACGATTAAAGAAATCGAAAAAAATGCTCTATTGTATAAGACTTTGTTAAGCATTAAAGACGTTCCTTCTTTCCGAGTTCATCTGAGCAGAATGATCAATAATCGGATCATGGAACAAATGGAAGAAAACAAATTAAGTCTTGATGATCTGGGCAAATCGATATTCGCGCAATTCATGAGTTCGGCGATCGTCGGAGTGATCGAATGGTGGTTTTCCCAATCCAAGCCATGTTCTGCGGAAGAATTGACGGAACGTTTGTGGTCCCTTCTTGAGATGAATCGTATGATCCTCGTAGAAGAGAAAGGGAGCCCGATCGCGGAAGAACAGAATGAAGCACGTCGATCTGCTCAATGGGGAATTTCTTAGGGGATTCAACTAACGGATACGATAGTTCAAATTAAGGGAGCAGATTGCCGCGGACCGGCAGCTGTTCTTTTTTATTGACGGGCAGGTTAACAGAACTTCCAGTGTATGGTAAGGTATTAATTATCGATAGGTATAATTGTTTTGTTATTGGGACTCGCAGAAACAATAATTCATGTGAATAGTCAATTGCAAATAGGAGGATTGTAGTATTGGTAATTCGAAAAATTGTCTATTTAGTTATACTTATCGTTTCAATGATTTTTGTTACTTCCTCGATAATATGGGACGGTATGCAAATAAATAATTATGATCAACTTTATCATGTAAATTTGGGCTTCCCAATAACATTCATTACCCAAGATCAAAGTGCATGGGAACCACCATTACCTTTTCGAGCTACCTATAAAATAACAAAAACATTAAGTGAGTTTCATGCATTGAGGTATTTCTGCGCTGTTCTAACAGTTGTCTTTTTTCTGATTATTATATTTGAGTTTTGGCGTAGGAAAATAATGTATTAAGCCTATACTAAGAACCCCTTTAAAATATATAGCTTTGACTCGCGGCCTGAACTGTGGGTCTCTTTTTTTTATTCACCTAATTAACAGTTGAATTCCGGTGAACCGTATTATGGAATGATGGTAAAACGGCCCTTCAATGCGTCTGCGTCAATTTAACAAAGCATCTCAAAGAAAAAGACCATCCGTATGGGATAGTCTTAAAAGATAACGTATTCGATACAGCTTTTTTGGGGTGATTACTACAATCCAAGTAGTTAGATCAAGTTTTTCGTTGACTGATACATCTTTTCGGTATACACGTCGATATCGTCTCGAGACATGCGCAAGCGGGCTACAGAAGTACCATACCCGATTTCTTTGCTGTCTCCAGCCAATTCGTTGAAAATGGCATCTGCGAAGGCATCCAACGGTTCTCCTTGTGGATGCAATCCTGCACCCCCTAAATCCGTGACTACCGCTGGAGGAGCAACTTCAATAACTTCGACAGACGTCTGGGATAACTGGTGTCTTAAGCTTACGGTGTATGAATGAAGAGCCGCCTTGGTCGCCGAATACATTGGCGCAATCGCAAACGGTGTAAAAGCCAGTCCGGATGTGACGTTAATGATTGTCGCCGAATCTTTGGTGGAAAAATAAGGTGCGAACAGCATGGTCAAGTGGAAGGGGGCTTCAAGATTGGTCGAGATTTCTTTCTTGAAATAACCCCAATTGTCTCTGGCATCCGACTGAAGCACATTAAAACGCTGTTGAATGCCCGCATTATTGACCAGCACATTCACTTCCGGATAGTTCGCCGTTACCCAGTCAAATAGTGCTAGACGATCAGAAACCTCTTCCAAATTACATACTCGAGTAATAAGACCGGGAACCTTGTCTTTCGCATCTTGAAGGACATTTTCACGCCGGCCGCAAACTATCACAGTATTCCCGTTTTTGACAAATCGATCAGCCAAAGCGAGTCCTATACCAGTGCCACCACCTGTAATCAATAGTGTATTTCCAGAAAGCTTCATGGTCATTCCTCCTCAATCTGTTTAATATAGCGTTCAATTTTTTCATCGATTGCCGGCAAGTATTCGGTCAAAAATGCAATCTCATCCAGTATTCTTTGTTTGTGTTCCTTCATCATTTCAAGGCGATGTTTAAGGGTGGTATCTCCTTCTACAATCCATTCCATATACTGTCTTATGTTTTTTATGGGCATATGCGTGTTTTTAAAGCAGACGACAGCTTGAAGAAGCCCTATTTGACGTTCTGAAAATAAGCGTCTGCCTGCATTATCACGCTCGATTAGCGGCAGCAGTCCTTTCTTTTCATAATAACGTAAT
The DNA here is from genome assembly GCF_001428105.1 of Paenibacillus sp. Soil766. GTDB lineage: Bacteria > Bacillota > Bacilli > Paenibacillales > NBRC-103111 > Paenibacillus_E. The sequence continues at coordinate 402,631 of NZ_LMSJ01000001.1, read as the reverse complement.
GCTGATTCTGGAATATTGAGTTTGGCTGACACTTCGCCGATGGAATTATACTTCATTTGGAGGCCTCCGATCCTGCATTTCAATGTCGACATGAATAGGATACGACTTAAACCATGGTTTAAGTCAAGTCTTCAAATGAAAATACTTGATGGTGGTTGGACCACATTTGACATGAGCTGATTGAGCTATCGGGAAACGTTACTTCAACACAGATATCACGAGACCGCCAAGGGATATCGCGCGGCCTTATTAATCTAACGGGAGTTTAACTGAGGAAAGAATAGCCTTTCGTAATAGTGAATTGTTCTAGAAAAAAACGGTAAATTGAGGGGTGGAACTCTATGGATATGGACCGATATTTTCTTGAGATTGCATTAGAAGAAGCAGAGATAGCTTTTAGTGAAGGAACGGTACCAATATGAGCTGTACTGGTTGACCATGAGGGTAAAATATTAAGTAAAGGGAGAAATAGAATCTTTACTTCTAATGACCCCACTTGTCACCGAAATTGATGTCATCAGGCAAGCTGGAAGCAAGTTGTTAGACCCTGCATAAAAGCAAAAATGTACAATTTATTCCACAGTTGAACCTTGTCCAATGTGCTCAGGTACATTGATTTTAGCCGATATTTCTAGAGCTGTATGGGCATTAAGTGACGATTACTTAGGAGCTATGAGAATTATGAAACAAGGCAATCACTTCAGGCATAAATTTGATAAAATCTCTGTTATGGAAATGCCTTACAAAGACTTAGCAATTCGTTCTCAAGAACTTCATCGAAAATGGGATGAACGTGTGGAATAAAATACATAGTTAGTGATATTGTGTGAAAGTACGTTCAACTAAAGAAGGAACGTTTGTTCAATACTCAGCTATAGGAGGCTGCCGAATCGATCGGCAGCCTTTCGCTCACCGATTGGGCAGGTTAGTGGAATAAGATGGTCCTTTTAGTCCATCCTTTTTTTGTAATTAAAGGATAGTATTTAATGATAAAGACAAATAGGAGAGTGAGGGAAGGAAGAATTATAACTGCGTATCCTATATATTAAGCTCTCTTATAACAAAATCATGAGAAAATAAGGTGTGATATGTAAGATGAAATATAACTATCGAGTTGAGTTTCTTAAAATTGGCGGAGACAAAAGACTTGTATTTAGGCTGCCAGATGAGCTTAGAGTAGTTGAGATGTTTATGAATTCAGATATTCAAAGTGAGTATATGAGTAAAAAGTTTAAGGATTATTGTACCCAGGTTCAGAATGGAAAATTGAAGGAAAAAGCTTTTTCTGGCAACATCTTCTCAACCACTATTAAACCCGACTATGTACAAATAATTGACAAGTATTCTGAAAAGAACAACGTTATTTCTATTGAAACATCTGAATTAATATTGTTAATTGAGGCATTTGTTAATGAAAGGAAGAAACATACTATCTGATTTTGTAAATTATGAATTTACTCCTAGCCCCCAACTGTAGCGATACAGCATCGGGGCTTTTCTGAACTAACAGTGAACTTTTCTTTGCAACAAAATCCCAGATTTTTACGTTTATATCTTGGGAGGTTGCTTAAATGAAGAAAATTATAATTGTCGCGTTTCTTGGCTTAGTTGCATGTAGCCAGACTTCACAAATGATGAACAAAATACTGTAAATCGCTCAACTCCCAAGGATCAAGCAGTCATAACAACAACCGTTCCTATTCCTGAAAAAGAATTTTTTAGAGCAAGTATATCTGTCCCTAATCAAGTAAAATCAAATGATGAATTCGTTGTTGAGGCAACTCTAAAGAACTTATCTGATAATGATTTATCCATTCAACATGCGTCAGGTGTCTTTTATTTCTCTATTAAAGATAGTAACGGCAAGGGCGTAAATACATGTTTAATGCCTGAGGTAGGAATGTCTCCCAACATTATCTAAGACAATAAAGTTTTGAAGTAGACAATAAAGTCTTGAAGTAACAAATTAAGTTTTGAAATTAAATAGGAGGGCGTTCACTTAAATGGGTGAACGCTTTTTTTCTTTGGGAGACAAAATAGGACCAAAATCAAACGGTAAAGAAAAAAAGATAAGGGATAGTGGCGTTTTCCGCATTCTGAATACCAAACACCCCGTATAACTGCGGGTGCGATAGAGTAAATGTCGGCTCACGAGCCGCGAATCCCCGCAATACAGTGCTATGATTCGATCTTTATGGATGACTTATGGATGCGTTTTATTCGTTTGGTGTCGTTTGTACACCGAGGGAGTGCATTGTTTATATTTTTTAAATGTATTTGTAAAATGGCTTAGGTTATCGAAACCCGATTGTAGTGCGGCATCAATTACCGTACAACAGTCGTCCGATCGAAGCAGGGTAGCGGCTTTGTCGACGCGGTACATGTTCAGGTACTCCATTGGAGTGGCTCCCGTAAAGTCTTTGAAAAAACGGCAAAAGTGGGACCGGCTGAGAGATATTAATGACGAGAGTTCATCGATATAGATGTCCTGGGAGTAGTGTTCTTCGATATATAGTAATACTTTCTTTATTTGGATTTGCTTTTTTTGAAACAAGGTCGGCGAGTTCGGCGTTTTACGATGCAACATTTTGTTCTGGAGTAGAATTGAAAAAAATAAATACAAACACCCTTTGAGCGATAACAGGTAACCAGGCCATTTCGTATCATAAGCCTCGACCATTTGGAGAATCAACGACTTCAGTTGATCCTCTCTTTGTGTTGGATTCTCGAGCCGCACAGGCATTTGGAATTGATGATCTTGAAGAGGCTCAATGAACGATTCCTGACATGCGTCAGAAGACCGGCTGTACAAGAAGGACAGGTGAAATACAATGGCCATATATCCGCATCCTTCCTGGGAGAAGCTAAACCCGGAATGAAGTTGGCCGGGACCCACGAGAAGGCTTTCTCCTTCTCTGACATTGAAAGAGATGTCGTCAATTTTAAATACGGCGCTGCCTCTTGTAACGTGAATGATTTCAAATTCCTCATGCCAGTGGCATGGTAAGATCGGTTGATTTCCCGATTTATAATCTACCCGATAAACGCTGAACGGAAAAGATGAATCTCCATGCACCGCTTTCTCACGCATACGAAGCTCGAGCATAGCGCCTCCCGATTATAGCAAATTATTGATATTACGAAGCAATATTTTGTGAGATTAATCAAAATTGAGTCAATATAATATTAATATATCTACTACTAGAAAGGAAGAGGATCAGAAAAATGAATGTACTTTCCTATGAGATTCAATCAAACGGACTGCTGCTGAGGACATCCAAAGGAAGGGTTAAATTAACTCCCTATTCAGCCACAAGCTTACGAGTTCAGTATACGCAAGAGGAGCAGTTCAGCAGCAAACCGAGCTTGATGATTCAAGCGCTGCCTGATCCGAACGTTCAATTCGAAGTGATGGAACAGGAGGAGCAGCTAATCTTGTCGACTTCCAGGCTCCGTTTGGAGATTGACAAGGCGACGACCGCGTTCACTTATAAGGAGAGCAATGGAAAAGTTTTAGCAATGGAGCCTCGACGCGGAGGGAAAACGCTGGTTCCCATTGAAGTCCTGAAGTCGGTTTTCGACGGAGCGGCTTCGCTGCAAACGACGCAAAGCGCGGACGGAGTTAGGGTGCGGACGGATCAGATAGAACGCGTCGTAGACCGTAAGGCGTACCACACCAAACTCGAGTTCGACTGGATGGAAGACGAAGCCCTTTATGGACTTGGCTCGCATGAAGAAGGAATCATGAATCTGCGTGGGAGCCATCAATACCTTTATCAACAGAATATGAAGGCTGTTGTTCCGATGTTAGTCTCTACTCGCGGTTATGGGATTTTGATGGACAGCTATTCCCTAATGACCTTTCATGACGATGGGTTCGGCTCTTATCTGTGGACAGATGTAGACGATGAAATGGATTTCTATTTCCTTTACGGTCCGGAATGGGATCAGCTTGTAAGCGAATATCGGCATTTGACCGGTAAAGCTCCGATGCTGCCGAAGTGGGCGTTTGGGTATGTGCAATCGAAGGAACGTTACAAAACCCAGCAGGAATTGATCGAGACTGTGGAAGAATACAGGAAACGCCGAATTCCCCTGGACTTGATCGTCCTTGATTGGTGCTCCTGGACCGGCGAGCAATGGGGACAAAAATCGTTGGATCCCGAGCGTTTCCCGGATCCTGCAGTCATGATGGATCGAATTCACGAGCTCAATGCGAAGCTTATGGTCTCGATTTGGCCGATTATGAGCAACGAAGGTCCTAATCATGCGGAGATGAAGTCAAAGGAGCTGCTCTTGGGCAATCAGGCTACGTACGACGCTTTTAACGTGGCAGCTCGCGAGCTGTATTGGAAGCAAGCGAACGAAGGATTGTTCACTTACGGTATTGATGCCTGGTGGTGCGATTGCACAGAGCCGTTTGAAGCAGACTGGACTGGAGAAGTGAAGCCAGAACCGGAAGAAAGGATGCACATCAATACAAACGAAGCCAAGAAGTATTTGGATCCCGAATATATTAATGCCTATTCTCTCATGCATTCAAAAGGAATATACGAAGGTCAACGCGGCGTAACAGAAAGCAAACGGGTCGTGAACCTTACTCGTTCCTCCTACGCAGGTCAACAAAGATATGGAACCATTACATGGTCAGGAGATACGGCGGCTAACTGGGACACGCTGCGAAAACAAATTCCGGCAGGTCTTCACTTCAGTGTGACAGGGTGTCCTTACTGGACAACCGATATCGGCGGCTTCTTCGTCGCAGAGAAAGAGCAGTGGTTTTGGAAGGGGGAGTATGATGCAGGCTGCGAAGATTTGGGGTATCGCGAGCTTTATGTGCGATGGTTTCAGTATGGCGCATTTCTGCCCATGTTCCGATCACATGGAACGGATACGCCTAGAGAAGTCTGGCGGTTCGGCGAACCGGGCTCGGTCTGGTACGATACACTCGTTCAATTTATCCGCTTGCGTTACCGCTTGCTTCCCTACATTTATTCTGTGTCAAGCTGGGTTACACTTTTCGATTATACGATGGTGAGGGCGCTGCCGTTTGATTTTAGACATGACCCCCGTACCTTCGATATTGATGATCAATTTCTGTTTGGACCCAATTTTCTTGTCAATCCGGTCCTTCAGCCGATGTATTGGAGCGCCGGCTCCAGACCCTTGGAGGTTTCGGAAAAGTCGCGGTTCGTTTATTTGCCTGAGGGATGCGATTGGTACGATTTCTGGACGGGACGGCGGTATACGGGAGGACAAACCATTCGAGCCAGGGCCTCTCTCGATACGATGCCGTTGTTCGTTCGTGCCGGAGCCATCGTACCTTTGGGGCCGGAAGTTCAGTACACGGAAGAAGGGACGGATAGCCCAATCGAGCTAAGGATTTACCGTGGGCAGAATGCCAGCTTTACCTATTATGAAGATGCAGGAGACGGTTACGAATACGAAAAAGGTGCTTTCGCCACCATTTCGATCCACTGGGAGGAACAGTCCCGGAAGTTGATATTCGGTAAGCGTGCCGGCGTCTATCCGGGAATGAAGAAGCTTATTCATTTCGCCGTCGTCATGGTAGACGAAGGGAAGGGCTGCGGGTTGTTGGAAGACGGGGAGTCGGCAGTCATCGTCAAATACGACGGAAGCGAACAAGAAGTATCGATGTAAGTGGATTCGTGAAAATGAAAATGTGGGATAAACTAAAGGCATACAACCTTATTGGTTGTATGCCTTTAGTTATCAATAAAAAAACCCTTGAGTCAACTCAACTTTCACAAGTGCTGTACCCCTAATGCATGTTGTCTGAATTCGGTAGGCTTTAAACCTGTAACCTGCATAATAGCCGGCGGCTTGGTCAACGGGCTTCGTTCAAGGGCTGCGCGCTAGAGGCGGTGTCGACTTGGAATGGAAGGACGGCAGTCTGACGAAGGCCGTAATTGCCTCTACTGCCAGTGGACCATGCTGTATCCGAAGCGCGATCAGTTGTTCGATTACAGTGGAAGGGAAACCGGTCGAATCCGAGAGGCCGGCCGGCCTTCTCCGCTTTCATGCGGATGCCGGCGTCGTCTACACCGTGCTTCCGGATTGAAACGATTGCTTGCGTCAACGCCAATGCCCAAGCAGGGAAGAGTGAAATAAAACCGCTTGTCGCTGCAGTTTAATCCGTGATCAAAGCAAAACTAGGCCGCACTAGCATTGGCCGGTAGATGACCCTCGGAATTCGTCAATTCGTCGGGGGTCATCTATTTTTTGTCCAGAAACGGAAGCGTACGAGGGACGATATCGTCGCGTTCTATGCGGATCGCAAACCGATTTGAACGGCGGCAACGGGATGCTATTGTCCGGGCACCTTGCCATCCGATCTTCAAAAATGACAACGTTTTCTTAAGAATGTTGGCTTTCGACGCTCTGATTCGAAGAGTACAATGAAAACAAAGGAGGAGCAGATATGGAGTTGGATACACGCGTAACCGGAATTAAGGGAAAAACAGAACAGCGAACGCAGTTTTGGAAGCAGTTTAAAAAACAAAAAACGCTGCACCTGTTCGTTGGGCTCGGCATGATATTTTTGCTTGTCTTCGCCTATACGCCGATGTTCGGCATTCTAATGGCATTTAAGCAGTATTCCATCTCTACCGGAATTAAGGGCATTTTTACAAGCGAATGGGTGGGATTAAAGCATTTCAAGGAGTTCTTTAATGACTATCAGTTTGGAACAATCGTGCGAAATACGCTGGCATTGAGTCTGCTAAAAATCCTTTTTGCTTTTCCGGCTCCCATATTGCTGGCCATTCTATTAAGCGAAGTAAAAAATTTGAAGTTTAAGCGTTTTGTCCAAACGATCAGCTATTTGCCCCATTTCATCTCGTGGGTTGTCGTCGCAGGCATCGCTTTCGCCTTCCTGTCGACGGATATCGGGATGGTCAATAAAGCGCTTCTAGGGCTAGGCATAATCGACAAGCCGCTTGATATATTGACGAACCCCAACTATTTCTGGGGACTGGCGACTGGAAGTGCCGTCTGGAAGGAGATGGGCTGGTGGACGATTATCTTCCTGGCCGCCATAGCGGGCATTAACCCGTCATTATACGAAGCCGCGCAGATCGACGGAGCGGGCCGCTTGGCTCGAATTCGCCATATTACGGTCCCTGGAATGAAAGGAACGATCGTCGTTGTACTTATTCTGACGATCGGAAGCATTCTGGGCGGAGGACTGGTGGGTTCCAACTTCGAGCAGGCGTTTCTGTTCGGCAACAGCATCAACAATCAGACCTCGGAGATCGTGCAAACTTATGCGTTTAAGGTCGGATTAAGAGACGGGAGATTTTCCTATGCGGCAGCGATTGATTTGATCCAGTCCGTCATTTCCGTCATCCTGATTTTCTCCAGCAACTACATTGCCAAACGCACTTCGGGATCAAGTCTATTCTAGGAAAGGGGAGCGTGCATGCAGCTCAGCCAAAAACAAAAAGATCGTATCATGGACGCTATGATTTATGCATTACTAGCCATTCTGACGTTATCGATGCTTTATCCGTTCTATTACGTCCTGATTCTTTCCTTCAATAAAGGAACCGATTCTCTTCTTGGGGGCGTCTATTTATGGCCAAGGACCTTTTCCTTTGAAAATTACGCGCGATTTTTGGATGACCCCCACTGGTACCGTGCTTTTTTGGTCACGATTATGAGAACGCTTGCGGGAACCGCCCTAGGCGTCCTTTTTACCTGTTTGGTTGCTTATGGGCTGTCTCACCGCGATCTTCTGTTTCGCAAAGGTTATTTCACGGTCATTATATTCGCGATGTACTTTTCCGGCGGTTTGATACCGTATTACGTCGTTCTGCGCTCACTGGGGCTGCTGAACACGTTCGGTGTCTATGTCATTCCTTCCATGTTAAGTACGTTTTTTCTGCTGATAGCCATTTCGTTCTTTCAGGAAATTCCGAGTGAACTCAAGGAGTCGGCTTACATGGACGGGGCTACCGAGCTCGTTATTTTCTACCGGATCATCCTTCCCGTCTCTATGCCGCTGATCGCAACCATGTCGCTTTTCTTGGGGGTTGGTCAATGGAACTCTTGGCTGGATTCCGCTTACTTCGTGCAGTCGGAAGGTCTACGGACGCTTGCTTTCCGGATGATGGAGGTTATCAACAAGAGCAATGCGCCGATGGACGCTATAGCCGTTGCGAACAGCGCTTCAGCGGGCGTCACCAGCTATTCGCTTCAGGTAGCGGCTATGGTTATATCTATCGCGCCTATCGTGTGCGTCTATCCGTTCCTCCAGAGGTTTTTCATTCAAGGCATTATGCTGGGTTCCGTGAAGGGTTGATTTTGTTGGCATGATATTAAAGCGTTTGCTTTAATATAAATATCACTTGTTGGAGGGGTTATTTTGAAAAGAAACAAAGGGAAGAAGGCACTGCTCTTATCGCTCATCCTAATGATGACGATAGCGCTGATGTCCGCATGCGTAAATAACAACGATGGTCAAGTCAATAACTCGGTGGGGAGCGAGCCGCCCGCCAAAAGCAACGAGGTGAAGGAGCTATCCCTGTTTATCGATGCCTCCTGGTATCCGGTGAAGGAATGGACGGGAGCGGTTGCCGAGAAAATTACCGAAAAGACGGGAATCAAGCTGAAAGTGACAGTAGCCACGGACGACAAGCAGCTTCCGCTCATGATCGCGTCCGGCGATCTCCCGGATCTGGTTTTTACTAACGCGAACATCGAACGGATGTCCGATTCGAAGCTTTCTTATCCTTGGAACGAGCTGATCAAGAAATACGCGCCTGACTTTAAGATCGATCCGATACGAATTGCGATCCACACGATGGATGACGGCAATTTCTATACGGTGCGCAACTCCTTCGCGACGCAGGAGGAAATGGCGCAGAACAAATACTCGGTCGGCAGCGACGGCAGCCCAGGTATCGCGGTGCGCGAGGATATTCTGCAAAAGCTCGGCAATCCGTCAATAGACACCATTGACGACTTTATGAAGGTTTTGGGCATGGTCAAAGAAAAATATCCGGACATGATCCCTCTGATCATGGACAAAGATTGGATCGAGCAATACTTCCTGACGCAGTTCGGCGTCGAGGGCCTTCTGGACGGCTGGTATGAGCGGGACGGAAAAGTGGACTATGCGATCAGAAAGCCGGAAATGCTGGATTTCTTCAAGTTTATGAACCGTCTGTACCGCGAAGGGGACATTCTGGCGGAGAACTTCGCCTATACGAACGATCAGATCGACGATCAGTATGCGACCAGTGGGAAGGCATTCGCGCATATGCATACGGTCAGCATAGCAGACTCGGATAATATCAAGGTCAAAAAAGCCGGAGGTTCGTATACGTTCCAAATGCTGCCTAGCTCCATTTCAAAAGATGCGAAATCGGTCAGCTCCGGACTGGGCTTTGCAGGTACGTTTATCACGAAGAAAAACAAGGATCCGGAGGCGTCGATCAAGTTCCTTCAATATCTGGCGAGCGACGAAGGCAAAAAGTTAACGATGTTCGGTGTCGAGGGCGAGCATTGGACCTGGAACGACGAAGGGCATCCGAATTTGAAATACGATCCGTCCGACGCCGATTTCGTCAACAGAAACGGAATCAAATGGTGGTACCTGTACAACGACGGCGTTACGGAAGGCATGTTGAGCTACGTACCGGGAGCGCAGAAGACGAAAGCGTTGATGGAAAGAAAGGCGTTCACGGTTTACAAGCCGGAGCTCGGCTTGATTCAGCTGCAGCCGGATTCGGACGAGAAGACGATCAAAACGAAGATCGACGAGATGATCAAAAACGAGAAGGTTAAAATCTACTTGGCGAAGTCGGAGGAAGAAGCCGTGGCAAACTACGAGAGCATGGTGAAGAACGCCAAGAAGATCGGTCTGGATCGCTTGGTAGATTGGGCTAACCAAACCTATCAGAAGAAGAAGAATTTGTTTAAAAAATAAGACTGGGTCCGTCAGGAGCGCTGCGCGTTCCTGACGGACTTTGCACGCTATATTGCAGGTGAAGGCAAATGGGAGAACGGAAAGGCGGGAAAATGATGAAGCTGGAGTATGATTCGCCCGGTACGGCATGGAAAGAGGCTCTTCCGATTGGCAACGGACGGCTGGGAGCAATGGTGTTCGGGGCAGCGGAAACGGAAAGAATCCAGATCAACGAGGAGACGTTGTGGTCGGGGGCGCCGCACGATTATAACCGGCCGGACGCGGGGCAATATTTGCAAGAAGTCCGGAGCCTGATTTTCAATGATCGGATCGAGGAGGCGGAGCGGCTGTTTCTGGACCGCATGATGGGCGAGCCGATCCATCTGCAAGCCTACCTGCCTTTTTGCGATCTGAATCTGGCGTTCCCCGGGCATCGCGAGGTAACGCGATATCGGCGTGAATTGGATCTGCGGCGGGCGGTGGCGACCGTATCCTATGAAGCCGACGGATGCGAATACACGCGCGAAATCTTCTGTTCCCGCCCGAGCGGCTGCCTGGTGATTCGGCTTTCGTGCGGCGAGCGGGGCAGTATCGCCGTAGACGCGTCTTTGTCCAGCGTCCACCCCGATGCGTCCGTTCAATCGGACGGCAGCCGTGCGATTCGGCTGACTGGACGGACCGGAACGCGCAAGGGTCCAAGAAATTGGAGCGGCTCTTGGGAAGGTCCGGGACTCCGATTCGAAGGGAGGCTCACGGCTTTTTGCGAAGGCGGCTCGTGCGCGGCCGGCGACGGCGTCCTGCGCATAGCGGAAGCGAGTGCAATAACCCTCGTTTTTTCCGGAGCGACAAGCTTCTTGAACTACCGGGACATGGGGGGCGATCCTTCGGAATTGAACAATCGGTATATGGCGCGCGTCTCCGAACGACCTTATCGCGAGTTGCTGGACGAACACGTCGAAGACCATAAAGCCTTGTATGAACGAGTCTCGATAAGGCTGGGGGGTGTCGGGGCGGACGAGCGAACTGGCGGCAAGCGGCGTCCGACGGATCGGCGCGTACTCGACATTCGGGAGACGGAGGACCCGTCGCTCGCCGCGTTATATTTTCAGTTCGGCCGGTATTTGCTCATTGCGTCTTCCAGACCGGGCGATCAGCCTTCCAACTTGCAAGGCATATGGAATGAAGAAGAATGGCCGGAATGGGGAAGCAAATGGACGACCAACATCAACGTCCAGATGAATTACTGGCCGGCGGAGGTCGGAAACTTGCCGGAATGCCACCTGCCGCTGTTCGATCTGATCGACGATCTTCGCGTCACCGGCGCGCGCACGGCGGAACTCTATTACGGCGCGAAGGGCTTCGTCGTCCACCACAATACCGATTTATGGCGCGCCGCGGCCCCGGTCGACATCCATGCCGGAATATGGCCGATGGGCGGGGTATGGTTGGTCCAGCACTTATGGGATCACTTCGAATACAATCCCGACCTTGACTTTCTGAGAGTAAGGGCCTACCCTGCCATGAAAGAAGCCGCCCGATTCGTGATGGACTTCCTGGTGGAGGCTCCCGAAGGCGTCAAATTCGCCGGTCTGCTGATTACCAATCCTTCCTATTCGCCGGAGAACGCGTATCGGGACGGCCGCGATCGAAGAAGGCATCTCACGATCTCGTCCACGATGGACGTGCAGTTGATCCGAGACTTGCTCGAACGTTGTTTGATCGCAAGCGAGCTGCTGGGCGAAAATTCGGCGTTCGAACACGAAATCCGAAAGGTTCTGGACCGGATACCCCCCATGCAAATCGGACAATTCGGCCAATTGCAGGAATGGCCGGAGGATTGGGATCGACCGGAAGATTCGAACGGCCACGTTTCTCACCTTTACGGCTTATATCCCGGCAATCAGATATACGAGGATACGCCCGAAACGTTCGAGGGGGCGCGCAAAAGCCTCGAGCTTCGCCATCGGAGCAAGGATCGAATCCTGGCTTGGCCGGCTGCTTGGCGGATAGCGCTGCACGCCAGATTGCGAGACGGGGAGAGCGCGCACAAGCGGCTCGTCGATCTCTTGGCGGGATCGACCAATCCGAATCTGCTCAATCAGCATGAGCCGTTTCCGATGCAGATCGACGCCAATTTCGGCGGAACCGCGGGCATTGCGGAAATGCTGCTGCAAAGCCGATCCCGCTATCGATACGGAAAAGCCGAATACGAAATCGAATTGCTTCCTGCCTTGCCGGAAACATGGCCGGAAGGCTCCGTCTCGGGCTTTCGCGCCAGAGGGGGATTCGAAGTCGGCATGACTTGGGCGGAAGGAAGCTTAATCGGAGCCGAGATCCGTTCCCTTTGCGGAATGCCTTGTACGCTGCGCTATAGGAAGCGATCGATCCGATACACCTTGAAGGCTGGCGAATCGTTTCAATTTGATCCGTTCTCACGTTAACCGGGGTTTGCGGGATTGCAAATCTGGAAGGGATGCGCCTCTATCGGAATTCTTTAGTACATGATATGTTAACGATATATGGATTCCGCATCGGAGGGAAACGCCGCCTTGAGCATCATGCGCAAAATCGTGCTTGGTTACGTGATTATGATCTTTATCCCTGTTCTGGCATTCGGTTATCACTATTACACGCAAATCTACGGCAACCTGACGCAACAATTCGTGGAGAGCAGGCAGAAAATCCTGGAGCAGGCTTACGCCAATCTGAAAACGGATTTCGCCCGAATTCAGTCGGTCCACCGGGTGCTGCAATACAATCCTTACTTGACCGATTATCTGGACGGCGTATACGAATCCGACGCGGACAGCATCTACGCGCTGACCCGCTATATTCTCCCGCTTAACACGCAATCGATGTTCGCTAATCCGGAGATCGAATCCATCGTCATTTATAAGATGAAGGATCGGGTATTGCCCATCACCAATCTGTTTCGCGATCGGTCTATGCTGGATCCGCAAACGGAACAAACTGTCTCGTCCCTGAAAGCCGGACAGGGGAAATGGCTGCGCGCCGATCCCGCGGCGTCGGATCCGGACCTGATCTATTACCAGTACATTTACAATACGCAAATTACGGAGCGAATCGGCCTTCTTGAAATTCGGGTACGCAAAAGTTTAATCCATAACTTCTATGCGGCCGCGGGTGTGGAAGGAAGTTGGAGAGCGTTGCTGTTGTCTGGACAGGGCGATCCGTTGACGAACGAAGCGCCGGCGTTGGACAAGAAGACATTGCATCTTCTGCAAGCGGATGACAGGAAATTTTTTATCAACCGGCAAACGATCGTCAATCAGCTGAAGCTCGAGCCGCTGGACGTTCGCGTCATCGTCACCGGTCAAGTGGGAGACGTATTCCGTTACGTGAAGAAGAAGGAAATCGTTTTGGTGACGATGATCGTGCTTCTGTTGATCGCTTTATCCATCGCCTATTACCTGCTGGCTTCGACGATTACTAAACGGATTCTTCGGTTGGCCCGGCATATGCGTACGCTGAACGACAATAACCTCAGGCAGCTGACGATCAAAAACGGCAAGTTCGAAAAGGATGAAATCGGCTTCCTGATCGTCACCTATAACGCGATGGTCCGGCGAATGGACGAGCTCATCAACAACGTCCACCGAGCTGAAATGCGCAACAAAGAAGCGGCATACCAGGTGCTGCAAGCGCAGATCAAGCCTCATTTCCTCTATAACACGCTCGAGACGATCCGCATGGTCGCCGAGGCTAACGATGACAAGGAAGTCGCCGATATTTCCTTCTGGTTCGGGAAACTGATGCGGTACAGCTTGTCGTCCGCGCGGGAAGAAACGGTTCTTGCGAAGGAAATCGAGATGGTTTCCTTTTATATGAACATCCACAAAATGAGGCTCCAAAGCAGGCTGACTTTTGAAATTCAAGTTGCGCTGGATGCCGAACGGCTGGCTTGTCCGCGATTCCTTTTGCAGCCGCTTATCGAAAATGCGATCGTGCATGGAGCTTCCGCCGTCCTTCGACCCGTCCATATCTCGCTGCAGGCGACGGAAACGGAAAGCGAGATTACGATCGACGTTACCGACAACGGCAACGGGATTACGCCGGAGAAGCTTCTCGCGCTTCGCGAACGGCTGTCCAGGCACGACGAGCCTAGAAAGGCAGAGGAGCGGGTCGGCGTAGGTTTGAAAAACGTCAATGAACGAGTCAAAAGCTTCTTCGGAGGAGAATCCCGACTGGAAATCCTCAGCGAGTCGGGCAAAGGAGCCTGCTTGCGCATTATCATCGTGAAAAGGAAGGTGGCGGACGTTGAAGATCTTGATCGTAGACGACGAACCTTTGATTCTTAAAGGGTTAGTTAAAATCGTCGAGGAAGTCGCGCCTGTCGGTTCCGACATTTGCTCGGCCATCAATGCCCCGGAGGCATTAGAGACAATGAAGCGCTTTATGCCCGATGTGACGATAACGGATATCCATATGCCGGAGAAGAACGGATTCGAATTAATTCAGGAGGCCAGGCTTGAGGGGTTATGCGATCGATTTATTATCCTGACCGGCTATGACGAGTTCGACTATGTCCGTCAGGCCCTTCGCTCGGGCGTCGTGGATTACTTGCTGAAGCCTTTGGACAAAAAGGAAATCGCGTCCCTGCTGAGCCGCGTGAAGGAGGAGCTTCCCGCCGCATCGGATTCGGATTACAGTCGGCACGCCGAACGGATATTAGCCTATTTGCAAATGAACTATATGAACGATCTGTCCCTCGACCATCTTGCGGATCGCATGAGTTTGCATCCGAATTATATTAGCAGCTTGTTCAAGAAGGAGACGGGAGACACCCTCGTCAATTACTTGAATGCGTTACGAATCAGGGAAGCGCAAAAGCTGCTGAAAACGCAGCCTCATTCGACCGTTTGCGCGATCAGCCGGCAGGTCGGCTTCGATACCAAGCACTACTTCGCGAAGGTGTTCAAAAAATACACGGGAACGACTCCCGGCACCTACCGCGAAAATCAAGAAGAAATCGAACGTCATGAATCGCCTAGTAGCTGAAGGTTTTCTTCATTCGCGCTTCACAGGCGAACAACTTAACAATTCCTTGCTTCATTTTCTGACGGGGATTAATTTCTTGAAACCAGAAAGTTTATTGTTCGCCTGCATATCTGGATTAGGTACCTCATCAGCGATTGGTTTAAATAACCAATCACCAACAATTATTTCAACACATCCAACTAATGTTGACCCTCAAGATGATGAACCTCAGAAGAATAACGATACGCTACCAATAATAATACTCGTCAGAATGAAGGAATAAATATCCCCATAACCAAGACTAACGGCTACCTGTTTAATGGGAAGTCCGGAGAGGAGCATCATTTTGGCCTGTTTCATTAAATGTTCAATGTGGTACCGCTGAGGGGAAACTCCGGTTGTGGCTTTAAATAGCTTCCTGAAATTCTCATAGCCCATATTTACGGCTGCTGCGGCTTCCTTAATATCGTAATGGATATCATTGGCGCC
Organism: Paenibacillus sp. Soil766; assembly: GCF_001428105.1. Classification (GTDB taxonomy): domain Bacteria; phylum Bacillota; class Bacilli; order Paenibacillales; family NBRC-103111; genus Paenibacillus_E. Next base: position 387,213 of record NZ_LMSJ01000001.1, on the reverse strand, counting down.
GCCGATTAGTTGGCAAGCTTTTGAGATTTTATGATCATTGTGCTCTCTCTGAGTATGATGTACGCTGCCGTGCAAACGGATAATGAGTTCTTGAGCTTTCATCAGCAAATAGGGGAGCCTTTCATCTACAGCGGCTTTAAGAGAGTTAAGCAGGGCGGCAAATTCATTCAAAATATCGCTTGTATGTCGTGTCGGCTGCACCTCTTGGTCGGAATTTATGATGCCTAGCGTTTTGAGGTAATGATAGACAGGATAACCTATGCTGATATAAAACTCGATCCATTCCCCATTCGGCTCGATTTCGGTGGAGTGCATACGATCGGGCAAACGTTGTACCAGATCCCCTGCTTGCATTGTAATAACAGTGCCTTCCTTTGAGATAAATCGTCCGTTGCCTTGAAGGACCAACAAACAGCTGTAATATCCGATCCTGAAGTCATACTGGGAGCGCTCTGCCGTTCTTTTTCTCATAAAGCCGCATGACAAATGCCCTGGTCGAAATCGTCTCCGATACACCGGTATACGACATCGTTTTCTTTTATAGCATCGAAATTCATATCGTCACCGCACCTACCAAAATGGATAAATGAATTACCAGACCTAACATTTTATATAAAAACTTGTCCTTATATTATAAGGGTATCGACTTTCATAGCACAACCAATTAAGACAATTTATGAGGGGGTTATTCGAAACGTATGAAGCTGAACAGAGACTGGGAGAATCCGCATGTCGCTCACAAGAACCGTCATCCCATGCATGAGCCGTATGGAATATACGAAACCGTGGAACAGGCGCTAAGCGGTGACCGGAGAGCGTCAAAATACGTAAAATGCTTAAACGGCACTTGGAAATTTAAAACGTTTACATCTCCGGATGTAGTAACTGATGAGTTTTATCATCCTGCATATGACGTGTCCAAATGGGATGATATCCCTGTTCCTTCCAACTGGGAGTTGTTCGGATACGGGAAACCTATATACACTAATATTAAGTATCCCTTTGCGCGGAAGGGGGCGGACTCTCATCACGAAATTCAATTGAAGCAAGATGAATTTGTTTTGAATCCGCCTTATGTGCCGGAGGATAACCTCACCGGATGTTATGTCCTATCGTTCGAAATTCCTGAACATTTTAACGGCAGAGATTTGTTTATCGATTTTGCCGGTGTGGAATCCTGCTTTTATCTGTGGTTAAACGGGAAGTTCGTCGGTTATTCGCAGGACAGCAAGCTTAACGCTTCTTTTGATATTACCGATTACATCCAAACGGGGCAAAACCATTTGGCCGTTCAGGTGATGCGATTCGGAGCCGGTTCTTATCTGGAGGATCAAGACTACTGGCATCTATCGGGTATTTTCAGAGATGTTCTGATTTATGCAAAACCGCGAATGCGAATTCATGATTATAAAATCGAAACGCTTTTCCCGGGTGATTCTGACAATGCCGAATTAGCCGTGACGGTTTATCCTAATAATCAAGCAAGCTGTTATGGGGAAGCTCACGTGCGTCTGTCTCTTTATGATCACGATCGAAAATTGGTTACGCAATTTGAGACGCCGAAGTTTGCGGATTTCAGATCCTACCTGCAAGACAACTATGTGGCGAAAGTCAAAAAAACAATTAAGAGTCCCCAATTGTGGAGCGACGAAATTCCTTACCTCTATAAATTAGTATTGGAAATGATCGACCCTGACGGAAATGTCGTTGACATCGAGAGTGCAAATGTCGGCTTCCGAGAAATCAGCATCGATAACACCGGGATATTGAAAATTAACGGCAAACGTCTCATAATTCGCGGAACCAACCTTCATGCATTTTGTCCCGAAACGGGGCGCGTGGTGTCGACGGAGTATATGAGTGAGCAGATCAAGATCATGAAATCGCTAAATATCAATGCGGTAAGAACGAGTCACTATCCGCATACCGTCGAATGGTACGACCTTTGTGATGAACTGGGCATATATGTTGTGGATGAGGCCAATATTGAGACCCATGGCATCGGCGGCCAGCTCAGCGCATCTCCCGAATGGACGCATGCTTATATGGAACGTGCAGCACGGATGGTGTTGCGAGATAAGAATCATCCCTCGATCATTCTGTGGTCCTTGGGAAATGAGTCAGGTTACGGAGCGAACCATGCTGCCATGTACGGGTGGATGAAGGAATATGATAAAACAAGATATGTTCAGTATGAGTCCTTGAATCCTCCGGCCAATATTTCCGATATCATGGCGCCCATGTATCCTCAGAAGGATTGGATCGTGGATTGCATGACGAGTAGCGATGACTTGCGGCCGTTTATTATGTGTGAATATGCGTACGCGAAAAGCAACAGTAACGGGAATTTCAAGGAATTCTGGGACCTTATTTATAAATTCCCGCGGTTTCAGGGCGGCTTCATTTGGGATTTCCAGGATAAAGCGCTTGTCCGGCATGATGAATCTGGGAACAAAAAATATGTTTATGGCGGCGCCTTCCAGGAAGAGATTATTGATTCCGCGCCCGATATGTGCCTGAACGGCATTGTATTTCCGGATTTAACGCTGAAACCGGCTGCCTATGAAATTAAAAATATACAAGCTCCCGTCCAGATCGATTATTTTGAACGGCCTTATGATGTTCCCGGTAATAAAAGTTATCGAATTTATAATCATTATACGCATCGGGAATTAAGCCACCTGGACATCGGTTGGGAACTTGTTTGCGACGGGAAGGCTGTGGAAAACGGTACATTACCCCGATTACACACGCCGGCCGGAGCTATCGAAAGACTTCAGGCACCATACGATCCAACCAAGGTCTCTGGGGAAGCGTTCCTGAATTTTTATGCTTATCTGAACGAGGACACCTATTATGCAAATAAGGGAACCTGTATCTATGCATGCCAGGTCGAGTTGAAAGATTCCGTATATGAAATACATACCGGGGATATTCAAAGTGGGAGCCTGGTATATGAAGAAGCTGCGGATCGAATTCATATTTATAATGAAAATACGAACGTGGTCTTCTCGAAAGAAACGGCAGAGTTCATTTCTGTCAGATACAATAATCAAGACTACTTTACGGGCGGAGCGAACAATTTCTATCGGCCGCCAACGGGGATAGACGCAGGTGTGCCTGGTGAGACGCTAAACTATGCAGATTATTGGAGAAGCCTCGGGCTGGACTCCGATCAGAAAGAAATCAAGCGTATCCGGGTATATGCAGCGCCTGCATCAGTCATCATTCAGGTTCATGTTCTTTATCATGGATGCATTGAAACACTTACGGAGTATGCGATTGGCGGTAAAGGCATTGAAATTACTAACACTGTCGTGAATAATGCTAATGTCGATACCTTACCGAGAATCGGTCTGAGCTTTACCTTCCCTGCTGCCTGGAAGAGTATCAAATGGTATGGCCGCGGGCCATGGGAGAACTATGCGGACCGTAAAACGGCTGCCTTCGTCGGTATATATGAAAGCTCTGTTGAAGAACAGCATGTTCCCTACATCGTGCCGGTTGAGTGCGGGGGCAAGGAAGATGTCCGTTATTTGTATGTGTCGGCGGATGACCGCAAGGTAAAAGTTACCTCGGCGGGTCACTTCCATTTTGACATCCATCAGTACAGCATCGGACAGTATGACAATGCCGCCTATGAGGACGAGCTTGTCACATCCGATTCTGTTTTCCTTCATATCGATTACAAACATGCAGGTCTTGGTGGAGATACTGGATGGACCAAAAATATTCACGATGAATATAAAATCGAAAAGGGCATCTATGTATACAAGATCACTTTAGAGATCGTGGATTGAATGGTAGATCCTGGAAAGCGAAGGATAGAAGTGAATTTTTGATAAAGGCACTGGCCAAAGTCAGAGGTCTTTATTGATTAACGACGATTCATTGGCATTGGATTCTAGTACATCGGATCGGACTCCGCAATGTGCATCAGCGCCTTATTCTGACTTACGGGGAAGGATATGGGCTGAAGCAATTCCTTGACTACCTGGCGTCCGAACAGGCTCAAGTCCTGATCAACTGGGGCGTTGAAGGAAAGCATTATGTAATAGAGAACGGCAAACGCGTCGTTCCGGCAGACGTGCAGAAGCGTATCATCGAGGATAACCAGGCGTTCAAGAAGGAATCCGGCGTTTTTCTTGTATGGATGACGTGATTACAAGCCACATCCGCCAAGCCAAGGAATATTTGTTGCACGGCTCTCTATCCATCGCGGAGGTCGCTTATCGCTGCGGGTATAACAACGTGGAGCACTTCTGCCGTCAATTCAAGCGGATTACGGGCTTTACACCAAGAAAGTTTCACAAGCAGATGGAAGGCGAGTCTGTTGAGAGGGTCGCCAAACGGTAACGTGGGATGCCTCACCGGTACGAGATGATTTCGATTTGCCACTTGTTCGGTGGAGACGGTTCTCGAATTTATGCCGGTTAAGGATGGCGTTCACAGGCGTGTTTTTTGGTATGTATGCAACGGGAAACGATAAGCAGTCTAATGTACCTGCGGCATTTGATTGTTTCGAATACAAGACTGCTGATTAGAAATAGAATCCGATTGTAGAGTGATGGAGGCAATCATCATGAGTGATGCACGTTTAGAGTACAAAGAAAGACTATTTTTTCGCTCCGCAGCCAAGCATTGGGACGAAGCTTTTCCGATTGGCAATGGACGGTTGGGAGCTATGATTTTCGGAGGGCCATGCTCCGAACGATTGCAGCTTAATGAAGATTCCTTATGGTATGGAGGGCCGAGGGATCGGCATAACCCGGATGCTTTGGCACATCTTCCGGAAATTCGCCGCCTCATTTTTGAAGGAAAGCTCAAAGAAGCCGAGTCCCTCGCTTCGCTTGCCTTAACTGCGATCCCTGAAACCCAGCGTCATTATGTGCCGCTCGGCGATCTGTTTCTTCATTTCCAAACATTAGACGATAACCAAGTCATCAATTATGAACGGGAGCTCAATTTATCAGAAGCAGTGGTCAGTATTTCCTTTAAGGCGGGTAAGGTTCATTATCGTCGTAAGATCTTTGCGAGCTATCCGGACGGCGCGATTGTGATTCGATTGACGGCTGATACGCCGGGCCAAATTTCCTTTACGGCAAGAATGGGAAGGGAAAGGTTCCGATACGTAGACGGTATCCGCACAGAAGAAGGTAATTCGATCATGATGAGCGGCAATAGTGGCGGAGGTGTTAACTATTGCGGTGTGTTGATGTGCAAACCAGAGGGAGGCCAAATGCGTACGATTGGGGAGCACTTGGTCGTGACCAATGCCGATGCTGTCACATTGGTCATTTCCGCCGCCACGGATTTTCGAGAGCCCGACCCTGAATCCGCAGCGTTTGCGAATGCCAAGCGTGCTGCTTCACGGGCGTATACCGATTTATTATCGGCTCACATTGAGGATTATTGTAAATTGTTTGAGCGGACATCGTTAAGGCTTGATGCTGCATTCAATGCTGTGGAACAAGACACCTCCAAACGATTGGAACGGATGAAAGCTGGAACTGAAGACCCCGGACTTCTAGCTTTATATTTTCAATATGGCCGTTATCTGCTTATTGCTTCAAGCAGACCAGGATCTTTACCTGCGAATTTGCAAGGGATTTGGAATAAGGATATGTTGCCCGCCTGGGACAGCAAATTTACCATTAACATTAATGCGCAAATGAACTATTGGCCGGCTGAGATCTGCAATTTACCCGAATGCCATGAGCCTCTCTTTGAATTGATCGAACGGATGATTCCAAACGGTCGCCGAACCGCTCAAGTCATGTATGGGTGTGGTGGCAGTTCTGCCCATCACAATACTGATATTTGGGCGGATACCGCACCGCAGGATCTTTATCTACCCTCGACATATTGGCCCCTTGGCCTAGCATGGTTATGTCTGCATCTTTGGGAACATTATCAATTCGAGCGGAATGAGGCTTTTCTGAAACGTGCTTACCCGATGATGAAAGAAGCGGCTACTTTTCTTGTTGATTATATGGTCGAGCTTCCTAGTGGAGAGCTTGTCACTTGCCCCTCTGTCTCACCTGAAAACACATATAGATTGCCGAATGGGGAGACGGGCGTGCTTTGCTATGGGCCATCCATGGATAGCCAGATTGCTCGCGAATTGTTTCTCGCATGTCTAGCGGCAGGTGAACAGTTAGGGACGGATAAGGACTTCTTGACAACGATTAAACTTACAATGGATAAGCTGCCACAGCCTCAGATTGGGCGTCACGGACAAATACAGGAGTGGATTGAAGATTATGAGGAAGTGGAGCCAGGACATCGTCATATCTCACACTTGTTCGCCTTGCACCCGGGAACACAGATCACTCCTGAGAAGACACCAAGCCTAAGTGCTGCTGCTCGCCGGACACTTGAGAGACGACTTGCAAACGGAGGCGGACATACAGGCTGGAGTCGCGCCTGGATTGTGAATTTTTGGGCTCGGCTTGGAGATGCGGAAGAAGCATACGAAAATGTAACTGCCCTATTGACGCACTCCACATTGCCGAACCTGCTCGATAACCATCCGCCGTTTCAAATAGACGGCAATTTTGGCGGGACTGCGGGTATCGCGGAAATGCTGCTGCAAAGCCATGCTGACGCCATTCATTTGTTACCATCTCTCCCTAAAGCTTGGTCCAATGGTGAAGTAACGGGGCTTCGCGCCCGCGGTGCGGTAACGGTAGATATGGCATGGAAGGACGGTCAATTACAGCATGCTGTACTGAAGCCAGATTATAAAGGGGTGTATCGTATTCGTTGCAATCTGCCCATCCAATTATGGATTGAAGGGGAGATTTACGAGCCAACGCAACTCGACGCATCAACCTATTCGTTTGAGACGGAGGCAGGGACTGCGGTTCGTGTACTTGCTAAGCCCGAATCCAATCACGCGAATTGAGATTTCGGTTATATCGTTTAACCAATACTCCTTAGAATAGAGGTGTTCCGACAAATACTTTGCTTTCCGCAGAGAACTGGTTAAAAGGTATATCGTTGAATTTGAACTCAATCGACTTATGTATACGTTTAAGCTTAATGCGGGAATTCCGTCAAACGCGGAGCCCCCTGGCGGTTGGGAAGAAGTGGAGTGCTGCTTAAGAGGACATTTCGTAGGGCATTTTGCTGCTCCAAAGGAACAAGCAGTTCAAAGGGTGAAATTCAATTCAGTTCCCATCGATCTTTGCTTTCCTGCATCTACTACCGCTTCAAGGTGAAGATGGTATGGTGGCGGTCATGTTCGGCAGCATCTTACTTGCTCAGATCGGGTCAAACTCGCAATTGAAGGGAATTTCCAATCAGAAGAAAGAAACATCGAATTTAGCAAGGAGTGAACAGATTAATATGAAAAAACAAGCACGAAATCCATATCTTCCATCATGGGAATATATTCCCGATGGAGAACCGTATGTTTTTAACGGCAGAGTTTATGTATATGGTTCTCACGACCGTTTCAATGGGCATGCGTACTGCTTGAATGATTATGTCTGTTGGTCGGCACCTGAGGATGACCCGGCAGACTGGCGGTATGAAGGCGTGATTTACAAAAAAACAGATGATCCGCTTAATCCTGATGAAACCATGTGCCTGTATGCACCAGATGTCACGGTTGGTCCGGATGGACGTTATTATTTGTACTATGCCCTTGACAAGGTTTCTATCGTTTCGGTCGCTGTTTGTGATACACCGGCCGGCAAATATGAATTTTATGGCTATGTTCGATATGTCGATGGAACACGTTTGGGAGACAGAGAAGGCGACGAGCCACAATTTGATCCAGGAGTGATGACAGAAGGAGAAAGAACGTACTTGTATACCGGTTTCTGTGCAGTTGGGGACAAGTCAAGAAGCGGTGCCATGGCTACAGTCCTGGGTCCCGATATGCTCACGATTTTGGAGGAACCGGTATTTGTCGCACCAAGTGAACCTTACAGCAAAGACAGCGGATTCGAAGGGCATGAGTTTTTTGAGGCTCCTTCTATAAGGAAGAAAGGCGATACGTATTATTTTATTTATTCATCCATCGTCATGTATGAACTATGCTACGCGACCAGTAAATGTCCAACAAAGGATTTCGTATATCAGGGAGTCATTGTCAGCAATAATGATCTTCATATCGACTCATACAAACCGGCGAATAAACCCATGTATTATGGTGGCAATAACCATGGTAGCATCGTTGAGATGAATGAAAAGTGGTACATTTTTTATCATAGACATACCAACGGAACGAATTTCAGCCGGCAAGGTTGTATCGAACAGATCGAATTCTGCGAGGATGGTACGATTACGCAGGTGGAAATGACATCCTGCGGTTCGAATGGAGGGCCGCTTGACGGTCGAGGGGAATATCCTTCGTACCTGGCTTGCAATTTGTTTTGCAGTGATGAGGCGTTGTATACAGGAGCTCCCGGGGAATGGATGGACTGTCGGTTTCCGAAGATTACCCAAGATGGGAAAGATGGAGATGAGGAGATCGGTTATATCGCCAATATGAGGGATTCCGCAACAGCCGGATTTAAATATTTTCAGTGCGATGGGATCAAGAAAGTCAAAATCAAGGTGCGTGGATATTGCCGTGGTGCCTTTGAAGTGAAAACATCATGGGACGGTCCTGCTCTCGGGAAGATATCGGTTGACTTTACAAATATATGGAAGGAATATTCTACGGATATCGTTATACCAGATGGCATACAAGCCTTGTATTTTACGTATAAGGGTACGGGAGGCGCGAGTCTAGCTTCGTTCACATTGGAATAACCAAGAGAGGATCATACTCATTCCAGGCAACGTTCTTTAACAAAGCCACAGCCATTATCATTGGCTGCGGTTGTGTTCGCGAAATTGGCCGGGCTTAAAGCCGGTAAATTGTTTGAATACGTTGAAAAAGTGGCGAGGGCTCGACTTGGGCTATTTGATTGATCGTGATTCGTATGTTGGATCAGTTTCTTGCCTGTTCGATCCGAAATTTTGCACATGATAGATGAATGTATCTCTGGTTTCTCGTTTGACCAGTGTGCTTAGTTAATTCGAATTCATGTTCATGTAAGCTGCTGCAGACTCAAGAGTAATCTCTTTTGTGTAATTGTCCCTCAGATATTCAAACAAACAGCGGATTGTAGGATTATAAGTTCCATCTATTGTCGAAACCAAGGTCTGCTCATTCTCTGGAAGTATTCTCTTTTCTTGCATAAGTTCCAGAGAAATGGAAAGCAGCTTTTCTAAAAATTCATATTCGTTAATCGGTTTCAGTGCCTTTGCATTGGGAAAATGATGTGTCGGTATTCGATAGGAAGCGAGCTAAAGGATGGCGATTATGCAGGCTTGTGCTTCTTGATCAGCACCTTTGGCTTCATTGCACTTACCAAGGAAGCTGGACAATACTACTAGGTAATGTTGGCAAGAACCACAGACGATAAAACGATCTTCGGAAACCTAGTAGACAAAGAGACTGGGGTGGAATATGCAAGGATTCCAGTGGACAGTGACAAAGTTACTTTGAAGGCCTTTGGCAATTTCGTGAACAATACGGACGAGTGCGAGTTTTATTACATGGACGGAGATTACTGGAAAAATCTTGGCATTACCCATAATATGGTATGGAAAATGGATCAATTTGTAGGGACGCGTTACGGGTTGTTCCTATATTCTACCAAGGAGATTGGAGGAACGGCTCAGTTTTCTAGGTTCGTGTACAATGTGATGAAATCCTGAGGATGAGTGAGCATACATGAGATAAATCCTTACTACTGAGGGACGGGAAACTATAGTTGAATAACTAAACCAGCTAATATCTTGTCAAGATTTTTCAATAACACCGCAGTGTATATCTAGTGATAAATAATAACTTTATCTTGATTGTATGGTTGTAAAAGATTATTATGGACTTGTGGATAGGAGTGATACCATGCCTATTATTCAAGCGCTGGACAGAGCATTGAAAATATTGGATTTATTCGACGAGCATACGACAGAGCTGAAAATTACAGAAATCAGCGCGAGAATGGAGATTCACAAGAGTACAATACACTCCTTATTGAAAACGCTTCAGTTACACGGTTACATCAATCAGGATATGGAAACGGGAAGGTACAAGTTAGGGTTAAAGCTCCTGGAAAAGGGACAGCTTATGCTGCAAAGCCTGGACATCCGTACTGTTGCCCGAAAGCACCTGGTTGCTTTGTCGGAGCAGACGGGTCAAACAACTCATCTCGTTATTCTTGATGGGAAGGAAGGCGTGTATTTGGATAAAGTCGAGGGGGAAAAGGCTGCGATCCGTTATTCCCGAATAGGCCGCAGAATTTCACTTCACAGCAGCGCGGTAGGCAAGGTGCTGACTGCCTTTAGAACGAAGGAAGAGATCGATACGCTCCTTCGGAATTACGATATCTTCAAGATTACAGAAGCGACGATTACGGAGAAAAATGCATTCCTTCACGAACTGAATCAGGTAAGGGAGCAAGGGTATTCCATTGACAATCAGGAGAACGAACCGGGCGTACGATGCGTTGCGGCTCCTATTTTCGAGCATAATGGCTCGGTTATAGCGGCGATAAGCATATCAACATTAATATCAACGGTAAATGATCTATTGTTTAAGCAGTATATTGCCCTTCTTAAGAAAGAAGCGGAAACGATTTCACAGACCCTGGGGTTCCGGCAAGTTTTGTAAAGCATGTCGAGTCCAGGCATTTTTTACACTATTATTTGAGAACGCTGTTTTATAATATAAAACAAAATTAAAGGAGTGAGCAATTTATGAAAATTATCCGTTTTATAAATGAAGGGCTTTCACAGCTAGCTGCAGTTAATGACGAAGGGCAAATTTTCGTGTTGCTGCAAAGCGATTTTTTAGCTTTGATTCAAGAAGCTGACGAAAAAGAGATTTCACCGCTCGAGTTGGTTTTGAAAATGATCGAAGGCAGTGAAGCGCTAACATGTCAAGTAGATCAGCTGGAGCTACTCGTTCCAATTGAAGCGCCAGAAGTATGGGCTGCTGGGGTTACCTATGAGCGAAGCAGAGACGCACGGAATTATGAGGCGACCGAAGGCAGACTGGATGCCTTGACCTTTTATGATAAAGTTTATGACGCTGTGCGCCCGGAGATTTTTTTCAAATCGACGGCTGCCCGAACGGTAGGTCCAGGCGGCGAAGTACAACTCCGAAGCGATTCCGTGTGGCAGGTGCCAGAACCGGAGTTAGGTCTTGTTCTAAACGCTATGGGGAAAATCGTAGGATACACCATTGGCAATGATATGAGCTGCCGGGATATTGAAGGCGAGAATCCGCTCTACCTGCCTCAGGCCAAAGTATGGAAGCGTTCCTGCTCCCTGGGACCAGCGATCCGTTTAGCCGAAACGGTAGACGACCCTTACAACTTGCAGATTACAAGCCGAATATATCGCAATGGGGAAAAAGCTGTCGAGGGAACGGCTAATACCAATCAGCTAAAACGAAAGCTTGACGAATTGACCGAATTTTTAATTCGGGATAATGAATTATTTGACGGGACCGTGCTTCTGACGGGAACTTGTATTGTGCCGCCTAACGAGTTTACACTCGCTCACGGAGACCGGATCGAAATTGAGATTAGCGGTATTGGGAAACTTGTTAATCATGTTGTAGGTGCAGGAAGCTAATCTATAATTATCAGATTGGTAGATAACATACATTTAAGGAGGAATATATATGACATCCGTATTTGTTGGAGGGCAAACTTATTTAAACTATATAAACGGTGAATGGTGTACAGCCGGCGCTGGGCACACTGTTCCCAGCATAAACCCAGCTAAAAGAACTGAAGTCGTGGGCTATGTCCAATTGTCGTCATTGGAGGAATTGAACCAAGCCGTTGCCTCCGCCAAAGCGGCGCAGCAAGGTTGGAGAAAGCTATCGGGATCGGCGAGAGGGGATTATTTGTTTAAAGCGGCTAATGCACTTGAGAGACGCATCGATGAAATTGCCGAGACGATGACACGGGAAATGGGCAAAACATTGCCGGAAGCAAAGGGCGAAACTGCACGAGGGATCGCAATCTTGCGCTACTATGCCGGGGAAGGGATGCGGAAAATCGGGGACGTGATTCCCTCCACGGATAGCGAAGCGCTGATGTTTACGACCCGTGTGCCCCTTGGGGTTGTCGGAGTTATTTCACCTTGGAATTTTCCAGTGGCGATTCCGATATGGAAAATGGCGCCAGCCTTAATCTATGGCAATACGGTTGTGCTGAAGCCTGCTCAGGAGACAGCCGTAACGGCTGCCAAAGTCGTGGAATGCATCTCTGAAGCGGGACTTCCTGCAGGTGTATTAAATATGGTGACAGGCAGCGGATCTGTGATCGGGCAAGGTCTTGCAGAGCATCCGGATGTAAACGGAATTACGTTTACCGGCTCCAATCAAGTTGGCAAACGGGTCGGTCAAGCGGCACTAGCAAGAGGGGCGAAATATCAGCTAGAGATGGGCGGGAAAAATCCGATCATTATCGCTGAGGATGCCGATTTGGATTTGGCTGTCGACGCGACGATTAGTGGCGGAATCCGTTCGACAGGACAGAAATGCACGGCAACAAGCCGTGTCATTGTATTGCGTGTTGTGTATGAAGCTTTCAAAGAAAAACTTCTGATCAAATTAAAAGGTATAACAGTTGGTCACGGTCTGGATGCCGGTACATGGCTTGGCCCTTGCGCCAACGAAAATCAGCTGCGAACGGTGCAGTCCTACATTCAGAAAGGGATAGAGGAAGGAGCGGAGCTTATATTCGGCGGAGCATCACCGGATCACCCGGATCTCGCCGAAGGCTTCTACATTCAGCCCACCGTGTTCGATAAAGTAACTTCGGAAATGGCCATAGCCCGGGAAGAAATATTCGGCCCGATACTCGCGCTAATTCAGGTCGAATCCATGGAAGAAGCAATTCAACTGGCTAACGATTCGGATTATGGTCTGAGCGCTTCTATTTACACGCAAAGCATAAGCAACATTCTTTTGTTTATTCAAGATATGGATGCCGGTTTAGTAAGAATTAATTCCGAGACAGCTGGGGTGGAGCTGCAGGCTCCGTTCGGCGGAATGAAGCAGTCTAGCTCTCATTCGCGCGAGCAAGGCCAGGCGGCCATTGAATTTTTCACATCGATAAAAACGGTATTTCTCAAAGCGTAAGCGTGCTATGAAACCTAATTCGGAAGGGTGAGGGTTGATGACAGAGCAATTAAAATCGATTATGGCAAATGAAAATAACGATTTGTTTACAATCCGTACGCACACGCAGGGCCCAAAAGGCTCATTGCCACTAACAAAAGAAATGTTATTGCATGCTCCAAGCGGAGAATTGTTCGGACTTACCCAAAATGTTGGGATGGGGTGGAAACCGTCTCGCCTGAAGGGTAAACAGTATCTGTTGTTAAGCACGCAAGGAGGCATACGTAAGGAAGACGGGAGTCCAGTTGCGCTCGGCTATCATACTGGTCACTGGGAGGTTGGCCTGCTGACGCAGGCTGCTGCAGAGGTGATCACAGAAAGCGGAGGGGTTCCTTTCGCCGGATATGTGAGCGACCCTTGCGACGGTAGGTCGCAGGGCACGGAAGGCATGTTTGACTCTCTTCCTTACCGCAACGATGCAGCGATCGTTTTCCGGCGACTTATCCGCTCCTTGCCTACACGTAAAGGAGTGCTCGGTGTGGCGACCTGCGACAAGGGACTGCCTGCCATGATGATTGCTCTCGCCGGGATGCACGAGCTCCCTTGCGTAATTGTGCCCGGCGGAGTGACATTACCTCCCACGGAGGGCGAAGATGCCGGGAAAATCCAAACTATAGGTGCAAGGTATGCTAATGGCGAAATCAGCCTAGAAGATGCTGCCGACCTCGGCTGCCGGGCTTGTGCCACACCGGGCGGAGGCTGCCAGTTTCTTGGAACGGCAGCTACTTCGCAGGTTATTGCAGAGGCTATGGGCATGACGGTGCCTCACGCTGCGCTTGCACCATCAGGACAGCCCGTATGGGAAGAGATGGCCAGGCAGTCGGCCCGCGCGATGATGACGCTAGAGGAAAAGGGAATCCGGATGAAGGATATATTGACCGAAGCGTCCATCCACAATGCGATGGTTGTTCATGCGGCCTTCGGCGGATCGACCAATTTACTGCTGCATATCCCTGCTTTCGCTCATTCGGCAGGGCTGCCCATTCCGTCTGTTCAAGATTGGATTCGTATCAATAAAGCCGTACCAAGGCTAGTCAGCGTATTGCCGAATGGTCCGGAATATCATCCGACTGTGCGCGTGTTTTTGGCCGGAGGGGTACCGGAAGTGATGCTGCATCTCCGACGTTTGGGGGTACTGAAAGAAAATGCGTTGACCGTAACCGGTGAAACGCTGGGTACTGTATTGGATTGGTGGGAAACGAGCGAGCGCCGTCAACGAATGAGAAGTCTGCTTATGGAAATGGATGGCATCGATCCGGACTACGTAATTATGAGTCCAGAACGTGCCAAAGAAAGGGGGTTGACCTCGACGGTTACGTTTCCTACTGGGAATCTGGCTCCGGAAGGCTCGGTGATTAAATCGACGGCGATTGACCCGTCAACTATTGGAGAGGATGGGGTATACCGCCATCGGGGCAATGCCAAGGTGTTTACCTCGGAGAAAGCGGCAATCTCGGCAATAAAGAAAGGCGGCATTCAAGCCGGAGATATTATGGTGTTGATTGGGCGCGGACCATTGGGTACCGGGATGGAGGAGACCTATCAATTAACCTCAGCACTAAAGCATTTGCCGGTCGGCAAATACGTATCCTTAATTACCGACGCCCGGTTTTCGGGCGTATCCACAGGTGCCTGCATCGGTCATGTTGGACCTGAAGCGCTAGCTGGCGGTCCGATTGGTAAACTGCGGGATGGAGATACGATCGACATCGTAGTTGACCGAAATCGTTTGGAAGGCAGCATTCATTTTCTAGGCGATGGTGGCGAATTGCTGCCCCCAGAAGAAGGAGCCCGTGTGCTTGCTGCCCGCGACCCTCACCCAGAGCTCGCCTCAGACGAAAAACTACCAGCAGATACTCGTTTATGGGCTGCCTTACAGTCTGTCAGCGGTGGAACCTGGGCAGGGAGTGTTTATGATGTGGATCGAATTCTCGCTGTATTGGAAGCAGGTACAAAAGCATTGGCTGTGCAGAACAATTAGGAGGGGAATGATGAGATGACCCCTATTACGAACCCAATTTTGCCTGAGTTCAATCCCTGTTCCTTCTATTTTTAGGGTAGATGATAATTACTATATTGCCACATCCACGTTTGATTGGTTTCCCAGTGTTCAAATTCATCATTCAAAGGATCTTATACATTGGCAGCTGCTTCGTCACCCATTATCAAGAAAGTCTCAAATAAATATGGAAGGCAACTTGGATTCCAGTGGACTCTGGGCGCCATGTTTAAGTTATCATAACGGTGATTATTATTTGATCTACACGGATGCAATAAGCAGAATTGGAGCTTTCAAGGATACCCATAAGACGATGATGGGCGCAAGTGGCTCGTCACTATGCTTTGGGACGGGAATAAAGTAAGACCTGTTCAAAAATACGAGCAATTCACAAATCATATAATAAAAGATTGATCTACCAATGTAATGTAGATCAATCTTTTTTTGTATTTTTATTAAGAAAATAAATGTTTGTTTTAAAAGTAAATAAGCGCGTTTATGTAGGAACATTTGTGTCGTTAGATTTTTCCGACAAAAATCAATGTCCAATGACATAAATGTACCTACAAACTTATTCAGTAAAAGCTTAAGGAATCAGGTTTTTTTATTTTTATGTAGGAGGATTTGTGTCATCAAAAAATGCACAAATGTCCCAACATTGTAGTCTTGCGACACAAATTCACCTACATTATAGGAGATCGATTTTCAGATCGGATCACTCAAGAAATTCTCCACTTGCCAACAAAATAAACTTAACCGCTCCGCTAACGGGCAGGATCCTTGAACAAAAGCGAAACTTATACAAGCACTAAAACGTCTTATTTTTCAAGGGATTTATTATGCTGATAACGAAAGTAATGCTACCAAAGGGGGGCAGATTGTTGAAAAAGGGTAAATTAACTTTTTTTACACTTACAATTTTGTTACTGCTTATCGGATTCTTAGCTTTTTATTTTAACGATAATCATCAACTGTATGGAAATGATAAAGATTCCATAGTAAAAGTAATTAAATCTATTAAAGGGTATGAAAACAAATCAATTGAAATCCTGGAGGTAAAAGATTTCATTGATCTAAGGGTTGTAGGATTTTTATCGGACAATAGTCCAGGCTACATTCAATTCAGAAAAAATAAAGATGATAATTTTGTTTGGAATTATGTCCAAGTAAGGGATGACGAAACATTTAGCTCATTCATTCCTGACCCTCTTCGTATGTTTATGTTTGTTGCCAATAACGAAAATGAAATTGCTAAAATGCAAGTAAGTATAAATGGACAGAAATTGGAGCAAAAGTTTATTCCTTATAAGGCGACTGTTGCTTGGGTCGATTTTCCCGAAACCGATAATAGCCAATATGAATTTAGAAATTATAAGTATTATGATAAAGACGGAAATCTAATAAAAGAAAACAATTAGCTCGTTGAACTAAAGGGTAACGATAGCTCAACCGACTACAGACTGAGCCGATATTAACAACTAAACTCCGAGGGACGGGCAGGAAATAATGTGAGGGAGGTTTAAGAAATGTATTGCCCTTATTGCAAAGAAGAACTGAAAGTTAATAATGAAGAGTTATATTGCAAAGCTGGAGATAGTTATTTTTCAAAGCATATGGAAAATGCTTTTAATGTAGCAATAGATAATTCTAAAGAAGTTAAAGTACGGATACCAAAAGTTGAAAATAGTGAAGCAGGAAGATTCTTTTGTGTGAATTGTGGAAGCAAAATGATGGAAATTGAATCTATGCATGAAGTTTGTACATGTTGTGGATTCGAAATAAACAAACGTACGTTCTATGAGATTATTGAATTTAATCCCCATCGTTCATTCAGGTAAAAGAACATTGTAAAAATGAAATTATACTTATTGAAGTAATGAGGAACATATTATGGAGCGACTGCATCGCGGCTGCTCCTCTTTTTCATTCAAGTAGCGGGCAGGATAATTTTATTTGCTTCACGAATACCTCATTTATGTAAAAGAATTAGCAATTATTTATGAAACAAAAATAACCCGAAAATAAAGCTCTTTAATAAACCATAAGGATGAACGTTTATGAGTAGTTGGAGAAGAAAGGGATTAGAATATATGTGTTGGGTTTTATGAACATTTAGTTGACAATGAAATTACTCGGAGAGAAATACCTTACAGAGTTAAACCGGATATTTTCGAGAGCGTTAAAACTTTATTTGAGTGGATGTTACGAAAAAATGAGGGGCTCTATGAAGAATTAGTTGAAGAATATAATAGAATTAATAATACTGATTTTGTTAATTAATTCGAAGAAGGCCAGTCCTTCATATTGCCGAGGGTACATCATTAAACTAACGTAAGAACGAGAGTTGAATAAACAAACATTCCAGGGCTGCCGCGAGAATGAATGGTAGCCTATTACGTTAATGGGTAGATTGCACAATGGTGAAACTTACTACTTGTTCACTCCGTCTAATCTGTTAAAGTAAATAAACAGAGGGAGTGATGAGAGTATGAAAAGGTTTATTTTAGGTTTAATCTGTGGAATGGGTTTAACTGCTACAACTACTGTTTTTGCGTCTGACACAATTCAAGCGTACTTATTTCCAGTCAAATATGAATTTAATGGTCAAATTAAACAATTAGATAGCGATTATACAACATTAAATTATAATGGTCATGCTTATGTACCTGTTCGTTTTGTTGCAGAAAGTCTTGGAGTAGGTGTTAGATATATAAACAGCATAACAGAAGGTAAAGTTATTTCGATTAAGAATGGACCCACAAACGTAGATGAAACCACTAAAAAAGTTTGGGATATTCAATATCGTTTGAACTTAGGCCAGGATGAAAAATATGTGAAAGAACTCCTTGGGCAGCCTGTTGTAGAAAGAACAAATGATGATCATCAATTAGCAGCATGGCGATATGATATTTCCCCTACATCCGGATATAAATATCAAGGACTAACCATTGATTTTAATGGACTGGAGCAGGATAGTATAGGTGCGCAACTTATTGTTTACTGGTCTAATGAAGGTAAGGTAGAAAAAATTGAACTAGGATACAAACACCCTAAATCAGGTAAAGTAGTTATGCATAATGTATTCCCTGATGGCTCAACTTCTGAAGCCATTGTTGAATAAAGAAAGAATAACTTAAAAGAAAACTAGAACTAAAAATATAAGGAGAAGGCTGCCGACTAAATGATCGTCAGCCTTCTCAGCTTAAAGGGCAGTTTAGTATGGTATCAAATAAGGTACTAGAGAAAGATAGAACTATTTATGCAAACTAAGTCGTTATATAGTTTGATTATAGTTTTCTTAGGAAGGAGTAATTATGCTTGCTTAAGCTTATCTTACCAGTTGTGATTTCTTTAGTATTGTCACTGATTTATATTATCAAGTTTAATAAAAATCATAATAGTGTCACTATAATGTCAGTCGGGGCAGTTATTAATATGGTTTGTCTACTATTGGGTATTGTTTATTTTGTACTAACTTCGCAAGATGGTTTAGCCGTGGTTGGACAAATGGGTATTTATGCTGTATGTTTTGTCGTTATATTATTAATAAACGTTATTACAGTCATTGCCTTGAAAAAACGTAAAATCTAAAAATAATTAGTTCCTTCAGTTGAGTTGAACTAACATAAGAACGTTTGTTCAATGAAATAGTGGTTGTTTCGGCAGCCGTTTTTTTTTGTTTGCTCAGCAACCTGGCAGAAGCGCGTGGTGATAGCTTGTGTTCAAGCTACCGCTTTTTTGAGCTGTTTGGGAGTAATACGCAACTATCAATGTCTTTGAAGCGTCTAAAAATATGGGATTATTTGTTAGTAAGAAATTGTGTGTGCTATACACAGCGAGTAATCCTAGAGCTGGAATTGGAGGGATAGATATTGAAGCACTTTGCATTAAGTTGCTTAATTTTTACGTCTATTGTTTTATCGCAGCTTCATTCCGCAACGGCCATAGCAGCCCAACAAGACTTGAAAGAGAAAAAATTACCAGGTGCACTTATTCTAACGGAGACACAAACCGTATTATACGACTCCCCTAATGGAACCAAGATCGGAACTTCTTCCTTTTCAATAGTGAGCGTACTAGATGCGGAACCGGAATGGCACGATCGAATCATAAATGAATCCGAGCCATTGATTTGGTACAAGATTGCTACCGAACAAGGGGAGTCTTGGATTAGACCGAGTCATCCCGAATTCCCTGAAGATTTTTTTGAATGGGTACAAACGTCAGAAGAAGAGGTTTTATACGATGAACCATTAGAATATGGGAAAACAACATATACGATTTCTCAGCAGCCAGTGAAATCTATGGGTACTTATCAAGGATATTACCGAATCCAAACATGGCTTGGGTACAAATGGATCAAACCGAAGCACAAGCTCGTTCCTTACTACATTCCGACGAATGAATACATTAGCTTGAACGCGACAACGCCAATATTTGACGCTCCCGAGGCGGACGCGAATGTCATCGGGTATTTAAGTGCATCACAGTCAGTGAATACTTTCGAACGAATTAATAGGGATTGGTTTCATATCCACACGTGGTTGGGAGAGCAATGGATAAATCCGTCGTATTACCTGCCAAGAGATGTGCAGACAAGAAATGAAACTATCGAGTTAAAGGGAAATACCCCAATTTATTCGTTTCCCAACCGCGAGGCCAAAGTACTCGGAACGCTTGCCCCGCAGATTGTCTCGGTATTCGAGAGCGGCAGCGGCTGGCATCATATTCATAGTAGTTGGCTTGGCGACGTTTGGATCTATATAAGCGACCCAGCTGCGGACCCGGAAATGTATAAACCTCCGACTGTTGTCGTAAATCAGTCGATTGCCGGAACATGGAACTCCGTTCAATATGATCCCGCATCTACTGGGACTAGAGGATTTCCGCTAGCCCCATCGATCGGTATTGATTGGGCCCGAGATACCAGTTTTTCTTCGGGTATTGTCTCGTTTGGAAAACCAGTTCCCTTCCGTTTTGCATTGGCTAATGCTAGTGATGAGCCGATTACAATAGGTCAGGAAGAAAACATCATAATAGAGGTGTCGCGAATAACAGGTTCCATCTATGACCCCAAGATTGAGACTGTTTGGAGGGGCACGTTACCAACATTATCTTACGATTTTAAAACGAAAATGTTGAGCGCAGAGATAGATTTTGACTGGGACGGGAAAGACTCGGACGGAAAGCCGGTTCCATTCGGTGAGTATATGGCGCGTATAAAGCTTCCATGGACGATCCTTTACAGCATTGACGGGAAAAACGAAGCCTTGTCGCAAAAGGTTGAAACATCCGTTCTTACTAAACGCAGTTTTATCATAGGTGCCCCATGAAAATCACAGGTGGGATATTTTAGACCCATTATTGGAATAAAACCATAAGGGAAGAAGATTGTTCCCATAAATATATGTTTTAGATTTTAAAGGATGAAGACTGCGGCATCGCGGATTTAGTTAATTGGCAACGGTCCTGGGGAAAATGGATTTATTAATGGATTGTTATCAGACAATTACAGCGATTTCAAGTTGATATTAAAAAAGTATATTGAAATGTCCGATGGGGTACATTTAGCGCCTCAGCATGTCCCTCAAACAACATACTGGCTTTATATTGATGGACTTCCCGTAGGATACGGGAAGATAAGACATTACTTAAATGACAATCTTAAGAATCATGGCGGGCATATTGGGTATGTTATAAGACCCTCTTGTAGAGGTAAAGGTTACGGAAAATTAAAGCTAAAACAAATGTTGAAAGAAGCAAACGACTTGGGAATACAAGATGTGCTGCTAACTTGTAATGAAGGAAATATTGCATCCAGAAAAATTATTGAGAGTTATAATGGGGTCTTGACAAGTATTAATACGGGGAACTGTAAATATTGGATTAGGACATAAAAACAATATAAATATAACTCTTGCACGAGTAATTGACATTGCGCTAACGAGGAACGGTAGCTTAATAAACCGACAAACGGAGGTTTTACATTGAAATCGAAATATTCCTTCTATGGTGTGATTGCTTCAATTGGATGCATAATCCTGTGTGCAATTTTTCTATATTGGAATCCTTATTCAAGTACAGCCGCGAGTAATGAAACGGTTCTGATTATTTTTTAAAGGTTAGTTACAAATAAAGGAAATACACACATGATGGTGAATATCATGGAAGTCTAAGTATTGGTATTAGCAAAGTGCATGAATAATGCTGCTAGATATATTGTAACAAAATAGGAGGTTAATGATTTGGTTTACACTAAAGCTGTGATAAAAGAACCGTATTATGACTGTCCAGTTTGGATTGACAGTGACATCATTCGTAAAGCTCACGTTATTTTGACTGAAAGTAGTTCAACTAAAGAGGTTGAATTGTTCTTAGTACATTTATTTGGATACAACAATATAGATGTTAAGGAATCATTCGAGAAATCATTTAAGCAACTATTTGATGAGGATGAGGTTGTAATTCTAGGTGGAATTGCTTTTTTCGAAGATGAAGATAAATTCATTTTGCCAAGTTGTTGCTGCGGCTTAGAAGACTTGGTACTCGTTAATGAATCAATTATCAATAAAGTTAGTCCTTGGTTGGGGCATGATCCTAACCCAGGGATTGAGTATAGTAATAACGGTATTGTTAAGGTATGGTCAGATGAGCCGAGCAAAGAGAACGTTTTTTTTATTGAATTTAAGTATGATGAGTTAATCCATGCTTTAGAAGATACTAAAAAGGAACTATTAGGCTTCATTGAAAAACCGTTGTATCAGTGGCTGGATCATCGTGACAAATTTATCGCAAACGAAATGGTAAGAAAGATGAAGCAGTGGTTTTTAAAAGAAGAAAACTGCCTGTAAGGGATTTAACTTGATTTCGAGGCACATATTGAATCACTGCCCGTGCCCGATCTTTAATACGACGGGTAACCATAGCGAAACAACCAGTTCATTAAAGTAACGGCGAACGAGAGTTGAGTAATGTTACACGATTGAAATCTTATTTTCATCTGGTATTAATCATAAAGGGTTATAATAATAACCGACCCCCTTTAAAATATAAACTTAGACTCGCAGCCCGTTGCTGTGGGTCTCTTTTTTTGTTAATAAACTATCTGGCAGGATTGCACAACAAAATATGGAATTATTCCATAAAGTTGTTTCATTAGGGGGGATTTACCGTGTTACAGGGGGAAAAGGTGAAATTAGTTCAACTTGAACGTGACCATACAGAAGGCTTGTACAATGCTTTAGCACATTCTCAAGTATGGGAATTTGTATTAACGAAAGTAAGAAGATATGAGGACATGGATAAAATCGTTGAAAAGGCGTTAAAAGGCAAAGAACAAGGAAAAGAATTACCCTTTACATTAATTGACTTGGAGACTAATGAGATTCTGGGTACTACAAGAATTGGAGATATTTCAATTTCACATCGAAGTGCAGAAATTGGATGGACTTGGTTAACTCCGAGTGTTTGGAGAACAGGCATAAATCCTGAAACTAAATACCTGTTATTAAAGTATTGCTTTGAAGAAATGAAACTTAGGAGAGTTCAGTTTAAAATTCATGCAAGGAACGAAAGGTCAATAAGAGCCGTTGAAAGACTGGGTGCTGTGAAAGAAGGAGAACTTAGGAACATGTTGGTCTGGGACGACAGGGATAATGGAAATCAAGTTATTTTTAGCATTCTTGATACTGAATGGGATATGGTAGAAAAACGTCTAAAAGGTTCATTAAACTAACGCAAAGAAAACGATAGCACAATAATCAGGTGCAGATGCCTCGGCATCTGCTCCCTGATTTCATTAAAGTAACGGGCAGTTTAAAGGGATAAAATGTATGATATAATGGGCGATAATTGATAAAGGGGCAATCAGTATAATTAATCATTACGAACAACTTCAATTAAACACGGTCTCCATTCAAAGGGAGGAAGTCAATCGTGCTGTTTCGAAAAGCTATTACAACCGATATACCGCAGTTAATAAAATTTCGTAAGATATTGCTATGTCATGAGGACAACAGTAGTATGGATGAAACATTTAGAAACTATTTTGAATCCTCATTAGCAGACAAGTCACTCGTTGTATGGGTTGCTGATGACGATGGATTAGTTGTATCAACGGTATGTTTTTGCATATGTCGATTTTTACCACGATTTGAAAACCCTTCTGGATTGGTTGCATACATGGCTAATGTTTTCACAATCCCAAATTATCGTCGTCAAGGTATAGTATCCAAACTTATTAGTGAAGCAATAGAGGATTTGAAGACACAAGAAATTAGAAAAATCCTGCTACATTCGTCTGATATGGCTAAACCTGTGTATGAAAGTCTTGGTTTTATAGAAGGAAAGAACTATATGTCAATAAATATTTAATGTTAGAACTATCTCACAGAGCACAGAGAGGGGAATTGGGATGACAAAACCAGCTCTCCTGCCATGAATGAAAAAGCTTATTTGAGGATGTATAAATGAGTGGGCAAATATCTTTATTGAGAGCGGTATATCCAATCCAAAACAGTATTTTGAACAGTTTCAATAAACCTAAACTGCTACGCTAACGGATAATATAGTTTAATCATGACTTGATGGCAGCTGACAAACGACCGGCTGCCTTTTCTCCGCTAACGATCAAGATTGAATGGAAAATATTTCTTGTAATAACAAACACCAAATGTGATAATGTTTGGAAAACTTTGATTGGAGATGTGTTGCATTGGCATCTGACCCGATTTTGTTTTCAATACCAGAGGCGTTTGAAAGTAGACGTTTACTTATTCGTGCTCCAATTTTAGATGATGGAATCAAAGTAAATGAAGCGATAAGAGAAAGTATGGAAGAATTAATTCCTTGGATGCCATGGGCACAAACCATGCCTACACTAGAAGAATCAGAGGCAAACATACGAAAAGCGAGATTAAAATTCTTAGAACGCTCCGATATGAGATTACTCATATTGTTAAAGGAAACTGGGGAATTAATTGGCAGTAGTGGGCTTCACAATATTGATTGGAATATACGAAGATTTGAGATTGGTTACTGGGTTCGTTCATCTTTTGGAGGGCAAGGATATATGACTGAAGCTGTAGAGGCTATTTTGAATTTCGCGATTCAAGAGTTACAAGCTAACCGTGTAGAAATTCGATGTGACTCAAAAAATATAAGAAGCTATAGAGTAGCCGAGCGGTTAGGTTTTACTTTAGAAGGAATTATACGAAATGATGATCTTTCTGTTGATGGTTCATTGCGTGATACTATGGTGTTCTCTAAAGTCCGCGGTGTGGAGTTTTAGCAATCCTGTGTCAACGAAGCATTAAACATTTCGTAATTACTCTAACTGGGAACGTCTGTTCAATAAGAAACTAAGACGAGGCTGCCGGCAACAATTGGCAGCCTCATTGAAGTATCGGACAGTATACTTCCAATTTGTGTTAATATTTAACCTTTAGCTTAGAAATCAGGAGTGAACTAATGTATATCAAAGAACTTAGGGATCGTACAGGCGATTTACCATTAATCTTAGTACGACCGACATTAATATTGACTAATAATGAAGGAGAAATATTGCTTGTACGACACAATGATGATTCTTGGGGATTGCCAGGTGGCTTATTAGAGCCTGGAGAATCTGTTGAAGATGCATTAAGAAGGGAAATGGTAGAAGAACTTAATATAATTATTAAAGACATGGACTTCTTCCATATTTTTTCTGATGCAAGATTTTATATTAAATCAAGGACACATTATGTAGCCATAACTTACACAACAAATAAATATGAAGGCACAATACAGCCTGACAGGAATGAAGTAATCGAGTATGGTTACTTTAAACCAAATAAATTACCTGAAAAGACCATGGAAATGATAAAAATAATAATAAAAGAATTTACAGACACAGAACAAAATTAAGGCGATTTTGAGAGTGTATTAAAAGGAGTCCACGACCACCCGAAGTTTTTCATTTTAAGCTGACGAGAAACAATAGTAAAATAAAAGGTTGCTTCGGCAGCCTTTTTTATTTTCCTGCTAACGGGCAGTTTTCATCAACAATTCATTTTATTAATATGGTAGAATATGTATCTATATATGAGTGGACGAGGTGACTAAAAATGAATTCTGTTGCAAGTGTAAGACTAGCATTCTTTACCGATGCTGAAGAACTTTCTAGACTAAATCAAGAGTTTAACGGTGGTGTAAAAAGACCTCCAACTAAGATAATTGAACGTCTAAATATAAATCGTAACAACACGGAGAAATTACCGAACTCTATGTAGAAGAAGATGCTCGAAGAAAAGGAATTGCAATTGCAATTATTTCTTGTCTGGAAGAAAACCTTAGAGAACGCGGAGTAAAAAGTATGAAGGTACTGACAGGAAGAAGGAATAACGCTGCAATTAGAACGTATGAACATTGCAATTATGTTAAAGATGATGAACAGATGTTAAAGAAAAGGTTGTAGGATTAAGCTAACGAGAGAACGTTTGTTCAATAAACACACCAATGGGAGGCTGCCAGCATGATCGGCAGCCTCCATTACGTTAACGGGCAGTTTTGCGTGGTGGCAGCTCGTGGTTAAGTTGTACTATAATCTAACGTGAAACTATAGTTGAACATAATAAGGAGCAGTTCTGCAGCTGCAGAACTGCTCCTTGTTTTTATTAAGCTAAGGACCGTTTATTTATATGTAAAAGGAAAACTAAGGTAATTGGAGAAAAGGTTATTAGGTGAGGTGAATTTACATATCTACTCTAGAGCTATCGCAAATGGAACAAACCATATATCGGTATTGTTTGCATATTACCCATAATCAATGGGATGCAGAGGACTTATCGCAAGAGGTTCTATTTAAAGTGTATAAGGTAGTTAAATCGGATCCTTCACGAGCGATATCAAAGGCTTATCTATATCGAATCGCCTTAAACGCATGGAAAGATAAAATAAAAATGGATAAACGCCGCATCCAGACCACAGATACGGATTTTAATGATTCATCATTTCATGATGGGGAGCTATTAACACGAGAGCTACTGGAAGCATTAGCTCACCGGTTATCACCACGGGCCTTAGTCATTATGTTGTTCATAGATGTTTTTGATTTTACTTCGAAAGAAACCGCCGAGTTCTTATCACAAGCGGAAGGGACCGTCCAGGTGACGCTGGGGCGAGCCCGATTGAGATTAAAGAAGCTGTCCCGTCGAATTGAGGTAGCTAGTACAGATCCTTTTGAAAGGGAAGTTCCCAAATCGTATGCCTCACAAATGGATTTGGATAGCCTCGTCAAAGCCTTCAAACAGAGAGACCTTAATGCGATATGCAGGTGTTACCTCGAATTGGCCAAGATACGGGTGAAAATCAGCAACATCCAATTGGTAAATGGGAGGATCGCTTTCTATTTAGAAGATCCAGACGGGAATCAATTTATGGTGACGGAAAAATTTTTTTAAACCCTCTGTTTGGTTTTTGGTGAATGTATCGTTTATTAGTTAAGTTCACATTAATACTTAAGGAGGAGATATTCAATGAGTCAAAGCCCATTTTTTGGTGTTGGTATTTTTGTCCCGGTCAGCGACCTGAAACGATCAACTGAATGGTATACCCGTGTGTTAGGATTTGAAATCATGCATAAAGATGAACCGAACGCTACTGTGACAATGATGAATGATAACAAAATCATTTTTTGTCTCGTGAGGTCCTACAACTTTATACAGAAACCATTTCCGAAAAATGATTATGGTGTAGGACAGTATTATAACTTTCATACGTACGATGTTGAGTCGGCATATAACCTGCTGCGGCAGCGAGGAGCCGATGTTGGTGAGATTGAGGAGTTCGACGGAATGCGAGGATTTTCACTTCAAGATCCTGATGGAAACAGATATGGGGTAGTGAACTAAGAGTTGAAAGTTTGGACCGCATGATCCGTTGAACTAACTGGGAACGATAGTTAAACATAAAGGGTTCCACATATTAGTCATGTATAATATGTGGAACCCTTTATTATATCTGACTTTCCTAAAATTAGGTCTTGATAAACTAGGAAAATAAAGTATTAGACTGACGAAGTTTCATTAAGCTAAACGGGCAGATTATTTTTTCATAGGAATGTAGTCCACCATCAAATACTACTCGTATGGAAAAGAATCTAGATAAATAATATACTAGCTATAACTGTTTTTTGTTGAGGTGAATCTAATGGATGAAATCAATGAATCAAAAGAAATTGTATTACAAATCGGTGTTGCCTTGAAAAAGTACAGAAAAGAAAAAAACATGAGCTTAGACGACTTATCGGAACTAACGGGCGTAAGCAAACTTACTCTGGGGAATATCGAACGTGGCGAGACAAATCCAACTTTGGCGATTATATGGAAAATTTCAAAAGGTATATCTTTACCGCTATTGGCTTTGTTCAAATCAGAAGACTCTGCTAGTTTGTATCGAGCAGGTGAAGGACTGCGATTTTCTAATGATCAAAAAAATTGGATCATTGAACCAATCTTTAAAAGTAACGATATTGAAATGTGTCGGGCTTACTTACAGCCAAATAGCTCGTATCAGCCTGAAGGTCATCATGTCAATACAACTGAAATTGCGACAGTCATGACTGGTTCCATTGAAATTCAAGTCAATGGAGAGATTTACACATTGAATCAATATGATACTATCAGTTTTCGTGCAGATTGTCCTCATTCTTATACCAATCATACGGATAGCGAAACAGTGCTCCATATATCCTTAAAGTACGATTTCTAAAGTCGAAAATTCAACTTATTAAATACAACTCTGAATTCCATGACGGGAATTTCAGAGTTGTATTTTTATTTTTAGACGAATAAAAGTATATTATAAATTACTTATTGATAAATAAAGTATACTATAATATACTTTATTTATTCGCGCGGATGTATCGTTTTTTTTCAATCAGCAGGAAGCAAATAATATGTAAGAATTCAGGAAGGAGAAATTAAGAATGCCGAATAAACAAAATAATAAAGCCGTACCATCCTCTATTGGGCTGATCATTCTCGGCATTATTGTTATTGCAGCTAATTTACGTACTCCCTTAACATCAGTCAGTCCTTTAGTGAGTCTGATAAGGGATGACGTTCATATTTCAAATACATTAGCAGGCCTGATCACAACGGTACCCTTGCTTGCATTTGCTTTATTATCGCCTCTAGTACCAAAATTAGGACAAAGGTATGGGGTTGAACGTATCATAATGATCGCCTTACTCTTTCTGACTGTAGGTATTGTAATACGTTCTTTATCTGGCGCAGCTAATCTGTTTATTGGGACAGCAATTCTTGGATTCGCAATTGCCGTATGTAATGTATTATTGCCAAGTATAATCAAAAGGGATTTCCCAAATAAAATTGGCTCCATGACAGGTTTTTACTCCATTTCAATGAGTTTATGTGGAGCGGTCGCATCGGGAATCAGTGTGCCTCTAGCCGTAAACGCAGGTCTAAAATGGCAAGGAGCATTGGGAATATGGGGGATTCTAAGTTTTGTATCAATCCTCTGTTGGTTACCCCAATTAAGAAATCAAACGAAGCAATCAACCACGACGAGTCAAAAAATGGCCAGCAACGATGTGAATGTTTGGCAATCCCTCATTGCCTGGGAAGTAACCTTGTTTATGGGTATACAGTCCATGGTTTTCTATGTTTTGATCGCATGGTTGCCTGAAATTTTAAAGCAGCAAGGAATTGATCCAAACCAATCAGGATGGTACCTCTCGATCATGCAGTTAGCTATGCTTCCATTTGCCTTTATTGTCCCCGTTATTGCTGGGCGCATGTCTAGCCAACGGTTGTTAGTGGTCATTACAACCATTTTGCTTTTGACGGGAACAGTTGGACTTCTTTACGGAAGCTCCAATATGATTCTGTTGTGGATCATCATGCTCGGAATTGGTGGAGGCTTCGCCTTTAGTTTGTCCATGATGTTTTTCGGGTTACGTACTGAAAATGCGCATCAAGCAGCGAAACTGTCTGGCATGGCACAATCGATCGGATATCTTTTTGCCGCAGTCGGTCCTGCTCTTATAGGATATCTGCATGATGCGACAAATAGTTGGAACCTGCCACTTTTCATTCTGCTTGGCGCTGCGGTCTTGCTCTTTTTAGTCGGTATAGGAGCAGCAAGAAACCGTTTTGTAGGTAGCCGAAATAGTTACGAGCTACCACGGAAAGGATGATAAATATGTTTGACAAAATAATGGTGACCATTGATAAAGCTGAAATAACGTACAAACTCCTTGATGCAACCATTGAAATAGCCCGAAACAAACAAACTCAAGTTACCTTGGTTAATGTCAGCCAGGAATATGTGTCGAATGGCATGACATTTGTACCAGAGAAATTCTTGGAAGAAATAATGAACGAAATGGAAAAAAGCGAGTTTGGAACAGCTGCAATAAGCCAAATCTAAATTTAAATTTGAGGGGATTAACCAAGGAACAGTTCATCTTAAGGGAGATATCCTGCACATGAGATATTAAAATATGCAGGGGAATACCGAGCAGCAACTCATTATTATTGGGAGCCGTGGACTAAGTGGAATAATAGAAATGATGCTTGGAAGTGTCAGCCACAAGGTTTCACAGCTATCAAGTTACCCAGTCCTCATTGTGCATTAACTCTTTCGGGGATTGCAGAGATGATGCATTGTTTTACTAAAGGGTAGGTTATTTGAATGACTACAGCGGCAGTCTCAGACTTTATTTTTCAAGTCTTGGTCCGCCGCTTCTTCTTTTAAGGGATCAGTCTAAAACTTATTTATCAAAAGCTGACGTTTCATCAATTCAAAAACCGCGTTAAATCAACGACTCCAGTCTAAAACTTTATTTTCACCGAACAGTAGTTTCTTTGGCAATATTTACGACAAAGTAGCGAACAAGGTGTTAAAAAGTCTTAGTGACGCGGATGATTATTGGTCTGTCACTAACTTTCGCTAAGCTTAGGGGCACGCATGTGGAGGAGCAGGCGACGTAGAGGCTCCTCTTCGTCATTAAGCTAAATGGCAGGATAGTTGAATCGCTTAGCCGAATATTCTAAATATGGAATTATTGCGGAGGTGGAAAACGTATACAAGAAACCGATAATTTATATGCAACTTATCGTCTTTATTGGATTAGTCAGTGCCATTTTTGTACTCTTAAATCAACAATCTCATACAGAAAATACAAACAAAAACAAGTCAATTATTATTAACTTTGACCAAGTGGATTTGGATCGTGTTGATGAAATGGTGAAAAGATTTAATGAGGGTAAAGGAGATAACTTAATGATTATTTCCCCGACAATAGATAGCGGTCCATTGATTCATGACATAAATTCAAATGGTAAAGAAATACATTGGATCGTTGATAACACACGAGACGCATGGGCGGGTACAGACAAAGGCAAGACGGAATTTGTCTGTAAATCAATTCGAATGAATGAAAGAGACGACGAGTTTTTTGATGTTGAATTATCTAAATGTAATAACTTCAAGGAAGATGAGCAACTGAGGCTAATATCATTTAGAAAAGAGATATTATAGTAGATGATTAGAAGGAATCATTATCTTCTGTTAACATACACTTAGCGTGGTACTAACGGGACACGATAGTAAACAGTTAATGGCTACCGTGTGGCAGCCACTAACCCAGCGGCTGGAGAGTTTAATTCCTCATCGAATACTCCAATTGAACACATTTACTGGTATGGTGGTGATTCCGTGGAAGATAATATTAAATTGTTACTTTCTTCTTTAAGTTGGAATCGACCTCTAGAAGAACAAACGTATGCAGTAAAGAGATTAATTAGTCTTACGGATAAGATTTCTGACTGTTTAATTACATATACAAGCAAAGATCAGTGGGATAATTGCATTAAGATAATTATTGAATTGGATTGATTTAACACCGTATATCATACTGGCTTTAGAACAAGCAGATTATGAATCAGATACAATTTGGATAACTTGGCTAAAGATTTTTATTGAAAAACTAAATCTCGTTAATCTTTTAGATGAAAAATCAGAAATACTTAAACAAGCTGAGTGGTA
This sequence comes from Paenibacillus sp. Soil766, assembly GCF_001428105.1. Taxonomy (GTDB): domain Bacteria; phylum Bacillota; class Bacilli; order Paenibacillales; family NBRC-103111; genus Paenibacillus_E. Next base: position 355,957 of record NZ_LMSJ01000001.1, on the reverse strand, counting down.
AAAGTAGCTCAAGGAGCGTGAAAACTTCCGGACGACAATTCATTAAGCTATCTGGAAACGATAGTGAAGGAGCTTGCCACGTGGCAGCTCCATTTTTTGTCGTAACAAGTAACTCACAGGATAGTTGATATTATTGTAGAAATATATTAGCAGTAGAGGAGGCATTTTGATGTATCCACGAGCTAATACATTAGGTCTAATTATTAAGAATAACCATATTCTTTTGGAGGAGCAGGAAGGTAAACATTCAAAAGGATTAGGTTTTTATTACCGTCCAATAGGTGGAACAATTGAATTTGGAGAGCGGTCAGATGAGGCGTTAATAAGAGAATTTAGTGAAGAGATTGGCGTTCAAGTAGTTATAAAACGATATATCACCTGTTTAGAAAATATCTTCAGAATAGATGATATTATAGGACACGAGATAACTCAGATATACTTAGTTGACTTTAAAGATAAAAGCCATTATCAGAAAGAACAATTTACTATACTTGAAGGGAATAAAGTTATTAATGCTAAATGGGTTTCGAAAGATGAATTATTTTTAGGGAAAAAGATACTTTATCCAAATGGATTAACAGAATTACTAAAAAACGAACTTTCCTAATTCACTTGGTTGGTGAATTAATGAGGAACGATTGTTATGGGGGCTTGCTTCAAGGCAAGCTCCATTTTTTGTTCATTCAAGTGAACGAGCAGTTTTGCTGTTTTCATCAAAATGAAGCTGTTTGAGTGGTGACAAGGGTATAGCACTTCCACCGCTCGAATATGAGTTAAATTTGAAGCGATATAAAGGAGAGGGGATTCCCATTATATGGTATAATTGAGAATCAACAACAGTATTTGTCTATATCTTGTTATCTATGGAGGAGGTTAATTTGAAAAAAACTATTTTAGTTCTTGTTGCGGTTTTCGCAATTATTGGTTGGGTTTCTTATCAGTACAGTTATAATAGCGTTGTTGATGCTTTTACAAGTGATAGTGCGAAGGAAACAACTGAAAATTCTGCGTCAAAGTTAATGAATACAAAACAAAAGTATTACTTTAGTCTTGTTAATACGAGCAAAAAGTCTGTCAGCTTAAAGAAAATTGAGCTGCAAGATTACAAAGGTATTAAAATTGGCGATCTAACAATTGACGGACAGCCTTTTACGGTTCAAAGTATTCCAAGTCATAGGGTGTATACGAGTGCTGACTCTTGGACAACGAATAACCAAAGAATCATAGTTGATTATGATGTAGAAATTCAAGAACCAGTAATACAAAATCCCAGAAGCATTTTGATTACATATACTTATCTTGGTCTGGAACATAAGCAAACTATAAAGATTAATGTATTAAGATAATTGTTTCTATAGGGGATAATATCCGAATAAAACATGGATTTCATTGCGATTTTGAGTTAAAGGAGAAATTGATTTATATGTCGATGGAAGAAGAGGAAATCCCTTTACTTAGAACTGGCTTTATTGCTGTAATGGGAATTGTGCATTAGGTTGGATAAGGGTTTTGGAAACAAGAGCCACAGCCAGTTCGATTGATAATTCTTTAACCGTAGCATGGATAGGTATTATATGGCTGTTAAGCATGGTTTGTTTTGTAAAGGGGTTATTGTTTCTAATTCCTAAAACTGAAAAAAAATGAACTTCAAATAAAAGAGAAGTTCTACACAAAGAAACCACTCCGTTGTCAGGAGTGGCTTTGTCTTTATATAACTGATGACTGATGTATATCTTATGGTCAAAATGAACTTTGTGCTTAGATACATTACGATGAACCGTACCATAATGACAGGTCAGGTCATTAAACTAACGGATAAACGATATTCAAAATATTTCCAATTAGTTCGGGGTTAAAGTAATGATTTTAATCTCAATTAAAACATAATTTGCATTTTCATGTTCCATATTCTGTAGAAGTTTGATTAACTTCACTGCAGCATTCCATTTTCTTTGCTCAACACAAGCCTGAACGATATCAATAAGTTCCCTGCTGAGATGTCATTTGAAACTGTTTCGTCATATAGACCAATTTTCGCCTCCTTTATAATCAATTTATATCTTTAGGTCATAGGCTATATGCTAACTTTTAGCAAAGAATTCGTTAGAAATTCATGAGAAATAACGAACTGCCACGAGTGTCGTTATACTGGAATGGAACTTCAGGTTTAGTATGCCCGAAGTGTGAATGTTACTATGAATACAAGGGAGAAGTCTGCCTCGAGGAAGGGATATTAAGAATTAAGTATGCGGCGTGCGAGAGAACAAGAGGCTGCTTAGAAAGGATGATTGGAAATCTCACAGGGAAGCAAGAAGCCAAAAAGCAAAAAGAAGAAACCACAATTGTCCGTAAGCAATTACCTGCTGTCGAAGCAGACAGTGAAGTATATATGTTTGACCTGTTTGGAGAGCGAAAACATACCGCTTAAAGTCGTGCAAGATTTTGATAGAATGGATAAAGGTGATTCCACAGTCCCTCCACAATTTACATGTGAAAGCTGTGATGGAACGATGTATCCAGAGTATTACAAAGGTATTCGTGGATATGAGTACAAGATAGCCGATGTACGTGCAACATAAAAAGGACCGTCAGGATGAACTTCCTGACGGTTTTTCTTAACCGTAGGATAGGTTAAGCTGAACCGTACCATAAGTAACGGAGAAAATCTGTTTTTGGGAAAACTTGGTGAGTACTAAGAAATTCTTATGAATGCTGGAAGTGTACTGCTGCTCCAAATGAAACCGACTGGATTACATTACAACGGAACAGCGTAGGCAACAACGGATTGGTCAATACCCTTCAGGTTATAAGTATGGGGTTCCAAATGTGGATAATCGACTTTGATACAGTGATAGGCATCGTCTGATATCAAGATTTCTCCGTTTTGGCTGCGCCTTGAATTCGGAAAGCCGAAGCGTAGGAGTTTCTTATTACTATTTGATCATACACATCAAGATGATGACAGAGAATCCTCCAAATTTTTATGATATGGAATTTTCAATAACTTTGTGTTGTTCATTGTTTTCAATTGCCACAGTAAGACGTGGTAAAGGTATACCTAACTTTTTTGCTTCTCTAACAACTTCAAGTACCGCAAACCCTGCTTTACTATTGTTGTATTCGATGAAAAGTCGTGGTAAGCTGCCCTTTGCAAAAATAACCTTGTTAAAAAGCGTACCGAGAATTGCTGGTGGAATCTTAGTTAACAGTAGAGAAATCATATCAATCTTTGCACCTCTAGCTTTAAGTACAGGGATGATTCCCCTCATATTCTTACCAACATTTGCGAATGAGTCACTATGATTCATGAGTGCTGGGAAACTTCCCATTTTTAACACCTCGGTCTCCATAGCCGCATTCATGGCAAAGTGATTCCATAGCCAGTTTTGCATATCCTTTATCCAACTAATTTTAAAATGAGCACTTTCAAATAGTTCTTTGACCCTGTTGTTAATATGTTCAGTGCCTACCCGTGGCTTTTCCAGAAATAGCATTTTCAAAAAGCCACCTCTAAGCCTATTGTCTGCGATGCCGCCGCCTCCTCCTGGGAACCCAAAGACAACGTTGTTCATAGACAATGGTGAGATCGATGATTTCAAATCTTGCCAAACGTTATTGAATATTAGAACAGGGGTGTTTCCAGCAGCAGTCGATAGTAATTGTGCTGCTTCTGGAAGTTGTTCCGTGTTGACACTCACAATAATGAGATCATAATTTGGGCTCAACTCCTCATGCAGTTTGACGTTCCAGCTTTCTTTTATTAGCTGTTTCCCTCTTCGTGCGTCCCACATTTCAAGCTCTATGTTGCTTCCGAAGGTTTCTTTTTTCCCTTTTCTAACGTAAAACTCAACTGTATGCCCTGCCTTTTCAAAAGCCCAAGCATATTGGGTCGATATTACACCTCTACCGAAGAATAAAATTCTCATAATTGCCTCCCAAATATATATATATTAATCCTTGCCAATGATCAAACAACGTGTTGTATAATGTTATTGTATAGATTCACTATACGCTCATCAACCATCAGATTTTTAATTTCTGTCGTATAATCGATTGAACAGAAAAATGGAGGCAAATAATGAATAAGCAACCTGAAATAACGGACAAAACAAGGCAAACATTTATAAATGTATTCTGCGATTTATATAGCCAAAAACCAATTGAAAAAATATCCATTCAAGAGATTGCTAACCAATCAGGATATAATCGCAGTACATTTTATCAATACTTTACGGATATCTATGAGTTGTTGGACTGCGTTGAAGAGCGCGTCTTGAAATCCATTAACGAGGAAATGGCAGGCAGAGAGTTTTCTACACATACTTTCCAAGATGCACTTCAATGCTTGGAAAATGCAGAGGAAATTTCAGTTCTTAAAGCCCTCTTGGGCGACTATGGTGCTGTTCATTTTGTTGAACGCCTGAAAAGAGAGATTCCCTTTGAGAGATTGATCGTGGACTTTCCAACAAATGATGTCTTAGCACCATACATAATTGAGTTTTACATATCAACATTAATATCTATGTTTCGCCTTTGGGTACGCAACGGCAAAGATCTATCGTCGGAAGAATTGGTCAAGTTGGTAGATAGCCTATTTGCAAATGGGATAACACCATATCATATCTTTGGTACGGTCAATCCGCGGCGCCCTGATTCGAATAAAAAGTAAGGGGTCGAGGAGAAAGAGCATGAGGGACTTTAATATCGGCTCATCTTGCCATTTGGCGGATATCTATTCGTATCCAAGTGGACATAACGCTTGAGCCTTTTTTTCTTAAAAGGCTCTGATAAGTTCTTTGCTGAAGTTTTGCTAAACAGATTTAAGACCAGCTGCAGGGAGCCGTATCATAAATAATGCAAATATTCTATTAATTTGTATTGCTCCAGTTTATAGTATTATAAACGAGACAAGTAATAGAAGAAGACAAGGATTTAGTGGCACTATTAAAGAGTATTACTATTTATTAATAGAATTGTTATTACAAGGAGAGTGGTTAAAATGAATGAGTTACTTCAGATGGGAGCAAATACAACTTTAAGTGCCACAAAAGGTAGTGTAACGGTTAGCCATGAAATTTCTACTTCGTTAGATATTTCTTTAACAGCATTCCTTCTAACTGAAGCGAACAAGGTGCAAGGAGATAGTGGGATCATAAATGGGGGGCGAAGATAATGACAGCCTTAATCCAAATTGAGCATGTCAGTAAATTTTACTATATGGGCAACGAGACGATTCGAGCGACATTTCGCTAGACATCGCTCAGGGTGAGTTTGTCGCTATTATGGGCCCATCCGGCTCAGGCAAGTCCACTCTGATGAATATTATTGGCTGCTTGGATGTTTCGGACGAAGGTCTGCACGTCCTGGATGGGAAGCAGATTCACTCGCTGAAGGATTCACAGTTGGCAGAGATTAGGAATCGGAAGATCGGGTTTGTTTTCCAAAGCTTTAATCTATTACCGAGGTTAAGTTCATATGAGAATGTGGAGTTACCATTGATCTACCGGGGAATGACAAGGAAACAACGAGAGCCGCTTATATTACTGGCGTTGGAAGCTGTTGATTTGATTGATCGTCGGAAGCATTTTCCGTCTGAGCTCTCAGGAGGACAACAGCAACGTGTTGCGATTGCACGCACGTTGGCAGGAGATCCGCCGATTATTTTGTCGGATCTCCTGCCAACAGGGGCACTGGATTCGAAGACGGGTGCGGAGATCATGGATATTTTCAGGCGGCTGAATGAACAGGGGCGGACGATTATTGTGATTACGCATGATCGGCAGGTTGCGGAGCAGGCGAAGCGGGTTGTAAGGTTCAGAGATGGGCAGTTAGTTCATTAAATAGTGGACGAAATATAAAAGAAATGGAAAGAGCCTTGCGATAAATCGTAAGGCTCTTTCTATGTACGCCCAGCATGGGCGTTATCTTTAGGGTAAAAGTCCCGAACGGGGGCTGGCGAGCGCCTACCGTAGCCAAGGGCAAGGGTGTCCATCGTGAGGTGGAATCTGAAGGAAGCTGGAGGCAAATGCACGAGCCAAGGTACACGAACTCAATTTGAGGCAGGGGTAGTCGGATGAGTCACCTTAACATGATGAAATCCAGAGCCGCCAAAGGCTATCTTTGTATACTTGAGTGGTCGCGGGCAGAAAGATGTCGTTCTTATCTGGGGAGGCCTGCGGAAAAAAATGCGAAGTGACTTCGTAACCGTAACCGAGAGGTTGCGCTGAATCCGCAGGAGTCAGCAGAAGCCATAGTACGCAAGTTGTTGCAACAGCTTGCGGAAGGGCTGAACCGAAAGGAGAGAGGAAAACGATGCGTTCGTATGAAGAGCAAAGACAGCAGAAAATCTCGCAAGAGAGCTCACGGCAAAGAGAAGCGGTGAAGCCGTTAGGGTATGTCGGAGTGCCGAGTTCTTCGTCGGTTGCAATTTGCCTTCGTTCATCAGCAGGCAATAAGAGAATAAATCTGCGAGTCTAGTGTCAAAGTTGTGGGAACTCAAGCAAAATAATACATGTAAATTACAGGAAGCCTCAATCAATTTAGATCATCCTCTATTACAGATTAAAGAACCTGCTACTTGAACTGGAGTGGGCTCTTTCTGTATACGCCCATTTCGGAGTTCGAGTGCTTTTTTATTACATGAAATAGAAATGTCTTATTTTGTCGTAAAATGAAATAAAAATTCATGCTGTTATTTGTGCAATAAAATAAAATTTCAAAATCTATTGACCCTCCAATTCTTTTTCAATAGTATAAAACAATAGTCATTCTAATAATTGGATACAAGGATGACAACTTAACAGGGGAGGGGGCGATCGAGATGGCCATTTCTAAGGTGCATAAGTTCCGATTAGCCCTTTTTTGGCGGCTTTTCACCAACTATTTCATTGTTATTTTGATTCCCGTTATTGTTGCCAGCATCCTTGCTCATGTGCTAGCAGTTCGTACGATTGAGAAGGATGCCGAAAAGCTCAATGATGTCGTCATTAGCCATTTCTCCAAGCAAACCGATACAGCTTTAGATTCACTCAAAACCAATATGATCAACATGCTCAGCTCCTCGAATTTAACAGGTCTTCTCAGAGTCGTTGACGATTCCAGGGAAAATCAGCAGCGCTCCGATCAGTTTCATGCCCTTAGAGAACAGTTGATGAAGCTACAGTCGGACAAATTGGTATCTAAGGTGTTTTTATATTTTGCCAATCATGACCTGGTAGCGGATGTCGATATTTATACGGATAAATCCTACTATTTTAATATGACTTACCCGCTCAATGAGCAGCAGAAAGTCGATTATCTTTCCCATTTTACCGGTAAAAATATGATGGATATCGTGGACTCGAGCTCGCTCGGCATGTCGGCCGTTATGAGCTATCCGTTTAATACGGAAAATCCAGAGGTTTATTTGGTCGTGCATTTTGATCAAGACAAGCTGAAAGAACAAATTTCCATTCCTGAGAAATGGGTTACAGGTACGGCGATTGCTACTAGCCAAGGTGAAATTTTGAATCAGCACGGCCTGACGGATAAAGAAGTTAAAGCTGTGCTGTCGCATACGCGTTCAAAGGTGATTGAATCACAATTTCTGGTTACCGATGAAATCGCCATGTCACTGGTGAAATCCCGGTTCAATGACGCTTGGTATTATGTTACGATCACAGATCTTCGTACCTTGATGAAACCAGCTTATATGACAAGATTGATAAGTTGGGCGTTTCTCGTCTTTTTTCTCGTAGTAGGCAGCGTTGTCTCGTATTATTTGAGCCGACGGTTGTATCGTCCTATTCAAGAAATTACCGATGAAAATAAAGAACTGTCACAACGGATGAACGGCATGTTCCCCTTGATGCAGGAGTTATTTATTACCAAAATTTTGCAGGGAGAATATCAAGACGAGCTGTCCATCGCTTATTATGCGAAGGAAATTGATTTTACCTATGACAAGCAGGCGATGCGTACAGTGCTATGTATTGCATTTCACTACAATGCGGAGGTGTATGACCGGCTGTCGGAGACGACGAAGTCATTCATGTTCGTGGAAATCAAAGAATTGATTCGCAAGTCCACCCCTTCGATGGTCTGGTTATGTCAGACGAAACCGGATGTGTTAGCATGCGTTGTCACCCATGATACGTTCCTGCATCTAGGGGAGGAAGAGGCTGCAGATATCACGAAATTGGTGCTGGAATCGTACAGCCAATATTTCAAAGCAACGATTGGCATCGGGAAAACCGTGAACGCGGCAGAAGAGCTGCATGAATCGTATGAACAAGCCTTATCTGTACTGCAGAATCGCGGATTGGATGCCGATGTGGAAATATGCCGGGGACCTCTGGTAGGGGAACGGACGCAGTGGGAAAGCTTTTTATCCGTACAGGAAGTGAACCGCATCTTCAATCAGCATAAAACCAAGGAGTATGAGCGGTTGCTGGAGTCTGTGCGCGAGAAGCTGGAGGATGGGAAACACAAGAATGCGACCGCCATGCAGGTAAAATACTTAAGTACGGACGTACTGAACACATGGATTCGTGCTGTAGAAACGGAGCACAACGATTTTAATGTGCCTTTTTTTTCTAGCTTGTACGATCGGCTCCATAGCTGCATGACGTGGGACGAATTAGAGCAAAGTTTCTTTGACATCCATCGTGTTTTATTCCGAACGGAAGAACCCCATCAACGCACACAGCAGTTTTCGGAGATTCTGGCTTATATTCACGAGCATTATAACGAGGAGCTTTCGATTGAATATTTTGCAGGGCTCCTCAACATGTCGAACGGGCATTTCAGCCGAACCTTTAAAGAAGCAGTGGGCGAGAAGTATGTGGAGTATATTGCTAAGTACAGGCTTATGAAGGCGAAGCAATTTTTGCTGGAGACAGATATGAAAATCGATGACATCGCGGAGAAAGTTGGCTACTGGGGCCGAAATTCGTTTATCCGAACTTTTCGCAAATATGAAGGCATCACGCCGGCCAAATATCGTACGATGCATCATTAAAGGATAGAGACTTCATTTTTTTCGAAGTCTCTATTTTTTCTTCCAGCACCATTAAACGGCCGAAAAACCGCATGAAATCGGGCTTGCAAAAAAAGAGACATGAGGTAATTATGCGTGCTTTACGGTTAAGCCCCGCTCTTTGTATAGTAAGGCCATCAACTTCCGCAAGGAGGAGGGGGGAGGCAGTATGATTCAGCGAAATGGGATAGGGTACGTATTGAAGAAGCATAGAGCGCTATATTTGTTAATGCTGCCGGGGATTTTATACTACATCATTTTCAAATACGTACCTATGTATGGAGTCATCATTGCCTTTCAGGATTATTCGATCGGCAGAGGCGTTTTGGACAGTAAATTTGTAGGCTTTAAACACTTTATTGAATTTTTTTATGTGAATCCGGATTCCTGGAAGCTGATTCGTAATACGGTCATGTTGAATGTCTATGATCTCCTCTTTCATTTTCCGGCGCCGATCATTCTGGCTATTTTTTTTCATGAACTTAAGAACAAAATGTTTAAACGCATCGCACAGAGCATCAGTTACATGCCGCACTTTCTATCAACAGTCGTTATTGCTGGAATTCTGGTCACGTTCCTGTCGCCACAAACCGGTATCATTAATTTTTTGCTGGTGAAGGTGTTTGGGATGGAACCGATTCTATTTCTTGGGCTGCCTGAATGGTTTAGAGCAATCTATGTCTCCTCAGAAATATGGCAAAAAATCGGGTGGGGAACGATTCTGTACTTGGCAGCTATCGCTGGGATTGATCCAACCCTGTATGAGGCGGCGAAAATGGATGGGGCGAACCGTTATCACCAAATGCGCCATATTACCTTCATTGGTATGGTACCTGTGATGATAATTCTGTTCGTTCTGACTCTGGGACATTTTATGGAAACAGGCTTTCAGAAAATCTTGCTGTTATACAACTCCATGAACTACGAAACTTCAGATGTGATTAACACGTTCGTCTATCGGCGCGGGATCCTGGATGCAGATTTCAGCTTCGCAACAGCGGTCGGATTATTTCAGTCCGTTATCGGTCTTATTCTCGTCATTGGTGCAAATCGCATAGCTAGGAAACACTCAGAAACAAGCCTGTGGTAAAGGAGGAATCCTATTTGAAAATTAAACAGTCAATAGCCTCCAGAATTTTTGACACATTGAACTATACGGTTATGATCCTTCTTATGATTGTGATGATATATCCACTAGTCTATGTGTTCAGTGCCTCGATTAGCGACAATGCACTGGTGTCAAGCGGTGATGTCCTTCTTTTGCCCAAAAAAGTAACGCTGGTAGCCTATAAGCAGTTGGCAGCTAACTCAGACCTATGGGTCAGCTACTGGAATACGATCCGCTATACGGTCGTTCATGTCATTCTGACATTGATTACTACGGCAGCTATGGCCTATCCGTTAGCGAAGAAATGGCTGCCCGGCCGAAAATTAATCCTGATGATGGCCGCGTTTACACTACTGTTCAGCGGAGGGATGATCCCAACGTTTCTCGTTGTGCAGAAGCTCGGCTTGTTGAATTCGATATGGGCCATCGTTCTGCCTTCGATGATTAGTACTTGGTATTTATTTATCATGCGGACATTTTTCGAAGCTTTGCCAGAAGAACTAGAGGATGCAGCAACGATCGACGGTTGTTCCTCCTTGCAGGTGCTGCTGCGAGTCGTCATGCCACTCTCGATGCCCGTCATGGCTACAATCGGACTATTCACAGCTGTGAACCAGTGGAACGCCTTCTTCGATGCCCTCATTTATTTGAACGACCGCTCTATGTATCCGCTGCAAATTATGCTTCGGAACATTCTGATAGCCGGTACAACGATTCAAGGTGAAGGCGATATGAGCCTGCTCCAAACGATGAAGTACGCCATCATTATGATGGCTACGCTCCCGATCCTATGTGTGTACCCCTTCATCCAGAAATATTTCGTTCAGGGGACAATGATCGGCGGTATAAAAGGGTAAGATCCGATTGTGACTTGTGCTAGTGACTACGGTAGTAAAGCAGCCTTTTAAACACATTGGGGAGGTTTTTTCATGAAAAAAAGAACAGTAGCAGCAGCACTATCGGCCGTAATGCTTTCCAGCTTGGTCGCAGGTTGTACGAGTGAATCCAAGGATACACCGGCATCAGGGGATACGAAGAAAGGGGAAGCGGCCAAGAAGCCGATCACCTTTTCCTGGCTGGCTTATGACCGTCCGGAGGGGAAAGTGCGTCAAGACTGGGAAATTTTCAAGGAAATTGAAGCGAAAACTGGCGTGAAAGTGGAGTTTCAAGTGGTTAGTCAGGAAGGCCTGAAAGAGAAGAAACAGATCATGATCGCGACCAACGCGGTTACAGACTTCATTCAGGTCGATACCCTAGAAGGCAGACAGCATGGGCCAGACAAAGTGTTTCTGAACCTGAAGGATTACATGGATAAATCCCCGAATATGAAGGCGTTTTTCGATAAATATCCGGAAGCCAAGGCCGTTGCCACAGGAGCAGACGGAGGGATTTACACCGTGCCAGTTATCGAGGGTGATGCCGAAGGCAAAGGATTCAACTTTATCTGGTATACCCGTAAGGACATTATGGATAAATACGGTTTGAAAGCGCCGACGACACTGGAAGAATTCTACCAGTATCTAAAAACTCTGAAAGAAAAACAGCCAGATACGTACCCATTGATCAATAATGCAATCGTTGGCGATACAGGGCTATTCACGACGTTCGGCAGAGCCTTCACAGGTATTCACGGCTTCTATAACGTTGATCCTGCTACGGATAAATATGCATTTGCGCCTTATCATAAAGGGTATAAGGATTCTCTCATCTTCCTCAACAAACTGTTTAACGAGAAATTATTGGATCCTGAATTCTCAATGATCACGCAAGCGCAGTGGGAGGAGCGGATTCTTAAGGGGAAATCACTGGTTACTTTCTTCTGGAAGGCTGATCTAGAGACTCTTATGGATAAGGGGCGCAAAGCAGGAACGGCTGATTACACGCTGGATGCAATTCCACAGTTCGCTGCTGATGGCATTAAGAACTATCAATTCTCGCGTTCTGTTGTAGGGGCTACGGGTCGTGCGATTTCCGCCAAGGTCAAAGATAAAGACAGAGCGGTTCAGTTCCTCGATTACCTGCTTAGTGAAGAAGGTTCGAATTACTTATCCCTCGGAATCGAAGGCAAAACGTATACGAAGGAAAACGGCGTACCTGTGTACAACAAGGATTTCGGCGCGTCGCCATTTACTACACTGCGGAAAGATTGGGGCGTCTGGTATGACATGGTCACTCTGGACAATGCCAAATCCCGTGCTGTATGGGAAAGCGGCTTAAGCGATAAGAGCAAAGCGATTAACAAGCTCTATGCACCGGTTATTATCCCGGCACCGAAGCAGATTGTTAAAACAAGTGAAGAGCTGGAGCTGGAAAAATCAAAACTGAACAATTTGAACAAGTATTTGGAGCAAAAATTGACTGAATTCGTGTCTGGTAAAACGCCGATTAACGATAAAACATGGCAAGAGTTTATTGATCAAACGAAAAAGCTAGGCGCAGATGAACTGTTGAATATGTACAATGCCGCTTACACTCGCACATACGGTAAAAAATAAACGCGTTGGCGCTGCACGGAGGCCCATTCACCCAGAACAGGCCTCCGAAATGGAGGGATGATTATGGCCGAAAAGATGAAGGTCATTGATGTGGATGTCCACAATGAGCAGAATGATTCTGATTTGCTGCCGTACTTGGCTGAACCATGGCGCTCACGCGTGGCTGCTTCAGGAATCGGATATGCCGGTTCCGGTTACTACTCACCGGTTGGCGTCATGAAGAAAGACGCTATACCGCCAGGCGGGGGCAAAGCGGGCTCTGACCCAGATCTGATGATCAAACAGCTGCTAGAAGACTATAACGTCGAATACTGCGTATTAACCGGTGTCGTGTATAACATATCAACGACGCATGATGCTGATTTTGCAGCAGTGATCTGTTCGGCTTACAACGACTTTTTAGCCGATAAGTGGCTTGGCAAGCATAAGGCTTTTAAGGGCGCTTTGGCAGTCGCCACGCAAGATCCGTATCTCGCTGCACGAGAAATTGACCGCATGGGAGGGCACCCGGACATCGTTGAGGTGATGATTTCCAGTGCAGCGCGTGCGCCTCTTGGTCAACGGCAGTTTCATCCCATTTATGAGGCTGCAGAACGTAATGGCCTGCCCATTGCGCTCCATCCTGGAGCGGAAGGCGGCGGCGGTTCAACCGCGCCTACGGCTGCAGGGTATCCGTCCCGTTACATCGAGTGGCACACGTGTTTGTCCCAGATGTTCATGGCTCATCTCGTGTCGATGGTATGCGAAGGAGTGTTCGAGAAATTCCCGCGTCTGAAAGTGGTGCTAACCGAAGGTGGTATTGCTTGGCTCCCGCATCTCATGTGGAGGTTGGATAAAAACTACAAAGCGCTGCGCTCCACAGTCCCTTGGCTCAAGAAGATGCCTAGCCAATACATCCGCGAGCATTGCTATTTGACTACGCAGCCGATCGAGGAGCCGGACAACCCACAGCATTTGATTGATTTATTTAATATGATCGATGCAGAGAATATGATTCTCTATTCAAGCGATTATCCGCATTGGGATTTTGACTCTCCAGATATGATCCTGCGAAGATTAAAACCCGAAGCCAAGAGGAAAATCTTTTATGAAAACGCCAAAAGCTTATATAACCTTTAAGTGATGGAGGAGCTTATGACGGTACACTATGTGTTGGAGGCAGATGAAGTTCCTGAAGGCGGCCACGCAGTCGTCACAATCGAGGGGAAAAGTATCGGTATCTACCGGATTAACGGTGCCTACTATGCGATCAACAATTATTGTCCGCACCAAGGTGCGCCGATGTGTGCTGGACTCGTCTCAGGAACGACGCTCCCGTCTGACGTATATGAATACGAATATGGAAAAAAAGGCGAGATCTTGCGCTGTCCTTGGCACGGCTGGGAGTTCGATATTCGAACCGGCAAGTCGCTGTTCAGTGAGAAAATCTGGTTGAAAACGTTTGAAGTGTGCGAGCTTGACGGCAGGATCGGTGTTAACTTGCAAAGGAAATAAAGATGGAAAAGATATTGAGAGAAAAATTGTGGAATAGCAGTACTTCTTTCAAAGCTGTCTCCCATGGTCTGGATAGACCTGAGGGAGACAGCTTTGTTTATGGGGGAGGGAACAATGGTCCGCTATTTTGCCGATCTCATCCAATAAACATAGGTCGGAGGCCAAATAAGCCCCTGTAGTTCTCTCGAGCGAGGCCTTTCATAAAAACGGGAGGCTTTTTTTGTTTTGCTTGCCGCGAAAAAAGCCGCGAATATAAAAACTTCGGGAATGGGATTAAGTTCTTGTCATTTATGACATCAAGTTATCTTCTCGATTTTCTATTGAAAAATCTTGACAAGTTATTGAAAAAATATACGAGGAGGCGAAATTATTGTCGGCAGCTAAAGCAACAAAGTTAATATCAACAATAGAGCCCGATAAGTTAACGCCTGAGCAAATTGAAATCGTACTTGGAATTCATTGGAAAGAAGACGAGGAAGCAACAGCAGACTGCGTCTTTGTTTTTTGTAACGATTTACAAGAGTTTTTTGGATATGATGAATATATATATCGAAAGGGGCAAACAAATTGAAGAGTAACAAACCAGTAAGTTGGAGGATCTAATTAGTGAGATTGAGCTTCTAATTGATGATAATTTTACTTTTATTAACACTAATACAGGCGAAGTTATCACATTAATGAGAGAAGAAATAAGAGCTGCGGAAGATGAAGAACCACTTGAAAAATTTCCTGACTGGCAAAGAGAGAATATTGAGAAAGCTATCAGCATAATTGAGGATGAAGACGGGGTTTACGTGGACTTTACATTAAGAAACAACTTCAATGAATATGAAATCATGGAGGATTTTATTGTAAGTCAAAAGGATCAAAAAAATAGAGAAGAACTGTATGGCACCATTCAAGGAAGAGGAGCTTTTCGAAGATTTAAAGATAGAATAATAGAATTTGGCGTTGATAAGCAATGGTACAAGTACAAAGAAAGTAAGATAAGGCAATTAGTATGGGAAGGTTAAGCTATCGAAGAACTATAATTCAACATCGAAAGGGCTACCGCGTTGTAGCCCTTTACTCTTTGTTAACGGGTTAAGCAGATTATTTATTCTTGTATGACCTTGATAGCCTTTATTTGTATCTCGGGGTTTTGATTTGTAAAGGTAATCGTATAATGATTATACGGCGGATTATGGGCTCCAGAAAATGTCGTTACTTTTAAAGTTGTCTCCCAATAATATTGTCCCCATGACGATAAATTCTTGATCTCCACCATTTTATCAACCCTGAATTGCCTCTCATCTTTATATTGCGAAAGCACTTTGCCTATCGAACCAAACAAAGTCCCCACAAATGCATTCTTTAACACATCACATGGCAATTCATCGTTGCTCTGATTATTTGGGCTGGCTTGAATAGGTGTTGCAATTGCGAAGAAGGCAACAAATACTACGAATATTATTTTACTTTTCATTGGTATTCCTCCTAATAGATTTAACTTGTTTTTCCACTTATTCAAAAGGACTATTCAATGAATGCCATTCTCTAACAGTAAACGATAGTTAAACAACTGAAGGGCTGCCGCGTTGCAGCCCTTCACTCCGCTTCTCGAGAGGTGGATTAATGACTTATTTAGCGATTAGGAAAAAAATGAGTCTCCGTGCTGCCGTCGTCATGAGTGGACCCACTGATTTGGTTGATCTCTATCATAAACGCACTGAAATTATGAAAGGGATTCTTGATCGTTTAGTTGGGCACCCCAGTAAAAATGCGGATGAATACATAAAACGCTCGCCGATTGAATGGGCCGATGATATAAATGTCCCCCTATTAATCTTCCATGGGGGGAAAGACGAGATGGTTCCTTCGCAACAAGTCAGAGATTTTGTGCGAAAATTAGACGAACTCAATAAAGACTATAGGTATGTGGAATACCCAGACTCAGACCATTCCCTTAGAGACAAATTTGATGAAGTCAGAACGAGAATAGTTGATTTCTTCAATGAGCAACTTAAGCAATAAGTGGATTAATGTTTCATCTATCGAGGAACTATAGCACAATAAACAGGGAGCAGTTTGCCGCGGCATCTGCTCCCTGTTTTCGTTCATGTAACGCGCAGATTAGTTGAATTCCGTTGAATTGAATCTTAAGTTGGGCGAACCTCTTTAAGAAAAAATGAATAAAAGAACCTCTTCGATGAAGTTTCGGAGAGGTTCTTGGTTATTCAGAAGGAAGGAGGAATAGTGAGTCCGAATTCGCTTCTAAGTCCCTGTATTCCTTCGTTCGTTACGCGGACTGCCCGTCCGTTAGGAAGTCTCTCAATCCACTTCAACTCGAACAATCGAGTGGTTATCGCGGATCCTAGACTTCCTGCCAAGTGATGACGTCGCTCGCTCCAATCTAAGCATTGTCGAGCAAAGTACCGACGTTTCTCGGGAATAACTTCGATTCCCACGCTCCAGTTCTGCAACTTTTCCTTACCCTCCGAGCTTAGCGCATAATCTTTCTCCGACTCTTCCAGCCATCGCATATCGACTAGTCGATCCGTAAGAGCGACCCCGATCTTGCCGGCCAAATGATCGTAACAAGTTCGGGCATGCCGTAAGTGATTAAGCTCGTCCGATTCGCGCAAAGAACGAATCGGCTTAGGAGGGGAAATCGCAAGGAGCGATTCTAGAGCGTGCGCTACTTCCTGATTGGCAAGACGGAAGTACTTATGTCTGCCGTAATTCTCGTGTAGCAGCAGGCCGCCCTCGACCAACTTGGCTAAGTGCGAACTTGCCGTCTGCGGCGATATTCGTGCGGCTCGAGCCAGATCGCTGGCGGGCAATGCTTTTCCTTCAAGCAAACTCAATAACATCGCAAGACGAGAGGGGTCGCCAATTAATTGAGCGGTCTCCGTGACGTTCGGGTTCATAATCAATTCACTCCAATCCCTTTGTTATTATGATTCGACCGCGACCGAAGTAATTTCATGGTAGCATAGAGAAACAAAACAAAGGAAGAGGAGAAGTTTATGAATCGTTATGCTTTCGGATTACTTATCGCGCTTGCCACATCTCTAATGGGCTCATCTTTTGCGGTCGGCAAGGTTGGACTGTCGTACGTCTCACCCCTGCTACTCGTAGGCATACGCTTTACGCTGGCAGGTGCTATTATGGCACTGGCCGTAACATTAAAAAACAGGCGTTTGCCTGTAATCACCCAGGATTGGGCTAGACTTATGCTTATTGGTGTTTTTCAGACGACAGCGGTAATGGGTTGTATATTCTTGAGTATGCGAACGATTCCGTCGGGGGAAACCTCGATTTTAACGTTCGTAAATCCGCTACTTGTCGTGGTCTTAGGAAGAGTGATTATGGGCTTGAGATACCGACTGTATCAATGGATAGGCGTAATCGTCGGATTTGCCGGCGTATTCGTAACGCTGGGATTCCACATGCAATTCTCGATAGGAACGTTACTCGGGCTAGGATCCGCGCTAGCATGGGCGATTGCTACCTTATTGGTCAAAAAATGGGGGGGGCGATTCGACAACTGGGTGTTGACGGCGTATCAAATGTTGTTTGGAGGATTGCTCCTCCTGGTGTTAAGCCTAAGTATGGAAACCCCGCGTCTTATTCTCAACTGGACCTCATCCGGAGTCATCCTCTATTTAGTGATACTAGGATCGATCGTCCAGTTTGCAACATGGTATTATCTGCTCAGCAAAGGAGACCCGGGCAAAACAAGCGCTTTTCTGTTTTTAGCTCCGTTCTTTGGCGTCCTGTCCGGATGGCTGATTCTGGGTGAGGTTATCCACTGGTATGTTTATGTCGGGGGGATTGGTATCTTCATAGGCATATTCTTGGTCAACTGGAAGGCTAAAAATAAAATCGGCAGGAAGATGGATTAGTTATGAATCGTTTGCTTTTTTCGGCGTTATTGATGCTAAGTCTCATCAGGGGAGGCTCCTTTTTCTTCATTAAGCATCTGCTTGACATTAACGCGCATTCAATCGTGTCAGTTGATATCGTCGGATTTATTTGTATGTTGGCAGCCACGTTGTGCTATGCGACAGGTTCACGGTTGTCAAAGCGGCTAAAGGGAGTAACGATGTATCAGACGACATTCGGCACACTGCTTTGCGCCATGATTGGTAGCGGAACCATAGCGTTCTCGATCGAGCCAGTTAACTTAAACCATTTTGCTTCGTTAACGAATATCGGTTTGGTCATCGGATTGGGTGTATTCGTATCCAGCCGGAAACGATCTCGTTTTGAAATGCCATCGGCAGGCTTTCGCCGTTAGAGAGATACCGTGAACCGTAACTTAGAGGACAGATGAGTTCATTACGTTAATTGGAGAACTATAGTTCAACTTCAATGAACTGTTCACAACCTCAAAAAATAACGTGGAAAGATGTTTCCTAGCATGATCCCATCGGAACGGACAAAGAGGGGAACGAGATTACGTTGATCGACACCTCGGCAGCGAGGCGGACGATGTCGTGGATGCGGTGCAGTTGAAGATTGAGAAGTCGAAGATATATCGCAATCTTGAGATTTTGGACGACCGGGAGAAAGAAGTCGTAGTCGGAAGGTTTGGGTTGGAGCTTGGCGGCGAGGAGCGGACGCAGCGGGAGATCGCGAAGGAGCTGGGGATTTCGAGGTCCTACGTATCGCGGATTGAGAAGCGGGCTCTGATGAAGATGTATCATGAGTTTTATAAGGCGAAGCGGTAAAAGCATAGATTTTAAAAGAATTGGAATCATTGGAATTGAATCGCAGACTTCATTTATTTGGCATCAGATAATGGGGGGCGAACACAATGGCAGCCTTAATCCAAATTGAGCATGTGTGCAAATTTTACTATATGGGCGGCGGAACGATTCGCGCGCTAGATGATATCACTTTAGACATCTTGCAAGGTGAATATGTTGCCATCATGGGGCCTTCGGGCTCTGGCAAGTCCACTCTGATGAATATTATCGGGTGTTTGGATGTGTCTGACGAAGGGTTTACAGCCTTGATGGGAAGCAGATTCATGCTATGAAAGATTCACAGTTGGCTGAGATTCGGAATCGGAAGATTGGGTTTGTTTTTCAGAATTTTAATTTGTTACCGAGATTAAGCGCATATGAGAACGTGGAGCTACCACTAATATATCGGGGAATGACGAAGCAGCAGCGTGAGCCACTTGTCTTGCAAGCGCTGGAAGCAGTGGATCTACTCGACCGGAGGAAGCATTTTCCTTCGGAATTATCGGGTGGGCAGCAGCAGCGTGTTGCGATTGCGCGAACCTTAGCAGGCGATCCGCCGATCATCTTGGCGGATGAGCCAACGGGAGCGCTGGATTCAAAGACAGGCGCGGAGATCATGGAAATTTTCAGGCGGTTGAACGAGCAGAGGCGGACGATTATTGTGATTACGCATGATCGGCAGGTTGCGGAGCAAGCGAAAAGGGTAGTTAGGTTTCGGGATGGGCGGTTGGTTCACTAATATGAATAATATCGGCCTTACGATAAAAATCGTAAGGCTTTAATCATTTTATAGGGTTGGAAAAGCATACGCCTAGTGCAGACGATCCTATTTCTCATTTTAACAGGAATCTTAATTCTGGACATGAATTCGAAAGATTGGTGGGGACCCAAATGATAGCGGTTCCATTATAATAAGCTACATAGACCGGTGAACATAAAGGAGGAGAGTAAAATGAAAACACCGTTCATTCGCGATTTGATCAGTTACAGAACCATGCTGCTTATGCTGGTCCCTTCCTTATTGTTTGTGGCGTTATTCCAATACGTGCCGATGTTCGGCCTGGTTCTCGCATTCAAACATTATTCTTATGGTAAAGGCATTCTGGGAAGTGATTGGAGCGGACTAGAGAATTTTAAGTTCTTTTTTATCTCTGGAGATGCCTGGAGAGTGACGCGCAATACCGTGCTTTATAATGTGTTCTTTATCTTCATTAATTTGGTGCTGCAGGTAGGAATAGCAATTTTACTTTCAGAAGTTCGCAGCAAATGGTTTAAGAAAGTTAGTCAATCTGTAATGTTCCTTCCGTACTTCATTTCCTGGGTGGTAGTAGGCTCAATCGCTTACAATTTGTTGAATTTTGAACATGGTACGATTAACACAATATTCCGTACTTTCGGTATGGAACCTGTCAACTTCTACAGCACAACCGGCATATGGCCATTCCTCCTCGTATTCTTCTCAACGTGGAAAGCTGTTGGATATGGTGTCGTCTTCTATTTAGCCGCAATTATGAGTATCGATCAGGAGATGTATGAGGCGGCTGAGACCGATGGGGCCAACGTGTTCCAGAAAATATGGCATATCACGATTCCGTGTTTGAAACCGACGATGATCATTTTGACGCTGCTGTCGGTGGGCCACATTTTTCGCGGCGATTTCGGACTCTTCTTTAACATGATCGGGAATAACGGACTCTTGTTTGGCAATACGGACGTCATTGATACGTATGTATATCGGTCTTTGGTACAAAACAATGAGATTGGCATGTCAGCGGCTATAGGACTTTTTCAATCCATTCTTTGTTTTATCACTATTCTCCTAGTTAACGGAGTCGTTCGCAAAGCGGATAAAGACTCAGCTTTGTTCTAAATCCGGAAAGGAGTCTGCACCTGAATGAAATCGGCAGCCAATACCCAAACAGAAATCGCGTTCTTAACGAAGACGCCAGCCCCAAAGATTCAGATGGACCAATTTGTCCTGAATGTAATAGCCTATGGTTGGGTATCATTTGTAGCACTTCTCTGTATCTTACCCTTTTTACTAATCTTAAGCGGATCAGTCACAGATGAAAAAGAGATTATCTTGGAAGGTTATAAATTAATTCCTTCCAGCTTGTCCTTCGAGGCTTATCGGTTTATCTTCACGGTTCCACAAGAGATTCTTCGTGCTTATGGACTAACAACATCCTTGACGATTATCGGTACAACGATCTCGCTATTTCTAGTATCCATGAGCAGTTATGTGCTCCAACGATCTGATTTTAAATGGAGAAATACATTTTCATTCTTCTACTATTTCACGACTTTATTCAGCGGAGGACTGGTTCCACTCTATATCCTGGTCGTCAATTATTTGAAATTAAACGATACGTACTTGGTGTTGCTGTTGCTTCCATTGATTAACGTATTCTATATTTTGGTTATGAAAAGTTTTATGCGGAGCATTCCAGCAGCTATTACGGAATCAGCTAAGATGGATGGTGCAGGAGATTTTACGATCTTTATCAGACTTATCATACCTCTATGCAAGCCTGCACTTGCCACCATTGGGCTTTTTGTAGCTCTTGGATATTGGAATGATTGGTTCCACTCTTTACTTTTCATTAATAATCACAAGCTCTACACACTTCAATATTACTTATATCGAGTTATTGGCAGCGTAGATGCGCTCAAAATCGTTGCAGAAAAAAGCGGAATGAACGTACCGGATTTGCCAGGCGAAGGCCTCAAAATGGCTCTGACTATCGTAGTTACGGGGCCGATCGTACTGCTATATCCATTTATTCAACGCTATTTTGTCAAAGGGCTTACAATCGGTGCAGTAAAAGGATAATCCCGGAACACTCCGGTTTATCATAGCATGAGATTTCATAGGGGGTAGAGCATGAAAGGAATGATGACAATGAAAAGTAACCACAAAAAAGTTTGGAAGGGCATAGTGCCGGCACTCGTTCTAAGCGTGTTGGTAAGTGCATGCGGCGGAGATACGGGAAGCCAAACTTCATCATCGCCAAACGCATCCGTAAAGCCGTCTGAAAACGCATCAGCAACGAAAATAGATACTTCAACACCGGTTAAGCTGAAAATGGTCTTGGTGGGTACCAAACCACCAGATACAGATGAAGTCTATGCGGAAGTCAACAAAATCCTTAAGAAAAAAATCAATGCCGAATTAGAACTCAGGTATCTGGATTTCAATGAATACAATCAGAAATATCCGCTATTATTTGCTGCTAACGAGGACTTTGACATGATCTTTACCGGTGATTGGGCATTCTACAATGCAACAGCCCGTAAAGACGGCTTCCTTCAATTAACCGAAGATATCCTCAAAACCTATGCGCCAAACACATGGGCTAAACAGGATAAGGTTGGGTGGGATCAAGCCAAGATTAATGGCAAGATCTATATGGTGCCGAATGATACCTTCGAAAGTAGTTTTGCAATAGGTGTGATCCGTGGGGATTTGAGAGAAAAATATAAGCTGCCGGAAGTGAAGACGCAAGCCGATTTGGCCAGTTACTTAACTACGGTTGCCAAGAACGAGAAGGGCATGCTTGGCTTCAGTGGTCCTCCTGCTAAATTAAGTTCTACCGGAATTCCTGTATTCTTCTCTGATATGGAAATGCGCCTCGTCCATGGAAGTGTTACTTTGGTCTATGACTTGAAAAATCCAAATCCAAAACTTACGAATTATCTAGAAAACCCGAAAACGATCGAAAAATATAACATGTTCTATGACATGGCGCAGCAAGGCGTCTGGACGAAGGATGCGATTGTATCCAAGACGGATTGGAGAAAGGCATTTAAAGAAGGCAAGACGGCAGCTGACTTTGGTAATATATCAACGATGGCTAACTCGATCGACGCTATTCTAAAAACGAATCCGGAGTGGAAGCCCGAGTTAATTGACGTTAATCCGACGGCCAAACAGTACCAAACCCCACTGATCAGTAATGGAATCGGGATTCACGCAACCTCCAAGAATGCGGAGCGGGCGTTAATGGCGCTAGATCTTCTCCGTTACGACAAAGAGATATATGAACTAACGTTCTATGGGATCAAAGGGAAGCACTGGGAACCTGTAGGGGATAATAAGTTCAAAACACTGGCAGCAACTGCCGGTTATCCGCCTGAAGGTGCTAGTCCCTGGGGCTGGAGAACTCAGCTTTCCAGGCAGATGGAAGGAGTAGTCGGCGATATGGTTACGGCTACTTACAACAGATGGAAAGCAACGAATATTGTCCACAGCCCGCTTGAGACTTTTGTACTGGATGATTCCAAGATTAAAAATGAGCTGGCCGCACTTGATAATGTCCAACAAACCTATTTGCTGCCGATCGTACACGGCTTGATCAAAGCAGACGTAGGTATTCCACAGGTACTCGAAAAGCAGAAGCAAGCAGGAATTGAGAAGGTTCAGGCAGAGTTCCAAACACAATTGGATGCCTACATCGCAAGTAAGAAGTAAAGACCTGGCGGGGCTGCAATGTTTTATTCCAATGAAACGGCGGCTCCGTTTTCTTTGCCCAAAAAGTAAAGCGGTTACATGTCCTGGTAAAGGCTTGTCAGATATGCTTCGTCGCATGCCCAGAGGCAATTTAAGCTATAGGAGGAAAATAAATTTGGAATCATTTTGGAAGAGCAGATTATTGGATATAGAGGAAGCAATGTCGACAATTCATAGGGGGAAGGCAAGTGTACTGACAACTTCAGCAGGTCAAAGAGACATTTATATGGTGGAATACGGGTTGAAGGAGGATTTCGGCCGGCGGGCAAATTATAATTCTGCTTGCGGAGCGAAGGACCCTAAGCATTACGCGAATAAGGATGAGGCTAACAAACCGGTTCTTTTCATTGTCGGCGGTATCCATGGCGGGGAATTGGAGGGCATTGTTGCCGTAATGAACCTTATACGACTGCTCGAAACAGGGGAGGATTACCGGGGGAAAAGGCATGATTATTTATATGAAAATGCCCATCGATTCAGACTGATTCTGATTCCCTGCATGAACCCGGATGGCCGGGCCCGATTGCCTGTGGATACGTTAATTAATGTACCTTTCGATAAGACTGTGTACTATATGCAAGGTACATGGAAAGACGGTTCGTTGTGCAAGTGGCCGGACTGCAAGGCGGTTCATCCCATTAAGGATGCTTCCGATTTCTTAGGCAGCTACTTTAACGATGATGGCGTTAATATTATGCACGATAACTTCTTTGCCCCGATGGCACGTGAGACCAGTTCGCTGCTTGGACTTGTAGATAAAGAGGCTCCGGATTTTGCTGTTTTGCTGCATGGAGGGTCCAATTACGAAAATCATCTTTTACCAACCTCTTATGTACCACTTGCCGTTATGCAAAGGCAGCAGGCGTTCAACGAGCAGATTACAAATGCCTATGCGAAGAAAAACCTTCCTTATTCGAAATTGAATTTGATCTTATCGGATGATGGGGCCTACCCGTATCGGGCTTTCAATTTAACGTCGGCGATCCACCATGTATGCGGCGGAATTAGTTTCACATTCGAGTCCAATATGGGGCTGGATGCTCCCGGTATTAAATTGACAGCGGATGAAATTCTGGACAGTCATTTCGTATTATTCGAGGAGATGTTTAGATATACAACCAATACAACCAATGAAACATAGGAGGCGAATTTATTTGAAAAATCGAATTTGGCAGCGCAAAATCTCTGCATTCCTCACCGGTGTTATGGGATTGAGTTTGATCCTCAACTTGTTTACCTTTCAATTTGCCAGTGCGGCCGATATCTCGGTTATGGGACCCGAACTGGTTGTAAATCCCGGCTTTGAACAAGCGAGTGGCGGTGTGCCTGTAAGCTGGACGCCAGCCGTAAATACGGGACTTTCCTATGAGTGGGTCACCGACCAGGTATCTGAAGGGTCCGGAAGTGTGAAGGTCACGGACACCAATGCTAGTACTGCGGCAGTTATGGAAAGCCAAAAAATTCCTTACTCGCCTGGGACAACCTACAAGGCCAGTGTCAAAGTAAAAGTCGTAGTAGGGCAAGCCACAATGCAGGTCCGATATTTCGATGCTAGTGGTGCTAATACAACCAAAGTATCCGAATACAAATCGGTCTCTCCAAACTGGCAGACGTTGGAGCTTACCGACACACCACCTCCTGGTACGGTAAGTTTACTTGTTCGTCTGATTATTCCTACCACCGCCATTAACGGCACCGTTTATTTTGACGATGTATCGCTTAAGACGACCGAGCTGCTCCCTAACTCAAGTTTTGAAGCTAGCTCGAGTTCGAGACCAACGGGATGGACAGCGATTGACCATGGACTGACTTCCAGTATCGTTTCGGTTAACGCTGCAACTTATGCAGATCATGGCTTCCGGTCTGTGCATATGATTGATAATTCCACATCGGACGCCTACAGTGTGAAAAGCCCGACTGTACCTGTCGTTACCGGCAATGAGTACAAGGCAACAGTTAGAGCTAAAGCATTAACAGGCAATGCGAGTTTGATCCTGCACTTTATTGGATCTGCTAGCCAACAGTTTATGGAAGCGCAAACAACACTTACTGGCAGCTATGAAACTTTGACTATATCTGCTGTGCCGCCCGAAGGCACAACCGATGTGCAAGTAGAATTATCTACGCCAGGTATGGAGACTGCCGATGTTTATTTTGATGCGGCATCTCTTACGGCAACCAGTTCAACACCTGGACCTACACCAACCGTGACTCCTACTCCCCCGCCTGCAGGCGCTTTAACGTGGCCAATTGGGGAGGATCCGGCAGTTTCGAGGAAATTTCAACCTGTCAATCATCTTGTAACGACCCAGAATCCGCCTGATTTCGCATGGCCCTTCATTCCGGGTGCTGATTCTTACGAATTACAAGTTTCAGGAGACAGCTCCTTTCAGTCTATTGCTTATCAGAAAAATGGCATTACTACCAACTTCTACAATTTCCCACATACGTTTGCAGGCGGACAATCCTACTTCTGGAGAGTCAGGTTTCATAAACCGGCAGGGTGGTCGGTCTGGAGCGAAGTATTAAAATTCCGCATTGATGCGGATAACGTCCCTTTCCCAGTGCCTTCAACTTCAGATATGTTTAATGCCGTATCGACAGAACATCCACGTATCCTCACGACTCCTGCTACGCTGGAAGCATTTCGTGCTAGAAAAGACGGTGACGGCAAGAAAACATTCGATACCGTAAAGGGCCGAATAAAGGTTGCGGTAGAGGCTGAAGCCAAGTCCCCGCAGGCGCTGCCGGGTGAACCCGTGACTAAAAATCCAAAAGTTATCGATCAAGTAAGCGCAATAACAAATCCCTTATTGGACGCAGCTTTTATTTACTTAATCACTCAGGACCCCAATTACGGCCAGTTCGCAAAAAGACGGCTGCTGCATATCTCTTCGTGGAGTTTGGATGAGAGCAGCCTAACCGCTTATAAAAATGACGATCAGGCTCACCGGGAGATCGCATTAACAGGCGCGATGGCTTATGACTGGCTTTATGATCTCCTTAGCCCGACTGAGCGGGAAACCGTATTAACGATGGTGCATCATCGCTCCACAACGATTGCAAACGATGTCCTGTACGATAGCAAACCAATATCCAGTACACCTTATGATTCACACGGTTGGACCGTATTCGGCTTCCTGGGCATGATTGCTACTGCCTTGATGCACGACGACATTAATGTAAATGGGAAAAACGTTATGCAGGACGCACAGTATTGGTTCAATCTGATCGTCCCGGCCTATATTAATCTATCGCCTCCGTGGGGCGGCGAGGACGGCGGCTGGGGCAATGGAGAAGGCTACTGGCAATGGTCTACAATGAGTAACAAACAGTTCGTCGATACGCTCTATATTGCAACCGGCTTCAGTCTTTATAAGAAGGCATACTTCCGCAACGAAGCTTGGTACCCGATGTATATGCTGCCTCCAGGTCAGAAAACCGGCGCATTTGGAGACCAAGCCGATCTGATCTCCCGCAACTATGTTGCAGCTGGTATAACACGCGAAGCGCAGATGCAGCAAAATGAGGTGATGCAGTGGTACGCGCAGCGAGACCCTTATGATTATGCCAACTTCATCTCGTACTTATATGAAGACAGCAGCTTACCGGCTCGTCCTCCAGTAGAGATGCCAACCGCCAAGTATTTCGAGAATATCGGAACGGTCGCGATGCATTCCAATTTGCTTGATCCGAAGCGGATTTCGTTCTTTTTCAAATCCAGCCCATTCGGCAGCTTCAATCATAGCCACGCGGATCAGAATGGCATCATGATTAAAGCCTACGGGGAAGATCTCACGGTTGACGGCGGGTTCTATGATGATTTCAACAGCGAGCATTTCCAGAAATATGCCAAGCAGACTTTTGCCCATAATGCGATAACCTATGACATCAAAAAAGGCCAAAAGCATTTCGATATGAAAGCAACGGGTCAAATTACGGGCTTCGCTACAAACAGGGATTTCGACGCGGCTGTCGGTGACGCCACAACGGCTTACAATACCGGAGATTTCATCGGCCTTGATTTGGCTCAGCGCAGTGTGATTTATGTGAAGCCGGGCGCCTTTGTAATCGTCGATAATCTGAATGCGCGCGAGCCGGGAGGCTCCAGCTTCGAATATTGGCTCCATGCCGAAAACACCTTAAACATAGACGAAGCGAACAGCAGCGCAACGATTATTAAGAACAAGGCTGCTTTAGAAGTAAATCTGTACTATCCGGGATTAACGAAGATCGACGTAACCAACCAGTTCTTGGATTACGAAGGTGTTGAATATTTGCCAAGCGGATCAACTTATGGCGGAAAAAGAAGGTTGCATGGCGGATTTAAAACGCCAAAAACGGAGGAAGCGACGATCGTTTCCACCTATGTGCCTTACCAAGTGGGCTCCGCGCCTGAGGATATCATCACCGAGGATCTTGGCACGTACCGGAAACTGCATTTTACCGATGGAACGGATGTTTATGTACGGACAGCACAAAGCGGTGTTGTAGACACAGGCGATATGCAATTCGAAGGCATCGCAGCTACCGTCAAGGGGAACTCCATTCTTTTGGTCGGCGGTACGCAATTGACGATGAATGGTGTCACACGAATTGCCAGCACTGAGCCGGCAACCGTCGCGCTCTCTGGCGACGAGCTGTCAATTACAGGAACGAAGAATAATCAGGTCAGCTTACTTAAGTCGGGTGTTACGACTGTACTTGATGAAGAGTACCGTAGCTTGCCGAAAGGCGGCAGTGTAACAGATGTCGTTTATGCACGAGGCGTTCAATGGGATACGGCAGGCAATACATTAACGTTGAATGTAGAGCCAGGGCAGCATAAGTTGCTGTTGAGCAATATTCCGGCACCTGCACCACAGGCGCAGGTTTCCTATCCTGTTGAAATTAATGGTGTAGCATCATCAGTAACGTTGTCCACGTACGGCAATGGACACGGTGGTACAGCAGCTTGGGGATCCATCACGAATTCGGCAGGTCTTTACGAGGTTCTTGAAGCGCCGCCGGGCCTAATTTTTGAGGGGTTGGGTCCAGTTAAGCCTTTCATTTTCATGGGGAAAAATGCGGGATTCTCTATACCTAGCGTGACAGGAGCCTTGAAACTGCGCAGCGTATCGCCTGGCGGGGTGACGCCAACTGAAGCTACAGCGAATTATGATGTCCTCAAGGATGAATTAACGGTGTTCGCGGAAGCCGAGAGCTTTATAGATAATGAGGACGGCAATTTCAACGTGTACAGCTCGCGTCCTTTCTTGTCGGGGGGTAAGGGAGTCAGCCAATGGAATGCTCTAGGACAAAATATTACATGGAAATTAAACGTCCCCGAAGCTGGCAACTATGACCTTGCTATCAAATACGTTGCATGGGAACTTGCTGACTCGCTTCCTACCCGACTCATTAAACTAGGGAACCAGTATTACACGGCTGAGGCGGAAAGAACAGTCGATCAAGGTACTAAACCGGAGTACTGGAAAGCGATGACCGTCCATACCGGTAAAACGCTGCCCGCTGGTGAGGTTGAACTTAAGATGTGGAGGATCAGCGGAGCGATGAATCTGGACTGGGTCGGCTTGGTCAAAAGGGAGCCAGTTATAGAGCCGACGGTCAAACTGACGACTAACACAAGTTCCGTTAGTTCGGGGCAGCCGTTAGACGTTCAACTAGCTTTGGATAAGACCGACTCCACGAGAGCTGTTGAACTTACACTGTCTTATGATCCAGCTAAGTTTACTTATACCGGGTTTGTGTACGATTATCCGGAGCAAGTAGCTATTATTGAAAATGATGAGGATGCAGGCGAGTTGCGCATAGTTACTGCGCGTACAGGAACAGACGTACTTCCGGTTGGAACACCGTTCTTAACCTTGAAGTTTGATGTAACATCGGATGCTTCATCTGGCAATGCCAGTTTCGCAGCATCAGCGGTTTCAATATCAAGCGAGGCTGGAGTAAAAACGACAATAGTAGGATCCACACTGGAAGTGAATGTATTAAACAAAACGGCATTAGGAGCATTGATCACGCAAGCCGAGTCGACCCGTGATCAGGCAGTTGAAGGTACGGCCATCGGGACCTTCTTCAGCTCGACCCTTTCGGGATTGAAAGCGGCTCTGACCGTGGTTATCCACGCAGCTAAAGCAGTATTCAATCAATCTGACGCAACCCAAGAGCAAATCCAGACTGCCCAGTCGAATTTAACAGCTGCACTTACACAATTTGAATCCCACCGGATTACAGCTGAGACAGGCGATACAGACAACAACCACGAATTTGATGTCAACGATTTCGCCAATATCGCTGAGCAATACGGGAAGGAATCAACAAGCCCTGATTGGTCGGACGATGCTCGAAATGCAGATATCAATAGCGACGGTGTCGTCGATATTGAAGACTTGGCATTCGTCGCCAGCCGGATGTTTTCGAGTTAACTACTAAACAAACTTATAGCGATGCGCCCCCTTGTTTATGCAAGGGGGTGTTAAGCCCATTTCTCAAATTCGAAGAAGATATAAGTTATTAGCTAGGGGGAGCCAGATGATAAAGCACTTATTTCGGTATGGAGCGATCCTACTATTCATCACGTGTTTATTAAGTTGGGTCAAGGGATTGCCAGTGGCCTTCGCAGATGAGGTGCCAACTTCGTTTGATATCCGGACAACAAAGGAAACTATTAAAAAGAAAGATTCATTCGTTATTACCATCGTAGGATCAAATCTCAAACAATTGTATGCTTATGACTTGACGATCGAGGTTCCTGCTGGCGTTACATTACTGAGTGCGGATTACAATCTACCTGGGGGAACGCCCGTTTTTGTAAGGAATGGAAATACGTTTAGGTATGGATCGACAAAGTCAGGGCAAGCAGCTGGGGAAAACGGGACCAAAACATTAACCACATTAACCTTCCAAGCAGATAAGCCTGGAATAGTGGACTTCAAGCTAATAAAGGTCAAAAGCTTGGTAAATCTTGAAACAGGATTACATGCAACAGCTCATGAGGTGCAAAAAAAGCTCAGCATTCAAATAACTTCTGATGACAGTGAGAACAATGGTAACGGTAATGGTAATGGTAATGGTAATGGTAATGGCAATGGTAATGGTAACGGTAACGGTAACGGTGACGGTAACGGTAATGGCAATGGTAATGGCAATGGTAACGGTAACTCGAAAGCTCATCGCGAAATCACCGAAGAGGACGGAAATGGTCAAGTGGAATCGGGAAAAGTCGTCATTCCCACAGACGTTCCAGTACGAGTATCAATGGAGCTGCTACAAAAGTGGGCGAAGCAAAATTCGTCTGCAGTCGTAGAGCTTAAAGCAGGGAATATTTCCTATTCCCTTCCGCTTAGCGAAATGACCTCGGGTGCTTGGCGCGATCAACTGGGTGAACAAGCAAACAAGGCAGTGATCACAATCATCGTAACAGAGGCAGGTAAGGAGCAGGCGGATAAAGCTGAGCGCGGAGCATCTCAGAACGGAGCGAATCTGTTGATGAAACCGATTGATTTTGAAGTGATTGCCGAAACACCAACTGGAGACAAAGTAACAATAACAAAATTCACGCGGTATGTACCACGTTCCTTTCAGCTTGACTTCGAAGTTGAACCTGGCAATACGTCAGGCGTTTATATGGATGAAGCTACGGGTGAGCTGCTTCCGGTTCCAACCGTATTTCATATCATTAACGGCAAAACGGTGGCAGAGCTTTTCAGGAAAGGAAATAGCGTATATTCTTTGATTCGTCTGGATAAGCATTTTGCCGATCTTGAAAGGCATTGGAGCAAGTCCTTGGTCGAGCCGATGGCGAATAAGCTCATCATTAAAGGCTTGTCGGATCAAAACTTTGGACCAGACAAACCGGTTACTCGGGCTGAGTTCGCAACTATGTTGGTACGTGCCCTTTCCCTGGATTCCCATGCCAGCACAACTTCTTTTGCTGATATGAATGGGCAGTGGTATGACACATCAGTCCAAGCGGCAGCGAATGCCGATTTGGTTAGCGGCTATCCGGATGAGACCTTTCGGCCTGAAGCAACGCTTAACAGACAGGAATTGGCCGTGATTTTGAAACGTGCGGCCCAATTTGTCGG
Organism: Paenibacillus sp. Soil766; assembly: GCF_001428105.1. Taxonomy (GTDB): domain Bacteria; phylum Bacillota; class Bacilli; order Paenibacillales; family NBRC-103111; genus Paenibacillus_E. The sequence goes on along the minus strand of NZ_LMSJ01000001.1, from coordinate 324,508 downwards.
TCAACCATTCGCAGATGCCGAAGTCAGTGGGAGTGTGCTGCCATTTGTCGATTTCCACGAGTCTGCAGCTTGGGCGCAGCAGGCGATTGCTGAAGTTGCTGCAGCTGGTTTGATGGTGGGTGACGAGCAGAACACTTTCCGGCCGGAGGCGCAAACAACAAGAGCTGAAGCTGCGGCTGTTCTGAAACGACTGTTGACTTTTGCTGGCATGTACAGCGGTTAATTTCAATACCAAATCAGGTAGGGAGGTGGTGCTTATAGGTTGTAACATCTAGCAAGTAATCCAATCATAGGAGGTGAGCATGTTTATTCAAGTAGTCATTTATGTATAGAACGTTGTGATAATTAGTACGTAAATATATTGAGGAGGTTTATGATGAACTATGTAACGAATCGTTCCTCGTCTAAGTTTTTTCTTATTGCAGCACTTATTATCAGCTCTGTTCTCGTCTTCATATTAACAGCCCCTAATGTAGCTTTCGCTACGGGCAATACGTACTATTTCTCCACTACTGGAAGCGATTCCAACAACGGATTCTCTCCAGCCGCTCCTAAACAGAATATCTCAACTGCCCTAACCCTAATGAATGCAGGAAATACAATCTTATTCAAAAGAGGGGATGCTTGGTACAACGCATCTCTTAACTTGACTAACAAAGCAGGAACAGCAGCCGATCCGATCACGATAGGTGCTTACGGGACCGGACCTAAGCCTGTGATTGCAGGAATGTATAAGCTGGATACGGGCTGGGCAAATGTCCCGGGGACGAATCGTTGGCAAAAAAGTATCAATGGAAGTACCACTTTAGATGCGTACCGGGTATTTGTGAATGGCGTTCCTAAACAAAGAGTATCAAGTGCGAGCGACGTTGATCAATTACATGAATGGGCAGTTGCGGGAGGAATTGTATACGTAAATACAGGCTCATCCACTATTCCACCCACGAATGTGGAGGTCATCGCCTATTATTTGCCAGAAGCTGTTGTTATGCAGAATACGCATCATGTCACGATTAAGGATATTGATTTCCGTGGAGGCTCCTATGGCAGAGTCATTTGGGTCAAAGCTCCAAGCTCGCATCTAACCTTTGACAATCTGATCGTCCAAAGAGCTGTTCAAGGCGGGATACAAATCGGGAATTCAGGAACTAACCCAGACGACACTTCGTATGTCTCTCACATCACGATAACGAATTCCTTGATTGACAAAGTCTGGTTGCCCCAAGAGAACGATACGGTGGTGACCACAGGGGATGGATTATTCATCCATCATGCCGTTGATGGTGCAGTGATCCGTGGTAATAAAATATTGAACTGGGGACATTCCGGGATCTCGCTTACAAATTACAAGACTAACTTGCCTGGCGTTAAGCATGTAATCGTGGAGCAAAATGATATTTCTGCAGGTACCTCCGGATATATGCATGGTCTTGACATGGACGGCTACAGCGGCAAGACCACGAATAATATCATTCGCCGCAACTATATTCACGATTACACAACAACTAACCATGTTCTTGGTAGCAGCAACAAAATATACGGCAATATTATTACGGGTGCTACGGGTACAGTTCTGCCCAATCATTCCTTCCAACCCTGGGGATTAGATATGTATCCTTGGCAAGCTATTTCGGGTGATAACAACACTTGGATGGAAGCCAAGAATAGTTGGATTATTAATAACACGATTGCTGAGACGGATCAGTATGCTATTTACCTTGGAGATAATCCTGGCAGTCCGAGCGCCAACAAGGTAGAGAATAATGTTATTGCCAATAACATTATGTATGAGTACGGTCTCAGCCCTCAAGGGCAGGTTGGGCTGAACGTACATCCGCAAGTAACGGGTACAGCCTTCGTTCACAATAACAATTTCTGGGATCCTGTCGTTCAAACCGGCGATACCAATGGAAAAGTGGCTCGTTACAAGAACTACTCGGGTTCTCCACCAGACTTTAGCTTAAATTATGACGCTGCGCAATTGAACAGTGTCTGCTCATCTAGCTGCAGTGGTAATGTTCAGATAAATCCATTATTCGTAGATCCTGCTAATCGGGACTATCGGCTTCAATCCAGTTCTAGCGCAACTATGAAAACTGGAGCCCTCAGCTATCATTCGGATATGGACAGAGGATATAGCGACTTTTTTGGTACGCCATTTGCAATAAGCGGCGGAAGTATAGGGGCAATTCAATACCCCGGAGTCAGTACAACGAACCTATCTGCAGGAATAGCTCCTACCTTTAGTAGTAGTGCATCGGATCCTCCCCCTTCCAAACTAACAAATGGTAATACAGCATCTACGGATTATGTAACTGTCGGAAATCCTGACCAACTTGTGTATGCTCAAATTGATCTTGGTGCTCTGAAAGACATTAGTCAAATAAAGATGTGGCACTTTTATACAGATGGCCGCACGTATAAAGATGTGGTGGTTCAGTTGTCGCGAACGTCTGATTTCAGCAGTTATGTAACAACGGTGTTCAATAATGATAAGGATAACAGCTCAGGTCAAGGGTACGGGTCTGACGATGAGTATGCCGAGTCGGTTAACGGCAAGACACTTACTTTTGCACCAGTTACAGCTAGATATGCCCGTTTCTGGTTAAAAGGCAACTCTGTAAATACCAACAGTAATTTTGTAGAGTTGCAGGTATTTGGAACTGACCCAATCGCAAAGTTAGTGTCTCAATACAGGGATATTACTTACAGTGCAGCGGGTGTAAATGATGCATTTCCTTCTAAATTATCGAATGGGAATTTATCCTCAAGTGATTGGGTAGATGTAGGAACTGGCGCGGTTCATGCAGTAATGGATCTCGGATCCACCATCACCTTGAAACAAATCACGATGTGGCACTATTTCAATGACAGTCGGCAATACCACGACGTTATTGTTCAGATCTCGAATGATGCGGATTTCAGCAGCTATACCAATGTATTTAATAATGATACGAATAACTCGGCTGGCCAAGGCATAGGGACTGATGCTGAATATACGGAGACGAGCAACGGCAAGACGATTACGTTCAGCCCCCTATCGGGCCGGTACGTAAGGTTTTGGCTAAATGGCAATACCGTAAATACTTCTAATTATATGGTTGAGCTTGAGGTTTATGGGTATTAATTAAAATCATTGCCGAACTTGTAAGGAACCTTGATAGCGTAAAAAGATCGCTACTTCACTTGTGTCTTTCGCAGCAAGTGAAGAGCGATCTTATTGGTTTCCTGTCTAATATTTATAAGGAATCCGAATCCATAATTAACGGGATATGCACTTCAACAATCATCCCATCTCCAGGTGAACTGAAGAACTGCAATCCGAAGGCTTCCCCATAGTACAATTTAATCCGTTCCTGTACGTTACGAATCCCGTAACCGCTTCCGTTCGGATTGATCATCTTACTGCCTAATTGGAGTGCTTCCAGGTGTGTTCCGTCCATACCAACCCCATCGTCAACGACAGACAGAACGATCTGATCAGCTTGGCGTTCGCAAGTTACCGTAATGATCCCCTCTCGATTCTCACTTTTCAATATTCCATGTAGAATGGCATTCTCGATGATGGGCTGAAGCGTTAGCTTAGGAATGAGTCCTTGTAGAAATTCCTCATCGACCTGCATAATAAATTCGATTCTTTGTTCAAAGCGAATATTTTGAATTTGGACATAATAGTCGACCAGCTTCAGTTCGTGTTCAATTGTAATGATGTCCTGTCCATTGCTCAAAGTAAGTTTGTAGTATCCAGCTAAAGAATGCACAAGAGCGGGGATTTGGTCATTCATTCCGAATTGAGCCATCCAATTGATCTGATCTAGCGTATTGTATAAGAAGTGGGGATTGATCTGGGATTGAAGGGCCTTCAATTCCGATTTAATTGCCTTTACTTCAACATCCTTTAACAAAGCTAGTTGTTTCGACATGTAGTTATAGCTTTGGATGAGCTCTCCGATCTCATCTTCCCCTGACGGCTTAATGATAGGTTCTAGGAGTCCAGCTTCCATTGCTTTCATCTTTTGACTCAAATGTGTAATCCGTCTAGTCATATGAAGGGAAATATATTGTGCAAGCCCGATCGCTAGCAGTGCGACTACGAGCAAGCTGGCAAGGAGCTCTTTCTGAAGGCGTGTGCTTCTAGACACGATCTCCTGAGTGGGAATAACAGTAACCATGGTCAGGTCTGTTTGCGGTATGGGCAGCTGAAGGAATTCAAGCTCTCTGCCGTTAATGATCTGCTTATAACTGGCGCTTGAATGCTGTGATCGTATAGGTGCAGAGCCATCAGCGAGAAAATATTGCTTCATGAGCAGTTGATCCGAAGCAATTAGAATGAGGCCATCGCTGCTCTGTAAATAAGTTAAACTATTCTTAACGGTGTTGGCACGCGAAACGATTTCTTTCAGATTCCGTTCATCCATGTCCAATCTTAGAACACCAATTGTATCATTATAGTGATTGGGATGGCGAATGAGTCGGATAAGGGAGATGACCGGACGCCCATCACCAGCTAGGGTTGAATAATCATGCGAAGAAAACCACATGAGCTTTACTCTGGCGTTGACCAAGTTCTTATACCATGTCGAGTTCTGGACATCATCCAGACGCAACATGTTGCTGCCCTCATCGGCGAATAGAAACCCTTTTGGCAGATAGAGCCGGACTTCGCTTACATCGGTACTGTCACGGAAGGAAGTGATGAATTGCCTCATTATGTTTCCATCTTGCAATTGATCATGGATATTGTAATCGTTTACGTTACGCGTTAGGATACGGGTCATATTCTGCTCGTCCAAGGCAATAATATCTGAAACATCGGTCATCCGTTTTAATTTATAGGAAAGAAAGGAATGAGTTTGGTTAAAACTTTGATTGAGCGAAAAATTGACCATTTCCTGTATGATGCCCGTCACTTTACCGGAAGCATAGAACTGAAGGTAGAGTATTGGAAGCAGGATAAGCAGCAGATAGGACAGCAACAGTTTTTGCTTTAGTCGTAGCTTAAGGAGAATGCGATTGAAGGAATTAAACATCAGCGATCCTCTTCCTGTATTCTGAAGGTTGCAGGCCAGTTACTTTTTTAAATATCTTGCTAAAATATTCCCCGTCCCCATAACCCACCTGCAGCGCAATATCAAACAGCTTGAGATCCCTGTTGGCCAAAAGTTCCTTCGCCCGATCAATTCGATATTCCGAAAGGAAATGTTTAATTGTCACGCCGGTGCCTTCCTTAAAAACGAAACACAAATGAGGAATGGTCACTCCTACATATTCGCTGATTTCGGCCAAGGAAAGCTGGCGATTCCGGTAGTTTCGCTCAATATATTGCGTCACATGACGGATGATCGAGTTACCCTTTCGCGTTTCCAAATAATCAAAAAGAACAGTGAGTTCATCATTCAGCAGCTGATTTAAGTCGTCCAATGTCTGACAAGCGTACAAACGCTCCACGTACTTACCTACCGCTGTTTCCTGCTTGAATGGAGGTATGCTGCTTTCTTTGCCGACTTGCAGTACGGTTTGATAGAGCTGCAAATAGATTCCTTTCGTATAAGTTACAGATGTATCCGGATACTTACGGATCTCTTGCGTCAAATTCGCCAGCCAATTCTTTGCCTGATAGGCTTCATCTTGTTGAAGCAAAAGGGCAAAGGTCGCGATACGCTTATCGTCAAAAAAGAACGCATCTGTGTGGGAATGGTTAGTAGACTCCCATAGGATGGAGTTCGGTGGCTGATAAAAGCCCTTTTGAAGATTCATCACCGCAGATAGATAGGAAGAATACAGCTGATCCATTCCATGGACTTGATGGCCAACCGCCAAATGAAAGCCAGGAAGACTGGGTAAACGAAGGGATATTTGCTTGATCCACCGTTGAAGTATATCGTTAAAAGGTATTTCTTGCTCCGAACGGGAGATCAAATGGATGACGACATGATGATTATCTTTTAACATACTAAAGCAATCCAACTCTGCCATCTGTGCGGCATCCTCGAGTTCTTGTATAAGCTTATCTGGCTGTTCGATGGCACGATGCCAATTGAGAACGGAGCTCACACAGGGATTAGCGCGCGGAAACTGAGAAGCGATTAATGAGAACAAGCGTGCAAGCTTATCCGATAGATACACAGGAGAACAGAGTAGAGCGGCTATTTCCCGTTTAATGAGAGGCATACTTTCTTCCTCTCCCATGTCGGTTAGCAGATCGTTCTGGACCATCTTGGAAGCGGTGCGGATCGCTTCGTGCAGCTCATCTGGATGGATCGGCTTTTCTACATAATGAACCGCTTGTAACGAGATAGCGGCTTTCAAATACTCCTTGTCCGAGAAGCCGCTCATGAAGATGATGTGGACCTTCGGACAAAACTCCCGAATGCTGCGCGCAGATTCAATACCATCCAAATGGGGCATACGGATATCTGTTAGCAGAATGTCGGGGCGGAACTGCTTAGCAATCCGCACGGCATCACGGCCATCTTCCGCTTGCATCACTTCATTGATTCCGCATTGCTGCCAGTCGGTCTTCATCAGAATCCCTTTGCGAATCAACTGTTCGTCTTCCACAAGTAAAAGCTTCATGATGACCCTCCAGTACACACATTAGTAGATAGTTTCATTATAGTATGTTTCATTCGGATTCAAAACGGAATCTTAATTTCAGACATATAATCGAAAGTTTAAAGGGGTCATGGGTAGCGCTTTAGTCAAATCGACTCTCTTTGCAAGTGAAGAGCGATCTTTTTATGGTTCCATGCTAAGTTTTGAACGTTTCTTTTGTTCTTCACGATATTGCCGGGGCGATAGTCCGAAATGCATGCGAAATTGTCGATGAAAGTAGGTATAACTATTGAAACCGCATGACTTTGCGACATAATCCAGCGACATGACGCTGAAACGAATGCGTTCACACGCAACCGTAAGACGGACTTCAATGGCATAGCTCATTATGGATTGACCAAAATTGCTTTTAAACAAATGGACAGCTCTGGAAACGCTAATTCCCGCATGTTTGGCGATTTGCTTCAGGGTGAGTTCATCTGTTGCATGTTGATCGATGAATGTTTTGATTTGATAGGCGATGTAGGACGGACTTAATGTTTTGCCCATGCCGGCAGTTTCATGCAGGCGCTGTAAAGTCAAGCAAAAGACACGCAATAAATAATCAGTTACTTCATGGAGATTACCATTCCTCCGCAACGTTTCCTTAGCCAACTGTTTCCACAGTTTCAGCAGATCATCGTCAACAGGTATGGTTGACTTGTTTGGAGGGTTGAAATTGTCCCACCATTGGTCGATCCATGTGCCATTGCAAATCACATAGTAATCGATGCTGTTATTTTTCAAGATAAGTTCATACTTATCACCAGGACGAAACATAAGCAGATCTCCAGGTTCAATCACAACGTATTCGTTATCAATCAACGCCTCGCAGGAACCGCTTGTCTGCAATCTAATGATGTACGTGGTTAAAAACTCAGAAGGAAACCTGTGACGCTTCTTATGGTGTGCCATAGCTACATCAATTGATTCAGCTCGCAACTTATCCTGACGCCCATGCATCATCAGCTTTCTCCTTTGACTGCGCAAATTGTTCATGTTTCGTGTCTATTTCATAATTATACAAAAATTCCAGCCAATTGTACGCTCAATTTTCTTTAAACAACCGTGGCCTCCCTTGAACAGGGCGGCTCATGATCGTGCCTATGCTTGCCTCATAAGGTTATTCAAAATAAATGGCTTTGCCAGTCCTCGAAGACTCATAGATTGCTTCTAGGATTTGCGTGACAACCAACGCTTGCTCCGGTTTTACCAACGGTTCGGTATCATGAAGGATGCACTCGAGCCACAACCGCGCTTCCAGATCGCTTGAACTCTCTTCTTTGCCTTCAAAAAAAGCAACGCCTCCCGCGCTCAGATCGATGGTGGTCGTAGTCATTCTTCCCAGCTTCTCGCTGTTAATGCGGAGTCCGTCACGCATGTCCGCGCCGCCTTCCGTACCGCAAAGCGTCGTTTTTGCCTCTAAAGTGTCAAGTGAGTTTAGAGCCCAACTGGATTCGAGGATAACTGTCGCACCGTTCTGCATCGTGATAAAGCCGAAAGCAGAATCCTCCACCGTAAATTTATTCGGATCCCACGGTCCCCAGACATTTGCTGCGTTTTCTTTACGGCTAAGTTGGTGATAGGCCTTGCCCAACACACATTTTGGTGCGTAATTGTTCATCATCCGAAGTGTTAAATCTAACGCATGGCTACCGATATCAATAAGTGGGCCGCCACCCTGTTTCTCTTGATCTAAAAAGACACCCCAAGTTGGAACAGCACGTCTGCGTATCGCGTGAGCCTTGGCAAAATAAATGTCCCCGAGCTCGCCATTATCGCAAATTTGTTGTAAATAGCGGCTGTCTGGTCGGAAATTATTCTGGTAACCAATCGAGAGCTTTTTGCCGGTACGTTTGGCAGCATCCACCATGGCTTGTGCTTCTGCAGCAGTTTTGGCCATTGGTTTCTCACACATGACATGCTTGCCTGACTCCATGGCCGCAATAGAGATCTCCGCATGTGAATCGTTCGGTGTACATACATAGATCACATCAATGTCGGGATTTGCAAGGACTTCTCTATAATCGTAAAATGTATTTACCTCAGCAGAACCGTAAGCTGCCGCTGCTTTTTCTGCTTTCTCAACAACAATATCGCAGAAGGCGACCAGTTCTAGGTCCTTCAGTTTGGAAAGTGCAGGTAAATATTTCTCAATCGCAATTCCCCCGCAACCAATGATTGCCCCTTGCAGTTTGTTCGCCATCTTAAATGACCTCCATAAACGTATAATTTTGACTTAGCCAATTCATACTTATCTGTACACTTTCTAACCCAGGCAAGTTGCAATCGTCTTGTTCGACGATGAGCCATTCTGTTCCGGCTTGTTCTGCTGCCGCAATGATGGCTGGTAAATTCATTTCGCCGCTCCCCAGTTCCAACGTTTGATAAGTGCCATCGTCGAACTTGCGAATGTCCTTCAAATGAACTAATGGGACACGTCCGGCATATTTGTCGAGATAAGCAATAGGGTCGCAGCCAGCATTATGTACCCAACAAACATCGAGCTCGCTCTTTATATTCTCCGGGGACGTACTACCGAAAAAGGCGTCAAACCAAAGCTGATCCCCATAAGGTTCAGTGAATTCAACATAGTGATTATGAAAGCCAAAGGCGATGCCATGTCTTCTAAACTGTTCGCTGCACTTGTTAAAAAAAGCAATAGTTTCGGGAAGTGCCTGTCGCTCTTCCAGATTGATTCCTGGACAGACGACATAACGACTGCCGATGGCAACATTCATTGCAATTTCTTCTTCCAAATGGTTCCGCAGTCGATCCATGTTTACATGGCTGCCAATGGCTTGCAGTGACAAGCTGGTAAGCAAATTCTTTAATTGTTCAGGGCTATAATCGTAATAACCTGCAAACTCCACACCCTCATAACCCATCTCGGCCACCTTTTGCAAAACCGTTGCGGTGTCTTGTGCCATTTCATCCCGAAGTGTGTATAATTGCAGGCCTATTCCCATTTTCTTCATAAAAGGTTACCTCACATTTCATACAGATTGTTCATTACTGATTCATTATAAGATGAACGATCTTGCCATTAAATGAAGGATGTCATTGAAACATGAACAATATGATTAAGTTTCGAATTTTATCATTGAACTATCGGAAAACTATATTGGATGGGACTGCATCGGCAACTCATCTTCTTGAAGATCGAGAAGTCGAAGATATATCGCAATCTGGAAATACTGGACGACCGGGAGAAAGAAGTCGTAGTCGGAAGGTTCGGGTTGGAGCTCGGTGGGGAAGAGCGGACGCAGCGGGAGATTGCTAAGGAGCTCGGCATTCGCGTTCGTGAGCTATCGGGTGGGCAACAGCAGCGCGTAGCCATTGCACGAACGTTGGCGGGTGATCCACCAATTATATTGGCGGATGAGCCAACGGGAGCGCTGGATTCAAAGACCGGCGCGGAGATCATGGATATTTTCAGGCGATTGAACGAGCAGGGCAGGACAATTATTGTGATTACGCATGATCTACAAGCTGCGGAGCAGTCGAAGCGGGTTGTAAGATTTCGGGATTGGCGGTTGTTGCATTGAGATTGGAAATAAACATAATGAGTAATAGTAGTTAAAGGTGAAAGTAGTTTTTGATCAACTTTTTGGTTAGAGACTCATTAAAAATATGGAGCAGTATCTTCTAATGAGGTTTTGTTTGAAAAAGATATTCCTATTTAATAAGTGCCATGAAGTGTCCTGTACAAATTCAAGATTGAACTGGCTTGTTGCGTAGCCAAGCTTGGCACATTTACTTAAAAGATCGATCAAGGTAAGCCAATTCGTCTAGTTGCTGAAAGGTAACTTCTAGAGAGATTCTAACGTTTGTAAGAATGAAAGGTTATTTTTATGGAGGGTCCCCGTTGGGTAGATAGAGATAAAGAAATGAGATTATAGGACTGCATACAGAATCCAATTGAATCGGGCAATCCCTGTTAATTCTTACAAAGCATGAGAGATATTTCGGGAAATCGGCATATTTCTAAGTGATGTACTCTTTATCATTGGTCAATATAGATAAAAAGGCGAACGATTGGCTTGATTAATTCAGGAATCCTATGTATTATTAAGGTAGATTTGAAAGCGTAGAAGTCAATAATCGTTCTTGAAGGTGATTGCAATGTCCCAATCAGATTCTAATGAGTACAAGAAGAAGCTGTGTCACCTATATAACGAGATTTCTAAAGAATTGTTCGGCTTTGGAACCACTTTGCTCAAGGTATCGCTGGATCAGAACATTATTACTTTTCATGCAAAGCATCGTCGTTCCCCTCGTTCTACCGCGCTTGAAGGCGAGGCGCCGACTTTGAAACACGAAGTGGATTTCTATATGTCATCGATATATAAGAAAAGAATCCGCGAGAAGTTGGAACAAGAGATGGGATTATCGATGGATGCGGTATTAAGAGATTATGATCCGCCAACGCAATGGGCAATTACGAACATCATTCTTAAACAAACCGAATAGCTCAGACCATGGTGTTTCACTTTTGATCTATCTTAAGTGGAAACCGCATGAATATCCGTAGATGTCTCTTTACATTGTTTACGATGAAAAGTGCTCTTGATTAGAAGATTTCTTCTATCAAGGGCACTTTTCTGTTTATTATTGCTTTTGCGCATAGATATGAGGTCTAGGGTAGCATACTAGTAAAAATTGACAAGGGATTCACGCTTCAAAATATAGATATACAAACTTGGGAGGTTATTAGTGATGAAAAAAAGAATGCTTCAAAGTCTTATTTCGCTGTCCGTGGTGGGACTGGCTCTAACAGGATGCGGCGCAGCGCCGTCCAAAGATCAGGGGACTGCAAGCGCAAGTCCAGCTTCAACGGCACCGACGTCAACAGCCAAAGGAGCGCCTACCGAATTAGTCATTTCTACATGGGGCTTCTCGGATGATTTCTTTAAGAAGGAAGTTTACGCGCCATTTGAGAAAGAGCATAACGTCAAGATCGTTCTGGAGATTGGCAACAATTCCGAACGTCTGAACAAAGTGAAGCAAGGCAGCAGTTCCAAAGTGGATCTCATCTATTTATCCGATTACTATGCGCAGCAAGGTATTGAAGCTGGACTCTTTGATAAGATTGATCGCAGCCGTATTCCGAATTTGAAAGATATCTACGATTTGGCAAAGGCTCCGCTTGGCGAAGACTATGGTCCTGCCTACACGATTGGTCGGTTGGGAATCGCCTATAATCCGAAGGCAACAAGTAAAGAAATCAAGTCGTGGAGCGACTTATGGAGTCCTGAGCTTGCGAAGAAACTGACATTGCCAAACATCACGTCGACAACAGGTCCAATGATCCTTGATGCGGCATCGGTCGTTGCAGGCAACACAACGTTCAATGCGGATCAAGCTTTCGCCAAGGTGAAAGAACTAAATAAAGGCGTCGTCAAATACTACGGCCAAACTTCCGAATTCGTGAACATGTTCGCGCAAGGGGAAATTGCAGCTGGGCCAATCATGGAAATGTATGTGAAGGATTTGAAAACGGCTGTGCCGGAAACCAAGTTTGTTTCCCCGACTGAAGGGGCATACGCTGTCATGAATACAGTTAATGTGATCAAAGGAAGTAAAAATAAGCAGTTGGCTGAAGATTTTATCAACTGGCATTTGAGCAAAGAAGTACAAGAAAAATCAGCGAAAGCCAAAATCGATTCACCTGTGAATACGACACTTCAGCTCTCGGCAGATGAGGCGCAAGGTATTACTTATGGAACAGAAGTCGTGAGCAAGCTTCGCAAATTGGACATGAAATTCGTGAATCAAAACCTTAAAGGTTGGATTGACCGCTGGAATAAAGAAGTCACTCAATAGTTGAAGATTGAACAAGGGTATATGTTTGTGGATATACCCTTGTCTGTATGAAATGGAAGGGGGTTTATCATGACAAAGAAGGTCATCCTTGATGTTGATACAGGCATAGACGATGCGCTGGGCATTTTGCTGGCGGTTGGCAGTGGGGATATGGAAGTGCTAGGTATCACTACGGTGAACGGCAATGTGTCACTTGACCAAGCTACCTTGAATACCTGCAAAGTTCTGCAGCTGCTGGGAATGGAACAGCAGATTCCGGTTATTAAAGGGGCGAATAAGCCTCTGCTGCGCACGACTTATTTTGAGCATCGCGTTCACGGCAAGGACGGACTTGGCGGAGCCTTAAGTGATATGCCGGTGCACACGCAGGCGACTGCTGGACATGCGGTCGATTTCATCATCGAGCAAGTGAAGCAGCACGCAGGTGAAGTCACGCTTATTATGACCGCGCCGCTGACGAATCTGGCCATGGCCGTTATGAAATATCCGGACTTGATTCATCAGGTCCGCGAAGTGGTTGTAATGGGCGGCGTTGTCCAAGGTTTCGGTAATGTGACGCCGACAGCGGAGTATAACATGTACGTCGATCCAGAAGCAGCGAAGATCGTGCTGCATGCGGGATTCCCGGCCATAACGCTCGTAGGCTTGGATGTGACCCGGAAGGCGCTGCTGACAGAAGAACATATCCGCTCGCTCGGAGATACGCCGATTGGCCGCTATGTCAAGGAAAGCACAGCAGATTACATGCAGCGTTATCAAGAGCGCAATGGTGTGCGGGCTTGCGCCCTTCACGACCCGCTTGCAGTCGGGGTGGCGCTGAATAAAGAGCTGGTTACCACTCGCCATTATTACGTAGATGTAGAAACCCGAAGTGAGCTGTGCGACGGGCAAACGGTCTGTGATTTCCAGAACCGATTAGCCAAGCCTGCTAACGTCCATGTGTGTATGGAAGTGTCCGCCGAGGCCTTTCTCGACCAATTTATCTGCGCACTGCGCGCCTAGCGAACCCAGGAACAGGAGTAAAGCTACATGAAAAAAACGTATTTATATTTACTATTGCTGCCGGGATTACTGTTCCTGACGGTTTTCATGGTGGTTCCGATCCTTCTTACGATAGGTTCAACCTTTTTCAATAAAGGCAGCTTCACATTAGCCGGTTACTGGAGTTTCTTCAAGGACCCTTACTTTCTGAAAATTTTATGGACGACCCTGCGTGTTAGTGTGGTCACAACCTTGCTATGCATCCTGGTGGGCTTCCCGGTTGCCTATTTCATCTCCAAGCAAAGCCCAAGGCAGAAGGCGATTCTGCTTGCCTTAGCGATTTTCCCACTACTCACCAGCTCTGTTGTTAGGTCGTTCAGTTGGATGATTATTTTGGGCAAAAAAGGGCTGCTGAATAACGCGCTGATCGCCATTGGCTTGATCAAGGAACCGCTCGATATCTTGTACACGCCTGCTGCGATGATGATCGGTCTGGTCCATTTATTCCTGCCGCTCATTATTATTACCTTGGTCGGTGTTCTTGAGAATATAGATCCGGATCTGCTGAAAGCGGCGGAAAGCTTGGGAGCGGGTCGCTTCACGGCTTTCGTCAAAGTCATCGTGCCGCTTAGCGTACCCGGATTAATCATAGGAAGTATTCTAGTCTTCGTGGGCAGTCTGACGGCCTATACGACACCAGCTTTGCTCGGAGGCAAGCAGCGGGTTATCTCCACATTCCTATATCAGAACGCGATTACGCTGAATGATTGGTACCTCGCCTCCGTTATTGCGGTAATTATGATCGTGATTACTTTTGTGGTCATCGCGCTGATGAATAAACTGGCTGTTAAATTGAATCCGAAGGGGTAGAAATATGCGGGAGAAGAACCGAGGGCTGGCCGTATTTACGCTTCTTGTCTATCTATTTTTGCTCGGGCCGCTCATCATTATTGCATTTGCATCATTTGAGCCAGGGAGTATCTTGAAATTCCCGCCGACAGGCTTCTCTTTAAAATGGTACCGTAACATCCTGGACGTCAAGATGTTCATGTCGACGTTCAGCACTTCCATAATCGTATCGCTGCTCGGTAATTTATTTGCGTTGCTCCTGGGGATTCCTGCCGCTTACGCATTAAGTCGGTTTACGTTCAAAGGGAAGGAAGCGCTCAATGCGATCTTCATTTCACCTGTGCTAATTCCTGGTATTGTGCTTGGTTTTACAATGCTCAAGTACCTGATCGTGGTGTACCACCTACCGATATATGCGGCGCTGCTGGCTGGACATACAGTCATTATGCTGCCTTTTATTATTCGGGTTATTGCTTCAAGCTTATCGAATTTCGATTTTGCAATTGAAGAAGCCGCGTTAAGCTTGGGCAGCAGCCACTTGAAGACCTTCTTTAAAGTCGTTCTGCCAAATATCAAATCCGGAATTATTGCGGCAATTTTGATTGCATTCTTGGAATCTTTTAATAATGTGGACATTTCGGTCTTTATGACGGGGCCTGGGGTCAGTACGTTGCCTATTCAGATGCTGACTTATGTGGAGAATCATTTTGATCCGACAATTGCTGCTATTTCTGTGCTGCTGATGCTGTTCACAGCTGTACTTATGTTCATCATTGAACGGTTGATGGGTTTATCCTATTTCACCAAACGATAACGGAGGCTTGTATCCATGGCATTGCTATCACTGGAAAAAATTTCGGTTGCCTACGACCAGCACTATATTCTGCAGGATTTCAACTTGAGTGTTGAAAAAGGGAGCCTGATCTCGCTGCTTGGTCCTAGCGGATGCGGGAAAACAACGACCTTGCGACTTATCGCAGGATTCATCGAGGCGAAATCAGGCACTTTCTCATTAAATGGAAAAGATTATACGCGTGTTCCTGTGAATAAACGCAATTTTGGCTTCGTTTTCCAGAGCTATGCGTTATTCCCTCATTTGTCGATTTACGATAATGTGGCTTTCGGCTTGCGCTTGCGCAAAGTGGGTGGGGCGGAGCTGGATCGCCGCGTGCGTCACATTCTCGATGTCGTCAGCTTATCCGGCTTCGAGAAGCGTTACCCTAAGGAGCTGTCGGGCGGTCAAAGACAGCGCGTCGCGATTGCGCGGGCGCTCGTCATCGAGCCGGAACTGCTGCTCTTTGACGAGCCGCTGAGTAATCTCGACGCGAATCTGCGCGTCAACATGCGCGTGGAGATACGCCGTATCCAACAGGAGCTGGGCATCACGACGGTGTATGTGTCTCATGATCAGGAAGAGTGCTTCTCGATCTCTGATAAAGTAGCGATCATGAACAAAGGTATTATTGAGCAGTTAGGCGCTCCGGCGACGATATTCAAATATCCGAAGACGGAGTTCGTGGCACGGTTTATCGGGTTTACGAATTTTATCACCTTCGAGTCACGGTTTGATACCAGGGAAGAGATTGCCCTCAAGGTGAAAGAATATATGTTCGCTGTAACAAAGCATGCGAGTAAAGGCGAACAGCTAGGCAAGCAAGGAGCTATCCGTCCGGACGATGTCGTGATGGGAAAGCTGGATGAGCTGGATGCAGGGGCCAATCGCGTGAGCGGTCGCGTCAAGGTTAGCACGTTCCTCGGGCGAAGCTATCAGTATGTGATTGAAACGGAACTCGGTTCCTTCACCGTGAATAAAGAAATGGAGTTTCCCTATGTGAATGGGGAAGAGGTCCGGCTTTATTTTCCAGGTGAGAAATTAGTAATCGTTGAGTAGTGGACTTGGAGGTGAAGACAGATGCGCATTGATGTTCTGATTGAGAATGTCCAGATTTATAACAGTTATTTTAAAACATTTATCCATGGCAACGCAGCCATCCTGGATGGTAAATTTTTATATATTGGCAAAAGAGGGACGGAAAGTTTCGAAGCCGCGGAACGTTTAGACGGAAACGGCCGTTACATGATTCCAGGTCTTATCGATATCCATTTGCATATTGAAAGCACAATGGTGACGCCGGAAACGTTCTCCTACGGACTCATTCGTAATGGGGTCACAACCATTGTTCCTGAACCTCACGAGATTGCCAACGTCTTCGGGCGGGATGGGGTCAAGCAGTTTATGAAAGCTAGTACAGATTGTATCGCGGACATGTTCTACGCCATCCCGAGCTCGGTTCCAGCGACATCCATGGAAACGACAGGCGGCGAGATTCATATCGCCGATTTGGACGAGCTGCTGCGTACGGAACGGATCATCTGCCTGGGTGAAATCATGAATTTCGTTGATGTTATCACAGACCCCGATTGCAAAACAAATCAAATCATCAACCATGTCCGTGCCAACTATCCCCATCTCATTATTGAAGGGCATGTGCCTAAGCTGTTGGATTTGGACCTGCACCGGATGATTTACAGTGGGGTCGATTCGGATCATACGCATCAGTCAATTGAGGGCATGGAAGCCCGGATCGCTGCGGGTATGTTCATCGAAATTCAAGAAAAATCAATGACGGATGAAGTCATGGCTTATTTAATCCAGCATGATGTATCCGAGCATTACTGCTTCGTTACCGATGATGTGATGGCTGACTCCTTCCAGCGCCGCGGGCATTTGAATCATATTGTGCGCAAAGCAATCGGCATGGGTATGAAGCCCGAGCAGGCCATTTATGCCAGCACACTCTCTCCAGCCAAGCGGATGCGGATGTATGACCGCGGGGTAATCGCCCCTGGCAAGATAGGCGATTTCCTGCTGCTTTCCAATCTAGAACAGCTAACGATTGAGCAGGTTTTCAAGGCGGGGCGTAAAGTTTACGATGTGGAAGAGGCTTATACACCAATCATCAAGCCTCCGGCTTTCCCTGCGCATTATTATCAGAGCGTGCAGATGGGGCCTTTAAAAGAAACGGATTTTGTTGTCAGTATAGAAGAAGCTGACGCTGTTTATACGTGCCGCAAGATGATGGTGAAGGATGGTTCTACATTTACAGAAGAACAGCACGCTCAGGTTGAAGTTCGGCAAGGGAAGCTGCTATGGCAGGAAAGCGGCAGCGCACTCATTGCTACGTTCGAACGCTACGGGAAGAATGGCAATCGCGCCTACGGGCTGATCGGCGGCGATACGATCAAGCGGGGAGCCATCGCGACGACGTACTCCCACGACAATCATAACTTGCTCGTTGTCGGGCATAATCCCGGCGATATGCAGCTTGCCGCTAACGAAGTGATTAATAATCAAGGCGGTTTCAGCGTGGTGGAAGACGGCAAAGTGATCGCGAACCTCAGGCTGCCAGTGGGCGGCATCTTAACGGAAGAGCCGCTGGAGCAGGTAGCTAAGGAAGTGGAACAGCTCCGCAAAGCTATGGAATCGCTGGGCTACCAGCATTATAATCCCATCATGTC
Organism: Paenibacillus sp. Soil766; assembly: GCF_001428105.1. Lineage (GTDB taxonomy): Bacteria > Bacillota > Bacilli > Paenibacillales > NBRC-103111 > Paenibacillus_E. The sequence goes on along the minus strand of NZ_LMSJ01000001.1, from coordinate 306,739 downwards.
CATCAGTACGCACTCCTTACCGGTAAGTCCGGCTTTGAAAATTACGGACTTCGGTTTAATCGATGTGAATCAGGGCAAGGTAGTCCCGCTTATTATTCAATAGAGCAAATGATCAAGGAAAATAAAGATCGTTAATGGAAAATAGAGTTCGTTAGTGGATGTTTACTTTTGTGAACATTCACTTTTTTAATTTCTACGGGGTTATTTAATTAGTATTGAATATTTATGGAAGAGTAGAGTTTAGTTAGGTAAAAAATAAGATTGTTATATTTTAAACTTTTTCGTTAAATCCTTCATATTCGGTGGCCTATGGAAGCTCTATAATGATGACATAATGAGAGCCTTTGGCCGATTGAAGGAGGAATTTCTAATGTTTTCTGATAAAAGTATCTTTGTCAAAGATTATACTCGTCCTTCCAATGAGGACAGCGCAGCAGGCATTCGCGAAGCGATTGATAAGGCTATTGCTGTGGGAGCGGAGAGGGTCGTGTTTGAACCAGGGAGATATCGATTAGTTTCCAGTAAGCTGCTGCAGACCGAGGGAATGGTGCATGATGCAGGAAGCGGCGCTCAACTAGCCAAAGAATGTCATCTTACAATTAAGGACGCTAGCGGTTTAACACTGCAAGGTGCGGTCGGAGAAGACGGCGAACCTGCAACCGTACTGGCCGGTTTCAATGATGGGGCTATTCATGGGTATTTGCCATCCATCCTTTGGTGCGAGAATAATGAGCATCTGTCACTTCAGAATCTAGCGTTTACGAGAGAGCCTGCTTACGCATCCGCTGGAGTCGTTATAGATCACACGGATCATTCGATTACGGTTGAGGTATTTGAGGGCAATCCATGCTACGAGGGAATGGGGACTTACTGTATGAACCGATTGGACCCTGCAACAGGGGCACTGATTGGGGAAAGTGTTACCTATGGGGGTGGCGCTGACGCAGGTTGGAAACAGATTGGTGAACGGACGCTAATCCTGAACAGCGCAAGCGTCGCTGCTAAGGTTCGACTTGGCGAGCATCTTTCCTGGCATCAAGGAGCGCAAACGGATTTCCAAACGTACTTTGCAAGATGTAATCATCTCGTGCTGAATAATCTGCGTGTGAGAAATGCCAATGGCTTTGCCATGCTAGCAGAAAGCTGCCGCCATATTACTGCAGATCGCGTCGTTTTCAAACCGGATGGGAACAGATTGTTTACTGCACCACGAGATGCTTGGAAGCTGTTTAAGTGTGGTGGAAACATTGAAATCAGCGGGATGTATGTAGAAGGCGTTAGAATGGATGGTCAAAATATCCAAAGCAACTGGTTTTTCTTTGAAAGTAGGCTCTCAACTCGGGAAGCACTGTTCTTCGGGAAGTATACATTCGCGGCTTTGCAGCCAGGCAGCAACATTGAATTCTACAATGGTGAGCATATGGAGAAAAGAGAGATTGCCCGTTGGTCGCACGAAGGGAAGAGAGTCGGTGGTCATCTCTATCGCATTCAATTCACGCAAGATATTCCTGACTATGCCGCGGAAGGATCTCTGTGTGCAGCCGATTATTGGGAAGCTGAGAGCTACACATGCTCACATTCAGCGTTCGTCAACATCGCAGGCGCTGGACATCTTGTCAGGAATGATCACGTCCTGATTAAGAATTGTACGTATCGTAACACGATGAATCCGGGGATACTGCTTGGTGCGGAGCTGCCGACGCATGCGGAGGGAGGACATGCTACGAATATTCGAATTGAGGATTGCGAGTTCGATCATTGTGGATTTTACCCGCGATATGGGGCTGAGGGATGCATAGGTATTAAATCCGCAGGCTTCGAAGGGAAGCATAATCGACAGATCACGATTACAGGGAATCTCTTCAAGAATTCAACAATTGGTATTCATGCCATCGACGCTGATGAAGTCGTGGTTAAGAATAATCGCTTCATGCAAATAGATAAGCCCCTGGTTGTTAGTCCAGGCATTACGGGTACAATTGAATTTGAATAACATACATAAAGAAAAGGACCTGAAGCTAATCTTCAGGTCCTTTTCTCATAAATCAAGGATTTACAACCGGCTGATGGGAATGCTTGTATTCATTAGGCGTTATGCCCGAGTATTTTTTGAATAAGGTACAGAAATACGAGTAGCTGCGAAAGCCGACTTTGGAAGCCAACTCATAATTCCTGTATTGTCCAGTCTGCAAGTAGATCTTGGCTGTTTCCATGCGCTGCTCCAGAATGTAGTCTACGATGGAGACGCCGACTTCTTTCTTAAACAGATGCCCTAAGTAAGACGGGCTCAGCTTTACCTTGAGTGCGATCGACTCCACATTGAGATCATCGCTCAAATGAGATTTGATGTACTGAATTGCGGAGGAAAGCTCATGCCGCAAATGAAGCGATTGCGTGCTTCGTTTCCTAATTTCGATAAACCGCCCTATCACAGTTTCGAGCGCGCGATGAAAAGAGGTCTCAGCCTTCAGATTAAGTGGATCGAGGGGATTAATCTCGTGGCCCCCAGCAGCATGAAGCTGTTCAAGTAACTCCAACCAATTTTTCGCTGTGGAAGGATCGGGCTTATACAGGAGAAACTCATTCCGCACGATCGTAGCCCACTCCTGATAAACAGGTTCTTCTTGATGTTTGATTAGTTCCTCTAGTCGGGTACGCAATCTACTTAGTGTCTTATCCGGAATTGCATGGAAAGGCAGAATTTGATCGATGAACATAGGATCAGCTGTTTCCGAGTAAAAGTGATGCAAGCGATATGTCAATGTATCCATGTACACGGAACGAAGGGAAGAAATAGTCGTAAAAGGCCGACTAATAGTTACTAAGAGCCGTAACTTTAAGTATTGCTTGAGCGGGGTGGACAGCTTGCGAATAAATAAGATGATACTTTCCTTTATTATACTGCTATTCGTTGGTTGTTGGCCTGTCAGAAGCAGAATGAACCGTCCGAAGCTAACAGGGAACAGCTCGAATCGACAAGGGAAATCGACTTGTGCACATTCTCGAACAATCTCCAGCATACTGAATTCAATTAAAGATCGGTCTTTGATCGGATAGCGCTGCTCGAAATTGGTAAGTTCATCAACGCAGCATTCCATTAACATGTAAGAGGGCTGAATTAAGTCGATACCAAGCTTCTCCCCGCGGACTACGATTTCCTCTGGTTTCGCAAGCAAGGAAGAGAGGATATCCTCATAAAACTTTTGACGAAGGGGGTACTGATAATTTTGTACTAGCACTTTATAGCTTTGTTCACTTGTCGTTAATCGATACGTCTTCTCAAGCTCCTCACAGGCTTTTGCTAAGGCTGTTTTAAGCTCTTCTGCTTCAATTGGAGACTTTAGAATATAGCCGTCTGCGCCACTGCGAATCGCTTCTTGAGCGAAAGAAAAGTCCCGGTGAGCGGTTAGCATAATGCAGCGCACATGGGGGACATCCTTTTTCAAATGATGCAGCAGTTCCAATCCATCCATCAGCGGCATTGTAATATCAAGTAATACGATGTCCGGCTGCATGGAACGACAGCTCTCCAAAGCTTCCACACCATTCTCGGCCTCGCCAACGATGACATAACCCCATTGTGCCCAAGGAAACTGTGTACGAATATACTGCCTTGCCATCGGCTCGTCATCCACGATCAAGATGCTCTTCATTCGGTTCTGCCCCCAATCTGATTAATAGCTTTGTGCCTTCTTCCTGCGTGCTCTCTAAGTGAATACGATATCGGTCTCCGTACATCATTTGAAGTCTGCGGTGAACATTGACAAGACCAATACTATGTCCATTTTTATTTTCCTCAGCTGTAATCTCTTTACCGTTAGCGGAATGGCTATTCAGCCGATCCATTAGTTTCGATATTTTCTCAGTGGACATGCCCTTGCCGTTATCTTCGATCATGATGTCCCAGCCATCTGTCCCGACAGTCGTGCCTATGAACAATACACCGTCTTTATGATCTGGCACTAGCCCGTGAAAAATACTATTTTCCACCAAAGGTTGCAGCACGAACTTCGGCAGCTTCCGCTCTAAAGTGAGTGGATCAAGATCCATATGAAAGGAAAATTTACCTGGATATCGGATATGCATCAAATCAACGTAACTCTCTAATGCTGTTATTTCCTCTCGCAATGTCACAGGACCTGGACTTGTTTTTAACGTGTAATCCAGTTGTGTCGTCAGGGACGATACGAGTTGATCAACCTTGTTATATTCGCCGGAGCGGGCAGCCATGCTGATGGAATTCAACGTATTAAATAGAAAGTGCGGTTTGATCTGTGCTTGAAGTGCAAGAAAGTCAGATATCTGCTTCTGCTTCTCAGACTGCTTCAGATTAGCAATGAGTTCGCGAATATGAGCCGTCATCCGGTTGAAATGCTTGGCGAGAAGCCCAAGTTCATCCTGACGGTTTAGCTGAATGGAGGTGTCCAAGAGCCCGTCACTGACAGCATTCATCGAGTCGGCAATCTTACGAATAGGTCTACTAATCAGAATGGATATCGTATAAGCCATCGCAATAGATAATAGCAATGAGACTAAACCGAGTGCCCAGGTAAAGGAGAGCGTTTTTTGCAAAGGCTTCAGCAGTGCTGTTTTGTCAAGTATCCAAACAACATCCCAACCGAGCGCAGGATTGGTCACTCTTGTAAGGACAAGACTTTGGCCATCAGCGGTTTGCTGTTCGGATTGTTTCCATCCGCCTTCGAACCACTCATCTTTGAGTCCGATTAGCTGGTACGATTTATTGAACACATTGTATTGCGAATAAGGCGGTCTTCCGAAAACAGGCCGGTGCAACCGATCAAGTAAAAGGATTTCCCCCGTGATTCGATTAGAAGATTGTGACTGCAAGGATTCATAGAGCTTAGCTAGATAGAGATCGAGCAGTATGATTTTGTCACCGTCCGTAGAAGGAAGCTTCATGGCAGCCGTCACGGTATAGTTGGAAGGCAGTGAAAAGTAAGGGCCGATCCAATACACGATTCCACTTAGCTTAATTTGCGCTAGTTCCTTGGAAAGTGTAGGTGTATCCAAAAGTGCCCATTGCACATAAGAAGTGCTGGCAGCCATCTTACCTTGTTCAAGCAAATGAATATTGTACACATTGGGCATATAAGGCAGCAGACTGTTGTTAAACCAGCGAATGATTTCCTCGCTTGAGCCTTGTTGGAAACGACTGTCAGTACCTACGGTAATGAATAAATTTCGAATATTTTCGAGTGTAACATTTAAATAATCGTTGGATTTGTTAGCAATCTGATCGGCGTATTCATACTGCGCCTCCAGCAAGGAATCGGAAGAATGCCGATAATACCAGTAACCTAACAAAACGATTATCGATTCCACAAGCAAGAAGGAGATAACGAACACTTGGACTGCGATACGACGCTTCATAGAAGTCCTCCTAAACGATCTTAACTCTTATTATAATAGCTTTCCGAGCGAAAGTTAGTGTTATCTGATACTTCGTTGAATATTGAATCATTTTAATAAATTTTGAATGCAGATGAGCGATTAAATGAAGTGATAATGAGGATGTTGTTGTATTTTATTTGAAAATAGGGGGAATATGATGTACCAGTCATTCAGACGTATGGTTTTCTGCTTTCTTGCCCTCGTACTACTTATGTCTTCAGGGTTAAGTGGCATTTTTGAGGCTTATGGAGCTGACACAGCTTACGCAACAGAATCTGTGCAGCAAACGATCATTATCGATAACGATAATGAAGGGGCGCCTAATATCGCAGGTGGATTTCCCACAACGACCAAGGGCTACTTCAGCTCAGGCATGCTGGGGGGCGGTTCCAAAAGCACACTAGCTTATGCAAAGGGTGCTCAGAATGCTAATACAAATACTGCTTATGCAACCTACACACCATCCTTAAGCGAGCAAAGCTTTACAATGGGAACATATCGAGTGTCCGTATGGATCGTCCAAAGAACGGCGGCATCCGCTCGACTAATGACCGAGGTGTATCGGAATGGTGAGTCGACGAAGTCGGCTTATGATAATGCGGCTCCGGCTGGCGGTTGGGTAGAGTTAGGCATCTTTGATTTTCAAGCAGCAGGGGAGGAATATGTGAAGCTTTCCAGAGATCCGGGAGGCCCGACAGGTTATTTCAACTCGGATTCGGTAAAGTTTGAGAAGCTGCCATCGCGGATTCATACGCTTCGTGATTTGCAGGTTGGCTCCACATCTATATTTCAGCCTACAGTGACTTCCTATACGTATTTAGTAAGCAATGCCGTACATGAGATTACGATTACTCCGACTGCTACTGATCCTTCAGCAGAGATTAGAGTGAATGGGGTGGTGGTGAACAATGGGTCTTCAAGTGAGTCCATTCCGTTAATAATCGGAGATAATGAGATTCCTATCGATGTTCAAGCGGTAAATAGCAGCTACACTCAGCGATACACGGTTGTTGTAAAACGTTCAGCTGGTAACAACACGAATGTGACATTAAGCGATTTGCAGTTGAATGGGGTTCCATTGCAGGAGTTCGACCCTAGCGTGACTTCTTATACGTATACGGTTCAAAATGCAAGCTCATCCATTACCATCTTGCCTATATCAGCTGATACCGCAGCATCTGTGAAGGTGAACGGAACCGTAATCAGCTCAGAACAACCGATATCTGTAGATTTAACAGTTGGCAATAACGAGATTGACATTGTGGTGATAGCCCAAGATCCAGCTTATAGCCAGCACTATAGGCTGAATATTTATCGTCAGAAGGCAGACGCAACATTGAAAAAACTGCAGATCAACGGACATGAGCTAACAAGAGGCTACAACGTTACGCCTGGACAGAACCAATCGCCGGGATTTGAGCCAGACGTAATCACATATTCCTATGAGGTCCCAAATGGGGAGAATGAGCTCATTATAACGGCTGAAACAAGTGATTTGAACGCAGTTCTTTTCGTGAATGGTGCCCAAATTAGCAGTGGTACAGACTCAATGTCAATCCTGCTAGTACATGGCGTTCAAACCATTCAAGTTGAGGTGCAAGCAGAGGACCGTTCCTATAAGAAGCAATATGACATTACGGTGGGCAACGGGAATCATACACGCGGAAAGCCTGTGAGGACTACTCAAGAATACTATTTGACGCCGGGCAAGTATGCGGTGGATGGCGATGGAGCTTCGGTATGGCGAAATGTGTTGGCAGATGGCACACCTTATGTCTGGTTGGAGGTAGATTTACTCCGCAGAACCTCGTTTAATCGGGCAGTGGCTGCTTTTTACAACTACACAGATATGCAAAGCTTCAAAATTCAATACTCGGACGACGGCTTGCAATGGCAGGACGCCTATATCAGCCAAGCCAAGCCATCCTCGATTGAAAACGTCAGCTTTCCAGAGGTGACCGCTAGGTACGTGCGGTTTTATGCGGACAAAGCAAAAGATTTCGTGTTTACAGGGTTATATTCCTTTGAAATATATGGGGCTACGCCTCCAACAAACGTACCGGGGGAAAATTACGAACGGTTATCAGGCATCACATTATCGAACGGTCTCATTTCATTTGATCCTTATTCAACCGATTACACGATCGTTACAGATCGAGACATTACGTTAACACCGGTGAAAGGCGCGGAGGGACAGACGTTAAAAATAGACGGCCAAAGTCAAAGCAACCTGCTAGTCTCCAAGGAGTCCTTATTCGGTGGAGTTAGAACAGTACCAATCGAGGTTACTTCCCAGGATGGAAGTCGCAAGCTCGTTTATCGATTGCATATCGAATTAGTACCTTCAGTACCGGGTTCCGGCTATACGCTTGCTTTTGAGGATGAATTTAATGGTTCCGCTCTGAATAACGATCAGTGGTACTATCGCATAGGAAGTAATGCGTATACCGATAATAAAAAAGAAAACGTGTCTGTATCGGATGGCTTTCTAAGAATTGCGTTGAAAAAGGAGCCTGCTGGCAGCGGTGGAAGGGCTTATTCTGGGGGTGGCATTATTACCAAGCCGCTTTTGGGATACGGCTATTATGAAACTAGATTTAAGCAATGGAATAAGGAAGGGTTTCACAGTTCCTTTTGGATTGCAGGCTTGAATCAGCGGGTAACGGTTCTCGATGGGGATCAGCTCTATTCCCCGACAACGGATTATCAGGTAAATGAAATCGACGGATTTGAGATTGATACTTCACACCCCGATGGAGTAATGACCGCAGGTCATTACTGGTGGCCCGGAGATGCGCATTTGACATATGTGCCTTATACCACCTACAGCGAAGTGGACTCCTCTGATGGCTTTCATACGTACGGAATGGAATGGACACCGACAAAGATTAAATTTTATGTGGACGGTAAAATGTTCAGAGAAGAATTCTATCCCGGACCGCATGGAGCGGGGACGCAAGGGAGAGGTCAGCATTTATGGTTGACATCTTTGGTGTATAAGCTTCCTGTTGCGGATGACCAATTGCCTGCGGAAGTAACCTATGATTATTTCAAATTTTACACGAAAGATTATGGTTTGGACGCACCTCTTGATGCAGTTATCGTAGACAACGGAGATCCTAGCTACTCGGAAACAGGCACATGGTCTTCCACAACAGACGCTTTCGGCTATGACGATAATGACACCAGATTTACAAGGACTGTTGGCGATCAAGTGAATTGGAGTAAGGCTCTTGAAACAGAGGGGAACTATGAAGTACGGATATGGAATCCGTCCTTTCATAACAGTACAACGCAAGCCATGTACACTGTGCAGCATGCGGGGGGCTCGACGTCCGTCATGATCGATCAGAAGATGGGAGGCCAGCAGTGGATCTCGCTTGGTACTTATCACTTTACGCAAGATGAGGAGGCGACCGTTACGATGACTGCCATGGATACAGCGTACCTGCGTGCAGATGCGGTGATGTTCGTTCCAAAGGCAAATGATCCTACCAACCCCGAACCAGGCGCTGGGCCTGCCAAAAAAGACAAAGACAAAGACAAAGACAAAGACAAAGACAAAGACAAAGACAAAAATAAGAACTAGAGAAGACGAAGAACAGTATGATCTATCAGGTTCGAAAGTCGAATAATGAAATAATGAAGTTTTTTACGAAATGTTGAAAGGTGAAAAGGGCTCGCAGGATGTACAATAGGTGTATGGCATCACTTTCATTGCAATGAGGGAGAGAGACTTATGATCTTGAGAAGATGGCAATCTGTTCCCGCTTTAGTGACATGCGTATTGTTAACCTTAAGCTTAGCAGGTTGCAGCAAGCAGCCTGCGAGCCCGAATTCAGCTGCTCCTACTAATCAAACCGGTACAAGGGTGAAAATCGAGGTGCTGATAAGCGCGCTAAACAACCTTCCTACGGATCCGGCCATGGATATGATCAAGACAGAATTGGATACCAAGCTGGGTATTGATTTGAAAATTACAGCAGTAGTAGGAGACGAGGATTATAAAAATCAGCGCAATCTCCGCTTAGCAAGCAACACCTCTGCAGATCTGTTCTATGTGGACCGCAGGGATATGATTGCCCTTTCTCAGCAAGGCAGCTTATTGGATTTAACACCTTATATGGATAAGCTCCAAGCGACGAAGCAATTTGTCGGGGGAGACGAAGCGATGAAGACGGGAACAGTCAAGGGACGGGTATTCGGCATTCCAAAGGTTTCGCCAGCTCCACAGTTCACCTTATGGCTTCGTCAGGATTGGCTGGATCAGGTAGATAGGCAGGCACCTGTAACTATTGACGAGTTGCTGCAGGTCATGAAAGCTTTCACTGAACAAGATCCAGATCGCAATGGCAAGAAAGATACGTACGGTTTTACGGGCAATCCGCAATTTAACGCACTGGACCAAATATTCGGGGCGTATGGTACAACGTATCCTGGTAAGTTTTATTTGAAGGATGGCAAGCTTGTGAATTCAATCTACGATCCACAATTCAAACAAGCGCTTGGGTTCGTGAATACCATGGTGAAGCAAGGTGTCGTCGATCCCGATTTTCTGGCGAATACCAAGGTACAGCATAAAGATAAAGCCTATCAAGGACAGGTAGGATTGCTCAACTTTAATTGGCCGGTTGTCGTGAATAGTGATGCAGCTAAACAAATTAAGACCTTGCAGCCGCAAGCCAATTGGGTCCAAATACAAGCACCAATTGGGCCGGGTGGCTCTTACAACGGCTATGACGATGTGGGCGCGCGTAGTATTGCGGTCATGCCTGCTTCGCTTCAGAATAATTCCGAGAAATTGCAGAAGGTCATTGCATTGCTGAATTATTTATCCTCTACGGAAGGCTCCCGTCTTGTGCAATATGGACTCCCCGGGATTCACTTTAAATTGGACGGTGATACGATTCTACCAACCGAAAAAATTAATGATGTCGTTTACTCACACTTGTATCAATTGATTGGCCGTGATGAAATGACCTATTTACGAACGAAATTCCCAGATGCCGAACCCTATTATCGATTTGCCATCGAGCAGCCGAGATTGAAGGTCTATGACGCTTTTATCGAGCTGCCACCAGGGTTTAATGCGGTAGATGCTAATCGATACATCATGGAGGAGACGTTCAAATTCATTTATGATAAACGTCCGTTATCCGAGTACGACGATTTCGTTCACACACTGGAGAAGACGTATCGTTACGACTTATATATGGAAGCAGCTAGAAAGCAGCTCGTCGAGCAAGAGCTACTTAAACAGTAATTTGTACACTAGGAAGGTGCCTTAACATGCTGAATCTAACAGAACAAGATCTAGAGAATTGTGTATTTGCAAGGGACTTTGGAGCTGTGCCGGATGTTCCCTTCGATCAGGCTGAGGCGCTTCGTCAGGCAATAACATTTGCTGCTACACATTGTAAATCACGCGTACTGCTGGAGCGCGGAAAATACTATCTGTATAGCTTTGTGACAGATGAGGATGCCGAACGTCAGGATTGGGCTCGCAGGCATCTTTGGCTGCACGATATTCATGGCTTGACGCTAGAAGGTGCTGTTGATGAGGAAGGTAATCCGGCGTCGCTACTTGTCGGTTGTCACAAAGGAGAGAACGAAGCTTATTTGCCCGCTATCTTATGGGCGGAGAGGTGTGAAGACTTGCAATTGCGCAATTTAAAGTTTTCGCGGGAGCCGGCTTATTCCAGTGCTGGAATCATCGTCGACAAAGGGGATGATTTCCTTATCGTAGAGGTGTTTGAAAGCAATCCCTATATAGACGGCATGGCTTGCTTCTGCGCGAACCGCTTTGATCTGCAGGCTGGTGCATTGGTCGGCGAAAGTGTGACTTATGGACAGGGTGCAGGTGTCAACTGGCGTTGCATTGAAGGCGGCGAGGGACGCAGGTTGAGACTGGACAGCGCTGAAGTTGCTGAGAAAGTAACCGTCGGAGAAGGGCTATCTTGGCATTTTGGAGCGAATACGGAGTTTCAATTGCAGTTCAAGGAATGCTCCCGATTGTGGCTTAACAATCTGCATACGGTTAGCTCAAACGGTTTTGCGATGCAAACAGAAAGCTGCAATGGAGTGAAAGCGAATCGGGTTCGATTTCAGCCAGAAGGACAGTTGCTGTTTACAGCGCCAAGAGATGCATGGAAGATTTATAAGTGTGAAGGTGACTTCGAGATTGAGCACATGTATGTTGAAGGCGTGCGGATGGATGGTCAGAATATGCACAGCACGTTCCTCTTGGTCGATAAGGTGATCGATCGCTATCACTTGCGACTCTGGGCGAAATGGAGCTATGCTCCGCTCCGAACGGGCAGTCGACTTACCTTTTATAACGGGGACGATCAGATGGAGAACGGGATTCGTTCATGGCAACCGGACGGTTCTGGCAATGGCGGGTACTATTATTTGATCGAATGTGAACAACCTGTGGATCTGCCGCTGAACCTAAACGCTCATGCAGTCCCTTCCTGCTGGGAGCTAAACGCCTATACGATAAAACATTCCGTGTTCCGTAATATCGCTGGAAGCGGACATATCGTGAAGCACAGTCATGTCACCATTGAGGATGTTTCCTATCAGAATTTAATGAATGTAGGTATATTAATTGGCGCTGAGTGGACTGACTTCTACGAAGGTGGGCATCCAAATGGTGTTACCATACGCCGGTGCAGCTTTGACAATTGCGGATTCACACCTCGTTGTGGAGTAACAGGAGGTATCGGGATTCGTTCGGAGGGGCTTGAAGGTTTCTATAATAAAAACATCGTCATTGAGGAATGTACGTTTCGGCATGTACCCATCGGGGTGGACGTTCATCATGCGGAGGGTGTTCGCCTTGTTTGTAACCGCTTTCATAATGTCGGGCAGCCATTTCGAATCGACCCATCTACATCCAGAATGATTATCATCGAAGAAAGGAAGTGAAAAGTGTGGAAGTATCTGCGGAGAAACTTCGTGCATTAAGGGCAACAGAACATAAAAGCGCAACCTTGAAGCACTTTAAGCTTCATAAATGGCTGTATATCTTTTTGATACCGGGAATGCTTTATTTGGTCATATTCAAATACATTCCTATGCTCGGAATCGTGATCGCCTTCAAAGACTTTAGCTTAGTGCGGGGGATATGGGCAAGCAAATGGATAGGTTTCGAAAATTTCACCTACTTATTCCAAGCACGTGACTTTTACAAAGTGATGAGCAACTCGTTAATCATTAGTTTCTATCAAATCTTGTTCGGATTTCCGGCTCCGATCTTACTTGCTGTCATGCTTAATGAAGTCAGAAATCTGATGTTCAAACGATTATCTCAGACGATCCTGTATTTGCCTCACTTTATTTCCTGGGTCGTGCTCGCTGGGATGATCATAAATTTTCTATCCCCATCAACCGGCCCGGTAAACTTTCTGATTAAGTCCCTGGATTATCAACCGATTTCTTTTCTGCTAAAACCAGAATATTTCAGAACGATTCTCGTTTCAGCTGAAGTTTGGAAGGGAGTTGGGTGGGGAACGATTATCTATCTCGCAGCGATGACTGGTATTGATCCCTCCTTGTATGAATCGGCCAAAATGGATGGAGCTTCCAGACTGCAGCAAATTCGTTATATCACACTGCCGGGTATTACTACGACGGTCGTTGTCCTGCTCATTCTGCAGCTAGGCAACATTCTCGACAATGGCTTCGAGCAGGTGTTCCTTTTATATAATCCCATGACGTATGAGGTGGCCGATGTATTCGAGACATACACGTACCGTATTGGTTTAATCGATGGCAGGCTTTCATTCGCTGCAGCTGTCGGACTATTTAAAGCTGTAATTGGTTTCGTTCTCATTCTACTGGCGAATCGGATTGCAAGATTGTTCGGAAAACAAATTTGGTAGGTGAGAGTACATGAGCATTAAGAGATTAGAGTTATTCGATGCTATCAACTATACGCTGCTCTCGCTCATCTGTGTGGTCATGCTGTATCCGTTTATCAATGTAGCCTCAGTGTCACTGAGTTCCTACTCGGCTTATGTGAATAATCCAATGATGATCTGGCCGCATGACTTCAACTTGGCTGCTTATCAAGAAATCATGTCGCGAGCTTTGTTATGGAGAAGCTACCTGAATACGGTGATTGTTACGATCTGCGGAGTAAGCATAGGCATTTTCTTGTATATCATCACAGCATACCCCTTATCCAAGAATGTACTTAAAGGTCGAAAGTTCTTCATGGTTCTTATCGTATTCACGATGCTATTCAACGGGGGATTAATTCCCAATTATTACTTGATGCGCTCATTAGGGCTGCTCGATACGCTTGCGGCATTAATTTTGCCGGCATTGTTTTCAGGCTTCAGTCTCATTCTGATGAAAAATTTCTTTGAATCGCTGCCCGAGGAATTGGAAGAAGCAGCTCGAATGGATGGCGCATCGGATCCCTATATTTTATTTCGGATTATTGTTCCGTTATCCAAACCGATTATTGCGACCTTATGTTTATTCGCTGCTGTAGGCTATTGGAACAACTTTTTTAACGCAATCATTTACATTCGCAGTGTAACGAATTGGCCGCTCATGCTTTACCTGCGCGAGGTGATTGAAGCGGCTAGTATGATGGCTCAGCAATCGAATGCCGCAGAAATGGGATCCCAACAGGTGACGAGTGAAACATTAAAATACGCCACGCTAATGATTGTGATGATCCCCATTTTATGTGTTTATCCTTTTTTACAAAAGTATTTTGTAAAAGGGATTATGTTAGGCTCCGTAAAAGGATAGTCATCGGGGAAACCCGCACTATAGTTTAGTTTTACTTACATGAGGAGGGTATAAGATATGAGTAAGAATCGTAAAGGAATGGTAGTTGCACTTGCAGGTATGATGCTGTTAACGGCATGTTCGTCCAATTCAACAGGTGGAGATAAAGGTTCAACAACAGCAAGCACACAACCGACAGCAGCAGCGAGTCCAGTCCCTTTGAAAATCATGGCGATGCATGACCAACCAGAAATATCGGTAACAGATGCTAAGTTTATTGGGGAGTTGGAAAAGAAGAACAACGTAAAGTTAACGTTCGACATTCCTCCGGTCACAGGGTATAAGGAAAGACTTCAGCTTATGCTCGCTTCGGGCGAATATCCAGATATCGTTTTCTTCGAAAATACGACCGATCAGGCTTTCCAAAACGCGGTTCGCGACGGGATTGTGGTTCCAGTCAACGATTATCTGAAATCGGCTGACAACCTGAACAAGTATACGTATCAAGCCTCCTGGGATCAGCTAAAGGTGAATCAGGACGGTAAAATTTACGGCATTCCGCGGACTTCTGTCGTACGCAACGATGGGTATTGGGTCAGGAAAGATTGGCTCACGAATGTGGGTTTACAGGCACCAGCTAACGGAGAAATTACCATTGAGCAGTTTGAGGACATATTAAAAAAATTCACGTTCAACGATCCGGATAAAAACGGGAAAAACGATACCTACGGTTATGCCGGGGCGTATAACGCACGCAAGGTGCTAGATCCGGTTCTAACGGGACCGTTTGATCTCTTAGGCTGGCAAAAAGCAACCGGCGGAGAGTATGAATATATGAACCCAATGTATGATCAAAAGGGTGAAGCTTTTAAGAAGGCCCTTGCATTCTCGGGGAGGCTCTATAAGGAAGGCGTGTTCGATCCGGATTCTGCCACGAATGACGGGACGAAGCAGCGCGAACGCTTCTGGCGCGGTTTGACTGGGGTATATCCCGGCTTCGCAGGTCACTACACGTGGCATCTTCCAGAGATGAAAAAGTTGAATCCGAATGCGGAATTGACTTTTGTTCATGTGAAGAATGAAAAAGGCGAGGTTAAGGGTGGTAATCTGGCGACAAGTCCAACCGGTCTATGGGGCTTCTGGGCAGTTACCAAAAATGCGAAAAATCCGCAAAAGGTCGTTGATTTGTTCAATTCTTGGCTTTCCGATGACATGTGGCCTGTGGTCGTTGATGGCTATGAAGGTTCGGATTACACCTTTACGGGGACAGAGAAGAAGGCAATTACGCCACCGCCGAAATTCTATATTCGCCGTAACTCTATGCGTAGAGCAAATGACACCGAATTCTTCATCACAACAGGAACGCCAAAGGATATCGTGGATCTAGTGAAGCCATGGTTGAAAAAGTCGGTAGACACCGTTGTCGCCGGTAAGGATCTGGGCTTCCAGCCTGAGGCTGCGAAGAAACCAAACTACATGGATTACCAGAAGGTATGGGATACAACGACGATGAAAATTCTGATTGGTGAACTTCCAGCCAGCGAATTTGATGCGTTGTTAACAGGCTGGTACAAAAACGGCGGGACCGATTATGTGAAACAAATGAACGAATATATCAAGAAAACGGAATCAGGTAAATAATAACATGAACAATAGGGGAAGCAGTGCTTGATGGGCTGCTTCCCTTATTTATAGGGAGAGTGAAGAAAATGAATGAACCGATTGGCATGCAGGTGGTGGGGCCAAGTCCGCAAAGGGTGTATCAGCGTGATGCAATGGGACTAGCAGAAGTGACTTATTCTTTGAGACTTTCCTTGCCGGCTAGTGGAAAAGTGGAAATGCGATCCGCGATGGATAGTGCGTGGGTAATGGCAGGATTGATCCGAGATCAAGATTCGTTCGATGGTGCTTTTACAAGACTATCGACAGGAAGTCATTTCCTGCAATTTCGAATTCGCGATGGCTTAACGGAAGACTTTATCGCTGAGACGCAGGTGGAGCCAGTCTTCGTAGGAGATCTCTGGATACTTGCCGGACAATCCAATATGCAAGGTTGCGGCACACTTCTCGAAGTGGAGAATCCTATGGAAGGCGTGAGTTGCTTCTACCTGGATGACCGTTGGGGCATAGCTGAGGACCCTATGTGTTGGTATTTTGAAGCCGTGGATCCCGTGCATTGGAGCGTTCCAGAGGAGAAGCTTCTGGAGGAACGACTTAAAGAACGCCAAACGAGAACACGAGGAGCAGGGCTGGGTATTTCCTTTGGTAAAGAATTGCTCCGAAATACCGGCATCCCCATCGGGCTCATTGTTTGTGCGCACGGGGGGACAAGGATGACACAATGGGACCCAGCGCTGCGGGGGCAAGAAGGACACTCCTTATATGGGTCCATGATGCGCCGGGTAAAGGCAACTGGCGGCAAAGTGAAGGGTTGTTTATGGTATCAGGGAGAGAGCGACGCCAATCTGGAACTTGCTACGATGTATGCGAAACGAATGGAGCATTTTGTCCAATGCCTGAGAGAAGATTTACAGGAACCTCAGTTGCCTTTTATTTATGCGCAATTGGCACACTTTCATTCGTGGGATAAGCAGAATGAAAGCTGGTGGGACTTTATTCAACACGAGCAATTACGTTTAGAGCAGATCTTGGGGGCATGTGCACTTGTATCTACGGCGGATGCTACACTTTCCGACCCCATACATCTGGATGCCAGCTCACTGAAGGTGATCGGTAAACGTTTTGCATGGCAAGCGTTAAGGCTTGCATATGGCGAGAGCCGTCCAACTGGTCCACGTCCAAGCTTCTTCACATGGAACGCCAATCGGATGGAACTGACTGTCCATATTACTGGGATGAACGGATCACTCCAGCAAGTAGATAGAGCTTTCGGCTTCCAGATCGAGTTGGAAGACCGAGTCTGTCTGCCAATCGAATCTACATTATCAGTAGATCGGCAGGCTGTTTTACTCCGTTTCGACCAAATCATTCCCTATACGGCTAAGCTTCAATACGGAACCGGGTACTATCCGGCACTGAATCTAAGGGATGATTTGGGGATACCGATGACGTTATTCGGTCCTGTTGATGTTCCATAATTCAAGATAACGATCGATAAGTAGCGTGCACGAAAAACCTTTGTTCAACAAGTACGATCAGCACGAAAGGTTATTAATTATTTCTACGTTGCTTTGTGTTCAAGGTTAGAGTGAATCATTCGGTACATTTTGGTAGATATTAAGTATGAAAGTAAGTAATAGAACCGGATGTGAATGTTATGAATCGACACCTGCATAGAAGCAAAGTGATAACATTGATTTTCTTAATCGTTTTGGTTATTGGCTGCGGGAAACCGGAAAACAAAGAAAATGATCTCGTTCAAATGAAAACATTAGACAAAACACACTCGGTAAAACCGGTTATCCTTATACATGTGGATTCCTTGCTATCTTCTGCAATTGATGAAGGAATTAGTAAGGATATGCTTCCAACCTTCAAATTCTTGAAGGAACATGGGCAATATTATAAAGAATTTGTCAGTTCGTTTCCGACGATGAGCGTGACAATAGACAGTACGCTTCTAACGGGAACTTATCCTGACAAGCATCGGATTCCTGGACTGGTTTGGTACTCATCTGCTGACAAAGATGTGATCAATTATGGAACAGGCATTAGAGACATCGTGCGAAGAGGTCCCAATCCTTTTTTGAGTCAGGTTTTCATTGATTTGAATAACAAACATCTTAGTAAGAATGCACCTACGATCTATGAGGACTTGGCCAAGCTGGGGTTAAAGTCAGGGGCGGTGAACGGAATCATTTACCGAGGAAACACGGATCATCAGCTCAGTTTTCCTAGCTGGTTATCGGCTCCTACATCGCTACCCGAAGCAGTGACCGTGAAAGGCCCGGATTTTTTCACATTCGGAGCTTTTTCCAATCCTCTCAGAGGCATCATAGACTTACCGGAGAATGCAACGAAACATTTGGGGCTGAATAATGAATACGCGGCTAATGTCGCCTCCTATTTAATAAAGACCGGGCAAGCACCTGATTTTCTATATGTTTTTTTTCCTGAATTGGATCAGGCGTTACATCGGGATGGTCCATCCCATATGAAAAAAGTAATTGAAGTCGATCAACAAATAAATGGCATTATGCAAAACTACGGTTCTCTTGATGAAGCGCTGCGTAAAGCGATTTTTATTGTGGCAGGAGATAGCGGCGTAAGCCAAGTCCAGCAAAGAGGGGATAATCCTGTCATAAAATTAACCGAGCTTTTTCAAAATTACAATCTGAATACCCCCGGTGATTCAGTAACGGAGCAAACGGATTTGATCTTGGCTGCAAACGAAAGAATGACCTATGTGTACAATGCCAATGGCAAATACAGCAACCGCAATATCGCTGAGCGATTAAGTACCGATAAGCGGATCGACTTGATTGCTTGGAAAGAGAACGGATGGATTAACGTCATCAAGGGCAATAACCTCAAAGAAATGAGGTATAAACCGAATGGTGCCATTACAGATCCCTACAACCAAAAATGGACGTTGGAGGGTGGTGTCGAAGTCCTGGATCTAGCATGGAATCAGGAAGGGAATACGGTAGAATTTGGAGATTATCCGGATGCGCTGCAGCGTCTATCCTCGGCTTTGAATTCTCATGATGGCGAATATTTCGTCATTACTTCCAAACCCGGGTTCGAGTTTATAGATAAAAGCAATCCAGCTCATCAAGGGGGAGGAGCCCATGGTTCTTTGTACAAATCAGACTCTCTAATTCCAGTTCTCATTGGTGGGACGGAACATAGACCAAGGAGCCAACGAATCGTCGATTTTAAGTCATATTTACTTGAACTAATAGGCCATGAGTAATGCTGGTAATCTCATCCTAAAATCTGAAATTTACATCGTTTAGAAAAAAGAGGTTTATTTAAAGAGGGGGTCCCGAGCTATGAAAATGGCGAAGGACACCCTCTTTAGTGTAGATAGGGAAAATGAACAGACATAGGTAGAAAAGGAGCACCCTTGTATAACGGGAAACGATAGTGAAATAAACAGGGAGCAGATCGCCGCGGCGGGTAACTGTTCCTTTTTAATGTTGAAGTAACAGGTAGTTATTTGTGGTAGAATATGTATTATTTTATGTACTTAATTAAGAAGAAAGCTCGGAGATTAATTTGGGTGATTCGTTAGTTAGGGATATCGATGCTCATTCTACTAGACACTAAATGAGGAGGGGCGCTATGAAGCGGTTTCCGATGATGCTTCAATTAGCATTAATTCTGTTCTGCGTTATGGCCATTCCAACAGCGACGTTAACATGGTACAGCGGTGCACAGATTTTAGGAAATTCGGAGCATGCCATTGCAGAATCTGCTCTCGCCGGATTGAATGCTAACCGCAATCTGAACGAGAATACGCTCGACATCTTGGCCCAGAACACGATACGTCTTGCCGGGACCCACTTCTTTGACAAGATCCGCCCTTACAAAACCTTTGAGGAAATCAATTCGAATTACGAAAATGTCTTTAACGCATTATCCGTACAGCAAGATCTGATGAGTCTTAACCGGATCGGCGACGGAGTTTATTCCTCCTTCTTTTACGTGAGCGATTCGGACTATGTCGTGTCGACAGATAAAGGCATCACGAAGTTGGAGCGGTACGAGGACTTCGATTGGATGAAGGAAGCCCTTGCCGAGCGGGAAGGAATCAGTGGGGTCTGGTATCCGCGTAAGCTTGATTCGGGTGTGGACGTTATCTCCTATGTGCTGCCTCTCAACCGGCTCTCAACTACCATGCGCGGTACGATTGTCGTGAATTTGCGTGAAACCCAAATGGAGAATGAAATCCGCTCATCAAGTAGCGGTGAGCAAAGATACATGCTCATGAATTCAAAGGGAACCATTATCTCTCACTATGACAAGAGCATGCTGTTTAAGAACGGCAGTGAGGAGACCGTTATTCGTGAGATCTTAGCGCAGGATAAAGCGGAGGGATATGTATTACGCGAGCATGACAAAGAAAGGTTGCTCTACACGTGGTCTCGGTCGAAGCAGTTCGGATGGATTTACGTGAAGATTTACTCGATCAATGAACTGATGACCAAGGCACATACCTTACAGAAAAATATCATTTTCCTTACAGCGGGCATTATTTTCGCAGGGACCATTCTGACCGTCATTTTCGCGACATGGTTATCTAAGCCGGCCAGGGAATTGGTCCGGACATTACGCAAGCGCGGTCATTTGGGTGTAAAAGGCAGGAACGAGCTCGCTTATCTGGATGCGGCGTTCCGGCGAATGCAGGAGGAAGAAGATGCGCTCCATGGGCTGCTCCATGTCCGTGAAAAGGATGCAAGCAGTTTTGCGGTTCATAATCTGCTGCGGGGCGAACTGACCCCGCCGGCCGCCGTCATGTTTCCGGCACGTTATTTTATTGTTGCCGTCATCTCGATTGATCGATACAGGAAGTATGTGAGCAGGAACAATCCGGAGATGCGCAGCACGCATCGTCAGCTGCTGATCTCCCAATGCGACAGCATGTTTCCGAATGGGGTGCATACACGATGCGTATATCAAGGAGACGGCTGCTTCGCTATTGTGATTAACTACGGGCTGCTGGAATTTGAAAGGGAAGGTGCTGGCATTGACGTCGCAATCAGCGATATTCGTGATAAAGCGGAGGAGCTCTTGGTACACTCTGTCACGATAGGTGTAAGTAGTCCGACAGAGTCGAGTGACAACGTCGGGGAACGGGTGATCGAAGCGATGGAGGGAGTAAAGCACCGCATGATCGCAGGCAGTGGTGGAATCATCTATTGGAAGGAGCAAGAGGGGCGCGACAAGAGATATATTTATCCTGCCAACAGCGAAAGACGAATTCTAAACTACTTGAACCATGGTCAACTCGACAGCATCATCAAAGAACTGGAAATCATAAGCGGCGAAATCCGTTCCGCAGAATACATTTCCTACGATAATATCTTATTTATTTACCATCAATTAGTAGGCGTGACTATCAAGCACCTTAGAGAGAACTATGTAAACACGGCGCGGATTTTCGCGGGAAGAGGCAATATTTACGCGACCCTCGCATCCATCGATACGCTTGACGACCTGGAAGATTATTTTCGCGTTTTCTACGGGGAAATCGTGCAGCACCTGGCGCGTTCACCAGGCGAGACCAACAACTACGGTGAGCGCATCATTAGCTATATAAACGAACACTATCGCGAAGAAATCGTCTTTGAGGACATGGCGAAGGAAATCGGCATCAGCTACTCTTACATGCGCAAGATCGTGTACGAGATGACAGGCATGAGTACGATTGATTATCTCAACCAGCTGAGAATCGAGAAGGCGAAGCAGCTACTCGTCGATTCCAGGTTGACTATCACGCAGATTGCACTCGAGGTTGGTTATTATAATGTACAAAGTTTCAATCGGTTTTTCCGTAAATTCGAAGGGATGCCTCCGAGCAGTTACAAGGCGGCGAAGTTACGGACATCCTGAATAAAAATGAACGACACTCCGTCCGTAAAGCACGGGGGCATCGAGCTGTCTTTTCGGTCCTTATGGCCGACAAAGGCAGCTTAACTTTTGCTCCTACCTATCAGAATTGATCATTAGAAAGTCCCAGGATAGCGATTTTGCTGCACATTAATCAAAAATGACGGGTTGAATCAATACTCATGATTTACCGATCAGCAAACTGAACGGTATGATGAGACCGATCCGGAACGAACCGATGAGGTAAATCAACCGGAGACCCCAAGTACTGAGGAGGTGAGACTGTGAAATCAATGGCAACTTCTGATACCAAAAATGTAACCGCTTTATCGTTGTCCAAGAAGTACAAATGGGGGAGATATCACTATCTGCGCAGGGATTGGCAGCTCTACTTGCTGCTGCTTCTTCCTTTAGTAATGGTACTGACCTTTAAGTATTCCTCCATGTTCGGACTCACGATCGCTTTCAAAGACTATAAAATCGCGAGGGGCTTCTGGGGCAGTGAATGGGTAGGATTTGAAGTATTTAAAGAGATTTTCGCCAAACCCGACTTTGGCCGAGCGATTCGGAATACGCTGATATTGAATATCCTGGACCTTTTGTTCAGCTTTACGATGCCGATTGTGCTCGCACTTATTCTCAATGAGGTCAAAAACCTTATGTTCAAACGCATGAATCAAACGCTGCTCTATCTGCCCCATTTCCTATCCTGGGTGATTATCGGTGCCATCGCCTATCAGCTCTTAAGCGAAGGCAACGGCATGGTGAATAATCTCATCGAGAAGCTGGGAGGCATCAGGATCCCGTTTCTACAGGAGGATAACAATTGGGTGATCAGTTATTTGGCCATCGGAGTGTGGCAGAGTATGGGTTGGGGGTCGATCATCTACCTTGCGGCTATCAGTGGCATAAATCCAGAGATGTATGAAGCGGCTATCGTTGACGGTGCGGGCCGATGGCGTAAAATGTGGAACGTTACCTTACCCTCGATCCGGATGACGATCGTGACTTTGCTGATCTTGAGCTTGGGCGGTGTAATGGGTGGCTCCTTCGAGCGGATTATGGCCCTACAGAATAAGGCGACTACTGAGTTCACCACGACCATACCGGTTCTGGTGTACCGCTGGGGGATTGAAAGCGGCAACTTCAGCCGTGCGACCGCATTAGGTTTATTTCAATCGATCATCGGGCTCGTCCTCGTCTTGGTCGCCGACCGGATCGCGAAGAAACTGGGCGAAGACGGATTGATTTAGAGAGGATGCGAACCCATGAAATCATCTGCTGGTACGAATGCCGTAAAACGTAGATTTCGCTTTGACATTTGGGATGTGATGATCCACCTGGTATTGATTGTTGCCTCCCTTGCGTGCACGCTGCCGTTCATACATGTCGTCGCCAAATCCTTTAGCGATGACGCGTTTGTAATCGCTAACAAGGTGTATCTCTGGCCTGAAGGCTTCACTGCCCAGGCCTACGAGAAAATCTTTGCTGACGACAGTATCCTAAGATCCCTTTACGTTTCCGTCCTCGTTACTGTGCTGTTCACGATTCTGGGGATGATCGTTACGATTTGCGCGGCCTATCCGTTATCACGCAAGCAGCTGAAAGGCCGTACGCTGTTGACTTTTATCTTTGTGTTCACCATGTACTTCCATGGCGGGATTATTCCCGACTACATGCTAATGAACAGCCTGGGAATGTTGGACAGCATATGGTCACTCATACTGCCGCTTTCGTTCAGCGCATTCAATCTGCTGATTTTGAGGAGCTCCATCTCGAGTAGTATTCCGGTCAGCTTGGAGGAATCGGCAAGGATTGACGGAGCCGGACACTTCCGAATTTTATTGAATATCGTCCTCCCGCTCTGCAAGCCGATTTTGGCAACGTTATCACTCTTTTATGCGGTAGGTCGCTGGAATGCTTATCAAGATGCTCTGTTCTACATTAAACAGAATACCGACCTGCGGCCGTTACAGTTGAAACTCTATTATCTGGTTATCCAGGCGACCGAAAGCTTTCAGCTGGAGAGCACCCAAGTGGAGCTTAGCAATCCGGAGGTGCTCAAGGCTTCGGTCGTTGTATTCGCAACATTGCCGATCGTCTGCGTCTATCCGTTTATTCAGAAGTATTTTGTTCGGGGAACGATGCTTGGAGCCGTTAAGGAATAACCTTAAAGCGGCATTTGAATAGTAACTAATTTAATATTGGGGGAAATTCGATGAGTATTAAGAAATGGGTCCCTGTGATTTTGGCCTCCGTGATAAGTACCAGTCTTTTGGCGGGCTGCAATGATAACGGCAGCGGGAACAATGCATCTCCATCCGCGACCACCTCGGCTAATCCAAGCGCGAGCGCAAGCACCAGCTTGCTTGATTCTTCGAATCGTTTCGCACAGACGGTCACCCTCGATATTCCGGTGTATGATCGTGCGTTCGAGGGTTGGAATGTTGCCGACAACTACTACACACGATGGATCCAGAAGGAATTTGGCGAGAAACACAATGTCAAAGTCAATTTCGTGCCGATCTCGCGCAGTAACGAAGTGAGGGATTTCGAGCAGCTGCTGTCAGCCGGCAAGGCACCGGACATAATCTTCCATTATGACATGCCTCAGGCGCTTACTTACTACTCCGAAGAGGTCTTGCAGCCGCTCAAAATGGACGAGGTTGCAAAGTATGCACCGACCTACTGGAAGAACACGAGCACAACGATTGAACAATATGGTGTAGTGGACAAGAAGAATATGTTCCTCTTCGCTAAGCGTCCTAACTATAACAACTTTGTGAGCCTCATCAGGAAAGACTGGGTCGAAAAGGTCGGCATGAAAGTGGAGGATTTGACGTCCCTAGAGAAATACAACGAGATGCTCATGAAATGGAAGGCAGCGGGACTCGGCGTATCAGGTGGATCCTTAACCCGGAACGTATTCAATTACAGCTATGCCTTCCGTGATTGGCCGATTGATCCGAAGTACCGCGCGCTTTATTCCGATCTTGCCGTTGCGGATTTCACGACCGCTGATACGGAGCGCTGGCTGAAGAACTTAAACTATCAATATAACAACGGTTTGATTGACAAGGAGTTTTATTTACGCGACGACGACAACAAGATCAAATCCGAGTTTGTGGCGGGCAGGACCGGAACATATGGACTTTATCTTGCCAGCAATACTGACCTATTCGCCGCTACGTTGAAGAACAATCCAAAAGCCCAATTTGCCGTCATCCCTCCGGAGGCCGGCGTACCTCAAGGTCGCAAGCCGCAGGGACGCGCCGACTGGCCGTTTGGGTTCATCATGGGAATTAACCACAAATCAACCGAACAAGAACGAGTTGCCGTTTGGTTGTATCTTGAGTGGATGAGCCAGCCGAAGAACTTGTTCTTCCTGCAGAATGGGGTCGAAGGTCAGAACTATACCCTCGATGCCGATGGTCTGCCGAAGAAAGTTGCGGATTTCAAAGGCGAATCGAAGCTTTCCAACAACAACAATAAGGATTACTGGGCGCTTGTGACCGAAATCGCGGAATTCTCCACTCCGGAATTGACAACCAAGGCGAACCTGCGCAATTGGACGGTTCCCGGACAGGAGCAATTGACCGAACAGCTGATGAAAAATTGGAACGCTACCGCAGAATACCGTACGCCGGATGCTTTGTTCTCCGTTGTACTCAAGAATGTAACCGAGCATAAAGCGGACCTGAACGCCCTCTTCCAGGAGCTCTACTTGAAGGTTGTTATGTCTCCTCAGGATCAGTTTGACAAGCTGTATGCAGATGCTAAGAAGAAGTTCCTCCAGGCAGGCTACCAAGAGATTCTGGATGAGAAGAAAAAAGCAATCGATGCGGGTCAATTCCGGTAATCACGATAACCGAGTCTAAATTTCCAGAGCCCTTGTCGTAAGCGGGGGCTCTAATTTATGGAGGGCAACATGAAACTGAAATTTGATACAACAGCGAACGACTTGCGACAGATTGCCGGTCGTGTGGCGGACTATACTTTCGGGATGGATCTGACGTGGGATTGGCCGGGCGGCGTTGCGTTCTATGGCGTCAGCCGTCTGTTCGAAGTGACGGGCGAACGCGCCTATCTGGAACGGATGGCGGTGTGGTGCGACGAGTATATCGATGCTGGAATTCCAGGTTGGACGGTTACGCGTCGGTGTCAAGCTGAAGGAGAAGCGATGGATCGACGATGCACTGCATCAGTTCTTCTGGCATATCAACTATTTGCAGGATGAGGAAAAAGGGCTATGGTACCACGGCTATAACCATATCAACATGGATCACATGTCCGGGATTCATTGGGCGCGCGCCAATGCTTGGGCGGCCTATACGATGTCCCGTGCGGCAAGGTTGGTGCCGGAAGGCTATCTGTATCCCCCAATGATGCATATCTGGAGTTCATTGCGCGACCAGCTTGCAGCAATCAAAAAGCTGCAGAAGGAAGACGGCCTCTGGGGCACAGTGCTCGATTACCCGGTTGCTTATGGCGAAGTGTCGGCGACGGCGGGCATCGCCGCCGCGATGGTGATGCAAGGCAATCCGCTGCATGCGAAGTACGTTCGGAAGGCATTAGACGGCATACTGGGTAATATCACCGAAAACGGGCGGGTCGCGAACGTATCCGGCGGGACGGCCGTCATGAACGATATCGAAGGGTACCTCCGCATTGACCGTAAATGGGCGCAAGGCTGGGGACAAGGGCTCACGCTCGCTTTCCTCGCAGCGGTCATCGAGACGGCCAAAACGGAAGAAGAAGCCGGATCCGTTCGGGATTGAATGTAAGCGATCCCCTAGATAGCTACGATTGGGGTTGTATTTCTTATATTTGGTGAAATTCATTGATTTTCGACAAAAAAAGTGTAAAAAACGAATATAAATAGGACTTTATATCTATGTATCTCGTGAATTCATGTGAATACTCGAAAATAGTTGAATTGTAAGCGCAATCAAAAAGACTGTTTTTTTAACAAATAGATCGACTTTTTACATGTGAATAACAAAGAAAACCCATTATGATGTGGGAAGGTAAACATTCCCAATGAAGGGGAGGTGTGAGTTGACGCAACGAGAACGAGCATCTAGGTAGAATGAAAACCACATAGAGAGCGAGGACTTTGTCTAATGAAAAAGCAAGCAAGTCGAATAGCAGCTATGCTATTATGTGGTCTTATGATTTCAAGCACTGCTATCCAAGTACTGCCAAACGCTCAACCAACGGCACATGCTGCAGATGCTTATGTAGGTAAATTTGATTTTGGTCCAGTAAGCAGTCCAGTCTTGGCGGGGTATAATCAAGTTCATGATCAAATGACTTATACGCAGGCGAGAGGCTACGGGCTTGAAACGGCATTGCCAACAGGCGCCTCAAGGAACCGTTCAGGTGGAACGGACCTGACGAACGATTTCATTCTGGGAACACCGTTCACGTTCCTAGCAGATGTACCGAATGGGAATTATAATGTGACCATTTATTCAGGTGATCTGCTTGCGGGTACATCAACAACGAAAACATCCGTTTCCCTGGAAGGTGTGGCGAAAGGGACGATTTCAACGAAGACTGCAATTGCGCAAGCAACGTATAGCACAACTGTCACGGATGGTCAGTTAACCGTAGGTATCACAACCGGTTACAGCGGTACAGGGGCGGGGTATTTGAATGGTCTAATCATTGAGCAGGTGTTAGCTACAGCTCCCTCGATTCCTACAGCTCTCGCAGTGACTAATATCAATCCGATTGCTGGTGCAGCATCCGTATCACTAGCTTGGAACAGTGTCACGGATGCCGTCTATTACAATATGTACCGTGCGACGAATAGCGCGACAAGCTATGATTTGATCTCACAGGTGCCAACGAATTCTTTCACTGATACAGCCGTATCGGCAGGAAATACATATTCCTATCAAGTTACAGCTATAAACGCAGGAGGCCTTGAATCCACAGCTAGTGCATCTGTGACAGCGGATGTGGTACAAACCGTCATCCTTCCAGCTCCTCCATCGAATGTAATGGTAAGCGGTGTCACTGCAGGTCAAGTATCCCTGCAATGGACAGCTTCAGCGGGCGCAACAGGGTATACCATACTTCGTTCGGATTCTGCTGCTGGAACCTATACTGAAATAGGTACGGTTACATCGACTTCCTTCACCGACACAACAGCTGATACATCAGTTGTGCATTACTATCAGGTGAAAGCTTCCAACACAGCAGGTATTTCTGCGGCTTCTAATGTGGCAGCAAGTACAGTATTTGTTGTTCCTCATGCGCTTCCATCTGACTTCCCGTTGAAAATCGACTTCGGCCCTGGCGTCGTAGCGGACGGCTACTTTGGGATTACGGCTCCAGTTGCGTATTCCCCTCAGCTCAAATACGGCTTCGCCGATCCATCGCTTGTCGGCTCTGCTAACAGCGGTACTGCAGATCCGCTGAAATCCGATTATTTGTCACCGTCAGGTACGTCCTTCAACGTGGATCTACCCAATGGGGATTATGCGGTTTCCGTTACCGCAGGTGATGCTAGTGCAGCAACGGAAGTTGCTGTATCCGTAGAAGGAATGACAGCGAATAAAATTGCACTCACGTCTAAAGCAGCTGGCGACTATTTGGAGCAATCGTTCGAAGTTGCTCTCGTGGATGGTCAATTGAACATTTTCTTCTCCGGGTCTGCGCCAAAAATTAATGGACTCGTCATTTCAAAGCTGGCGGATCGCGCAGCTGGAGAAACGCCTACGGTATATATTGCGGGCGATTCTACCGTGCAAACTTATGATCCGTACTGGAAGCCTCAAGCCGGTTGGGGACAGATGATTTCCCACTATTTTACATCTGACATTACGTTCAGCAACCAGTCCATCGGTGGGCGAAGCAGCAAAACCTTCCTCACGGAAGGCCGCTTAGATACCATTTTGCGAGCGATTAAACCGAATGACTACTTCTTAATTCAATTCGGACATAATGATGCGACGATCTCAGTTCCAGAACGATATGCTTCCCCTGCGGATTTCAAAAACTATCTGAAGACTTATATCAACGGGGCTAGACAGCGTGGAGCGATCCCGATTCTGGTAACACCTGTTGGTCGAAGAGACTTTAACGCAACAACGGGTCTATTCAATATCAGCTTCCCTGAGTATGTCGATGGGATGAAAGCAGTAGCACAAGAGATGGATGTCAAATTGGTGGACCTCAGTTCATTAAGTCGTGCGTACTATAACACGATCGGTCCAATCGGGACGCTTGCCGTCTTCCTCCATGTACCGGCCGGAACGTATACCGCCTTCCCTGCCGGCAACGCAGATGACACGCATTTCCAAGAGTATGGCGCCATTCAGATTGCGCGTCTGTTATCAGGCGGAATTAAAGATCTTAATATCCCGGTCTCCGCTTATGTCACCGATATTGCACCGCCGGCTGCTGTTCCATCTAAGCCTACAGGGGTTGTGGCAAGCAGTATAAGCAATGCAGGTGCTGTGCTGACATGGAATACGGTAGAGGGTGCAGATATTTATAAAATTTACAGAAAGTTAGCTTCTGAAACGGATTACGTCTTAGTCGGGACCTCGACGATTCCTACCATCACGACGCAAGGTATGACAGAAGGACAAACCTACCATGTCGTTGTGACAGCGATTAACGGCAAAGGCGAATCAGAGCAATCGGATGTCATTGTTATTACAACGAAACATGCTACGATCAAGTACGACTTCGGTTTGGCTACATCACCTGTTCAAGAAGGCTATATTGGCGTTAATCTTTCTACTGTTTATTCAGCAGACAAAGGCTATGGCATTAAGAATCCTACAGGTATGATTGGCCGTGATCGTGCTACGGGCACAGATGTGCTTCGCGATTGGCTCGGCTATTTCAATGTTGGCTGGGAATTCATGGTTGATCTTCCAAATGGTCTATACTCCGTTAAGCTATACGTTGGCGACTATCTGGGAAGTGCAAGAACGACTGTTGCCATCGAGGGGACCGATTATGGAACCGTTACAGCAGGCAATAAGTCTGTGGTTGAGAAAATAATTCCACAAGTCTCCGTGAGTGATGGACAAATGAACTTCAAGTTTGGCGGTTCTACTGGCATTGTAAATGGGTTGGAGATTACGCCTATTCTTATGGCGCCTTCAGTACTGAAGGTTGAGAGCAAACAAGTAGATCCAGCAAATCCTTCTATCACCTTGTCGTGGATTGGCGTCGAAGATGCTGCGAAGTATAACGTCTATCGCAAAGTGGCCGGAACATCCAAGTTCGAGCTGCTGGGCAGCGCAACAACGAATACCTATATAGATAACACCGTCGATGTAGGCATGAACTACGAATACCAAGTGACAACCGTGGACTTGGCATGGGCGGAGACAGGACCATCAGGGTCCATTGCCGTTTCCATGATTGATCCAACTGTGCCAATCCCAGAAATACCTGTCCATCTGCAAGCAAGCGCAGTGAACAAGAACGATCTCACCATGCAATGGGATGCGGTCACGGGAGCCAAGACCTATAACATTTACCGTTCAGAGTCAGCTGGCGGCAGCTTCGAGTTGATTGGCAAATCCAATCAAGCTAGCTATATCGATACTACAGTACTAACAACCATTCCATACTTTTACAGGGTAGCGTCTGTAAGTGCAGGTGGTATATCGGACCAATCCGAAACGCTGGAGACACCAGCTGTTACCGTACTAAACCGTCAAGCCGAGTATCTCGATCGCGCGCTTGTGGCGGTGAAGCAAGACAACGGTGTATATGTTGGTTGGAGAATGCTTGGCACAGATGCGTCTGATATTGCCTTCAATTTATATCGTGACGGAGTCAAAGTAAATGCAGCACCGATCACAGGGGCAACGAATCTGCTTGATGAAGCGGGAACAGATTCATCGGTCTATCTGTTGAAAACCGTGATCGTCGGCAAAGAGAGAGCAGCGTCGAAAGAAGCAACCGTATGGCAGCACAATTATATGTCTATTCCGATGCAGATTCCGGAGGGCGGCATCACGAAAGCAGGAGAAGCCTACACCTACAGCGCGAACGACACTAGTGTCGGGGATGTGGATGGCGATGGCACGTACGAGTTGATCGTGAAATGGGATCCATCGAACTCCCACGATAACTCACAAGCTGGTTACACAGGCAACGTGTATCTCGATGCTTACAAACTGGACGGCACTCGTCTATGGCGTATCGACCTTGGACCAAACATTCGCGCCGGTGCGCACTATACACAGTTCCAGGTATTTGATCTTGATGGCGATGGGAAAGCGGAAGTCGCACTCAAAACAGCTGATGGCACGATTGACGGAACAGGTGTTGTCATTGGCGATGCATCGGCCGATCACCGAAACAGCTCAGGTTATGTACTGGAAGGACCTGAATTTCTGACTGTCTTCGATGGATTAACTGGCAGAGCAATCACGACGACCAATTATGATCCTCCTCGCGGAGTCGTGGCCGATTGGGGCGATGCTTACGGTAACCGTGTGGACCGTTTCCTTGCTGGTGTAGCTTACCTTGACGGTGAGCATCCAAGCTTGATTTTTAGCCGTGGCTATTATACAAGAACTGTGATTGTGGCCTACGATTACAAGAATGGTGCATTGACGAAAAGGTGGCGTTTCGATACGAACGATGAAGGACTTGGTGCTGCTTACACCGCACAGGGCGATCATAACTTGTCCATTGGTGATGTAGATGGCGATGGCAAGGATGAGATCACATTCGGGGCGATGGCCATTGATGATGATGGCACACCGCTTTACAATACGGGCCTCGGTCACGGGGATGCTCAGCATCTAGGCGATCTGGATCCGTCCAGACCAGGGTTGGAGTTCTTCAACGTGCATGAGCATACGGATTCCCCATATGGGATGGATTTCAGGGATGCGAAAACGGGTGAAATTCTGTGGGGCGTGCATACAGGCATCGATACTGGACGCGGTATGTCGGCAGACATTGATCCGAATTATTTGGGTGAGGAAGTATGGGCAGCAACCATCACGAATGCGCAGCATATTCCGCTCACAGGCCTTTATAGTGCCAAAGGCGAATTGATCTCGACGACGATTCCGAGCTCCACGAACTTCGGCATTTGGTGGGATGGTGACTTGAATCGTGAGTTGTTAGATGCCAATCGCATTGATAAATGGGATTATGTGAACCATGTGACCAACAATTTATTTAACGCGGCTGACGCACTGTCCAACAATAGCACGAAATCAACGCCGAACCTGCAAGCCGACCTGTTTGGCGATTGGCGTGAAGAAGTCGTATGGCGGAACACAGACAGCTCTGAGCTGCGGATTTATACAACGAGTACATTGACCGAAACTCGGTTGCGTACACTGATGCATGATCGGATCTACCGTTTAGGGGTAGCATGGCAAAATACAGGGTATAACCAACCGCCGCACACAAGCTTCTATCTTGGCGTGGGTATGACGGAGCCAGCTCAGCCTCACCTTGCCATAGTGAACCAGCCAGCACCTGCAATTCCGCCTGTAACGACGGATGATGCACCGACAGGATGGGTGAATCACCCTGTAATAGTCACACTTACGGTGAGTGACAGTGGTTCTGGTGTTGACGGTACATTCTACACGGTGGATGGGAAGCCGACTCAGCAAGGCACCAGGATTTCTTTGTCAGATGAGGGTTCGCATATGATTACGTATTGGAGTGTCGACTCTTTGGGCAATCAAGAAGACGTAAAAACAACCAAAGTGAATATCGATACGACAGGACCAGTGATCGTGCAAACCAGCTCCATGCAAGTATTCTGGACGGATGGCGGCAGTCTGACGTTTGATATCTCCGATCCATTAAGTGGAGTTGTTAGCAAGTCTTTCGAGGTTGACGGCACGCAAGTTAGTCTTCCTTATTCATTCAATCCACTCTCTCTTGAGATTGGCGATCATAACGTGAAGGTGACGGCTGCTGATTCAGCAGGAAATGAAACTATTGGAACGTTTTCGCTGAAAGTCCAGATGGATGCGAATCACTTAGATGAGGCTGTGCGCTATGCGGACCAACAGAATTGGATTTTCGACCCAGCCACTTTCACTAATTTGTTAGACAAGATCGAGACCCTGCAAGCACACTTGAGTAAGCCTCAGGCTAAGAATAATTTCAATATGCTTGAGAATTACGTTCATGCGCAATCAGGCAAAAAGATCGATATGCATTTCGCAGCATCTATCATAAACGCGATTTCTTTTCTAAAATCGTAATATCTCAAATAAAATCCTGATAATTGTGCTCACTTTAAACTGGAAGTCCAGGAATATATTCAGCCAACCACCGAATTAATCGTTCAAAGCTCGGTGGTTGGTTGTTTATCCAACAAATTGATCAAACACGTCGGATTGTTGACAGAAGACCGCAAAATTTCAGGAGCACTTCTTCCGAATCAAAACACCAAGCCTAGATCAATTAATTATAAATCTGAGCGGTGGTAACCAGCGAGAGTATTGCTTGCACCGTGGTTGTTGAATAATTCAGACATTCTTATCCTGGATGAACCAACACGGGGCGTTGACGTAGGTGCCAATCAGTAATTCATAAGCTAATGTCCCGCATCGCGCAAACAGGGAAGGCGATTATCATGATATTATCAGAGCTTCCAGAAGTTCTTGGGATGAGCTATCAAATCATTGTTATTCACGAGGTTGTTAGGGGAGAAGGATTCGATCACTTTGATCAATCCAATGAGAATGTGGAGTTGCCGCTGATTTATCGTGGATTATGGTGAAAACAGCGTAAGCCGTTGGTTCTACAAGCGCTGGAAAGATGTGAGGTTCTATTTTTTTGCTTTAGAAGCACATGCATTATTCTTTCTCTCAGTGTGGGAAGATACTTCAAATGGAGAGAAGGTGATGATGCTGAAATTGAATAAGAGATCTTTGATTGTGACAATCGGTTTTGGCTTATCTAGAGGGAATAGAGAAGTAGAGCATTTCTTCAACAACAGTGAATATGAGACAGTCCTAATGAAGTCCGCTTAAACCGCGGTCTTTTTTTTATGGGATCAAGTTCTTGTTGGTTACTCTCATAGATAGTTCATATAACGATAGTTTCACTAAATTTATTGAATTTGAAGCTTTTTGAAGTGCAGTAATGGTTGAAATTCGTTGATTTTGTAGCTTCTTAAACTATTCCTTGATCCGAAAGTTTGCGATAGTAGTCCTATCAGCTTAACTGAGAGGCTGACTCGATCGCAGCATATCGAAATTTCGGTTAACTCATCAAGGAAGTCAGAATAAGGAGGATAATCATGCAAACAGCTTTGAGTAATACCAAATCGGACAGCAGAGTAATAAAAAAGAAAAAAAAGACATTCCTATCAGATATCAGTCAAAATTTTTATTTGTACTTATTAGTACTGCCGGGTATTTTGTATTTTGTGATTTTTAAGTACCTGCCGATGGTAGGCATCATTGTAGCTTTTCAAAATTTCAACGTAGTAAAAGGGATTTTCAAAAGTAAATTTGTTGGGTTGAAAAATTTTGAGTATTTCTTCACTTCAAAAGATTGGCTGACAGTTACCTGGAACACGGTGTATTTAAATGTTTTATTTCTTGTAACTGGTTTGTTTTTTTCCATCTTTATTGCCCTTGTTCTATCTGAAATCAGCTCCAAGTATTTCAAGAAAGTGACACAATCTATTGTCATTCTGCCTAATTTTATATCTTGGACATTGGTTTCCATGTTTGTCTTTGCCCTATTATCTACGGATGTAGGATTAGTGAATACGGTTTTAAAAGCAGTTGGTTATTTGAAAGAAGGGCAAGAAATCAATTTTTATTCCAATCCTGCATTATGGACCGGGATACTGATCATATTGAAAATTTGGAAAACGGCAGGTTTCGGCTCCGTCGTATATTTGGCGGCTATAGCAGGGATTGACCAGGAAATTTATGAAGCCGCCAAAATGGATGGAGCCAGCCGCCTGCAGTGTATAACCAAGATTACGCTGCCGCAGCTCAGAACAACAGCGGTACTCTTGACCTTATTCGGCATAGGCGGAATATTCCACGGAGATTTAGGGATGATTTATGCCATCGTAGGCGATAACCCGAACTTATATGACACGACCGATGTTATTGACACTTATGTATTCAGAATGCTTAGGCAGATGAATGATATCAGCATGTCCACCGCGATTGGACTTTATCAATCGTTTGTCGGCTTAGTAATTGTATTTATAACGAATTGGCTCGCAAAGAAATATGATCAGGATTCTGCAATTTTCTAGGAAGGGATTGTTAAATATGAATAAAAGCCTTGAGGGGAAAGGCATAGATATTGTTTCTTATCTGTTTATGACGATATTTTCTTTATTTTGTATTTTACCTTTTATTCTCATTCTATCAAGCTCCATATCTGACGAAAAAGCGGTACAGATGACCGGCTTCGTTCTAATTCCAAAAGAAATATCTCTATTTGCCTACAAGGTCATATTTCAGGATAATGCGATTTTTAATGCTTACAAGACAACCATCATTTTCACCGTTGTGGGTACGGTGCTCTGTCTTATCCTTACGAGTGCTATGGCCTATGCCCTTTCTGTAAAAACATTTACTCACAGAAACAAGATTGCTTTTTTCGTGTATTTTACGATGCTGTTCAACGGAGGTTTAATACCAACTTATCTATTGATAACAAAGTATTTAAACTTAACAGACAATATTTTAGTGTATATCCTGCCGGTGCTGGTTAACCCATTTAATATGTTTCTGTTAAGAAATTTCTTCAAGCAAATCCCTGATTCACTGGCTGAGTCCGCCAAAATGGATGGAGCTAATGACATCTATATTTTATTTAAAATCATCCTTCCGTTATCTAAGCCTGCACTGGCAACGATCGGATTGTTTTATGGGCTCGGTTTCTGGAACGAATGGTTTACAGCCACTCTTTTCATTAACGATAAAGAACTGTACTCTCTGCAATATCTGATCATGAAGGTATTGAGAGAAGTGGACTTTGCGAATCAAGTGAATGAATTGCCTGGCGTTTCGCTTAATTATGTTGTACCAACCAATACGGCAAAAATGGCTACTGCTGTAGTCACTGTAGGTCCAATCATTTTCATTTATCCTTTTCTACAAAAGTACTTTGTTAAAGGTTTAGTGGTTGGCGCAGTTAAGGGCTAGACCCGCTATAGCGGTTTAGTATAGATATATGATTATTAGGGAGGAAAAAACATGAAAAAAAAGTTTTTTGTAATACCGCTTGCTGTAACACTGCTTGCTGCTTCAATCGTTGGATGCAGCAAGGAAGATAGTAAGCCGACTGAAAGCGCTTCGACTACTGGAAGTGCTTCACCAGCAAAAAGTAAGGATCCGGTTACGCTGAATGTTCGTCTGTTCGGGGCTGAAAACTCGCATTATCGCGCTGTCGATCCCGCCATTAAAGAGTTTGAGAAACGTACGAAGGATACATTGAATACGACATTGAATCTGACATGGACACCGCCTGCGGACTATGGCACAAAGCAACAATTATGGCTGACAGCGGCAGAAGATTTCGACCTCTTTGTCCCATGGGATAAGGATAAAAACGCGAAAGACGGCGCATTAGCAGATTTGAGCAAATACTTTAACAATCCTCAATATCCAGGACTTCAAAAGGCATTCTCACCTGAATATATCAATGACAACAAGATCTTTGGCAAAACCTTTGTCATTCCAATTACAAACGCGTTTATGGATATGGAAGGCGTATATTACAGAAAGGATTTGTTAACGAAGTACAGCATGAAGGAAATCAGCAGTTATGACGATTTATATAACTACCTTGACAAAGTAAGCCAAAACGAAAAAGACATGGTACCATTTGCGAATTATGGAAATATGGCTTTCTTTAAATTATTTACTGATATCAATGCTCAACAGTTGGAAGGAAAGGTATTCCCATTTACGGGCGGTGGTAATCCTAAAGCGAATTATATTTATACCCAAATCGCAGAAGATGGAAAATCTGTAGCGGGTATAGCGGCTTATGGAGATCCGGCATCGGATTGGGCTAAAATTAATCCCAAATACGGTCTGGATTATCTGATGAACCAGTTTAATCAAGCGAAACGGTTTAACAAATTTATCCCGGCAGACACACTGACGGCTACAACTGGAACAGGGAAACAAAACGCTGCTGGATTCGTAACATTGAGTAATTTCAAGGGTACGGAAGCTGGAATTAAGGCAAAAGTACCAAATGCAGAACTTGGTTTCTGGCCAATCTTTAAAAACAATCAAGAATTGGCACCTGGAAAGCAATCGACAGATGGCAAAGCGTGGAATTTCCTTGCTATACCTGCTACTTCCAAAAAAATTGACAGAACAATGGAATTCCTGGATTGGATCTTCTCCAAGCAAGAGAACAATGATTTGTTTACGTACGGGATTGAAGGTACAAACTGGCAGTCCGTAGGTACGAATCAATGGAAGCTTCCGGATGGCGTCGATCCAGCGAAAAATTACATGTTCCCAGGTTACCAATTGACATGGAATCCGACATTAAACAGAATCCCTGCAGGATTGTCAGATCAACTCCAAAAATATTATGATTATCAATTCAAGCCGGAATCGTACAAGAAAAATGTTTTGGCAGGATTTACATTTGATCAAGAGCCTGTAAAAAATGAGATTGCCAAATGTAACACTGTTATACAGAAGTATCTACCGTTTCTATTGTCCGGCTTCGGCGAAGTTAATGAACACTTGTCGAAGATGAATGCGGATTTGAAGGCTTCAGGTGTAGATAAAATTAAGGAAGAATTGAAGAATCAAATCAATACCTTCCTCGCTCAAAAGAAGTAAATAAAGGCAATGCCTGTGCAGACTTAGGTCTGTGCAGGCATTTTTCATTGGCATTTAACAGAATTTAAACAGTTTGTTGATATTCAAACAGCTATCTTACTCCACTAAGATGTTGTTTAAGGATATAATAACATTACAAAACTATTCATCTGTTGGGTGGCGTGAACATGAAAAATGTTATGACTGTTTTTCGGAAAAAAAATATGTTGTTTAAAATCATACTTTCGTATGTGTTGATCGGATTCTTATTTATTAGCTGCTTTTCTTATGTGGTGCTTAAAAGGGTTTCGTCAAATATGACAGAGGACATTGTGGAAACTTCATCAAGAATGATGAATCAAACCTATAATACGGCGGATATTTTACTTACTTTTACCTACAACTATTATTCTCAGCTTTATCTGAATAATGAATATATCTCAAAAGCGTTGAATGGGACAACATTTAGTACCAATGATATCTACGACATCAACAGCCAATTAGGAGGATTTAAAAACACCAATCCATTAGTGTCTTCGATCTATGTATACAATTATCATGCTGGCATTGTTTTCAATTCGGCCAAGGCATTTAGCACGATTGATGATTTTTTTGATAAAGGCATGACGGATTTTCTGAAAGAAGGGGATATGACGAGGAACGGATTGTTTATTCCACGAACAGCGACCCTTTCCTTTTCATCGGATGCGAATAAGATGACCAAACAGGACTATATTTCGATCGTCTATACAAGGATTAATTCAAGCAAAGAACAGAACAGCATGGTTTTGAACTTGGATCAAAAGGTGCTTCAATCGCTAATTTTGAAAGGAAACGATGAAAGACCGAACAAAATGATGATCATCAACTATCAAGGCCATATTATTTCTGAACCAAGGGGGTGGTCTTATGATGATGTGTCAACCCAAGAGATCCTTTCCACGATTGTTCGTTCTAACAGTATGCGAGGAGAGATGGATGAAGCGATCCAAGGAAAATCATATCGCATTTCTTATGTGAAGTCTGATAATCTAGGTTGGAATTTCGTTGTATTCTCGGAAAAAAATGAACTGTTAGGGAAAGTTCACACGTTGCAGAACTTCATACTTGCGCTAACTTTGGTTTGTATTCTATTGATTACGATTACATCGGTCTTCTTTACAAGAATTATATATTTCCCGATCTCTCATCTTCTGATTAGGATAAAAACAACAACAGAGACGAAAGAAAAGGTCAGCCTGAACGAATATGATTTGATAAACAAGTCTTTCTCGTTATTGGAAGATAAAGTCGAGACCTTGCAAACTGACTTCAATCAATCGGTACCCGTGCGCAGACAAAGTCTTCTTAGATCGGTTCTTAATGGCACCGTGAATAATAATCAGGAAGTCAAGTTAGCGATGGAGAAGTTGCAGATCGGTTCAGCAGGGGATCGTTTTATAGTTTGTGTGCTCAAGATCGACGGGTTCCATGAGATCTCGATAAAATATGATATGGTTGATTTATCGCTATTCAAATTTGCCATTCAGAATATCAGTCAAGAGATTGTCGGCAATACCTTTAAATTGGAAGTTATTGAGAATGGCTACGATTCTTTAGATTTCGTATTCAATATTGGCAATGGGGATGCAGAAGCGCATATAAGTGTGTTAAGAAGCCTATTTGCCGACATACAAACAAACATCAGAAGCTTATTGAAATTTACCGTTACGATAGGGATTGGACCCGTTGCCCACACTATGGAACAGCTGCGTGAATCCAGGGATAGCGCTTACCAAACCGTTCTTTACCGTTTAATCTTTGGAACTAATAGCATCCTGTCGTTCGATGATCGGATAGGGGCGGAATTCAGAGAGTATGAATATCCCGATGCGTTGGAGAAGCAAATCATGACCAGTCTTAAAGCAGGAGATATGGAAGCCCTTAAGGAATATACGTCTGAATTTTTTGCTGAAATGATGGCATTCACCTATGATGTGATTATTCATTCCCTTATCCAGCTGCTTATTATGACAATCCGCGTAGCCAAGAGTATGTCAAGCTTAGAACAGTCGGATCATAGCTTGGAGATTCATACTCGCCAGCAAGAATTATTGCACCTTGATACATTAGAACAAATGGAAGCTTGGTACATGAATCTATGTCAAATTATCATAAGACTTCGTGATCAGGAATCCAAATCGAAAAATAGTAAAACCGTTGCCGCCATGGTGGAGTACATGAAGGAAAACTATTTGGATTATAATCTCTCGGTTGATCAGATGTCTCAATTCGTGGGTCTGTCCACCAATTACATGAGACGACTATTCAAAGAGGAAATGAATCATTCTGTTTCAGAATATCTAACGGCACTCCGCTTGGAGAAAGCAAAGGAGCTATTAGTGAAAACAGATGACCCTGCAAGGAAGATTGGCGAAAATGTGGGTTTTGAGAATACCAACTATTTCTATGTGTTATTTAAAAAGCATGTTGGCATGACGCCTGACCATTACCGTAGGGAACATAAGCTCGAAACCTTATTGATGGAGTAAAGACTCAATCAATCTGCGAATAGGTTGCTAATTACAGGGGGGAGATACATGAAGTATCAAAGATTCAGACTTGTTCCTTGGCTACTTATAGTCTTTAGCTTGAACTTACTCTTATCGGCTTGTCAGGAAAATGTGAATAGCCCAAATCGTGGGTCAAGTTCGACAGGAAACCTACCAGTGACTTCAGATATTCCAGATCCTGTTAAATTAAAAGTAATGCTGTTCGGAGACAGACCTATTGACATGGACCAGATATTACAGAAGTTTGAACAAATGACGCATGCAACATTAAACACCACGCTTCAATTCGAGTTTAGTCCCTATTTGGAGAATGAAAAAAAAATGATGTTAAGAATGTCCACCGGAGAGCCCGTCGACCTGATGTTCGATGCACCTTGGACAAAACACTTATTTAATAATGTGAGCATGGGTTATTATCAACAGTTGGACAAGTACTTTAATAATGATCATTATCCAGGTTTAAAGAAAGCATTCCCTAAGGAAATGATGGATTCCAATACAATCAACGGCCATATCTATACCATTCCTTTGTTGGATTCCTATTATGACCCGCCGGCAATTGCGGTCCGGAAGGATATTCGGGAGTCGTTAGGCATGAAACCGCTCGAGACGATGAATGACCTAACTACTTATTTTGATAAAGTACTTCATCAATTTCCGGATAAAATTCCGGCTGTGATCGGCAGCAGGGGCATATTTCGATTGGGAATTCCTGATGCAAAGGGGCACAGCGACATACGATTGGCTCCGATGATGTCAGATTCATTTACGGGCGGCATTCCATTTAGTGTGGCGTTATCCAAGGATGGAAAGAAAGTAATTGGCGCTGCGACCATCGGCGACCCCGACTCGGAATTTGCCGATTTTCCAGCTCCTTTTAATTCCCATGATGCCATTTACGAACATTTCGGGACCCGGGTTCAATTTCGAAAATACAACAATGCAAATCCACTATCGTCAGAAGCAGAAACTGCTCTAGATTTAAGCAAAGCTGCTTCACAGGCCGACACGACCCTATCCGGGATTGCCAGACTTAGGCAAGATTTGCAACGGGTTAATCCTGAGGCGGATTATGAGCCGTTCCTTCTAGGGAGTCAGGCACAACGGGATATGCAGCCAGCATCAATTGGAACTACGTTCTGGGCTAATAACAGCCTAGTCATTCCGGTCACATCTAAGAATACGGATCGTACGATGAAATTTCTGGACTGGCTGTTTAGTAGCCAAGAAAATCACGACTTGTTCGAACTTGGGATTGAAGGCGAACATTGGGTTATGGACGGAGTGGGCGGCTATAAGTTGACGGCCGAATCACCCCAATACCGCTTTCCGGGCTATGAACTAACCAATCATTCAACCCTGTC
Organism: Paenibacillus sp. Soil766; assembly: GCF_001428105.1. GTDB lineage: Bacteria > Bacillota > Bacilli > Paenibacillales > NBRC-103111 > Paenibacillus_E. Next base: position 265,360 of record NZ_LMSJ01000001.1, on the reverse strand, counting down.
CCGCATCTTTACGGATAACGATCTGAAGACACTGGCTTACCTGAAATGGGCTAGAAACAATGAAAGCTATTATCAGCTGCCGTTATCGGGGTTTATCTTTAATTCAGCATCCGTCGCGACAGAAATTGCCAAGGTCAAACCCGTTATGCTGCAAGCATCCGATTTGCTTATGACTGGCATGGTCAAGGAATGGAAGGATTATGCGAGGGAACAAAACAAGAAGTGGCGTACCCAAGGTCTGGACACAATACGGCAAGAGGTCGTTAAACAGGTGCAAGCTTATCTCGATGCTGGTGGGAAGTAGCCAAATTAAACATTTTGAAGGCTTTTAAAGTCGTGAAGAAGCTTAATATCGATGAATTTGCAGTTTTTTAAACTATCTAATACTTCGCTGTTTTGTGATAGTAGTGATATCGGCGTGGTCGCCGGAAATTTAAGGTACATGGGAGGAAGGCCTTAAGGTCTTCCTCCCTATCATGATTCCAAGGAGGAGTATAATAATGAGCCTCTTACAGATTTGGCAGGCTCCTGAAGGGGCGGTGGGACAGGACGATTTTGAAGTAAGCGTCCGAATTCCTGGAGAAGACTGGCAGCCGCTCTTCGTATATCAAGCGAAGGTGGACATGCACAATGTCAGACAGGCATCAATGGCCTATTTTGACATGGAAGGAACGGTGGATGTTAGGGTCGTGAGCCGGAAGGGCTCCGTGCATCAAGCGGTCATTAGACCGCTCTCGAAGGAAATTCCATTCGAAGTGGATGGAGCGGCCGTTACCTTTCGTCTGAATGAACCGTGCAAGCTGTCGATAGAAGTGAACGGAGATCGGTTCAGCAATCTTCATCTCTTTGCGAATCCTCTGGAGAAAGAACCTCCTAAACCAGGCGCGCCGAACGTGCTGTTCCTGAAGCCTGCCATCCATCGAATGGAGGATATCGACCGTTTGGCGAACAGCCCGTTGCTGCCTGGTGGCGTGGAGCCGGAAGTGATTTATTTTGAGCCGGGCATGCATTATTTGGAGGAGACGATCTTTCGCATTCCGTCCGGGAAAACTGTCTATATCGCAGGTGGTGCTATCGTTGTCGGTTCACTCGTTTGCGATCATGTACATGATGTCACGATTCGCGGGAGAGGGATGCTATATTTATCCGACTTCCACCGATTCTCGGCTTTCCGAGGTGTCCGGATCACCTTTTCACACCATATTACGGTGGAAGGAATCGTGCTGCTCGACCCGCCACACTACAGCATTTACATTGGTAAGTCCGAATACATCCAGATCCGCAACTTCAAATCCTTCAGCACGCGTGGCTGGTCCGACGGCATTGACATGATGGCCAGCTCACATATCGAAATCGAAGATGTGTTCCTGCGAACATCGGATGATTGTATTGCCATTTACGGAAGTCGTTGGGACTACAGAGGAGATGCGGGTTTCATCAGCGTTAGAGACTCCGTCCTTTGGGCAGACGTAGCCCATGCGCTTAATGTAGGGGGGCACGGAGATTATCAGCGGGGCGACCTGATTCAGAATATTCATTTCTCCAATATCGATATTCTGGAACATCATGAACCTCAACCTAATTATTGGGGGTCGATGAATATTAACGTCGGCGATAATAACACCGTAAGCAATGTTAGTTATGAGGATATCCGCGTGGAGGATTTTGAATTGGGCCAGTTGGTAGACATACGGGTGGTATGGAACGAGAAATATAATCCTGTACCCGGTAAGCGGGTTGAAAATGTCACATTCCGAAACGTGTCCTATAATGGAAAAAATGAAAATAAAAATCGCATATACGGATTTGATCAAGAACGATTCGTAGGCGGGATCACCTTCATCAATCTTCGTATCAATGGCGAGTTGATTTTGGATGCAGAAAAGGGGAAATTTGACATTAACGAACATGCGCATGACATCCAGTTTCGCCATGAAGCATAAACCGTCGGGTGATGATCAGAGTTTCGAAGTGGAAGGGCTCTGTCCCTTCCGCATAAGGGCTGAATCGATATACGGCTTGTAGGAAGGTAAGAAAGGGAGGATATATAACGAATATTGAAAACGCTATTATTTCTTTTTAAGGAAATAACTTCAACATTTTACATGAGAGGGAGATTGCGAATGAAGAATAAAGGGAAATTGGTATCGATTCTATCAGTAATCATCATGATAGCACAGATTTGTTTATCCGCTATACCAGTTACCGTTAAGGCAGAATCAGCTTCGGTATTTACAGATTATTTACCGGCGATTACACAGGTAACCGATGAGGAAGGCTTTACACATCCCGGAGTAGGACTCACCAAGGAGCTTCTTGATAACCTGAGATCGAAGATCAGAACGGGAGCACAACCTTGGACATACTATTGGAATAACATGTTGCTCACGGCTCCTGAAGCTTCAAGAACGATTGGTTCTAGCAACAGTAGAGACGGTATTACAGTACTCAACGATAATTTTGACAGTCAGGGTATTGAAGGAAGGTTTATTGCAGATGGCATAAAGGCATATGCACAGGCGATGATGTATTATATAACCGGCGACGAAGTATATCGTGCCAATGCCATGATGATCATCCGTCTTTGGGAGCAGATGGATCCTGCGAAATATGCGTACTATAAAGATGCCTGTATTCACGCAGGAATACCTCTTAATCGAATGCTCATGGCCGCAGAGATCATGAGGTACACAAGCACTCAAACAGAAGCACTGGCTTGGACAGATCAAGATACAGCTGATTTAACCAATCATCTTATTATTCCCGCAACAGAAACCTTTTTGCATGACCAAAACCATTTTATGAACCAGCATAATTATCCGTTGATAGGTGCCATATCCGGTTATATCTTTACCGGCAACCGCGATAGATACAACGAGGCTGTGGAATGGTTTACCGTTAACCGTACAGCTCATGATCAAGGCTTCAACGGATCGATCAAGGCGCTGTTCCGATGGGTAACGGAGGAAGAAAAACCGGGAACGATAGTCGGGGAAGGAACGCCGGTAGAACCGCACGTACAGCATATGGAGATGGGTAGAGACCAAGCGCACGGCGGCGGAGACTTAACCAACGCGGCTATCTTAACCCGTTTGATCCATGCTCAGGGAACCAAAATTGATCCGGTAACTGGAGCCCCGTCTACAGCGGGTAATGCCGTAGATATCATGGCGTTTCTGAATCATCGACTTTTGGCGGCAGCCGACTATTTCTGGCAGTTCATGCTCGGTAATGACACGCCATGGACTCCACAGGCATACGCCATTACCGGTGGCGACCCAGATAACGTAGGTATGGGGGGATATATAAGAGACACTTATAATGGTCTATCAGGCGGTTACAGGGGAAGATTTGATACTGCGAATTTTTGGGATTTTTATTCCTACTATACGTACGTCAAACAGGAAGACGTATCCGAGCTTGCCCCATATTACTATGAAGCCTTTACCAAGAAACAACCGGCAACTCCCGGTATGTGGGGGAACAAGGATGCTGGCAATGACTTCTGGCTCTATTTGCCAGCGGAGGCTGAGGCTGATGCAACAAAGTTTATTCCTCAGGATAAATCAAATGGTAAGATCCTGGAACTTGAAGACCGATACACGAAGCTTGATAACAATACGGCTCTGATGCAAGAAGGGGATATCAGCTTTATCCAATTTCATGCAACGCAAGAAGGAAGTAAAATAGCTGCTCTCAGTTTTGCAGGCGCTGCCGGTTCGGGGCCCTTTGGATTCAAGATTCGAACCAATGGCGTAAGCACATTTAATGCGCTAGGTTCGACCTTCACTCTTCCGGATACGAAAGGGGAGTGGGGATATGTGTCCCTTGCCGGATCTTTTGAAAATATCGTTTATATGACCGTAAAAGGAGCGCCTGGTGTTACCGTCGATATAGACTCCGTTGATGCGGCGGCAAGTACGAATCTAACACCTCCGGTATTTAAATCCGGAAGCTCGGATTTAAAGATCTATACCTATGTAGGAGCGTCTGTGAATGTCGATTTGTCTGCTACCGATGCCAGCAGCACGGATGTGATTGCGTATGAGTTTCAGAATAATTCCAAAGGTCTTCCGATCGATGCCCATACAGGCGCATTTTCCTGGCAGCCTACAGAGGCCGGAGACTATTCCGTTGTCCTTGCGGCTACGGACGGCACTACCGTTTCGGTCAAAAATGTCAACATTATCGTAAGCAGCGACCGTGCTGCTGCAGTTCAAGCCATCATTGCTTCCTATGATCTCAACCAAGCTTACGTGGAAGCAACGCTCAAGAATTTCCAAACGGTGTATAACGACACGTTGAGTCTGATTAACACTGCATCCGAGGTGGATTTCGATAAGCAATTGCAAGCGCTAAGGGCTGCAACCGAGGGTCTGGCAATAGTGACGCCTTTAAATAATATCGGAAGTATGCGTTGGTCGAAGGTAGTAGCTTGGTCCTCCTGGGGTGCTTATGCTTCTAAAATGGACGATGGTGATTGGTCTACCGGTGCTGGCTATGGTCTTGCGCAAGGATCGGCGCCTCATTTGTACCATATGCTGGATTTCGGTCCCGATTATAAGATTTCAGCTACCAAGTTTGGGTTTAAGGGCAATATCTTCGTAGATCGTCTCGCCAACTCCACGGTATATGGATCTAATGATAAGGTGAATTGGACACGTTTGACACCGGGTGTCACCCAGTATACGCAAGCTTTTCATACCCTTGATGTGGATCCTACCTACCAAAATGAGAAATATCGTTATATCAAACTGGAAATGATTCAACCGCTTCCTGCTGTTCTTTATGGTGAAGTGGTGAATCTCTTGGAATTGGATGATTTTGATGTCTATGGAACACGTTATGAAATTGGCAACAAGATTCAATCGGTTTCCTTAAGTTCGGATCAGGCTCTTAACGCCCGGGTTGCGCTTGGAAAGCCAATCCAAGCATCTATCACGGCCAAAGAAGCGATTAGTAACGTAAAGGTTAACATTCAAGGCCAGGTTGCCACAGTCAGTACGACGGACAATATTAACTGGACGGCTACGACAATTTTGACCGGACAAGAGCAAAGCGGCGACGTGAAAGTTAGTGTCGACTATACCAAGCAGGACGGAACGAACGGAGATACCCTGTATGGCACAACCGATGGTTCCAAGTTGTTCGCTGCCGATGATTCAGATTTGATTACGAATGCTGCCAGCCTCGCCAATTTGATTGGTTTTAGCGCGGCAGATACGTTAAAACAAGCGAATTATCTATTTGACAACAATGCTAGTACGAGTTCCGAGTTCCGGTTGGACGGCTCTGGAGCGGGAAGCTACATGACCTTTGACTTCAAGGAAGGCAATCAAGTGACGCTTTCGAATGTAGAACTGCTTGCAAGACAAGATTCAGGATTATTTACTCGGATAAGCGGTGCAGTGGTTCAGGGCTCCAACGATAATAACACGTGGACGACTCTCACCAAAGCAGCGGCATCTACCGCGGATTGGCAAATGTTGAAGGTTAGCGATACGAAAGGGTACCGTTATATCCGAATTTACAATGCGAATACGTGGTACGGCAATATGGCGGAAGTAAGACTCCATGGCGTTGTGAAGTCCCTGAGCAAGATCGCGTCGTCTTCGATCAGTTCGGCTCAGAGCCTCAGCAACAGAATTGTTCCAGGTAGCACGGTCAAATTAGCCTTCATAGCCAAAGAAGCGATTAATAACGTCAATGTCATGATTCAAGGCCTGGCTGCGACGGCTACGTCTACGGACAATATCAACTGGATCGCTGAGGCGACCTTGAATCAAGGCGCAGCAACAGGCACAGTGAATTTCGCCATTACTTACAACCAGCAAGATGGAGCGGTCGGATTCCCTATTCACACTACGACAGATAACTCCACACTGTTCCTTGTAGACGAGTCGGATTTAATTAAAAATATCACCAGCATCACAAATTTGATTGATTCAACTTCAAGTTCAGGAAGAACAGCAGCAGACACATTAACACAAGTGAATTATTTATTTGACAACAATGCAGGTACGGGTTCCGACTTCCGGTTGAACGGCTCCGGATCCGGAAGCTATATCACCTTTGACTTTAAGGAAGGCAATCTAGTTACGCTTTCGAGTGTAGAATTGCTCGGAAGAGCTTTGTATGACAGAATTCGCGGGGCAGTCGTTCAAGGCTCCAACGATAATTCGACCTGGACGACTCTCACTACAGCAGCGGTATCTACACCGAATTGGCAAACCTTGCCGGTCAGCGGCAATGTCCCGTATCGTTATATCCGTATTTACAATGGTAATGCGTGGTATGGCAATATGGCTGAGGTGAGATTCCATGGAAAAGTTGAAAATTTGATTAGAATCCAATCAGCTTCAATCAGTTCGGCTCAAAGCATCGCGAGTAGGATCGTGCCCGGCAACACAGTAAAACTAGCAATTGTAGCCAAAGAGCTCATTAAAGACGTAAAAGTCGCTATTCAAGACCAAGAGGCAACCGTATCTTCCACAGACAATATCAACTGGACGGCTACGGCGACTTTGAATCAAGGTGTGGCAACTGGGCCGGTGAAATACACCATTCTTTACAATAAACAAGACGGAACGGCAGGGTATCCGGCTACTCAAACAACAGACAACTCTTCTCTGTATCTGGTTGATGAGACGGATGTGATTACAAATATCACTAGCAACGCGAATTTAATTGATTCAACTTCAGGAAGAACTGCAGCCCAAACCTTGCAGCAGGTGAATTATTTGTTTGACAGCAATGCAAGCACGGGTTCCGATTTCCGTATTGGAAGCAACAATTCCGGAACGGGAAGCTACATCATCTTTGACTTTAATGCTGGCAATCAAGCTGCGCTTACGAGTGTAGAGTTGCTAGCAAGACAAGATCAAAATTATACAAGAATTAATGGTACAGTAATCCAAGGCTCCAACGATAATACAACATGGACAACGCTCACCAAAGCGGCGGTATCTACACGGGATTGGCAAACCTTGGCGGTGAACGGTAAAGTGCCGTACCGTTACATCAAAATTGTCAACCCAAACGCGTGGTTTGGAAACATGAATGAAGTGAGATTCCACGGGGCAGTGAAACCGGCAGACGTGACGCCTCCGGTAACAACCGATAATGCACCGAAGGGATCGGTCAAGAATAATGCGACGGTAACCCTTAGTGTCTATGATGATAGTTCCGGCGTTGCGGCAACCTACTACACATTGGACGGAGGCGCGCAGCAAACCGGAAACACGGTTACGTTGACTACCTACGGAGCGCATGCAATTGTATATTGGAGTGTGGACTGGGCAGGCAATGTGGAGCAGCAGCACACGGTCACTGTAAACATCGCCGATACGACTCCGCCTGCTGTGGCCAGTTTGTATGCCGATATTACAGTGCCGACCAACCAAGATGTTCATGTGACCATCAACTATCCGCTTGAGGCGGCTGTGATGGATTACAAAGTAGGGGATAACGGCGTATGGACAGCGTATACGGGGCCAGTAACACTCTTCGAGAACGCAACGGTGTATGCAAGAAGTACGGATGCTGAAGGAAATATCTCGGACGAGTCGAGTTATACAGTCAGCAATATCTACAAGACTGTCCTTGGGGACGCAGTCTTCACAGCTGACGTCACAAGTCCGACTAATGGCAATGTTTCCTTGACGATCAGCTTTCCGGACAATGCGGTGATCAAGGAATACAAAATCGGGAATAGCGGCACATGGACAACGTATGTCTCACCTGTTACCGTCTCCGACAATGTTACTGTCTACGCTCGAAGCAAGGACTTCGTTGGCAATGAATCGAATGTAAGCAGCTACGTGGTGAACAACATCGTTTCGAAAAGCAAGGCTAAGCCGGGTGCCGTCGTCCTTACTGAAGACAATGGGCAGGATACGGGCCTCCAGGATGGTAATTTTAATATTCTAATGAATATGTGGTACGGAGAAAACGGCAGGATTTATAAGCTTTATGAGAACGATGTGTTAATTGAAACGAAGACCCTTACGGACGACACGCCGAATGCCCAATCTACCGTAACATCTATTACTTATAAACCGAATGGTACCTATCGTTATTATGCAGAGCTTACGAATGCATACGGTACTACTACAAGCAATACGCTGCTTGTAAACGTAACGCAAGCAACGCCTTCCAAACCTGTTTTGTCGAACGATAACTGGGATGGTGACGGAAACTTCAATGTCAACATGAACTTGTGGTGGGGAATCAATGGAGCGACGTATAATTTATATGAAAATGGCGTTCTGATCTATACACAAGCGCTGACGAATCATACGCCTTCAGCCCAATCTGCTGTGACCGCTGTAACCAATAAGGAAAAAGGTACGTATTCGTATCAGGCTGAGCTCGTCAACTATGCGGGAGCCACATCCAGTAATACGATGATTGTCAATGTTTTGAAGTGATGTAAGATTTGTCGACCCTAACAGGGCTGGTCATCGGGAACGGGAGCATCACACCGAATTCTGATGACCGGCCCTCATTCATAAGTCCAGAATGAGTTTGATCATCGAGCTTGCTTACAAGCAGATTATAATGGAAAGGATGACTTTACTATGGAAGCAAACTACAATCTATTATCGAAGAAAGGAGCTTGGGGAGATCAGGGAGACGGCACCTATGTCAATCCAGTCTTGCCAGGGGATTATAGCGACCCGGATGTCATTCGGGTCGGAGATGATTACTACGCTATTTCCTCTACGCTGCATTGCTCACCAGGCATGGCGGTACTGCATTCCAAAGATCTTGTGAATTGGAGAATGATCGGGCACGTTGTGAAAGATTTGACAAGCATCGGCCCGGAATATAAGTATGATCGCATGAATCGTTATGGCAGAGGAGTCTGGGCAGGCGCGATCCGATTCCACAAGAATAAATACTGGGTCTATTTCTTCACGCCCGATGAAGGATTGTTTATGAGCACGGCCGTCGACCCGACTGGACCTTGGGAGCCGCTGCATCATGTTTGGGCGGTTAGCGGCTGGGATGATGGCTGCCCGTTTTGGGATGATGACGGACAGGGCTACTTTGTGGCCACGAATTTTGCTGATAATTATCATATCCACTTATTTAAACTCAGTGAAGACGGTAGAGAGCTGTTGCATGACACCGATACGATTATTCATCAGTACAAGGGAAGCGAAGCCAATAAGCTCTACAAAATAAATGGGGTTTACTATTTTTTTCACAGCGAGGTTCGCCATGAAGAAGGCGTTGACGTCAGAGTCGTTATGATGTTAAGGGCAAAGCATATTTATGGGCCTTATGAGGAAAAGGAGCTTATCCATACACACGGCAAGGAGGTAGACCGGGAGCCGAACCAAGGCGGTCTTGTCCAAACCGTTGACGGGGATTGGTATTTCATTAGTCATCAAGGAATAGGGGGATGGGAAGGAAGAACGCTTCACTTGCTGCCTGTAACCTGGACCCACGGATGGCCAATTATTGGAGACGATACGGATGGCGATGGAATCGGAGAGATGGTATGGGGTGGCAATAAGTCTATAAACGGATATCCCGTGACGGTTCTTGCCAGCAAGGACGATTTTGACCAGGCGATGCTTGAGCCTTATTGGGAATGGAACCATCAGCCGCGAGAAGACAAATGGTCGTTAGCGGAACGGCCCGGCTATTTGCGTCTATACGCATGCCAACCCATCGAGAAGGATAATTTTTTTACTGTCTGCAACGTCATTTCACAAAGAGCGTATCGAACAGCTCACAATACGGTTACGGCAAAAATAGAGATTGGCGGCATGGTAGACGGACAAGAAGCGGGCCTTTGCCATTTTGCGCAAACCTACTGTACAATTGGCGTACAACAACAGAATGGTACAAAGGTTCTGAAGTTTAACGATTCAGGAACCATTACGTGGGGCGCCGAATTAACAGGCAACACTCTTCGGTTAAGATCTGTGTGGAATCTCGACGGAATCAACCAGTTTGAATTCAGTGTCGATGGGGAGCAATTCATGAGCTTTGGGGACCCCTATCAGTTGGGGTGGGGGCATTACAGGGGAGATCGAATTGGACTATATAGCTATAATTGCCAGAGTGAACAGGGTTATCTTGATGTAGATCAATTTTGCTATGAAGTGGCGGGAGTGGAGAAGAGATGAAATGAAATCGTCGTTGTTTAGGGATCCTATTTATGATGGAGCGGCAGATCCTGTTGTCATATGGAATCGGCAGGCTCAGGAATGGTGGATGATTTACACGAACCGTCGGGCAACGCAGGAAGGTCCGAAATACGGATGGGTGCATGGCACTGATCTCGGCGTTGCTTCCTCATCGGATTGCGGAACAACTTGGTTATACCGGGGAACCTTGGAAGGTTTGGAAACAGGTTGGGGCAGAAATACGTTTTGGGCACCTGAAATCATTTGGCATGATGGGCTATACCATATGTATGTCACTTATGTTCACGGCGTACCAGAAGATTGGACGGGAAAGGCTCGTATTAGGCATTATACAAGCCCTGATTTTATTCAATGGAAGTTTCAGTCCACGCTTGGCATTAGTGAGGAGAACGTGATTGATTCCTGTGTGTATCGTCTGCCGAACGGTACGTTTCGAATGTGGTTTAAGCAAGGCAATCATACCTATGCTGCAGACAGCAAAGATTTGTATGCTTGGCAACCTATTGGGCAAGTGATAACCGATAGAGGCCACGAAGGACCGAACGTTTTCAACTTGGGCGGCTATTATTGGATGATTGTAGACGAGTGGCGAGGGCAGGGTGTGTACCGCTCCGATGATCTTGAGACGTGGGAACGAAACGGCCTCATTCTCGACCAGCCCGGCAAGCGTGAGGATGATGGGACAATCGGCCTTCACGCAGATGTGGTCGTTCAAGGAGAAGAGGGGTATATCTTTTATTTCACTCATCCTGGCCGTATTCATGGACATCATGAAGATGGGGGCTATGAAATGCGGCGCTCGTCCATTCAGGCAGCTAAGCTGGAAGTTGTGAATGGTGTGCTGATCTGTGATCGTGACCGGGAGTTTGAATTACTTCTTCGAGCAGTAGATTGATAGCCTTGCTCTCATCATGCAGCGAATTCAATCAACCATCCGTAAATCTATTAATGAATGAGGGGGCATAAGATCATCATGAATATTCAATTTCAATCTCCCGCCGTCTACTGGACAGAAGCGCTTCCTGTTGGGAACGGCCGACTGGGCGCGATGGTATTCGGCGGTGTTGAGAAAGAGCGCATCGCTTTAAATGAAGATACGCTTTGGTCAGGTTACCCTAAGGATTGGAATAATCCGGGAGCGAAAGAAGTTTTACCTAGGGTGAGGGAGTTAATCGCAGAAGAACGGTATGAGGAAGCGGATCGGCTCTGCAAGGAAATGATGGGTCCCTATACGCAATCCTATTTGCCATTCGGCGATTTGCATATCCGAATGGCACATGGCGATGTGAAACACCAGTATAGCCGTAAACTGGATTTATCAACTGGCGTTGTGACCGTCACGTATAACATTGGCGACGTTCAGTACACCAGAGAAATATTCGCCTCTTATCCGGATCAAACCATTGTTGTACGGTTAACGTCGAGCAAGGAAAGTTTGCTCAATTTTCGTACTTGGCTGGACAGTCCTCTACGTTATGAATTATGTGTTGATGCCGATCAATGCATGATATCCGGTACAGCGCCTGAGCAAGTATGGCCCAATTATTACTTTACGGATAATCCCATTATTTACGGCGATCCAGAGACCTCACAATCATTGAAGTTCCATGGCCGATTGGCTGTGGTGCATGAAAGCGGGGCGATGAAGGCCGATTCGAACGGTCTGCACGTTATTGGAGCGACCAGCGCGACCTTATATTTCAATGCGGCGACAAGCTTTGATCCAAACATTGGCGCGAGTTGCCGCGAAAGTGATCCGAAGCAAAGAACCGCTGAAGCGATTGATGCCGTTCGCGCCAAACGATACCAAGAAATTCTTCAGCACCATCTTGACGATCATAGCCAGCTATTTGGCAGAGTTGCCTTGTCGCTAGGAGAAAGCAAAGCGCCCGCGCATATGCCGACCGATCGGCGGATTGCTGAATATGGCAGCAGCGATCCGGGGTTGGTTGAACTCCTGTTCCATTATGGAAGGTACCTGATGATTGCAAGCTCACGCCAGGGAACACAGCCTGCCAATCTTCAAGGGATATGGAATGAGTCAATGCGGGCGCCATGGAGCAGCAACTATACGCTCAATATTAATGCAGAAATGAACTATTGGCCTGCAGAGCCTTGTAATATGGCGGAATTGCATGAACCACTCCTTGATTATATCGGTAGGTTGGCACTGAATGGCAAGAAGACGGCTGAAACGAATTATGGTGCTAGAGGATGGGTAGCACACCATAATTCTGATTTATGGGCCCAGACGGCACCGGTTGGCGATTATGGCCATGGAGACCCGGTTTGGGCGTACTGGCCGATGGGTGGTGTCTGGTTAACGCAGCATTTATGGGAACATTATGCCTTCAGTGGGAATGACGTTTTTTTACGAGTTCAGGCATACCCCATTATGAAGGAAGCTGCGCTATTTTGTTTGGATTGGCTCGTTGAAGATCAAGAGGGGTATTTCATTACTTCGCCTTCGACCTCTCCCGAGCATAAATTCCTGGTTGGCGACAAGGAGCATGCAGTAAGCGCTGCGTCAACCATGGATATATCCTTGATAAGTGAGTTATTTGACAATTGTATTCAGGCAGCGAAACAACTGAAAATGGATGAAGGTTTTGCGAAGATACTTGCAAAGGCGAAGCAAAGGCTAGTGCCGCTTCAAATCGGCAAGCACGGCCGGCTGCAAGAATGGTCTAAGGATTATGAAGACGAGGATGTCCATCATCGACATGTATCTCATCTTGTAGGAATCTATCCGGGCCGGCTGATTACGGAGCAGTCTGCTCCCGATCTCTTTCATGCTGCGAGAACATCGCTTGAAATTAGAGGAGACGGAGGAACGGGCTGGAGCCTTGGCTGGAAAATCGGCTTATGGGCAAGATTCAAAGACGGCAATCGCGCAGAGCGGTTACTCTCAAATTTGTTAACGCTTGTAAACGGGGACGCGCCGATGAATCAAGGAGGCGGTGTCTATGCCAATCTGTTTGACGCACATCCTCCGTTCCAAATTGATGGAAACTTTGCAGCTACAGCAGGAATTGCCGAGATGCTGCTGCAATCGCATCAGGATTATTTGGAATTCCTGCCGGCGTTGCCCGATGCCTGGAAAGACGGGTATATCAAGGGGTTGCGAGGCAGAGGAGGTTATGAAATTGATTTGGAATGGAAGCATGGCGCATTGACGAAAGCGGAGATCACAGCTTCAATTAAGCAGATATGCATAGTGCTAGCCAAGCAGATGGTCAGTATAACGCTTGATGGAGAAGATGTAACTTACTCTCATAGGGGGAACGATTGTATCTGGTTCCATGTTGAAAGCGGTAAACGTTATGTGATATCGAAATTTTGAGATAAAAGGGGTATGCGTGCCGTACATCACTCATACAAGTTTCGATATTCCGTAGGGGTTCTTTCCGCAACTTGTTTGAAAATTCTACTGAAATAATAAGGATCCGGGTAGCCTACACGCTGAGAAATTTCTCTAATAGAGAGATTCTTTTCCTTTGTAAGCAAATATTTGGCGTGATTGATGCGCACTGTTGTCAAGTATTTGGAAGGCGGTCCCCCCGAATGTTTGATGAAAATTTTACTAAGATAAGAAGGATGAAAATTAAAGTGCCTGGAGATCGATTCCAGTGTAATTTCTTCATAAAAGTTTTCTTTTAAATATAGTTGAACCATCTGCACGATTTCTTCAGGTGTACGCATCGTTTTCTCGGAAGAAGGCAGTGACTTAGGTAACTGCCTTTTGTTTTCAATTGACATCTTAATCTTGATTAGGACTTGTTCTAATTCGCTGGTGATGATTGGCTTTAATAAGTATTCGTTCACGTTGAATTTGATTGCTTGACGAGCATAATCGAAATTGTTATACCCACTGATGATTACCTTTTCTATGTGGGGAAATTGAAGCGACACTTGCTTTAACAACTCTAATCCATCGATGGCAGGCATTTGGATATCTGTAAATAAAACATCGACAGCATTACTTTCAAGAACTTTTAGCGCAGACAAGCCATCTTGAGCAGTACCAATGATGACATAGGAAGCATCTAAGGATTGAATTTTCTTAACGATATTATTCAATATTAATTCTTCATCTTCAACAACAACCACGCGAATTTGTGTTGTATGCTCCAGGTTACCTCACCCCTTCAATTATTCCTCCAACTCTTACCATCGCCCCGCCATCTGGTAGGTTAACGGTTTGCATACACAAATCTGTCCTATAAGAAATTTTCAGCCTGAGATATATATTCAGTAGTCCCATACCATCAAGCTGCAATCCAGGAATGATCCCGGTTTGTTCGATTTCCTGAATCCTATTCGTAAATTCAGTGATGGCCCTCTGATCAAATCCAGGTCCGTTATCGGTAACTTCTACGAACCAGTGGTCGTTCTCCTGGTACCCTCTCACCTTAATTGTCCATGGAGGCAACAGTTTGGATGAGTATTTCAGTGAATTTTCAACAAGTGGTTGAATGATCAATTTCGGAACTGGAATATTTTTCATGTTATCTGCCATTTCAAATGTATACAGAACGTTTTGTTTATGTCTGATTTTAATGCATTCCAGATACTTTTCGGTATAGGCTAGTTCAGTTTCTAAAGGGACAAGAGATGAATTATCAGCGGATATGTATCTTAACATCATGGATAAATTCTCAATCATAATGACTATTTGCTCGTTCATATTCTCTTCGGCCATGATGGAAATCGTAGTTAACGTATTGTATAAAAAATGAGGATTCATCTGCGATTGAAGCGCTAACATTTTGGCTTGAAGTTCCTGTAACTGAGACATTAACAATTGATCCATGGATTCTTTCAGTCGTTCGCTCATCTTGTTAAAAGCGAACTGCAAGCGATCAAGCTCGTTTAAACCGCTATTTAGTTCTAAATGTGTATGTGAGGTGATACCTACTAAATTGGTGGATTTCATAGTGGCATGCATTCTTGCTATGGGCTTTGTGATTCGTTTAGCTGCAAGGTAAGAAAGCGAAATAGCAAGCAGTAGAATGGCGATACTAACCATAGCGATTTTCTTGGTAAAATCATTTAAGGGGCCTAATAATTGCTGTTCGGAGACTAGGAGAGCAATGTTCCAACCTGTGTACTCGGAATGAGCGATACTATAAATTTCTTTCTCATTTGTATTAGGGTTACGGATGTTACTCATAGCTGAATGGGAATTGGTTTGCAGAAGGGTAAAGTAAGAAATTAGTTCCTTAGCTTTGGGGTTAGTTGGATAAATAATGTCCCCAGTATCCGTATATACAATAACCTTTTGCCCGTAGTTGTGCTTCATGTAATCATTAATGTTGGTGAATAATTTATCTGCATCTTGCTTGACTTCTACGATACCTTCCGGGGTATTATTAGCGTCAAAAAACAACCGAACCAATGAGATAGAATACGCATCCTTGGAGGACAGGAATAGTGAAAGCTCATCATCCTTCTCCGGAATTGTGATGTATTTGCCCTTGGTATTTGCGAGCACCTCTTCATACCAGAGTTTATTAGGCAAGTTTACTTTCGTTCTACGGTTGTCGATGCCGGATCCAAACATGTTTCCTCCTAAATCATATAAATTAATTTGATTAACCGGGAGAGCAGGTCCATTGGCTGCAACTAAAATGTCTGCTAGATCTTTATTGTTATTGATTGAGTCGCCAGATCCCCCAGTAAATTTGAGGAATTTGTCCTTCACTAGATTGGAATACAAAATATTTAAAGATACAGAGTCAATTCTTCTTATTTCTAGGTCTAATTTGTCCTGCATGGATTGTGAGAGATTATCAAGAGATTCAACAGCCTTTTTCTTAAGTAAATCGGATGACCAGATATAAAAAGGTACAACCACTAACGATAATACCACTATGATGATTAAGGAATAGGTCTGAAAAAGAACGAATCGAATGGTACGTTTGTGAATGACCATAGTCTCCTACTGAATACATGAATAAGATTTTGTATGCTTAGTTTGCGGTGTTTATAGTGAATTGTCAAAAGAAATTTGACGGAGGTAAAGAATGTCCAGTTATAAAGCATTGTAAATCCATGGAAGGTGGAAATGAATTGCATATATAATGAAAGCGTAAACAATACCAACCACAAGTGAAAAGGGGAACCGAGTTCAATGAAAAAAACATTTACGGTGATTGTGTCGATTGGGATTATGGCGTCTGTGTTAGCAGGATGTGGAAGTAAAGCGGAGACCATAACACCAGCAGCTTCAAGCGGTGCTACCAATAGTGCGAAATCAACAGAAATGCCAAAAGAAAAAGTTACACTGACATACATGGCTAGCCAAGACTGGATAAAGGAGTCCGAAATGCAGCTCGCAAAGAAGTTTGAGGCGGAAACAGGCATTCATATTGATTACCAAATCGTTCCATCAGATCAGTACCAGAATATTCTGAAGACGAAACTCAATGCGAAGGAAGCCCCGGATATTTTCGGTGGACAGGATGGACAGCTTGATTTGAACAATTTGTACGGTGTCGAAAAAAACGCGGTTGACTTAAGCGGTGAAGAATGGGTAAAACGAGAAGACCCTCTCTTTGTAGAACAAGGATCTTATAATAAAAAGGTGTATGCGCTAACCATCTGGGATCCGAGTTATGACTGGGTTGTCGTTTATAACAAAAAAATATATGAAAAGCTAAACCTAAAAGTACCGACTACTTATGCTGATTTTAAAGCGGCATCAGAGAAGATCAAGTCTGCAGGTATTACGCCTATTTATGAACCCGTGTCTGATGGCTGGCATCATGTGCTTTGGTTTCCTGAGCTTGGTCCTAAATTCGAAGAAGTCAATCCTGGATTAACGGATAAGCTAAATAGTAATAAGGAGCAATTCGCGAACGTACCGATTATGGAGCAGGCACTTACGCAGCTCAATGAACTTGCGAAGTCGGGTTACATGGGAGATAACTACTTTTCAAATACATACGCCGATACAGAAAAGAACATGGCAAGCGGTAAATATGCGATGACGGTGTATAATCTTGGGTTGCCGGCGCAAATCGAAAAAGCGTTCCCAGAGGTTAAAGCCGATACATTAGGATATTTCTTGATGCCGCTTGCTGACAATCAGATATTAAATGTGAATCCTGCTGCGCCAAGTAAATTTATTTATTCAGGTTCCAAACATATTGATTTGGCAAAGAAATATTTCCAGTATCTGACGAAGCCAGAAAACTTGCAATTCTTTTTGGATAACGAACCGAAGTTCTTAGCTTTGAATTTCAAAGATATTAAGAACCGTTACACAGCTGATCAAAAGGCATTCTTCGATACGTATGGCAAAAAACAAGGCACTGTATATCAAACATCCATTAGTTACCTAAATCCGCAATGGATGGATATCGGGAAAGACATTTCAGCAATGTTTACAGGGAAAATGCAGCCTAAGGATATTTTGAAGAGCATTGACAAAAGAAGAAGTGATGCGGCAAAAGCAGCTAAAGACCCTGCTTGGGCACAATAATTTTACAAAAGTTTAAATCAGAACAGCCCAGCGGATAGGATAATGACTCTTGCTGGGTTGTTACTGAAGATAATGTGGAGTGGAGCGTCCTACAATGAACAAAAGCATATATCCCTTTTATTTTTCAATTGGCGCATTGGTACTGTATCTGCTCTTCTTTGTAATTCCAGGCTTTATGGGAATTTACTTTTCTTTTACAGATTGGAATAGTTATAGCGAAGGAATTGAATTCATAGGACTAGATAATTTTCGAACGATCTTCTCAGGAAATGAGAAATACGTATCCTATTTGAATCATACAGTTACATTCACGATAACAACGGCCATACTGAAAACGGGAATTGGGCTTTTCCTCGCTCTAATCTTAAATCAGGGGATTAAAGGTAAAAATTTTCATCGTGTGGTTATCTTTATGCCAGTTATCGTTCCTACATTAATTGTAGGATTAATTTTCAAGTCCGTGTTGCATCCTGAAGTTGGATTAGTCAATGAGTTCCTAAGATCCATCGGTTTGGAATTTTTGGCTAAAAGTTGGCTGACGGATATCCATTTGGCCTTTAAATCCATTATTGCTGTCGACACCTGGAAAGGGGTCGGTTATATTATGGTCATTCTACTGGCAGGTCTTCAGGCCATTCCGGATATGTACTATGAGGCAGCGGAAATAGATGGCGCCAATTTTAGGAATAAATTCAAGCATATCATTATTCCACTATTGATGCCGGCGCTTACAGTTACAACAGTTCTTAATTTTATCTATGGATTTAAAGTGTTTGATATTGTGTACGCGCTTACGAACGGTGGGCCGGGATACGAAACAGAAGTACTATATACGGGCGTGTTTAAGGAATTTTCCCTCGGGCGTTATGGTGTAGGTACTGCCTTATCTACAGTTATGTTTCTCGTTATGATCGTGATTGGCTTTTGGGCAGTCAAATGGATGAGCAACGAAGATGAGGTGGGCAAATGAAGCTGAACATGGTGAAGAATATTTTGAAAAATACGACTGCTTGGATCGTGAGCATCATCACGCTAGCGCCACTCCTGTTAATTGTGATTAATTCGTTAAAGGATAAAACGCAGGCCAGCTCGATGGGTTTTGATTTGCCTAAACAACTACATTTCGAAAATTTTCTGGTGGTTATTGAAAAGGGGAAATTACTTCGTTCACTTTTGAACAGTTTATTTTATACCGGAGCTTCTACAATTTTATGTATTTTATTATCCGCTATGGCAGCCTACATCTATGCTAGAAATCGTTCAAGATTGAATCGCTTTTTTTACTTTTTCTTAATTTTAGGCATTGCCTTGCCCATCAATTATTTTACATTAACCAAGATGATGCAAATGACTCATTTAATGAATACGCAAATCGGAATTATTATTCTGTACGCAGTCGTGCAAATTCCATTCAGTGTATTTATTTTATATGGATTTGTGGGAACTGTTCCCAAAGAACTCGACGAATCCGGTATTATTGATGGCTGCGGCCCACTAAAGCTATTCTTCTCCATTATATTTCCATTATTAATGCCTGCTGTAGTGACAACATTTATTCTAGCTTTCATTAATTCATGGAATGAATTCTTACTTCCGCTCTACTTCTTAAACAATGCCAAACAGTGGCCCATGACGTTATCTGTCTATAATTTCTTCGGCCAATATCAAATGGACTGGAATTTAGTGAGTGCTGATATTGTAATGACCTGTCTGCCTGCTGTTATCTTGTATTTATTAGGTCAGCGATACATTATTTCAGGTATGACATCTGGCTCGGTAAAAGGGTAATGGTTTCAAATTTCTTTGACAAGGAGAATCATGATGCAAATCATTCAACATATTGTGCAGAGGGATCGTCTGCTGCTAGAAACGACAAGCGGGAGAATCATGCTTACCCCTTATTCCAGCAAGATCATTAGGATTCGATATACATTGGAAGCTGAATTTAGTACGCAAGAAAGTCTAATGATAACAGGTTTGCCTGATTCGAAGATTCGCTTCACCGTAGAAGATCTCCAAAGTCATTTATTATTTTCAACGGCAGAACTGACAATACGGATCCTTAAGAAGACGGGGGCTTTTACTTATCTGGATGCTGCAGGTGCTGTTCTAACTAAAGAGCCAGATCGTAGAGGCAAAACGCTGGTCCCCATGGATGTTATGAAATCCGTATTTGATGAATCCGCCAGTATTGAAGCTGGACAGGGAGCCGATGGCCTGCGTGTCCGAGCTGACAACGTAACCAAAGTGAGAGATCGAAAAGCATTTCATACAAAGCTTGAGTTTGAATGGATGGAAGATGAGGCATTATACGGCTTGGGTTCGCACGAAGAAGGCGTAATGAATTTGCGGGGAACGTATCAATACTTGTATCAACAAAATATGAAGGCGGTTGTTCCAGTCCTTGTATCTACGCGTGGATATGGCATTGTAGTGGACAGCTATTCCATGATGACGTTTCGAGATGATACTTTTGGTTCCTATTTATGGACGGAAGTAGACGATGAAATGGATTATTATTTCATTCATGGTCCGGAGATGGACAGTATTGTGCATGGAGTCCGTCAATTAACTGGAAAAGCACCGATGCTGCCCAAGTGGTCATTCGGTTATATCCAGTCCAAAGAGCGTTATACGTCACAAGAAGAATTGGTAGCCGTTGTTCGTGAGTATCGTGAACGAGAACTGCCGCTTGATTGTATTGTACTGGATTGGAAGTCCTGGACTGGGGAACTCTGGGGTCAGAAAACGCTCGATCCTGAACGTTTTCCAGATCCGAAAGCTATGGTGGAAGAGCTTCACCGGATGAATGCGCGATTGATGGTTTCCATTTGGCCCATTATGAATCCACAGAGCGATAACAATAAGGAAATGAATGAAAATGGATGCTTGCTTGGAAATCAGGCAACGTATGACGCTTTTCAGGAGAAAGGCAGACAATTGTACTGGAAACAGGCGAACGAAGGACTTTTTGCACACGGCATTGATGCTTGGTGGTGTGATTGCACAGAACCTTTCGAAGCGGATTGGCATGGATCAATCAAGCTTGAACCAGAACAACGCAGGCAGATTAACACAGAAGAAGCAAAGCTTTATCTTGATCCGGAGTTCATTAATGCGTATTCCTTGCTGCATTCCAGAGGCATTTATGAAGGACAACGCCGAACCACAGAGAGTAAACGGGTCGTAAATCTGACACGCTCAGCTTACGCAGGGCAACATCGTTATGGAACGGTAACATGGTCGGGGGACATTGCTGCAAATTGGCAGACGCTTCGAAAGCAAATTCCAGCTGGATTGAATTTCTGTGCAACGGGTTCGCCTTATTGGACAGTGGATATTGGAGCATTCTTTGTTCAAAATAAGCCGGAACTATGGTTTTGGAACGGTGAATATAACGCAGGCGTCCAGGATATGGGTTACCGGGAATTGTATGCTCGCTGGTTCCAGTATGGTTCGTTTCTTCCGATGTTTCGTTCACATGGTACGGATACACCTAGGGAGGTATGGAGATTTGGAGAGCCTGGTGAGCCTGTATACGATTCCATTGTAAAATTCCTTCGTCTGCGATACGAATTAATGCCATACTTGTATGCCTTATCTGCCCAAGTATATCTACATGATTATACCTTAATGCGAGCGTTATCATTTGACTTCAGGCACGATCCGAATACATATAACATTGGAGATCAGTTCATGTTTGGCCCAGCTTTCTTAGTAAATCCAGTCACCGAGCCTATGTATTACAATGCGGGTTCAGAATTGCTTGAAGGTGTGAAGAAAACCAGAAATGTTTACTTACCTCAAGGAAATGAGTGGTACGATTTCTGGACAAATCGCATCTATGCAGGTGGGCAAACGATAGAAGCTGAGGCACCATTAGACCGTATACCTCTCTATGTAAAGGCAGGATCTATTGTGCCTAGGGGCGGGAGTATTCAGTTTGCTGAAGAACGTCCGAATAATAATATACACCTATGTATCTACTCGGGGCAAAATAGTTCTTTCGTTTACTATGAAGACGAAGGAGACAATTACAATTATGAAAGGGGTGTTTTTGCTCTAATTCCTATGGTGTGGGATGAGGAGAAACGAACTTTCATTATCAAAGAGCGGCAAGGAACTTATCCCGGGATGAGCACAAATCAGTCATTTAACATAACATTTTTTGGTGTTAAAGATGTTGATGGATCTCTCAAAGAGGCAGAGAAGAAAACGCAAATTCACTACACAGGAAACTACATAGAAATCAAGCTAGAAGACTTGTAAGATTCTATTTGTATACAGCTCAAGTCATTTACCAAATTGTACTTGGGCTTTTCCTTGTCTTACCTTGGCATTTTTATCCTATAACCAATCAATGTTCCTACAAAATTCCTTCTGGCCGTATGATTGTCTCTGTACGAAAGGGTCGTGAAAAACTACAATGAACTCAGAAATGATATCGCTTACATAACGCTGTTAAGTTCGGAATGGAAGGGGGTGATTCGAACAAAGCTCCTACTGTCGTGCTAACCAGAACAGTTAATAAATTGCAAATCCAAGGAGGTTTTATGAAAGTGAGAAGGAGAGCATTCATTTGGATTATGACTTTGGTAATGATCTTATCCATGTTACCATTTTCAAGATCGGTAGAAGCGGCTGCCAGTGCGCCAAGTGCAACAATTTATGTTGCTACAAATGGCAATGATAATACAGGTGACGGAACACAAGCTAAGCCGTATAAATCGCTTGCCAAGGCAAAAACAGTAGTAAGGACACTGCCTAAGACTGGCGGTGATATCGTCGTTCAAATTGCGGATGGATTTTATACGCTTGATGAAACCCTCGTTTTTGACAAGGATGATTCCGGAAGTGCAAGTAGCACAATTCGCTATGAGGCGGCGCCGGGTGCAAAGCCGGTAATCAGCGCCGGCGAAATGTTGAAAAAAGGCGTATGGACAGAAGCTGTTGGCCTTACTCAGACAGGCGGCTTAAAGGCGTATAAAACGACCCTTAACCGGAGCGATAAGCTGCGCGCACTCTATGTAAACGATAAGGGCGCCACCATGACGAAGAGCTCGGAAATAGCTTCGGCCAACAGAACCGTCACGGGCACCCCCACAGCCAGCTTTACCGCTGCCAATAACCCTTGGGCGTGGCAGAACGGCACCAACATCCGGGCGGGTATCGTATTCGATGCCAGCGTAGGTCTGACGACAGCAACGAAAAACCCCCAAAACATTGAAGCCGAAAGCACGGGGGGCTCCACCGCCAGATGGGCGAGACCTTTTATCACCTTCGCGTCGATCGAAGAGGCGCCGGCAGCCAGCAGCAAGCCCGGCGGTATCATGTTCCGGTTCCAGATGCCGTATGGGTTCATTTCACAGTCTTTGGGTAATAACACGCAATACAATCCTGGTAACAATCAAGTAATCCGCAACGCTTTCGAGTTCTTTAACAAACGCGGAAATTTCTATTTCGACCAGGCGGAAAGCACGCTTTATTACATCCCGCTTGCAGGCGAAGATATTAATACCGCCGACGTGGTCATTCCAAGGCTCGAGACGGTCCTCGACATAAGAGGGATCCCTGTAGGAGATCGATTGAACCCTGTTGCGGGTTCCGATGATGGACGTGTCAAAAACATAACCTTCAACGGGCTGAAGTTTGCCCATACCGACTATAAACTGACTGAACTGACGGGTACATATACACTTAGCGACGGATCCGGTCCGGTCACGACCAGTTCCCGAGGCTATGCATCTGTTCAGGGCTCTATTGTGAACAAAGTTTACTTCCCCAGCAGCATCAACTGGCATGAGACTTTCTACCGAGGGTATGACATACCGCCGGCAGCGGTAATGATCAACGCGGCGAGGAACATCAAAGTGCTGAACGGTGAGATTGGGCTTACCGGATTTAATGGCATCCATGTAGAAAACGATGCCAAGGATATCGAAATCTCGGGCAACTATATCGTAGATACGCTCGCTTCTGGCATTGTAATCGGACATCCGCAGCATATCTATGAAAACGATGTGGCGATTTCGCATGAATCCAGTGTTTCGCTCTCTGGCACGCCAATAAGGAATTGGGCGGGCGTTGGTAAGGAGAAATTTGCGGCGGGTACGGAAGCAGTGCCGGAGAATATTTATATTACAAATAACTTTTTGTTCAGGACCTGTTACGGATTCCCGGGCGCCAACGCACTGGCTTCTTTCTACACAACGAATATGCAGGTAATGCACAATTACATCTATGACACCACTTACGGCGCTATGAGCATCGGCTGGGGTTGGGACGAGTATGATGGCTTTGGCTTTACCTCCCAAGGTACCAATAAGACCGGCGGCCCTTACCAAGGTACGCATGAAACGAGTCTCGCGAGATCTCCAGTGATTTCCACGACCTCTAGGAATAACAAAATAAACTATAACCGGGTAGAAGAAATTTGCACAGTTGTTAACGACTCCGGAGCCATTTATTCACTGGGCCGGCAGGGGGATCCAGGTAATTTGCCGGGTGGAGGGACATGGGACACCGTCAATAATTTGACAAACAACCCTGTCACTGACAAGAGTAGTAACTGGCATTCTGACAACTGGACGAATTTCACTGAGATGAACTACAACTTCCTTGACCCGAACCCAACTGGCAAACCCACGACCTCCAATAACTGGACGAACGGGTTCCATCCGGACGAAGGCAGCACGTTCATTAAGATGATAGGCAACGTCGTGCAGTCCAAGCTTTCCCATGCTGTTGGACAGAGCCGTCTTTATGAGTTTAACAACTGGAAGCGCAAAAGCGATATGATTGCCGTCGATGGTTATGTGGATGGGAATAACGACCAGAATGGCGGCCCTAGGATTACTTACAACAATTACAAAAGCGAAGCCCGCATTTGGCCGGTTAAGGGCAATGACATCGTTTTGAATTCGGGTCTTGCTAACGAATACACGCATATGATTCCAAGGAGCCTCATTGCCGATACCGAGTTTGAGCTGGCTTCCAATGTCATTATGGGTAAAGGTGAAAAGCTGAACCGCAGGGGTCTGCTAAAAGCGCAAGACACCGTTTGGATCGCGCCCGCGAACACAACTGTTTTTAATGAAGGCACTACGATGACAAAAGCTGCCGGCGACGTAAAATCAATTAATGCTCCGTCTGCCGCAGGTGAATACAAACTGTATATCAAATATGGAGACGGCAGAGCAACGGCCACTTCCAAGTATACGGTATATGTTGATGCGAGCGGTTCAGCAACTAATGTGGAAAATGGGAAGAGCTATGAAGTTTCTGCAGTAAGGCCGCTTAAACTGACTTTGAGTACGGATTACACCTTTACACTTAACGGCAAGCCTGTGACGAATGGGTACGAAATCCGAACTGCAGGTAGCTGGACTTTGGTAGGCAGCACTTCGACGCCTGCCATAACCTTCAACTTTACCACCACAGTATCGGAGGCGAATAGGCTGCTCCCAGCTGACGTGTCAGTAGCCCCCGGCGGGAAAGTCAGGTTTGCGTACGATCTGGACGACGCCACTAAACAGATATGGATTTCTTCATCGAGCGACGGAAATTTCATTGAAAGCGACAAAGAAACAATGGCCTCCGGCAGCATGATAGAGATAACCGCGCCAAAGTTGGTCGGTCCATACATTATTTATGTACGTTCGAAAGAAGGCGATGTTCTCAGCCAGTCGCACGCTCGTGTCGTGGTGCGTGATATGACGCCTGCCGATATTCCTAGAGATGGTCTTGACTTATGGCTCAAGGCCGACGAGGGTGTGGAAAAAGATGGAAGTGGTAATGTAACTGGATGGACAAATATGGGGAGCGTCCCAGCGAAGCTTGTACCAGCGAACGTCCCCGGCAGCGGTGGTGATAATCTTGGAACACCAACCGGCAACCCTACGCTAAAGAACGATGGATACGACTATGTAGATTTTGCAGCGATGTCAAGGCCGTTAAAAGCTGCAGGCTTTAAGAATTATAACGGCAGTACGCAGATGACGATATACGCGCTGGCTAGACCAACAACCACAGCCAACAACTCTAGCGATCAAAGTGGTCTTGTTTATTTCGGATTAAACGAAGCTTACCAAACGTGGGCGGCCAACAGCGGTTGGAGCGGTATTAATCTGGGTGTAGGAACAAACCGAGTTAACATCCGCTTTGGTAATACGGATGGCAGCGTATCGGGTGGCGGGCAACAAATTACAACAACAGCGACTGATGGTCTGGCCAGCGTTCGGGCGCAGCTAAACGGAACTAATAGAGCCGTTTATGTTAATAATAATGTCATCGGCACTGGAACTAACGCTAAGGCGCTTTTAGGAAACAGCTCGGATCTGGGTGTAGGTTACACGATGGCGGCTGCAACCCCTTACCGCTTCCTGGGCAGGGTCTCGCAGGTTCTCATTTACAACAGAGTGCTTACAACTGACGAAATTACGAAAGTAGAAACATATTTTAACAATGTCAAGGCGGGCCGTGGTGGACCGGCGAATCCAATTGTTTCAGCAGTCGACAAATCCCTGCTGACCTCCTTGATTGAGTCCGTCAATAACAAGGAAGCTACCATTTATACAAGCAATTCATGGAACGTATTTGCTAGCGCATTAAGTGAGGCCAAGACTGCCGTCTCCAATGGTGATATCGGCCAGGCAGCAGTGGACAATTCCTATTACGCGCTGCGTAATGCGACCAAAGCACTTCAACTGATACCGAGTGGAGTTACAACTGCCGTATACGGTACGCCTGTTCTCGGCGGGGCTGTACTCGATTCACTCTGGGATACGACCGCCACGCTGCCGATCCTTAAGCATTTGACAATGGCGAACGGTCCGACGGATGGCTCCGCTAAAGTACTGTGGGACGATACTAACCTGTATGTTCTGGTGCGTGTAAAATCCCCTGAGCTGAACAACAGCAGCAGCAATGCGCATGAGCATGACTCCGTCGAGATCTTTGTGGATGAGAACAATAGTAAACAAACCTCCTACGGCACAGGTATGGGACAATACCGTATTAATTATCTGAATGCGAAAACCTTCAATCCAGGCAGTATCAGCGCAGGATTTGAGTCTTTTGCCAAAGTCGTGGATGGCGGTTATTACATTGAAACGAAGATCCCCTTTAAAGCTACCCTGCCAACGGTTGATCGGGTAATTGGATTTGATTTGCAGATCAATGACGCGAAAGCAACGGGTGGCCGCCAGGACGTTATCATGTGGCACGACGTGACCGGACAGTCCTATGCTAACGGTTCACAATGGGGTGTGGTTACACTTGTGGGCAAGCCACCGGTAGTTTCCGGAGCAGCAGGAGCGACCTCCATCACTACGAAAGCCGGCACGCTGCAAATGTTAGCAGGAGTGCCAGTCGTATGGTCGGTTACCGCAGAAGACGGTTCGGGGACAAATGCAGCGATCATCAGCGAGACGGGATTGCTGTCGGCCAAAAAGAATGGCGTCGTGAAAGTAACGGCGAAAGCCAGCGGATCCAGTTTGAGCGGCAGCGCGCTGATCTCAATCAGCGGTCAAGAAGGCGCGTTGCTAAGCGGAGCGGATTCCATCTTATCCGGGCAATCTTTCAAATTGAACTTTGGCTTGAACAACGTGACGTCCAACGTCTATGCAATCGATCTGACCGTTCGTTACGACCCAGCGAAGGTGGAATATGTGTCAGGCATCTCTCTGGTAAACGGCTTCTCGATTGTGCTTGACCATGAAGGCACTTCGGGCGGCGGTGAGGCCAACATCCGATTCCTTGCTGCAAGCGTAGGCCAGGCTATTTCCAATACAGACAATCTGCTGGAACTGAGCTTCAAGGCCAAAGACGTTGGTGCGACTGTCGAGCTTAATGCCATCACGGTCGATCATGTGATCATCTCGGACGGCGTCACTGAAACGCAGGTAAGCTCGGCCAGCCATAATGTGAAGATCGAGCTTATTAGCAAAACGGCTCTGAGCGCGGCAATTGCCATGGCTGACAGCCGCTTGACCGGCGCGATAGAAGGTTCGCTCCTTGGACAATATGCGCGAGGTTCCATAGCGCTGCTGCAAACAAAACTAGCTGCCGCCAACATCGCGCTGGCCGATCCGGTCATATCCCAGGCAGGCATTCAAGAAGCGGCAACTCAGTTGGAAGTAGCGACATCCGTATTCAACGGATCGTTAAAAACGTTGTCCGGATCAAGCGTATTGACCATCGGGGATTTGGCGGTCATTGGAAGACACTACGGGCAAAGCAACGCGGACATCAATTGGACGTTGTACAAGGCGCTAGGCATTACAACGCCGCGTCCGATCGGGGTACAGGATCTGGCGGCGGTCGCTTACCGCATCCTAGGAATCTCGCAGTAATTGAACTGGTTCATAATTTAACGATAGGCTAAACGGTCGGGAGGAGGTGTTTTCGTGTCTTCCTCCCCCATCCATTTGGAGAGGAAGTTGACGAATGAGACAAACTAAGAGGGTGACTGCGCTGTTGCCTAATTTTCACCGATCGGGAGACTTTTACGGTCACTACGCCGTGCTGAGAAAGATTCGAATCGTCTGCTTAAGTCTTTTGCTGGCCGGCTCATTTCTGTTAAGCGTGTTTTCATTGGCGACTGTGGTCGTTCACGCCGCTCCGACGTACACGCTTTCCGTTTCAAACAATCAGCCGATCACCGGCCGTGAAGTCAGAGTCCAGGTGGTCGGTCAAGGTCTATCCGACGTGTATGCGACAGAACTTCAAGCGACGTTCAACACCGATCATTTGCGATTCATAAGCGCATCCAGCGCCCGATTCGGTTATGCCGTTACGCCTGCCTTAAACGGCAGCCAAATTGTATTGGCGTTTACGAAAGTCGGACCGATATCCGGAGAGACAGGGACAGTCGTACTGGCGGAAATGGTTTTTGAGGCAACGGCATTGGGAAGCGGAACGGTCGAGCTGAAAAAAATAAAAACCGTGGACAGTACAATGAACGTTGTCGATTTCGACACGAACGCGATTGCTAGCTTAAGTGTGGTCGCGCCGTCGAATAATTCGGGCCAGGGCAATCCGGGGCAGACTTCCTCTGTCTCGACCCCTGAACCGGAAGGCGCGGTTAAGGTGCATAAAGACACAGGTGGCAAGGTAGAGAATAAAGGAGCGGCAGTTAACTTGCCGGCAGGAGCAGTAGGAAGTGATATTTATGTGAGCATTAAAAAGTTGAGCGACACCTCACAGCTGAAGCCGGATACGAATTTGAAGCTGGCTGGAGATGTGTATGAGATTATCAAGGATGTAGCAGGACCGTTCCAAAAACCAGTCACGATCACCCTTCCGTTCAACACCAGCTTGCTGGACGATGAGCATGAGGTGGCACTGTACTGGTACAACGAAGAAACCGGCAAATGGGTCAAATTGGACGATATTAAGATCGACCTTGTGAAAGGCACCGTTTCCGGCAGCGTGACGCACTTCACCAAGTTTGCCGTATTGGCAGCAGCAAAGCCAGCATCTGTCAAACCTCCGGTCTTGACCGATATTAAAGGACACTGGGCGGAAGCAGGTATCCAAAAACTTGTAAAAGCAGGAGTGATCGACGGCTACCAAGACGGCACATTCCAGCCTGATCTAACCGTAACCAGATCTGAGTTCGTATCCATGATCGTCAGGGTGTTCCACTTGACGGCAACAGGTGGAACAGCCTTCTCCGATACCGGTAACCACTGGGCAAAGAATGCAATTGCAATAGCATCCGCAAAGGGGATTGTAGTCGGCTATCAGGATGGTACCTTCGGCCCGGATGACAGCATCACCCGGGAACAAATGGCCGTAATCCTTGCACGTGCTGCACAATTGGCATCTGCCAACATCGACTTGGACTATAAGGATCGTGGAGACGTCTCCGCCTGGGCACAAGGGCCCCTTGCGGCATTGATCGCTAAGGGTGTGCTGAACGGCTACGAAGACGGTACGCTGAAGCCGAAGGCTTTCAGCACTCGTGCAGAAGCGGTAGTTAGTATGATTCGGATTTTGGATGCTCAACAGGTACAATAACGCTCGCGAGCATGAATAAGGAAGGCTGTCCGCACGTGAATTTCATGTGCGGCAGCTGTGTTTTGGAGTTCTGTAGCGGAATGGGTCAAACTGGAAAAAATATTTGAGTTCGCTAGTTTAATGCCCAATAAGCTGTATGTCTCTTTAGAGATGACATGTGCTTATTGGGCTTTTAATGCAAAAAAATTGCACAAGAATGAATATTGTGTTGTTAATTTCTTCCTTATATAATGATGGGAATGGGATGAGTTAGTTTGCTGGTGAACGCTTAAATTAATGTTTGTCTGCTTCAGTTGAAAGGTGGCATCAACATGAAAGGGTATAAGCAATATTTCAATGGGATCTCGATTAAGAACAAAATCTTCTCCACAAATATTTTGATTATTATCCTTTCGATTTCAATTATTGCGCTTTTTGCCAACATCGTCTCTCAAAAAGCAATTATCGAGAAAGCAGTCAAAAATTCGTCAAGGGAACTCGTTCTCATAGACAATAACCTTCAGACATTAATCACGACAGTAGAAGATTATTCAAAAATATTGGCAACCGATTTCAGATTGCAAAATGAACTCTATAACGATTTCTTAGAAAATAATAACTTATCGACCTCTCATTATGTGGGGGGGTTAGACAATTTATCAATGAAAAAGACGCTCTCTGAAGTCATTAGCAACATTGTTGAGCCCAATACCAATATCAAAGCGGTAAGTGTTCTCACCTCGAATCATCAATGGGTCGATGTAGGCTTTGCAGATAATGAGTTTGCTTCCCGTATATTCGGATCCGGCCCAGAAGCTACCGATCATTCCTTTCAGCCTGTCTTGACAGGGTTAATGAAGTTCAAATTCCGATATGAAGGGGATGACAACGTATTTGCTGTTTCCAAAACTGTGATCCATAAAGATACTGGAAAAACTGTTGGATTGGTTGTTTTATACATAAAAGAAACGGTTATCGCCTCTATTTATGAAAGGAAAATGAACTACAAGGAAGGGAATTTCTATATACTCGATCAAAATGGGAAAATCATCTCCTCCCAGAATAAAGCTAATTTGTACCGGGATTTCAAAGAGGCAACCTCGATATCAATTCCTAATTCGACACAAGTAGAAACAGGCTTCTTTCAAGGAAACGGGAGCGAGAAGGTGCTGGTATCTACTCATCGATTGGAACCATTGGAATGGTCGATTGTAAGTGTTATTCCAATTGATGAAATTACGGTGGAGCGCAAAGAAATTAACAAATTAATTATTTGGATCGGCTCATCATGTCTATTGCTCGCATTTATTGTCTCCTATCTGTTGTCTCGATCGATTACGAGGCCGATCTTCCAACTTTCCAGAACGATGAGAGATATTCGGACTGGCCATTTGACGGTCAGAAGCTCGTATCAATCATCGGATGAAATCGGTTATTTAAACGATGTTTTTAATAATCTGATGGACCGAATCGAAGAACTATTGGCTGAAAATGTTGAGGAACAGAAGACGAAAGCTGAGATTGAATTCAAATTGCTGCAAACGCAGGTGCAACCCCATTTTTTGTATAATACCCTTGAAACGATCATATCGCTTATTAAGCTGAATATGAAAACAGAAGCCATTACAGCAGCGAAATATATGGCCAATTTCTATAAAATTTCGTTAAGCAAAGGTAACGATATTATTACACTTAGAGAGGAAATGCAACTATCTGAGAGTTATTTGGAAATCCAGCAATTGCGCTATGTGGAGTATATGGAATATACAATGGATATTGACGAGGAAATTATGTCGTGTGCAATTTCGAAGTTAACGTTGCAGCCGATCGTGGAAAATGCTATCTATCATGGACTTAAGAGGAAAAAGGAAAAAGGCTTATTGAGGATTACTGGGCACCGACTGGGTGACGAGGTGCGTATTGAAATTTACGATAACGGCGTGGGAATAGAAGAATCGCAAATAAAGGGATTGTTGAGGGAAGTTTCGGACTTCAGTGAAAGAACTGGCTTCGGAGTCAGAAGTGTCCATAATCGGATTAGAATGCTGTATGGGGACAGATACGGATTAGAGTTAGAAAGCGAAGTAGGCTTATATACCAGAGTTACCATCCGTTTGCCGTTCAAACCATTGCGGGAGGTATGAGATGTTAAAAGTGCTCATTGTCGATGATGAATATTACTTTAGACAAGCGTTGAAAATTTCATTGCCTTGGGAAGAGTTAGGTTTCCAGATCGCTGGCGAAGCGAAGAATGGTGAGGAAGCTCTAGTGTTGATGTCTGAAATTGGTCCTGATATCGTCTTGGTCGATATTAATATGCCTATTATGGACGGCATGGAATTTATTCAGAAAGCCAAACAATCAGAGCAGGAAACAAAATTTATCATGTTAACAGGTCAAAGCGAGTTTGTATATGCCAAAATGGCTGTGCAGCTTGGGGTTTTTAATTACGTGCTCAAGCCGATTGACGAGGATGAACTTAGAAGATCCTTACTTGAAATAAAGGATCTGATCCATAAGGAACGGTCAGTAAAGCTGGACTATGAACGCTTAAAGCAGCAGGCAACAGAGAATATGCCAATGTTAAAGGAGCGATTATTAAATGAATGGCTGCAGGGCAACGGAGTGGTAGATTCCTCGACGACTTCAGATCGTTTGCAATACTTGGGCATCAACCTGCATGCTCCATTATATAGGGTATTCGTTGTCGATATTGATTCACAGGAGGAACTTGTTTCCGAAGAAGATAAGCATATTCGCAAGCTGGCTGTTCAACATATAGCCCAAGAATTTATTCGAAACGCATATCCGTGTGCTAGTTGCCACGACGCTAACGATCGGTATGTGGTCATACTTGGTGTTCCTACCGCTTCTTCCGACAGTGTGGAAGCGATTGGTGAAGCGATTCGGAAATCGGTTCAGGCAACTTTGGGATGTACGGTAACGATCGGCGTTGGCAATGGATATCCTGGCTTTGAAGCGATATCTGTGTCTTACCAAGAAGCGTTAGTAGCTTTGAAACATCGCTTTGTTTTGGGCGGTAATCAAGTTATACTTCATTCCATGATTGCCGAATCGGGGATGAAGGTTAGTTTATTCTCCGTAGAACGGAGAATCGGGCTGTTGATGAGTATGCGAATTGGAAATCTCACAGAGACGGAAGAGTGGCTTACAACTTTCTTTCAGGATGCTCGTACCAAGAACGCTTCCATTGAAATGCTTTTTGTCTCCGCACTTGAAATTGTATCCACCTGTTTGGAATTTTTAGATGAGATGTCTCAAAGCTTCGAAGACGTATTTCAGGATACGGTGAAATCAGATATTTTACAGTACATCCAACAGTTGAACTCTTTCGGTGAACTAGAGAGATGGATTCGCAACCTAATTCTCAAAGTAATTTCACATGTGCATGGCAGGAAACAAAGCAGAGCTGCCAAAGTCGTGGACGAGGTAAAATTATATATTCAGAATCATTATGGGAATGAAGAATTGCGTATTGTAGATCTTGCAAATAGTGTGCATATGAATTACAATCACCTCTGTTATGTATTCAAAAAAGAAACCTCCATTACAATTAACGACTATTTGACTGAATTACGCATCAAGAAAGCAAAGGGACTTTTTGATCAAGGAGAGAAGATTGTACAACACGTTGCAAGTCAGGTCGGATACGCAGATGCTAATTATTTTGGTAAATGCTTTAAGAAGTATATTGGCATTGCCCCCAGTAAGTACGTGAACAATATCCAATAGAGTAATTCTTTTTCTCAACAAACGGCACAATGAGACATTTTCCGTAAATGTCACTTTGCGTCTTTTTTTTTGCAAGTGCAAACAATTTTCCTTTCTGTCCGAGA
This sequence comes from Paenibacillus sp. Soil766, assembly GCF_001428105.1. GTDB lineage: Bacteria > Bacillota > Bacilli > Paenibacillales > NBRC-103111 > Paenibacillus_E. The sequence continues at coordinate 231,854 of NZ_LMSJ01000001.1, read as the reverse complement.
ATAGTCTCTGTAATTATTTACCTAGAATTCGTAGAATGAAATTAAGGAAATGATACCGCTTCCAACGAGGTGTCACCTCCAATAGATACGTTACTTTAATCAAACCTAGGAGGTCAACAAATGGTAAGAACAGTAAAGGTATTAGGCACTTCTCTTCTGGCAAGTATGCTTCTCGTCTCAGCAGGGTGCAGTACAAAGGAAGAATCCCAACCTTCAGTAACACCTGGAACTTCCTCAGCTCCGGCAACAACGACGCCAAATAAGGCTGGGAGTGATAAGAAGGTAAAACTGAGAGTTGTAACCATTACAACGGATGAGAATCGCAATAACATCATGGAAAAGCATATTAAACCGAACGTTGCTAAGGCGTTTCCAAACGTAGAAATTGAATTTGAGCCAGGCGGCGGCGGCGAAGATATGGCGAATAAATTGAAAACGTTTAACGCTGCAGGTGATATGCCTGATGTATTCTGGAATGACGCGGGTTACTTTACTCCATTAAACAGTACCGGCAGCATTATGGATTTAACCTCAGCGATCACCAAGGACGGGTTTCTAGGCAAATACGCTGTACCTGATGCATTGAAACATGTTGACGGAAAGATCTACAGCTTGTCTTCTGGAGCAGATACGTATTTCACACCGGTTATTTTCTACCATAAGGACATGTTCGATCAAGCGGGCGTACAAGTGCCGAAGACCTTTGACGAATTTATCGAAGTATCGAAAAAGCTAAAAAGCAAGGGCATGGTGCCTGCTGTTACCCCTGGTAAAGATGGTTGGGGACCGAAGTTATTCCTGCTTCAACAGATGATTCAAATTGGTGATCCGCAAGCGATGGCAGACCTTGTGAGCAATAAAACAGACTTCAATAATCCAGCAGTTAAGGCTGGGGTGTCTCGCATTGAGAAGATGGTTAAGGAAGGCGTCTTTCCGGAAGGAATTGCTAACCTAGATTATGGTCCAGCCAACGAAATGTTTACTTCTAAGAAAGTTGCTATGTATATGATGTTTACTTGGGAACTTCCAAATTTAGCGAAAGATGATACAGTCGATTTCTTCCCGTTCCCAAGTGCTAGCGACAAATACGACCCAAATAAGCACGTTCAGTTCTGGGGATCTCCACTAAATGGTTATGCCGTTAGTGCAAAAAGTAAGTATCCTGAAGAAGCGGTGAAACTGGCAGAGTTTCTAGCTATGGCTGACGCTCAATATTTTGAAGCTACGGGTGCACCAATTGCGTTAAAAACAGGCAATACAGTGGCCGAGGCTAAGCCGCTTATGAAGAAATTTGTGAGCTGGTACAATCCTATTCCTACTAAAATTGCCTCACTGGCACTTAACTCATTAGATGCCAAAACTTCAGCAGAGCTTGCAACGCAAGGCGCGAAATTGCTGACGGGTCAATACCCTGCTGACAAGTTTGCTTCGGAAATGGGCAAGATCTGGAGTGAGAATACTTGGTTTAAAAAGTAAATTTGATGTGTTAATGTAGTGAACCGAGGTCCCCTTGGAAGATAAATTCCCGGGGGATTCTATATCAAATCAGACGGTGGAGAGAGCCATGAACAAGTATTACAGTACTAAATTATCCATATTTATATTTTCCGCACCAGCGTTGCTTCTGTTTACTGTTTTTTGCGTGTATCCACTTATTCCTGAAATTTGGATGAGCTTGAATCGTCATGATGGGTTTCGAAATTTAGGGTTTGTTGGATTGGATAACTATAAGGCAATCCTTACTTCTGCTTCTTTCTGGACTGCACATAAGAATACGTATCTCATTGTAGGGATATCAGTACTTTTGGGTTTACCTTTGTCCCTAATGTTTGCTCTATTTATGGATGTTCAAACACCAAAGTTCCGTCGTTTTTTTAAAACTTCTGCCATGCTTCCAGCTATATTATCCGTTACCGTCGTCTCGCAAATGTGGATTTCTTTTTATGAACCAACATGGGGATTGTTTAACAGCATCCTGCGATCGATAGGTCTTGATGCTTGGACGCATTCCTGGCTTACTGAAAAGAACACAGTAATGCCAAGCATCGGATTGACATTTCTATGGCAATATATTGGGTTGAACGCCATGCTTTTCTATACGGGAATCAAGACGATCCCCAAAAATTATTACGAAGCAGCAATCATTGATGGTGCTAGCTTTGCCCAAGTTTGCTTACGAATAACGATTCCGCTACTTCAGGATGTAACTAAATATGTATTAATTTTATCTACATTAGGTTCGATGGCATTCTATTCGCAAGTCCGTGTCATGACAGCTGGTGGTCCGGGAGATCTGTCCAGAACGGTTATTTATCAAATGTATTATGTGGCATTCGAAACGTCTGAATTTGGTAAAGGAACGGCTATTGCGGTTGTATTTATTCTTGAGTGCCTTTTGATCTCCTTCCTTATTCAACGGTTCATCGCCAGAGAGAAACTCGAATTCTAAGGAGGAGACTTTTTTGAAATACTTAAGCCGTGTATTTTGGCTAGTTGTAGGCTGCACGTTTCTGTTTCCCTTATATTGGATGTTTACGATGTCACTGAAGTCCAAAAGTGAAGCTTATAATAATCCTTTCGGTATTCCTCATTCATGGGAATGGATCAACTATCGTGAAGCGTTGTCGAAGTACCATTTCTTTGTTTACTTCGAAAACAGCTTGATTTATACCTTAGGGACTATTGCAATCACGCTTTTGACAGGGAGTATGCTTGCGTATTGTCTGAGCAGAATGCAATGGAGATTCAATTCAGCGGCACTATTGTATGTGTCCTTAGGGTTAATAGTACCTATAGAAGTTGTATTAATTCCATTATTTCAATTAATTAAATGGTTACATCTTAAGGATACCTATTGGGGGCTCATTCTGCCCTATTCCGGATTCGCAATCGCTTCTTGTGTGCTGATGTTGTTTGCATTTCTCCGTTCACTTCCTAAGGAATTAGAGGAAGCCGCATGTATCGATGGGACGAATGTGTATCAGACATTTTTCAAAATCATATTTCCGATAATAACGCCTGCACTTATGACACAATGCGTTCTGTTGTTTATGCGCATCTGGAATGAGTTCCCGCTTGCCTTTATTATTGCCTCTAAAGATCAATTCCGGCCGTTAACTGTCGGTTTGCTAAGTTTTTTCGTCAGCGTCGGTGTTTCAGATTGGGGACTTATTGGTGCAACGATGGTGCTCTCGAGTTTACCTATGATTATCGTATATATGATAGGTAATGAACGAATTGAAAATGCTTTGACGGCAGGAGCTATTTTGAAGTGAGAAGAATAGGCACACTTAGGGAAGTCTTACAGGATAGCTGTCCATAATTAACAACTGCGTTCATTCCATTGGGTGAACGCGTATTTTATTTTATGGCAAACTCGTAAGGAGAACGATGACAACAAAGACAAACATTTGTTCAGAATGCATAAAAGGGTGAGAACTGGGACTCCGATGGGGTGCCGGTTTATAAAGAAAGGAGCTTTCTATGTTATATCGATTTTTCATAAAACATATCGCCTTTTTACATTTACATTCCAGTTTGTCAAGCCTATGATTAATTTATCAAAATGTTTAACACAACTCATGTTTGAAAAGGAGTTTTAACTTATGAAAAAAACAGAATTTATCGAAAATAAGTCACAAGCGTATGAGACTCGTCAAAATTGCCATGGTGGCAAAGGTCCTTTTCAACTAATGGATATTATTCATGCTGTGTCCTCAAGTGATAAGCAGTACATCAAATTCATTCATGATGATATCATCCCGCCAGGTTCTACCTTCGGCTATCACCAACATAACAGCGATGTTCCCATGGAAGAGTGGTATTACTGCATTTCTGGCCACGGAATCATGGAGCTTGATGGCAACCAATACGAGATGTCGGCCGGCGACATCAGCGTCTGCCGTGCAAGCGGCAGTCACGGTCTTATTAATAACGGTCCAGAGGATTTAAGAATTATCGTGATATATGCTTCTGCAATTAAATAACGGGGGGATAAGCTTGAGCAACAGAAAACTTAAAGTAGGTGTTGTCGGATTAACTGTAGGAGCAAGTCATGTTAAAGACTACGCTAGTAGCGACAGCGTTAAAGAAATTGTGTTGTGCGACGTTGATGAATCAAGACTGAAAGAGATAGGCGATAAATATAACATTTCAAAAAAATATACGGATTTCGATAAGATGCTGAAAGAGGAAAATTTGGATACGATTAGCCTCGCAGTTCCTAATTTTTTGCATATGAGGCTTTCCATTCAGGCGATGGAAGCAGGTGTGCATGTGCTGTGTGAAAAACCCATGGCAAGGAATGCGGCAGAGGGGAGAAAAATGCTTGAGGCCTCTCAAAAGTACAACAAGAAGTTGATGATCAACTTCAATCAGCGCTTTCAACACGAGTGCCAAACGTTAAAATCCGTTATCGACGAAGGTAAGCTTGGTGATATCTATTATGTGCGAACACAGTGGCAACGAAGACGAGGAGTACCATGGTGGTATCCGCTTTCATCTGGTAAAGAAGTATGTGGCGGTGGAGCAATCATTGATCTTGGCGTCCATGTGCTTGACCGTGCTATGTGGTTTTGCGGTCATCCAGATCCGGAATGGGTACTTGCAAACACGTTCTGCAAGGTCTCCAAGGACGAGGCTGCGCACAGAGGCATTCAGAATTTCGAGCTTGAAGACATGGGTGTAGCTATGTTTCGTATGACGGGCGGGGTTATGCTTGAATTGGAAGCATCCTGGGCCAGCAATCGAGAGAACGAGGTGATTACAACACGGATTTATGGCTCCAAGGGCGGTGCGGTCCTGCATAAAGTAGTTGGAGATGGGAATGCAGCATGCAATAAGATGTTTTTGGAAATCGGCGGAGAAGTCCATAACATTCCGTTAGAAGATATGAAGATTTCTACGATGCCGAACGTTCGGCAAGCGTTTCTGGATGCCATTATTAATGATGAAGAGGTACCATGCACGCCTCAGCAGGGACTTAAGATCACTCAAATGTTAGATATGGTTTACTTGAGCGCTGAAAAAGGCACTCCGGTAAACTTGAATGATTGATTGATGAAGCATTTCAATGGCGAAATCTGCTTGGAGACACTCCTGTTTTTGACTGAAAAAAACGAGAAAAATTATAAATATCCGAAAAGCCGCAACTGCTCGCAATGTCCGTGATACTGAGAGTAGACATGCGCAACAGAGTTTTGGCAGTTTCCAGTCTGCAGCGCTGCAGATAGGCGTACGGAGTAACGCCGCGTTCCTGTTTAAAAATGCGAATAAAATGGTCTGTCGTAAGAGAAAAGTTCTGGGCAAGCTCGCTCATATCAAATTGCTGCTGTGGATGTTGTTGAAACATGCGACATAGCTCATCAATTTTTATTGTATATGCTCCGGCTGATGTTGGCGTTATATGTTGATATTCCGTAATAAGTGCTTTCAGCCATATTTCCATTTGCGTCAAGTTATTTCTTTCTCCGGCTAAACGAAAGCGATTGAAAAGCTCCAATACAAAATGATATTGATCAAAATGGTGATGCTCAGGCAAGTCATCCAAGATATCCGGATTTCGCAATGTAAAATCTATATAACGTACATCGAGACTGGTATGTTCATTTTGAAAGGCATCGACTTCCTTCTTATAATTAATAAAAAAAACATCACCGACGCTTAATTTGTAGCAGTTCTTACCTAGCATGATTTGACCTTCTCCACCCCAAATACTCCACAGGGTAAACCCTGGATGACAACCAACGGGAACATGCCATTTCCATTCTGGAACGCAGTGCTTCCCGTAATGCATTGATAGGATATCCATACACATCACTCCAGTTATTGAGTATCGATTATTCATAAATAATTGTTTCATTTGTAATCCGAATAGTCAAGTCAAATGATGGGTTGGATAGATACGCAGCAATGTCTCATCATCCCATTTTTCTTCGGCTCAGCGTTAACCGCGTTAAACGCGTTTTTTTGTTTTATTGCATGGGAAGACACTAGTTATATAGAAAGTTCTTACAATCTGATTGTCTGATGGATTTGATCAAAATTTCGCCTGAAGGATGGTTTAGTCTTGCGAGAAATCGTAGGGCTATTTGCTTTTGTATTATGGGGCTTCGTAGGCATCTACTCTTTTAAGAAAGTACAAGAAATCATTGAAAAGTGATATATACGCAAATTTATACCATTGTTAAAATCACTATAGAAAGCGCTTACTTTAACTACCGAAACCGTTTTGAGTTTAAGCACTATAGCGCAGATTATCACACTCAACCTAGAATCAACATTTATGATTAATTACAATCAAAGGAGGAAATTTAATGAAACGAAACAAGGCATTTAAAAGCTGACAAGACTGGAGACGCTTGTTTGCGCTCGTTGCGGTTGTTACCATGCATGCATCTCTGATGGCGATGGGTGCTACTTTGGCTGCGGATCCCGAGGTAGGCACTGGCAATCCGGTCGAGATTATTGAATCCTTTGACAGAGGGCTTTAACAACATGGTTTCTCAGCTAGATATCATGATTAAAGAGATGTATGGGCTCAGGTTACGGGAGAAGGACTCGGAATTGAATGCACTACAAAGTCAGATCAATCCGCATTTTCTGTATAATACACCCATGATTTCGCCTTCGTTATTCCTAACATTAATCATTACCTTAATAGGTTCACTGAAAGTGTTCTCGCAGATCAGTGTTATGACCGATGGGGGTCCTGGAAGTAGTACAAGTGTGCTTGTATATTACATCTATAAGCTAGCCTTCAAAACCTATGATCTTGGTTACGCATCTGCTGTTGCGTTTATCCTCTTCTTCTTAATACTCGTACTTACCATGGTGCAGTGGAACTTCAGAAAAAGGTGGGTGCATCATGAGCAATAAATCCATCCGATTGCTGGGTAATGGCTTAACGTATGTGTTACTAACGATTGTCTCCGCCGTCATTTTGATGCCGTTTGTCTGGATGCTGACCACATCACTTAAGGATCAAACGAAAATATTTATGTTTCCTCCCCAATGGATTCCGAGTCCGATTGTATGGTCCAATTATTCGCAAGTGTTTAAAGTACAGCCCTTATTTGTAACGCATTATGCGAATAGTCTGTACATCGCAATTGTAGTAACAGTTGGAACGGGGATGATGATCCCGAATGAGGTAACGATTATTCCAAACTTTATCTGGTTCTCTCAGCTAGGGCTAGTAAATAATCACTTCCCGTTAATCATCCCACCTATGCTAGGGGCAGGCGGAATCTTCGGCGTGTTCTTGCTTCGACAATTTTATATCACGATTCCTATGGAACTAGATGAAGCGGCTGAAATGGATGGCAGTACCCCGTGGCAAACTTTCTGGCGCATCATGGTGCCAATGGCAACACCAGCATTCGCGACATTATCGATTTTCACCTTTTTACACAGCTGGGAAGATTTTCTCGATCCGTTAATTTACATCAGCTCCTCGAAGTTGTTTACATTACCAATTGCTATGAAGTTATTCACTGATACAGCAGGAACGGATTGGCACTTATTAATGGCAGCATCTGTGATGGCTACCGTTCCACTCCTACTCGTATTTTTCTTCGCTCAGAAGAAATTTATTGATGGGATCGCAACGACAGGCTTGAAATAGAAAAAGTGATGAAGCGCCCGTATGGACTTATGGGGTTACAAATAACCCAGAATTACAAAACAGCAGCAGCCATGGACGAGAAAATAACGTCCTAAACTGCTGCTGTTTTATTGAACAAAAATTCTTGCATGAGTGCAAGGCCAGCGATACGCACCTCGCTAACAAGGAAGTTTTTCCCATATTGGATCCTCCCATAAAGGTTGTATTCGTGTTCTGAACTTTAAATAGTGTAAAATAGTTTCATAACTGTACATTAACAGCTGTAATTCGTAGGGGTAATACCTATATTCTGTGAATTGTAAGCGCATTCTTGATCCGTATAATAAATAGTGTAAGCAAATAAAACATTGACCTATACAAAAATGCATCTTCATGGAGACAATAAGGGAGGATTAGAAACATGGTTAAGAAAATAAAACGTCCTGTTTTAGCAACTTTGGTACCTGTTCTGGCTCTAGGATTAACACTGACAGGCTGCACCGACTCGAAGGATGCGGCAAGCAGCACCTCTTCACCTAGCGGAAGTCAGACAAGTCCTGCAGCAACGAAAAACGACGCGATTAAGCCAGTTACATTATCTGTGTTCATTGGTGGCCCTGGTCAACAGCCGACTCCTGACAACAAGATCTACAAGATGATTAAAGATAAAACTGGCGTTAGCCTAAAAATGGAGTTTCTTGTCGGTGACCTGCAGCAGAAGATGGGCGTTATGATTGCCGGCGGTGATTATGCGGATATTATGTCCGGGGATGATAAACTTATTGCGGCCGGCGCTTTTATTCCCCTCGAGGACCTGATTGAGAAGTACGCACCGAACTTGAAGAAGCACTATGCCTCCGTGTGGAATCAGGCCAAGGATCCTGCAAGCGGTCACCTTTATGCTCTGCCGGCTTACGGCGTGTTCAGTGGTCAAGTTAACGATACTACGTATGGAGGACCAGGCTTTTACCTGCAAAAGGATGTCCTGAAGGAAATGGGTTATCCAACTCCTAAAACGTTGGACGATTATTTCGATATTATTGCGAAATACAAAGCGAAACACCCAGATATGATCGGGTTCGAGACGTTGGCCTTCGACTGGAGAAAATTCCCGTTGCTTAATCCGCCAGAGCATTTAGCTGGTTACCCAAATGACGGTGGTGTTATTGTCGATAACGGGAAAGCGCAAATTTTTGCGGACAAGGATATTGCCAAGACCTATTATAAGAAGCTGAATGAGATCAATGCGCAAGGCTTGATGGATAAGGAAGCACTGGTACAGAACTACGATCAGTACTTAGCTAAAATTGCCAGTGGTCGCGTCATTGGGATGTTCGACCAGCAATGGAATTTTAACGATGGAGAAAATTCTTTGAAATCACAAGGTAAATTCGGCAGCACATACGTCGGGTTCCCGCTCTTATATCCAGGCGCCAAAGAGCACTACCGTGACCGTCCAGTTTTGAACATCAACCGCGGATTCGGGATTTCGACGAAAGCCAAGGATCCGGTTCAAATCATCAAATTCCTTGACACACTAATGACCGAAGATTGGCAGAAGACACTCCAATGGGGTATTCAAGGCGAGGATTATGAGGTGAAGGATGGTAAGTTCTACCGTACGCCTGAACAGCGCGCGAAAGCAGACGATAATACATGGAAGCTAGCGAATAAAGCGGAAGCGTTCTTGGGTGGTCTGCCTAAGATGCAAGGGTCGTATAGTGACGGAAATGCAACTGATGCGGGATCACAGCCACAGGAATTCTTCGACAGCTTGAAGCCGCAGGATCAGGAAGTACTGAAGGCATACAACCATAAGACATGGGCAGAGTTCTTCAAATCACCTGTGGAAAATCCCATATACTACCCAGCGTGGAGTATTGATCTGGTGGATGGTTCACCAGCCAAAGTGGCCAATCAGAAGATGGAAGACCTTGCCGTCAAATATTTGCCAAAAGCTATTATGGTCAAACCGGATGAATTTGAAGGTGTTTGGAAGGAATATGTGGATCAGATTTCCAAAAGCAATTTCAAAGCCATCGAAGATCGTATCAATGAACAAATTAACTGGCGTATTAAGAATTGGAGCAGCAAATAAGAGAATAGAACATGCAGTAGAGTGGGGGAGACTCAGGGTCTTCTCCGCTTTACTTCCTAGGAGGGAATGTCGATGGCCGAGACCATACTGTCCAAAAGACCAAAGAAAAAGCAAAAAATTGATCCGGAAATCGGGGTCGGTTTAAGTTGGAAGACGATCAAAAATCAGAAGCAGTTAATTCTGATGTCGTTTCCCATCGTGATTTATATTCTGATTTTCAATTATGTGCCGATTTGGGGCTGGTTGATGGCGTTCCAGAATTATCGTCCGGCTTTGAAATTATCCAAACAGCAGTGGGTGGGATTGAAGCATTTTAAATTTCTCTTTCAAGATGATACGTTCTTGCAGGTGCTTCGCAACACGCTTGCCATGAGTATGATTAATTTGGTTCTTAGCTTTGCAACAGCCATTATTTTAGCTCTTTTACTGAATGAAATTAAAGCTCGTTTCTGGAAACGGTCCATCCAAACAATTTCTTATCTGCCTCATTTTCTGTCGTGGATCATTGCTGCGGGTATTGTAGCGACTTCCCTATCCGTTGATGATGGTATCGTTAATCAGCTGTTGATGAAGCTGCACATCATTAAGGAACCTGTGATGTGGCTTAGTCAAGGTAAGTATTTTTGGGGGATTGTGGGCTTATCTAATGTATGGAAAGAGGTGGGATGGAATACCATCATTTACCTTGCAGCTATCACCTCGATTGATCCGTCGCTGTATGAGTCTGCCGGAATCGACGGTGCAAACCGTTACCAGAAAATCCTTTACGTCACACTGCCTGGGATCAAGTCGACATTTATCATTCTATTAATCATGAACATCGGACATATTCTGGATGCAGGCTTTGAAATTCAGTACCTGCTCGGCAATGGATTGATCGTCGACTGGTCGCAAACGATTGATATTTTCGTTCTAAAGTACGGGATTGCTCAAGGCAACTATTCGCTGGCCACTGCGGCAGGTATTTTCAAAACAGCTGTGAGTATAATCCTTATTCTAATTGCAAATTCTACCGCCAAACGCTTAGGTGAAGAGCGGTTGATATAAAGGAGAGATGATGATGGGAACAATGACTGCGCGCAGAATTCGGATGGAGCCGATTCTGTTCCATACAATTAACGGCATCTTCATGCTCGTTCTTGCTATAGTAACATTATATCCGTTCCTTCATACACTAACGATTTCATTCAATGAGGGCAATGATGCGCTTCGGGGAGGCATCTATATATGGCCTCGTTCATGGTCATTGCAAAATTATAAAGCGATTTTCCTTTCAGGTACGATTTACCATGCAGCGTGGATTTCAGTCGCTCGTACGATTACAACGACGGTGATAGGTGTATTCCTTACCACCATGTTAGCGTATACACTAGCACAGCCCCACTATCTTTTTCGTAAAATCATCGGTTTAATTTTTGTGTTGACGATGTATTTTAATGCGGGATTAATTCCTAACTACTTTCTAATCAAAAGCCTGGGACTTTTGAATAACTTCTGGGTGTATGTGCTCCCAGGAATGGTGAATGCGTTCAATCTCATTGTCATTCGGACGTATATTCGAACGCTTCCATCAGGCTTGGTGGAGTCTGCGAAAATGGACGGAGCCGGTGATTTCACCATATTTATACGCATCATATTCCCGTTGTGTACGCCTGTACTAGCGACCATCGCCTTGTTTATTGCGGTTGGATCTTGGAATACCTGGTTCGATACGTTCCTGTATGCTTCGTCTGATTTGAAGCTGAGTACACTTCAGTACGAAATGATGAAGCTGCTTGGATCAACGATGAGCAGCAACAACGATCCCGGTCTGATGGCTGGGGCAAACACAAATCAAACGAAGGCCATGGTTACGCCTTCTTCCATACGTGCGGCAATCACGATTGTGGCGGCGGTTCCGATTCTGTTCGTATATCCTTTTCTGCAAAGGTATTTTATCGTCGGTATGAACCTTGGAAGTGTCAAAGAATAAGACTTAGCAAGCGATGATTATCATCATTTCCCGTTTCAGCTCGGTGCTGGGACGGTTTTTGCTTTATTCAAGCTCATCTTATCCTTTATAATAGTTCATATCTACTTTCCGAAGTGAGGTGATTCCCATGTTAAGGGTTATGTTTGCCGATGACGAGCCTTACATGCTAGAGGGACTGCGGACGATGATTGATTGGAATAAACTAGGCTTTGAAGTGTGCGGGGAAGCTTCAGATGGTGAAGATGCATTAACTTTGATGGCGTCGACCTTGCCTCATTTGGTGCTAACGGATGTTCGAATGCCTGTTATAGATGGCTTGGAATTGATTGAACAAGCTTCCTTCCTACACCCTGGTGTGAAATTTATTATTTTGAGTGGGTATGCGGATTTCGAGTATGCTAAAACAGCGATGCGGCATGGTGTCGCCAATTATTTGATGAAACCTTTGATGGAAGCGGAGCTTGTAGCTGCAGTGGAAGCGGTCGCGGTTACGATTCGAGAGCGTATAGCTGCTATCCAGTTCGAAAGCGCTGCTTTGGATTGCTTACGATTGGAAACGATTTCAAAATTGTTACAGGGAGAGAACAGGCAGATATGGATTGAGCAGGCGAGCACCTTGTTGGAGCTTCATGAAGGATCTAGATTCCGCTGCGTTTTGCTTGAACCTGACATTGAAGCTCAAGCTCAGTCGGAGTTGAAGCAGATTATTGCAGATAAGTTCAGGCTTACGCAAGTGAGGATGCTCCCATTTGGCGTAGGGAAAGAACGCCATGGATTCTTGCTGGTCACAGGACCCGAGGAACGCGAACTTTCTACTGCGATGATGACAGAGATCATGACCAGTTTCAGACATGACTGGGGTACAGCGATCTCCTTTTCAATTAGCAGTGAACATAAGGGACCTCAAGCGTTAAAAGAAGCATTTCGTGAGGGGCTTATAGCCGAAATGTGCAAGTTCCCTTCTGGAACTGAAGGGATTTACATCTATCAAGGAGAGTGGTCAGCGGAGACGCTTCCTGCATTTGGTATGACGGAATCCATCCTAGATGCTGTAGGGAGTGGGTGTCCAGAAACAGTGCGAGCCCATGTACACCAGTTATTTGTTGCTTTTTCGAGGCAATCTGTATCTGAATCTTGGATAAGTGCATATTTAGGCAACATTAAGCTTGAAATTCTTAAGACGATTACCCAATTCGGCGGTGATCTTATATGGACTCCAAATTGGTTTCTTCCCACCGTTCCAATGGATATTGGCCTCTTGGAGCGCAAGGTAACACAAGAAATTCTGCAAGCTGCAGAGTGGATTGGTCAGAAGAAAGGCTTAGGGCAAGATGAAGTCGTATCTGCAGCGGGAGACTATATCAAATCACACTATAGGGAAAAGCTGCAGCTGCAGGTTGTTGCAGAGCATTTTAAGCTGAATCCTGCGTATTTTGGCCAGAGGTTTAAGAAGCAAGTTGGACTTACCTTTAATGAATATTTACATGTCGTACGAATTGACGAGGCCAAAAAATTACTTCGCCGTGAAGAAATGAAAATATCCGATGTAGCAGATCGTGTCGGCTACTCGGATTCCGAACAGTTCGTAACCAAGTTCAAGGCACTTACTGGCCTATTACCCTCTGCCTACAAGAAGGGTTAACCAATGACTGACAAGGAGAGCAAATATGAGCCGGAAATGGAAACTGTTGCGTGTTGTTAATGATATTTCCCTGAAGTTCAAGTTTCTGATCATTTACTTGATGTGTGTGCTACTTCCGATATTGTGTATAAACGGCTTATTTTTCTTGCAAGATAGTAAAAATACAGAACGTAGAGAGATGGATAACTTGCGGATTTCTCTGGATAGGGTCGGAAACGAAATCATGCAAATGGTGAACTCAGGTGTCGTGATTGGCAACGCTGTTTCAGCTGATCGTGTATTTAATGAGATGCTCGAATATACGTACTCGGATAATGTTGCTTATTACGAAGAATACGACAGTTACCTCCGAGACAAATTGGGGCAGTATCCGAATATTTATCCCTACATCTCTTGGATTGGCGTATACACATCGAACCCAACGCTATCCAATGGTGGAAGCTACTTTATGCTGAAACCTAATGATTTGAAGAGTGAATGGTATCAGAAGATGAACGCAAATAAAGATAAGGTGACAGTGACCTCTTATATAGATACGAATCCGATGAATCCCGAAGAGAAATTGGTATATGTTAGCATTATTCGGAAGCTGGACAATTTCCCAGACCTCATGAAATTCTCTAAATATCTGCGTATCGATATTCGGATGGATAAGTTGCTGGAGCTGTTCGATAAAGAGCGTAATTACTTGTTAATCAAGCTCGTGGATGAGGAAAATCGGCTTGTTCTTGAATCAGCAGGTACATTTAAAGGAAGTGCCCCTTTGCTCTCGACACTCCCTGTGTCAAAGGCTTCTCAACTGACAGGCTTACCAGCGATGAGTTTTGTCAGTCCTCTCAGTAACGCTAGTTATGTGCTTAACTGGCGGCTGGTCGGAATTCCAGAGGGAAGTCGAATTGCGGAAGAGAGAAGAGGGGTTATCCATTTCTTTATCTGGCTGACGCTCATTAGTACGATTATTCCAACGGTATTGATTTACATCATTATGCACTCTTTCAATTTCCGGGTAAGAAAGCTCTCCAAACATATGCAGTTGGTGAAAAACGAGAGGTTCGAACCCATTACGATGTATGAAGGAAAAGATGAGATCGGTCATCTTCTTCGCAGCTTTAATTTGATGACGGAGAAAATTCGTAATTTAATTAACGACGTGTACAAACTCGAAATTCAAAAAAAGGATTTGGAGCTAGAACGCGTACAGGCCGAGTTGAATTATTTGCAGAGCCAAGTAGATCCTCATTTTCTGTTCAATACGTTAAATGCGATTCTTATTGTATGTAAGAAATATCGTTATGAGCATGTGATTGAAATTATACAAAACTTGTCCCAGATTTTGAGAAGGCTGCTAAGCTGGAAGGAGGATTTGGTGACAGTAGAAGAAGAGCTAAGCTTTACTGAAATGTACCTCCAGATCGAGAAATTCAGATTCCAAGATCGGTTTCACTATGAGTTGTCCGTTGACGACTCTGTTCTATCGTATCGAATCCCGAAGATGAGTATTCAATCGCTCGTGGAGAACTCTTGCAAGCATGGGCTTCAATCGGTGAAAGGGAATCGCAGAATTCGGATATCGGTAGAAAGAGCTGGGATGAACATGCTCATGAAGGTCGAAGATAACGGAATCGGTATGAACAGCGCGAAACTGGATGAAATTGTTCAGAGTCTGAATAAGGGAGAAGACAACGGCAAGAATATCGGACTTCGTAATGTGTACCGACGTTTAAATCTGTTTTATGCGGAACGCTCCTTGTTCCAAATTGAAAGTATCCCCTTCGAGAAAACGAGCGTTACCATACAGATTCCTTTGAGTCTTATTAGGAAACAGGAGGAGACGATTGGACATGTATAAGGTTATCTTCGTGGATGACGAGCCTTTTGCTTTGGAAGGCATAAAGCTTATGGTCGAATGGGAAGAGCTTGGCTTTGAAATCGTAGAAATGTGCGAGAACGGCGAAGAAGCTTTATCCTGCATTGAAGCCTGTAAGCCTGATCTCGTTGTGACAGATATTCGGATGCCGGTAATTGACGGATTAGAATTGATCGATCGGGTGCAAAAGGCAGGCAACGATCCCGTATTCATCATTTTAAGCGGCTATAATGATTTCGAATATGCGCGATCCGCTTTAAGGTATGGGGTAAAGCATTATTTGCTTAAACCGGCTCTGGACAGGGAATGGGAGGCTGTCATTCAATTCGTTACTGAAGAGCTGCAGCACAGAAAACAGCAAAGGCTACGCCATGACCTCTTTACCGACCGTCTAGTACCTACTCTGCTTGCTCAAATGCTTCGGGGAGAAATTTCGGCAACAGACGTAAACGTTGTGGAAATCCTTGATACCTTAGCAACAGGAGATCAGGGCTGGAGGTACATTCATATAGAATGGCTTAGCGGCTCCGTACAAGAGCTGGATGCACGTTACTTCCTTTCCAGAAAAGCTCATACAATTGACTTGTTTGGGAGCCAAGCTGGTCTTGTTATGGAGTCATTCCCTGAGATTGAGAAATGGGCTGGGCAGCTATACGAAGACTTACATGAGCAAGGTTTCGAATGCTGTCTCTCGATAGGACCACGGGTGGAATCCCTCCATCATATAGAAGCTTCGTATTCAGGTGCTCTAGAGACATCAATGCATCATTTCTTTCATATATCCGGTAGTCCACTCGATTATGATAAGATTCATCACAAGCAAATCAGTTATGATCTTCATGGGGTTTCGATCATAGATGATATTCAAAGTGCCCTTGAGGCGCTTCAGGATAAGCGGGTTGAGAACCTGATTACGCAAATGTTTATGATATTGTCAGCTAACAAAACGGCCCGGGAAGTCGTCCATATGCTGGTCATACGTATTGTTTTGAAAAGCGCTGCTGTCATGCGGGAGATGGGGATTGACTCGGAGGCGCTGCCTCGTGTTCGCGATTTTTTGAGAAGGGAGCATCGTTCCCTAAAGGAAGTGGAGGAGTCCCTGCAGGCGTATGTGCAGCAGTATATGAGCCAGCTGAAGCAGCATAAAGAGAAGTTCTCTGGTCATCCCCTTCGAGTTATTGAGCGGTTTATCCAGGATCACTACCGGGAAACGCTGACAATTAAAGATATCGGAGAACGGTTCTTCATGAACCCAGTTTACTTAGGCCAAGCGTTTATGAAGAGGAACGGCGTAGGCATCATTGAGTATATTCATGACCTGCGTATTAACGCGGCGAAGCGTATGCTTTGCGAAACTGATGAGACGATTCGTCTAATTGCGGAGCAGATCGGATATGTTCACTACCATCATTTCCTCAAAGAGTTTGAGAAACGTGTGTCTGACAAGCCCGGTGTATTTAGACAGTTAAGTAAGGTATAGAGGACGTTAAATGAAGGACGTGTATTTCTTTTCTAGAGATACACGTCTATTTGCTATGAGTGCGACTGAAAACATCGCACTAGTTTATCTACGCCATAATTGAGGGGGGATTATTCTTTATTTTGAGTATGTGAAGTCAATTACCTAAGTTGTAGAATGATATTGGAATAAACTTGTAAGCGATTGCAAAAAGAGGAGGATGAAAATGCTTGTGAGAAAACAAATTAATGTATGGATGGCAATCGCGCTGCTGTTTGGAATGCTCTCCCCGCAACTTTTAGTGCCTGTGATGGCATCGGCTGCTGGCAATACGGACGCTTTGTCCCAAAGCTTTGAAGATGGCCAAACTGGCGGTTGGGTTAGGGTATCCTGGATGGGAGACGGAAGCATTGTCGTGACGTCGGCGACAGCCTCCGATGGCTCCAAATCCTTGGCGATGACGAACCGTGCTGCAAGTAATAGCTCCCCGTTCTTGGATTTGACTTCGTATACCCAAGCCGGCCATACGTACGATTTGTCACTGAAGCTTAAAGTCGGAGCAGGAACCGATAATTTCCATATCGCTTCCAATATCGATGCCGCCTCGCTGACCAACAAATATCCTTGGCTGGTAGGAAATAAATCGGTTAGTTCCACCGATTGGACCACTTTTGAACTGAAGGGATACGAGCTTCCAGGTGATACGAAAGCGTTCAAAATATGGGTGGAGTCGGATTCAGCTTCCACCACTATGGAGGACCTCTATATCGATGAAGTGCAGCTAACGGATGTCACGCCGGCTGCACCGATTGATTCGGGAACAGTTGACCAAACTGGAGTCCAATCCTCTTTTGAGGACGGTCAAGGAAATTGGGTACGCAGAAACGGCTCCGGCAATATCGATATATCGACGGCAGACAATCACACCACAAGCGGCTCCAAGAGCTTGCTGACCACGGTATCAGAGCAATATGACGGGCCGTTACTGAACGTCCTTGGCAAGATGTCCAAGGGCTACAAGTACAATTTGTCCACTTGGGTAAAAATGGCTCCAGGACAATCCCCCACAGTATTGCGGCTCTCTGTTCAGAGCGGCGATAGTACATATACGAATGTTTCGTCAAACGTGACGGTAACTTCTGATCAATGGGCACAGTTGACGGGTACTTTTACCGTGGCGGCCACTCCGACCGTAATGAATGCATACGTGGAAGTAGCCAACAAGTACGAAGATGCAAGGTCCTTCTATATGGACGATTTCGATTTGTCCTATGTCGGTCAAGTATCCGGGCCGAAGCCGATTCAGACGGATATTGAACCTTTGAAGGACATCTATGCGGACAACTTCAAAATCGGTGCTGCCGTAACAGGAGATCAGCTTACTTTCGATGTACACACGCTTCTGGACTATCACTACAGCTCCCTCGTGGCAGAGAATGCCACAAAGCCGGGTTCTCTGGAACCGGCAGAAGGGCAATGGAACTGGGCGGAAGCAGACAAGATCGCACAATATGCCAAGGATCACACGATGAATTTCCGGCTGCATACCCTCGCTTGGCATTCGCAGGCTGCGGAATGGATGTTTAAGGATGCGCAGGGCCAGCCGCTTGCGGCTACACCAGAGAATAAACAGTTGGTGCTTGACCGTCTGACGGCTTATATCCAAACCGTTGCGCGTCACTTTAGTTCCATGGAAGTGCCGATCAATGCCGTCGACGTAGTAAACGAAGTCATTGATCCTGGACAGCCAGACGGCATGCGGAAGAGCGAGTGGTATACGCTGACCGGCTTGGATTTCATCCGTACAGCTTTTAGGGTCGCTCGTCAAGAGTTGCCAGACGCTAAACTGTATATCAACGATTACAGTACGCAGGATCCGGTCAAACGTGACTTTTTGTTTAATTTGGTGACAAAGCTGAAAGGCGAGGGAGTTCCAATTGACGGTGTGGGTCATCAAACACACATCAGCATTGGCGGTCCCTCGATCGAGCAAATTTCTGATTCCATACGAAAATTTGGAGAAGCCGGATTCGACAATCAAATAACGGAACTTGATATTTCGGTTTATACCGACAGCAACTCCACCAGCTATGATGAGTCCAGCCTTGTGAAACAAGGCTACCGCTATAAGCAATTGTACCAAGAGCTTGTTAGGCTGGACAATGAGGGCACAAATGCCGCGTCGAACACGCAGGCATACAATCCTGACGGATGGATCAGCAATGTTACGTTATGGGGGATTGCAGATGATCATACCTGGCTTGATAACCAAGGTGCAACCCGTAAAGATGCTCCTTTCCCATTCGATGTGCAGTACCAAGCCAAATATGCTTATTGGGGGATGATTGAAGCAGTAAAGACGTTGACGCCATCCCACCTGCCAATAACCGCTCAGACAGCAAATACAGCGAAAGGTACACCGACTAATGCTTCAGATCCGGTTTGGAAAACAGTTCCTGCATTGAAAACGCAACAATTAGGTAGCCTTCAGGCTGAAGTGAAAACCTTATGGGATGAACAACATGTTTATGCCCGCGTAGCGGTCAAAGACATTACCAAAACGGCAACGGATCAAATAGAACTCTTCGTGGATGATAATGGAATTAAGAAATATACATTCGCACGAAATGATGTTCATATTACGGAAGGAACCGATGGTTATGTGCTGCAAGCAGCAATCCCGATAGCAGGCACATTGGGCAAGCAAGTGAAGTTTGACATTAGAGCATCCGATATGGGGATTAATGATGGTACGGAGCATGGGAGCAACGGCGTTATCGTTTCTTGGAGTGATCCACGGAACACTCAGGACAACGATGTACTGGGTTACGGGATTTTGACTTATATCGATGCGGTAATAGCGGCAAGCGCTTCTTACGGAACTCCTGCAATCGATGGCGAAATGGACAGCAAGTGGGCGAACGCACCAGTTTATACGACTGATGTGATGGTAGAGCAGCATAACAATGCAGTCGCGAAAGCTCAATTGCGTGCCATGTGGGATGAGCATAACCTCTATGTCTATGCCGTTGTGTTAGACAGCAAATTGAGCGATGCCAATGCCAACGCATGGGAGCAGGATTCGATGGAAATATTCGTTGACCAGAACAACGGAAAAACCGATAGCTACCAAGGTGACGATGGTCAATACCGGATCAATTTCAAAAATGTAAAGACTGTTGGCGGCCATGCCACCCAAAATAACTATACATCGGCTACCAAAATTATGGATGGAGGTTACGTTGTAGAAGCAGCTATAGCGCTGGATACGATTACTCCACAAGCTGGAACCGTAATCGGATTCGACTTCCAGGTTAACAATGATCAGGACGGAGGAAGCCGTGACAGCGTATTTTCTTGGAGCGATCCGACAGGGCAATCCTACCAGAACACTTCAAGATTCGGTATTTTGAAGCTTGATCAAGTCCAGGCATCCGACTCGTCGACGTCGCAGACTTCCTCTGTCTCGACCCCAGTGCCGGAAGGGGCAGTTAAGGTGCAGACAGAGACAGGAGGTAAGGTAGAGCATAATGGGGCGGCAGTTGACTTGCCGGCAGGAGCAATAGGCAGTGACATATATGTGAGCATTAAAATCTTGAGCGACACTTCACAGCTGAAACCAGATCCGGATTTGAAGCTGGCTGGAGATGTGTACGAGATTATCAAAGACGTAGCAGGACCATTCCAGAAACCAGTCACGATCACCATTCCGTTCAACACCAACTTGTTGGATGATAGGCATGAACTGGCATTGTACTGGTACAACGAAGAAAACGGCACATGGGTCAAACTGGACGATATTAAGATCGACCGGGAGAAAGGCACCGTTTCCGGCAGTGTGACGCACTTCACCAAGTTTGCAGTATTGGCGGCAGAAAAGTCCGCATCTGTCCAACTTCCGGCCTTGATAGATATTAAAGGACACTGGGCGGAAGCAGGTATCCAAGAACTTGTAAAAGCTGGAGTGATCGACGGCTACCAAGACGGCACATTCCAGCCTGATTCAACCATAACAAGAGCCGAGTTCGTTTCCATGATCGTCAGAGCTCTTCAACTGAACGCTGCAGGCGGAACCGATTTCGCTGATACCGGCAGCCATTGGGCGAAGGACGCCATTGCAACCACATCGGCGCTGGGAATCGTGGATGGCTATGAGGACGGAACCTTCGGCCCGGATAACAACATCACCCGGGAACAAATGGCCGTAATCCTTGTACGTGCCTCACATTTGGCATCTGCCAACGGCGTCTTGGAATATAAGGATAGTGGAGACGTCTCCGCCTGGGCACTAGGGCCGCTTGCGGCTTTGACCACCAAGGGTGTGCTGAACGGCTACCAAGACGGTATGTTGAAGCCGAAGGCTTTCAGTACACGTGGAGAAGCAGCGGTTATCATCATTAGGATTATGGAAGCTCAAAAGGTACATTAACATTACCTGAATGGAATAAGAAAGGCTGTCCGCAGATGGATGACATGTGCGGCAGCTTTGTTTTAGGGCTTCTAGTGCGGAATGGGGCTAACTGGAAAATATACCGAAGGGAGAATGACGATCCATGAGAAGTAAGAACGTGACGGCAGTGCCTGCCGAATATTTTAAGTCAGTTAATGATGAGCTTCAAGGTACGGTTCAGGAAGTTACCTATAAGGTAGGCAACTATATTAATTTGTCTCGACAGTTTGTAACAGATCGGAACATTGATGGCAGTGAAGCAGGAAGAGAGACCATTGTGGGAGATGCCATATTGAAGAAATGCAACGTCTATTTACCTGCGGGATATGACCCAACCGACACCACAGTTAGCTATAATGTATTGTATTTGCTTCATGGCGTAGGTGGGGATCATGATGAATGGTTTAGCAGTAACGGCAAGTCTGACGGGCGTTTTATTATTTGTAATCTATTGGATCATCTGATTGTAAACGGCGATATCGATCTGCTAATCGTCGTATTTCCTAACGGAAGAAGCGCGTACGACTGGACAGATACCTCATTTAATACCGAAGGAACCAATATGCTGGGATTCTATTACTTTGATTATGAGCTGAGATACGATCTGATTCCATTTATAGAATCGAATTACAAAACCTCCGCAGATATAACAGACACCTCCTATGAGGGGATCCTATATAACCGCACCCACAGAGCGATCGCTGGGCTTTCAATGGGGGGGATGCAGACCTTGAATCTGATCCTTGGCGGTTACCGACATGATTCGACGCGAATCACGGGCACAGAGAGTCCCTGGAACAACGGGTTGGATAAGACTGTGCTAGCGCCAGGGATGATAGATCTGTTCGCTTATGTCGGTACTTTTTCAAGTGCTCCTACGTCGAGTGATGGTAAAACTCTTGGACTCAGTCTTGCGTCTTGCATACATAATCTTCATTTGCTATATACCACCTGCGGCGATGCAGATGGAGTAGCAAATGGCAGCTATATAAAATCTATAGATGGGCTTATACATCAATCGGGGAATAATCTTAATCATTTTTATCAAATTCTGATTAAGGATGGTTTTCATGATTTCCATGTTTGGAATCATGGTGCCTTCAATTTTAGTAGATTGATATTTAAAAATTATGATGATCATGTAAGGTCCCATGTTGTGAGCAAAACACTTTGAAAATAGTAGGAGATCACACTTTTTTGTATGAGTTTGTGAAGAAACATAAAAGCACCTCTGGTATTATTGTGTGTTTGCACTCGAATTGCCCTGAAAACTTACATAGGTGGAACCCATATCCAGGCATCCTTGGCATAGCCTCGCTTCTCCCAGTAACCGATATGATCAGTGTCAATAAGCTCGATTCTATTCAGCCATTTCACTGACTTGTAAGCGTACATTTGTGGCACCACCAACCGGACAGGGCCTCCCATTTCTCGGGGAATTGGCCTGCCGTCTAGCATAAGCACGATCATCACGTCCTCCATCCAAGTCTGTTCTATGGTGATGTTGTCCGTATATTCGCCGTCAGTTGAATAAAACTTCACGAGCTTTACGCCATCCTTGACACCTGCGTACTCTAACAGTTGGTTCAGGGGAATGCCCTCCCAGGTGCAGCTGTTGACCGACCAGCCTGTGACACAGTGAAAATCGCTGACTTGTACTTGGCGGGGGAAAGCCAGGAATTCGGTCCAGTTCCATTGAAAAGGCCGATTCACTAAACCGTCGACAGCAAACGTCCACTTCTCTGGGTCGAACTTAGGTATGTCAGTCACGGTATAGATTCTGAAGTTGCCCTTCGCCCCACCTCCCTTTGGAGGCAGCGAATCTGGCAATGGCGTTAGCTTTAGTACATCTGCAGGCATGGACTCCAATTCCTGAAGTGAGGAGAGGTTGGAGTCACCGACTACGGAGGTCAGCCAACGGGTAAACGGGGGCAAGACGGCAGCCGCCATAATCGCCCCTACCCCCACCTTGATGAAGGATCTCCGGGATATATGGCGGAATACCCTTCCTGTAGATGGCTCGTAGGAGCCGAGATCTATGACCTTCAAAGGTTTGTTCGGAGGAGCAGTCACATTCCGAGCATCATCCCTGCCCGCCTTTATTAGCCAACGGCTTCGTGTGAATGAATGGTATAGAGCATATGGAATGCCAATCCATGTCAGCAAATCATGAACTAGTAACGCTGTGTTGTTCCAAGCCGGAGGAAACGACCGGTACCTCCATAAGATAATGCCTGACCCGATCCAGCCTGCCAACAGGACAAGTACTACCATGAGGTTACCCTGCTGGGCTCTGCGGCCGGACAACTGGCGGAGATGTTTTAAGATGGACGGTAGGTAGAGGATGACCACCGCCAAGGATACCAGCCCAACTGCGATATGCAGCTGCTTCACCCAAACCCGGCCTTCTCCTAACAAAGCCCGCATGGGCGGTATATAAAGCAAAATACCACTTACTGCCAGAAACAACGAAATCCAAGCATTAGCAGAATGTAGCTTGCGAAGCTTCTTGCTCAATCCACCCTTTTTCACACCAATCCCCCCTTGTTGCAATTAATACCTATTTGAATCCACTTTCTATTACCATTATAAGTATATTTTATCGAAAGTTGATAGCATTATAATTTGATATAAATTATCACTGATTGACAGCTTCTGACCCTATGTATGCACCAGATTATTGCTTTTTAGGTTATATTTCTACCCTATGCATAATCGGTCTTTTTTATAATAAATCGTGGATCATCCATATATCAATCTAATTACTGAGTTGTTAATATTGTAATAGAAATAAAAACAATAAATGAAATACAGGAGGGGTAACAATGTTTAAATGGAAACGTTCTCTAGCTGTTTTGGCTACAACAACCGCATTGGTTGGATCGCTGGCTGCTTGTGGTGTTAGCGACAAAGGAGCAACAAGCACGATAGCGCCAACTGCTGCACCGACGACAAAGGCAAGCACCGAACCGGTTAAGCTTCGCATTATGTGGTGGGGTGCTCAGAACCGCCATGACGCAACGTTGAAAGCACTTGAATTGTACACCAAGAACAATCCGAACGTAACATTCGAACCTGAATACTCAGGTATGGACGGGTATCTGGATAAATTGTCCACTCAAGCGGCAGCCAACAACGCGCCAGATATCGTACAGCTTGATCCGGGCTGGACGCCAGACTGGGCTGCTCGCAAGCAATTGGCTGAATTAACTCCAGCTGTGGATGTAAGCAAATTCGATACGAAGCTGATGGCAGGCGGGCAATCCGGTGGTAAGCAATACGCTATTCCCCTTGGCTCTGTTGCTTTTGGTATGATCTACGATAAGGCGGCGATGGATAAGCTAAGCATCAAGAATCCCGCAAATGGCTGGAACTGGGACGATTTCTTTGCTCTAGCCAAAGAATCCAAAGCGAAATTACCTAGCGGAACTTATTTCACCAAGGATTACGGCGGCAATTACTTCGTGTACTCAGCCTATCAGTATGCAAAAGGGAAAGGCTCGGTTGTCTCCCAAGATGGCAAATTTAATGTAGATCAAGCTACTTACCTAGAATGGACCAAAAAATTCGAAGAGCTGCGTAAGGATGGACTTGTTCCTCCAGCTGATGTAAACGCCTCTGACAAAGAAAATGATCCTAAATTGGACCTGATGGTTTCAGGGAAAATTCTGGTGCGTTATGCCTTCTCTAATGGCTATGGTACGTATGATAGCTTGAAAAAAGGCGCTTATGCCTTGGTGACTATGCCTCGCGTCTCCGCTCCAGGCGGCTGGTTGAAGCCTTCCATGTACTTGGCTGTTAGTGCAAGTTCCAAGAAGCAAGAGGAAGCCAAGAAGTTTTTAAATTGGTTCGTCAATGATGCTGAAGCAGCTAAAATTTTGGGGACAGTACGTGGATTGCCTGCAAACAAAGACATTTCCGCCCTTCTGCAAGCTAGCTTTAGCGATGCAGACAAGGTCGGTTTGGACCTGCTCCGCGCAACAGAGAAAGACGGCCAAACTTGGGATTCAACAAGCGGCTGGACTAACTTTATTGACAAGGATTGGACTCTGGTTGGCGATCAACTTACCTTTGGCAAAATCACGCCGCAACAAGCCTTTGATCAGCTGAAGTCTGCTTCGAAGTCTTACGAAAAGTAGTCAATGCTAGATGCCCTGGAACAAAAAAATGTTCCGGGGTATCTTTTAATTTTTTGAAGTTTATGGGAGAGTGCAACCAAATGTTTGAGAATGTAGGGGAAGCAATGTTTACAAGAAAATGGAGGGTATCATGGAAAGACTGATACTAACAGCAAGAAATAAATTAGGGAAAACAACCGATTATTCCGAACTGCAGGATCATGGTTTGATCGCATCGTTAGATATTACAGGCGGAAACGGTAGTCCCAAAGATCCATTTCAGGCAAAGATTTCGGTAAGCAATGAAGGCAGCGTTGCATGGTCGGGGGTTATCCATGTCGAATTGCCTTTTGTGAAAAAAAAACCTCGCTATTTCCTGCCCGCATTCATGTATGGCAGAAACCGTGGAGAAGCTCCCCTGAACGTGCCTAAAGAGTTTCCGAGATTGAGGGACGGAAGTCCGCCTCGTCCAGCTTCGCCTTGGTGGATGGTAAGAAGTGACAGGCTATCTCACCCTGCTGCATTTGTATATGACAACGGAAAAATATACGGACTTTGTGCCAGCCCTTATTTTATCAATAAACAAGGAATCAAGCAGCAGTGGAAGCCTGACAACGAAGGGGAATTTTATCAGTACGGCGGCTATACTTGTTCCCTTTCCAAAGGAACTGTCGGTTACACACTCGGTTATGAGAATGCGCCGTGGTTATTCATTAAGGCAACACTTGTTAAAAATCGGGCACCTCTTGAAGAGAATTGCTTTGAGCTGGCGGCAGGGGAATCTGTGGCGTTTACGTTGGAGCTATATGAATATGCAGCAGTATCAGAATTGGGTATCAATACTGCTATTCAAGAAGTCTATTATCGCTATCATCAAAGCCCGAGAAAAGCCAGCGATCCGAGAACAACGGTATCAGATTTATCCAAAGCAATTTATCAATATGCATGGCTTCCGGAAGACCTGAGTTATTCAGGGTTTGTTATTGAAGACAAAGAAAACGGTGGATATCGATACAATAAGATATTTTCTCTTTCTTGGACAAATGGATTGTCAGTAGCAGTACCAGTCTTAATGGCAGCCCTGCGGCTCGAAGATGAATCTATGCGAAATCAGGCTCTGTTATGTATCACAAATATGGTGGAGCATTCCCTGAATCCTGCTACGGGGCTTCCCTTTGAAACGTATGACAATAACAATTGGTCAAACAACGGATGGTGGTTTGACGGAATGCATACACCAGGGCATACCTCTTACCTGATCGGGCAGGCTATGTATTATATTTTGAAGGCTTATGAGTATGAAAAACGGTTTAAGCATTGCCTCCATGACGATTGGCTGGATTTTGTAACGAAGGTTCTAGTAATAATGGAGGGAACAAAAAATACAGATGACGAATACCCTTACATTCTTTCGGAATTAACAGGAGCTGGCATAGAATATGACGCTTTCTGCGGAACGTGGTGCATGGCGGCAATGGCTTATAGAAGTTGGCTGACTGGCGACAAGACATATCTTGAAAGCTTGCGGAGAAGTGAAAGACATTATTATGAAACCTATGTAAAACGGATGGAATGCTACGGGACTCCCCTCGATGCAGACAAGGCTATAGACTCGGAGGGGATTCTCGCCTATATAAAGGCTCTTCGATATCTGCATGCTCTTACAGGAGATAAGCTATATTTGAAGCATATGAGGGATGCAATAGACTACGAATTCACCTTCAAGTTCTGTTATAATTCGCCAGTAAAAATAGCGCCTCTGAGCAAACTTGGCTGGTCAAGCTGTGGGGGCAGTGTCACCTCTACTGCGAATCCGCATATCCATCCTATGTCCAGCAACATTGTTGATGAACTGCTGTACTTCGTGGAGAACACTAACGATCATTACGTCCGTGATCGGATGTTAGATACTATTGAATGGGGATGTCAGACCTACAATCGGTTTGATAAAGAATTTGATTATGGGAAAAAGGGTTGGATGTCAGAGCGATTCTGTCATTCTGAAGGGCTGGTAACGGAGACATATAGCGATGGTTCGCCGGCTAGTACATGGTTTTGCCTAATGCCCTGGGCTAGTGGATGTGTCATAGAGAGTCTTTCAGGTGATATTTGGGATTACAAGCACTAAGATAATAATGAAGGCAAAATGAGGAGGATTTATTTATTCATGGGCACATTATCTAACTTTCAAGCCGACAGCGGCTATCAAGCATGGCTGGGATATCGCCAGTTGGTTTCTGGCGAACGCTACAATCAATATGCGCAATTTAATCGAATTGCCGTAATGGAAAAAAATGAGGTTATCCAAACCGCAGTGTCTGAATTAACCAGGGGTCTGGAGGGCATTTTGGGCGTACAGCCGGAAATTGTGGACTATGGGAGACATGTTATTGCGCTCGGAACATTTGGCAACCATCCTCTTGTAGATCGTGTATTAGGAGCAGATAAAATTACATGGGTCGGTTCGGAAGGCTATGTCATCAAATCTGATAAAGAATACGCTTGTATTGCTGTTGGTGCATCTTCCGCCAAAGGCGTGCTATACGGCACATTTCACCTGTTACGTCTATTAAGCACAGGCTCGTCCTTAGATGAAATAGATATTATCGAAAATCCTATCAACAGGCTAAGAATGATCAACCAGTGGGATAATATGGATGGCAGTGTAGAACGGGGTTATGCTGGCGAGTCGATCTTTTTCAAGGACAATCTGATTACCGAAGAATTGGACCGGATTCGGGATTACGCAAGAATGCTTGCATCCACAGGGCTGAATGCCATTGTGATCAATAATGTGAATGTTCATAAAGTGGAAAGCAAGCTTATTACAGAATTTTTGCCTGAAGTGGCCAAATTAGCTGCCATTTTCCGTAAATATGCAATCCAGCTGTTCCTATCCGTCAATTATGCTAGTCCAATTGAAATCGGCGGTCTACAGACTACGGATCCCCTTGACTCGGAGGTCCGCCAATGGTGGAAGGAAAAAACTGTCGATGTATATGCGGCTATACCAGATTTCGGAGGTTACCTGGTTAAAGCGGATTCGGAAAACCGTCCAGGGCCGTTTACATATGGTCGTGATCATGCTGACGGCTCCAACATGCTGGCTGATGCATTGAAGCCTTTTGGCGGTATCGTGATTTGGCGTTGCTTTGTGTATGATTGCAAGCAAGATTGGCGCGACAGAAAGACCGACCGTGCACGAGCAGCCTACGATCACTTCAAACCCTTAGACGGTCGCTTTATGGATAACGTCATTTTGCAGATCAAAAACGGTCCTATGGACTTCCAAGTCAGGGAGCCTATTTCTCCACTACTTGGAGCCATGCCATCCACAAATCAGGTACTCGAATTCCAAATTGCCCAGGAGTATACAGGACAGCAACGCCACGTGTTTTATTTGATCCCACACTGGAAGGAAATCCTGGATTTTGAAACTTACACCAAAGGTGAAGGCTCCACCATCAAGCAGATTGCCAGTGGTACCGTTCATGGTAACCAGTTGGCAGGTATTGCTGCTGTTTCTAATATCGGCAATGACATGAACTGGACAGGCCATTTGCTAGCGCAAGCCAACTTATACGGCTATGGAAGACTGGTTTGGAATCCGGACTTGACTTCTGAGGATATTGCTGATGATTGGATTAAGCTAACTTTCGGCGATAATGAAAACATCATCAGGGTTATCAAGAACGTACTATTAAATTCGCCAGCCATTTATGAATCTTATACGGCACCGCTCGGCGTAGGCTTTATGGTTACTCCCCATACTCACTATGGCCCTGATGTTGACGGATATGAATACTCCAAATGGGGGACTTATCATTATGCCGATTGGCAAGGAATCGGAGTTGATCGGACAGTAGCAACGGGGACGGGATATACATCCCAGTACAACACACCTAATTTCGAGCGGTATGAATCCCTCGCAGATTGCCCGGATGAACTTCTGTTGTTCTTCCATCATGTTCCCTATACCCATGTCCTTCATTCTGGCAAAACCGTTATTCAACATATTTATGATTCCCATTTCGAAGGTGCAGAAAAGGCTCAGTGTCTATTAACACTTTGGTATAGTCTTGCTGGAACCATGGATGAGGTTCTGCATAAGCAAGTCGCTAAGCGTATCGAAGAACAAGCGGAGCATGCCAAAGAATGGAGGGACCGGATTAATACTTATTTCTACAGAAAAAGCGGGATTGCCGACCAAGCAGGACGGTTGATTTATAGCTAAAAATTTACTATCTATTCATTTTTATTAACTAAAACGAGGAAGCGGCCTGGCTAGCTTCTTCGTTTTTTTCGTTATAATTTATAATAATTCGATGATTTGCCTACTTTAGCCTGACAAGCGCGACTTATATAATTAAATTATAAAAATACCGACTTTATGGAAAGTACAGAGGTGATTGCACTTGAACAATTCTACTATCGTTGCTCCAAACGGCGCAGAAGTGAAAAAGAAGCGCAAGTTTTTTAGCAGATGGGATGCCCCGTTTGCGGGCTATTTATTTATTTCTCCTTGGTTAATCGGATTCTTTGGGTTGACAGCTTATCCCATGTTCTTATCGCTGTATTATTCACTCACCGATTATACTTTGTTGGAACCAATCAAATGGATTGGTCTTAGGAATTATGTCCGCATCTTTACAGATGATCCGAGATTTACCCAATCAGTTAGTGTAACATTTCAATATGTGTTGGCATCAGTACCATTGAAACTGGTCGCAGCTTTACTGGTGGCAACTCTCTTGAATAAAGCAATGAGAGGGATTTCATTTTACCGCACTGCGGTTTATTTTCCCTCCCTCATTGGAGGAAGCATTGCTGTATCTATATTGTGGCGTAATATTTTCGGTGTTGACGGAATATTCAACGAAATTCTTTCCATTTTCGGTATTGTAGGAAAAGGCTGGATCACGAATCCGGGATCTGCGTTATGGACGCTAATTCTCCTGACGGTCTGGCAATTCGGTTCAGCCATGGTTATCTTCCTTGCAGGATTAAAGCAAATTCCGAGCGATCTTTATGAAGCGTCTTCTGTAGATGGCGCGAACAAAGTCTTACAGTTTTTCAAGATTACGTTGCCAATGCTTTCACCAATTATTTACTTTAACTTGATAATGGGTGTAATCAACTCATTCCAAATGTTTACATCTGCTTTCGTTATTACCAATGGCGGTCCGATGAATTCTACGTATGTATATGCACTATACCTATATGAGAGGGCCTTTAGCCGCTATGAATTAGGATATGCTTCCGCATTGGCCTGGATCATGCTGGTCATGATTGTCATAGTTGCGGCTATTATTGCGGGCACCTCAAAGTATTGGGTCTTCTACGAAACGGACACAGGAGGAAAGAAACGGAAATGACTATAAAATGGAATTCTACTATCCGCCATACCCTCATGATCGTGTTCAGTTTTGTGATGGTCTATCCCTTGATCTGGTGGGTTGGCGCATCGCTGAAATCGAATGCAGAACTTGGTTCGCCTGGAATTTTCCCTTCCGTACCGAAATGGAGCAACTATACGGATGGATGGCATGCTATTCCCGGGCGCACTTTCACCGACTTTTATTTGAACACTTTCAGTCTTGAAGCAATGGTTCTGATTGCAACGTTGTTTTCAACAACTCTGGTCGCATTCGGCTTTGCACGTCTGGATTTCCCGTTAAAGAAACTCTGGTTTTCCATTCTTATGATGACCTTGATGATGCCTGCACAAGTATTGATTATTCCTCAGTATGCTATGTTCCACCAACTGGGCTGGGTAAACACCTATCTCCCTTTTGTGGTTCCCCACTTGGTAGCCAGTGGCGCGGGCGGAAGCTTCTTCGTTTTCCTGCTGATTCAGTTTATCCGGGGTATCCCGAAGGATCTTGATGAGTCTGCCAAGATTGATGGTTGTTCATGGTTCGGAATATTTTGGCGAGTGGTTCTGCCACTTACCCAGCCTGCAATCGTAACAATCATGATTTTCTGCTTCCTGTGGAACTGGGATGACTTCCTTGGTCACCTGCTGTACCTGAACTCAGTTGATAAGTACACGGTAGGTTTGGCGTTGCGAATGATCAATGACGCCCAGTCCGCCCAAGAATGGGGACAATTACTGGCAATGTCTCTGGTTTCCATACTCCCTGCGACCATCGTATTTACGTTTCTGCAACGATATTTCGTTGAGGGCATTGCGACATCAGGGATTAAGGGGTAAGATGAATTTAAATAAGCAACTTGAAAACGGTAAAGAGACGGATTTCCTTCGTAGCTTTACCGTTTTCTTTAACATAAAGCCATGTAAGGAGATGCCCCGAATGACGAATCTTTTTAAGAAATTTCGAATTGAAAGCTTATTTTTCCGCAGCTTTTTTGTTCTCATCGTGTTAGTTCTCGCCTGTATTGTTTGGACGAGCTATAATATTTCCTCCAAAGCCCTGGTGAAGAACACCTCCCACTATCAACAGCAATTAATGGATGAATTAAATAATGAAATTTCGACACGACTTACAATGATTGAGCAGATTTCCTTGTCCACCTCTCGTGACAACGAATTGATTAGACTTCTTTGGAATAGTCAGGA
The DNA here is from genome assembly GCF_001428105.1 of Paenibacillus sp. Soil766. GTDB lineage: Bacteria > Bacillota > Bacilli > Paenibacillales > NBRC-103111 > Paenibacillus_E. Next base: position 200,065 of record NZ_LMSJ01000001.1, on the reverse strand, counting down.
TGAATTCGACCGGCACCAGAAAGCCGATAATGTTCAGAATGCGATGGCAAACCTGACATATTCCATACCTCTTATACAAGGTATTGATCTATATATGGAACGTCCTTTCCTTAAAGAGGAAAATAGTTACATTCAATTTTGGGATATAAAGGACTTAAATAGGCAAGGATGGGACAAGTATTTGGATAAAAATGATTTCGCTTGGACAGGAGAGCATGATATCCCTAGCTTACAGGGGGATGTTCCAGTTCTCAGTTTTGGACGAAAAATTTTATTTAATAATACTTTTTTAGGCGTCGTTGTTATTCATGTTAAAGCCAAAGAAATCCGGTCCCTGTTGTCTGGCCGTTCAAGCGGTTCCAATCGGATCATGACAGACAGTAATGGTCAGGAATTCTTGGAAATAGGAGAAACGTGGAAGCAGTTGGAGGTGAGCCAATGGGTGAATATGAAAACAGAGCAATCCGGCTATGTTCATATTCGCGGAAATTCCAAAATGGAAGATTCACTATTGGTGTATTCGAAGTTGGCCAATTCCAATTGGACACTAGTTGAAATGACACCTTGGAACCAGATTACAGCTAGCAGCATCCATTTAGCAGAAGTAATTGGTATCATTGGTGTTGCCGCCGTCCTGCTGTTGTTACTACTTACCCTCTATTTAAGTAGACAATTTACAAAGCCCATCCATATGTTGGTAACTGCCATGAGTTCCTATTCCATCGGTGGTAAAAGTTTGGAATTACCAGGAGATTATCAGAACGAGTTTGGCTATTTATTTGCTGGTTACCGCAAGCAAAATGAGCGGATTGAGGAGTTATACCTGTCCTTACAGCGTCGATATGAGCAGCAGCGCAAAGCTGAAATTGAAGCGCTTCAGGCAAATATTAACCCACACTTTCTCTACAACATGCTGGACCAATTGAACTGGATGGCCATTGATGCCGGACATGGCGAGCTTAGTCAGATTCTAGAACTGATGGGACGAATGTTTCGGATCGGCCTATCAAACGGCGATAGTTTCATTACGATTGAGAGTGAATTGGAGCATATCGAATGCTATCTGGAAATCCAACAACTCCGTTGGGGCGACGGCCTTAATTATTTCATTGATGTGCCTAGAGATGTTATGGATCTGTATATCCCCAAGCTGACATTACAGCCCTTCGTGGAAAATTCTATCGTGCATGGGTTTAACACGAGGCAGTTTGGTTATGTCCATATTCAGATGAACCGTAAGGATAACTCGCTTCAAATCATAATCGATGATGATGGCATTGGTCTCCAGCAAGTGGTGGAAAATAAGAAGAAGCGCCATACCGGCGGTTACGGCATACGCAATGTTAGGGAAAGAATTGCTGGTTATTTCCACGAGATCTACGGCGTTGAACTGTCTGAACGAGAAGAGGGTGGGACCCGAGTTGAAATATTTCTTCCATTGTTGACGGAACCACCTATTAATGAATATTGAGGGATGAAATGAACACAGGGATAGGATCGTGATATTTTATAATAATTTGTGGATGATTCCTATTTAAACTTTGTTTAAAGGTAGTTAATATTAATTTTATAGCAGTCAAGGATTTAAATGTTCCAGGCATACGTATTAGGCTTATCACTCTTGAATGCTGATATTGGTAATAGCTAAAGGAGGACAATATGGTGTGGAAGATAGCCATTATAGACGATGAACGCCAAGTGCTTCAAGGAATGAAGCGTAACATTCCTTGGGATGAATTAGAAACGAAGTTAGTAGGGGAAGCATCGAACGGCGTCGACGGGCTAAATATGATCAGGACTACACAGCCGGATATAGTTATAACAGACATATATATGCCCCTAATGAACGGCCTGGACATGATTGAACAATTAAGAAAAGAAGAATTCCTCGGGAAAATTATCATTTTGAGTGGTTATTCCGATTTTGAACATGCCAGACAGGCCCTGAGGCATAACGTCAGTGATTATGTGTCCAAACCCATTAGTGTGCCGACGTTGAAGATGATTCTAAACAAGGTTATCCATGAGTTGATGGATGAGGAAGAGAGGCGGATGAAGCAAGGAGAGCTAGAACACAAGCTGATGTTGTACGAGCCATTTATTGAGAAGGAATGGGTGCGGTCAGCTGCAGTAGGCACATTGGTCAATGCTAACCAAAATGGGGGGATTCTGCCTCAACCTTACCGCTTCTGGTCCGATACCAACCATGCAGTGATCGGGATCGAGCTAATCCGCGATGAGCGAGTTCGCAAATTTTCAGTGTCAGACTGGAACCTATTTCGATTCGCAGTGAGTAATATCGTTTACGAGCTAGCGCGCAGGGTATTTCCTACCGTTGAGTATACAGAGCTTCACAGCACGCGAGCCGTATTGATTATCCATCCGGAAGCGGATAACAATGAAAATACCCAAAAGGCCATTGAAGTCTTAGGCATTCAGATCATTGAAAGCGTTGCAAGCTATCTGAAATTGATGAGCCGTGTCGGAATCGGTAGCATTAAGTCCGACTGGACCAAAATTCCAGATTCAACGGAGGAAGCTTTCCGAGCCATCGATTTGAGACAACTGCGCCCAACCCCATCCTTTGAGTTTTTTGTTTATCAGGGAGAAGTGGCGACCGCGAAGGAGCAAGTCGCCCTGTTTCCGGTAAAATTCTCATACGAGCTGGCCAATGCCATGAAGGCTGTTCAGGAAACAAAGGCGCAGCAGTTGGTGGCCGATTATATCAGAGAACTGGAGAGCCATGTGGGGATAGACTCTGAATATGTTCAGATGCTGGGAAGTGAATTATGGGGGATTATTTCATACTGTCTTTATGAAGCGGGACATGTATTGGATGATCTCTTCACGAACGACCAGATTGCCAAGGAGATCAAGGGCTTAATTCAGCCAGATCAACTACAGAAGTGGCTATCAGAGAAAATCTCCATTATCTGCGACAGTAGACAATGGAAGGGCAGCAGCAAACACCGTCAGGTCGTTGATTTCATTACCCACTACATTCACGAGCATTATGCGGAGGATTTAACGCTTGCCGTTCTGTCGGATAAAGTGTTTATTTCACGGAATCACCTTTCTATCATTTTCAAAAATATGACCGGTGAAACCTTCAACACCTACCTGACTCGTGTCAGGATTGAAAAAGCCCGCGAACTGCTTTTGGAACGGAACATGCTGGTCTATGAGGTTGCAGAGAGCGTCGGATACAAAAACTTCCCTTATTTCAGCCTACTTTTCAAAAAAATGACCGGAATGAACCCGACAGACCTTATTAAAATGTGACTCCGCCGCCGCAGATACCCTTCTCGAAGTCTACACCAGTTTTCGGTAACGCTTTCAATTGGTTCCCCTGGTAAACAACACTGCCGAGAAGGAAAACTGCATCGCTTAGATTACATGGTTTGTTCCTACATGCGTATTCCATTTTTTAGTCGGATTATAATTATTTAGGGGGTAAGTCATTTGGGAGTGAGAATCAGTATTATCGGTGGAGCTGGCTTTCGAGCGCAGTACTTCTTACGGATCGCCCAAGCGTTACCAGAACGGTTTCAAATAAGCAGCATGGTCGTGAGGGATTCAACCAAAGCGAAAGCGATGGAAGAACAATGGAAGGTTCCAGCCTACCAATCCTTGGAAGAACTTTTAAACCATGACCAACCAGATTTCTTTGTGCTGTGTGTAAGTGGCTCTCAGAGTAGGGACTATCTGTTCAAGTTAGTGGAGGTAGGGATACCAGTTTTGGTAGAAACGCCGCCTGCACCAGATATGCAGGGACTAGAACTTCTACACGACAAACTGACATTGACTGGTGCCCGGGTGCAGGTAGCCGAGCAGTATCAATTTCATCCAGTTCAGGAAGCTAGGTTAGCCATGATCCGTTCGGGAAAACTCGGAGTTGTTTCGGAAACGACGGTTTCCATTTCCCAACTGTACCACGCCGTCAGCTTGATCCGCCGGATTCTGGGGATCACATTTGAGGAGGTTAAGATCAAAGCTATGCGTTTCGAATCCAAATGGGTCAGCGGTCCGACCCGGAGTGGTCCACCTTCAGAGGACAGGATGATTCCCATGCAAAGGGATCTAGCGTGGCTGGATTTCGGAGACAGGCTGGGGATATATGACTTTACCAAAAACCAACATCGATCATGGATTCGTTCCAACCATCTTTCCATAAGGGGAGAGCGAGGCGAAATTTTCGATAATCGAATTCTGATTCAGCAGGAAAACACGGTTCCATTGCAAATGGATTTAAAGCGAATTAACCGAGGGGAGTATGAAAATGCGGAAGGCTATTTCCTGCAAGGAATTCTTTGCGGGGAACAATGGCTGTACCGGAACCCGTTTGCTCCTGCTAGGCTATATGACGATGAAATTGCCATTGCCAGCTGTCTGGCGAAGATGGCCGAATATATTAATGGAGGTCCAGAATTTTACAGTTTGGCGGAGGCTTCACAGGACCACTATTTGGGCATGATGATCGAGAAAGCTATAATGACGGGTGAGACAATAACCACATCCAAACCGTATTGGGCTAAATAATTCTGATTACTCACCCCGGAAAGCAACAAAACAGTCTCATTTAGAAGTCGGAAAATCGTTTTACTGTCGAGGAAAATTGCGAATGCCGTGGATTGTATGCATTTTCGGTCTATTTTATAACAATTCGTGGATCATTCATATATATAACTTACTTGCGAGTTGGTACTATAGTAACAGGTAGGACAACTAATAAATGAAACAAAAGAGGGGGAACGTTGGCTACAATAATTGCTTTGGTGGATCGCTGGCTGTTGGTCGGAGAGGCGATAAAGAACCCGCAAGCTGTCCATCTCCTTCTATCGCACCTGGGCATCCAGCGAATCATTGTGAGATGTGAGAACATCCTAAGCATGCATGCAGTGATAAGCATAGACTCGAAGAGCTAAGAATTATTGCGATAACAACAAGCTCGCGGTATAAAACTCTTCGCAGTGCTAGCGCAGTTATTACGTTATCTGATGGCATCAATGACTTGTACGGAACGTATCTCATCAATATGAAAGCGCATACAATTCGAGAAGGAGGAACACGTAAAATGAATTTAAATAACTGGCGAAAGTCGCTTTCAATTAACTTGGTTAGCGCACTGATGCTCTCCGCCATTGCTCCTATGTCGTTTTCGAATTCGGTTCATGCAGCAGTTAGTGCTGCTCCGGTAACAGCTAACTGGTACACGCAATATCAGACAATGGATGGTGTAGGCGCCGCCTATGCCTTCACAGATTCCGTCCAGATGATGCAGCTCGCTGCAGCTGGTTATCAGGACAAAGTAAGACATCTGCTAAATCTGACATTCAGCGAAAAAGACGGAACTGGACACGACATCGTGCGTGTGATCATCGGCGATAACGGCAGTCTCACCACCGCTAACGCGAATGCAACTAGCCCAGGATTCAATCCTGTTACAGGCTTACTTGCAGATGTCGCAAGACCCGGCTTTGATATCCAGGGAAATCCCATTCCCATGAGGGGGACGGCTGGCCAGTACGGATATAAAATTGAAGCTTATGACCGTTTCTACGACGGGAATACCGATAGTATTTGGCCCAACGAGCCCGAACATGATCCAGGTACGCTGGTGCCCGTAGAGGGTTTCGTATGGGATTACCCATCTTGGAATCAACCGATTGCAAATGACGATGGAGGCCCAACCAATCTCTTGAGTGCACCAGGGCAAGATCCTGTAGTGATTAAAAACACGCCACGGACCAGAAAAGAGCTGTTCGACTACGATCAGGTATGGACGATGTTACAGGCTATGCAGTATGGCGTGAAGCAATTCTATGCCTGCACGTGGACCGTACCTTACTGGATGAGTAATACGTCGAACAATACGCCTAACAAAATCATTCGTGGGGACGTAGCTACAATTGACGGTAAGCCAGTAAAAATTTACTACCAGGCTTATGCCGATTATCTCGTCAATTATATCCGAGGCATGTGGGAACAGTGGGGTATTCCCATTACCGATATCAACCCCTTTAATGAGGTTGATCTTGCGGGAGGAACCGCTGCTTATGTCCAAGAGCTTATTGACGGCTACATTGGCCCTACCCTGAAAAAATCTATGCAGCCAGGCGGTGCCCTCTACGATATTAAGAATCCTACGGGTAAGATTATTGATTTTATTCCTGAGCTTGCTGCTGTAGATGGTACCAACCTCAGTGCATCTCTAAGCAGAGGCGGAACGGTATTCGCTGAAACGGATCCAGGTAATGCATCAGATAAAAACCCGTATCTCGACACGTTTACGACTCACTTGTATGGCACTGTCGGAATCGGTACGGATGAAACGAAGTTGTACCATACGGGTGACTTTTCCCAAAGTCCGTTGGACTATACAAAGGATGGATCCAAGTATCCGGAATATCTGACAAGGTATAAACTCTGGCAGGCCGAGTTTATGAATCAGGATACAGGCGACGGATCAGCCGGTGCTTATACGCAGCGGTACGGCAATCAGAACATTAATGACGCCGTTCGTTGGTCCAACCTGCTAACGAATATGTTCACAAGCAATCCAGGTTTCAATGGGTTCGTGTGGTGGAGTATGTGGGATAACAATGGTGCAGACGGCTCCGATCTCATTCGCTTTGTCAACACCAACTCGCAGCAGAAGGCAGGACACACGAGCACGCTGACTGGCGAATACCGTTTGTTTAAACGCTTTTACGGCTATGGCCATTTCTCCCGCTTTATGAAGCCTGGCGACGTACGCTTCGATGTAACACGGGCACCTATAGCCGATATCAATGTTGTCGGCTTCAAGAACCCGATGAATAATGATTTCTCTATGACAGTATCTAATGCCAAAAATGATGACAGCATCCAGCCCTTGGAATTCACGCTGAAGGACTTCCCTGCAGGTACCACGAGTGTAACTGTGTTCCGTACCTCGGGTAGCGAGAACCAGAAGAAGCTGGCTACGATTCCTGTTAGTAACGGCAAATTTGTTATCGACATCCCATCGGCCAGCATCGTTACCATTGTACCGTCCCAGGGCACTTTTGCCACTTATAACGGTCTTGATGGCGAACGCGATATTTTCTCCTCCCTTGAGGCAGAAGGAAATGACAACAGCGTGCCTGGTAACACGGCAGGAAATGCTGGGCGTGACAACGAGGCTATCACCTTAGGTAATGGTACATACCTCGCTTACAAAAACCTTAACTTTGCGGATGGTTCCGCAAACGGCGGTGTGGTCCGCAGACACTTGTTAAATCTGACCGCACAGACGAAGTCAGCAAAAGGCGGCAATCTTCAAGCTTATGTCCTGCCGGTAGGAACACCTGTGAACAGCACGGCAGATATCTTATCCAAAGGTACACAGGTAGCTGATATCTACGTGCCTGCCAATGATAAATACGGTAAATATCAGGACATGGTAGACACGGGCGACTTAAGCGCATATGGCCATAAGGATCTCTACATCGTATCTAACGGTTCAATTACCGTTGACCGCTTCCTATTTGGAGCCAATGACTCCGACTGGAGTACGGCTGCGAACAACTCGACGGTGTCCATTCCGGGCAACATTCTGCTCAATGGCGACTTTGATACGACAACTGCCTCCAATACAAACAATTGGTTTGCAGGACGTTACAATAATGGAACATTTGAACAATCCGTCACAGGACCTGCTTTAACTGCGGATAACATTCAGAGCTATTCGGGCCTTTCCCGTTATCTGAAAAACAATTCCACATCGAAAGTTGCCGGTTCTGGCAAAATTGCCAACCGTATCAATGCCCAAGAGCAATATGATGGCTTGTGGCAGGATGTGACTAGTAAGCTGACCAAGGGAGAAAAGTACAATTTCAAGGGGTACTTCCTTGCCATGAAGAGTCGTCCAGAGAGCTATGACATTGCTGCGGAGAACCCGGGTGACGTTGAAGCCGCACTGGTCTACTACGACAGCACTGGAAATCAGCTGGGCATGACCCGTATCAATGGTCGTGACATGCCTGAACCTTACGCAGCGCGTGAAGCCGGAGATCCTGCTTACTGGAACGCCAGTGGCCAACTTGTTGGCCGCATCCTTGAGGGTGGACCGGTCAGTTTAACTTCCTTCCAGCCAGTTGACGTAAAGGTGGCTGACTGGCATGAGACACCTAACCAACCATTCACTTATAATGAACCGGCTGGCACTGCGAAGGTTGTTTTGGCACTGTATGCGAAGGATTCCAACATCCTTTATGCAGATCAGCTGTCACTAACACCTGAAGTGATAACCTCGTATAATATTTTCATCGATGGCGCACAACCAGCAAATTTTGACGCCGCTACGACGGATTATGCGTATACGGTAACAAGTAATGCCTTACCAGTAGTAACGGCATCTTCAAATGATAAAGATGTAAAAGTAAGTATTTCGCAAGCTGACAGCAATGTAGGTACGGCTGTTGTACGTTTTATTAAAGGCCAAACTGTAGTAAAGACGTTCAAAGTAGCATTCAGCACGAGTGAGGTCATTAACTTTGCGAGCGGGCTACCGGTAGGTTGGGAGGTAATCAATCCGACAGTGAATGCTGTAACCTATAATGCAGCAGGAAGTGCAACGGTTACCACCACCAAATCGGATACCGATTACCCGAATAGCCATAATATGCTGCAATTCCCAGGTTCGGCAGATGGCAACTGGACACTTACAGCGAAGATTAGCGTGAATAAAGCCCTGAGTGATGCAAGTTTCACTGATAATACACAAGTAGGATTTGGTATCAGTAAACCTTCAAGCGGTGAGTTCTTTAGAATCAATGCAATAAGAGTTGGTACAAGTATAAAAGTTAATAGTTCGGGTAAATCAGGCGCGACTCCAAATTCAAATACAACAGGTCAAACGAGCTTGAGTGGCACAGACTATTATCTCCGCATTGTGAAGAGTGGAAACGATGCACAAGGGTATTTTTCCACGAATGGTGGATCAACTTGGACGATTATGAGTAGTAAACCAGGTGCTACTGTTCCAACAACCTTTACTCCTGATTTCTTCAAGGATGCAAAAGTACAATTATATGCAACAAACTTAAGTGCTACAGCAGATCTGCAAGCGACATTCACTAATGTGACCTTAGTGAAGACATTGGCAGAACCTGGAGATGCCAACGCAGACCAGCTGGCTGTAGAACAAGCGGCAGATCTAATTGGCAACACGATTATGGTGCCAAATGCAACTGGTGATAACGCAGAAACATTGAAAACTAAAGCATTAGCATTACTGGCAAACAATGCTACGCTAACTTCACTAGGAGTTACCAGCACAATTTCCAATGAGAATGGTCAATATGCACTGCGTATAGTTAAAGGAAACGCAAGTATAAGTGTCAATTCACTTTCCATCATCGGTCAGACGGGGTTTTCGGCGACCTTAACGGGTATAAGTAGTGTTATTCCAGGCCAGTCATTTCATGTGAACTACGGTTTGGTAAACGTAACACAAAGTGTGTATGCCCAAGATATAACCGTAAACTATAACGCCTCTCAGCTCGAGCTTCAAGGTATTCAATCCTTGAAAACCGGAGTTACTGTCGCAGACAGTCATGTTGTGACGCCTGGCCAAGTCCGTGTCTTGGCATTCTCTCAAGGAGTAGCGAATGCGGTGTACGGAAGCGGGGACCTTCTTCAGTTTCAGTTTAAGGCACTTTCTTCGTCAAGTACGGTCACGAGTTCCGTATACCTGACAGATGTTAAAGTATCTGACGACAACGGAACGGTCTCGACCGTGAATAGCGGCCTCGCGTATAACGTTACCATAACCGCAAACATAATCGATAAAACTGCTTTAAATAGTACGATTGAAACGGCAGTCGCAAGCCTTAATGATTCCATGGAAGGTAATCTGTGGGGACAATATCCAAACGGCGCCAAAGCGGCTTTGCAGATGGTAGTCAGCGACGCACAAACGATGGCGTTGAATGCCTCAGCTACGCAAGATCAGGTAAACCAGATGGTCTCGCAGCTTAGCAGTGCGCTGCAAACATTTCATAGTTCGATTCATACTCAAGCTACAATCGGTGATTTGGGAGTCCTGGCTAAACACTACAATAAAACCTCCGATTCACCGGACTGGAGCATCTCTAAGCGTTACGATAATAATCATAACGGGCGGATTGATATCTCCGACCTTGCGTACATCGCAAGAATTATTCTAAATTACTAAAGCAAGCAATGATTTCCGGAGGAAGGTAACTATTTACCTTCTTTCCGGTATTTTAGCAGAGAGGATGAAGAAGCAATGCCTAGAAGACAAGGCTTGATGGGAGGGATTCTTGCAATCATGTTCTTATACACGATTTGTATGCTTCCCCTATCACCTGCACATGCTGAAGGTTCACCCCAATTTATATTAACAACAACCTCCGACTCGACTACTGTTGGTAGTGAACTGAAGGTTAGTATTAAAGGATTGCAACTGAATGATTTATATGCCTATGAGCTAAACCTTACTTATGATTCGACAAAGCTCCAATTTAAGTCTGCGGTAAGCGATGTATCAGGTGGCTTTACAGTCGCTCCTATCATTAAAGGCAATCAGCTTCAGCTCGCGCATTCAAACTTAGGGGCCATTAGGGGATTAGATGGGAATAGCAGCCTATATACACTTACCTTTACAGGCCTAACTGCTGGAACAGCCGACATCGTGCTAGACAAAATTATCTTAGTTGATTCCCAATTGAATACTTTCGATGCAGTTGGCGGCGCTCAGAAAAGCATTAGCGTTGTGAATGGAGGTAATGGTGGTAATGGCGGTGACACTGGCGGAAACACTGGCGGTGACACTGGCGGTGACACTGGCGGAAACGCTGGCGGTGACACTGGCGGAAACACGGGTGGTAACACTGGCGGAAACACTGGCGGAAACACGGGTGGTAACACTGGCGGAAACACGGGTGGTAACACTGGCAGTAACACGGACGGTAATACCGATCCTATCACTGATCCGATAAAGATTAGGGACGATGGTCAAGGCAAAAAAACCGTAGAGCTTCCGGCTACTGCCAATAAAGTGAATGTAGCGGTAAACCAGATTGGTACGGATCCCCAGACGCGTCTAGAGATCAAGAAGGAAAATCTTAGTGTGGAGATTCCTCACGAGGTATTGCTGCAGCTAAGAGGAAATTTAACTGAGGAACAATTAAATAAAAGTACGCTCGTATTCACTATGAATCCGCTGACTCTTAGTGAAGCTGACACTTTGATAGACCGTAGCCAGCAATCCCAGAACGTCGGTTTAAAATCGTCTGGCAACGTATACGAATTCAGTTTGCAATTAATCACAGGTGACAATCAGATTACTTCCTTGTCAACTTTCACAAAGCCAATCACTTTGCGATTAAAAGTGGATCCTTCCTTAAATACCAAGTTGGTCTCCATTTATTACATAGCGGATGACGGAGCGCTTGAGTTTATAGGAGGTACCTACGCAAACGGGGAAATTTCAGCTGACATTTATCATTTTAGTAAATATGCAGCCTTAGAATATACGAAAACGTTTGAGGATGTTCCAAATGTTCATTGGGCGAAAAATGTTATTACCGAACTTGCTGCTAAACATATTGTATCTGGTACAAGTAACACCAATTTTGAGCCAGAGCGGAAGGTTACTCGGGCTGAATTCACGGCCCTACTGGTGAGAGCCCTTCATTTAACCGACAAAGGAAACATCAATTTCTCGGATGTTTCGCTATCGGACTGGTTCTATCCTGAGGTTTCCATTGCGGTAAAGGCAGGAATTGTAGAAGGAAAGAGCGAAACAGCCTTCGTGCCTGAGGCATCGATTACACGAGAAGAAATGGTCGCCATGCTCATGCGGGCTTATGGATTGCAACACAGTGATGCTGTTATGCCTTTGGGATCTGCTTTTGATGACGAGGATATTGTATCACCGTGGGCCGTGACTTATGTTAGGAACGCGAGAGCTTTGCTTCTTATTGAGGGTCGAGAGGCTAATTTATTTATACCTCAAGGGGTCGGAACTAGAGCGGAGGCTTCTCAGGTTATTTATAATTTCTTGGGGCTGTAAAGTTGTAACTCTCGAGAGCCATGGCGAGGGCCTAGGCTCTTTATTTCTAATCTTAATCCTAGTTAGTGCACTGATGATCTCTGCCATTACCCCTATATTGATATTTCAGACTTGGCGTACATTGCGAGACTTATTATGAATTACTAAAACTAGGCAATTTAATGATTTACGGAGAATGCAGATCTTGCATTTCCCATCAAACTAATAGCCCTTGGGCGCTCCAGTATGAGCGTTCAAGGGCTGTTATCTTTAAAATATTATATTAGAAAGGATAATTTCTATGGAATATGTCGGGATTAATCCTCAAATTGAATTATTCATCAATAGACACTCCACACCGAATTGGATTATTGAAGATGCGACAATAGATTTTTACGATTTAACATATATCTTCAAAGGAAGGGCTTACTACTGCATTAATGGTACTGTGTATGAAGTAAATCAAGGAGATCTCCTTTGCATCCCTAAGGGCAGTCGCCGAAGTGCAACCACTGACTCTGCAAATCTAATGATCAGTTATGCGCTGAATATTCAACTCTATGATATGGAAGGTAAGGATGTTAATCTGCCGTTTCCATTAATATCTCATATCGGTGAGCCCGAAGAATTACATTCATTGTACAATGAATTGACATTTGAATGGTTAAAGAAAAATAAAGGTCATGAATTGAAAGCGCGCGCATTGTTGCTTATGATCCTTCATTACTATTTCAAGGCTTTATACTATAAAGACAACAATGTGAACATAGACAAACGAATACAGAGATCCATTAGATACATTTTAAGCAACTTGCAAAATCAAATAGAAGTTGAGGAGCTAGCATCCATTGCTGGCTTGACCACTGCGTATTTTGGAACTCTTTTTAAGAAATACATGGGTGCATCCGTTAAGGAATATATAAACAGAATGAAAATCAATAATGCCGAGAATATTCTCCTTAGCGGTGAATTTACTGTACAGGAAGCAGCTTATAAATGCGGTTTTGAAGATATTTATTATTTCAGCAAGGTATTCAAGAAAATAAAAGGTTTCCCTCCATCCAGAATTTTGCTAGAGAATAGTGGATCTGATCGACAGGAATTTGAAATCCTAAGCAATAGGATAATCTATATGTCTGAAACGAATGCAGTCTGAACAAAATATGGTTTTGTGATTTGTCCTAACAGGACAAGAACCTCTGATTATCGATTATTCGGAGGTTCATTTTTTTGTTGTTACAGTTATGAGTGAAATAAAAAGTTATCCATAATTTATACAAACGGTATAAAGTTTGTCCATGGATTTTGAAAGCGCTTAAATTTACAATTTAAGTATAAAAAGAAAGAAACATAAAAGCCTTCGAGAGCTTAAATTTGGATTAAATTCCTAAGCATTTGAAGCAAGCAACATTATGTTGAAAAATACACATATGTGAGTACACCAAATGGAGAGGAACGATGTAATGAAAACAGAAGCTAGCACTACAACCTCCATTCTTACAGTCAAAGGAGGTGGCGTTGCCTATTTGAAAAGACAATGGTCATTATACGCAATGATAGTCGTACCAATGGCATTTTTCATCATTTTTAGGTATATTCCGATGGCTGGCGTTATAGTTGCTTTCAAAGATTACAACATATTTAAAGGGGTTTGGGCCAGTCCATGGGTAGGTTTCGCAGTTTTTAAGGAGATTCTCGCCATGCCCGAATTTTATAAGGCACTTCGAAACACTTTGATGTTGAACGTACTCGGATTGCTGACCTTTCCGGTTCCCATTATTTTAGCACTTCTTCTAAATGAACTTCGGGTGCAATGGTATAAGAAGATAAGCCAGACATTGATGTATTTGCCCCATTTTATTTCGTGGGTCATCGTAGGGGGGATGGCCATCGAGTTGCTATCAACCAATAATGGTTCGATTAATCATATGTTGATGGCTATCGGCGCTTCCCCCATTCCATTCTTGGAAAAACCGGCGCTATGGATTGCAACTTATGTTGGGGCAGGGGTTTGGCGCAATGCAGGATGGGGAACGATTCTGTATTTAGCAGCGCTTACGGGAATTAATAAGGAATTGTATGAAGCTGCGGAAGTGGATGGTGCAACCCGAATGCGCAAGATCTGGCATATTACTTTACCAGGCATAAAGCCGACCATTGTCGTCCTGTTCATACTTCAGATCGGGAATATGGCCAATATCAGCTTCGAGCAACCTTATGTTCTGAAGAACTCATATGTGATGGATTACGCTCAAGTAATCAGTACTTATGTATATTCTGTAGGGATTCAGTCCGCAAGATTCGCACTTGCAACTGCTGTCGGTTTGTTCCAGTCAGTAGTCGGATTAATTCTACTTCTGTCGGCAGAGTTCATTTCGAGAAAAATCAATAATCAAGGCATTTTTTAATGGGGGTACATATATGATTCAAAATCCGGCTGAGAAAATAGGCAATACCGTTATTATGCTTCTGCTGGGCATCTTTTGTTTGTTCTGCGTGGTGCCCATGATCCATATTTTCTCGTTATCGCTCAGTGGTAATCGAGCAATCATGTCCGGCGAAGTGACATTATGGCCGATAGATTTAAATTTCGAACCGTATAAGAACGTATTTGGTGACCTAAGCATGATCCGCTCGCTATTGTTTACGATCTGGCTTGTTGTCATTTATACAATTGTGAGCTTGATCGCTACGATCCTAGCTGCATATCCACTTAGCCGGCGGAATTTTAAAGGGAAAAACATCCTGTTCGCTCTGATCATCATAACGATGTTCTTTAATCCAGGGATTATCCCAAACTACTTGTTGATTAAAGAGCTTCATATGTTGAATAGCGTATGGTCGCTGGTCTTACCACTGCTCATTAACGCATTCTTGTTAATTATCTTGAAAACATCGTTCACACAGCTCCCAGCTGAACTAGAAGATTCCGCCTGGATGGATGGATGTGGTCATTTCCGTTATTTGATGCGAATAGTGCTACCGTTGTCATTGCCGATTTTAGCGACATTGGCTTTGTATTCTGCGGTCGATCGATGGAACATGTTTCAGGATGCGCTGTTCTATATTAACGACGCACACTTATATCCCATTCAACAAAAGCTATATGAGATCGTGATTAACAGCCAGGTAAACGATGCCACAGCCCAGGAAGGATTTGGAGGTTCTTCTCCAGTGCCAGAGAGCTTGCAGGCGGCAAGCATCATGTTCGCAACTGTACCAATTTTACTCGTATACCCTTGGCTCCAACGTTATTTTATCTCTGGCATGCTTGTAGGTGCAGTTAAAGGCTGATAGCTGTCTCGACCGTTTCAAGCGGTTGAATTCACTATACACTTAATAGATTAAAGGGAGGATTACGCATGCGAGTAAAATTTCGCAAAACCATTCAAGTAGCAATGGCAGTATTAGCGACGTCTACTATCGCGCTTGCAGGATGCAGCAACTCACAAAACAGCCCAAGCAACTCAGCTACTCCGGAAAGTTCGACAGGTGCGAGCGAGACACCGAAAGGTCCGCCGATCAATTTGACGGTTGAGCTGTTTGATCGAAGTAATGCACCAGCAGGCGCTCCGCCGATCACTGACAATTTCATGACGCAGTATGTTCAGAAGAACTTTGGAGATCCGAACAATATTACGATCAAGTTTGTCACCATCCCACGCTCCGAGGAAGTCAAGAAGCTGAATGTATTAATGGCGTCCGGAACTGCGCCTGATCTCGTCTTTACGTACGACAAGCCAACTGTTCAAAGTTACGTGCAAAGTGGTGGAATTGCTGATCTTGGGCCAGCGATTGAGAAATACGGACCGCAGTTGAAGAAAGTACTTGCCCCAACACTGAAGGACGGCGTTTTTAACGGTAAGCAATTTACCATTCCAGCGTTACGGGTCATCCAATCGCAAACGACAAGTATTATCCGTAAGGATTGGTTGGATAAATTAAATCTGCCATTGCCGACGACGACGGATGAATGGTATCAAACATTGAAAGCGTTTAAGGAGAAGGATCCAGGTAATACTGGCGGAAAGGTCATTCCTTTTACGTTGATAGATATGTTCCATATTAAACCGCTGACCAACTCGTTCTGGGATTGGAATAAGATTACCGAAGAGGACTTATTCGCTGATCCAGACGGGTGGACACTGCCTGGTAACAAGGAAGCTTTCAAGTTCCTAAACAAACTATACAACGAAGGCCTACTTGATAAAGACTTCCCGCTTGCGGCAGACTTCAGTCAGACGTTCAACAAGCAAGTTGTTAATGGCCTCGCAGGGTCTGCTACACCGAACACAAACGATCCGATTTACAGTGGCTACTATGCGAACTTGAAGAAGAACAATCCTCAAGCCGTGCTCGCGACGATTGATCCGTTCAAAGCATCGAACGGCAAGTATCCTAAACCAATGTATTCTCCTAGCGGTGTTTATCTGATGGTTCCAGCAGCAAGTAAGAACGTTGATTCGGTTATCAAATATTTGAACTGGATGGCGGAACCGAAGAATCTTATCGCACTGCAATTCGGACAAGAAGGGGTTTCTTACAAAATTGGAGACGATGGAATTCCGTTCGCTTTAACAACGCCTGAAGCCAACCAAATCCTTTTTAATAATCAAGATTACGCCATGATAATGAATGGTAAATACGTGAGTACGGACACACCAGAAAAGAACATGGCAGCCAATGCGACCGACCCGCAATTTAAAGACTTCACCATCAGCAGTATTAAGACGGGTGCACGTGACGGCTATACAGGCCCACGCGTGGACATTCCAATTCAGGCGGAAATTAAGTATTCGCAGATTCTGAACGACAAGGTCAAGCAGATGCTTGCAAAGATTATTACTGCCAAGTCTACCGAAGTCGACAGTATTTATGATCAGCAACTTAAGGAATGGAAGGATGCCGGAGGCGAAGCAGTTATGAAAGAAAGAAGACAGGCGTATCAACAATCCTACCCAAAATAACGCTATACAGCCTAAGGAACTCGGTTCTCTCTCAGTGGGGGAACCGAGTTTCATCATTCCACCTTTTAAGAAAATAGAAGGAAATCCAAAAAAATTAAAGTTTTCAAATAAAATAATCCATGTAATTCCAATCTTTATTTTATTAAACTTTTATTGAGAGCGATTTCAATTAAGGAGATGAAAACTATGGTACCACGGATTAGAAAATCAATTAGTGTACTCTTGGCATGTGTAACTGTGATGCCGTTATTCTTTGTGACTGCAACGACTGAGGTTTCAGCGGCATCATCAGCAAACGATGTAATCGTTGATTTATCGGCAGAAAAGCAAGTAATTCGCGGTTTTGGAGGCATGAACCACCCTGCATGGATTGGAGATTTAACACCAGCTCAAAGAGAAACAGCTTTTGGCAACGAAAATAATCAGTTGGGCTTTACTGTTTTGAGAATTTTTATAGACCCAGATAAAAATAACTGGAGAAGAGAATTGGAAACTGCAAAGAAGGCGATAGAACATGGAGCAATCGTGTTTGCTTCACCATGGAACCCTCCAAGTGAGATGCTCGAAACTTTCAGTCTTGGTAGTAGCTCGGGCAGCGGCACCACTTATGAAGCTGAGATGGGGACAACATTGACCAGCTCCGCGGTGGATAGTACAAATTCGGGCTATAGCAGTACCGGATATGTCGACTTTCAAGCTTCATCTAATGCAGCTATTCAGTGGAATAACATTACTATAGGCAGTACAGGGACAAAAAATATAAGAGTTCGGTATGCGCTGCAGGATGGGCCAAGCAATCTGGATGTATATGTTAATGGGACGAAAGTGCTTAGCAATGTGGCCTTTGCAGCAACCGGCAGCCCGTCAACTTGGGGAGAAAAATCAATCCAGGTATCCATGAAGAACGGAACCAATACTTTAAAACTAGTAACTACTGGTACAGAAGGACCGAATATTGATAATATCAATGTTTCCCCATATGTAGAAGATTCAACATCAAAACGGCTTAAATACGATATGTACGATGAATATGCGCAGTACCTGAACGAATTCGATACATATATGAAGAGCAACGGTGTGAATCTGTATGCGATTTCTGTTCAAAATGAGCCTGATTATGCACATGATTGGACATGGTGGAGCCCCGAGGAAATGCTTCGGTTTATGAAAGAAAATGCTGGATCCATAAATAATAGGGTTATAGCACCTGAGTCATTTTCTTACGTAAAACGAATGTCAGACCCAATTTTGAACGATTCGGAAGCTCTTGCAAATATGGATATTCTCGGTGCCCACACGTATGGCACTACTTATAAAGATTTCCCTTACCCACTTTTCGAACAAAAGGGAGCGGGGAAAGAATTGTGGATGACGGAAGTATACACTCCGAATAGTGAGAACGATTCGGCAGATCGCTGGCCCGAGGCATTGGGTATTGCAGAGCATATGTATAATGCCATGGTAGAAGGGAATTTTCAAACATATGTATGGTGGTACATCCGCAGGCAATATGGTCCCATGAAAGAGGACGGCACGATAAGCAAGCGTGGATACATGATGGCACATTACTCGAAATTTATTCGCAATGGCTACGTAAGGGTTGAAGCTACCAAAAATCCCGAACCGCAGATTTATACATCTGCTTATAAGGGTGACGATAAGGCGGTTATTGTCGCAGTGAATAAAAGTAATACAGCAGTGAGTCAAAAGTTTGTTTTGCAGAACGAGTCAGCATCGAGAGTAGCTTCATGGGTAACAGACAGTAGCAAGAATCTTGCAGTCGGAGCTTCCATTAATGTGTCGAACAGTTCATTTACAGCTGAACTACCTGCCCAAAGTGTTACAACCTTTGTAGCCGATGTTAATACGGGCAACCTAATACCCACAGTTGCACTCACAGCAGACAGCAGTGTGAGGCCTGGGAGCAGCTTTACATTGGCAGTCAGCTTGAACAACTTGGACCAACTTGTTTAT
This sequence comes from Paenibacillus sp. Soil766, assembly GCF_001428105.1. Taxonomy (GTDB): domain Bacteria; phylum Bacillota; class Bacilli; order Paenibacillales; family NBRC-103111; genus Paenibacillus_E. Next base: position 181,084 of record NZ_LMSJ01000001.1, on the reverse strand, counting down.
GCCGAAGATATTACCTTGACCTATGATACCAATAAATTTGAATATGTGAGTTCGGCAGGGGCAAACAACAACATCGAGATTGTTGGAGAGGACAGTACCACTGCAGGAAAAATTAGACTCATTGCAGCCAATATCGGAGGGATAATGGGAGCAAGCACAACGGCTCTGAATTTGAACTTCAAGGTAAAGGCAGGTGTCCAGGATACGTTTGGAACGATTGAAACTTCTAAGGTAGATCTTGCTTATTCTGACGGTGCCGTTATTCAGGCAGCTCCTGGCAGTAGGAGCATTGCAATCGGTAGTACAGAAATGGTTGTAGATAAGACAGCATTGACAACAGCCATTACGAATGCTCAAACCCTGTATGACACAGCAGTAGTCGGCACAATGCCTGGTCAATACCAGCAGGCAGCCAAAGATGCATTAGGCGCTGCCATCAACACAGCAAAATCTGTCATAGACAACCAAAGTGCGACACAGTCCCAGGTTGATAGTAGCGTAACATTACTGGGCAACGCAGTAGATACCTTCAAGGCTGAAGTTACGAAGTCCGCAGATCTTAATAAAGACGGAAGAATCGATGTAGGTGACCTTGCAATTGCAGCTTATTATTACGGAAAGGATTCTATCACCACTGGCTGGGCAACAGCTAAGATTGCAGATATGAACAACGATAATAAGATCGATATTATTGACATTGCGTATGTTGCATCCAATATACTTGAATAATATTCTTTGAACAGAGTGGGATTGTCGATGGATCCATACTTTGTACAAACCGTATTTAGTTTATCTATGGAATCAATTCATACTGATATTTATAATACAATTATAAGATGAAAAAACTACCGTTCTTTCATTATTAAAGAGGTGGATAAAGTGTTGTATATCGAAATTGCGATCGAGTCCAAAAGGAATGAGCTCAATTATGTTGGAAAAAGTGAAGATCTTTGTTCAGATGCAGTACTGAGATTGTCTCAGGAATTAGATGATCTTATTATCGAATTATTGGTGTGACCAAAACAATATCTCATTATTTTCTGAACCAATTGAGAATTTTTCACAAAAAGGTTAACCAGAATGATCTGGTTAACCTTTCATTGATTATTGATTCGGAGTGTTTAACAATGCCACGAAGGGATGAGGTGGATATGCCGGCATGGACTAATTTCGATATACGAAAATCCGATAAAATTACAAAATATCGAAAGTTTGTTCATTAAATTTTGGGGTATAGACTGTTAAAATAGTAAATAAGAGAATTGTTGTAAAGCATTGAAAGCGTTTTATATTAAGGGTCTGTATTCAAAAGGGGAAATGATACTACAGAGTTGAAATCAGCAACAAGCCGCAGTCAAGTACATTAGTCGCCCTTCTCATTCAAATGGAAAAAAGGTGAGACGAAATGAAAAAGGTCATGCTAGTTGATGATGAAATTCTGATTCGGGAAACGATACGAGATAACACACAATGGGAACAAGAGGGCTTTATTTATTGCGGAGACGCACCCGATGGGGAAATGGCACTAACTTTAATCGAACAATTACGTCCCGACATCGTCATTACTGACATTATGATGCCCTTTATGAACGGTCTGGATTTAAGCGCAATCGTCCGAGAACGGAATCCGGAAGTGAAAATCATCATTTTGACGGGACATGAGGATTTCGGTTATGCAAGAACAGCATTGCGGATGGGGGTACACGATTACTGTCTGAAGCCAATCTGTCCCTCAGATCTCATCCAGCTACTACGTTCCACAAGCGAGTTGATCGATAAGGAGCGAGAAATTAAGGCTAACATTGATAAGTTGAGGCAAAGCGAGATGGAGAAAACGGAAATTTCGCGCGAGAAATTGCTCAATGATCTGTGCAGCGGATTTGTTACAACGGTCGAAGCTATTCAACTCGGTATGTCGTTGTCGCTTGATTTGCAAGCGCAGTATTATGTTGTCGTCATCTCAGAAGTTCGTACGCTTGAAGACAAGCCATTATCAGATCTCCGTTTAGTGAGTCAAATAGAAAATGATTTAATTAAGAAATTTCAACACGTGCTCGATCATAAGGAATTGTTACATTTCAAGCGAAGCCGCACCGAGATCTGTTGGCTGATTAAAGGAGAGACTCTGGAACAAATCAAGTATGAGCTGGAAATATTCAAGGAAATACTAAATATAAATACTGAGCAGGTCCCCGCTGCCTCGATTTCAATCGCTTTGGGTATCGGTAGCGTACAGGAGCGACTTATGAATATTCACCTCTCCTTTCTGGAAGCCGTTGAGGATATGCATTGGAGGCGACTGTCAAGCCAAAACCGGGTCACACTGTGGGAATCGCTCTCAGGCTCTATGGAGCAGTACGTCTTCTTGGACCGCACTTTGTTTGTTAATTTCTTGAAAATAGGATCCTCTTCACAATTGTCATCGTTTATTGAGGGATATGCTTCGGCATTGAGCGGAATTGATTGGTCCACAGCTCCAATCGGCTATTACATTCTTAACGATTTAACTTTGGAGGTTTTCCGTTCGGCTAAGGACATGTACCGGCACTGGGATTCGCCTGAAGAAACGCTCCAACAATTACAGCAAATTCTTAAAACGGTACGTACCACTGAAGAGGCTGTCCAATATTTGACCAGCCTTACGAATCAATTCTGGTCATGGCGTTCTCAAACTAACGACAGATATGGTGAAATGCTGAGAAGTGTCAAGGAATATATACATGCGAATTACAATAATGACACCTTTTCACTTCAAGATGCTGCGGAGTATGTCAAGGTGAGTTCCAGCCATCTAAGCAAAGTTTTCAGTCAGGAAACAGGTCGTACGTTTATTGAGTATTTGACGCATTATCGGATACGTAAAGCGATGGAGTTATTTAAGACGACATCGCTCAAATCATTTGAAATTGCATTTCTCGTTGGTTATAACGACTCTCATTATTTCTCAACTCTGTTTAAACGAATAACGGGGATGACCACCACGGAATTTAAGAAAAATGGGAATTTAGACAACGCCCTTTTAGTCATGGAGCGTGGTGATGTTAGTGAACAGATTATCATGCGATAAATATGACTAATCCTATCTGAGCAACCTCATGAACCTAAACGAATGCACTCATTTTGCTAGTAAGGACACTTGCGGAATCAAATTCCACCAGTGTCCTTTAATTTTTGCAATTCCTAAAAAAGTAAACTTTAATAAAAAGAAATTACATCGTGATTATAATTCGACACAGTTATAATAAAGGAAATATTAACCAGAAAGGAGACGAGATGCTTATAGCTAAATTTTAAAGCGCAATCAATTTCTGCTTTTGAAATCATGAGAGTTCAAGTCATTGGTCCAAATGGTTAAAAACTAACTTTTAAATTTGAGCCAGAATGGGAGGAAATTCAAATTGATATATAAAAAAATGTTTGCATTCTTATTAGTTTTTACATTTGTAGTAAGTTGTTTACCAGGCAACAAGATGACACACGCAGCAGAGAGTACTGCCAAAAATCCAATTATTTGGGCGGATGTACCGGATGTTGATGTCATTAGGGTAAACGATACTTACTATATGACCAGTACTACGATGCACGTGAACCCTGGAGTACCAATTATGAAGTCTAAGGATCTCGTAAATTGGGAAATCGTCAATTATGTTTACGATATCTTAGCTGCTAATGACAAGCAAACGCTTTCTAATGGACAGAACATATACGGACAGGGCTCATGGGCAAGCAGCATTAGATACAATAACGGCAAGTTTTATGTGGTATTTGCTTCTAATGATATTGGTAAGACCTATATTTTTCAGACTACGGACATAGAAAAAGGCCCTTGGGAAAAGTATGAATTAGCTGGGGGCGTTTATCATGATATGTCCTTGCTGTTTGATGATGACGGACGTGTATATATGGTTTATGGAAATGGAACGATTAAAATAATTGAGCTTACAGCCGATGCCACAGCTATCAAAGCAGGTGGAATGAATAAAACAATCATTCAAAATGCAAGTGCTCCAGGAGGCTCTGGCGGTCTTGGAGCTGAAGGCTCTCACATTTATAAAATTAATGGTAAATATTATATTTTCAACATCTCATGGCCTTCAGGTAGTATTCGTACTGAATTAGTACACAGAGCGGATACGATTGATGGCATATATGAAGGGAAAATTGCTTTAAAATCCGGTAGTAATTCTAACAGTGCTGGTGTAGCGCAAGGGGGAGTTGTTCAGTCCCCTGACGGAAAGTGGTATGGCGTTTTATTCCAAGATTACGGATCAGTGGGGCGAATTCCTTATATTGTACCGATGACATGGAGTCAGGATGGGTGGCCTATATTCGGGGATGTCAATGATACGGAAATTCCAGCGGCACTTTCGAAGTCATGGGTTTCATCAGATAATTTCGATCAGAGAACAGATAAGGTCGCAGCTTATCACACAGCGGTAGCGAGTGGTGAGAATGACGATAATGGCTCCAACCTTTCACTTGTATGGCAATGGAACCATAATCCCGATAATAGGTTCTGGTCTTTAACTGATCGAACCGGGTATCTGAGACTTAAGACAGGACAAACGAGCACTGATATTTTGAATGCAAGAAACTCTCTTACACAAAGAACCTTCGGGCCAGAAAGTTCAGGAACGATTGCTTTGGATGTTAGCAATATGAAAGATGGGGATTATGCTGGAATTGCGGCATTTCAAAAAAACTATGGATATGTTGGCGTCAAAATGTCCGGCAATACGAAATCTGTCATCATGGTGAATGGCAGTTCAGGATCGCCAGTGGAATTAGCTAGTATCCCTCTAAATCAAAATACTGTTTACTTAAGGACTGAACTCGATTTTAAGAATAGGACAGATAAAGCTTATTTCTATTTCAGTCTTGATGGTCAACGTTGGGCTTCTATAGGAAATACACTCCAAATGTCGTATACACTCCCGCATTTTATGGGCTACCGATTTGCATTATTTAATTACGCAACAAAAACAACAGGTGGTTATGTTGATTTTGATTATTTTAAATTAGATGACAAGTTGTCGGGATCAAATTTCGACACGAATCTTAAATCGCTTCAATTGAATGGCGTACAACTTAGTGGATTTAATTCAAGTGTATACACCTACTCCGTAGATCTTCCTGCAGGTTCAGCACCCCCGCAAGTTACAGCTGCTTCAAATGACACTGACGCAAATGTCACGATTACACAAGCAATGGCTCTACCAGGAAAGGCTACAGTGACTGTAAGCAAGGATGGTCTGCAGGCAGTCTATACCATTAATATTAATACGCCAACCATCGTGGCCATTGAGGCGGAAACGGCTGCAGAAAACTCAGCAAATGCCTATGTACAAGGTATCGCAAATGGCCATACATGGACGCTTATTGACGGACAATCCACGAAAGCAATGTTATTTGGTCCTGATGATGGAACTTCTGTTACGACGGGGACTGATGCTGCAAGCCTTGCTGCAGGTTCCAGGCTTAATTACAAAATTAACATTCCAACCACAGGAAGCTACAATGTATGGTTACTTACGAAGAGTCATAGTTTTCAAACGGACTCTGTTCACATCGGGTTGGATAATCAGTACAAATTTACTTCCAATGGTATTCAGAATGTGAGTAACAGCCAGTTTAAATGGGTTAATCTCAGTAATGGCGGTACCGCAGTGACAGGCGGTACGACTTTAAATATTTCCGCTGGCGAGCATGAATTAAATTTGTGGGGAAGGGAATCCGGTTTAATTATTGACAGGATCTTGTTAACCACAAGTAACGCAACCACTGATCCAATCTGGCCTGAACAGAAAGTTCCCACTGCTGCAATTTCGGCGGATAGTAGTGTGAAGCCTAACAGCAGCTTTACAGTGGGGGTGAATCTAGACAATTTGGCTCAAAGTGTGTATGCCCAGGATATCACCTTGAATTATGATGCCAATGTATTTGACTATGTGAGTGCAACAGGTGCAGACAACAATATTCAGATTGTTAAAGAAGATAAGTCGACCGCTGGAAAAGTAAGACTCATTTCAGCTCATATTGGAGGAGTAACTGGAGCTAGCACACCAGTTCTATATCTGACCTTCAAGGTCAAGACTGGTGTTCATGATACGACGGGAGCAATTGCAACTGCCCAGGCTAAATTCGGTATAGGCCCAGAAGGAAGCGTGATTCAGGGAGCTCTTGGCAGTAAGAACGTTGCAGTAGGCAGTGTGGAAGTCGTTGTAGATAAGTCCGCCTTAACAGCTGCGATTTCGAACGCACAAAGTCTGTTTGACACTGCAGTGGTTGGAACACAAGCTGGTCAATATCCGCAAGTAGCGAAAGATGCACTTGGCGTTGCTATCAGTGCAGCGAAAGCAGTAAATGACAATGCAAGTACGACACAGTCCCAGGTTAACAGTGCCGCATCAGCACTGGGCAGTGCAGTTGATATCTTCAAGGCAGCGGCGATTATGTCTGCGGACATGAATAATGACGGAAGCATCAATGTGGGAGATCTTGCGATGGTTGCCTACCTTTATGGCAAGGATTCCACAAGCGCTGATTGGGCAACAGCTAAAGTTGCGGATCTGAATGGCGATAATAAGATTGACATTCTGGATCTTGCGTTTGTTGCATCCAAAATACTTGAATAGGTCATAAACGCTAACAAAAACTGAATGATAGTAAGCTCTATTCCTAAACATGAAAGGTCACTATGGGATAGAGCTTACTACCTAGAAAAGCCCCAAAAAAAATAATCAATTAGTTCGCCCTATTTGTCTAAGATTACTCATTTTTGACATTCACTTCGTGCAAATTCCCACCTAAAATTTCAACTTTTTAACAAAGAAATTACATCGTGATTTCCAAATCGCAAAGTTATAATTAAAGCAGTCAGAAGCAGAATGGTAGTCATGAGAATTGTTTAGTACGAGGAAGCAGAGTGGGATAAGACATTTATTTTGTGTCAGCGTTGGTGAAAACGCTTTACTTGCCGTGGTGTAGAGGGAGGGGCAGGTGTCTAAGGTAAAAACAAAAAGTAGATTGCAATAAGAAATGTGATGTCTAACGTAATAAAAATCATTTCATGATGGTGGAGGTTGTTCTATGAAAAAGTGGAAGAAAATGCTTGGTGTCACAATGGCTTTAACTGTTGTTCTTACATCAAGCCCAGTAATTACAGAGAGGGTCGAAGCTGCGACAACTACGGTCACGCCAGCAATCGGCAAAACTCCTGGCAACGCTAATCCGTTATTTACGCAAAAGTTTGGTGCTGATCCGAATGCCATGGTATATAATGGCAGAGTCTATGTTTACATGACCAATGATGTATTTGAATACAATGCAGACGGGACAATTAAAGATAACGGATATAGTAAGATTAATAAGATTACGGTTGTTTCATCTGACGATATGATTAATTGGACAGACCACGGTGAAATACCTGTAGCCGGTGCGCAAGGAGCAGCCAAATGGGCTAATAATTCTTGGGCCCCAGCAGCCGCACATAAAACGATAGATGGTAAGGAGAAATTTTTCCTTTACTTTGCAGATAGTGCAAACGGAATAGGGGTGCTCACTGCGGACAGTCCAATCGGTCCTTTTACAGATCCAATTGGAAAAGCTCTGGTGAATAGAAACACTCCAGGAGCTAGTGATGTTACATGGCTGTTTGATCCAGCGGTGTTAGTTGATGATGATGGAAGCGGGTATATTTATTTTGGAGGCGGTGTACCGACTGGTAAGGAGGCTGACCCCGGGACAGCACGTGTGGCAAAGCTCGGAGCCGATATGATTAGTTTGGATTTGACAGCAAGCGGCGGAACACTAGGACGTATTAATCCGCCTTGGTTGTTTGAAGACTCAGGTATCCATAAATACAATGGAAAATACTACTATTCCTATTGTACGAATTTCTCAAGCGGGCACCCAGCGGATATTCCAACTGGAACGATTGCTTATATGGTAAGTGATAATCCAATGGGTCCATTTACGTATGTTAAAACCATATTGCCTAATCCAGCGAGCTTTTTCGGTGTCGGAGGCAACAATCACCATGCCGTCTTTGAATTCAACGACCAATGGTATATCGTCTACCATGCTCAGACCCTTGCGAAAGCATTAGCTGAAAGTGGGACGGTACCTCAAATGGGGGGGCAACCACACGGATACCGCAACGCACACATCAATAAGGTAAATATGGATGCCAACGGAGTCATTCAAAATATTACTGGAGATTATAAAGGTGTCCCGCAGTTGAAAAATTTCAATCCATATACAAGAGTTGAGGCTGAAACCATCGGTTGGAACGGAGGCATATCTACGGAAACCACTACCGAACCTGGCGGAATGGTAAGTAGTATAAACCTGGCCGTGAGCAACATTAGTGATGGAGACTGGACAGCCGTTTCCAAAGTCGACTTCGGTGATGTAGGAGCCGGAATCTTTAAGGCTACTGTTGCAAGCGGTTCGGCTGGTGGCACGATTGAACTCCGTCTTGACAGTGCCGACGGTGCCTTGATTGGGACACTTCCGATTTCCAACACAGGCGGAGACAACATTTGGAAAACAGAAACAACAAATGTTACAGGTGCTGCGGGTGTTCATGATGTTTATATGGTGTACAGGGGAGCATCTTCAGGCAATCTCTTCAAGGTAGATTCTTGGCAGTTCGCGCAAAAGAGCGCTGTTCATGAATTAGCTGCCATTAATGCATCTATTGATAAACAAAAGATTGATATTGTATCTGGAACGAACCAGGCAACTACGAAGGTTACTGCCGTATACTCTGATGGAACCAGTGAAGATATTACTGCTCAAGCAACTTCAACATCATCGCCAAGCGGCATTGTTAGTGTCAGCAACGGAGTAGTAACGGGTACTGGGTATGGTACAGCAACCATCAACGTAAGCTATGGCGGTAAAACAGATACACTCAATCTACAAGTAAAAGACTTGAACAGTGAGCTGACGGTGAAGAAGATAACCGTTGATAATGCTTCTTTCGCACTGGATACTGGCAGAACCGCCACATTTAAAATAACAGCAGAGTATATGGATGGACACACGGAGGATGTAACGAAATCAGCAACTTATACGAATTCGAGTCCAGCCGTTGCAGATGTTGCAAACGGTACAATTACAGCCAAAACCAGTGGAACAAGTAATGTTACTGTAAGTTATAAAGGAACAATAGGCGATGCAGCAACAACGCAAATTAATGTAAGTGTCAATACGCCTGCCGTGGTGGCCATCGAAGCAGAGGCTGCAGCAGAAAACACAGTTAATGCTTACGTATATGGCACCATAAATGGACATACTTGGTCCCTGGTTGACGGACAGTCAACGAAAGCCATGTTATTTGGCCCAGACGATGCTACGGCAATAACGTCAGGGACTGATGCGGCCAGCCTCGCTGCTGGTTCTAGGCTTAATTATAAGATTAACTTTCCAGCTTCGGGAACCTACAATGTTTGGTTACTTGCCAAGAGTCGAAATTTCCAAACGGACTCCATCCACGTAGGATTGGATAATCAATATAAATTCACATCCAATGGCATTCAGAATGTGAGTAACAGTCAATTTAGATGGGTTAATCTCAGTAATGGCGGTACAGCAGTGACAGGCGGTACGACGATAAATGTTTCCGCTGGCGAGCATGTATTAAATTTGTGGGGAAGGGAATCTGGTTTGATTATTGACCGGATCTTGTTAACCACAAGCAATGCAACCACTGATCCAATCTGGCCTGAACAAAAAGTGCCTACTGCTGCAATTTCGGCGGACAGCAGTGTGAAGCCGGGTAGCAGCTTCACAGTTGCCGTAAATCTAGACAATTTGGCTCAAAGTGTTTATGCCCAAGACATCACCTTGTCTTATGATGCCAACGTATTTGACTATGTTAGTGCGACAGGTGCCAACAACAATATCCAGATCGTTAAAGAGGATAAGTTGACGGCTGGAAAAGTAAGACTTATTGCCGCTAATATCGGAGGGGTTACTGGAGCAAGTACACCGGTCCTAAATGTGAACTTCAAGGTTAAGGCTGGTGTTCATGATACGACGGGAGCGATTGCAACTACCCAGGTTAACTTCGGCGTGGGTCCGGAAGGAACCGTGATTCAGGGAGCTCTTAGCAGTAAGAACATTGCGGTAGGCAGCGTGGAAATTGTTGTAGATAAATCCGCATTGACAGCTGCGATTGCGAATGCACAAAGCCTGTTTGACACTGTTGTGGTTGGAACACAAACGGGTCAATATCCGCAGACTGCGAAAGATGCGTTTGGCGTTGCCATTAACGCAGCAAAAGCTGTAAATGACAATGTAAGTGCAACACAGTCTCAGGTTGACAGTACCGTAACAGCACTGGGCAGCGCGGTGGATATCTTCAAGGCTGCGGTGATGAAGTCTGCAGACATGAATAATGACGGAAGCATCAATGTGGGAGATCTGGCGATGGTTGCTTACCATTATGGCAAGGATTCCACAAGCGCAGATTGGGCAACTGCTAAAGCTGCGGATGTGAATGCTGATAATAAGATCGACATTCTGGATATTGCGTTTGTTGCAACTAAGATACTTGAATAATTGAAGTAATAGCTAGTTGAAATGAGAGTTCTGCCCTTTCTCAATAATCGGGATAGGGCAGAATTCGAATTACAATTATTTTAAAGGCCACCTTTTCTTAAAAAAGGAGTTCAGAAGATGAGAAAAGTTAGAAAAATTGTCTCTCTGGTTATGGCTGCGGCTGTTTTAGCGAGCATAATTGGCGTGTAACCTGCCGTGAAAGCTGCAACCGATACAAATCTCAAGCTCTGGTACAAGTTTGACGAGGCAAGCGGGACTACAGTGCAGGATTCTTCAGGCAACGGTTTCAACGGTACATATGTCAACGCAATTACTAGGGATACAGGTGTGGACGGTAAAAGCTATGTTTTGGCAGGAGGGGCCTCCAATTCGACGACTGCGTCTTATGTGAAAATTCCTAATGGTATTTTAAACGGGATGGACAATATTACAATCGCAGCATGGGTAAAATGGAGTGGCGGCAGTTCAAACCAATGGCTATACGCCCTTGGAGTCGATTCAACCAAGTATGAGTTTCTAACCCCAAAATTATGGAGCGGGAAACTGCATTCAGCAATTAATAACGGTGGTGGTGAACAGAGTGTTGCCGGTAGTGACGCATTACAAACAGGCGTGTGGAAGCACTTAGTAACGACAATCGATTCGGCGACTAAAACAAATGTCCTCTATCTAGACGGAGTTGCCGTGGTAACAAATAAAAATGTATCATGGTTGGTACACAGCCTGGACAATATCCGCAAGCAGCTAAAGAAGCGTTCGGCGCAGCTATTCATGCAGCAAAAGCTATAAAAGATAACGTAAATGCTACCCAGATTCAAGTTGACAATGCGGTAGAAACGTTGGGCAGTGCTGAAGTTATTTTCAAAGCGGCGGTCATTAAGGTCGTATCTGCAGATCTGAACAAGAATGGAAGCCTCGATATAGGTGACCTTGCAATTGGTGCTTACCATTATGGCAAGTACTCAACAAATGCAGACTGGGCAACTGCGAAGATAGCCGATATGAATGGAGATAATAGGATAGATATTATTGATATGGCATACATTGCCTCCAAGATCTTCGAGTAGTTAAACAAATAAACCGCTCCCTAGGAGCGGCTTATTTGCAATTTATCCCTTCTTCTTATTTCAAAAAAGCTTCCCTTCCCACAGCAATAGCGGGAAGGGAAGCTTTTTAATTCAACTCTGCTAAGAGCCTTTTCAGAACGACAACGGATTCAGCCCGACTGGCATGCTCCTTCGGAGCAAATTCGCTTTCTGTTCTGCCGTTCATCAAGCCAGATTCGACTGCAAGTGCGACTGCTTTTTTAGCCCAGTCGTTGATTGCTGACTCGTCGCTGAATTTGATGGACTCTTTGACGGTCATATCTTCAATATTAATTCCTGTCGCATGGGCGTTAGCTCTCAATAGCATAGCTGTCATTTCCTCGCGAGTGATATATTGCTCCGGCGCGAACGCGTCATCCGCTATGCCGTTGATAAGTCCGGCAGCATAAGCCTTTTTCACGCTGTTCTCAAACCAGGATCCAGATGCTACATCGGTAAAAGGATTATTCCCCGTATCATCCTTCAGGTCTAATGCCTTGGAGAGCAGTGTTGCAAATTGAGCTCTTGTTACATTCATATTCGGCGCAAAATGATCATCGTCCATACCTTCTACGACTTTTTTATCTACCATCTGCATAATATCAGATTTGGCCCAATGGCCTGCAAGGTCGCCAAAAATTTTAACGAAATTTGTAGATGCGTTTGGCGAGAATGTTTTGCTGTCCAAACTCGAATCTACTATTTTAATGTTGGTCCAATTAATAATTGTCGTTCCGGCTTTTTTGGCCTTGAAAGTGATGGTGCCGATGTCTACGTTGCCTATCTCACCAGTCACTTTACCCACTTTCGTATGAGCAAAAGTAATTTCATTGTTTTTGAGTATGGGTGGTACGGAGAATCCAGCAATTGCTGTGGTGGCTTTTACAACTTCGACATTGTTGGCATCGATGCCAAGTTTTACTTCGTATGCAAATAAATCCTGGATATTTTGTCCTTTCAACGTAACTGTAAATTCACCGTTTTCTGCTTCGGTAACGGGTGCAGTCATCTCGAACTTAGCGTCGTCTGCAGCGTTTGCAGGAGGTGCTGAAGCCAAAGTTAAACACATATTGCAAATTAGAGCTGTTAGAATTAGTTTACGTTTAAGCATGTATACCATCCTTTCGACTTTGACGAGGGGGATGAATTCTCCCTCCCGTACCACGGATATGTACCACAAATCCTATAAAACTCAACTTATTAGACTACAAAAACGTAAGCGTTTTCTAAGTGTGATTCTATTATAATCCTGCGTCATAACTAGAATCGATGCAGTTTCTATTTCAAAAATACTAAATATATATTTGTTATTTTGAGTAATGCAAAAATAACAATACTTTCAAAGAAAATATTCAACTTAAATTGAAATAGGGAACTTGAGCAGGGAGATTTGAAAATATCTGTGCTATTTAGCCGGTTACCTTAGTAGGAGCAGGCGAAGCGGATTGCGAGGTTTAGGGTTGGTAGGTTGGTGCATTGATTTCGGGAATGAAAATCATGAAATTTGTAGCATTAGTACTTATGGGGATTTACGCTGGGGGCAGTCATCTGTTTTTTTGTTTAGGCATACACTGGGGTAAGGGAAAGGACAAAAAAAATAACCCGAATCGCTCGGGTCCAAGGCTCAGAGGATTTGCTTACAGATGTAATCGGCTGTTCGGATTGCCAAAGCTACTGTAGTTAATGTTGGATTCACTGCGCCCATGGAAGGAAGAACACTGTTATCGGCGACGTATAGACCTGAAATCCCATGAATTTGACCATATTGATTTGTGGCTGAGATAGAGGGATCATCGCCCATTCGGCATGTTCCTGCTTCGTGGTTATCCCCGCCAGGCGGCATTAAGCAAATAGCAAGTGTATCGTTCAACGTGGCTAAACGAAGCTGCATAGCAGAGGAGGCTCTTTCGATAGCAGTATACATTTGACGCATAATCGCATCATCTTGCGGGCTGTATGAGAAATTGACCTGTATGTCCGGAACACCATAACGATCCTTCCGGCCCTGGTCGATATAGACCTTGTTCTCATACCGGGCTTCAACCCTGCCGGAAGCACCGAAAAAGCTGATTCGCCAATCATCTTTAACCGGTTTTTTCTCGTATTGGTAGTTAAAAAATTGTTCAGGCCCTTGAAGCTGAAGCTGATACGGATGTCCAGGGGATTCGGGGATGATAATGCCCAATGCACCTAGAGGTTCATAAAAACCCAATGTATTTACATTAGCTGTGGCAATCAAGTACGAATGATTGATTAAATAATGTCCGATTGCTTTCCCGGGTATTTGAGAGTTAAGAAGAATACGCGGCGTCTGCAAGGCACTGGCTGATAAAATAACATGTTTTGCTTTGATGAAATAAGAGCGCATATCCGGGGTCATCACCTGAACGCCGATGGTTCTTTCGCCATCCGTCACAACTTTAGTCGCATAGCTATTAACGGCCAAGTCAAAGGAACGATGACGTAATGCTCTGGCCAAAAAAACGATGGAGCTGAAAAACACATTCGCGTGCAGCTTCCCGTACCGTGTTTCATCCAGATCAGTAGCGATAGGAATATCGTCAGCCGTGTGAAATCCGTTGTCCCGGAGCCGCTGAAGAAGGATTTGCGTTATGGATGATCCTTTCGTATAGGTGGTTGTTACGTTCATTATTTCTTCGGCGATATTGTAATAGATCTCCATTTCTTCAAGGGGAACCGGCCAGTTTGCCAGTTCAGAAGCGGCCATTCGAGGAGAGATTGCTCCCCACAACAAGGTTCTTCCGCCAAGTGCATAGATGAGCTTCAAGCCTGGAAATTGCGGAAGTCTGTTCCCGATTGGATCTGTGATTTGTGGTGGCGCATACAATCTGAAATTATCTCCGTCAATCGTTGCTATATTGGCTGCATGGGTGGGTAAGAAGAGATCTCCCTTTTCAATGATCCCAATCCGCTTTTCGGTATGTCCCAGTTGTTCGCATAAGCGCCAGAGCGCTGCGCCTCCTCCGGCGCCAGATCCAACAACAAGAACATCGTATTCAGTTGCAGCCATTTGTTCGATGGGCGTAAGTGGAATCCAATTCGACATAAAGTTCTGCTCATGCACAGGCGGACAAAAAGTGGCGGTGATTCGATTGGCATGCTTCTGTCCGCTAGTGGAGGATAGATTTACATGTAACCTGGCAAGGTCCATAAAGGGATTGGTTATGTGTGGATTGCCCGCGAGCAATTGATCCAGTGGTATTTGAAATTGCTTGGACAACTTATTTAAGGTATCGCCGCGGTCAGCTACATAAATGTTCAAACATCTCACATCCTTCATTGATAATTAATTCAATATATGATTGGCGTTGAAATGTTTATGTCGCATGTCGGGTATTTAAGCTTCTAGGAGGGAATCTGGGTGAGAACATCAATTGGAAATGGATGGATGTATGGAATGGGACCGATACGCGTAACCATTTGGAATGAATTTATTCATGAGAGAACAGATCCTAAGATTGCATCGGTTTACCCGCATGGTATTCATCATGCAATCGCGCAGGGCATTGGGGAGTATGGCTTTCAGATTCGAACCGCTACCCTGGAACAGCCAGAACATGGATTGACCGAGGAGGTGCTTAGGGCAACTGATGTGCTAATATGGTGGGGTCATCTAGCGCACGATCAGGTCTCTGATGAAGTCGTCACACGCATTCAAAGAAGGGTATTGCAGGGAATGGGTTTGATCGTCCTTCACTCTGGACATCGATCCAAACTATTTCAGAGATTGATGGGGACTAGCTGTGACTTAAAATGGCGGGAAGATGCGAAAAGGGAGCTTCTGTGGGTTGTCAATCCTGCCCATCCGATTACACAAGGTATCGGCGAGTATATCGATCTCAGACCGGAGGAAGTGTATGGGGAGTTTTTTGACATTCCAGCGCCGGAAGAGCTTGTGTTTATAAGCTGGTTTGAAGGTGGTGAAGTGTTTCGAAGCGGGTGTGCCTATACGCGCGGTCTTGGGAAAATATTTTATTTCAGACCTGGACATGAAGCGTATCCGACCTATTATCATAAACAAATTTTGCGGGTAATCGCCAATGCGGTGCGTTGGGCGGCCTCCGCTCACGGAGCAGCGCCGACCTTCGGCAACACAGCGCCATTCGCAACGTTTTGATCACGAGCTTAAGTGATAACTTTGAAAGGTTAAGTTACAATAATAGGCCGGATGGAGAGTGAGAGTCTTTGAAGATATGGGTCTCTAACATGCACGAAACACTTAGAGCTGTTGCGGTGAAAAACGCTTTATCCGTTGAGGAGCTCATTGTGCTCAATCCGCATATTCCACATCCTGATCTCGACATCACCGGTATGTCAGTTTATCTTCCTTCCGAAACAACATCAGGAGCTTCAACGATTGCTTCTTTACCGACTTGCCCAGTTGCATCAGCAGAGACGCTGAACAACTGGATTCCCCTCACGCCGCTCTCCGAGATGGCTCAGCAGGAATATGATGTTCTAATCATCGGTACGGGAGCCGGGGGAGGATCTGTGCTCTGGAGACTCTGCGAACAATGGAAGAGGGAAAATAAACGAATTGGCATCATTGAACGGGGCGACCAGATCATCCCAACGCATGCCCGAAACGTGTCGACGTTAAACCAAGATCGTCTCGTAGCTTATTTTAGTTACTTATCCAAGCCGCTGCCTGGTTCTTTACCCGAATATCCGGGGGCTAGACAGCTATTTGCGTTGGGAGGCAGAACGTTATTCTGGTACGCGTTTACTCCTCGGTTACATGCGTGGGATCTGGCGAAGTGGCCAATTCCTGTCCATGAGATGGAAAGCTATTACGGCATTGCAGAACAAGTCATGAATGTCACTGGGGCCTTCGCCGAAGGAGCGTCGTTCACGGAAATTTTGCTGGAGCGGTTATGGATGAGTGGGTATTCAAAAGCTGCTCCTCTTCCGATTGCTGCTGATATTGTGCCTCAGTCTCTCGGGCAAATCCATACAGACATGTTTACGAGTTCTATTTCCTTACTTGCCAGAGCTCTTAATCAGAGGCCTTTCGATTTGGCGATCAACGCACGTGCTACAAAGATTCTTCAAGAAAACGGAAAAGTCACGGGAGTTACGGTCGTTTCACCGGATAAAACCGCTTACAACCTAAAAGCCAAAACCGTTGTTGTGAGCGCGAGTACGTTCGAGACGCCGCGCTTGCTCTTGCATTCGGGATTTCAGCACCGGGCATTGGGACACTTTCTGACGAATCAAACTTTCGTGCAAGCAACAGGATCGATATCTACTTCTGATTTTCCTGTTCCTTGGGGTCCGCTGAATATTATGATACCGCAGGAACCGAATAAACCTTATTCTGTATTAATGACCGGGCCCGAAGCCTTCTATTGGTATCCGATTAGCGTTGAAAGACCACTAACTGGTGAAACCACGGTCAACTTCTATGGGTATGGCAAAGCCGAACCGAGATTTGACAATCGGATTACGCTGAATCCGGACAAAATTGACGAGTACGGTGTTCCTGAAATAAAGGTTCATTTTTCCTTGAGCGAGGCAGATTGGAGCGTCGTGGATCAAATGACGAAAGGGATAAAGCGCATTGCCAAAGACACGGGCGTACATTTGGTTGCCAAGAACGGGAGACCGCCTATTTGCCTGACTCCGCTCGGCGATTTGCATCATGACTCGGGCACATGCCGAATCGGAGACGATCCCAATACTTCCGTAGCGAACCCATATGGTCAAATTCATGGAGTCTCCGGCCTCTATGTGGCCGACAATAGCGCTCTGCCTTACATCGGAGCTGAGAATCAAACATTGACTACGATCGCGCTTGCTATTCGTACAGCTGATCATATTGCTAGGCAGGGGATCGTGCAGGTTAAACCGAAATGAGAAAAGATACCGCATGGTCGCGCCTTTTCCCTTCAAGCTGTTTGCAAGGATAGCCAGATCCTTAGGAATTGTTTCCAGTTACGGTAGTCGTAAGCAAACGCAGCAAGTCATTTTAGCATTCGTAATCTTCGGCAGCTGACCATGGTAAGTAAATGGGAGGCTGCTTTTTTCGTGACAACAAATGCCGATTCGCATCGTTCAAGTTGCTTTGTGTACACAAGATTGAAAGGAACTTGAACGAATGGAAGAACGGAAGCTATAATGAATGGACTATACCCTAGCGAGAAAAGGAAGAGCGAGATGAAGAAATATCAGCTACTGTTTATTAGGCAATTCGACGAAACGATTGCTTCGTGGCGTTCGGCGAACAATCCGATCCGGGAAGCTGACCTATACGGGTTGCTGCACAGGATTAAAGGGACAGCGGCTACAATTGATTTGCAAGAATGGACGGAAGCGGCCCAACGGTTGTTGACTGATCTTACAGAAGATGGTTCGCGATTGTGGACAATGGCGGAATTTGAACGCTTTATCGAATCAATAATGACATTAAGGAAAGCAACGGATATACACGGCGTACAGGTCATTTCGCATCGAGCTGTGGGATCGACGTATCGGGAATCCGCAGTAACCGTGGAAGCCGAACCCCTGGCCCCGGTTATGGTTTCCGAGGTGCCGGGCCCGCTTGTTCTGCTGATCGATGACGATGTGGCCTTTCTTCAATTGATGAAAGAGCAGTTGGAACAAGAGGGATGCATGGTCTTAGCGACACCTTATCCCGATAAGGCGATCAAATGGTTTTATGAGCTTAAGCCAGATTGTATCGTATTGGATGTCGTCATGCCAGGCCATAGCGGTTTTGATTTGCTAACCATTCTGCAGGAGCGGTCGCAGCGCTTTATGGTGCCTGTCTTGCTAATCAGCGCTCAGAACGACACCGCTGTTCGCATCAGGGCGTATCAGTCTGGTGCGGATGACTTCATCCCCAAGCCCTTCGATTTTAATGAGTTTGTCGTACGCGTCCTGAACAAGCTGCGCCGCAAGCAAGCAATTAGCCGAATGATGCTGACAGACGAGTTAACTGGGCTTTATAATACGCAATATTTACGAATCCGGTGGGGGCAAATCGGCCAAGAGGCAATTGCTGAAGGAAAGTCGTATTGGGCAGCGCAGTTTGATATTGATGCATTTCGCAGCTTGAACGAGCGATATGGCCATGCAGCGGCCGACGGTTATTTGCATCATACCGCCGGATGGCTGAGAGCGCAGGTTCAGACGGACGAACTGCTTGTCCGATGGGATCGGGACCGTTTTGTACTTCTGGGACGAGAAGGCACAGTGGAAACCATAGCGCTGAGATTAAATCGGTTGTCGGCATTGTTTGCCGCTCAACGATTTGAGATCGCTGGGGATGCTGTCAGCATGTCGCTGTCTTATGTTTTCACGACTCTGGATGGGACGTATGATCCCGATGCTTGCATTGCCGCACTGGGTGAAGCAATGAGGGAGATTAAGCTCGGCCTTCGCAATCGCTTGAGCGAAACCCATACGATTATAGGCATTCAGCGCAAAGGAGCTTGCCGTGTAGCCGTCATCGACGACGACCCACTAATCCGTAACATGCTGGAGCGACGCCTGCGCGATATGGAAGTTGTGGGAGGAGAAGAGCTGGAAATTCGTACATTTGCGGACGGAGAAGCTTTCTTCTCGGACTTATGGCATCACAGCGAGCATCAGTACTTGCTCATTCTTGATCGAATGATGCCGCGTATGAACGGTATGGAAGTGCTAACTCGTTTGCGAGCAGAATATCCGGCTGATAAATATCGCATTCTGATGCTGACTGGCAACGGCGACGAGACGGAAATCGCGCAGGCCATCCGGGCGGGCACGGATGATTACGTCACGAAACCGTTCCGTCTGCCAGAGCTTGAAGCTCGTATACGTCGTCTCTTGCAGGGGAGGAGCTGATGAGCGATTCAACAGCTTTTAATGCCATCCTTTTATTTTGCATGTGTTGGATCTGTTTACTACTCGCCCTTTATTGTTATTTGATTACCCGGAAATGGATATCTAACAAAAGACGCAACAAGATAGCGGTATGGTCGTCATTCGCTTCGATGCCGGATTCACCGATCGAACGTTATGTGACGATGGGAGAGACGTCGCGTCGGATTTCACCGTATCATCCATGGCAATGGCGCGCCCTTGAAGCGTATTTGACGCACCGGCTTCGTGTAGCGGGGACGCAATCGGAACACGAGCGTGTGTATCGTCTCGCCGAAGAGTTGTATGGACCGTTATATCGAAACCGTTTGAACGATCGTAAGGCAGAAGTACGGCTGCGTACTCTTGCTCAAGTCGGTATGTTTCGAATGAAAGGACTTCATGAGGAAGTTTCCACTATTGTAACTGGCAAGCGGATTAAGCCTGAGGAGTTGTTTGCGGCTTTGCGGGTTTTAGCGGCATTCCAGGACAAGAAGCTACTAGATTGGCTGCTCGGCGTATACGGTCCACTGCCGCTGTTGTCCGATCACCGTTACCGACAATTGTTGATGACGCTAGGAACGGAACTGCTTGAGGAGCTAATTGATCGGTTCGACATGGGGAATGACTTGTTGCAGCGTAATCTTCTTGATGTGCTGCGGACTCGCAATATTCGTACGGAGCATTACCTTGCCCTAATTGAGCACTTGTTGTGCTCTTCGACCGATGAACTGCGCATTCGTGCGCTAAAAGCGGCAGCGGGTTTCGGGTATTTGAGTCAGGAAGCGGAGGAAGCTCATTTTGTTCGTTATTCCGGTTGGCGTCAATATCCATGGGAGGAACGGCTGATGGCCGCACGGTTAATGGGGGAGATCAAGAATGCTGAGTACCTGAAGCTTCTGGAACAAATGATCGGTGACGATCGGTATGCAGTCCGTATCGAAGCTGCGCAATCAATCGGTCGTTATTCGCAAGGTGATGCACATCTCGCCCGCATCGCCTCGATGCATGCCGATCGTTATGCACGTGAGGCAGCGGAAGAGATGCTGGAAAGGAGAAGCTATGAACGAAATGTGGAGTGAATGGATCACATCGGCTTCAGTTATCGGATCGGTTACTATTGTCGTCTACATCCTTATGATTATGCTCTTTTACATGATACTGTTCTTCGTCGCAATGCGTGCGATTCGTAGAAAAGCAAATTCCCTATCTTTTCAAAACGAAGAAATCCTGCACTCATCCTTCAGTCCACCCTTATCCATCCTTGTGCCAGCTTACAATGAAGAGCTCAACATCGTCGACAGCGTCCGCTCTTTGCTTGGCATCAATTACGAAACCTATGAGATCATTGTCGTGAATGACGGCTCCCGAGACGCGACGAAACAGAAGATGATCAACGAGTTTGATATGTTTGAAGTCAAGCATCAAGTACGTTGGTCAGGGTTGAACAAAGAGACGAAACTGGTTCGCGGCATATACCAGTCACGCATTCATCCAAACCTCAGGTTGGCCGACAAGGAGAACGGGGGCAAGGCCGATGCATTGAACGTCGGAATTAATCTTGCACATTATCCGTATGTCGTTTCGCTAGACGGCGACACAGTGCTCGATCCGGACGCTTTTCTGAAAATTATGAAGCCGATCGTGGAAGCAAAGCCTGGAGAAGAAATCGTCGCTTGCGGCGGTAGTGTCGGCATTGCCAACGGAAGTGTCGTCGATCGGGGTTACCTCGGCGAAGACGTTCGCTTGCCTCGCAACACGATCGTCGTCATGCAGGTAATCGAATATTTCCGGGCATTCCTTATGGGACGTATCGGGTTAAGCAAGATGAATATGCTGCTGATCGTTTCTGGCGCATTCGGTGTTTTTCGCAAAGATTGGCTGCTGGAAGCGGGCGGCTACGAGACCGGCACGATCGGAGAAGACATGGAACTAATCGTACGGCTGCATCGCTTGATTCGCCAAAAGAAGAGCAAGGCGCACATCGCCTATATTCCCGATCCTGTGTGCTGGACGGAAGCCCCGGAGCAATTGAAGTATTTGAAGCGGCAGCGTATACGTTGGCATCGCGGTTTGTTTGAGAGTCTATGGCGACATCGCGGCATGATGCTCAATCCGCGTTACGGCCGTATCGGACTTGTTTCGATGCCATATTTTCTGTTCGTCGAGCTGCTCGGTCCTGTCGTCGAATTGATCGGTTATGTGTTCCTTGCTGTTCATTTGCTGATCGGCGACGTCAACATCGCTTTTAGTGCGTTGCTGCTCGCCGCCATGATCGTGTACGGCTCGTTTTTATCGATGGGGGCAGTACTGCTTGAGGAATGGGGAATGGGTAGATATAACCGAGTGGCAGATGTATCTCGGCTGTTCTGGTGGGCGCTGTCTGAATCATTCTGGTATCGGCCGATCCAAACGATATGGCGATGCACAGGACTTGTACAAGCCATTCTGGGTAAACGACAAGAGTGGGGAGACATGGTTCGCAAAGGCATTTCCGTAGATCAAGGAGGCAGCGGCAAATGAGAAAAATACGTAAAGCTGGGTACAGCGCTCTTACGAAACGGAAAATGCTTATTGCTTCTGCCGTCATAGCGCTGCTTATAGGGGGTATCGCGACGGTTTTGGTGTCTGGGGTATTCGCTCCACGCGTACATGTGGAGACGGTGAAGGTGGATGGATTGACGATTCCAGCTAACGTTGGGAGCCAATATTTGCAGGTGTACCGCAATGGCGAGCCGCAAGATTTGCTGCTTAAGGGTGTCAATATGGGAATCGCCAAACCGGGGCATTTCCCAGGAGAAGCGGCGATATCGAAAGCCGAGTATACCCGATGGTTTCAGCATATCGGCGACATGCATGCGAATGTGGTGCGCATCTATACGCTGCATCCGCCAGCTTTTTATGAGGCGCTTAAAGCGTACAATGAGAAGACGGTAAATCCGCTTTATGTGCTGCAAGGCATTTGGATGAACGAGGACAAGCTCCTAGCGTCAGGAGACGTGTTTGCCGATGAGAATTCACAAGATTTCGCCGAGGAAACACGACGCACCATTGACGTGATTCACGGGAACGCCAAAATTCCTGAAAGGCCTGGCCATGCCTCCGGCTCGTACACAGCGGACATTTCGCCGTATGTGCTCGGCTGGGTCATCGGGGTCGAATGGGATCCTGACATTGTTATCTCTACGAACGCCAAACACGTGAATGCGCCGGATTTCGAAGGTACCTACTTCCGGACGGAGAAGGCATCCTCATTCGAGAAGTGGCTGGCGAAAGCGATGGACGATACCGTCAAGTATGAAACGGAGAAATACAAATGGCAACGGCCCATCAGTTTTACGAATTGGGTGACAACTGATCCTTTGAAGCATCCGGCAGAGCCGAGTGCCAAGGAGGATGCGATATCCATCGATCCGAACGTCATCTGGCCAACACCGTCCCTCAAAGCCGGCTATTTCGCATCCTATCATGTATATCCGTACTATCCGGAATTCATGAATTACGAAACGAAGTACACTGAATATATCGATTATCGGGGGCAAAAGAATAATTACGCCGGTTACCTGCGGGATTTGAAACAGGTACACCGGATGCCGGTCGTTGTGGCGGAGTTCGGCGTTCCCGCATCGCGCGGTATGACGCACCGCAATGTCAGCGGCTGGAATCAAGGCTTTTTGTCCGAGGATCAGCAAGGGGAGATCAACAGCCGATTGTTCGAGGATATCTATCGTGAAGGAATGGCCGGCGGGCTCGTGTTCTCCTGGCAGGACGAGTGGTTCAAGCGTACGTGGAACAACATGGACTACGACAATCCAGATCGCCGTCCGTTCTGGTCGAACGTTCAGACGAGTGAGCAAAACTTCGGGTTGATGAGCTTCGATCCTGGCGCCTCGGAGCTGATTGTGAAAGTGGATGGAAAAACGGAGGACTGGGAGAGAGCCGGTATTGGGCCGCTTGCCGTCGCTGGCAAAACCGGCGCAAGCGTTCTGCGGAAATATAATGACGGTTACGACGAGCAGCGCCAAATCGACCGTCTGTATATGGCAAGTGACGAACGGTATGTATACTTCCGCCTCGATTTTGGTAAGAGCGACAAGCCGCTCGACTGGACGAGAACCAATGCGACGTTCCTGCTTGATACGGTGACAGGTCAAGGGCAGTCGGCGATTCCTGGAGGAGGACTAACTAGCGATGCCGGGTTTGATTTTGCGATCGATGTCAAAGGACCGAACACCTCC
The DNA here is from genome assembly GCF_001428105.1 of Paenibacillus sp. Soil766. Classification (GTDB taxonomy): domain Bacteria; phylum Bacillota; class Bacilli; order Paenibacillales; family NBRC-103111; genus Paenibacillus_E. Next base: position 157,329 of record NZ_LMSJ01000001.1, on the reverse strand, counting down.
CGGATATGGGTTGACAGCATTACGACCTGCACGAACTGCAGTATGGCCGCATGCTGGGCATGATTCCGCAAGCCCCATACGCTGACAAGAAAAACAATGGCGTATTCCATAAACAGATGCTGACGTTAAATAAGCCGTTGACGATTCCGAATCGGCAAGGCGACGCTGCGTTTATTCCTTTCGAATCCTATGAAACGGGCTTGCTTCGCTTCGGCGATGGTGACCCGGACAGTCAGCAAAACGATTCTCTTACGGATGTGGCGGTGAATGCCAAGGATGCGATTGTCGAGCTGCGCATTCCCTGGCAACTACTCAATATTAAAGATCCCAGCATGCATGAAGCGATAGGAGACATTAGGGAGAATGGCCTTGATGCAAGCGTGCAAACGTCAGGTTTCCGTGTTGCCGTCCTCACCTATAAGCCGGAACCGGACGCAGACACCATACAGCATCCAGGGGTGGGCGCAATTGCTGACTTCCTGCCATCTGCAAGCAACGGCGTGCTTCGCGCGAATGACATGCCGTTATATCAATGGAAAGGATGGGACTATCCTCAAACACACGAACGGCTGAAGAAATCGTACTACAAGCTGAAAGAAACATTTGCTACCGTGAAGTTACCAACGGATTAAGCGCTGTATGATGTGCGTGCGATTATGTTCGGACAGGTGTGTAAGATGTTCTGGTCCTCTCACCAATTTTGGTATAGGGTGAATTTCGTTGACCAACAATCATAACCCCAGCAAGTATCAACAAGGGAGCAGCTCGCCATTCGGGAGCTGCTCCCTTGTTTTATAGAGGAGAAGCTACGATTTTCGTTAGGATATTCACAAAATCTCGATAAAAATCCAGCTGAAAATTCAAAAGTGATCAATAAAATAAGTGAAGAGGAAAGTGTCATCTATTTAAATGGCATGGCTAATGACGTATTACAATTCCGATAACATGAGAGAGAGGAACAGGACCGACCGATCGGCTGTCCAAACTGTGATTTCGGTTATCTCCCATCACAAAGAGACTGTCTTCTGGTACAACGACGCGGGCATTTGGCACATTTTTCATGGTTTCATTAAGGTAGTATTCATTTAGAAGCGTTCCGTTTCGATATAATTTACCTTCATTAAATTCCAATTGGTCGTGAGGCTTGCCAATCACTCTTTTGATCCAATATCCTCCGGTTAAACCCGCAAGTACGGGGTTGTCCAGAAGCGAATCGCTAAATGATCGCGCTCGGTTCACACGGGGATCTATGATAACAATATCTTCGTATTTATACGTTCGGTTCAACTTGGAGAGGAAGACGTATTGATTATTGTGAAGGGTCGGGATCATAGAAGGGCCTTCAACCTTATAAACTTGCACGATATATATATTTAAAAGCATAACCAGAATAACAGCAATAATAATCGCTTTGCTCCATTCACTGAACTCCCGGAGAAACTTGTTTTTTCGCATTGGATCACTTCCTTTGGCAATAGAAAAAGGAGCAGCCCGCCTTTCAAGCTGCTCACTGTTGTGAAATGCTTACTTTGTGATAAACCACCAGCATTGCTCCAAAATAGTAATGTCGGAACTGGTTCTTGCAGAGACCGAAATTGCTGCCATTGCAGTTAACGCAGAAACCGCTAAGAAAGCGGTCATAACACGATTACGTAGCTTCATATTTTTCACCTCCTGACATCTAATCTATGATTGCTTCATGCGCATCGGGTTTCTAAGAACAATTGCAACCTGTTACGAGTTTTATTGTATCAATTGCATCGTCATATGATTAGTTACGGGAGTCATTGTGCAGTCATCAATTCAAGTCTATACGTACTTTTTTCATAGGAAGGGGATTCGAATGATTCAAATGATAATTGCCGATAATCAAGCATTAATGCGGGATGGATTGAAAGCCCTATTTAATTTCGAAGATGATATGAAAGTACTGGCTACGGCAGAGAATGGATTACAGGCTTATGATCTGGTGAAGCAGTATCGTCCTGAGCTCGTAATCATGGATATTCATATGCCTTTGATGAATGGAATCGAAAGTACAAAGTGCATAAAAAAGGATTTTCCCAACACGTTGATCCTCATCTTAACTACTGTTGCGGATGAGGATTATATCGTCGAGGCACTACTAAACGGAGCGTCCGGTTATTTGCTAAAGGATATGCCTGGTGACAAATTATTTCAATCGGTAAGAGATGCTTCCAAAGGCCAACTAATGATGCCTGCCGAGATTGCTTCTAAGCTGGCTAAGCGATTATCCTTCCTGTCTGGTACTTCTCAACTTCAATTTGATCCGAATAAATTGAAAAATGAACACATTGCGTTTACCGATCGTGAAAATAAAATAATTCAATTAATGATTGAGGGAAAAAGTAACCGTGAGATCGCGGATACGGTTTTTATGAGTGAAGGAACCATTAAAAATTATATTAGTGTGATTTATGGGAAAATTGGCACAAGTGATCGATTAAAAGCGGTCATATGTTTAAAAAGGCTATGTAATCAACAAGATCGTGTGTTACTTCATAAAAACCTCTAAATTCTTTCGGAATTTCCACGTAGGATGTTCAAACAAGAGGGCTATCATAACGGTATCGGTCTCAGATTCAGGAACGGGCTTTGAGTGTATGTGCTGAAGCCACAGTCCTCCTAAGCAGAATAATACAGAGTGATGAAAGAAGGGTGTTGAGGAATCATGGAATTGGTTAGCGAAAACATAAGAAAAACTTCCCCTTATCTAGGTCGGAATCTCATTCCAAGCTTTGGTGCAGCGTTTCTCGCTGCAAACGTAACCGGGATAGTTGCGGGTATTTGGCTTAGGGTACTCATGGGTATTATTGCGGCAGTTTTTCCAGAAATGGCAAGCGGCCTGACGTTAGGTGGGGTATTTTTCTTGCTGCTTACTGGAGTTGGATTTTCTCTTGCCAATAGCCTCCTGTTTACATTGGCGGAACCGATTCTTCCTAAGAGAACCTTGTTCAAAGGACTTTTATATGGAACAATCAATCTCTTGCTGTTCGGTACTCCTTTCTTTCTGTCCAATCCTGGCAATGAATTGTTCGGCCCGCAGGCGCCGCTTGCGGTGCTGTTGTTTTCCATTCTATTTCTTTTAACTGGTTTTCTCCTTGCTGTTTTGCACAGTTATTTCATAACATGGAGGAAGCATGCCATTCGCAGAATGGTTCTATTCATCGCTTTTATTGTGTTTATTGTACCAACGCTCATCATTTTTGGTGGAAGCACTTATGAGTTCTTTGACGAAACAATTCCGGACATCTGGGATAATTTGTCTGCAAGCAAAATGTGACGGGCGGGGAAACGATCCGTGCGTTGGACAACGTTTCTTTGGAAATTGAACAAGGGGAGTTTGTCGCTAATCTGTGGATAAGATCATTATCAATTCAATCTTGTTTGACATTCTAAAAGATGCTATCGTACAACTTTTCGTACGATAGCATCTTTTTTTTTATGCCACTTCCATGAAAATGCTGTCAGGTTTCAATGCAAAGTGTATCAGGCACAAAAAAAGCATAAATTTTAGGGGCACAAATGGGTAAGGCAGGTTTGTACCCTTCAAGTTGTGCCGAAAACTTCACTGAGGTGTGTAATCAATAATCGGTTATTCTCATCTGTTTCCGATATGCTTGTGGACTAATCCCAGCAGCATTACGAAAAGCGCGACTAAATTCGCTTAGTTCGTTGTAACCAACACGTCGAGAGATTTCGTTAATGGATAAATCGGTCTGAACTAGCAACTCCTCGGAAATCTGGATTCGATGGTTTCGCAAATACTGAGAAGGTGGTTGCCCCATCTCTTTTCGAAATAGATAGCTAAAATGGCTCGAACTTAAATAAACATGAGCAGCTAACTTTTGAAGTGAGAGTGATTCATGAGCGTGCTCCTGAATATAAGCACATACGTTAACAATCCGTGGATCGATATTGGGAAGTTGATTCGGCATTTGTGGTAGAAGCAATTCCATTAATAGTGCAAACCATTGCTGGACGGCGCCTTGAACTCGAAGCAGTCCAAGTGATGTAGTTAATTGCATTTGCTTATCTTCATTAGTGTCAATGTGTCGTTGCAGTGTGGTGGCAAATTGCTCAAATAAGACGACTGATGTCATCCATAGATCAGCAAGTCGAGTGATAGCGTCACTATCTGTTAAGGTTGTAATCATTGGAAAGGGATAAGACTCATGAAATTTGAACGGTCCAAGCTTGATCATGCAGCTGAGTGATAAGTAACTTACGGGATCGCCGGACTGTTCCGCATGAAGCTGGTACGGTACACCTGGTGGAAACACAATAAGATCACCTTTACGAACAATATGGTGCTTTTCCTCGATTTGAATAGTACGAATCCCATCCAGTATGAGCCAAAAGACTGGCAATGGATTTCTTACAGGACCGAAGCTGAAATCATGTGGTTTTAGCATATGTCGAATCCAACTGGGTTGAAAACGAAATTCTAGCCTTTGTGAATCAGGATAGAGAATAAACAAAAGAGGACCTCCTGCTCGCAGACATCGTAAGAAATGTCAAATCTACCGTTGATTGTGGCATGGAATCAAAGCGTTGTAAATAGTACGTTATAGTTGGGAAGAAACATCATAATTAAGGAGGCATTGTTTCGTGGGAAAAACTAATCAAAAACCAAACATCGTGTTCATTCTTGCTGACGATATGGGTAGTTGGGCGCTTGGATGTGCAGGTAATAGTGAAATACGTACACCAAACCTAGACCGACTCGCTGCGGAAGGAATGCGGTTCGATAACTTCTTTTGTACCTCGCCGGTTTGCTCGCCAGCACGTGCGTCGATATTGACTGGAAGGATTCCTTCCCAACATGGTGTTCATGATTGGATTCGCTCAGGCAATGTCAACCCGAGTGAATTAAACGAACAGGTGCGAATACAGCCGGTGTTTGCCGATGAGCGGACCGCGATCGATTATTTAGCTGGGCAACCGACTTATACGGAGCTGCTGGCTCAAGCCGGATATTCCTGTGCATTAAGCGGTAAGTGGCATTTGGGCAACAGCACAGTTCCAAAAAAAGGATTTGATCGCTGGTTCTCCATCGCCAGAGGTGGCTGCTCCTATATGAGACCCGATATCGTGGAGAATGGAGAGGTGAAAATCGTCGACGGGTACGTAACCGATATGATTACGGATAACGCATTGCAGTTCTTAGACGAAATGTCGCATGGAGACTCCCCATTTTATTTGAGTGTTCACTATACGGCGCCGCATTCACCCTGGGATCGGTCGGAGCATCCGGAGTCTTATGTCGCTATTTACGAGGACTGCCAGTTCAATTCAGTGCCTGAGCTGCCGTTACATCCGAACCAGACACGGACCGCTCCGACAGGAGAAGGGGAATACCGTAAAGAGCTATTGCGTGGATATTACGCATCCGTCACCGCCATGGACGAAGGAATTGGCAAGATCATGGACATGTTGAAAGAGCGGGGGCTTCGTGAAAATACGTTGATCGTGTTTACGGGTGACAATGGTATGAACATGGGCCATCATGGGATATGGGGAAAAGGGAATGGTACATTTCCATTTAATATGTATGATACATCGGTGAAAGTACCTGCTATTTTTAGTCACATCGGCGCCATTCCTTTTGGACAAGTACAGGGTGAGTTGATTAGTCAATATGATGTGTTCCCTACCTTGCTTGATTACGTTGGGTTGCCTAATCCTGAAGAGGAGCGGCTGCCGGGGCGAAGCTTTTACGATCTGCTGGTAGACAGTCCAGGTGAAGGCCGAGAGGACATCGTCATTTATGACGAGTATGGACCAGTTCGAATGATTCGCACCCGAGAGTGGAAATACGTACATCACTATCCGTATGGGCCTCATGAGCTTTACGACCTTTTGAATGACCCAGACGAGACTATCAATCGAGCTGAAGATATAGCGTGTCAATCTGTGATAGAAGAACTCAGAATGCGCCTGGGAACTTGGTTTAGCAAATATGCCGTTCCTGGAAAGGAAGGTATATCTGCTCCAGTTACCGGGTTGGGGCAGATGAAGCCGTTAGCGCCAGGGGTAACAGAAAGTAGTGCGTTTAAGCCGATGGTGAGATAGTAGGTTTGGACTGCGGAAGCAGACCAGTTTGGGATTACAAATATAAAGGTCAACAATTAATAAAAAGATCGCCCTGTCCGGTTTAAATAGCCGAATGAATGGCGATCTTTTGACTATTCGTTCATTTCTATGTCATCGCTTTTTTATAAAAATGTCTCATATAAGCAGAAGGGGATTCTCCAGTTACTTTTTTGAATACTCTGCTGAAATAATAAGGATTTTTATAACCTAACCTCTCGCTAATTTCAGAGATGTTAAGTGAGGAATTTCGCATCCATTCAATTGCTTTATTTATTCTTAATTTCGTATGCGCTTCAACAATGCTTAGACCGGTTTGTTTCTTGAAGGTAGCCGATAAATAACTGTAATTTAATCTCAACTTGCTGCTTACTGAAGATGAATCAAAATCTTCATCCGTATGCTCAATGAGATGCCTCATTATGCGCCCCGTAATAACTTCGCTTTTCCCTGTACTCTCAGTAGTTTTGTTTTCGCTCATCGCTTTATGCAATTCCAAGAACATTTGATACACTTGTGAGCTAAGTTGTGCCATTCCATGCGTAGTGGGTTTGCCAAAGTCAGTAACAAGTAATTGAAGTCTACTTTCTAGTGTGCGATGAAAAGGTGAAGTCCCATGTTTAGGCATTGGGAATGTGTAAGCATAATGATTCGGATAATAAAAATCTATCTCAGGAAGTGGAATATGTGTTTTGTAGTCAGTTTGTACGAAGTCTGGGGAAGTAACATGGATCCAATACCAAGAGGTACCAGGTGTCGTCACAGGGTGCCCCCAATGATGAAGTCCCTTTTTTAAGAATAGATGTTCATGTTCTTGGATTACATATTCCTGATTCTCTTCCATGACTTGCATGCTTCCTTCTGTTACATATATAAAAACATCGAAATCCAATGTGCGATCAGGATGCGAGTACACGTCATGAACCTGATTCCATCCCAGATCTCTTATTAAGGGAAAGCGATCGCCTGATAAATAAACCTGAGTGTCTATTCTTATCGCCTCCATTACATCATTGATTCTAGAATAAAGCTAAAAAAAGTATATGTAAACTGTTATTTTGTGTATTTGTATAGTAAAAACATAGGTTTATTATAGATAGAGGAAACAAAAAAATGGAGGTTATTAATTTGAATGGAAGTATAATGTCAGATTTTCCGAATGGGCAAGTTACATTATCAGCAGGGCCGCTTGCAGCTCGCTTTGAACTGAATAAGACCTATATCTTAAGTTTAACGAACGATAACTTGCTTCGTAATTTCTATCTGGAAGCCGGTTTATGGAGCTATAGTGGAAATGGAGGAACGACTAGTGCGACAACGACAAGTATGGACGGTCCTGAACATTGGCATTGGGGATGGGAGTCGCCAACCTGTGAGCTGAGAGGACATATGATGGGACATTGGTTGTCTGCGGCGGCCCGTATCTATGCGCAAACCAAAGATATGCAGATTAAAGCCAAAGCGGACTACATCGTCCAAGAATTGGCGCGTTGTCAGGAGGCGAATGGGGGTGAATGGCTTGCTGCATTTCCAGCGTCATACATGAACAGATTAGCAAAAGGAAAGTTAGTCTGGGCACCGCATTATACGATTCATAAGCTATTAATGGGGCTATACGAGATGTATGCAATTGGTCAAAATGAAGGAGCGCTCGATCTCATGCGAGGCTTAGCTTCTTGGTTTTACCGCTGGACAGGGCAGTTTAGCCGAGAACACATGGATGACCTCCTTGATTCAGAAACAGGTGGCATGTTGGAGGTCTGGGCAGATCTATACGGTTTAACAAAGGATGAAACACATCTTGAATTAATCCATCGGTATGATCGCCGTCGTTTTTTTGACGCATTGTTGACGGGACAAGACGTATTGACGAATAAGCATGCGAATACGCAGATTCCTGAAATTTTGGGAGCTGCTAGAGCGTGGGAAGTAACGGGAGAGGAGCGTTTTCGAGAGGTTGTGGAAGCGTTCTGGACATGCGCGGTTACGCATAGAGGATACTATTGCACCGGCGCTGGAGATGATGGTGAATTATGGATACCGCAGGGCCACATGGCGGAGAGAATGGGAGTAGGACAGGAACATTGCGTTAACTACAACATGATGCGGCTTGCACATGTGCTGCTCAGATGGACAGGGAAACCCGAATATGCGGACTATTGGGAGCGAAGATTCTATAACGGGGTTCTGGCTCACCAGCATGGGGAAACTGGCATGATTACGTATTTTCTGGGCATCGGAGCAGGGAGTCTTAAGAAGTGGGGATCTCATACGCAGCACTTTTGGTGTTGCCATGGAACACTTGTACAAGCGAATGCTTCTTATGAGCAGCAGATTTTCATGGAGGATCAAGAGGGAGTAGCAGTGTGCCAATGGCTTCCATCGGAGGTTAGGCTTAAGTTAGATGGTGTTTTGGTTCACATTCATCTCCAGCAGGATGGTCAATATGGTGTCTATCCTTTGAATGGCTGGAACGTAACGGGAATGACAGCTATAACCAAAATTGATATGCCGCCAATTCCTGGGCAACGACCGGATCGATTTATGTATAGATTAACAATTCAGTGTGATCAAGCAGCTGAATTTACCATGAAACTTCGAGTTCCAAGGTGGGTAAGCAGTGATCCGATCCTATATGTAAATGGTGTCCGAGTGGTTGATTCTGTTATCGTTCAATCATTTATTGAGATTCGCAAAACATGGAAGGATGGAGATCTTATCCAAATTGAGTTCCCAAAAGCTTTGACAACCGAGCTGCTTCCTGGCTCTGAAAACTTGGTAGCTTTTATGGATGGTCCGATTGTATTGGCGGGATTGATTGATCGTGAATATCGTTTAGTTGGGAACGCTACACTGCCCGAGACTATACTTACAACGGATCGCGAACGGAATCACAGTTGGTGGAATGTCGGATACTATAGGACAAAGGGGCAAAACGAGGGGATACGTTTTATTCCTCTCTATGAGATTAAGGACGAGACATACACGGTATATTTTCCCGTTAAACCTAAAGTCTGAGAAACCAGGCTTTTTTAGTTTGTTGTGCAGTTGGCCAACACCTTTCCAAATCCTGTCGTTATCCTTTCGGAACGTTTCGATATGTGGATGGGCGGAGCCTGTCATTTTCTTGAAAATACGCGAGAAATAATAGGGGTCGGAGATACCAATGGTTGCACCGACCTCTTTGATGGAGAGAGGAGTTAAGCTAAGTAATTGAGCTGCTTTTTTGAATTTTCATCCGCAAAAAGTATTCAATTGGTGGAAATCCGATTTCTTCGTTAAATAATAGAATTGACCGAGTTACTTGTGCTTTGGACAAGCACTGCACAAGAGGTACCGGCTCATGACTCTTTTGAATGGTATGTAGAGTTAACCATTGGTGTAGGAGATTGGCTTGATGCCATTAACAACTTATATTAGATTTTCAAAGAATTTCGAAACTTTACCTATTTCTCACCTCGTTTTTTTTCATTTATAATGGGGTGAATGGATTAGGGGAGGTTTGAAGATGAATACATACAGATTAGATGCTCGTGATGACCGCAAACTAATTTTCTCAGGACATATTCGGCAAGGGGGCACGAACCCACAAGGGGAGGAGCTTGCCTTTACGAATTATTATATGGAACGAGATGGCAAACCATTTTTTGCGGTATGTGGGGAATTTCATTTTTCTAGATATGATGAGCGGTTGTGGGAAGATGAGATTGTTAAAATGAAAATGGGTGGCATTAACGTAATCGCTACGTATGTGTTTTGGAATATGCATGAGGAGATTCAGGGCGCATTCGAATGGAGCGGTAACAAAGATCTGCGTAAATTCGTAGCCTTATGCGGTACTCATGGACTTTACGTCATCGTCAGAATAGGCCCTTTCTGTCATGGAGAGGTGCGTAATGGCGGCATGCCGGATTGGTTATTCGGTCGCCCGTTTAACGTACGCTCTAATGACGAGGGCTATTTGGCGTTTGTGGAAGTACTCTATCAGGAGATCGGAAATCAACTGCAGGGTCTCCTCTATGCACAAGGTGGTCCGATCATCGGTACCCAGATCGAGAATGAACATAACCATTCTGCAGCGCAATGGGCGCTCACGACGGGTATTAGCAACCTGTGGCTAAGCCAAGGGAGTGATGGGGATGCTCACTTGATCAAGCTAAAACAACTAGCGGTTGAAGCAGGCATTGTTACGCCGATCTATACGTGCACGGCTTGGGGAGGCGCGACGACGCCAACGGAGGAGATGCTGCCTTTATGGGGCGGATACGCTTATTGGCCTTGGATTTACTATGAACACGATCGTTTTGGTGATAGGAAAGAGCACCCGCCTACACCCGAGTACCTGTTCCGTGATAAGCACAATAATGAGATTCCGAAGAGCTACAATTTTGAACCGTTATACACGCCTGAAGACTATCCCTATATGTGCTGTGAAATGGGTGGCGGCATGACGCCTTTCTATAAATATCGTTTTCAATTTGACTATATGAGTGTACCCGCGATGACGGGAATGAAGGTTGCTGAAGGCTGTAATATGATTGGTTACTATATGTATCATGGGGGTTCCAATCCGAAGGGGAAACGTGATTTATACCTAAATGACCTAGCAACACCGAAGATCTCCTATGATTTTAATGCGATGATTGGGGAGTTCGGACAAGTGCGGGAGTCCTACCGAAGAACAAAGCTTCAACACTATTTCTATACGCAGTACGAGGACTGGCTGTGTCGAACGAAGACTTTGCTGCCGATCGGGGCATCAGACATAGAACCAACTGACGTGAGTACACTGCGATTTGCTGTCCGGGCAGCTGAGGGCTCTGGACTGTTGTTCTTGAATAATTATCAGGATCATGTCGAGAACATGGATTTGGAAGATATTCAGGTGTCGATTGAGCTCCAGGAAGAGACCATTCGGTTCCCGGCAGAAGGCGGCATGCGAGTAAAGAAAGACAGCCACTGTATGCTGCCTTATCAATTCGATCTTGGCGGCATAAGGCTGAAGTATGCGACTGCACAGCTGATTACGCATCTTTTGGTAGACGGTGAGATCTACTATTTCTTCGCGATTCCAGATGGTATGCGGGGCGAATTTGCTGTGCAAACAACGTCCTTGCAAGCTGAAATCAAGCTCGATCAGGGTTCGGTACGAAAGATGAATGATGTAACCATCGTCACATTGGATGAAGCTGACATGGTGATGTTCAGTATGCAGGCAGCAGTATCAGGAGAGGTTGTGCACGTAGTTGCCTTATCAGACGCGCAAAGTCTCGATTTCTGGAAGGCAGAGGTACAGGGAATTGAGCGGGTTTTCATGACGAGTAGCAATTTGCTGGTCATGAATGGTCAAATCAAGCTTGAATCAACAGATGAGAGGGACGTAATGCTGCGCGTATTCCCCGATTTGGATGCGAGTCAAGTCATGAGCGGTGCGGAGCTTGTTGAAACAAGCAAGCAAGAACTATTCACCACATATCTATTTCGCATTCCATACAAAGAGATCAAGTTCGATTTCACCAAGGTGAGCGCAGATAAAGCAGAGATCCGCTTCGCAACAGATGCTTTTCAAGATGTGAAACAAGTGCTGTTGAGGGTTAATTATACAGGTGATATAGGTTATGCCTTCATCGATGGTGATCTGATCAACGACAATTTCAGCAATGGGTTACCTTGGGAAATCGGTTTGAAGCAGTTCGAACAGAGACTGATTGACCAGGGGATGTATATCTATATTTCGCCCATTCGCAAGGGATCATTTGTGAATAGCCATACAACAATGGCGGGCTGGCATGAACAAGCGACCGAGCGAATCGCCGATCTTCAATCCATTCAGGCAGTGCCTGTTTATGAAATTATAATCGGTGTTTGAAAGAGGTTTCTATACTATAATAAATACCAACACAATCCATTGCAGCAGTCCGCACAGGCGGCCTGCTTTCTCTCTTTTTCACAAGGAGGAGCTTGAATGAGACTATTAATCGTAGATGATGAGGAACGTACGCGAGAGCTGCTTCGCAAGCATATTGCTTGGGTTGAGATTGGCATCACGGAAGTGCAAACCGCACGCAATGGTCAAGACGCACTGCAAGTTGCTGGTCAATGGCGGCCGGATATTGTGCTCTGTGACGTGAGGATGCCGAAGATGGATGGCATTGAATTTGCTAAAAGGCTGCGCTGGACAGACGCGACATGTAAAATCATTTTCTTAAGCGGGTATTCCGATAAAGATTATTTAATATCCGCAATCCAGTTAAAAGCAGCCAACTATATAGAAAAGCCAATTAATTTGGACATCGTTCGCGGTGCTGTGGAGAAAGCAGTCGAGCAGCGCAGAGAAGAAGATGAAAGAGTTCTTACCGAGAAGCGACTCCAGTCTAGCTACGACCAAAGTTTGCCGTTCCTCAAACAAGACATTGTCCGCAGGTTGATTTCAGAAGGAACCTCGCGTGAAATCGCCCAGTTGCTTAGCACGCAGCATAGTTTGCCTTATCAGGCAGATGGTTGGTTTACCGTAATGGCGGTTTCGTTCTACTGGTCACCAACGCAATTACCTGAAGATCCCGCATTTCTCCAAGAAACGTTACTGAAACAATTGAATGAGCTCCCGCTTATGATGATAGTAGGTGCTCTGTGTGGATTCGATGCGATCAACTGGTTGATCGTGATTTTACCCGAAGCGTACGGAAGCAGCTACCGGGACAGTAGACAAGTATTGGATCAACTCTATTCGGAATTGAAACAGATGTTGGATAGTCAAATTAAGATGTATGTAGGTGTCGGTGAACCAGTGAAAGGACTTCAGCACATTCATCGTGCGTATCGAACCGCTTATGAGGCTGGAAATTTGAATTTTTATTATGATAGTCATAGTATGTGTTTTGTGAATGACATCGGGCAACCCCAAGCGTTTGAGATCGATCGGGAAAAGTTGAAGAACTATCGGGAGATCTTAAGAAAAGGTGAGGTTGATGAAGCTAACGCCATCATTGAAGCTTGGGCCTCGTGTGCGCTTCAACAACAGGATTTGGACATCGTCCGGGTAAAAGATACGTTTTTTCAATTATTGCTCGTCACGCTTGAAGTGGCCGCTATTCAAGGAATTACAGAGCAAGCGGAGGACGAGGAGAGACGCTACATATGGAAGGAAATTGACCGAATACCGTAGTGATTCGTTATATTCACGCTCATTTTCATGAGAAAGGCTTTACGATTGGTGCCATTGCGGAACATGTCAATTTAAGTGAGACGTACCTGTGCTTCTATTTTAAAAAGCAAAAGGGTCAAACCGTGAAAGAATTTATTTCTGAGTTTCGAGTTGAGAAGGCCAAGGAACTACTGCGAGAGCAAGAGCTGAAATTATATGATATTGCAACGCGCCTAGGGTTAGCCGATGCCAATTATTTCACTACTTTTTTCCTGGGGTAACCGGATCAACGGGATCAACCGGAGCAATAGGATCAACGGGAGCAACAGGAGCGACAGGGGTGACTGGAGCAACAGGGGTCACTGGTGCAACGGGTCCATCTGTTATTTCACCAACTTTAGCTTTTGCTGAAAACGCAGGATCAATAAGTGTTTTACCATTAAACACAGAAGTAACAGTTGTAAGTCTTACTCAAGGTGTCTTGGTTAACCAGCGACTTAAAATTGATTACTCTTTATCTATTGAAGCCGTTACTGCTGCAAACTGGTCAATTCGCTTTGAAATGCGATTATATCGAGATTCAACATTAATTGATACTAGGATTTTTAATTCCAACCAAAACAATGCAGGAACTCATAGATTTCCATTAGCTAGTACCCAGGTAGATGTTGCTCCAGCTACTGCTACCTCGACCTATTCTGTTAGAGTCATTGTTACGGCAGCAACCAGCGTTACCTCAAGCACAGCAAATAATCGTGATTTAAACATAATAACTTTTACACCATAACATCATTCAAAGAATTTAAGGAAAGAGAAAATGCTGCTGTTGATGATGATCCAGGAAAATAAAGATTGAATATAAGAGGGTTTGGGATAAATAAAATGGGCAAGACGGGACTCCATGGAAATAAGTGGGGTTCTGTTTTTTTGTTTGATGGTCAGTCTCGTAGGATGTACCGGCAAGAACAGTGGGGGAGGAGGTTTGAATACCCCCCTATACCACTTTCTCTTTTGCCTTCTCAAACAATCTCACCATCTCTTGCACTTGTTCCTGATCCACCTGATCCATATTCAGAAATCTGTAAAGACGGCCATAGCGTTGAGCGTTAGCTTCCCGATCGTACACGTTTTCTTCTGCATCTGGTCCCAGACATTGCATCACATGCACGCAGAATTTGTTCACATACAGGATGCTCTTCTCGTAGCCCCACGCTAGATTCCCATCGACTGCCTCTTGCAGAAACTGAGACGTGTTACTTCCCCAATGGAAGTCAGCTAGGGAATGAATGTCCCGCTTAGCCTCATTAAAAAGCAGCTTCATATGAGAGATAGGTTGATCCAAACCATAGGTTCGTATAAATGCTTGATAGAGATGATCGTGTCCGAACAGACCTATATATTTTCGCAAGAAGTATTCAGTACGGTTCTGACTGCGTGGTAACTGCCGATGCTGCCAATAAGTTGCCAATATCAGATGATTTAGTCCGATTCGAAGGTGAGCGAGAGCTGTGCGGAAATGACCGCTCTGCACAAGTTCCTTTGCCTTATTCAGCCGTTCATTGGCGCGGCGCAGCTCTTCTCCGACTTTGAGTCTCGTTACGTTTTCATGAAATAAGCTCGGATCGAACGTGTCCTTGAAACGGGCAAGCAGTCCTGAAGGATCGTATGCGATTCTACAACCATAGATTTGAATTCGGAAGTCAAGCACAGACTCATCTGGCTCCACGAAATTGGCAAGAAACCGTTCCATATGTGATCGCTTAAACTGAAAGATTTCGACGCCCATACCTTCGATCACGTTAAAATGTTCAAACTCCTCGATCTTCTCCTCGACGAGCAGACACAATTCCAGATCTGAATGCTTCCAGGCAACCCCACGCCCAATACTCCCGCCAAACGCAACGCCAAGCACCCTCGAATCACGCTTGAATGGCTCGGCAATGGTCCGGATTGAATCATATAACTTAGTCTTCCAGTTCACGAGCGTCTCCTCCTCTTTTTTGTGGCATCGCTGTTCTCTTGCTAGAACTCGTTATTATCATCATAAGATAAGATCGGGTCCAAAACTGCAGATGATTATGACATTAATATAGGGCATTTCGGACAAAGACACGTACCATTCGCTACCTGCCAGACGGAAAGAAAAACAATGCCAAAATAGGGCGCATACATATGATGGACAGAATTTGTGGATTTAATGGCATGTTAGTATTGATATAAATTGATATAGAGATTGTTGATAGATCTAGAATTTTTAACGTGAAATGCTTATTTTACAAAAACTTAATGATCTATGTCATTGTATATGTCAGTGACATGAATTAAGCTCACTATAGATCACTGACTTATGTGTGATTATTAGCAGTATGTGAATCATTAAAAACGAGGGATAACCAGTAATGAAAAATGCACACGCGTCAAAGAAACCGAGTCTACTGTACCTGCAAATAGCTGATAAGGCCATAGGAATTATCCAGAGTCGTAGGCTTCAACCGCATGATCCCGTCCCTTCGGAAGGAGAGCTTGCGAAATTGTTCGGTGTTAGTCGGATGACGAGTAAACTGGCACTGGAACGGTTGGTCGAGCAGGGGCTAGTTTACCGCTTACCGAGAAGGGGGACCTTCCTTTCCGAACACAGGGATGGAGATCCTTACAACGGAGAGCTTCCATCAGAAAATAAAGCGCTTCCAGAGGTGAAGCAGAGTAATCAGATTGCTCTCATAGTGCCCCATCTATCCGACTATACTTCAAAAATTATTGCAGCAGCAGAGATCGAAGTGCGAAAACATGATTGCGATCTTATTCTAAAAATAAGCAAGGATAAAGATGATGAGGACCGCTGCCTGCAGAGGCTTGTTGAAGGGGGGATAGGCGGGATCATTTTATTTCCACAGGGACGCAAGACATGCAGTGACCAGGTGCTGAGATTGAAATTACAGCAGTTTCCGATTGTTATTATCGATCGAATCTTTCGTGAGGTTCAGATTGATTGTGTGTATCACGATCATTATCAGGGTTCTTACCAGATGACCAAGTATTTGATTGAGAAGGGGCACCGGGAAATCGGCTACACCTCGAACTCGATAGATAATATCACTAGCAGGGAGGAGAGGTATCAAGGTTATATCCAGGCGTTGCTCGATCATGCGATTTCCGTCAAAAATCAATATATTCATTTTAAAAGCGTGCTATGCAATCCAAGTCGTATTAACGAGAGCGACCCTGAACAGGAACGGTTTATTCAGGAGAATCCACAGATGACAGCTCTCATGTGCGGGGATGATCATGTAGCCATTTCAACCTTATATACAGCTTTGAGTATGGGGGTCTCAGTCCCAGATAAGCTATCAATTGTGGGGTTTTCCGATATCCAGTTATCAGCGTTAACGCCGATTCCTCTTACAACGGTTAGACAGGATACCGGGCAGCTTGCTCAATCGGCATTTAATCTTCTTATGAAGCGCATCAATCATTCACATGAGAAACCGATTACAATCAAAATTCAAACGAAGATCGTAGAGAGGAAATCCGTTCTTTAGGATTGACAGAGGGAGTTTATATGAAAATTCATTTTCTAGGAACAGCAGCTGCGGAGGGTTTTCCGAATGCATTTTGCCGCTGTGAGCATTGCCTCAAAGCACGACAGCTAGGAGGAAAAAACATACGTACTCGGACCTCCGCCATCATTGACGATGTCATCAAATTCGACTATTCGCCAGATTCTTATATGCAGGCGCTTCGCGACAACATTGATTTAGGCGCGATCGAACACCTGCTTGTCACCCATACGCACTCCGATCATTTTAATGCTTATGATTTAGAATGCCGCAGAGCGGGTATTGCTCACGAACTTCAGCATCCGATGCATATCTATGGGAATGATGCCGTAATGTACCATACGCGTGTCGCCATCGGACGCTTCGAAGGAGAAAGGTTTGCATTTCATCTGCTGCGCCCATTCGAGACGATTAAGGTAGGTGATGCACTTGTTACACCGCTCCTGGCGGATCATGACCGTATGGAAACATGCTTGTTGTATGTGATCGAAAAGGATGGTAAAAAGCTGCTGTATGGACATGATTCGGGCTGGTTTCCAGAAGCTACATGGGCATGGTTAAAGGGGAAAAATCTAGATTGTGCTATACTCGACTGCACGCACGGATACACGGGGAATTCCCGAGATCGCAATCATATGTGTATTGAGACGGTGCTTGAGGCTCAGCGTGAGTTTCGGAAAGAAAATATTTTGAAAGAAGAAGGGCACATCATTGTCACGCATTTTAGCCATAATTCCAAACTTCTTCACGATGAATTTGATGAAATCTTCAAACCCGCCGGGGTCGTGGTGGCCTATGACGGATTAATTTTTAATATTTAGAAATACCGCTGCTAAAAGTCTCACTGTCTTTATAAAAAATCAACTACACAAAGGAGAGTCAAAAAGTATGATGAGAAAAATGGTAAGCTTATCTTTGATATCAATCATGTGTTTAGCGGTATCTGCCTGCGGTGGAGGCAATACAAACGGTAATACTACGGGGACTACTGCACCGACTAGTACACCGGCCGCATCTGCACCAGCAGCGAAAGAACCGATTAAGAATGAAAAGTTGATTGTATATACGAACGCGAATTCAGACGGCAGAGGTGATTGGTTAGTTCAGAAGGCGAAAGAAGCCGGATTTGAAATCGAAATTGTTGGGGCAGGCGGAGCAAATTTAACGAATCGCTTGATAGCCGAAAAAAACAATCCGGTTGCGGACGTTATCTATGGATTGAACAATATGCTATATGAAAATTTAAAGAAAGAAAAAGTTCTTACCAAATATGCCCCTGCATGGGCTGGTGAAATTGAAGCTGGCTTGAACGACACGGAAGGATATTACCACGGTTTGGTCAAGCAAGCCATTCTGATTGGCTATAATCCAAAGTCTTATACGGCGGATACAGCACCGAAGGATTGGTCCGATGTGTATAGCAATCCGCAGTTCAAAGGTAAATATGAGACCCCTACTCAGCTTGATCAAATTACGCCGCAGTTAATTGTGGCAAGCATATTAACCAAATACAAAGACGACAAAGGCCAATATGGTATTTCCAAGCAAGGCTGGGATGAAATCAAGAAGCTGTATGACAATGGCGTACCGGCTGTTAAAGGTGAAGACTTCTACCAAAATATGGTGAATGGAAAATCCCCGATTGGAGCCGTCGTTTCGGGCACCTTGCAGGCAAAAGAGAAACAATTTGGGGTTAAAGCGGGAATTGTAAGTCCAAGTAGTGGCGTACCAATGATTGTAGAACAAGCGGCCATCGCGAATGGAACTAAGAAAATAGAAACAGCGAAAAGGTTTATCGATTGGATTGGTTCGGCGGACGTGCAAGGGCAATTTGCCGCACAGTTTAATGCCATGCCAGCCAATACGAAAGCTGTTGCAAAAGCAAACAAAGATGTACAAGATCTTTATGCTTCAATTAAGCCTATTGCTTTTGACTGGGTATTTGTTGCCGGAAATCTTGGGAAATGGGTAGAAAAAATTCAATTGGAAATTATGAAATAAGGTTTTGAAAATGCAGGCTGCATGATAGAATATTCCAAGCATGCAGCCTGCTAGATTTAAAAAATACTTTTTACAGAGGGTAAAAATGATTACATTTAAAGATGTTCAAATTCATTTTGGCGACTTCCATGCCATTAAGAACCTCAATCTTAACATTAGAGAAGGAGAATTTTTCACTTTTCTCGGGCCGTCGGGATGCGGGAAAACGACTATTCTTCGGAGCTTGGTCGGATTCATAAATCCTGCGAGTGGACAGATCCTGTTAAATGACCGAGATATCACTCAAGTGCCTATCGAAAAGCGTGAAATCAGCATGGTCTTTCAAAGTTATGCTCTGTTTCCCACGTTAAATGTATACGAAAATATTGCTTTTGGCATGCGGGTGAAGAAATTCTCTAAAGCCGAAGTAGATAAGCAAGTTAAAGAGATTGCGAGAAAAGTCGATTTAAGCGAGGAACAGCTTGCCAAAAAAGTGTCTGAGTTATCAGGAGGTCAACAGCAGCGTGTCGCAATCGCGAGGGCACTTGTGCTCAAGCCAAGTATACTCGCATTGGATGAACCTTTGTCCAATCTGGACGCCAAGCTGAGGGTGCAATTGCGTAATGAGTTAAAGGATCTACAGAAGAAGTTTGGGATCACTACGGTATATGTAACACATGACCAGGAAGAAGCTTTGACTTTATCTGATCGAATTGCTGTATTTAACAAGGGGATTGTTGAACAAGTCGGTACGCCGAGAGAAATTTACAATGAATCTAAGACGGAATTTGTTTGTAACTTTATAGGCGATATTAATCTGATTCAACCGGAGATTATTCATAACACTCCCTTAAAGGATTTAATTGACCCCGCCAAGAAATCTTACATTCGTAACGAAAAAATAAGCCTAACACCATTACCTCCTAATAAAAATGCGGTTCAACTAAAAGGGAAAATTGTGGATCAGGAATTTTATGGCATATACACAAAGTATTCGCTGGAGATTGCAGGCGGCGGGATACTGAAGACTGTTGAAACAGAAAAAGGGCATGACCAATACCAAACGGGAGATGAGATTGACATTTATATGCACACCGGCGATATTTTGCAGTACTAGGGGGTAACATTGTTGAGCGTACAGAATACTAAAAAAGGACGGTTGTCTGTCCCTTTGTCAACATTGATTTTCTATGCTTTGATAGCATGGTTTGTCATCGCCTTTCTGATTTATCCGAATCTTAATGTGTATTACGAAATCTTTTTCGGTAAGGGTAATTTATCATTTGAACCCGTTCAAAAACTGTTATCCTCCCCCCGTGCCATGAAAAGCTTGTACAACAGCTTTATTTTAGCGATTTCGCTTGTTTTTACGGTAAATCTTGTCGGGATTTTTTTGGTTCTGGTTGTCGAGTACTTTGATATCAAAGGCGCAAAAATATTGAGGCTTGGTTATTTTACAACCCTCATCTACAGTGGTGTTGTATTGGTATCTGGTTACAAATTGATTTACGGTGAAACAGGACTTATGACGAAAGTCTTGGCCTTTGTATTCCCATCCTTTGATACAACGTGGTTTCACGGCTATTGGGCTGTTCTCTTTGTCATGACGTTCGCCTGCACATCCAACCATGTCCTTTTTCTAAGTAATGCTATGCGTAAGGTGGATTTTCAAACAATCGAGGCAGCAAAAAACATGGGGGCATCGGCCTTTTATATTTTGAGGCGTGTCGTGCTTCCCGTTTTAAAGCCAACTATTTATGCGTTGACGATCCTCCTCTTTCTTACAGGATTAGCGGCTACGTCGGCTCCTCTGATTTTGGGAGGGACGGAATTTCAAACCATTACGCCTATGATTCTTGCCTTCGCCAACAGCACTTATTCCAAAGATTTGGCCGCACTGCTCGCGCTCGTTCTCGGATTGGCAACCATGCTTTTGCTTTCAATCATGATCCGATTTGAAAGAAAAGGAAATTTCATGTCAGTATCCAAAGTTAAATCCGAGATGGTTAAACAGAAAATTAATAATCAGCTTGCGAATGTGCTTACCCATGCCGCAGCCTACTTTTTGTTCTTAATCTATATCATCCCGGTCATTCTCATTATTGCTTTTTCCTTTACAGATGCTCAAAGTATTGCAAAAGCATCGATTTCCTTCAGTAGTTTGACATTGAAAAATTACATGGAAGTGTTTTCAAGTCTTTCCGCTTTTAAACCTTATCTGGTAAGTGTCTGCTATGCGGCTGCAGCGTCAATTACTGTCGTGGCCTTGGCTTTAATGGCTTCCCGGATCTTGCATAAATATAAAAACACCTGGACCAATATGCTGGAGTATTCTCTGTTGATCCCGTGGATGCTGCCTTCGACATTAATTGCAATCGGCCTGATTGTCACCTTTGGTACACCGAGGTTTATTATTGGCAATAACGTGTTGGTCGGATCCGTGTGGTTGCTTTTCATTGCCTATGTGATCGTTCATATTCCATTTACTCTTCGAATGGTGAAGGCATCCTTCTTCAGTCTTGACAGCAATCTAGAGGATGCAGCCAAAAATTTGGGCGCCAAATCCTTTTATACCTTCAGAAGGGTACTTCTGCCCATCATTCTTCCCTCCACGCTGGCAGTCCTCGCGTTGAATTTCAACGGGATATTGGCGGATTATGACTTGACGGTATTTCTGTATCACCCTCTATACCAGCCGTTGGGCATCGTTATCAAAAATAGCACAGACGCAGATGCAGTAGCTGATACAAAAGCGCTGACTCTGGTTTATTCTGTTATTCTGATGATTATGTCTGCCCTTACCCTATATTTTGTATACGGTAGAAGAAGTAAGGGTTAGTGGAAAAAGATAGTAGTAGGTTGAGATCGAGTGGACAAACCATTGAAAATGAAATAACTTCCTACTGATATTATCCCCATAGGGTTGACAGTGAAGTAAAGCCCATGAGTACAATGGACTTGAAAACTGCAAAACCGTGGGGATTTTTTCATAGCAAAAAAGGACAAGTATTTATCCAATACACGGAGCAGTGAGAAGTTCTTGATCAATCAATATTTCTGCAATATTCAAAGTCATGCCGCTGTGTTAAATTAATAGATAAAAAGACGGGGTCTAGGGGGAGAGCGCATGTTTAATAATTTTTTTTTCAGCTTCCGGAATAAAATCTTGTTAATCATCCTCATGACGAGCATCATCCCTATTTCTGTAACTGGGTATTTGGCGAATCAGAAATTCAACCAGTTGCTGGAGAACCAAGCAGAGGATATCACACTACAGGCACTTCGGCAAAGCGACGGCTATATGAGCATGTATTTCTCAGAGCTGGAACTGGTCGGCATTTTTGCTTGCACGAACGACATGGTGTTGAAGGTTCTTAGCAGAACTTACGCATCCACTTACGATAAAGTTGTCGATGCCAATTTGGTTGGACAGGTGTTGAATCAATATATTTATTCGCGCTCGGACATTGAGCGGATTGATATTTTTGGGTATAACGGATTTTCTTATATGGGTGGGTTCCATATGGATCGAATAGATGAATCACAGCCTTGGGTTGAAGAGGTGAAAAAGCGCAATGGCCAGCCCTACTGGTTCGCCTCGGAAGATGGGAATGCCATGGTGTTCGCGCGCACGATTGCCAGCAACGGGAAGAGCTTGGGCATTATTCGAATCGTCATTCCGAGCTATCGATTGGAAGCGGTTATCAATAAATTCCAACCGCATAGCACGGGATTTCTATTCTTGGTGGATTCAGCCCGTCACCCGATTCTTGGAAGGAATCAGGATGTGAAGGAGCTGACCACCAAGCTTGATTTAACCGGTGAGAAAAATAAAAGCCAGTACATTAATTTTAAAGAAAAGAACATGTTCGTCACACAGTTCCGGCTCGAAAGAGCCGATTGGCAGTTCGTCTCCGTCGCGCCACGCGATGACATTCTTAAGGGAACTACGCAAATTCGCGGTTATTTTTTAACGACCGTTATCGTCATCTTGCTGATCACCCTCTCCTTGGGGGTATGGGTGACACGGTACTTTACGAAGCCGATCAAGCAGTTTATCAGTCTGATGTACGATGTGGAGAAAAGCAACTTTACCTCGCGGATGGTGATTAAGACGAACGATGAAATCGGCATGCTGGCTATCAGCTATAACCGGATGGTGCAGCGGGTACGCGATTTGATTAGTACCGTCTACGAGCAGCAGCGGTTGAAAAATGAGGCGCAATGGAGTGCGCTGCAGGCGCAGATCAATCCGCATTTTTTGTATAATACGCTAGACTCGATCAACTGGATCGCTCGAATGAACAAGATTCCTGAAATCAGCAAAATGATCACAGCCCTATCCATGCTGTTCAAATTGTCGCTTTCCAAGTCGGATAAGTTTATTACCGTCGAAGAAGAACTCATGTATATCAAGTATTATGCGCAGATTCAGGAGACCCGCTTTTCGGACCGGATCCGCATCCATGTCGACGTCCCCGAGCAGATTCGTGCATATTCGCTGCCGAGGTTTATTTTGCAGCCGTTAGTGGAGAACGCGGTGGTACATGGCTTGGAGCCGAAGGAAGGGCCGGGGGAAATTCATATTAAGGGCGGCCAGTACGAGGATAAAATCTTTTTCATCATCCAGGATAACGGCGTCGGCATTCCGGTGGACAGATTGAAGGAGCTGCTGCTTGCCAAGGAACACGAGCAATCCCGGCATTTGGGCCTGTCTAACGTAGACGAAAGAATCAAGTTGCTGTACGGACAAGAGTGGGGCTTGAAAATCGATAGCATTGAGCACGTAGGAACGATTGTGGAAGTGTGGCTGCTGAAGGATTTACTAAAAGGAGGGGCTAACCGATGATCTACCATGTGTTGATTGTGGATGACGAGCCGATCGTACGGCAAGGGCTGATTCAGTTCGAATGGGAAAGTTATGGCTTCGAAGCAGTTCATGCCTGCAACAACGGGAGGGAAGCGCTGCAATGGCTGAACGCCAATCAGGTGGAGCTAGTGGTTACCGATATTAAAATGCCGGGTATGGACGGTGTAGAGCTTAGCGGGAAAATCAGGGAACTGTATCCGGATACGATGGTTTTGCTGCTAACCGGCTATAACGAGTTCACTTATGCGCAGCAGGCCATTAAGAATGGTGTATTCGACTACCTGTTGAAGCCGGCGAGTGATGATGATTTTGAACAGGTGCTTAGCAAAGCCTATAAGCATTTGCGTGATCGAGAAGAGAAGAAGCGAATGCAAGAAACAATGACGTACCATTTCCTCTTGCGCAATCAGGTCAAAGACAGTCAATTTTCCATGGAAACGTTGAATCTGGCGCGATATCCGGAGCACGCCTTCCGTTTGGTTCTGGCCTATTTGCCAAGCGAAAGAATGGAAGCGGAGATTGCCGATCGGCTTGCGCAACATAAATTTGTTCAGCTGAATAAGCGTGAATGGGTGATGCTAGCCACCGAAGACGAGATGGAACACATTTCCCAAGCTTTTGGCAATTCTGGGGTAGAGCTAGGGATCTCCTCCTCCCAACCTAATCGCAATGACATTCCGGCCGCTTACAAGGAAGCGGGTTTAGCTTTAACTGGGAAGTTTCTGTGTGCGGATCAGCACGTGTTTCACTATTCGGACAGCGCCAGCGAAGAGAAGCAGCTGTTGTTTGTTACGGATATTTTAAAGAAAATCATGAACTGGAATACCCGTATTCAAGGATCGACGGATAAGCAAATTAAACATTTCCTATCCGGCATTGTGGAGGAAATCAGAGTGAAGGGGCTGGCCGTGCCCTATATCAAACAGTTGATGGTATCCATGGTCTCGGTTCTGGAGAAAGAGCTGTCCATGGTTCCGTTCTTTCTGGCTGAGGAGTGGGATCGGGCCAAAGAAAGCTTCCTAAATACGGTCGGAACGGCTCAGAATTTGGACGTGATTGAACAGAACTTGTGCAATGGCATCTGCGAATTTATTGAGAAGCTCTATCACCAGAACGTGCAGGCAAAAGAATCGGCGAAACTGCAGGAGGTGCTCGACTATATCCACGAGCATTATCCCGAGGTTGTTTCGCTGGATGTGATTTCCGAAGTTTTCCGTATGCACCCGGCGAATTTCTCCAAATGGTTTAAGGAGAACAAGGGGAATACCTTTGTCGACTACTTAACGAAATACCGCATGGATCAAGCCAAGCAGCTGCTGGAACAGACGGACCTCAAGCTGACCCAAATTGCGGAAGCCGTCGGTTTTCAGGATGCCCGTTATTTCGGGCAGGTGTTTAAGAAGCAGGTGGACCTGACGCCCGGCGAATATCGAATCCTTTTTAAATAAGGTCCCCTTCAAGGGGATTTTTTTGTCATAGCAGAACGGCCACTAAAATCTTCAACCTCAGACTAATTTCTTAGTGTTGTTGCGCTATTCGCCTAGCAGTTACTATATACTTACAGCCAAGCAAGACAAAACAAGGAGGGGTTCCTATGAAACGTTCGAAGGTTGCTATGGGGTCGTTGGCCGCTGTTATGCTGACTTTATCTGCTTGCTCGAATGCTGCAACAGAAGGGCAAGTGAGCACACAGGTAAAAGAAACGAGTGGGGAGAAGGTCGAGCTGCGCGCGATGTGGTCGGGTACGACCAGTCGCCACGAACGAACACTGAAGGTCATTGAGCTGTTTGAAAAAAAATATCCTAACATCAAGATTACACCGGAATACACGGGAACCGATCAATTCGGGGAAAAGTTGAATACGCAGCTGGCTGGCGGCAATGCACCGGACTTAATCAACATCGGGGGGATTACCGATCTCGTCGTCAAAGATGCAGTGTTGGATCTGACGCCTTATGTCAAGAACAAGGAGATCAACTTGGACAGCATCGATCCTGCCTATTCCGATCCGGGCAAAATGAATGATAAATATTATGGTATCAGCCTCGGGACGAACGGCATCGGATTGTTCTACAACAACGATCTGATTAAAAAAGCCGGCATGCAGCCGCCAAAGGATACGATGTCCTTCGAGGAGTACGAAGCTTATGGCAAAGAAGTTGTCAGCAAACTCGGACCGGGCTATTATGCTTTCGCGGATCAATCGAGATACAACCTGTATTTCCAATATTTCCTGCGGCAAAGCGGCAAATCGACCTATAAGGATGGCAAGCTGGACTTTACCAAGGATGACGTAGTTCGTTGGTTCACGATGTGGGATCGCATGCGCAAAGCAGGCCTTCTGCCCACGCCGGAGGAAGCGGCAACCTATACGGATTTGTCCGTTGATACGTCGATTTTCCCGAAAGGCAAAACGGTCTTCATGATGAGTTGGCTGAACCAGTTGACCGCATATCAGAACGCCATGAAGGATGAATTGCAACTCACTGCGCTGCCATCCGGCGGTTCTGGTGCCAAGAACGGTTTGTGGGTTCACCCGAGTCAGTTCTGGACGATCAATAAGACGAGCAAGCATCCGAAGGAAGCGGCGATGTTCATCAACTTCTTCATCAACGACGAAGAAGCGACCAAAGTACTTGGTAGCGAGCGTGGTATTCCGGGTTCTGCCAAGGTGCGAGACATGATCAAGCCGACGATTACGCCGACAGAACAAAAGATTTATTCGTATTTTGAAACGTATATTTCGAAGGCTGGTGTAAAGGATCCAGATCTGCCGAACGGGGCTGAATATGCGAACGCGATGGTTTCGGCTTCGCAGAAGGTGATGTTTGGCAAAGCAACAATTGAACAAGCAGCACAAGAAGTCATGGACGCAGCGGAGAAAACTGTAAACCGGAAATAAGGTTTCCCATGCAACTTGCGACAAGGAGGGGCCATTGTGAGCCAAATTACTGCGACGAATCGAGGAATGGGGCATAAGGTGAGGAGGCTCTGGAAAGAAAATGCCGCCGCCTACTTGTTTCTACTACCGTGGTTGCTGGGCATGTTCCTGCTGACGCTCGGACCGATGATCAGTTCGTTGTACTTATCTTTTACCCAGTATGACCTGCTTAAACCAGCACAATGGGTCGGATTCGACAACTACACCAATATGTTTACAAACGACGTACATTATTTGAATGCTTTGAAGGTTACGTTTCTATACGTGTTCACCTCTGTACCGATGAAGCTGGCGTTCGCTTTGACAGTTGCGATGCTGCTGAATATGGGGCTGAAGGGGCTTGGGATTTACCGGACGCTCTATTACATCCCGACCTTGTTGGGTGGCAGTGTGGCGATTGCGGTGCTGTGGAGGAAAATGTTTAGCGGTGATGGTGTCGCCAATCAGCTCCTGCATACGCTGACGGGATTGCATGGTCCCGATTGGGTGGCGAACCCGAAGTACGCGCTATATTCTGTGTCGCTCCTGTCAGCTTGGCAATTCGGGTCGTCGATGATCATCTTCTTGGCGGGACTGAAGCAAATTCCACACGAATACTACGAGGCGGCCAGAGTGGATGGAGCAGGGAAAATACGCCAATTTTGCAACGTTACGATCCCGTTGTTGACACCAGTGCTATTGTTTAACGTTGTCATTCAGCTAATTGGAGCTTTCCAAGCGTTCACACAGGCGTTTATCATCAGTGGAGGCTCCGGCGGTCCGATCGATTCCACGTTGTTCTACACCCTATATATGTATATGAAAGGCTTCACGTATTTCCAGATGGGCTATGCCTCTGCGATGGCCTGGGTGCTGCTGTTGATCATTTCGGTCTTCACCGCTCTGATCTTCCTTTCTTCGAAATACTGGGTGAATTACGGGGACGGGGGGAATTAAGCGATGCAGTTTACATTTAATAAGCGTGCTATCATCATGCATACGATCATCCTTTCGTTGGGCGTATTTATGCTATACCCTATTGCATGGCTGATCGCCAGCTCGTTTAAACCGAGCCAATACATCTTCTCTGATCCTGGCCTATGGCCGAAGGAATTTACACTGCAGAATTACATCAAGGGATGGGCTGGCATTGCCAGAACAAATTTCGGCACGTTTTTCTTGAACTCATTTATCGTCTGTATCTTATGCGTCCTCGGTAATTTGTTCTCGAGTTCACTGACCGCTTATGCGTTCGGACGAATGAATTTCGTGCTGAAAAAGGTGTGGTTCGCCCTCATGATGCTCACCATTATGTTGCCGCATCACGTTACGATCATTCCACAGTACGTGCTCTTCCGTAAATTTGATTGGATCAACACGTATTACCCGCTGGTGTTTCCGAAGTGGCTGGCGACAGAGGCGTTCTTCGTCTTCTTGATGATCCAGTTCATTCGCGGGCTGCCGAAGGAGCTGGATGAATCCGCAAGGATAGATGGTTGCGGGCCATGGCAAATCTATGCGCGGATTATTATTCCGCTCAGTGTCCCGGCGTTAATTACCACTGCGCTATTCACGTTCGTGTGGACATGGGACGATTTCTTCACGCAGCTGCTGTACTTGAATTCGCCGAAGTTGTATACAGTACCGCTGGGCTTGCGGTTGTTCCTGGATTCGTCCGGCGAGTCCGCTTGGGGACCTTTGTTCGCAATGTCGGTGCTGGCACTGTTGCCAAGTTTGGTTATCTTTTTCTCCCTGCAAAAGTACTTTGTGGAAGGCATCTCAACCACAGGACTGAAGGGCTAAATTTGAAGAGGTTGAAAGGTGGAAATGTCCATGAGTACAACGATCCCAAACGGCGTATGGCCGGTGATGCTA
The DNA here is from genome assembly GCF_001428105.1 of Paenibacillus sp. Soil766. GTDB lineage: Bacteria > Bacillota > Bacilli > Paenibacillales > NBRC-103111 > Paenibacillus_E. The sequence continues at coordinate 128,869 of NZ_LMSJ01000001.1, read as the reverse complement.
ACCCCGTTTACGCAAGATAACGAAGTAGATTATAAGGCCTTAGAGCAGTTGGTAAACTGGTATATCGAAAAAGGGGTACATGGGCTGTTTGCGGTGTGCCTATCCAGTGAAATGGGCTACCTTTCCTTAGAGGAACGCGTCCAAGTCGCGTCATTCGTGAAGGAAAAGGCAGACGGACGGGTGCCGGTCGTCGCTTCAGGCCATATCTCCGATGCGATTAGCCAGCAGATCGAAGAGATCAAGCAGATCTGGGCAACCGGCATCGATGCTTTCGTGCTGGTCACGAACCGCCTTGCCGCACCTGATGAAGACGAAGCGGCGTGGAAGCGCAATGCCGAGCGATTGCTCAGCGAATTGCCTGAAGTGACATTCGGTCTGTATGAGTGTCCGGTTCCTTATCACAGGCTGCTTTCTCCGGAATTGCTGGCGTGGTGCGCCGGAACCGGTCGGTTTACCTTTATGAAGGAGTGCAGCAACAATCTTGTGCAAATCACCGAGAAGCTGAAAGCTGTCCGTGGGACGCCGCTTAAGCTCTTTATCGCGAACAACCCGCATGTGCTGGAGACGTTACGGCTTGGCGGGAATGGATATAGCGGAATCTTAGCCAATTTTCAGCCGGATTTATATGTGTGGTTGACGGAGAATTGGGAAACGGACGAAGAGAAGGCTCAGGTGCTGCAAGACTACTTGGGTGCCTCAAACCTATTCGAAGGCAGGCATTACCCGACTAGTGCGAAATATTATTTGCAGCTAGAGGGCTTGGAAGTTACCCTGAAAAGCCGTTCGAAACAAGCAACCGACTTTAAAGTTACGCACCACCGGGAGATTGAACAGCTAAGAAGGTTTAATCAACATATGAAACAAACCCTATTAAATTAATTTGTGTTCAGCCGACACTGGCATGATTCCTGTGTCGGCTTTTTCCTTCGGTGCTCCGGGGCTAATATTGTTCATATAGTTGTTGAACAATCGACGAAGGCTATAGGTCAAGCTCTCGAAGCAGCAATTGCTTATAGCAGATGGCACCATCGTTGCCTGGGGTTTTTGCTTGAAGGGAATAAAGCCAGAACTCCGTTGTAAAGCGGACGTTCTGGCTTTATGTTTTTCAAATCATTTTCGTAAAGTTCTTAAAAAACATACATAAGGAAATTAAAAAACTGGATTTAACTCGATTTTCTCCCTTGTTAAGATTAAATTGTTCAATTTGCGAAAGGAGAGCGAGTATGATACAGAATTTTAAGCGGAGAATATCTTTACTGCTATGCGTATGTTTGTCTTTACCTTCCCTTTTCTTTGGATCTATGAAAGTGAACGCAGCGGGAACAGTGCTGCCATTTCATGCGGTGCAAGATGCATTTGTATCTAATTTCAATGGGCAAGGAAGCAGTCTGGGGACAAGTTTAAATGCTACCAAATTAATTTATGGGAAGTCTCGACATGTGTACGTCAAGTTTGATTTGTCTTCTATTGATACGAATAGATACAAGATTGGCGAGATGAACATGATGTTGAGCTTTAGAAAATCGCATGCGCCGAATGAACTTGTGTTTACGGAAAGCGAATCTACACTACGAGGGACTAGCACGGACTGGACGGTGACGAATGTCACGTATAATAACCGCCCCTACGAAATCGCTGGTTCTCCAAGTGTTTCCAAAATTGCTACATCAAACGGAGAAGAAAACTTTTCTGTTGATGTGTCATCCATAATTCAAAACGCACTAACGAATGGAAGAAAAGTAGTAAGTATTCATCTTGCGACAGCGAAAGTAGACGATAGTACGGTAAGTGCCAGTGAGTTGTATTCCTCAAGGAATGCTTCATCATTTCCAGCGCCTACATTAAGTGTTACATTGGGGGATCCCACTCTGAACGACGGGGTTGATAGAACCTCTCTTAACGCGCTGATCGCGCAGGCTGAGCAGTTAATTGTAACCGCATACACACCAAATAGTTGGGCAGTGTTATCTACAGCGCTCACTAATGCCAAAGCATTAGTAGTAAACAATACGACACAAGTTGAGCTGGACCAAGTGATCTTAACGCTTCAAACCGCGATAAATAATCTGGTGGATGCGGACCAACCGGTCAAGATTGCAGGTCCCAACATGGGAAATTACTATAACAACGGTAAAACAGCGGCTATGATCATGAAAATGAAAAATGCCGCCGGCAACTATGTGAAGGTGGATCCGGTTACGGAAAAGCTTTCGCTCACGGCAAATGCCGCCGAGGCTTCTCCATTTGCACTATATGTCTACAATTATTTTGCAACAGTGAATCATGTGGAGCCCGAGGTTGGAGCTACGAGGACATCTTATGCCATCAAGTCATTGAACAATAACAAGTATCTGACCATCCAGAATTATTTCACGGCAGAAGAGTTTCTGAGCAATACACATCATTATTTTAATATTGTAAGCGGCGAACCAAACGGTACCGCGATTGACAGGACATTTGAGATTAAAGCATCGGCAAGTCTACCTGGCTGGAATGAGCGGTTTTATGTAGATCAGTATGCGAATTCAGGATTTTACCGCATCTGGTCGCATTTATCCACCATGAGAGACGATGTCAACTTTGACCGTTTTAATGTGAAAATGACCGAAGGTGCGATGCAGAGCAGTGGAACTGCTTCTGAGAATACCGAGTACAAGTTTTATTTTGAACAGGTAACGGACAAGGACCAACTGGAAATCAGTCAGGAAGTAAGCGGAAATGGTGTCGATTTGTTCTGGAAGCCAGTAAACGGCGATACAAATCCTGCGAATTACAGTGTGAACGGGACGGTTTCGGGAGCGGTTTACGCCAGTGGTCTCATGCATTTGACGCTTTCTGACTTGCGCGTCGGCAATCATACGTATGCCGTTCAATACAATGGAAGCGGGTATCAAGCGAGTACGGATGTCAATGTTCGTATTTTCAGTCATCCGGGTATTTTGCTAACGATGGAAGACCTGCAAAGAATGAAGGCTCGTGTTCAAGCGAAGGAGGAACCGTGGTACTCGGACTACCAGAGAATGTTGAACAGTGTTTCCTATGGCGTATCCAGCGTCGACTACCAGACTACGGTCTTTTCGAATGTTGGACGCGGTGGTGCTCCGTCGGACTCCGCTAATATCGGCTATTTTGAGAAAGGCGGCAACGCTGCGTATTTCAATGCTTTACAATGGGTTATCACGGGAGAGCAGCAATTTGCCGATAAGGCCGTAGATCTCCTCAGACAGTGGGCCAATACGCTGAAAGTGATCGACGGTCGTGACAGAATATTAGGCGCTGGTATTAACGCCTACAAATATGCCAGTGCTGCGGAGATCATCAAGTATTATGACGGTGGATACACCCGATATAGCGACGCTGACTTCAAAGCGTTGAAGGATATGATGATCAATGTCGTCTATCCTGTTATCCAGGACGCGGGAGTTCCCATGCTTGCCAATGGTAATTGGGATGTAGCAGCCTTGGTTAGTATGATAGCGATCGGTGTTTTGAATGATAATACCGAAGTTTTTGATCGCGCGATGAGCTTATATCAGGACATTCATACGAACGGCTCCATCTTCGCTTATGTGAACGATTCAGGCCAGACAATGGAAACCGGTCGTGATCAGGGGCATGCCATGTTAGGTCTCGGGTATATGTCTGAAATTAGTTTAATCGCTAAAAATCAGCATGTGGACTTATATTCCCTATATGATAACAGGCTAGCGAAAGCTTTCGAATATATGGCGAAATACAATCTGTATGCGAAGGAACTGAATGGTGAGGATGTACCTTTCGTTGCAATACCCAATGTTTTTGGGGATACGAGCAGAGGCTATTACGGGGTTGGCTTTGACAGAGATAGCAACGGGCTTAACAGAGGGGAATTAAGACCTGTTTTCGAACAGGGGCTGGCTCTTTACAACAAGGTGGCAGACGTCGATCTGACATGGACAACCAAAGCTGCGGCGGCGATGCGCCCGCAAGGAATGGTGCATTTTGATAATCTGAACTTTGGCACGCTGACTTATTATCGGGATGAGCCGATCGAGGCAGCTAGTGAACCATATTTTCAGATGAGAACGCGATGGGAGCCATTGTATCAAAGAAATTGGAGTACCGTTAACGGGGAAAAAGTCGCTGAAACACTCAATTCGTATTTTAATATGAATGAAAATGGGGAACTGACGACAAGCGTCATGAAGAAAGATGCGCCATTCTATCAAATGATCACTAACGAGGACGGCACTTATTCCATAAGGCTGCTCCAAACAAATACGTATTTATCTGTAAAGGATGATCAGGTAGGGAATTACAATGTGATCAAAGGCGATGCCTCGGAAATCGGTACAAATGAAAAATTTATTCTGCGCTCCAGTGGCGTCGGCCCTTTCTATCTGGCTTCACCGAAATATGAGAATCGGATCGTCTATCAAGACATCGCAGGGTCAGGCAGCAATGCTGTACTGACACTTCGTCTGGGGACCAAAAAACTCTCCCAAATTACAGATGTGCCAAATATTACGACGAGCGAGAGACTCATCTTTATGTACAATGGAATTGCTCCAGAAGCGCCTGTCGATTTAGAGCCTACTCCAGCATCAGGAGCTAGTACGACAAGTCCAGTGCGTGTAGAAGATACGCCGAAAGTTTCCATGAATGGTAATAAGGGTACCTTAACCAAGAATGATGACGGTAGTTATCTTCTGAACATTACGGAAGAGCAAATAAAAGAAGCGCTAAGCGGCAGTAACGAATTGAACATCGATGCAAACGAAATCATCGACTTCACATTGACGCTGCCAGTTACAGCGATGGGGGATGCGACTCTCCGTGTTGATACCGATTTCGGAACCGTCACAATACCAAACGCTGCCCTGCAGCATATGATGAAAAAGTTCAGCAATACACTGAATCTTCGCGTCCGTAAGGGAAGCTATATGGTTGAACTGTACGATAACGGGAAGCCTGTTCTGTACAATGAACCGAACCATCCGTTGACCATCGCATTGCCATTCAAGGTAGCTGAAGGTCATGATGCATCTGAATATGTTGTGATAAAAAAAGAAAACGGCAAAAATGTGATTTTACCTCTTGTTATCGTGGATGGTGAGAAAGTGACTTTCGACGTAACGACGATGGGAATCTACGATATTATGTATAACGGCAAAGTGTTCCATGATATCCCCTCAGTACATTGGGCTGCCAAGGATATCGCGTTTGTGACGGCTCGCAAGCTGTTTGAAGGCACAGGCGACAACATGTTCAGTTCTGAATCATCGATGACACGTGCTATGTTCACTCAAGTACTTGCTAATCTTGAAAGCATTGACGCCAGCGACGCCGCATCGTCCGTTTTCACTGATGTTCCAAGTGGGCAATGGTACACGGGGGCAGTGAACTGGGCGGCGAAGAACGGCATTGTGGGCGGAACAGGTCAAGACAAGTTCAGCCCAGATGATTCGGTTACACGTGAGCAGATGGCAGTCATGTTGTACAACTATGCAGGAAGTAAGGGATATAGGCTGCCTTCAGTTACTAAAGCAGATTTCGTAGACGGAGATAGCGTGAGTCCATGGGCAAGGAAAGCTGTGGATGCCATTGCAGCAGCAGGCATTCTGAACGGCAGATTCGGCGGCTACTTTGACCCGCAAACAAACGCCTCTCGTGCGGAGGTGGCTGCGGTATTCGCCAGATTCATTCGTGAGTTGAGCAAGTAAATTGTAAAGAAGCTATCACAAGGTAATTTGAACCCCTTTCGAGGGGTTCTTTTTGCGCGGCGGGTACTTGCAACGTCAATTCATATAGCGCGAAGAGGAATAGTAGAATAACCTCGTTAATAGTATTTAAACAATAGGAGGAACGTCTTACTCAACGAGATCTGTTTAAATCGACTGACATCATGTAGATTACTTCCTCATTAATCCATAGTGGAGGATGCAATGATGGCCATAATAGAGCAGACGATTTTCAATGCATGTGAGAACAAAATTATCACTAAGGATAAAGAGATTCATATTGTCGGCAAAATGGATGAACCGCTTATCGTCATTCTTGACAATGTATTAAGCTACGGAGAATGTGACGCGTTGATTGACTTAGCTAAAAATAGAATGCAGCGAGCTAAAATTGGCAAATCTCCCGTTGTAAGCAACATTAGAACAAGTAGCAACATGTTTATTGAGGAGAACGAAAATGAATGGATTCAAAAAATTGAAACCAGAGTTTCTGAACTGATGAATATACCGATCTCGCATGCTGAACCGCTGCAAATCTTGCATTATAAATCTGGGGAACAGTATCAGCCTCATTTCGACTATTTCACATCTGGAGATGTTGTAAACAATCGCATCAGCACACTGGTGATGTATTTAAATGACGTGGAAAAAGGAGGCGAAACATATTTCCCTTCTCTTCGTTTTTCAGTAACGCCGAAAAAAGGCAGTGCCGTCTATTTTGAATATTTTTATAACGATAATCGCTTAAATGAACTAACTTTACATGCAGGAAACCCCGTTGCAATCGGGGAGAAATGGGTAGCGACTCAGTGGATGAGAAGACAAAGATATCGCAACATATAAGGACGAAACGTATCTGTCGTTCTAACTGTTCAATCCCTACTGGCCTTACGAGAAATCGTAGGGCTTTTTGTATTCCCAACACCGGAAATATCGTACTTACAACTAGGAATCTAATGCTATTATTAATAAGTGGACAAGAGACAAGATTATTGGTTAATATATTGTAAAAACGTTTAGAAGTTCGAAGATTTAGTTTGTTAATGGGGGAATATGTATGTTGGAATTATCAATTAATGAACCAGATCAACTAGTCGCTGTTGCTCATGCACTTTCTTCTCACACCAGAATCAATATCATCAAGCTCCTTTTGCAACATCATAATCTGAATATTATTGAAATTGCCGAGATGCTTAAAATTCCAGTTTCCACTACTGCGATTAATGTTAAGGTACTGGAGGAATCAGGGCTTATCTTAACGGAATTACAGCCCGCATCTCGAGGGGCAATGAAGGTATGCAGCCGTAATTTTGATGACGTACGCATGATTCTGAACCCAATTGCAATGTATAAAAATCCAAACGATTTGTATGAGATCGAGATGCCAATCGGACATTTTATAAACTTTGAAGTATTCCCGACATGCGGGATGGCTAATCTAAACGGAATGGTAATTCCGGAAGATGATCCGGTCAGCTTTTATCACCCGGAAAGTAAAACAGCTGAAATCATTTGGTTACGTCAGGGATGGATTGAATACCGTTTTCCTAAAGTAATTCCACATCAGGCAGCGATCAAATCCATCGAGTTTTCATTGGAAATTTGTTCTGAAGCTCCTAACTATAACAATGAGTGGCCTTCGGACATTACAGTATGGGTCAATGGCATAGAGATAGGAACCTGGACATCACCAGGCGATTTCGGCGACCATAGAGGCAAGCTTAATCCTCCGTGGTGGAACGACAGCAGTACGCAATACGGTATTCTGAAAACATGGAGGGTAGATGAAAAGCGGAGTTCCGTCGATAATGAGAAAACGTCCTCTGTCTCGCTTGCGGATCTGCATCTTGAGAAGTACCCGTTCATTGGATTCAAGATTGGGATTAAACCAGATGCTTTGCACCATGGAGGAATCAACTTATTTGGTCGTGGGTTCGGCGATTATGCCCAAGCAATAATAATGAAAATTCAATATGTGTAGACATATAGAAAGGTTATGCCCGATAAGGCCGGTTAGTTACATGTTATATGTAACTAACCGGCCTTATCGCTATATTACGCTGAAACAAACATAATATTTGAATGAAAGCGTTGACAAAGCGCTTATTCTGGATTATTATGTGAATATAAACATCATAATTGTAATAAAACATGTTTGATGTTTGATAAATCAAAAAGAAAGGTATATCTTTTTTGCAAACGCTTCACATTTCTTATCAATACCTTTTCAAATTTATGCTTTATTAAACCAAAATCTGATTTGGGGGAGTTTAAATGAACGTATTGAAAAGTAAAATGGCTAAGCTTTCTGTGCCACTAATGCTAAGTTTCGCCATGGTTGTAACGGGATGCTCGAAAAGCACAACAGAATCGACAGATAAATCTACAACGCAACCTTCCGGCCAGGCAACACCTGCAGCTGCAACAGCCAAACCAGCAGAGAATTCCGAGATTTCCTTTATGGGTTGGGGTGGCGATTCGGAAAAGGCTGTATTTCAAAAACTAACTGACTCCTATATGCAGAAGTATCCAACAAAGAAAGTGAAATATACCGTCGTACCTCCGGCTGAGTATTATCAAAAATTGGATACCTTGATTGCTTCGGGCAAAGCGCCGGATGTTTTCTATGCAGGTGAAGCTCAGTTCCAAAAACTTGCAGGCAGTGGAAGTTTGCTGAAAATGGATGATCTAATTAAAGCATCATCATCTTTTGATGAAAAGAATGTTTGGAAACAGGGATTAGACCGTTATCGTTATGATGGTAAATTTATTGGAAAAGGTAATCTGTACGGATTGCCAAAAGATGTAGGTCCTTGGGCATTCGCTTATAACAAAGAGCTGTTTGATAAAGCAGGTGTCAAATATCCAAGTGCAAAAGCTGGCGAATGGACTTGGAATGATATGATTGCTGCTGCCCAAAAAATCACAACACAAGGCGCGAATGGGAAGACAGATGTGTTCGGAGTTGCTGGTTATTCATTGGAATCAGCCGTATGGGCGAATGGTGGGGACTATATTGATTACACTACAGGAACCATCAAAATTGACGAACCTGCTTTCACAGAAGCCTTACAATTTGTAGCAGATTTGAAATTGAAATATAAAGTTGCTCCTTCGCCAACAGATGAGAAAGCACAAGGTGGTTATGCCCGCTTTGTTGCAGGCAAAATTGGTATGTTCCCAATGGGGCCGTGGGATCAGCCTGGTTTCTGGAAGCTGCCTTTTGGATGGGATATTGCAGCATGGCCAGCAAGCCCGAAAACAGGAAAAACAGCAACTTGGTTAGGTTCTTTAGGATTCGTCATTTCGGGCAAAACCAAATATCCTGAGGATGCATTTAACTTTGCTTCGTATTTGAGTTTGGATCCTAGCTCACAGAAAGAAAACTACCAATTGGGTCAAGCGGTTCCGAATCTGATCGATATGGCAAAAGGCGAATTCTTAAAATATGATAAAGCACCTGCGAATCGCCAAGTATTCTTGGATATCATACAGGATTATGGCCATCCGACGATTGCTGTAGGATCCGTTGATACGAAATGGCTCGACACTTTTAACCAAGAGATAAGCCGTGTATGGGAAGGGAAACAAACGGCTGAGGTCTGGGCTAAAGAAATGAAACCTAAGCTTCAAGAGCTCTATGATAAAGGAAACAAGAAATAATAAATAAGGATATGGAAGGGCGAAAATAGAGGCCGAAGGCTTCCGGTTTCGCCCTTCGTCCTAAAACAGGTGGGATCAGTATGATAAGGGCACAGAAAATAACAGGTTTTAGACGCCGTGAAATAATATGGTCGTACTTATTTGTATCCATTCCCGTTCTTGGGTTTCTTATTTTCGGGCTTGCGCCGATCGTGTCATCGCTGGTATTAAGCTTTATGGATTGGGACATGATCACGCCTGCGAAATGGAATGGTGTTGAGAATTATAAAGAAATGGTATTAGACGAAAAGTTCTATAAATCATTATATAACACGTTATATTTACTTATTGGTATACCAATTGGTATGTTCTTTTCCCTCTTGGTTGCTATTCTAATGAATCGTAAGCTAAAAGGGATTTCTTTCCTGAGAACCATTTACTATATTCCAGTCATCTCACCTATCATTGCTGTTTCCTTGTTATGGCAATGGATCTTGAATAATGATTATGGGTTGATCAATGATTGGATATATCAACTCTTCGGTATCCAGGGACCTAACTGGTTAGGTGATCCGAATTGGGTTAAGCCTTCATTCATTCTTATGGGTTTATGGGGAGGCATTGGCGGAAACATGGTGCTATATTTAGCGGGGCTGCAGGGGATCGCTTCCGATTATTACGAAGCGGCAACCGTTGATGGTGCGAACCGTTGGCATCTATTTCGCCATATTACTTTTCCGTTGCTTTCCCCCATTCACTTTTTTGTTATTGTCATGGGAATTATCCATACCTTTCAATCGTTTAGCCAAATGTACATTATGGCCACAGATGGCGGACCGGAATACAGCGGGGCAACCATCGTCTTCTATATTTTTAATGAGGCTTTCAAGTATTTTAACATGGGGTACGCCAGTGCTGTCGCATGGGTATTAGGTATCATCATCTTTATCATCACACTCATTCAATTTAAATTATCCAAACGTTGGGTTTATAACGACTAGAGAAAGGAAGGTTGCGCGATGAATAGAATTGAGCGGTCTACGAATGTAATGGCCTACGTTATTTTGCTTCTAGGTTCGTTTGTTATGCTGGCTCCATTTGTATGGACGGTCTCGACAGCATTTAAAACGCAAGAGCATGTTTTTGATCTCCCGCCAAAATGGATACCGGACCCATTTACATGGAATAACTTTGTGGATGTTTGGAATAGAGCTCCGCTGTTAACCGGATTTATGAATAGTGCCATTATTGTGGTTTGTGTTTTGGGCGTGGGATTGTTTGTTTCCGCGATGGCTGCTTATGCATTTTCCAAATTTGATTTTCCCTTTAAAGAGACTATTTTTCTTTGTTTGCTTGCCACGATGATGATTCCATACTCCGTGGTGATGATTCCTCAATTTATCGGTTTCTCATACCTGAATTGGGTGGATACGCTGCTTCCACTCATAGTGCCCGGCTTATTCGGTCATATTGTCACGATCTTTTTCTTCAAACAATTTATGCAAGGAGGCATTCCTTCGGATTTAATTGATGCAGCCAAAATCGACGGTGCGAGCTATTTCCGAACGTTTGCTTCTGTGGCGTTACCCATTGTTAAACCAGCGATTGCTGCACAAGCGGCACTAGGATTTATGGGGATATGGAACGATTTTCTTGGACCTGTGATCTATTTGCATTCGTCGGAAAAACAAACAATTCAAGTTATTATTGCAAGTTTGCAAGCTAACTATATCTCGCAAGCCAACTATCCGAATATGATGGCAGCTTCATTGATCGCTTTAGTGCCGGTTGTTCTCGTGTTCTTTTTCTGTCAACGGTACTTTATTGAATCCTTAAGCATCAGTGGATTAAAATGACCAAACGTAGGATAAGAACGAAAAAGATGTTTATTGGGCTAGGTGTAGTATTCCTATTAGCCATCGTGATTACAATTTCATTGGGCGGGAAAGGAAGAGGTCCTATGATGAATTCCACGCTTGGGGAATCGTATCAGAATTCATTGGCGCTTGAGCAGGAATGGCCTGATTACGGGATAGGCGATCCCTATGTGATGCGATATAACGGACTCTATTATTTGTATTGCAGTACGAAAGATTTTCGTGTGGGTGTTAAAGCTTGGAGCTCAAGCGATTTGATTCATTGGAAATATGAAGGGCTAGCTACGGAAGAGCCACTGACCGTAGGGGCTTACGCTCCAGAAGTCGTTTACTGGAATGGGTATTTCTATATGTATACCTCTCCTGCCGGAAAAGGCCATTATGTGCTTCGCAGCGAGAGCCCTACTGGACCGTTTACGATTCAAACTGAAAATTTGGGTTTATCTATTGATGGCTCTGTATTTATTGATGATGACGGCAAATGGTATTTTACACACGCGAGTGCTAAAGGTATTATTGGGCACCCAATGTCGGATCCGTACACAATGACGGAGGAAAAGGCGCTTAACACGAATATGGGCCATTGGACGGAAGGTTCGATGATTATTAAACGCGATGGCAAATATTTTATGACTTATACAGGAAATCACGTGTTCAGTAAAGGATATCGAATCAATTACGCTGTAGCGACGGACTCGCCAATCGGAACTTATAATGTGCCGGACAATAATCCAATCGTCATCAGCACGAAACAAGATTTTAATGGGCTGGGCCATAGTTCCAGTGTGATAGGTCCAAACCTCGATGCTTATTATATGTTTTATCATAATTTAATTGGCCATTCGAAGGAAGGGCCTCCGGTTCGTAGGCTAAACATGGACCGAATCGTTTTTAACGGCGAGAAAATGGCAGTTCTTGGCGATGGCACTCATTTTCCTCAACCCGTTCCACGAATGCCGGATTTCTATGATGGCATCAATAAGCCGCTGGATCAGAAGCTTTGGGATGTTCGTGTCAAAGGTGATGAAACGAATTGGTTGAGCAGTAAAGCTACCGATAAGACCGATAAGAGTCGGTTTACTGCTGAATATAATTTCCGCTTGAACATGGAGAATACGCGGGAGGGGGAGACTACTTTCGAGACTGTCTTTTCCTACACGGATGACAATAATTATAAGGTTGTCGGTGTTGATCCCGCGTTGCGAAGTATAGCTCTGTTCGAAATGAAGGACGGAAAGAAGAAGCAACATGCAATTTCGGAGCTTCCCCAATCGATGGACTTCACTAAACTGCATACCATTCGAGTTGAAAGTGATGCTGGAAGCACGAAGGTCTTTTTTGATCAAATGAACAAACTGACTGTTACAGACATCACTGCGAAATCGGGGAAAATCGGGTATACCTACCGCAACGTCAAGCCGACTTTGGGATTCACGGCATTTTCTAAAGAAGCCAGCGGCAGCAGCGACTTTGAGACCGCTAAACCGGTTCCAGGAAGTATTGAAGCAGTTCATTATTTGGAAGTAAGGGATCAAGGCTTTCATGTTGGCCATCCCGTTAATGGGGCTGTTATGCGTGAAGACGATGGTGTTCCGATCCAAACGAGCGAAGACGGCAGTAATGCCGTAGCGATAGCGGGAAAAGGGGATTGGCTCTCCTATCGGATTAATGTGGAATCGGACGGAACCTACGGTTTCGATGCCATGTTGAAGGAAGACGGGAACGAAGATACGGTGGAACTGCAAGTGGATGGGAAGTCCCAACGTTTCGAACTAGGCAATAGTCAGAGCGAAGGAAACCAGTGGGTTAAGAAGCACATAGGAAATATGAAGCTAACGAAAGGCGAGCATATTTTGACAGTAAAACTGGTTAAAGGAAAATTGAATTATCGCTTTTTAGATATATACAGAGTCACTGAACTGCCGACAGAAAAGCTCTCACATTTGTTTAGTCAAATTGTGCCTGAAGATATGTATGGCAAGTGGATGAAGCATGAAGACGGGTATACCGTACAGACTGAGGGCTCGGATGCCAAAATGTATGCAGGCAGCGATGAATGGACGGACTATCGGGTGGAAGTTGATTTGAAATCTACAGCGGATTCTATTGAAGAGGCAGGGCTCTTGTTCCGTGTCACGAACGAATCTGAATTTCCCGAACAGGTAAGGGATTCGTTCATGGGTTATCAACTGACTTTCCGCAACGGTCGCATGATTCTGAAAAGAATGAATTATGACCAGAATGAAGTAGCTTCAGCTCCACTCAGTCTTGCCGCCGGTTCGACCGTACACATCGCTGTTGATGTAAGTGGAGCAACAATGAAGGTATATGTAAACAATTCGAAGCAACCTGCCTTGGAATGGACGGATGCGAATGCATGGATGCATGGGAAAATTGGAATTCGTTCAGCGTCACCATCGTGGCTCTTTACCAATTTATCCTTAGTAAGGAGGTGATTTCATAGTTTTACATACTTTAAATTACCTCTAGATTCGACACAAGCACGCAATGAATAAAGCTATTCGATTAACATTTTTCCCAGAGGAGGAAATGTAATGATGAAAGCTAAAAGTCGGTTGCGCTTGGGTAAATTAATGATGGTTTTGATGATGGTGGCTTCACTTATAATTCCTTTCAATATGGCTCAAGCGGCAACGAGCGGGATGGCTTGGCCAACGTCAAACACGACAGTTTACACTACCGGTACAGGTGGAGTCTGGTATCCGAGGATGCTTCAGTTGAGCAGCAGTAACTTGCTGGTTTCCTTTGATTCAAATGCGGATGGAGGTTTTACGAAAGTTAAGTTAGCGAAAAGTACGGATGGTGGTCTTACATGGGGGACGCCTATTACAGCCGCTTCTGATGCGAATGGGGATGTCGGCAACGGCCAGATGCTCCTATTAACCAATGGGGACATTTGGCTGGCTTATCGCGTGGTCATACATGTTGGCAGCACGTATACCACTTATTTGAAAGTTCGAAAGAGCAGCGATGGAGGCAACACCTGGTCGGATCTGGCAAATGGGCAAATAGCTTCCGAATCGGAAAGCTCTTTCACGGGGGTATGGGAGCCATTCCTCGGCTATGTGGGAAGCACGATTTCCGTTATGTATGCGAACGATAGTTCAGCCGTTGTCGGTACCTCGGGGAAGCAGAAATTATTGATGAAAACCTGGAATGGAAGCGGTTGGAGCAGCGCGACAGTTGTCAGCGATGGGGTAGCTAATAGCTCCAGAGATGGCATGCCAGTTTTCACAAAAATGGCAGACGGCAGATACATTGTAGTGTTTGAGGCTACGGACGTTAGCGGGCATCCATTTGTGATCAAATACAAAATTTCCAATGATGGTATAAATTGGTCAGGTACCCGTCAAACCATGTTTATTCCAACGAATGCAGGGAAAAAAGCCGGAGCGCCGTTTGTCGTCAAACTAGGCGATGGCAGATTAATGGCCAGCTTCCAAACGGATGATTCCAGCGCCAATACGGGAGACAGTTATTCTTCGATGCGAACGATGATCAGCTCCGATAATGGAGCGACTTGGGGTTATTTATATAATGTATTCCCTGTATCGGACACGAAGCTTTCCAACTGGAATTCATTAATGGCTGTTGATACGACTCGTGTTATGGCAGTCACTTCCGCCAACTTTCCTAGCACAGGCATTTACTTGCGGACGGGAAATGCAGGTACTCCCTCGAACGTGAATCTTGCTGATAATTGGGGTTTTGAAACGGCGAATGTAAACGGATGGGCACCATCGGGTGCCGATTATCCAAACCGGATTCACATTCATGGCGTAAATGACGGTATTGCACGTGCACCGGGGGGCGGAAACTACTTCATCGGTCTTGCAGGAACCAGTTCTCCTGGTACCGCTTATATCGGTCAGACTATCACAGGTCTGGATCGAGGTACCTATACAATGCGAGCGTATATGAGGAGTAGTGGCGGCCAAACCAGTAACTACATGGAAGTGAAAGACTATGGTGGAGCTACGCTGAAAACTAATTTTCCCGTTACAGGAACTTGGACGCAGGTAACCATCTCTGGTATTAGTGTAACAAATGCACAGGCGACTATCGGTTTTTACGCTGCGAATACAAGCGACAGCCAATGGGCGGATATTGACAACGTTGAATTTATCAAAACAGCTTCGACTACGCCGCTGAATGTCAATCTCACGAATAACTGGGGTTATGAAACGGCAAATGTGAACGGATGGACAACATATGGGTCCGATTATCCAGATCGGATTCACATTCATGGCATTAACGACGGCATTACGCGTGCACCTGGAGGAGGGAATTACTTCATAGGTCTTGCTGGCATTAGTTCACCAGGTACAGCTTATGTTGGCCAGACTATTACAGGTCTGCAAAACGGAACTTATACGATGAGAGCTTATTTGAGAAGCAGCGGAGGCCAGAGCAGTAACTATATGGAAGTGAAAGACTATGGAGGGACTGTTCGCCAAGCCAATTTCCCGGTTACTTCGACTTGGACGCAAGTGACGATCTCCGGTATTAGCGTCACGAGTGGTCAGGCGATCATCGGATTTTTCGCCTCGAATAGCAGCAGCAGCCAATGGTCCGATATCGATAATGTTGAATTATTCCGAACCAATTAACTGAATGCATTTCCCGCGCACGTGATGGTATGTGCGCGGGTTCCATGAATATGAATGATTATTAATGCGAAATAGGAGTGATCATCACAAGATGTCGACAAAAATGTATATAAAGGACTATCCAAGGCCTCAGTTTGTACGAGAATCATGGAATAGTTTAAACGGTGAGTGGGAATTCCGATTTGATGACGGGAACGTTGGAGAGAAAGAAAAGTGGTACGAGGAGTTTGATGGGGACCTTAAGATCATGGTTCCGTTCACCTATGAAACGAAAGCAAGCGGCATTGGTGAAGAGGCATTTCACCCTCAAATATGGTATCAACGTTCGCTGGAAGTTCCGAAGGAACAGGAAAGTAAACGGATCATCCTGCATTTCCAAGCGGTGGACTATCTCGCTAAATTGTGGGTGAACGGAACGTATGTAGGTCAACATCAAGGCGGATACGCTGCGTTTTCATTTGATATTACACCTTATATGCAATTTGGTCAGTCAAACAGCCTAGTCATGAAGGTGGAGGACAGTCAGAGCTGCACGCAACCACGCGGCAAGCAGCGTTGGGTGAAAGACAATTTCGAATGCTTTTATGTTCAGACAACTGGAATTTGGCAAAGTGTATGGGTGGAATATGTGGCGGAATCTTATATCAAATCCGTGAAAATGACACCTGATCTTGACAGTCAATCGGTACGACTCGAATACCAAACGCATGGTGAATTAATGCAGGGGCAGCTTCGCTTAGAGACTCGAATCAGTTATAAGGGGAAGCTCCTCAAACAAACCGCTTTGATCGTGGATCGGCCTTGGCTTCAATTGGAGGTAGACTTGCTGCATGAGGCTAATGGTCCGTGGAAGGTAAGCCGATGGTCTCCGCAAAATCCGAACTTATATGATGTGGAATTTGTTTTATTTCAAGATGACGTGGTGATCGACCATGTGTATTCTTACTTCGGTATGAGGAAGATTTCCATAGAAAAAGGAAAAGTTCTCCTCAATAATACGCCTATTTATCAGCGGTTAATTTTGGACCAAGGGTACTGGACCGACAGTCATTTGACACCGCCTTCGGAGCAAGCATTAATTGAGGATATTGATGCTATTCTCGCCATGGGATACAACGGGGTGAGAAAGCACATGAAAATTGAAGATGCGCGGTTCCTATATTGGTGTGATGTCAAAGGGCTTTTGGTATGGTCTGAGATGGCAGCTACTTTTGAATTTAATGATGAGGCAGTTGAGACCTTCACCAAGGAATGGATCGAGATTGTTAGGCAGCAGTATAATCATCCTAGCATCATCACGTGGGTACCTTTCAATGAGTCTTGGGGTATCATGCAAATTTTGAATGACCATAAGCAGCAGAAGTTCACTGAAGGTATCTATCATTTGACCAAATCGATGGATCCGAATCGCCCAGTCATCACAAATGACGGATGGGAACATACCGTCTCAGACATTTTGACATTACATGATTATGTGGAATCCGGTTCGGAATTCCTTCAGCGTTATGTGGATAAATCTCCTATTGTAAACAACGATTGGGCGTTCAACAAAGGGAAATATGCCCTAGCTCGAGGATACACGTATCGTGGCCAGCCAATCATCATTAGCGAATTTGGCGGGATCGCTTTCCAAACCGATAAAGGCTGGGGGTACGGCAATCAGGTGGTGACGGAAGAAGCGTTTATTGAGCGATTCCGAGGCATTACCCAAGCGATTAAGGATATCGACTATATTTGCGGGTATTGCTATACGCAGGTGACTGATGTTCAACAAGAAATGAACGGACTGCTCACGGAAGATCGGAAACCGAAGATTCCACTAGAGCTTATCAAAGAAATTAACCTCGCATAAAGCTAGGAAGCGGTGTTGAGAATGGAATATAGAAGACTTGGACGTACGAATTTAAACGTTTCTTGTGTTGGATTCGGTGGCGCACCGATGGGGCTGGATAACTATTTGGAACCTTATGAAGCTCAGAATAGCCGTGACGTGGTTATCGATTCACTTCATACAGCTTTGGACAAGGGACTTAATTATATGGATACGGCACAGGGATATGGAAATGGGTTGGGTGAAAGTATCATCGGAGCTGTGTTGAAAGAACGCCGCCATGAGGCCTATATTGCTACAAAGGTACCTTCAAATCTTGGGTATGACGATGTGATTCGATCCGTCGATGCCAGCTTGAAGCATCTCCAGACGGATTACATCGATGTCATGCAATTTCATGGCGGGTATTTAACGGAAGAGGATTATAAACGAATTGTGAATGACGGGCCGCTGGATGCACTAAAACGATGTCAAGAACAAGGTAAAATACGTTTCATCGGAATCACGAACGAAGTTCCTGATCACGTTTTGCTTTGGTCCATTCGTTCTGGATCTTTCGATGTCATTCAAGTCCGTTATAATCTCTTTTATCAGGGTGCTGCTGATCCAATCATTCCGGAAGCTGCCAAGCATGACGTTGGAGTCGTTGTCATGAGGCCGCTTACGAGTCAGTCTCTTTATCGTTTTATGAAACGGGTTGCGCCAGAATCACTTAAAACGGTCAATCCCCATCAGATAGCCTTAGATTTTGTTCTCTCTAATCCCGACGTTTCCGTTGCCATATGCGGTATGCGGACCATTAGAGAAGTATTGGATAATGTCAGTACTGTAGATGAAAAAGAATGGCGGTGGGATTTCAAGCTTGATCGCGGTCAAGGCGGAGTCCAATTTTGATTTACAAGCCAGAAGCGTTAGATAGGGAAGGAGTCGTTATATGAGCACGATGCAGATGAAAACATTTCACAACCCGATATTGGAAATAGGCCCAGATCCTTGGATATATCGGCATACGGACGGTTATTATTATTTTATGGTGACGCGAGGCAACCGGTTGGATTTATGGAAATCCGCATCGATGAGCGGAATTGCGAACGGCGCAATGAAGACTGTCTGGACTCCTCCGGCGGAAGGGCTGGACAGCAGGAAACTGTGGGCTCCGGAAATTCATCATCTCGGAGGTAAATGGTACATTTATTTCACAGACAATAACGGCGGCGGAGACGATGACCGCAAAATCTATGTGCTGGAAAATGAGCATGCCGATCCTTTTGAAGGGACATGGCTGATGAAGGGGGCCGTGAATACGGCCTTGCCCGGATTGGACGGAACGGTGCTGGAGCACAACGGGAAGCTCTTCTTCATGTACGCGGGCTACGGTCATTTTCCGAAATACGGCTCGGCGGTCTACGCCGCCGAAATGGAAAACCCTTGGACGATCAAGGGCGAGGAATCGCTGCTCACCAAGCCGGAATACGATTGGGAGCATCAAGGCGGAATGGCGATCAATGAGGGCCCTTGCTTCCTTAAGCGTTTCGGTAAAGTATTCCTAATTTATTCCGCAAGCACATGCTGGTCCGATGACTACGCACTAGGGATGCTGACTGCGAAGGAAGACAGTGATCTGTTGAATCCGGCTTCATGGACCAAGAGCGAGAAACCCGTTTTTTTTAAATCGATTGAAAACTCCGTCTACGGCCCCGGCCATAACAGCTTTACCGTATCCCCGGACGGAATGGAAGACTGGATCGTCTATCATGCCATTCCGGAATCTGAAGGCGGCAGTAAACGGAGAAGCGCCAGAATGCAGAAATTCGGTTGGACGGCAGACGGGAACCCGGACTTCGGTGCTCCGATCCCGGTTGAGGTCGAATTTGATGTACCTTCTGGCGAAAAGTGAAAATCAGTCCGGCAGCGTCAGCACGGTCGGCAATATCCGAGCAAATGGCTTCACTGACAGTTGAGCAGCCCAATATCCCAAAAACCAGCAACCATAATAAAGGGTTGCTGGTTTTTCTATGTCTGCTGGACTAGCATGGAATGACGTGAGTTATTTAAAGGATACTTCGATAATATTATAATAAAACAATACAAATTTATTGTAAAACGATAAATAATATGCTAGAATCATGTTGTCATTAAATAAGTGAGGTGTTTTAAATGAAGGTTAAACGAGGTTCAACCACTTTCTTAAAAGTAATTATTTTTCTGGTTGGAATTGCAGTGCTTGCTTTGTGTATCTGGTTGCCAGTGATAGCCGTTAGAGATGCAAAGGTACATCCAGATACGGCTTACTTCCTGATCCCCTTTTTAGTGTGTGCATACGGATTCTGTAGTGCGTTTTCTGTTGCGTTGTATCAAGCCTATAAACTATTAACCTACATCGAAAAGAACAATGCTTTCTCTGAATTGTCCATTAAATCGTTGCAGATTATAAAGAAATGTGCTTTTACAGTCATTTTCCTTATTGTGATAGGAATAGTAAGTTTGAGGGTGCTTGCTGCAGTTACAGATAGTGATGATGCAGCGGGTCCTACATCATTATGTCTAATGGGTATTGTAGCAACAAGTATCTTCGCAGCCATTGTGGACGCACTTCAAAAGCCATTAATGCATGCCGCAGATCTAAAATCAAATAATAAATGATTAACGGAAATGTAAGACTTTGGATTGTCAGCTAAGAGAAGATAGCTTAAAGTGGAGTCTAGTGGGGTGTGCTATCTGTTATGAAAATTGACCGCTTGCTGGCAATCACGGTGCTGCTGTTGAATCGTGGACGTGTCAGTTCCAAAGAATTGGATGACCGCATGTTTGGCACGCTACTGGATAAGGTAAAAGCCCTGCTCAGTCGAGGAGATCGCCTTCAAATGGAGCAGCAGGGAGCGGAAATTGTTTTCGATTTCAATCCGTGGGGGCAAGGACCTGCTGCGCGGGATAAAGTGAACAGCCTGAGACAGGCAATTGTGCATACAAGCAAGGTTAGATTTAAGTATTTGAATATGAACGGTACAGAGAGTGAGAGAGTCGTCGAACCTGCAGCTTTAATTTTAAAAGGATACCTATGGTATTTGCAGGCTTATTGCACGCTCCGAAGTGAATTTCGAGTGTTTCGATTATCTCGTATACAGGAGTTGCGGGTGTTGGAGCAATCCTTTGTAAGAAAACAAGCCCCTTCGCTAGATGGCTACGCTTGGGAGTCGGATTGGTCGAAGGCTAATTGGCACGAGATGACATTTCTGTTCCATTCGAAAGTTCAGCACCGCGTGGGGGATACTTTCGATCCGGAACTAGTTACAAGACAGGAGGATGGTTCTTTACAGGTCAAGGGACCATTCACCGAAGATGAATGGCTGTACGGTATGTGGTAAAAAGGGCTTAACTAACGGGGCAGGGTTCTTGGTCGTAAAGTGGTTTCGTTTAGTTATCATTAGTTTAAAATGTGTTAATAATAGCAGTGATATATGTTAGGGGGATAAGGAAAATGGAAATTTTATTTGATGAAACGTATGCTTCAGAGGACGGGAAGAAAGCAAGCAGAAATATTTGGTACGGATATGCCGACATGTCTGTTGATGGCGAGTACGGAAAAGAACTTAATCTTAATGAAAACTTAATGGAGGATTTGTGTAGAAAAATAAGAAATAATTTGTCCGAAAGCACGACACCTACCCCGACTGAAACAAACTGGTATTTTTATGGAAACTCTACTACCCAAGACGCTGTTGGCGACAGTATTCGTCCGACGATTATGGTTCGCGAGAGAGCTGGATTGTTTGTAATCAATTTCAATATGAGTGACCATAATTTCGCTATAAATCTCGATGATATTCTTGTGTTTAAGACAAATTTCGAAAAACGTTTAGCGAGTAATTAACGATTATATAAGAAATTTCAATAGCAGAAGTCACGGCTCATCTTCAGCATGCTTATTAGGAAAGCGACCTTAATCGGTCGCTTTTTGCTCGAGGATGAGATAGCCGGTGCAAGATAATGCAATCCGCTCAAAATAGTAATACTCCCTGAAGTCGTCTGGCCAAAAATGTCCAATTGCCGGAAGTTGCACGAAGAAGTACGCTACAGGTGTTGAGTCTTTTACTTCTTATCATCCACAGGCCTTAAGCGGGAAAAGGCTTACCGTGTGGGTCATACTGAGAATAAATTTTTAGACGCAGGAGGATCTGGAATGAGCGTACAAATGGAGCATTTGGACAGAGGTTTGGCGGCAGTATGCACGTCCGAGGGCATCTTTATCAGTTGGCGGCTGTTGGGGCAGGAGGTGACCGGCGCTTCGGACCACGGCCTGACCGGCGCGGATTTCCGTTTGTACCGAGACGGCTTGCTTGTTGCGGAGATCGGCGACAGCACCAACTATCTAGATAAAGCTGGCACTCGGGAATCTGTATATTCGGTAGCCGCAGTGATGAATGGGGAAGAACAGGAGCGGTGCGCGGAAATCCGTTCGTGGGAAGCTCCTTATCTGGAAATTCCATTGCAGAAGCCAGCAGACGGGGTTACGCCAGCAGGTCAATCCTATACCTACACTGCCAATGACATGAGTGTGGGCGACGTGGACGGTGATGGGGAGTACGAATTTATCGTCAAATGGGATCCGTCTAACTCCAAGGATGTCTCCCATGTTGGTTATACGGGAAATGTATTTATAGACTGCTATAAGCAAAACGGCACCCTCTTATACCGGATTGATCTAGGGGTCAATATTCGGGCTGGAGCCCATTACACCCAGTTCTTGGTCTATGACTTTGACGGAGATGGTAAGGCGGAGCTGATGTTCAAGACGGCGCCGGGCACTCGAATGATTCGATATCAGGACGGCGCTCCCATCTCTGAAGCCTTCATCACGCTGCTGACGGAGGATACGGAGGCGGGATATAGTCATGAGGATGATTACCGTATGAGCAGCGTCGATTATGCGGATCATGTGGCGGATATGTTTCAGGGCTGGCACTTGCACGAGGAGGTGGTAGCCGGTCACTGGCCGGCTACGCTGGAAGCGTGCTTCGGCATTGCTCCCATGTATGCTTATCCACTCTCCCGGGAGGATGCGGTGCGCCTGGCGGATTATTTCCTGGATGTATTTGCGCCAGGAAGAAGTGACCGCAATAAGCTGCGCCAATTCGAAGGATTTATTCTCAAAGGTCCGGAGTACCTCAGCGTCTTCCGTGGCGAAACGGGGGAAGAGCTTACGACCGTCCGATATAACCCGGGACGTCATGATGACGGGCTCATGTGGGGGGACTATGCCTGGAATCGCATCGAACCGGGGAACCGGGTGGATCGCTTTCTGGCCGGCGTGGCCTATCTGGACGGCCGCAAGCCATATGCCTTGTTGGCTCGAGGGTATTACACCCGGGCGGCCATGGCTGCGTACAGCTGGGACGGGCAGGAGCTGAAAGAAATATGGTTCACAGACAGTGGCTGGGTCACTATGAACAATCCCTTCCGAGATACACTTCACCTACAGGACGGTCGGAACCCTGGCTATGGCGGACTTGCTAAACAGGGTGCCCATTCCCTATCCGTTGCTGACGTGGACGGGGACGGCTGCCAGGAGATTATCTTCGGGGCGGCTACCATCGACCAGGATGGCAGCATTTTGTACAGCTCTGGGGGGATTCTGCCTGAGGGGAGCGCGGCTCCCGGGGAGTATGCCAAGTTGGGCCACGGGGATGCCTTGCATGTAGCGGCCGTCGATCCCGACCGGGACGGCCTCCAGATCTACATGGTTCATGAGGCTGGCGTTCATGGCCCGTATGGATATACCCTGCGAGATGCCGCAACCGGAGAGGTGCTGTACGGCGCCTTTGCCACGGAGGATGTGGGCCGGGGTATGATAGGCAAGGTGGAGCTGGACGTGCCGGGGCTGCAAACCTGGTGCAGCGAAAGCCACCTTGCTCATGAACCGTCTCGAGGGCTGCGCTCGGCTAAAGGAAAGAAGCTGGATGAACGGGCTCCCGGCACCAACATGAGCATCAAGTGGGCGGCAGACATGACCACACAGTTCATCAGCGGCACCTTTGACGAACCAGTGGTTATCGAAGATTGGAAGCGTGGGGAGCTGCTGACGGCCGAAGGAACTCGCTCTAACAACGGCACCAAGGGTAATCCTTGTCTGGTGGCGGATCTGTTCGGAGATTGGCGGGAAGAACTAGTCGTGCGAACGGCGGACAGCACGGCCCTCCGCATCTATATGAGCACGGAGGTGACGGACCGGAAGCTGTACACCCTAATGCACGATCCCCAGTACCGAACTGGGGTGGCCTGGCAGAACGTGGTGTATAACCAGCCGTGCTACACCAGCTTCTATCTGGGTACGGATATGAACTGGTCCAAGGTTCCAGTTCCGGATTTGTCATTCAGAAGCGAGAAATCAGTAGAATCTGACTGAGGAAAATAAATGAAACAGAATTTGACCAAGTCCCAAGTATATAACTTTAAACGAACACAAATTGAAATGAAGGAGATAGACACTATGCGAAAGTTTGAATGCAACGAAGTTGAAGTAAAGGAACTCATCGACCGAGTTGTCCGTAGAACAATGAATATTGATTTTACCTGGAACTGGTCTTGCGGTGTGGCCTTTTACGGGATATCCAAAGCATGGGAAGCAACTGGCAATCAGGATTATATCGATTTTCTAGTTAAATGGGTGGATGAGTATCTTGAACTGGGGCTCCCTCCGATGATGGTAAATGCCTGCGCTATGGGGCATACCATGATCACCTTGCACGAGGCTACTGGTGATAATAAATATCTGGATCTGGCTTTGATGAAGGCCGAGTATCTCCGCAAGGAGGCAATCCGCTTTGGAGAAGGGGTATTCCAGCACACAGTCTCTTCCAAGAATGATTTCCCCGAGCAAGCATGGGCTGATACATTGTTCATGGCAGCTTATTTCTTGCTGAGGCTTGGCTACAAAATGGATAATAAGGAATATATCGAGGATGCACTAAACCAATTCTATTGGCACGAAGAATACCTCCAAGATACGAAGAACAATCTTTTCTACCATGCATGGGATAATGTAAGAAAGGACCATCTTTCTGGTATTTATTGGGGACGAGCCAATGCTTGGGCTGCTTACACTATGGCACAGTCCTACAAGATGTTGAATCCGTTTATGCCTATGTGGATGCAAATCGGTGGCGCTCTTGGCGACCAATTGAGCACTTTGGTGCGTCTGCAAACCCAAGATGGTCTATGGCGAACTGTCTTGGACGATGAATCTTCTTATGAGGAAACAAGCGCCGCGGCGGGGGTTGCCGCAGCACTTGTCAGTTATGCACACCCACTTCACCAAAATGCCATTGCCAAGGCCTACAATGGAATTATCGCCAACATCGATGAGGATGGTGCGGTGCGTAATGTTTCTGCGGGTACAGCAGTCATGCATTCAGCAGAAGACTACAAGGTCATTTCTAGGAAGCGTGTTCAAGGATGGGGTCAAGGCCTCACGCTCGCATTTCTCGTGGCGTTGCTTCAAAATAAGAAGATTGTAAGCAATATCTAAGTAACACATGGCTGCTAAATTGACGCCATGCGGGCCTTTGAAGTATACATCTCCACCATTTTATTCAAATAATCTCGAAAGTCTTCAACATAGCTTCCATGGACAGAATAGATCGGGATGTTTGATAAACTCAGTGTTTCCATATCACGAAGAATCGTTCTTTTGGAAACGTTAAATAATTGTGCGAATTCTTTAGTTGAAACGATATCTTTTTTCAGCAATATCATGACGATAGATAGTAATCTCTCAACCTTTTCCATAGGGTCCCTCTTTTTTTGTACTTTTATTTTAAAAAGGTGACATATAGGTGTCACCGCTTATACATTATACTTCATCTATCACAAGAAGGAGGTATAACGATATGGCAGCTATTGTATATTTAAATTTTGATGGAATCGCAGAACAAGCGATTGAGTTTTATTCGGAGGCTGTACATGCAAACGAGGTAAAAAAGGTGAAATTCAGCGATTTTCCGCAAGATCCCAACTATCCATTGCCAGAAAATGAATTACATATGATTATGGAGTCTTCAATAGAATCCACTGGCGGGAAAATTATGATGTCGGATATTTTACCTTCGATGAAGAGTGTAACGGGCGAGTTGGTTAAAGGAAACAATATACTGATTAGTGTCGTTATGGATGATAAACAGACACTGGAAACATACTTTTCTAATTTGTCTGAAGGTGGTTATGTTATCATGCCGCTATCACAAATGCCTTGGTCATCCTGCTTTGGAATGTTGGTTGATCAATTTGGTGTTGTTTGGAAATTTAATAGTGATGCAGATAAGTTCCTTGATAAAGTTATTTCATCAAAATAGGTACAAATTAAAAGATGGTCTTGTAACTAAAGACCATCTTTTAATATTTCATTACTCTTTATATTTCCCCGGAGTAACTCCTTCGTACTTTTTAAAACTGCGTATCAACGCATTGCTGTTTAAATACCCTACTTTGACAGCCGCGTCGGAGATATTGAGTTTTTCGTCCCTTAATAATTCTTTCGCTTTTTCCAACCTTACCTTATTGATATAATCCGGCAAAGTTTCTCCGGTTTGTTCTTTGAAGAGCTTGGACATATAGCTTGGAGAAATTCCTAGATTTTCTGAAATCATTGCTACATTTAGGGTAACTTCTCCAAAGTGGCTATTAACAAACTCGATGATATTCCTGCTCAATTCGTAATAACGATTGCCGGTTTTTGACTGTATGCGTTTACATGCCGATGATAGTGTATGGGTGATTTCTTCCTGCAGCTCTGCTACGGTTTCGCATTCAAACAATTTTTCCACCGGCTCATCAGCAGATATTTCTTTTACTGTTTTTACGACTGTACTTGCAAGGTCAAACATAAAATACCTTGTCATTTCAGCAGTGGGAGTGCCGTCAATAAAGTTGGAGTGAATAATGTCATCAAGTAATTGCTTTCCTTTTTCAAACTCTCCGGATTTGATGCAATTCACTAATTTTTGCTCTTTTTCAAGAGGGTAGAAATAATCTCTGACATTATATTTCAGACTTTGGAAGGGGATGATCTTACCGTTACCGGCAATCAATTTGTATTCCAGTGCTTCAACGGCTTCCTGATAGGCTTCTTGCATGCCATGGATACCCGTATGGGCATCGCTGATGGAAACTGTAAGGGTCATACTATAATATTTTCCAAAAAAGCTTTGCAGTTCTTCTGTAATGTTTACCAATTCCTGCACATGATCTTCCGCTTCAGGATCTTGCAAGTTCACTAGGAATACAATTTTCTCATCAATTTCTGTGGCAAAATTCTTATACCTTGCTCCCAAGAGCTCCTCAAAAACATTGGTGATCACAAAGGTGGGGAGCTTTGACTTCGCTTCAAAATCATCTCCAATCCCTAGGGAAATAAGCTTGCCCTTATCTTCTATGGATAGGAGCACTACTATAAAATCACCGGATATAAATTGCATGTCAAGCGCGTAAAATGCATTGTGATGTACAGATATATTGCCAAACTTCCCTTTTAAAAGCTTTTGCAGGAAATCGGCTCTCACAACACTGCTTTGCTGTTTAAGTTTCAGGTTTATGTTTTCCTTTTCTTGAAGAGCATCCTGGATTGCCTCATAAATAAACTGATATTCATTACTGGATCTGTCATAAGAGTTCTTTATTTTCCCATTTTGGACGATACGGATGAGATTACGAACCGGATTATAATTACGCCATGTAAGTAAAACCGATACGGCTCCTCCAAAAATTAAACATAGGATAATGCTTGCAATCATTAATTTTTCTGTAAACTCACTTTTTTCCATCACAATCTCACGCTGAACAATGGAAACATACGTTAGGTTGGATACATCGGATTTCGTATAGGAAATGATTAGCGAATCCTTTCCTTGCCCTTTTACCAGCATATTATCGCTACGCTTAAGCTCTTCCAACTGTAAGATATCCGATAAATGAAAAGAAGCAGTCGATGCAAGAATGTTATTATCATTGTCTAAAATAAAGATACTTCCATACTGTGCCGATTGTAAATTTTGGATCATTTCAGTAAATCGTTCTTTTTTTAACTGGATGACGATGGTGGCAAGAGACTTCTCAGTATTTGATATTGGGATTGAACGCATGTAAGCGAGCGCTCCGGGATTCTCATTTGAGCTTGTCTGATTGTCTATAGAGATATACCTACCGCTGTATGCATGTTGAAGCGTATCTATCCATTGTTCATACTTTAGCCCATTCTTGACAAGAAAAGAGTACATATAATTACTCCTTGAAGCCGCTGACGAAGAAATCACAGCATCCAAGTTTTTAAAGTACACATAAAAATCATCTATGTAGCCATTTGTTATATTCATCCTTTTGAAATCTTTTACGATCTGAGAAACCTCATACTGTTTGTTATTCCAGTTCGTTTCCTGCGAAGTGGCCAGCATTTGAATATCCGGGTTAAAAGCAATTTCAAAACTTAAGCGCTCCGCATCCTTTAAGATATTGTCCATATTCAGTTGGACTTGTTTCAGCATAGCAAGATTTGCCCTGTTTGTTTCTTGCTCAATAGTCCTTACAGTAACGAAATAAACGATTCCAGTGAAAATGATAGGAATTAACAGAATCAATATATAAGATAAAATTTGGGTGAAAATGATACTATTTCTCGTGTTCAAAACTCTCTTTACGTTCATGAGATCCTCCTCATCCGTAAGCAGGGATTACCAGTTTTGGAGAGCCTACGTTCCTAAATATTATACTACTATACACGACAAATGAAATTCCACAATTTTCCGGAAGCGATTATTGCACCGTTTTTATGATTTTGATGATGAATTGCTCATATTTGATATTGGTTTTTGGAATTTTGAATATGCATTCTATTGGTTTGAGATTGATCTATTACGGACAGAAATACTACACTGGCTCTAGCAATTGTTGATGTTTGTGACAATGGCACATCCATGCCACGTTTCCTGAAAGAATCAGAAAATAGGGGGAGGAGGATTTACTGTCGTTTTAATTAGGAATTAAACTAAATCATGAAATGGAGTAGTGACACATGGGTAAAAGTAAGAAAACGTTATTTGTGTCCCTTTTATTGATTTTATCCTTGCTGTTCAGTTTGAGGCCTGCAGCTTCATTCGCTGCCACCCCGTCTATGGTACCTGTGTATCTCTTATCTGACAAGTTTGAAAACGCTTTAACACCAAATTGGACTGTTGAGGGCGGAACCTGGGGAACTGTTATGTATGCAGGAAACGGGGCTTACAGGCAAAGCAGTCTGTCAGGCGCTGCACAAAGCGTAACAGGAGAACCCTCTTGGACCAACTATTCATTTAGTGCCGATGTTCATGTAGAAGCATTGGACAGTTATACAACCAATTCGGTACATCTCATGGCAAGGTTTAGTGATCATGATAACTACTATGAGCTCACATATACTTCTTCTGATCAAACACTCGCTCTGAGGAAGAAAGAAGCCGGTACATGGATTGTGCTGCAGTCCATATCCCATCCACTGATGAAGGATACAGAGTATAATCTGAAAATCCAAGTTAACGACAGTACGATAATAGGATATGTAAACGGTGAGCGAAAGCTTTCCGTGACTGATGAATCCTTTACAACGGGCAAAGTCGGATTTGCTACATTCAATCAATCTGCAAAGTTCGATAACGCTGTTGTAGCTCCCCCTTCAATTCTGGTATACGAGGCTGAAGACGCTGAATTGGTTAATGCGAAGGTCGATAACAACAAGAACAATGGAGATTGGCAAGGCAGCGGATTTGTAGATTTCCATGCCAAACCCGGTGGTTCTCTAACATGGACAGTGAATGTACCTGTCGCAGGAACCTACTTATTACAAATCAGATACTCCAACGACAAAGGTACGAAGAGTGAGAGACCTCTTATGGTGGAAGTTAATGGTAACCCGGACCCAAATCCTCTTCCATTCCCTGTAACTGCTAATTGGAAAACGTGGAAAAGGGTTGATAGAACGGTTGCTCTGCAGGCAGGCAATAACACCATAAAACTGACGACCACCGTCAATGAAGGCCCTAATCTTGACAATTTGAGACTTTATCAAGGTACAGATGCTGTGCGGGCAACGGCTGTAACCATTGATTATTCCAAAGACTGGGGAGAAGCGACTCAATTGGCAAGCGGTTTCTTGCATGGGATTAGGAAGATTGACCCAGCCCAGAAGTTAATTGATCCGTTAACCGTGAGGACGGTCAGAGGTGCTCCCTACCATGATCTGCTGCCGAGCCTATTTGACTCTGCTACCTATAACCGAGTGAAGGCTACAGGAGCCAAAATCATGATCAATGCGTATCATGGGTTTCAATTCGATGACGGTAAAACAAAGTGGCCCGGAAGACCCGTAACTGACAGGCCTTTCACGACCTATGAAGAATGGGAAGACTATGTACGGAGTCTTCTGAATGAAGCTAAAGAAAAAAATGTTGACATACATTCATGGATCACATGGAATGAGCCTAATATTCAATGGAAAGACCGTATGGAGTACTACAATGAGACACACAGAAGGGCTTATAACGTCATCAAGAATTGGGATCCGCATAACAAAGTTCAGGCTCCGGAATACCTTGGATATAATTTCGAGGGGCTGAAGGACTTCTTGTTATATTGCAAAGAGAATAATGCCCTGCCGGATATATTGAGCTGGCACGAATTGTCCGGTGCTCCGTTAGACATTGAAGGACATACGCTGGAGTTAAAGAATTGGATGCTTGAAAATGGGATCACTCCGATGCCGATGGCAATTACTGAATATCAAGGGCCATGGGAGCTCAGTGACATCAACCAGGGTTATGATCCTGGATTGTCAGTCAACTACATCGCCAGGCTGGAAAGATCAGAGCAGAATGGTTTGCTTTATGCTCTAAAGGGAAATACGCAATGGCAAGGTGATAATCCTGATTTCAGAGCAGGTTTGGACGAATTGGCGGATTCCGCCACACTGTCCGAGCCGACAAGCCGTTGGTATTTGTATTACTGGTATGGCCTTGCGACGGGCAGAAAGGTAGAAACCATCCAGAACAAAGATCAGGTGGAGGCTTTCGCGACCAGCGACAGTGAAGAGAAACGATCCATTATCCTTATGGGAAATCCCGATAATACGATTCGTTACGATACACCGTTACACCTGAAGGATATCCCGGCTTACCTGCAGAATGCTGGAAAGGTTCATATCAGAGTTGAATCTGTAGAGAATACAAGGACAAAAAATGGTAAAGAACAGAAGGGAACAAACATTGAACTGGAAGGCAATTATGCAGTTACCGATAATGCCCTAACTTTGGCTTTACCAACGATGGGAACCGATACGGCATATATCGTGAAAGTAACGCCCGGTGCTGCCTATGAATATCAGGCGGAATCCCTTTCCCAAACGAATTCGGGAGCCAATTACAGTACAGTTTCAGAAACTCCGGCATCAGGAGGAGCAGCAGCGGTATATGAAGCCAATGCTGTAGGCGACTGGGTAAAGTACACAATCCATGTACCGTCGGCTGGAACATATAACTTAAAGGTATTGCTCAAAAAGGACGATGACAAAGGTATATCTCAGCTTTATGTGAATGGAGCGGCAATGGGGAATACAGTCGATGAATACGGACCATTCCTCTACACGGATGAAGATTATGGAGACGTGACTTTCTCTCAAGGGGGCGACCAAACGCTGGAATTCAGGATCACGGGTAAAAATGATTCGAGTTCAAGCTATAACCTTGCATTTGATAAGTTTACATTAGTCACTGTAGTCGATACGAAGCCGCCGATCATTACAGGCGCAGCAACGACGCAGCCGAACGTAAACGGATGGTATAAAGACAACGTCTCTGTTCATTTCACGGCAACCGACAGCGGCTCCGGCCTTGCCTCGGTGACGCCCGACATTGTCTTGACAAAGGAAGGCGCGAGCCTGACCGTGACAGGAACGGCCGTTGACAAGGCGGGCAATACAGCGACAGCTTCGGTATACGGCATTCGGATCGATAAAACGAATCCCGTCGTCGCTATTCACGCCGCTGCTTCGTATAAGACCTCGGATTCGTTGACGGTTACATATGCCGTGTATGACGATTTATCGGGCGTCAGCAATGTGACCGCAACCTTGAATGGGCAGCCGATAGCGAACGGGCAGGTTGTGGGTCTGGGGAGTATGGCGGGCAGGAATACGTTAGCCGTGACGGCTGAGGACCTGGCCGGTAATTTAACCACCCAATCGGTTAACTTTAACGTGTCGATTGCGGCTTCTGTGGATTTGAACCCTGGTACGCTGAATAAAAAAAGCGGCGGCGGTGCCAATTCGATGACCGCTTATATCGAACTACCCTCGGGTTATGATCCCTCGCTGATTCAGGCGGCGTCCATTAAATTATACGTGAACGGGGTATTCGTGAATGCGCAGACGGTGCCTGCGGAGCTTGGAGGCTATAACGGTAATAAGGTCAAGGATCTTATGGTCAAATTCAACAGGCAAAAAGTAATCGCAGCGCTGGGCAGTCTTTCCGGCGATATCAAAGTAACCGTTATCGGCAGCTTGAATGATGGTAAGAAATTTGAGGCAACGTCGACTATTAAAATAACCGAGTAATGGAATAGGCAGAAAGCCGAGAGGCTATATGATTCCAGGGAGGGTTGCACATGATCAGGAAAAGATTCAGGCATCTGCTGCTTATTCTCGCAGTGCTGCTGATGCTGCCGCAATGGTCAGGAGCAGCTGCGGCTGCAGAGCCGACGCCAGATACGAGAGATTCGATATCGGCATCGACAGCGGGGGGATCAGAAGTGTCCAATTTCTACAATACGATCCTTCAGAACGGAGCTGATCCTTATGCTTACAAGCACACGGACGGCTATTACTACTATACCCATACAACCGGCGGGAATGTCACACTTTGGAGATCGAAGACGCTAACCGGTATTGATGCAGGCGATAAGGTAGTTGTCTGGAGAGCGGTTCCGGGTACCATGTACAGTTCCAATGTGTGGGCACCGGAAATTCACTATCTCCAAGATGCCGATGGCCAGTACAAATGGTATATCTACTTCTCACCTGACAATGGGGAAGGAAAAAATCACCGCATGTACGTGTTGGAGAACGCCAATGCTGATCCGATGAGCGGAGAATGGACCTTCATAGGGAAGATTACCGATTCCACCGACCGCTGGGCGATCGACGGCACGGTGCTGACGGTACATAATCAACACTATTTCATTTGGTCTGGCTGGGCAAGTGATCAGTCGGGGCAAGGCCAGAACTTATATATTGCCAAAATGAGTGATCCCAAAACCATCAGCTCGGAACGGCTGCTGCTTTCAACGCCTGAGTATGCTTGGGAGAATACCCCAGGCAAGATCAATGAGGGTCCCGAAATTACGATAAAGGGCGATACCATCAACTTGGTCTACTCTGCAAACGGCAGCTGGACAGACTACTATTGCCTCGGACTGATCACGGCCAAGATTGGCACTGACTTGATGGATCTCAACTCGTGGACGAAACGAGATCGGCCAATCTTCTCCAGCGCCAACGGTGTTATCGGACCGGGTCACCACAGCCTCACGACTTCTCCCGACGGCACTGAGGACTGGATTGTTTACCACGGAGCCCGCTGGGAAGGCGCAGGCTGGAACCGCAGTATCCGCACGCAGAAGTTCACTTGGAACGAGGACGGTACGCCGAACCTGGGAGAGCCCGTCGAGCCGAATAAACCGATTGCCATCCCATCAGGTGAGCCGGTGCGAAAGCGCTATGAGGCGGAAGCCGCCCTGTTGGTGAAAGACCCCAGCGGCAGCAGCGGTCCAGCTGTTCGACCGGAAATCACCGCTTCCGGCGGAATGAAGATCGCCAACATCTCGAATGCGAATGATTATGCCCAGTTTACAGTCGACGTACCGGAGACGGGGTTTTATATGCTGTCTGTGCGCAATGCCAACGGCTCAGTGAGCGGAACAGCGGCAACCCAGATATTGTCGGTCAACGGAAGCTCTGGCTCCAAATTGAGCATCATCCATTCTGGCTGGAATCGTTGGGGAATCTCCACAGCGAAAGTCTTCCTCAAGCAAGGCGATAATACGGTCCGCTTCTCGGCAGACACCAACCTTGCCGAAATTGACAGTATAGATGTATTCGAGCTTGATGCTGCGCCGACAATTTTATTCGAATCTCCTGGGTATACGCTGGGATTGGATGAAAGTCGCAGTTTGCCTGTGTATACGGTAACAGGCACTACCTACTCCCCCGTGGAGAGTGGAGTATCCTTCTCTTCTTCCAATACAGCGGTCGTTGCTATTAATGGGGATAGGATCAAGGGGGTCGGAGCGGGAAGCGCCACGATCACCGCAACCTATGACGGGAAAACGGCCACGATCGCGGTTACTGTTACCGCTGAACCTAGGTCTATGCAGTCCATTGCCATCAGCGGATTGAACAACGTCCTTACCAGCGGGCAGACAGGGCAACTGCGGGTAGCAGCAAGCTACAACACGAATGAAGCTCAGGATGTTACTGCTGGCGTCGGCACCACGTACTCCAGCAGTAACCCCGACGTAGCTAAAGTTTCGGTCACTGGTCATGTATATGACACAGAACCGGGGGATACGGTGATTCAAGCTACATATGGCGGCAAGGAAGCGCGGTTTAACTTGACAGTAACCCCTGATCCGCATCTGATTTCACAGATTCTTACTCCAATCAAGACTCCCTCCGGAGTGACACCTAGACTGCCCACTACTGTGGAGGTTATCTACAAGGGAGTGAAGAGTACTGCTGCAGTTAATTGGAAATTGGATGGAATGAACTTCAACTCACTAGGCTCTGTGCTGGTGCCTGCCATACTGACACTGAATGGGGAGACGATTCCTACAGCCGTTTCCGTGGAGGTTGTCCTGGGATTAGGGCTTGATGAAATCGTGAATCAAGTTAAGAGCAGGATAGACAGTTCCTCATATCCTCTGGACAAAGGTTTAGGAAGTTATAGTCAAGCAGCGTATAACGCCTTTATGGCTCAGTTGAACCATGCGGAGGAACTATCAGCAGACGCCAACCTGACAGAAGAGCAGCTTAATCAGGCCAAGAGCACTCTTGCTCAAGCGGAAACAGATCTGTTAGGTTCGTTCAACGGTACACAGAATGGCGTGTTCTATAACGCTTACCGGGATTTCTCCGATGATGAGACGGGCAAGTACCCGTTCGGGATTACGATCGAAGCCCTGACCAAGGGCTCTACTGCCACTGTGCAGGAGGAGGACGGGAATAAATTCCTCCGGTTGGTCACACCTGCTACGACGGAACCTAAAGCAAACCTATTCTTGCCGTTCGCAGGCGAGGTGAAGGCAGAAGCGGATCAGCGTATTATTATCGAATATCGCGCCAGATTAAATGCTGGCACTGGTTACTTCAATGGCGCCATGGTGAGAAACGACAGCGGTGCGAGCAACTATTCCGTGGTCACAGCGTTTGATAAGGGGAACATTTTAGTGCAGAAGGGGCCAACCAATAAGGTCCCAGTCCAACCTGCTTCACTCCATACATGGTATAAAATCAAGATGGTGGTCAATTGGATGGCCAAAACCTATACCGTTTATATGGATGATGTTGAGGTGGCAACGGACTTTAACTTCCGCCATACAGGCGGCACCAAGCTGATTGGCCAGGTGCTCGGCATTGATAAATTCGCCAATGCCTCCATCGACTTCGATGATTTCAAAGTTATGGTTGCGGGAGGAGCAAAGGTTGTCTCTGGGGTAAGCCTGAATCAAACTAGCGCCCAACTGTATACCAACTCTGGGAGTTCAACAATCCAGCTATCTGCACAAGTTGAGCCCGCTGACGCAGATAACAAGGCTGTGACCTGGAGCTCGTCTAATCCTGCTGTAGCTACTGTGGATGAGGACGGTCTGGTGACAGTCCATACCACAGGCACAGCTGTGATTAAGGTGGCAACTGAAGATGGCGACTACTCTGATACATGCACAGTGACCGTAAGTGTGTATGTATCAGACGATAGCGACGAAGATAACCAAAGTGGAGGCAACAATTCCTCCGATCCAATCGCTTCACCGGGCGTTACACCAGTGACCAAGCCTGATGGAAGTTCCAGTACAAATGAAACGGACGCACAGGACGTTAAGATTGAGATGATTACGACACCTGCCGGCGAAATTACGGCCAAGATCAGTTTGCCCGAAGGGATGACGCAAGCGAAGGTTACGATTCCCGTCAAGGATGCCTCCGCTTCCACAGTAGCTGTTGTGGTTCATGCAGACGGAACTCAGGAAGTGATCAGAACTGCTGTACGGACTAAAGCTGGATTGCGCTTCACAGCCAAGGACAATATGACGGTGAAGGTGATCGACAACAAGATTGTGTTCAAGGATGTGCCTGGCGGCCATTGGGCGGCCGAGTCGATTGCCTTTACCGCCAGCCGTGAACTATTCCATGGCATAAGTGAAGGAATCTTCGCGCCAGATGAAACGCTGAGCTTCGCTATGTTCTACACCGTGCTGGCCCGCTTCGACGGCGTGGAGATCGGTGGTGGACCAGACGGGTACAGCAAGGCACAAGACTGGGCGATCACTTCCGGGATCAGCGATGGCAGCAACCCTGGAGCCGCTATTTCCCGGGAACAGCTGATTACGATCCTGCACCGGTACGCCGGACAGCCTGCTGCGGACAACAATAGCAAGAGCTTTGCGGACAGTGATGAAATCTCCATCTGGGCAAGCGAAGCCATGGATTGGGCCGTGAAGGCGGGGGTCCTTAACGGCAAACTAGGGAATCTTCTGGAGCCTGCTAGTAGGGCTTCCCGGGCCGAAGTATCCGCCATACTCGCGCGCTTTATAGCTTGGTACAGCAACTGAGGGGTTGATCGGATAGATAGAGAAAATCTCCTACCATAGAATATTTGCGAGTTCCGTCATCGATTTTGCACCGCTTTTTGTTTTTTGATGATGATTTTCCCATATTTAATATTGACTTTGGGGAATTAGAATACGCATTCTGTTGGATAGAGATTGATTTACGGTTGATAGAAATACTACACTTACCCTAGCAAATGTATTTGTTGATGAAGTGTGAATGCTTGCAGTCAGGTTACAATTGCATGTAGCCAAAACATGAAAGGTAAGGGGAGAAATATATGTTGAAAAGTAAAAAGGTTTTTAACAAGATGACGACCGGTTCCCTCTTGATAGCGCTTTTGACATCTGCGGTAATGTCAGGATGTGTAGGAGAGGAAAAAGGAGCTGAACCAACGACTTCGGCTTCGACGGATACTGCAATAAAATTGCCTTTTGAGAAACCTGTGAAATTCCGCGTCTGGGAGCCCTTACCGAGTACTGCTCTTGCTGTTATGAAGAATTATGCCGAGTCAGAGCTGAATAAAGAGCTGCAGAAGAGACTAAATGTTACGCTTGAGTATATTCATCCTACTGAAGGCTCGGCGAAGGAGCAGTTTAATCTTATGCTTGCGTCCGGCGATATACCCGATTTTATTGTGGGCACCTTTGGAGACTATCCGGGAGGCAGGGTGAAAGCCTTCGAAGATGGCATACTGCTTGACATCAAGAAAGAAATCCCCAAGTATGCACCGGATCTTGCCAAAATCTATGAAGCCTATCCGGATTTATTAATGGATGTAGAAACAGAGGATGGAAATCAGTTTTATACCCCTTTCCTCAAAGGTGACGAGAGTATATACACGTACTTTGGAGGCTATTTGCGTAAGGACTGGTTGAACGATCTGGGACTGAAAGTGCCAGAAACGATTGACGAATTATATACGGTATTGAAAGCGTTCAAAGAAAAGAAGGGGGCAACGACACCTTTTACCGGAAGTGTTGGAAATATTAAAGGGATCTACTTTACCGGAGCTTGGGGGATTAACCAGGATCACTTCATTGAGAATGGTAAGGTGCTATACGGTGCTATTGACCCGAGGTTTAAAGAATATGCCAAGACCATGGTGAAATGGTATAAGGAAGGCATCTTAGATCCCGAATTGGCTACGAATAATTCCAAAACCATCGATGCCAAAATTACTGGAAATCAAGCTGGAGGAACCGTAGGAAACACCGGTTCAGGTCTTGGTAAATACTTGCCGCTTATGAAGAACAAAGACCCCAAATTTGACCTGGTCGCCATGCCGTACCTCGTCCTTAACAAGGGCGACTTCAATCCCTTTATGCCGAAGGATGGACCTACCACCGGCGGCGGCGCTTGGAATGTGACCAGCTCAGCTAAGAAGAATTTGAAAGAAGCGCTCGCATTCTTGAATTATGGTTATACGAAGGAAGGCTCCATGCTCTATAACTTCGGTATTGAAGGTGTGAGCTATAAGATGGAGAACGGATATCCCAAATATACGGAGCTGGTGACGAATAATCCGAACGGACAACCGATCGCAACCATGGGACAATTTTACGCTCGCGCCTTTAAAGACGGCCCTTTTGTACAGGATCAAAGGTATTTTGAGCAGTACATGGCGTTACCCCAGCAACAAGAGTCACTAAAAACCTGGACAAAATATGCAGAGCAGGTTACTAAAGCCAATAAGAACTATAGAGGAACATTGACTCCAGATGAAGTTTCTCAAACAACTACCAAACAAAATGAAATTAACACGTATAAGGATGAAATGTTCCTGAAGTGGCTTATGGGGAAAGAAGATGTGGATGCTACTTGGGATAAATATGTGGAGCAAATCAAAAAGCTAGGTATTGAGGATATCAACAAAGTTAGACAGAGCGCCTATGATCGGTTTATTAAAAAATTCCCGCAGGCATTGAATCCGAAATCGTTTAATATCAGCGACATCTTTGATAAATAGCATGTGTGAAATGGGGGGAGCAATTCCCCCATTTTACAATACAGGGAGGTTCCAATAGTGCCAGAAGTAAAGATGCAGCCGCAACCTTTGATATACCAAAAGCCAAGCCTTATTCAGGCTATAAAAAAAGATTATAAAAAAAATAAATGGTTGATATTGATGGCCCTGCCTGTAGTAGCCTGGTACATCTTGTTTCACTACGTTCCTATGTATGGGGTCATCATCGCATTTAAACAATTTAGCCCCGTTAAAGGCATCTGGGACAGTAGCTGGGTAGGACTCAAACATTTTCATGATTTCTTTAATAGTATCTCAGCATGGAGAGTCATCCGGAATACCTTACTAATCAATTTCTATCAGCTTATCTTTGCTTTTCCGGCACCCATTATTCTGGCGTTATTGCTTAATGAGGTCAAAGGTAAATATTTTAAAAAGACGATCCAAACCGTTACCTATTTACCGCACTTTGTTTCAACGGTTGTTATCTGTGGCATGATTATCGATTTTTTCGCAAAAAGCGGCCTGATCAATGATATTATTGCTTATTTTGGAGGCTCTCGAACGATCTTCCTTGTTGAAGCAGGATGGTTTAGGACCATTTATGTAGGTACAGGCATCTGGCAGGGCGTAGGTTGGGGGTCGATTATCTATCTCGCTGCCCTAACCGCTATTGACACAGAGCTATATGAGGCGGTAACCATCGACGGAGCTGGAAGGTGGAAACAGTTCGTCCATATCACGCTGCCGGGCATTGCTCCCACAATCGTGATCCTATTAATTATGAGTATTGGCCGTATGATGAGTGAAGGCTATGAAAAAGTCATATTGCTTTATAATCCTAGCACTTATGAAACAGCGGATATTATATCATCTTATGTATACCGGCGTGGATTGGTGGAGGCAAATTACAGCTTCAGTGCAGCAGTGGGACTATTTAACTCTATCGTGAATTTGATTTTAATCGTAACAGCAAACTACGCTAGCCGAAAGGTTAATGAAACCAGTCTTTGGTAAGGAGTGGAAGGTATGGTTGTCAAAAGGACAGTTGGGGATTACATTTTCGATTCGGCGACT
Organism: Paenibacillus sp. Soil766; assembly: GCF_001428105.1. GTDB lineage: Bacteria > Bacillota > Bacilli > Paenibacillales > NBRC-103111 > Paenibacillus_E. The sequence continues at coordinate 89,230 of NZ_LMSJ01000001.1, read as the reverse complement.
GTTATTATATTAGCCGCACTGGCTGTGATAACGGCCTATCCGTTTGTTTACGTTATTTTTGCATCTTTGAGCAGTGCAGATGAGCTTACAGCCCATAGCGGCTTACTCCTAAAGCCATTAAATTTGAGTCTAGAGGCTTATAAAGCTGTGTTAAGTAATCCAATCATTTATTCCGGGTATATGAATACGCTTTTTATTGTTGTGGTGGGAACGGCTTATAATATTATTATGACATCCATGGGAGCATTTGTTCTCTCGAGGAAAGATTTCTTCTGGAGAAAGCCGATTACCCTCATGATTGTGTTCACCATGTTCTTCGGCGGCGGGTTGATTCCTAATTTCTTGTTAGTCAAGAATCTCGGTTTAATGGATTCATTATGGGCTTTGATCATTCCTGGAGCAATCGGAACTTGGAATCTGATTATCATGAGAACGGCGTTCCAGGGAATTCCGGACAGTTTAGTAGAATCTGCCCATATCGATGGTGCACATGATTTCATCATACTATTTAAAATCATTTTGCCACTGGCTTTGCCAACCATTGCCGTTATGGTGCTGTATTATGGGGTAGGCCACTGGAACGAGTGGTTTGGGGCCATGATTTACTTAAGAAATAGAGACTTATGGCCGTTGCAGCTGGCGCTTAGGGAAATTCTTATCTCCAACAGTACAGATGAAATGATGTCCGGAACCGTTGCTCAGGACAGAGCAGCAATTGGGGAAACGATCAAATATGCAACTATTATGGTTGCTACACTCCCTATCTTGGCGGCATATCCATTCTTGCAGAAGTATTTTGTAAAGGGAGTCATGGTTGGAGCACTCAAAGGTTAAACTTGACAATTATACCAAGAAGCAAATATATGATGTGGTTGCCATAAAGTCAAATACCATCGGATTTTTATCCGATGGTATTTGACTTGTGCAGTGAAAAGTCGAAACGATTCCAGCGATGGAGCTATGAAGCTAGAAGAATTACTTCACGGGATCTATTTTTGTTAAGATCAGAACTGCCTTCCGCACCTGTTTAATGGCCGTTTATTAAAACAAGAACTATACAGAACCAATCGGCGGAACCTATGATGTGAGCATGGAAAGGAGAGAGCATCATGGGATTTCTGAGAGATATTGCACGAAATCGAAGTCTATATGTGATGGCATTGCCGGGGATACTTTTTCTCATTTTATTTGCCTACTTGCCGATGGCCGGTCACATTATTGCTTTCAAACAGTTCAGAATTACGGAGGGGATCTGGGGGAGCTCTTGGAACGGATTCGAGAACTTTAAGTTTCTCTTCGGAGGTACGGATTGGATCCGGATTACTCTAAACACGCTGGGTCTTAACGCGCTTTTCATTTTTTTTGGATTGGGGACGGCAGTAATCATCTCGATTCTATTGAATGAAATTCAATTTCGGATCTATAAGAAGCTAGCGCAGACGTTCATTTTCTTGCCCTATTTCGTATCTTGGCTAGTTGTCAGCCTGATGGTGTTCGGACTGCTGAACTCCACGAACGGCCTTGTCAATCTTCAGCTGGAGAAATCGGGTGTGAGCGGCGTCGATTGGTACAGCTCACCTTCGTATTGGCCGGTTATATTGACAATAGTGTCCATATGGAAGTTCGCTGGGTACAATTCGGTCATCTTTCTGGCGGCAATCTCCGGGATACCCGATGAGTTGTATGAGAGTTCGACAATCGACGGAGCAAGCCGGTTCAAGCAAATTCTGCATATTACACTTCCGATGATGCGCCCGACCATCATCATCCTGACATTGCTTGCCATCGGTCGGATCTTTTACGGCGATTTCGGGATGATTTACGGGATTGTCGGGGAGAATAGCCTGCTGTTTCCGACAACAGACGTTATCGATACTTATTCCTACAGGGCTTTGCGCGGGCTCGGCGACTTCGGGATGGCTTCCTCCGTATCGCTCTATCAATCCGTGATGGGCTTGATCACGATCCTCTTTTTTAATTGGATCATCAAATTATACGACCCTGATTCCAAACTGTTTTAGGAGGTGATCTGACTTGAGAAGAAAGGTTTATGGACTGAACGATCGCATCCTGAGTATGTCGTCATATCTGATTACTACCATTTTCATGTTATTCTGTTTGATTCCTTTTTGGATGGTTCTTATCGGATCATTTACCGATGAGAATGCGCTTCGCGTCAATGGTTTCCAAATTATTCCAGAAAAACTAAGTTTATTCGCGTACAACTTTCTGCTCAATGGAGGACAGGTATACCGCAGCTATGGCGTTTCTATTTCGGTTACGATCCTGGGAACGCTGATTGCGGTACTCATAACGGCTATGTACGCATACGTCCTTGCGCATCGCAAGGTTCGATTTCGCAACACTATGGCTTTTCTTACATATTTTACTATGCTGTTCGGATCAGGTTTAGTAGGATTCTACCTGATGATCGTGAACTGGTATCACCTGAAGGACACGATCTGGGCACTCATCTTGCCTTATGTGCTAAATCCATTTAATACTTTCGTTATGGTCGCGTTCTTTCGGACAACGCCTTACGAGTTGAATGAGGCGGCTACCGTAGACGGAGCTGGGGAATACCGAACCTTTTTCCAGATAATTCTCCCCATCTCCAAACCGGTGCTGGCAACCGTTACGCTTTTGTATGCGCTGCAATACTGGAATGATTGGTGGCTGGCTTTGTTATTTATCGACGATGAAAACCTGCACCCTTTACAAATTATGATTCGCCAATTGATCTCCAATATTAACGCCGCATCTTACATCCAAGGTTCAGGCACAAGCTATACGCAGGCTATTCCGTCTTATGGTGTACAACTAGCAACTGTATGTCTGACAATCGGTCCCATCGTTTTATTGTATCCATTCCTTCAGCGTTATTTTGTAAAGGGATTGACAGTTGGTTCGGTAAAAGGGTAAAACGGCGTTAACCGAACAATCGGTTGAGCATATATGCGTTATCAAAAAAGGGAGGAAAAACAATGAGTTACTTCAAGGCTATAGAAAAGAGCAGGCTGCTCATGTTCGTTGTCCTGATTCTCGTTTTATCGAGTATCCTATCCGCCTGCAGCGGGAACAACAACGAAGAAAATTCAACAACGAAAGGCGGAAATACCGGAGAAACGGCGGCTAAAGGGAACGGCAGCGGGTCGAAAGCACTAGATCCTGTTACGCTTAAGATTTATATTCCTGGCGACCGTCCGAAGAAGATGAATGCTGTCATTGCGGAAGCTGAGAAACGGATGGCTTCTACGATCAACGCAAAGTTGGATATTACTTTCATTCCTTGGTCCGATTTAGACAGCAAGACCTCGGTGGCACTCGCTTCCGGCGAGAGCATTGACCTCATTTTCGACGCACCATGGCTCCACTTGAACAAAATGGTTTCTTCGAACGCTTATGAGCCGTTGGACGAATTGTTGAAACAGTATGGGACGAATATCGTTAGCACTCGCCCCCAAGACATGTGGGATGCCAACAAGTTTGAAGGCAAGGTGTACGGAATTCCGCTAGGCATCTCGCATTACCAAATCCGCGGTATCTATATTCGCAAAGATTTACGCGAGAAGTACGGGTTAGGAAAGATCAAAACCTTCGAGGATTTCAATACTTATTTGTATAAAGTGAAAGAGAACGAGAAGGGCATGAATCCTCTTACTACGATGGTAGATACGGACAGGATTACGAATGCTTATAAGTTCAACTACGATCCCGCCTATGACTATAAACAAGAAATCGCACAGATGTTCCCGTTCCTTTACAAGAAAAATAACAACGGCAAAATCTACAACATGCTCGAAGAGAAAGACGCCGGAATTTGGGCAGGCATCCAGAATATGCGCAAGTGGTATGAGGATGGCATCATCAACAAAGATAATTTGGCTGTAAAAAACGAGCAGGATCTGTTCATGAACGGTAAAACTGCAGCGATCACCATTGCGGACGTAGGCGTTAAGCAAAATATTCAAGACGCGGTGAAGAAGCTCGGCGGCGAAGTAGAGTGGCTGACGCTGCTAGACCCGTCTCATAAATATGTTTCCGATTTCAAACAATGGAACTTTATCAGTATTCCAAAGACAAGCAAGAATAAAGAACGGTCCATCATGTTCCTTGATTGGGCGAATCAGAAGGAAAATTATGATCTGCTTAGTTATGGCATCGAGGGACAAGATTGGGAAGCGGTAGGCAAGGACGGCTTTAAGCCGCTTAGTGCGGATTACCCGCTATTCGGCTACGACTGGATATGGAATCCGACATTGGAACGCTATAATTCTACATTATCAGAAGAAGATTTGAAGTGGTGGAGATGGACGAAAGATTCAAAAAATTTCATCAAATCTGTGGATGCAGGTTTTACATTCAATCCTGATCCGGTCGCCCAGGAAGTGGCGACGCTGAAAGCCAATTCATTCGTCTATCCGATTCTGCTCGGCGGGCTTGATTCCAACAAAGGGATGGAGGAATTCAAATCCAAACTGGGCAACACGCTTAAAAAAGTTCAAGACGAGTACCAAAAACAACTAGACGCGTATATTTCCGGTCATTAAGCGAACTGTAGGCTGCTATCGCGCCCGAAGCTGTAACCGCTTCGGCGCGATGCGGCTATCCGTATAAACGATGAAGGAGAACAAGATGAGAATAGGCAGACTAGAAGAAAATCCAATTATTACGACTAACCATGTGAAGCCCAGTAGACCCGATTTCAAAGTCGTCGGCGTGTTCAATGCCGGTGTGGCTGCCATCAATGACGAGATCGTCTTGCTGCTCCGAGTTGCGGAGATGCCCGTCCATGTGCCGGGCAACTCTATAGCCGTACCCGTATTGAACGAGCAGGATAGGACGCTCGAGATCAAATATCTGAACAAGAACGATCCTAGATACAACTATGAAGATTCGCGTGTCGTGAAAGAACAAGGACGGTACGCGTATTTAACCTCGATGTCGCACCTGCGGGTTGCGCGAAGCAAAGACGGCGTCCGGTTCGTTATCGACGAGTATCCGTCGCTGTTTCCGATTGATGCCGAGGAGGCTTGGGGTATCGAGGATCCGAGGATCACTCAGCTGGGCAATCGTTATTACATCACTTATAGTGCCGTATCTCCCAAAGGCGTAGCGGTAAGATTGGCGGTAACGGAAGATTTTCGTAACTTTGAGAGACTCGGACTAATTCTGCCGCCGGAAAATAAAGACGTTGCGATCTTTCCTGGTAAAATTGAAGGCAAGTACTTTATGCTGCATCGTCCTGTCCCGAAATCAATCGGTTCGCCGGAGATGTGGATTGCGGAATCGCCGGATCTAATGCACTGGGGAAATCATCGGTTCCTGATCGGCTTAAGGGAGCAAAGCTGGGATAACGGGAGAATCGGCGGAGGCGCGGTACCCTTTCTAACGAAGGATGGGTGGCTTGAGCTGTATCATGGAGCCGATGTGAACGATCGATACTGTATGGGAGCAGTTCTGCTGGATAGGGAGGATCCAGGGAAGGTGCTTGCCAGATCCCGTGTTCCGGTCTTAATGCCGGAAACGGATTACGAGATGAATGGATTCTTCGGCGGTGTCGTGTTTTCCTGCGGCGCATTGCTAATGGATCAAACCGTACGCATGTATTACGGTGCGGCGGATGAGGTGATGGCTTGCGCGGATCTTTCTCTCGCGGATATTTATCGTACGTTCTGAATTTCATCATTGTAAAAACCAGAACTATCGAAAACCGAGCCTACTGGGTACAATAGAGTTATTCCAACAGGTAAGAGGGACTCTAATGCGCAGAATAAAAAGATTGAAATGGACTCTTCATAAAACATATCTCCGAGTGTTTGCCACATTCGCGATCCTCTTTACGATTATCGTAACTGTCTTTTCATTGTACCTTGTCCAAATCTTTTCTATGTCTGCGCGTGAAGAAATCGACCAGGCTGCCCAAACCCAGCTCGGCCAAATCGTTGAAAACACAAAGTTTACCCTCTATAAGCTGCGCCTCTATGGAATGCGGATGTATGAGGACGAGACTGTACAAGGATGGTTCACGGATTACGATGATCCCCAACTACTTGTCAGGTTGAATGATAGTATTAAGAAATATATCTCTTCAGAACCCTTTATCTATAAAATCGATTTAATCAGTGCCTCCGGAAAACGCGTGTGGACCTCGCGCGAAGCCATGTTCGATTATAGTGAATTCTATGATCAAGCACTACTGCAAGAAATAGTTGAAGGTTCCGAACCGTATCTTCGATTCAGCAGACATGATTATCAATTGGAATCCTACATTAAACTGGCTGTCCGCGCGATCGGATTAAAGAAGCCTGAAGGTTATTTGATTATGCTGCTTGATCAGAAGTTGTTTGAACGCTATGTCATGCAGTCAAACGATCAAAGCCTGGTGCAAATCATCATAACCGATCCTTCCGGCAATCCGATCATCGGTGAAGTGCCGGAGAATTTGGCGCAAGCGATTCCAGATAAATCGCAAGACGAAACGGGAACGTTCGGATGGGAGAACGGCGAGCAAAAGTGGACCGTTCGGTACAGCAAAATTGATCCGGAGGGCTGGACGGTCTACCAATTCACGCCCTGGGAGATGTGGAAGAGCAAAGTATCCCATTTGAGGAATATGATTTTGCTTTCTGCGGGCGGAATGTTTTTACTGACTTTGTTTTTTGTGTTCTGGATCTCAAGAAGAACTTACTTGCCATTCAGCGACCTGGTCGGCTTGCTTCATAAGAATGAGGGCCGACATGACGATGCGATTCGCGATAAAGCCGAATATGAATTGATCCGAAGCGGCATTCGCAAGCTGGTCGTTCAAGTCGAACAAATGGATCAGTCGATTAAGTCCAGTCAACACATTATTCGGGAAGATCTGCTTAGGCAATGGGTGCAGAACGGAAACTTGCCGGAATTGACGCTCGTTTCTCTCCGGCAGTTGACCCCGATCGCCGGCGCCCGAAGATTGAGACTTGCGGTCGTAAGGATTGAATCGTACCCTTCCTTCGAAGAGGAATATACGTATTATTCCCGCAGGCTGCTTAAATACGCAATGGGCAATATCGTTGAAGAGACGATGCGGAATCGCCGAATTACCGCAGCATCGATAGACTTTAAAGACGACCATCTCGTCGTTCTCATGGCGGATCCAACGGATGATGGCGAGTCTCGCGCCGCTTTGGCGGAAGCGAAAGAGAATGTGAGCCTCTATCTCAACATCAATTGCGTATGCGCGTTCTCAACAACCTTCACGGATTCCTTTGATCTGAACGCTATATACCGTGATGTGCTCGAGATTTCTTATATCAAGTTTTTAACTGGAGAAGAGAAGATTTATGGTCATTCGGACCGTCAGTCTCTGCTGGGAAAATCATCGGAGGATATTCCGAACGACTTAATCAAAACCTTGATCCAGACAGTCAATAAAGGCGATGAAGCTGAGACAGCGAAGGTGATGGATGATATTTTCCAATGGCTTCGGCAATTGCCTTTTGAGGAATGCAAATTCCATTTAGCCCGTCTTATGTATGAAATCGCGAAATCTTTCCTCCAAACGGATACTCTTCAGAATTGGCAAGGGATTAATCTGAAGCTTGAACAGTATGGCAGTTTAAATGAAGTGAACGAGTGGCTGAGGGAAGAAATCCAAGTCGTGCAAGAGAAGGTAAAGAAGCCTGGCCGTGAGAAGCGTAAAGAGGACGTAGCTGCATCTGTCGTCAATTTCGTCAACCAAAATTTGCACAATCCGGTCCTCTCGATCGAAGACATCGGTTTGCACATCGGGCTTTCGCCGAACTATGTACGGACCATATTCAGGGATACGTTGCAGGTGAGCTTGTCGGATTTCATACTTGTACAGCGCATTGAAAAGGCGAAACAGCTGCTCCATTCCACCGAATGGCCAGTATCTCAAATTGTTGATGCAGCCGGGTTTCAAGCGAAAAGTCATTTCTTTACGGCATTCAAGAAAGCGACAGGCATGACGCCCAAGCAATTCCGCGAAACAACGGAAGAGTTGAACTAAACCACTTGCGGAAGATTTAATAATAGCTGGTTCGACGTCGTTTACGCGAATACGGCAACCGCTGTAAACGCGTTAGGGTGAGTGACCCTAACGCTGAAAGATCTGCAAACGCTTTCAATATACTTGCGAACGTAACTTAGAAAGCGTTAATCAACTACTTTTGAGCTTAAAAAAGGAGAGCCTTAGAATGGATAACCAGATGCAAAGGTTTAAGAGGTGGATATGTCTTTCTACTGTTTGTTTAATGATAGCATCGATATTTTTATACTCGCCCGTATCGGCGAGCACTTCCGAAGAGACGAATGCTTCACAGGAGATCGAAGATATGAAATTGATGAAAAAGCGTATGGTTGATTTTTACATCTCCAAAGATATCATAAACGATGGAACGAACGGTCGAGTTGAATGGACCTTCAAATCACAGGCTGGCACTTACTTATCCAATCAAAACCCGGATGGAAGCTGGGGGGATGTCGATTACACGAGTACGACTTCTGCCGCCAATGGGAGAGGTTGGTCACCCTACCTTGCATTAGATCGGATGCAATCGATGGCTCAGGCGTTTGCTGACCCGAATGACCCAGGCTATCATAGTGAAGCGCTGTTAGGTGGTATTAAAAAGGCGCTTAACTATTGGTTTACGGTAAAGCCGACTTCAACCAACTGGTGGGAGACCGGAATCGGCAAACAATTAAGGTTGGGAAAAATTGCATTTTTATGTGAGGGCTATTTAACTGCTGAGCAAGTTTCCAATATTATAGGCACTTTAGACAGCAACCCTCACACTGTCGATGGAGCCAACTCGTCTTGGTACAATCAAAATTATATGTACCGAGGCTTACTGCTGGAGGATGCTCAGATCGTTCGGAACGCCGTAAATGCATTTAACGTGCTGTCGAATGTGACGACGACAGTGACTGGAATCCAGTCGGACATGTCTTTTTTCATGCATGGCAAAACGAATTATACGACGGGCTACGGAAGAAGCTTTGCTAGAGATATGTCATTCTGGGCGTACATTACCTCTGGTACCGTGTTCTCGTACAGCAAGGCGGCAATTGATTCGTTATCGTCATACTTGTTGGACGGCACCAGGTATCTCGTACGAGGTGATGTTGCCGATCTGGGTATGGGGATGAATGGGCCTGATTGGCCGGGTTATTCAAGCGCGGCTTTGACCTTTTATGAAGATCCGCTCTTGTGGATGCAGATGGCTAATCCAATGAGGGCTGGGGAGTTTGCGAGTTTCCTAGACAATATTCGCAACTTCGGCACGAGCACGAGCAACGGGCAGAACTCCAACAATATGACGCAATGGCAGACGCTTGTCTCCTCACATATGCGAAATGACTACGGAATTACGGTCAAGATGTCTTCTAGCACGGTTAAAGGCGGTGAATGGAGAACGATTAATCCCGGGGGATTTAACCTTCTGTACTGGACGCCGCAAGGAGCCACCGCCATTCAGAGAACCGGCGACGAATACAGACCCATTTATCCGTTGATGGATTGGGCTCATGTTCCCGGTACTACAGCTCCCTACGTTCTCACGAAAGATGGGAATTTCAACAATCCCAAAACGTTTGTAGGCGGAGTGACAAATGAGCGTTATGGAGTCACTGCGTTTGATTTTAACAAGCTGAATACAAGCGGAAAGAAGGGTTTCTTCTTTTTCGATGATGAAATGGTGGCGCTTGGTGCAGGAATTTCTTCGACGAATAACGCTCCTATCCACACGACATTGAACCAAAGTCAAACGACAGGCGATGTTCTCGTAGATGGCAATCCGGTAGCAGAGGGAGCGAAGCAAACAAACGGACGCTGGGCATATAACGATAATATCGGCTATATATTCCCGAATCCGACGGATTTTCAAGTGAATCGGGAGACGAAAACCGGGAGCTGGAGCGACGTGATTTCGGGAAGTTCACCAGAGCCAATCACTAAATCGATTTTTTCCATTTGGCTTGATCATGGTGTGAAACCCACAAACGCCTCCTATCAGTACATTGTATTGCCAAACAAAACTTCTGAAGAGGTCGGCAGCTATGCTAGCGACAACCCGATAAGTATTCTTTCGAATACCTCATCCGTCCAGGCTATCCGGCATCAGACTCTAAGAATTGCGGAATTGCTGTTTTATCAGCCAGATACGATGACGGTGAGAGACGGTTTGACTGTCACGGTAGATAAACCGGCCATGGTAATCATTGACGAATCCGCAGAGCCTGTTCGTATCTCAGTTGCCAATCCCGAAACACCGGGGATTACAGTGAAAGTGACGCTGGATCGAAACGGAGAAAAATCCACGACAAGCTATAGACTCGGCAAGGATACGTTCACCGGTCGAAGCATTACTATCAACGAGGGAACCTCCATCGACGACAGCGGATTTGATCTCGCTTACGATAAAGGCTCGACCTCTTCATCCAGCAAAGGCAAACAATTTGCCTCGAATGCTACGGATATTTACAGAACTTCGTATTGGGGTTCAAATGCTTCTGATAATGAATGGATTTATGTTGATTTGCAAAATCAATATACGATCAATAAAGTTAGGTTAAATTGGGAGAAGGCATACGGTAAAAGTTATAAAATTCAAGTATCGAACGATGCTGTCACCTGGACGGACGTTTACACAACGGTGATGGGAGACGGCGGAATCGACGACATTTCTTTTGGCAAGGTTAGTAGCCGGTATGTTCGGATGCAGGGAGTTCGGCAGGGTACCGGAGATGGCTACTCGCTTAATGAATTTAAGGTGTATGAAGCAGTAGCACCCAATCTTGCGGAAGGCATGCCAGTCGTGGCGAGCTCGTCTAGAGCCGCGGACGTGAAGGCTGGTAATGCAGTCGATGGCTCATTGGCGACTCGTTGGGGATCTAACTATTCCGATCTGCAGTGGATCTACGTCGATCTTGGATCTAGCCAATCCATCCAGAAGGTCGCTCTGAATTGGGAATCTGCGTATGGAAAGGAATACCAAATTCGGGTTTCCGACGACGCGACGAATTGGACTACAGTTTACAGCACAACAACCGGAGATGGCGGAATCAATGATATCTCCTTCGAACCGGTGAATGCAAGATATGTTCAGATGTATGGCACGAAAAGAGGAAGCGCATACGGTTACTCGCTCTGGGAATTTAAAGTGTACGGTACCGAGATCGTACAAAGGGTACCCGCTCGGATCGAACTTCAAGCAACGCCGTCTTCCGTGACGGTCGGAGGGGACGTGTCCGTTACAGGAGTCGTCTACGACGGCGTCGATCTTCCGGTCCCCGGCGTGGAGGTCGAATTGGCGTCTTCGTCTGACAGCTCCGAAACCGCTAAAGCGGTAACGGATGTGGACGGCCGATTCAGCACTGTCTTTACGGCGCCGTCCGTTGCGGGAGACGTGACGATTACTGCCGCCTTGCCCGCGATCCCGTCCGTGACGAGGGCGATTACGTACACCACCTACTTTATTCCGGATGTTCCTGGAGTGCCGAACATTGTCAAAGTGGAAGAGGGCGACGGTAAAGTAGGTCTTAGTTGGAGCCCTGTGGGTGGCGCGATAGCTTATAAAATCTATCAAAGCGTAACTTCCAGCACCTACGGAACCGAGGCTGTTACCGTTAATGGATCGGTATACGGGGTTGATGTGACCGGGTTAACCAATGGGACGACATATTACTTCGTCGTTACAGCGATGAACGAAGAGGGCGAGGGCGCCGCTTCCAACCAGATCAGTGCAACGCCTAAATCAGTCCCGACAGCGCCGACGGATCTCGATGCGACAGCGGGGGATGGGCAAGTCATCATCGCGTTTAACCCTCCGGCGTCTAACGGAGGAAGTGCCGTGACTGGCTACCAGGTGATGACTTCTCCTGGTGAAACAATAACATCGGGGACATCAAGCCCGATTACGGTAAAGGGATTGTCGAATGGAACGACATATACATTTACGGTAAGAGCGATCAACAGCGTGGGAAGCAGTCAAGCTTCCGCTGCCTCTAATGCCGTCACTCCTAGTGCGCCGTCGTCGAGCACGACTGAAACTACAAGTTCGACTGAGAGCCAGAATCAAAGTGTGGAGATTCTGGTGAATGGCAAAGTGGAGAGTGCAGGAATTGCAACGACTACGACAAGGGATGGTCAGATCGTCACGACCGTCGTAGTTGATCAGCAGAAAGTGGAGGAGATGCTGGCGACTGAAGGGCAGGGTGTGGTGATCAAGATTCCGGTTAATATTCAATCCGACGTTATCGTTGGCGAATTGAACGGTCAGATGGTCAAAAACATGGAACATAAACAAGCGGTCGTAGAGATCAAGACGAAGAATGCAACATATACTTTGCCAGCCCAGCAGATCAATATCAGTGCGATAACCGATCAACTTGGCCAGGACGTCACTTTGCAGGATATCAAGGTACAGATCGAAATCGGCGAGCCTGTCGCTGATATGGCGAAGGTCGTGGAAAATACTGCTGCTTCTGGAGAGTTCACGCTTGTTGTGCCTCCATTGGATTTCACGATAAAAGTGACATCCGGAAGCACGACGATTGAAATCTCGAAGTTTAATGCTTTTGTGGAACGAACCATTGCTATACCGGATGAAGTAGATCCCAATAAGATCACCACCGGAGTCGTGGTCGAACCAGATGGAACCGTGCGTCATGTGCCGACGAAGGTCATCAAAGTGGACGGCAGATATGTCGCCAAGATCAACAGCTTGACGAACAGTACATATTCTGTGGTATGGCATCCGAAAGAGTTTAAGGATGTGGCCCGGCATTGGGCGAAGGATGCCGTAAACGAAATGGGCTCCCGAATGGTGATTAACGGTATAACCAAGGATCTCTTCCAACCGGATCAAGAGATTACCCGAGCGGAATTTTCGGCAATTATGGTTCGGGGCTTGGGATTGAAGCTCGAAAGCGGAAATGCCTCATTTGCAGACGTGAAGCCTTCAGATTGGTTCAGCAGCGCGATCTTGACCGCTCACACTTACAACCTGATCAGCGGATTCGAAGACGGAACGTTCCGCCCGTTGGAGAAAATAACGAGAGAACAGGCCATGATCATTGTGGCGAAAGCGATGGCATTAACGAATCTAGCTGAGAAGTTTCCGAACGGTTCGGCAGATGAAATGTTGAGGTCATACGATGATTCGCAAAATGTATCGTCATGGGCAAAGAATGGCGTCTCCGACAGCTTGAAAGCCGGACTTGTTTCAGGACGAACCGAAAGCTTGCTGGCTCCGAAAGCATACATTTCGAGAGCGGAAGTTGCGGCGCTTATCCAGCGCTTGCTTCAAAAATCAGAATTGATTTGATCGCAAAAGCGGCAGCCAGACAGGTCTGGCTGCCGTGCTTTGTATTTAAGACTAACTAAAGCAGCCAGCAAATCGGCGTCAATATCAGGCGTTTTCTTTTAGTACGATGACGCCACTACAAGCCCGTATATGTAGTAGGGGAGACCCCCTCTATTTTTTTGAAATACTTACTGAAATAAAACATGTCGCCAAAGCCAACTAATCTTGCGGTATCGGTTACGGAACAACCGTTTTCCAGAAATTCTTTGGCACGGGCGATCCGATATTTGATAATAAACTCAATGGGCGTTTCTCCTGTTGTTTCCTTGAAAATATGCCCGAGATGAGAGGGGCTGATTTGTATGCTGTCGGCTAGCTCATTTAGGGTTAACTTTCGGGCATAGTTGGCTGCAACGTAGTTGATTACTTTCTCCACTTTATGAATAGAGCTGTAGTTTATCGTGTTATTTTCCATGTATTTAGAAAGAAGAAGAAGGATTTCCATGAAGTCGGCGCGGCATTTGAACGTCCTATTCTCGTGCCCCGATGACCAATGTCGCATGAATTCTTCAAATAATTCTTTCAAACGACGGAATAGATACCGGTCCTGAATATGGCTGTGAGGCGGAAAAGGAAGCACAACATCAAGATGAACCCAACTGCCGTTCTCCCTAATAGGACAGGCATATTGAAAGTCAATGGTATAACATTTCACAAGACTATTCGGATTCGTATCTCCTCTTCTCATATCGCCAGGTTTAAAATAAACAAGATCACCGCTTGTAGCTTTAAACTCAGCATCATTACAAAGGAGATTGGCTTCACCATCAATGATTAACATGAGATTATGATGATGAAAAACAGCATGTGGAATTCTCCAGGAAGGGGTAGCGTACCGTTTAATAGCGAAGTGAAAATGTGGAACCATGGCGTTTAACATATCGCTAGTCTTCAATCCATCACACCACCAAATAATCAGGATATATTACAAATCGGATCATATCATACATCCCTTAAACACTCAACATATGCTACCATAAAATCGTAGAATAATTCATAAGGGAGTTGCGAAAATGAAACCGTATTTTGATGAACAGGAAAGCATTTATTCCAAGTTGTATGACCGTACAGAGGAGATCCTTGAAACCGTTGCTAATGCCTACATAGGAAGGAATCCTGCACTTCCATTTGAGTTCCGGAGTTTTTCGCGGGAAGGCTTCCTTAAGAAGAATAATGGAAGATACGATATGAATTTAGAAGAGAAGCTGTCAGAAGCCAAAATGGGCCAGTTTGCTTATGTCTTTGGTCTGCTCTGGAGCAACCATGATGGGTGGACGGACTTTGGAATGAGCTGCTATGGTCCTGCTACTGTTTATTTGAACCGAGAATTTCTGTATAGAGCCGATATTAATGAAGAAGTAAATCCCAAGATGAATAAAGGCATTCGTGCCAAGTTGCACAAGGGCTGGAATTCAGTCTGCATAAAGTTTGTGAAGACAGCATCAGGTTTTGGCGGGGTTTTTGGTACGCTGCACACAAAATGGAATCCCATGGAGTTTATGTCTCCCTTTCAGGAAAGAAAGGGACAGGCCGGCTGGATCTATTCTGACGCCATGAATGCGGACTGTTTCAGTGAAGAGCATAGCCCGGAATACACAGGCCTGGAAGAGCAATCCGGCATGGTCTGGTACCCCGCGCTTTCCTGGGATGCAGAAAAAATGAAGTTGAATCCGTGCACGCGGATTTTCGGCAATAGGCCCCACAAGGTGGCTTACCTCTGGTCGGAGCTTAGCCATTCCAGCGCTAGCCCAAAGGTGTGCAGCCTGAAAGGGAGTTCCACAGGGAAGCTGAGGATGTGGCTGGATGGCAATGAAGTGTTTTCGGGAGCGCTGAAGACATCGGATATGGTGGAATTCAAGCTGGATCCGGGGAAGCATGAGGTGCTGGTGGAGCTGTGTTCCTCGGAATATGGATGGGAGTACGGCTTTGACTTTATCATGGATGGGGAAAATGTTGCGTTATCAATTCCTAGGGGTGTAAAGGGGAACTCTGAACCATGGCTGTATCTGGGGCCTTTTGACAAACAGCTGGAGGAACCCGCAGATAGCATTTGTTCCCTATACCGTTTGTTTGAACAGGGGGATAGTCAATTCTTCTGGCAGCTGGATCGGCCGAATACATGGGTAAGACCTTACTTAGATAATGTGCTGTTCGCCAAGTGGAATTATCCCCTGGGGGTTACGCTTTACGGGCTGATGCAGACCGGCAGGTTCTTACAGAAGCAGGGAATCCTCGATTATTCGGTGAACCATATTACCGAATGCACCCGGATCTATAAATATGCGAAATGGGATGCGGAGCAGTACGGCTATCCCTCGGTAAACAATCAACTGGTGGAAATGGATATGCTGGATGACTGCGGTTCTTTCGGCTCCGCTGTGCTCGAAGCGTACAGCGACTCGCAAGATCCTCATACGCCTTATCTAGTTGAACAGATCGCGAATCATATGGAATTTAAACAGGAACGTCTTGAAGATGGCGCCTTCTACCGCATCTGCTTGAACAGTTTTCAGGAAAATACACTATGGGCTGACGACCTATATATGAGCACCCCATTCTTAATCCGCTATTATCGGCTGACGGGGAATGCCCAATATTTGGATGACGCAGCAAGGCAATTTAAGCAGTTTAAGAAGTATCTCTTTATTCCTGAATTCAAGATCATGTCCCATGTGTACGACTTTAAGCATAACAAGCCGACCAATGTCCCATGGGGCCGGGGCAACGGTTGGGTGTTCTTCTCCCTGTCGGAGTTGCTGGAGGTTATGCCGGAAAACCATGTGGAGCGGGAGAACTTGCTGACATTCTACAATGAGCTTGCCGAAGGGTATATGGCTTTGCAAGGATCCAGTGGGCTGTGGCATCAGGTTTTAACTGATCCGGACTCATATGAGGAAACCTCCTGCACCAGTATGTTTGTTTACGGTTTATCCAGAGGAGTCCGCCATGGATGGATTAGGGATGACATGGCGTCAAAAGCAGTACATGCGGTGAACAGGGGATGGGAAGCCCTGACGAAATATGGCATCGATCGGTTCGGGAATGTACACGGGGTATGCCGGGGTTCCCGATATTCCTTCACACCGGACTACTATAAGGTTGAACTGAACGCGGTGACGAATGATACCCATGGTATAGGGATTGTGTTGCTGGCGGGCATCGAAACAGGCAAAATGTCGAAGTGGCTGAAACAAAAGAATTAGTTGCGATAATGCTCATATGAATTCTCTGTGGACGGGCAATAATAAAATCACCGATCGGAAAGATTTCGATCGGTGATTTTTCGTTTAGATGAATGCATCCCGAATGGCAGGTCCATTTCGTCGCTGCATAAGCTCCTCTGCATGATTGTGGTTGCCAAAAACGAATATTATTTGTGCGAAGAACGTCGCTCGACAAACCGGGTATCGACCCTGATTTTGGATGTTATTTCTAGCCCTACTTCGATAGATTCAATAACTAAATCTACTGCTAATTGAGCCATTCGTTGTTTCTCAACATGGATAGTTGTTAACTCAGGTGAAATGATTTGTGATTCCGTAATGTTATCAAATCCAATAACAGAAACTTCCTCAGGTATCCGAATACCGAGCTCAGTTAACGTCTTCATTGCACTAATAGCAATATAATCACATTCGCAAAAAAGAGCAGTAGGCAGGTTACGACCTGTGTCCAAGTAAGATTTGATTTGGGCTTTCAAATTATCCTGCGATGAAAGCATTGTCGGTGCTACAGAAAAGTAGTGTTCTGGATTGATCTGTATATCATATGCCTTCAGTGCTTCTTGAAAACCTTCTTTTCGCTCCTCGAAGTTGTGGATATGAACATTCGAAGCTATATATCCGATTTCACGATGCCCCAATTTGCATAAGTGAGTCCCCGCCTGATAAGCACCCATCCTATTATTGATCCCGACAAAATGAACAGGTAATGTATCGAAACAGTTGTCAAGTACGACAAGACGAGGGTTTAGCCGATTTGCGATTTCCAATATATCAACTGAGGTTAAGTTTGTACCAAGTAAAATGACACCATCACTTTGATTTTCCTCAGAAAACGTCCGAATTTCTTGTTCGAAGTAGGCCATATTGATTGTTGAAAAAAGTAAGGAATAACCTTTGGCGCGACATCGTTCTTCGATGAAATGAATCAGCTCTCGAAAGAAAGGTTGTTGGTAGTACGCTTCGAGGACGATCCCTGAATTCGTAAAGACCAAAAATGTTAAGGATTTCACAGAGCCTTCATTTGCTGACAATCTCGGTTTGGGTGCATAGCCGTGTACTCTAGCGATTTCAAGAACACGCTCTCGAGTTTCATTGCTAATTCCAGGTTTCCCACTAAGAGCAAACGAAACAGCTGATTTGGACACGCCTGCTAGTTTCGCGATATCTTCCATTTTCATGTGAATTAATCCCCATTCGCTAAAGGTGTTTAGTTAGTTTAGTTTATAATAGAATGATGATTTGTACAACAAAGAAAATAATAGCAACTAATAATTATATAAAAATAAACTAAAGTTTAGCTAAAATGATGATTGACGGCTGAATTACGCCGTGTTAGATTTGTTTTACATCGTAATTTATTGAATATTAACTAAAAATATTACATAAACTGTTTAGTTATGTTTATTGGATACAACTAAACTTATAACTAAACAAAATGGAGGCGTACAATTTGAAAAAGTTAAAGCTTGGCTACGCGCCTACAAGACGCTTTGTCTTTAGTGCAGAAGACGCTTTTAAGTACAAGGTACTTATTAAGGAGAAAATCCAAAGCTTCGGGCTCGATATCGACATCGTGGATCTTGAGGGAATTAATTCAGAAGGTCTTCTATACGACGACAATATCAACGCTGATCTCATTATCGATCGATTTCGCCAGGAGAAGGTTGATGCTGTTTTCTTCCCGCATTGCAACTTTGGAACAGAGGATACCGTTGCGCGAGTGGGTAAAGCGCTAGGAAAACCAGTGCTCTTGTGGGGCCCTCGTGATGAGGCACCGCTCGAAGACGGGATGAGGCTTCGCGATACGCAGTGTGGATTATTTGCTACTGGTAAGGTACTAAGACGTTTTAATGTGCCATTTTCCTATGTTACGAATACACGAGTGAACGACCCTGTGTTTGAAAGAGGGTTTTCAAATTTTATTTCAGCAGCTAATGTTGTTCGTCAGTTCCGAGCACTTCGCATTCTGCAAATTGGTCCAAGGCCGTCTTCGTTTTGGACAATGATGTGTAACGAAGGAGAGTTGTTGGAACGGTTTGGTATTGAGTTATTTCCAATTACACTCGTAGATATTCAGCAAGCATCCAAACGTGTTGAGAATGGGAATTCCTCTGAATTAGCTCAAGCTATCGATTACATTAAAGCAAAACTGGATTGGACAGAAGTGTCGGAAGCGGATGTAAAGCGGATTGCTGCATTAAAAGTAGCGATGAAACAATATGCAATACAAACAGGCAGTACGGCAATTGCCATTCAATGTTGGTCTTCTTTACAAACAGCTATGGGTATTATGCCTTGCCTAGCCAATGCGATTCTGACAGATGAACAAATTCCAGTGACATGTGAGACAGACATACATGGAGCGATTACATCCGTCATGGTGCAAGCTGCTGCTATGAATCAAGCTCCTACTTTCTTCGCTGATTTGACGGTTCGGCACCCGGAGAATGCCAATGGTGAATTGCTTTTTCACTGTGGTAACTTCCCAGTATCACTTTCCGTAGAAGAGAAGCCTAAACTACGCAAGCACTTTTTGTTTGATGACCATGCACCAGGAACGCATGAAGGAGAAATTAAAGGCGGCGGTATGACGCTGGCTAGGTTCGATGGAGATCATGGCGATTATCAACTGTTTCTTGGGCGTGCGCAAGGCATACAAGGGCCGTACACACGAGGTTCATATGTATGGGTAGAAGTTAATGATTGGCCACTTTGGGAAGAAAAATTAGTCAAAGGGCCTTATGTGCATCACTCAGTCGGGATTCATGCGAACGTGATTCCATCGCTTTATGAGGCATGTCAATATATTCCGGGGCTGACACCTGATCCTGTAGATCCGACAGAAAGTGAAATT
The DNA here is from genome assembly GCF_001428105.1 of Paenibacillus sp. Soil766. Lineage (GTDB taxonomy): Bacteria > Bacillota > Bacilli > Paenibacillales > NBRC-103111 > Paenibacillus_E. The sequence goes on along the minus strand of NZ_LMSJ01000001.1, from coordinate 69,782 downwards.
CAAGCATGGCTGCGAGGCAAGGGCTTGTAAGGAGGAGGAAGTAAATATGGAAATCAAAGCGTTGCAAGCCAAAGCAACACAAATTCGGATGGATTTACTTCAAATGATTGCGGCCGCCAAAACAGGCCATACTGGCGGCTCACTTAGTAATACAGACATATTAACTGCCTTATATTATCGCATTATGAACATAGATCCAATGAATCCTAAGGCAGTAGATAGGGATCGGTTTATCTTGAGCAAAGGACATTCCGTAGAATCCCTTTGGTCCATACTCGCGGATCGAGGCTTTTTCCCAAGAGAAGACCTCGCCACATTCAGCCAATTTGGCACCAAGCTTATTGGTCACCCGAATAACAAAGTGCCTGGTATCGAGATGAACACGGGTGCACTTGGCCATGGTTTGGCAGTTGCGGTAGGAATAGCCCTTGCTGCTAAACGTGATTGTGCGTCCTATCGGACTTTTTGTCTAATGGGGGATGGTGAGCAAGCAGAAGGCTCGGTTTGGGAAGCAGCTATGGCAGGAGCTCATTTTAAATTGGATAATTTAATTGCTATTATTGACCGGAATCGGTTGCAAATTAGTGGGTCAACAGAAGAGGTAATGGGGCTGGACCCACTTGAAGATAAATGGGCAGCATTCGGGTGGAACGTTGTTTCAATCGATGGCAATGATATGAAAGATTTGGTTGAAACATTTGCAGCAGTTCCAGCAGTAAACGGTAAGCCAACACTAGTCATGGCGAATACAGTGAAAGGCAAGGGAGTTTCCTTTGCGGAGAATGTCCCCCACTGGCATCATCATGTCCCGAATGAGTTGGAGTTAGGGAGAGCGCTCGCAGAGTTAACTGCAGCTTTAGAGGTGTTTGAACAGAAGGGGGAGGTACGATAATAATGAACACAATCCCTAACCGCCAAGTGATTTGTGAAACACTTCTCGAGCTTGCGAAAGATGATCGTGACATTATGGTGCTTGCTAGTGATTCAAGGGGATCAGCAGCGATGGCACCTTTCGCTAAAGCATACCCAGATCAATTCGTTGAAGTGGGTATAGCAGAGCAAAATATCGTTGGGATATCTGCAGGACTGGCCCACAGCGGTAAAAAGCCCTTTGTGACTTCACCAGCTTGCTTTCTAAGTATGAGAAGCATTGAGCAGATCAAAGTGGACGTTGCGTATTCGGGAACCAATGTAAAGCTGGTTGGTATTAGCGGTGGAGTTAGTTATGGCGCATTGGGAATGTCTCACCATTCTGTACAGGATATAGCAGTTGCACGTGCAATTCCAGGATTATGTGTTATCTTGCCCGCAGATCGGCATGAAACAAAACGTATGACAGAAGCGCTTGTAAAGCATAACGGCGGAGTATACATTCGCATAGGCCGTAATGCCGTCGAAGATGTGTATGAATCTCACGATTACGAATTTATTATTGGTAAATCCGTAAGGATGCGAGAAGGAAACGACATCACAATCATTGCCGCTGGAGAAACTGTTCGTGTAGCGCTTGATGCGCATGACGAGTTAAAGCAGGTTGGCGTGTCATGCAGGGTCATCAATATGCACACCATTAAACCGCTGGATGAACAAGCCATTATACAAGCTGCCAAAGAAACAGGACATATTATCACTGTAGAAGAACACAGCGTTCTTGGCGGACTAGGTGCAGCTGTAGCCGAAGTCGTTGTTCAAAACGATCCGGTTCCCATGCGTATTATTGGAATTCCAGATGAACCAGCGATTGCTGGCAAAAGTGCGGAAGTGTTTGAGTATTATGGACTAAGCAAAAGTAATCTTAAGCAACTCGCACTCGAAATGCTGGGTAAACGGGAGTAAGTATGAATAATAAATCATATTTGTTGGCCATTGACCAAAGTACATCTGGAACGAAAGCACTTATCGTTGATCGTGAGGGTGCCATAGTAACGCGTAGTACGGTTTCACATAGAACATCCTATCCACAAACTGGCTGGGTTGAACAGGATCCGATCGAGATTTATAACAATGTAAAACGCTCCGCACATGAAGCTATACGCTCCGCTGGGATTGGTTATGAGGCTATTGCTGCCATGACGATTACGAATCAGCGAGAAACAGCTGTTATTTGGGATCGTATGACGGGTCTTCCCGTATATCATGCCATTGTATGGCAGTGCCAACGGACCGCAGATCTGTGTGCAGCTTATAAGGCGGCAGGTGCGGAGGATAGGGTACGATCCAAAACCGGCTTAATGTTGGATCCATATTTCTCGGCTGCAAAATGGCGATGGATTCTTGGGCATGTGGAAGGCATGGAGGATAAGCTGGATGCAGGACATCTTCTGGCTGGAACCATAGACAGCTGGTTAATATGGAAGTTGACTGAAGGTAACGTACATGCAACGGATTACACCAATGCAAGCCGTACATCACTATTTAATATTCATACACTAGAGTGGGATGAAGAACTTTGCAACCTATTCGAGGTTCCAATCACCTTGCTGCCTGAGGTTAAATCATCAGATGATATATTCGGATACACAGAAGATCCAACTATGTTTGGCGAGTATCGTGTACCAATTACGGGTATCATTGGAGACTCTCAAGCAGCCCTGTTCGGAAATCAATGCTTCGATATCGGGATGGCTAAAGCAACCTATGGCACGGGGACGTCCGTGTTAATGAATGTGGGGGATAAGCCGGTTCAAGCCGAGAACGGATTAGTAAGTGCAATCGCTTGGGGAATAAGAGGAAATGTAACGTATGCCGTTGAGGCTGTTATTCGCACCTCAGGGGATTGCTTGTCATGGGTTAGCGATAATCTTGGACTATTCCGGACTTTCGACGAAATGGAGGCATTGCTTCAAGAAGCCCCGGATAGTGAAGGCGTTTACTTAGTGCCGGCGTTCGTTGGACTCGGAGCCCCCTATTGGGATTCTTACGCTAGGGCTTCAATTACTGGAATGAATCGAGGAACAACCAAAGCCCATATCATTCGTGCAGCTCTTGAAAGTATAGCTTATCAGGTCGATGATGCTGTTAATCTGATAGAGAATGAAACCCATGTTGAGCTTCAAGAATTGCGTGCCGATGGTGGAGCATCTGAGAATGCAGGCTTGATGCAGTTCCAATCCAATCTGCTAGGCAAGAAAGTCGTTAAATCAGAAGTTGCTGAGTTATCGCCTATGGGTTCCGCGTATATCGGTGGTGTCGGCATCGGATTCTGGTCCTCTTGGGAAGAAGTAAAGAATGAGAAATCGATTTATCAGACCTATTTGCCATTGATAGATCCGGAAGTGCGGGATGTGTATAGGGCAGGTTGGAAAAGAGCTATCGTTTCTGTATTGAGAAAGAATGAGAGTTGAGCGTTGCATTTCATGGGACCATTTCGGAATTGATCATGGCTATCATTTTACTCTTTTGAGCAAAGGAGCGTTAGATGATGTTGTGGTTATTTTTAGAAATGGTTTTTTTATGAAAGAGACGAGATATAGCGTTGCAATTCCGAATCTAATAATTACGCTTACATACATCTTAATAATGTTCGTTGTTTTTATAGTTTTCAGCACTATTCATCCCAAGCGCACATCTATACAATATAATTATATTCTCCTAACGGCAGCACACGTAGGAAGAAACGGAGAATGATCACTCGCTTAGACGCTTATGGATCTAAAAACAATGCCAGAATGACAGCGCTTCAATCGAGGCTGCTCGATGCAAAGGAAGGCCGTTGAAATGAAGAATTTGAGGATCGTAAAGAAAATGGCGATCGGATACCTGCTGCTCGTGATTTTGCCGATTATTGTCTTCGGCGGTTACTTGTACAATCAGTTCTATATGGATGTCACATCAGAGTATTCGGAAGGTAAGCAGAAGCTGGTCATTCAAGCTGGCGAAGGGTTTCGGTCGAGTCTGAACCAGGTGGAATCGATTCATGCTCTGTTCATGAACAATCAGCAGTTGATCGATTATCTTAGTGGCTATAATACTTCAGAGCTACAATCTGTATACAATTATCTTAAAGACATTCGACCACTATTTATTTATGCGCAATCGCACCATAACGAGATTTCGTCTATTAAACTGTACAAAACGTTGCATGAGGTTCACGCAGTCAACGGAGAGCTTGAGGACCTGAACCAATTGGATAAGAAGCCACTAGCATTGCTAAACAATGTTAATGTAGATAAAGGCGTCTGGCTGCGTCGCAGCGGAGCCGATACTACCGTGCTTCCGAACTTGAGCTACTACCAACGTGTTTATAATAACAGCTATACGAAGCCGCTGGCTGTGCTGGAGATTATAACAAATGATTCGTTGCTGCGAAATTTCCTCAAGGCGGTTGATGTCAATCAGAACATGCAAGTACTGATTGTGCAAGGCGGCGATACAGTCTACAACAGCGGGGGGAACGGGTTATACAACGAACAGACGGTAAGCTTGCTGGCTATGGCCGAAAAAAGCAATCAAGGCTACGCCTATTTGCGCAAGCAGAGGACGCTTGTGAACACGTTGTCGATCCCTGAGCTGTCAACGAAGTTCTACTTCTCCAGTCAAATGGATGAAGTATTCGTTGACATCCGGACCAAGGTGCTCTTTCTCGCACTTTCGTTATTGGGATCACTGGCTGTGCTGACGGGGATCTATTACGCGACGGCTACTTCTCTCGTTAGTCGAATTCTTGGTTTGGCAAAGCATATGCGACATGTGGACGAAAACAAGCTAACCTACTACGAGGTTGGAACATCTAATGATGAAATCGATTTTCTGACCCGATCCTACAATTCGCTTGTCCATCGCATTGATGAACTGTTAAATACCGTTCATAAAACCGAGCTCATGAAGAAGGAGGCGGACTATCTTGTGCTGCAAGCACAGATCAAGCCTCATTTTCTTTACAATACGCTTGAATCCATTCGCATGCTGGCAGAGATCAATAACGATCAAGAAGTGGTCAATGCCACATATACATTTGGCCGGCTGCTTCGATATACGCTGAATTCAGGAGATAACGAGACGATGCTGACGAACGAAATCGATCATGTTCAGCATTATTTCGATATGCATAAGCTGCGCATGTTGGATCGGCTGCGCTTCTCAATCCATATATTGACGAATATCGACCATATTCGCTGTCCGCGGTTTATTTTGCAGCCAATCGTAGAAAATTGCATCCAGCACGGTATCGGGCGCATTCGCAAGCGCGGGGAGATCGATATTGTCGTTAGACGAGAACACACTGAACTCCTAATCATTGTCTCCGACAATGGGCCTGGCATCTCGGAGGAACGTTTGGATCTGATTCGAGGAGTGCTCAGCAACGAGCTGGATCGACAAGCTCTCCAAAACGAGAATTCAGGTTATGGTTTATACAATGTCAGCGAACGTATTCGTACGTTCTACGGCGGACAAACGTGTATGCTTATTGAAAGCCGCGTAGGAGAAGGCACGACATTTACCTTGAAGCTTGCTATACCTGAGGCATGACGATAGCTGAATAGGTTCGCTTATATGTAAGGAGGAGGAAGGGTATGGATAGTACTAGGAAAAGTATGGACAATTTGCCCGATTATGAAAATGTAAACATGTTGCAGATAAACGCAGAGCGTCCCAGGGCCGCTTCAATCCCGTTCGCCAATGCTCAAGCGGCTTTAGTGGACGATCGAACGTCCTCCCCTTATTATCATTGTCTGAATGGAGAATGGAAGTTTTATTACTCGGAGAACCCGTTCAAAACCCCGGAAAGGTTCTATGAACAAGCGTTTTCCTGCGAGGCGTGGGATACACTCCCGGTTCCGTCGAATTGGCAGTTACACGGCTATGGCGTGCCCTTATACAGCAGTAGCAAGTATCCGTTTCCAGTAGACCCGCCGTTCATTCCGAAGATGAATCCGACGGGCTGCTATTCTCGGATGTTTAACATCCCTGACAGTTGGATCGACAGATCTGTCATTCTCGCGTTCGATGGTGTGGATTCGGCTTTTCATTTGTGGGTGAATGGCATGGAAGTAGGCTTCGGTCAAGGCAGCCATAACCGGATGGAATTTGATATTACACCTTATATCCGCTCTGGTGAGAACAAGCTAGCGGTACGCGTTTATCAATGGTCGACAGGCAGCTATCTTGAGGATCAAGATAAATGGCGGCTGAGCGGGATATTTCGGGACGTATATCTGCTATCCATCCCCACCGTACATATGTTTGATGTCCGCATTCGGACTCGCCTCAACGAGACATACCGGGAAGGTTTGTTGGAGCTTGCCGTGACCTTAACGAATCGTTCTGACCGATGGGGAGAGAATTGCGGGATTCATGCGGTTCTGCTCGAATCGGCGCATGAACTTGCCAGCGTAACGCTTGCTGTCGCTGCGCTTGCTCCTCGTGAGGAAACTGTCGCCCATGCGGAGTTTCCAGTACGCGACCCTAAGATGTGGTCGGCTGAGCAGCCAGCTCTCTATACGCTCCTGCTGACATTGACCAATGCGGAAGGTAAGGTGGCAGAAGCACATCGCTATACAGTTGGATTTAGGGAAGTGAAAGTGCAGGCCGGACGGCTGCTCGTTAACGACATGCCGGTCATCCTTCGCGGAGTGAACCGTAATGAATTCGATCCAAATCTCGGTCATGTGACGACGATGGAGGCGATGGTTCGTGACATTACGCTGATGAAGCAGCATAACATTAATACCGTTCGTTGCTCTCATTATCCGAACGACGAGCGCTGGCTCGATCTGTGCGATCAATATGGGCTGTACGTCATCGACGAAGCGGATTTGGAGACGCACGGTTGTGTATTTCTCGGAGAGATCAGTCGTTGGATCAACAATCCAGACGAGAAGACGGCTTATGAAAGCCGGTTGGCTGAGGATCCTGAGTGGAGAGAGGCATTCCTGGATCGGATGGCTCGTCTAGTAGAGCGAGACAAGAACCATCCTTCCGTCATTGTCTGGTCCCTCGGGAATGAGTCGGGCTATGGTGACAATCACGACGCCATGGCTGCATGGACGAGAGAGGTGGATCCGACGCGTCCGATTCATTACGAACGGGCCAAGGATGCACCGATCGTTGACATCATCAGCTCGATGTATCCTTCGGTAGACATGCTGATCGCAGAGGGAGAGAAGGAGGAGACACGTCCTTATCTAATGGTTGAATTCGGGCATGCAATGGGCAATGCACTTGGCAATCAGAAGGAATATTGGGACACCGTCTACCGGTACCCTCGGCTTTGTGGTGGTTTGATTTGGGAGTGGACAGATCTCGCGATTCGCCGCCGTGCAAGCGACGGAAGCCTCGAATACGCCTATGGTGGCGATTTCGGTGATGAGCCTCATAGCGGCAACTTCTGTATCGACGGATTGCTGTTCCCCGACCGCAGCCCCAAGCCTGCTTTAATCGAATTCAAGAAGGCGATCGAACCGGTTACCGTCCTTCCAGTGCAAGCAGAGCAAGGCGTCTTACGGATAGGCAATCGTTACGATATTGTTTCGCTGCTCCATCTTGCCATCCATTGGAGTGTGTATCGTGACGGCATCCTACTAGAGGAAGGGAAGCTTGCGTCGCTGGATATTCCGGCAGGAGGAGAGGAGCTTGTCACGATTCCTTTCTGCACGCGCTGGGCGGATGAGCGCAGTGAATATTGGCTGCATGTTAGCTTCGTCCTGCGCGATTCCACGGATTGGGCGCAGGCTGGCCACGAGGTGGCCTGGGCGGACGTGCCGCTGAACAATTCAACTTGTTCGGAGTCTGCCGCCGATACGGAGGTGTTGGCTGGAGTGTCCGCTGCAGAGTACGATCAATTCATTCGCATCGACGGCGACGTCTTCACGTTGACGTTCGATAAGCTGAACGGAGACATAACTGCCTGGGATTATAAAGGCGTATCTTTGCTCGCGCAAGGACCTCGCATCAATTTGTGGCGGGCACCGATTGACAATGACGTCCATCTGGCGAAGCAGTGGCGTGATGCAGGCTATCATGAACTTGATGCCTACGTTCGCAGTGTCGAGTTAGTGTCGCATAAAGAAGACTCCTTCATTCAGATAAAGACGGAGTCCGTGCTCAGCGTAAAAGGCTCCCGGCCATTATTCCAAGTAAAGCAGCTATATACGATTTACGGCAGCGGGGAAGTGAAGCTGGAGAACCGGCTTGAACCTTTGAAGGAAGGCCTGCCGCCTCTTCCCAGAGCCGGTATTCGGTTCACGATGCCGAATCGATTCGATCGCTTCTCATGGTTCGGCCGAGGCCCGCACGAATGTTACGCCGACCGCAAGACCAGCGGAAAGCTTGGTGTGTACGAAGGGACAGTTGATGAGCAATTCGTGCCATATATCAAGCCGCAAGAGAGTGGAAGCAAGGCGGACGTGCGCTGGGCTTCTGTCACGGACGTAGACGGCGTAGGACTGCTTATTGCTGGAGTGGGGATGCCACTCGGGCAAGTTGGTGTAAGCCGATATTCAACCCAGGCTTTGAGCAAAGCCAAGCATCATTCTGATCTGATCCATCTGGGCGAAGTAGAAATTAATGCCGATTGGAGACAATCGGGTCTAGGCAATCATAGCTGCGGCTATGCCCCAACCTTGCCGTCTTATCTGATTACGGCAGAAACGACGGAATTTACTGTTCGATTAAAGCCATTCTCAGACAATGAGTCGATGGATTTAATGATTAGTAGAATTTAAAAAGGCAGGTAATGCATAATGGATATCGCCACTTGTTTGACACCATACAAATGGAAGAAGCCTGTGCTTGTCGGATCAGGTGCGAAGGGAGCATTTGATAGCCATGCCGTAGATTGCCCGTTCGTGTTTAGGCACAATGATTGGCAGCATCTGTCGACAATATTGACTAGAAATGAGGAAGGTATCACATGGGATTCTCGCAATATTGCCGGCACATGGATTTTACGTGACAATGATATGCATGGTCCAGGCTGTTTGAAGAAATGGAACGGCAAGTACTGGTTAGTCTATCATTCTTATCCGGGTGATGGTTACGAAGCGGGATCTGCCAAGATTGGACTTGCATGGACAGAAGACGACAACCTGATGAACTGGAATCGCCTGGAGAATCCGATTCTCGTGCCTGAGGATGGCGGGGAATGGGAGAAAGGCAGGCTATATAAGGAATGTTTGTTGGAGTATGAAGGTACTTTTTATTTGTTTTACAATGCGAAGGATAAAGATGAAGGCGCTTGGACCGAACAGACTGGCCTAGCCACTTCGAAGAATCTTGTACAATGGACGCGCTATGAGCACAATCCGGTTCTTCAAGTGACGCCGGACGCATGGGACAGCGGTTTCGTTAGTGATCCTTGCGTACTGCGGGACGGATCGCGCTGGACGATGTTCTATTTTGGATTTAACTATAAAGCGGCACAGGAAGGGATTGCACAGTCGGATAATTTGCTTGACTGGCGCAAATATGAAGAGCCGATCATTAAGACTGGCGAAGGCAATGCGATCGATTCCGTTTTTGCTCATAAACCGTCGGTTATTACCCATAACGGGGTTTTGTACCATTTCTATACAGCATGTAGGCGCCCGATGGAAGGCGACGCGACATGTAATATCTTCCCCGAATCCCGCACGATTGCGGTTGCGACGTCCTTGCCGCTCGCGATTGGTTCTCTGCGGACAGAAGGCAGGCCTAATCCGATCGGCCTTGACGAACCAGCTCCCCGCCTGAGCTGGTCGTTCCTTGAACAAATGCCGGTGGCATTTCGCCAGAAGGCATATCGGATTCAGGTTGCAACGAGCTGTGCGAGACTGATGAATGGCGATGTGGATGCATGGGACAGCGGAATTGTTGGCAGCGGCGATCATACGGCTATTCCTTATGCTGGCACTGTACTGCAGCCAAGGCAGAGATACTATTGGAAGGTTAACATTGAAGATGAACAGGGGACGCAGTATGACAGCGTGGTAGCCTAGTGGGAAATGGGACAGCTGGAAAGTCGAAGCTGGCAGGGGAAGTGGATCGCAAATCCGGACGCGACAGAGAATTGGAAAGGAGCGTCCCGCTTTCGGCGTCACTTCGATGCCTTGCATGAGGTTGCGCGCGCGAGGGTGTATATTAGCGGTCTTGGGCATTATGAATTGCTGTTGAACGGCAACAAAATAGGCGATCATGAGCTTGATCCCGGCTGGACGGACTATGACCAGACGGTTCTGTACACGACTTATGATATTACGCCGCAGCTTAAGTCTGGTGTTAATATCGTTCAAATTGAGCTGGGGAACGGCTTCTACCACGTACCTGGCGGAAAATATACGAAGTTTAAGGATTCTTTCGGTACGCCTACGTGCCTGGCTGATATCGTCATTGAATATGCTTCCGGCGCTTGCGAGAGGATCAGTACGGACGGCAGCTGGCAAGCCAGCAAAAATCCCAAGCCTGGCGTCTATGTGGTGGATCTAGGCCAAAACTTCTCGGGATGGCCGAGGATTCGTGTCAGCGGGGCTGCGGGTTCGAAGGTTGTTTTGACTTGTGCCGAGTTGCTGATGGAAGAGGGCTTGCTCAATCAGAAGTGGACAGGGTGCCATCTGTGGGCAAGATGAGCATGCTGTATTGCCGAAAGGAATCAAAAAACTTCAAGACGCAATGGATTATATAATAGTCGAGACTGAATCTGGAAGCTTTACATTTTACCAACAAAAAGTGACCGTAGTCGTGTGACAAACTAAATACCCATATTGTTCCAGAATGGACAATACACTCATCCGATCGACTCCTAACGCCTATTCTCCGGCCCCCAAATCATAATCGCTGATGTCAAAATTCCACATAAAATGAATACGGAAATTTAAAATATTCACTTCACAAATTTGGAAACATTGAAATTTGATTACGCTTACAAATACCTTAAAAATGATCGCTGGAATATAAGTTTTCAACACTATTCATCTCAATCTATCGACTATACAATAAAGTCATATTCTCCAAGCGGCAGCTTGAGTCGGGGGAAGAGGGAGGAGTGAGGATGGTTTGGAGCAGCTAACGAAGGTAGGCACAACGCATCGGACAAAGCAGCTCACGGTGGTGAAACGATCCATCTGGCGTGAAATTGTGAAACAGAAATATGCTCATTTGTTCGTTATAACGGGAATGCTGATTGTCTTCATCTTCCATTACTTGCCGATGTTCGGCATTTTGATGGCATTTAAAAATTATTCAATCTCGAGTGGCATTAAAGGGATCTTTACCAGTGAATGGGTAGGGCTCAAATATTTCGAGGAGTTTGTCCACGCTTACAATTTCAAGCTCATTGTAACGAATACGCTGGCAATCAGTCTTTTGAAATTAGTCTTTACCTTCCCGATGCCAATTTTATTGGCCATTATGTTTAACGAAGTGCGGCATCAGTTCTTTAAGCGTTTCGCACAGACAGTCAGCTACTTTCCTCATTTTATTTCGTGGATCGTCGTTTCCGGGTTGCTCGTTGTCTTCTTGTCGACCAACAATGGCATTGTAAACGATTTATTGAAGGGATTAGGACTTGTGAAGAATTCACTTCCTTTCCTGTCCAGTCCGGACTATTTCTGGGGACTAGCTGTCACGACGGCCATGTGGAAAGAGGCGGGCTGGTGGGCGATTATCTTCCTCGCAGCGATCAGCGGTCTTGATCCTACGTTGTATGATGCGGCCGAGATGGATGGAGCCGGTCGATTACGCCGTATCTGGCATATCACACTGCCTGGCATCCGTGGCACGATTATCGTCGTACTTATTCTTGCAGTTGGAAGCATGCTCGGCGGAGGCCTTGTTGGATCCAACTTTGAGCAATCTTACTTGCTCGGTAATTCGATTAATAATGAACGCTCGGAAATATTGCAAACGTATGCGTTTAAGATGGGCTTAGCGCAAGGACGATACGCTTATGCGACGGCAATCGACTTAATACAATCGGTAATCGCTATCATTCTTGTATTCGGAAGCAATTACCTGTCCAAAAAAGTCACCAAAAACAGCTTGTTCTAACAGCGGAAAGGAGTCAAATATGCATCGCAGAACGATCGAAGATCGCATCGTTGATATCGTAAATATAAGTTTGCTTGTTATTATCGCACTGGTTACGATGTACCCCTTTTACTATTTAATTATTATTTCGTTCAATAACGGGCTTGACACCACGCTGGGCGGCATCTATTTTTGGCCAAGGGATTTTACCCTAAACAATTATGACAAGTTTCTCAGCGATCCGAAGTGGATTAAGTCTTTTGGAGTCTCCGTGATAAGGACAGGTATCGGAGCGGCCGTCACGATCTTCTTTACGTGTTTGACAGCGTATGGTCTGGCGTATCGTAATCTGGTGTTTCAGAAGTTCTACTTTTCATTCTTCATCATTGCCATGTACACCTCAGGCGGACTGATCCCCTATTACGTTGTACTGCGCAGCATAGGATTACTCAATACATTTTGGGTTTATATTGTTCCAGGTGCAGTGACAATCTTCTTCCTCATTATTGCAGTCTCATTCTTCCGTGAGATCCCTGCGGAGATGGAGGAATCGGCGCGAATAGATGGGGCTTCGGATTTAACTATTTTTTTGAAAATAATCCTACCCGTCTCCAAACCGCTAATTGCTGCAATGGGATTGTTTATAGGCGTTGGCCAATGGAACTCATGGATGGATTCGGCCTATTTTGTCAATAAGGATTCGCTCCGGCCATTAACCTACCGTATGATGGAAGTTATCAATCAGGGTATGATTCCAACGGATATGGCTTCTGCGGATTACGCTGCGGCCGTTACGGGTGTGACAACCTTCTCGATCCAGGTGACAGCGATGGTTATTGCGGTTATACCGATCCTTCTTGTCTATCCTTTTTTACAAAAGTACTTTGTACAAGGAATTATGATCGGTTCTGTAAAGGGTTAAGCAGCATTCGTTTGATTTCTAGTGTATGACGTTGGTGGAACGCGGAATAAAACCACAAATAAAAAATAGGTTTTATTCCGTTTCATATATAAGGTAGATATAAAAAGGAGGCAATTCAATGAAGAAGGTTTTTAAATCGACAGGGTTGATAGCGCTTGCAGGGATGATGTTACTTACAGCCTGTTCAAGCGGCAACAGCGGCAGCAGTCCGGAACCTAGCAAAGAGAGTACCGCACCAGCTGCCACGCAAGAAGCCAAGAAAGCTGACCAAAAACCTGTAGAGCTTACGGTATTCGTCAATATGCCATGGTGGTCTCTGAAAGACTGGAGCGGCAAGGTTCCGGAAGAAATTACTAAGAAAACCGGAATTAAGCTGAACGTTCAGGTTGCTACGGATGATAAACAGCTTCCGCTTTTGATCGCTTCAGGCGATTTACCTGATTTGGTATATACAGCTACTGATCTGACGCGCATGGCCGTCAGTAATGTATCCTATCCATTGGGGGACTTAATCAAGAAGTATGCGCCGGATTTCAAAATTAGTAAAGAACGTATGGGCGTCAACACGATGCCAGACGGCAACTTCTATACGATACGAAATGCATACTCTACGGAGCAAGAATGGAAAGATAATCCAAAAGCAATACCAGGCACGAGCGGTATGACCTTCCGCCAAGACATTATGGAAAAAATTGGTAATCCTTCACTGAATAACTTGGATGATCTTACCGCGGTTCTGGGCAAAGTGAAAGCTCAGTTTCCGGATATGACGCCGCTCGTGTGGGATAAAGATCAAATCGGTCAAAATCTACGTATCAACTTCGGATTGAAGAAAGCCAAAGGCTTCGTGGACATAGATGGTGCTGCGAAATACTACCTGAAAGATAAAAACTATTTGAATTACTACCTGTACATGAACAATCTGTACCGCAAAGGATATATGACGGCTGAGAACTTCACCTTTAAGGACGCTCAGCAAGATGATCAATTGGTATTGAACGGTAAAGCCTTTGCCCATGGCCACGGTAATGCGGATACGACCAACCCGCAATTGGAAAAACTTGGGGCAGCATTCAAAATGACGCAAGTGACGAAGCTGCTTAGCGACCAAGCGGGTGTTCCGATGGGTGGATCCGGCTGGGCAGGCATGTATATTACGAAAAAGAACAAAAACCCAGAAGCTTCAATTAAATTCCTGCAGTTCATGTACAGTGAAGAAGGACAAAAGCTTGGACTTTACGGTATTAAGGGCGAAGATTGGGAATATAACGAAGCAGAGAAATATCCGGTTATGAAATATGATTTCAACAACGCTGAAATTCAAAAGAAAATGGGTGTTGTTTGGTGGGGGCTGATTGGCAGCAGCGGCGTTAACGAAGCACTACAACGTTATAGCCCGACTTCTCAAATGACGAAATGGGGTCTTGCTAATAGGGCCGCTCTTAAGTTCAACCCTGCACTGGGTCTAGTTGCTACAGAACCGGATACAGAAGAGCAAGTGATTGAAGCTCAAATCCAAAACATGGTTACGACCGAGGAATTGAAAATCTATTTGGCTGCTTCCGAAGCAGAAGCCAAAGCTCAATACGACGCATTACTGAAGAAGGCTGAAAGTCTTGGACTGGCGAAGCTAGAAACTTGGGCTACTGCGAAGTACAAAGAATATCAGAAAAACTTTTAATCGTAGCTTGATGTAGACACTACAAAATTGGATGCTTGCCGATATGGCCGAAATGCGTAAATATTTCGGCCATTGAGTCGAGCCATTTATTTTTGACCACATTAGAAACGCGGTCGCTCATCATCGAAAGGCTTCGATAGAAGTTTTTCTCATTTTCAGGAGGAACCTTACATGAATTACAAGAATCTGCGAGAGGGGTTTGCTTCGCCAGATCCGGACTACGGTCCAGTGCCGTTTTGGTGGTGGAGTGCGGAGGAAGTAACAGCGGAACGCGTACGATGGCAATTACAGAAATTCCGCAGCGGAGGCTTGCGCAATATCGGCATCATCAATATTGCGCCGACGGGTCCGCAATACGGCAGCGTTGCCGACGATCCGCCATACTTTAGCGAACGCTGGTGGTCTATGTTCGAAGTGGCTGTGCGGGAAGCGCAGAGGCTAGGTATGCGTATTTTCTTCTACGACCAAATCGGCTTCTCGGGATCGAACTTCCCAGCTCACCTTGTCGCGGAGCATCCGGAATTGGCTGGCTACCAGCTACGCAGACTTGCACATGGCGAGGAGTTGTCTGAAGGTGCAGAGTTGCTAACTGAGAGCGGCGGCTACCGTTACATAACGGTTCGGCAAGGATTTAACTGGCTTGACAAGCACGCGACAGAGCAGTTGTATGATCGGATTTATGGCGAATTCGAGCGGCGTTTTCCGAGTGAGCTAGGCCTGACGATTGGCGGCAGCTTCCAGGATGAGCTTCCATCGATGCCGTTATGGACAGAGAGCCTTCCCAAGCTATATGTCGAACGCTATGGCGAGGACTTGATTGCAGCCTTGCCGGCCCTGTTCGAGGATATAGAGGGAGCCTCGCTTATACGCAGGCGAGTTTACGAACTAGCGACCGAGTTGGCGGAGGAAGCGGTGTTCAAGCTGCAATATGAGTGGCACAAGCGCCATAATATGCTGCAGTGCTGCGACCAGGCCGGGCCTGCGCGCCGCGCCGATCTGCATGGTGCGCAGCGGCTTTATCTGGATTATATGCGCACGCATCGCTGGTATAATGCAGCTGGCAGCGATATGGACGGCGAGATTAAGCCGCATGCTTCGATGGTTCATTTGCACGGGGGCAAACGCGTGTTTCTGGAGTCTTTCCATACGAGCGGTTGGGGCGGAACGATGGAGGAGACGATGCACTGGCTAGTGCCTTGGCTGCAGTCTGGTGTGACGCTTTACAGTCCGCACTCTGTCTATTACAGTACGCGTGGCGGATGGTGGGAGTGGGCGCCGCCCGATACGGGATGGCGTCAGCCGTATTATGAACATTATGGCGTGTTTGCCGATACAGTCAGCCGCGCGTGTTGGCTGTTAACGCAAGGAACGCATGTTGCCGATGTCGCGGTTCATTATCCTTCGCACGCGGCATGCGGCTGGATGTCGCTGTCAGACGGAGGGCCGCTCCAGCATCCGATGGCTGTCGCCAACATGATGCCGCATAAGCGGATCGGGCATGTTCAAGAGGTCTACCAATCGCTGACAGGCCGCTGGAATCGCAAGGAGCGCAATAAACCAGGTGCGCTTCGCTCCGCATGCATCGACTTTGATGTGACGGACGATTCCGCTTTGGAGATTGCGAAGTTGTCGGATAATAAGCTCCGAATTGGCGACGAATCGTTCTCTGCACTATTGCTATGCGGCACCACGATTATGGATGATGCTGCCCTAGCGAAGGTGAACGCATGGCTTGAAACCGGCGGTCTAGTTATTGCTGTACAGTGCGGAGAGGATGATCCGGTGCTGGAGGGTGCTATGTATGTCAGCTCCGTCCAAGAAGCGTTAGAAATCCTTGAATCGAAGTCACTGGGTCGCGCAAAAGGGCCGAATATGCCGTTGATGCGCAGGATAGCGGACGCAGATATATTCCTTTTGCTGCCAGAAACGGGAGAGCTGCTGCCGATGCACGAACCATCTGGAGAGGGGGTGCCTCCTCCGCGGAGCGCGCGTTATCGTCTGCGCACTGTAGGCCACCCGCAGCTGTGGGATCCGGTTAGTGGGAAGGTATCCCCGCTTTCATTCAGCAGGGACGGTGAATGGGTTGAGCTGGAAGTGGTGTTCGACAGCTGGCCAGCGGCATTCGTCGTATGCCCATGGGTTCCAACGGAGGCTGGAGTGTTGGGTCATTCCACGCCCCCATCGGACAGAATGGCGTTGCCGGCGGAAGTACCGGCACTTCCTGCAGAGAAGGAACCGGTGGCAGAGCTGCATGACTGGCAGGTACTGGCTGTACCAACGCTTGATAATCGTTATGGGGATTTTGATTTACATGGCGGTCAAACTGCTTTTGCGCCGATCGAACGCCGCGAGGTGCTTGTCGCGTGCGAGGAGAGCGAAGCAGACGGCATGGCAGCTAACTGGCATGTGAGCACTCTTGACGATTCAGTTTGGATGAAGCGGCTGTGGAGCGAGGCTGCTTACTGGGAAGCATCTCGGGATCAGAGCTTTGATGCAGGCAGCATATGGCGGGTCGTCTACAGCAATACGCTGGGGGACCTGTCGTTCCGGACATGGGCGGGGCGGATGGGCCGGGTTCCCCGCAAATTCTTAAATTTGGGAATGGCGGATCTTGGTGATCAGGTATGGGCGAGGACGAATGTAGTAGCGCCGAGTGCTGGGACGTACTGGCTGCGCACAGAGAGCAATGCGGCAATAGCCCTATGGGTGAATGGAGAAAGGATCACATGCAGCGGCGGTCCTGAGGAGCAGACAGCTGCCGTGAACCTGAAGCACGGAGCCAATTCGTTACTGCTGTGTGCGGAGGCGCTGGCGGGTGGGCTGATTCGCGCAGGGGTTACCTTGTGCGCGGAAGAGCAAGAGCCGCTGCCAAAGTGGATTTATTCTTCTAGCCCTAATTCGAAAACTCGGTTGTCGTACACGATTTCCGAGCCGGAGAACAGTGGTGTCAGTCGGGTACGCGCCATCTTCTGTGCTAAGGAGCGCGTTGCGCTCTATGTGAACGGCAAGCATATAACCGAGCATGGCGATTTCAATCCGTATATCCGGCAGGGTCAAGAAGAGATTGATTTGACGAGGTATTGGCAAGGTGGCGACAATACCATCGAGCTTGTCATGCCAGAGGGTCAAGGTGTGGCAATGGTAGACGGCGTGATCGAGCGTGTGGATGGAAGGGGCCAAATGTTCTGCACTGGGTCATCGTGGCTAAATGAACAGGGACAGCCTGCAGAGGTTTTGCATGAAGCAGTGCTGCAGTTTGCCGAGACGGAGACGATGTGGCTTCCGGTCCGTGCACATCCGTTGCCGAATGTCAGCTGGCTGATGCCGGATGCCAAACCGATGTCTCAGCCGCTGCCGTTCGTCCGCGACACATCTCAGCTTGGGAAACCGATCTGGCTGCGCTTCCCACTCCCGGCGGGCGCCACGGCGCTTCAGGTCATCTGCGCCGGAGCGTGTGAATGTTGGATAGACGGCGAGCGGAAGGTAATGCGTGACGGCAAGGCACTATTCGAAGCACAATCGGCAAATACAATGGCTGCGCTTCGCATCGTGCCAAGTGATATGAGTACAGAGACGGACGTGCTGCTCGCGCCGATTCGGTTCGAAGTTGCGCCTGTGCAAGGAGAACTAGGCGATTGGAGATCGGCGCTGTGCCTGCCGCATCATAGTGGCGTGGTTGAGTATGAATCGATGGTCGAATGGAAAGAAGACAATGGTGCGGTACTTGAGCTGGGGCATGTTCGCGGCACGGCAGAGGTATGGCTGAATGGCAGCCCGCTCGGTGTACGCGCATGGGGCCCATATCGATTCAAGCTTGATTTCGGCCCGGGAACGCATCATCTGCGTATTCGGGTGACGAACACGTTGGGGACCCATTATGAAATCGGCCGCCCGTCAAGCAATGTCGGTGGATCCACGAATCCGAAGGTATCCTACTGGCAGCCTGAGTCAATGCCTGAGCATTGGGAAAAGGCGTTTGCAGCCGGCGGCCTGTACGGCCCCGTTCGCCTGTACGCAACGAAATAACAACTTGCGCGAATGGAATCGATAGAATAAAATTCCAATAATGGTAAGTCAAATTCAAGGGCTATACAATGTCAGCAACCGCACGATGATCATAGTACAGCTCAAAGTACGAGGAGGGATAGCATGCTTAACCTGATGATCGTAGATGACGAGCCCTTTATGTTAAAGGGGCTGATGAATATCATTGAGAAAGGGCAGACACCATGCTCGCAGATCGTCAGTGCGTATGATGGATTTGATGCGCTTGAAAAGCTGGAGAACTTCCGTCCCGATTTGATTATTACGGATATTCAAATGCCGGAAATGAACGGACTAGAACTGATACGAAAAGTACGTGAGCGAGGCCTGTGCAATCGCTTCATAATTTTGACCGGATACGATGATCCCACCTATTTGCACCAAGCAATACGTTGTAAAGTGATTGATTATCTGTTAAAGCCGATTAATAAGGCAGAGCTTTATGATGTGATGTCGAACCTGTCGCTTGAGCTACTGGAAAGTGAAGATGAGGTTACCTCTCAAGCTTCGTTAGATTGGGAAGAAAGTGTCCCAGGCGTTGACTACGATCAAATGTCCAAAAACGTCAAAAAAATTATCCGTCATATCGAGACGCATTATAAGGAAAATATTTCACTTGATCAAATTGCTGAGCATGTATACTTACATCCTAATTATATATCTTCGCTCTTTCGAAAAGAGACTGGGCTGACGCTGATCAATTATTTACATCTGTACCGCATTAAGAAGGCGAAGTTACTGATGCTGGGCGATTCGATGGATTCCTTACACCGTATATCCGAGCAAGTTGGGTACGAGAGCGTCCGACACTTCTTCAGCGTTTTCAAAAAATATTGCGGTCTCACGCCGAGCGAATATCGGCAGCACTACAAAATGCACTAGTCAATACAAAATGTTGTAAATGGTCTGAAACTGCTGGAACGGCGGATACTTGCGTTGGTTGGGGAATCAGGCAGAGAGATGATCAGTAATCCCAAACAATGAGAGCTTGAGCGTAATTACGCATCAAGCTCTCATTGTATATCGCAGTTGAACTAGGAGGTAATTGAAATGAATAATCATAAATTATGGGATAACGGCAGACTAATTGTTACGGAAAACGGACGCTATTTGCAGCATGCTAACGGTACTCCGTTTTTTTGGCTGGGAGATACGGCATGGCTGCTCTTAAAGCGGACGACGAGGGAGCAGGCGCTAACCTATCTGCTTGATCGGAAAATCAAGGGCTACAATGTCATCCAGATCATGCTTGTGCATGATCTGAATTCTGAGAACGCTTACGGAAGATTGCCTTTCCGAGATCTCGATTTGGACTATCCCGATGCGGAACAATCTGCAGCGTTTACAAGTTATTGGTCATATGCGGATGAGGTGATCGGCATGGCAGAGCGTGAAGGGCTGTATGTCGCGCTTGTCCCCGTATGGGGCAGCGTTGTTGAGCATTATTCAACCAATGCCGGGACAGCAGAGCGTTACGGCGAATGGGTCGGTAATCGCTACAAGGATCGTCCTAACGTGATCTGGATGAATGGAGGCGATATCCGTGGCAGCGATAATATGGATGTATGGCTCAATATGGGACGTGCGATACGGAAGGCTGCTCCAGATCACCTGATGACGTTCCATCCGTATGGGCGGACACAGTCCTCGACGTGGTTCCATAGCGAGGATTGGCTCGACTTCAATATGTTTCAGTCAGGGCATCGCAGCTATGAACAGATGGATGAGGACAATCCCGACACGTTAGTTGGCGAAGACAACTGACGATTTGTGCACATGGATTGGGCCAAAGTACCAGCGAAGCCGACGATAGATGGCGAGCCGTCTTATGAGGATATTCCACATGGCTTGCATAACTTGGAAGCTCCAAGATGGAAGGCAGACGACGTAAGGCGTTATGCCTATTGGGCAGTGTTCGCAGGCGCATTCGGACATACATACGGACACAATGCGGTCATGCAGTTCCACACAGAGGAGCGGGGAGTCGGCGCATACGGCTGTACGCGGAGCTGGATCGATGCGCTTAATGATGACGGCGCGAAGCAGATGGTCCATTTGAAGAACCTGTTCCTATCTAGACCTCATAATGAGCGGACGCCAGACGAAACGGCGATTTGCGGCGATCCAGGTTACCGATACGATCGTTTATTCGTGAACTTGGGAAAAAGTTATTTGATGGCGTACACCTATACGGGCCGGACGATCACCCTGCGGCTTGGTCTATTCTCCGGCAAGCGTGCTGCGGTTTGGTGGTTCAATCCGCGAACAGGTGAAAGTGAATCTGCTGGTGTAGTGGACAACGAGGGAACGCAAGAGTTCGTTCCTCCAACTGTATGCGTACCAGGCAACGACTGGGTGCTGGTGCTTGACGATGTCGATCAAGGATTTGCGGCGCCAGGTCTCCCTCTTTTACGCTAATTATGTACCAAATCTACAGCAAATTCATTAATAATGAACGCTGTATTACTGCAATTCTGCGATTACAATTAAAAGAATAGATAGTGCTTACCTGCACGTAATAGCTCAAAAGATTCTTTGAAGCTAAGGGGACGAATAGCTGATGTTTACGGAGCCGAATTATTTATAGAGGAGAAGATAGAGTGGTGCTGAAGAATATGCCGCAATACAAGACGATTCTGTTCCAAGGCGATTCCATTACTGACGGTGGCAGGGGACGCAACGATGATCTTAACCATATACTAGGACATGGCTATGCTTACATTATAGCCAGCAAGCTGGGGCTTGAGCTGGCCGAGAAGCAGCCCTTGTTTATCAACCGGGGTGTCAGCGGAGACCGCGTTTTCGATTTGTACGCCCGGTGGAACGAGGACGCCATTAGTCTCCGGCCCGATGTGATAAGCATCCTGGTCGGAGTCAATGACGCCGGGCGGATCGTCAACGGAGGACACGGTGGTGCATCGGACCGGTTCGAGAGGGCTTATCGACATCTGTTGGAGGAGACGTCTGAAGTGCTTCCGGCAGCAGGTATCGTGCTGTGCGAGCCGTTTATACTCAAACTTCCTCCAGTCTCGGATAGATGGGAAATCTGGCAGGAACGGATCGTGCGCTATCAAGATATCGTGAGGAAGCTTGCCGACGAATTCGGAGCCGTCTTCGTTCCGCTGCAGTCCACTTTTAATGAGGCTTGCATGTTGGCAGAACCGTCGTACTGGATATGGGATGGGGTTCACCCGACGGCGGCGGGACACGGTTTGATCGCTAAACAATGGCTATCTGTCGTTCAACAAAGCGGTCTTCGCATCCATTGAAGGGTATCACAATTGTTTTACCGCCGGGAATGAGATCGGTACGACTGGGGCTTATACTCAATCGTATTTGCCTTTTCCGATTACAATTATAAGAAAAGATAGCGCTTACCTACACGTAATAGCTCAAAAGATTCTTTGAAGCTAAGGGGACGAATAGCTGATGTTTACGGAGAACTTACCGAAGGTAATGTACGGAGGAGACTATAACCCGGAACAATGGCCACGCGAAATTTGGGATGAGGACATGCGGCTGTTCCAGATCGCCGGCGTTGATATTGTCACGCTCAACGTTTTCTCGTGGGCGCTTAATCAGCCGGATGAGAACACGTATCGCTTTGACTGGCTGGACGAGATGATGGATAAGCTTCATGCACAGGGAATTAAGGTTTGCCTTGGTACGTCGACAGCGGCTCATCCTGCATGGATGGCGATGCGATATCCCGATGTCACGCTGGTTGAGCATGACGGCCGCAAGCGAAAATTCGGACGCCGGCACAATTCTTGCCCGAACAGCCCAACCTTCCGGCTATATTCGGAGCGGATGGCACGCAAGCTTGCGGAGCGCTATATGGATCATCCTGCATTACTGCTGTGGCATGTCAATAATGAATACGGTTTGAGATGTTATTGTGACAACTGCGAGGTGGCGTTTCGTGTATGGCTTCGCGAACGGTACGGCACGCTCGAGGAGCTGAATCGCGCCTGGTATACCCGATTCTGGGGCCATACGTTCTATGATTGGAACGAAATTGTGCTGCCGAGCGCGCTTAGTGAGCACCTAAGCTCGAGCAATCCAGATGATACCGCCTTCCAAGGCATTTCGCTCGATTATGACCGCTTTAATTCGGATGCCATTCTGGCCTGTTACAAGCTGGAACGGGACGCCATCAAGGACGTAAATCCGGATGCGGTTGTGACGACGAACTTTCAAAGCAACGGCACGTATAAGCCACTTAATTATTTCAAATGGGCGAAGGAACTGGATGTCATTGCGCTCGATATGTATCCCGCAGACGACATGACCCCGAGCCAGATGGCGATGCGCTATGATCTGATGCGAGGATTGAAGGGCGGAGACCCATTCATGCTGATGGAATCGTGCCCGACCCAGCTGAACTGGCGCCCCCGCAATGCACTGAAGCGTCCTGGCATAAATCGACTATGGAGTTATCATGCAATCGCCCGCGGTGCGGATGCGGTTATGTACTTCCAACTGCGTCGCTCGCTCGGAGCTTTCGAGAAATTCCACGGGGCCATGATCGATCATGCCGGCCATGAGAATACCCGGGTATTCCGGGAATGTGCCCGGATCGGCAGTGAGCTTCAGAAGCTAGGCGATACTTTGCTTGGCGCTCGCTCTGATGCTCGGGCGGCGATCGTGTTCGATTGGGATAACTGGTGGGCGATAGAGCATTCCAGTGGACTAACCGTGGATCTGCGCTATGTCATAGAAGTCGAGAAGTATTATGACGCCTTCTACAGCCGGAACATACCGGTTGATATGATCAGCGTGGAAACGGCTCTGACTGATTATGAGATTGTGGTTGCTCCGGTGTTGTATTTGCTTCATTCGGGCTATGCCGCACGTTTGGAACATTTCGTGGAGCAAGGCGGCACGCTCGTTACCACAACGTTTAGCGGCATCGTGGGCGAGAGCGATCTGGTTACGCCTGGCGGTTACCCAGGCGAGCTTCGCGAGCTGCTCGGTATATGGGTGGAGGAGATCGATGCACCGATGGAACATCAGAGAAATCGCGTCGTCATGACATCGCAGCTTGGCGAGCTGGAAGGCTCATACGATTGCGGCGTGTTGTGTGATGTCGTTCATGCCGAGGGCGCAGAGCCGTTTGCTGTATTCGAGCGCGACTTCTACCAAGGCTTCCCTGCCATTACGCGCAACCGACGCGGATCGGGCGAGGCGTGGTACATAGCGACCTCGCCGGAGCCATCTATGCTGAGCGGACTGATCGGGCATTTGTGTGAAACGTGCGGCATACAGCCATTGCTGGATACGCCTTCTGGCGTGGAGGTGTCCGTCCGTGTCAAAGACGGAAAAGCATTCCTGTTCTTGCTTAATCATAACGAAGCTTCGACTGAGGTTCAGATCGGTGCGGGCACCTATGTTGATTTATTAAGCGGTACTTCACACGGAGGCACGGTGCTGCTTGCTGGGTTGGATGTCCGGATTATGGCGCTCGTTCATGCGTAAGACACGCAGTGTTAGACCATACACAACTACAGGGGAGCTGAACCAATGAAAGACGATACAGGCTGCAAGCACATGAAACTGTGGTACCGCCAACCGGCTGAGGAGTGGGTCGAGGCGCTGCCTGTCGGCAACGGCCGCTTGGGCGGCATGGTCTATGGCGGTATCAAACGCGAGCAGATTGCGCTCAACGAGGATACATTGTGGTCTGGTACGAAGCGGGAGGTAGAGCGCGAGGAACTGTTGCGCTACTTAGAGGAGAGCCGCAGGCTCATCTTCGCAGGCCGCTACAGCGATGCTCAAGCAGTGATTGAAGAGCATATGCTGGGGCCGGTGGGCAATGCGTTCCAGGCAATTGGCGATCTGGAGATCGTTATGAACCATCCTTCCTCGGTGGAAGATTATCGGCGTGAGCTTGATCTGCGCACCGGTTTATGCCGGACCGAATATGTGTTGTCGAGCGGAGTGCGGATAAAGCGGGAGGTGTTCGCGTCAGCAGTCGATCAGGTGATAGCGGTGCGGCTCGAAGCCGACCGTACAGGGGCAATCGGGCTGGAGGCGGCGCTCACAAGCCGGCTTAATTACGGCGCCCGGAAATTTGGAGTCGACCGCATCATCTTGACTGGTGCAGCGCCTAGCCTGCTGGATCACGAGAAAGAACTATCGGAAGATACAGTCGTTTATGAGGAAAATAAAGGCATCAAGTTTCAGGTTCATCTTCAGGCAATCCTTGAAGGTGGAAATGTCGAGACGCATGGCGGAAGACTAGTCGTAAAAGGAGCGGATGCAGTAACGCTGCTGTTAACCGCAGCGACCAGTTTTAACGGGTTCGACCGCGATCCCGCTCTCGAAGGGGTGGACCCGCGACCGCGTTGTGACGCATGGCTGAATGATGCGGCGAAGCTGAGCTACACCGAGCTGCGGGAACGCCATATAACGGACACCACACAGTACTTCGATCGCGTGATACTGGAGCTTGACGCGCCAAGCCGTGATGACATCCCGACCGATGAACGGATCGCGGCCGTACTGGCAGGTCAAGCGGATGAGCGGCTTACTGAGTTATTCTTCCAGTTCGGCCGCTACCTGATGATAAGTGCTTCGCGTCCTGGCACGCAGGCGACGACGCTGCAGGGCATCTGGAATAATATGACGAAGCCGCCATGGTCTTGCAACTATACGACGAATATTAATACTCAGATGAACTATTGGCCGGCTGAGGTCTGCAATCTCGCGGAGTTCCACGAACCGCTGTTCGATTTGCTGGAAGATTTGCGAATCGCCGGAGCGCGTATGGCAAAGGCTTATTATAACTGTCGGGGCTGGGCTTCGCACCACAACGTCGATCTGTGGCGTAATACGAGTCCTTCCCAAGGATCGGCAAGCTGGGCGTTCTGGCCGATGGGCGGCGTATGGCTGTGCCAGCATTTGTGGGAGCATTACGCTTACGGCGTTGATCAGGATTTCCTTCGGAATAAGGCTTATCCGATTATGAAGGAAGCGGCACTGTTCTGTCTCGACTACTTGGTGGAGGATGGTGAAGGGAATCTCGTCTCGGTGCCGTCGACGTCACCGGAGAATACATTCCTTGCACCTGATGGACAACGGGCTGCGGTAAGTATGAGCTCCACGATGGACATCGCACTTATGCGTGAGCTGTTCACGAACTGTATCGAAGCTGCGCGTGTTTTGAAAACGGATACGGAGTTCAGACAATCATTGCAGGATGCTCTGGAGCGGCTGCTTCCGCTGCGAATCGGTCAGCACGGCCAATTGCAGGAATGGTATCGCGACTTTGAAGAAGCAGAGCCGGGCCATCGACATACCGCCCATCTGTACCCGTTGCATCCGGGAAATCTGATTACGGTTCGCGGTACGCCTGAACTGGCAAAGGCCGCCCGTGTCAGCCTAGATCGCCGTCGTGTACACGAAGGCGAGGATACGATCGGCTGGTGCTATTCGTGGAATATTAGCATGTATGCGCGTTTGGAGGATGCGGAGATGGCACATTCATATTTGACAAAGCTGCTGGGCAATCCATTTCCGAACCTGTTCAATGCGCACCGCCATCCCAAAATCACATTCTATCCGCTCACAATCGAAGCCAATTTCGCCGCTTCGGCAGGCATCGCCGAGCTGCTCATGCAGAGCCATGCTGGCGAATTGCATTTGCTGCCTGCGCTCCCGAAAGCTTGGCCTACTGGCCGGATTAGCGGGATACGCGCCCGTGGCGGTTACGAGCTCGATCTGGACTGGGCGGATGGGAAGCTGCGGAGCGCAGCTATCCGAACTTCACAGTCTGGACGCTGCCAAGTGCGCACAGCAGTGCCAATTGCGGTAGAAGTCGCAGATTGGGAGCAGGTAGAAGATGGTGTGATCGCGTTCACGGCCGAAGCTGGCCGAAGCTACACGATCACTGCTAACGTTGCACACACTAGCTCCAAATAGATCGTCCTTGCCAAAGAATAAGGCGCAAAGGACTGTAGAAAATTCTGGCGTGTTTAAGCACAGATTTGATAACAAAAGTAGTCGGATTTTTGAATGGTCATCACTCCTATTCGTAGACTATCCTTAAAAGGATAGATGTTAGAGGCGAAAAAGCATAACGAGTCATACGCAACGACACCGTAAGTGGAGGGGTACCTAATGACGATACGCGTTTCAAATTGTAAAACCGAATATACACATAATCCCATTGGCCTCGATGTCCTTAAACCCCGGCTATTCTGGCAATTGCACGCTGCTCAAAGTGGGGTGGTGCAGAGCGCTTATCAAATTAGGGTTGCTACTTCACCTGATAAGCTTGAGCATAACCAAGCAGACATGTGGGATAGTGGCAAAGTTAGCTCGAACGCTTCTACTCATGTGCAATATGAGGGTAAACCACTTCAATCTGAAGGAGCGTATTATTGGCAGGTTCGCATCTGGGACGGAGCGGATGAGCGATCTGAATGGAGCAAGACGGCGTATTGGATGATGGGGATTTTATCACGCGGTGAATGGAAGGCGCAATGGATCGGACGCAGGTCCGAGCATGGCATACTCATGCAGCCCTCCCCCTTTTTTAGAAAATCGTTTGAAGTCAAGAAAAAGGTGCGCAGGGCTATCGCTTACGCTACAGCATTAGGTGTATATGAGTTGAATTTGAATGGTGAGCGGATCGGCGATCGATTTGCTCCAGGATGGACAGATTATAACATCCGCGTACAAGTTCAAGCCGTAGATATGACAGATAAAATAAGAGTTGGCGATAATGTTTTTGGCGTTATTTTGGGGGACGGTTGGTATGCCGGAACTGTTGGTTTTCTCGGAGATAAAGTATATGGAGAAAGACCTTTTTTCCTCATGCAGGTAACCATTGATTATGAAGATGGAACAATGGAAAGGATCTTAACGGATCATACGTGGATGACGAACAGAGGACCTATTCAATATTCCGATATGATCAAAGGGGAAGCTTACGATGCCAGAGAGGAGTTAATCGGATGGCATGAGCCTGGCTATGATGATTCGTCTTGGGAAATGCCGGATGTACGTGCCGGATATAACGGGCTACTTGTGGCTGCAATTGAACCTCCAATCCGCATAACACAAACGATAAAACCGATCAGCATCAACAAGACAGCTGCAGGTACCTACATTTATGATATGGGCCAGAATATGGTCGGTTGGACGGCAGTGAAGGTGCAAGGTGAACGCGGAACCGCACTGATGCTAAGTCATGCAGAGATGTTGAATCCGGACGGCACTTTGTATGTAGAGAACTTGCGCGAAGCTCGCCAGCAGGATCATTACATTTTGAATGGAAACGGTTTAGAGAGCTATGAGCCTCACTTTACGTTCCACGGCTTTCGTTATGTGGAGTTGATTGGATATCCAGGAGAGCCTAATCTGGATACGATCGAAGGGAAGGTTGTTCATTCTGATACGCCAGTCACGGGGAAGCTGGAGACATCAGACCCGATGGTGAATCAGTTGTATTCCAACATCACTTGGGGGCAACGCGGTAATTTCTTATCCGTACCGACGGATTGTCCGCAACGGGATGAGCGGCTAGGTTGGACGGGTGATGCACAAATTTTTGCCCGTACAGCAGCTTACAATATGGATGTATCCCGGTTTTTCAGTAAATATGTCTGGGATATGGTGGATTGTCAGCAGCCGTCAGGTGCTTTTACCGATGTGGCTCCAGATGCTGGCTGGATCCGCTATAAGAACTGGAGTACGAGGCTGAATTGGTTCGCACCGGACAACTCCGGTTGGGGAGATGCCGGCGTCATTATTCCATGGACGCTCTATGTAATGTATGGAGATAAACGGATCCTTGAAACGCATTACGAGGCCATGGTCAAATGGGTGAACTATTTAAAAAACACAACCGATGAGCTGGTACGCCCTGGTTATGCTAATTATGCCGACTGGCTATCGATAGGTGCTGACACGCCGAACGAAGTGTTGGCTACCGCTTACTTTGCCTACAGCACGAAGCTGATTGCACAAATTGCAGGTGTATTGGGGAAAACCCACGATGCGGACCAATACCAGACCTTATATGAAGATATAGCTAGCGCTTTCCGCAAAGCTTTTGTCGCGGATGATGGTCAAATTCACGGCGATACACAAACGGTTTATGTCTTAGCGCTACAATTCGGACTCTTAACGGAAGATCAGCGGAAACAAGCGCTGGAGCGTCTTGTAACTGACATCCAGCGGCGTGGGGACCGATTGTCGACGGGATTTCTTGGAGTAGGCTACTTATTGCCAACGCTGACGGATAACGGCAGTCTGGACGTCGCTTATAAATTGCTTACGCAAGAAGCGTTCCCATCTTGGATGTATTCGATTAAACACGGTGCAACCACGATCTGGGAACGCTGGGATGGGTGGACGGAGGAGCAGGGCTTTCAGACCCCTTCGATGAATTCATTCAATCATTACTCTCTTGGCTCCGTTGGTGAGTGGATGTTCCGATATATGGCTGGCATTGAAGCGGATTCTGAGTTACCTGGATTTCAGCATGTGATCATAAGGCCTAAGCCTGGTGGGAACTTAAGCTGGGTAAAGGCAAGTTATGAATCGTTATACGGATGCATCAAAGTGGAGTGGCATCTATCGGATGAAGGGGACTACCATCTACATGTCGATATTCCTGCCAATACGACAGCAACGATCCATATTCCTGGTCAAACAGAGACGACACATAGGATCGGATCAGGAAGTTATATGTTTGCGAACGCTTCCATGTTAAAATAAGGGCGAGATTCTTTTGGACTGACCGGAATTAGTAAGAAGGTGTGAGTGCTGCTGCCTTCCATCTGATTCCGGCTGTTTTCGCATAGAAAGTGGAGGCGGGTCATCATAATGCATGGGATAGAAAGGTTTAGAAAGAAGCTAGAGAACCTATTTCCGAGAATTCGGACGATGCTGTTATTGAGTTATTTTATTATCATTCTCTTCTGCATTACATTAATCGGTACGGTTTCATTTTACATTTCTTATAATTCCATGGCGGAACGCGTGGAAACCGCCAGTTCCCAAATCGTCCGGCAAATAGAGTTCAATATGGATAATGATTTTCATAATAAACGAAATCTGCTCCTTGCACCTTATTATAATCAGGAATACATTGACAACATTAATGCTTATCCAGCAATGGAGAATCAGAATAAATTTCTATTTCGGCAAAAGTTAGGGGATTTATTTTTAAAAAGCTTTAACATTACGCCGATTCCGGATTTTATACGGTTTCAAATTTTTTACAGCAACGGCGAACTGCTCAATTCCTCCGACAATACCTCATTCGGAAGTCCTAATCAGGTATTAAGTTCGGAATGGTTTAAGCAGACGGTTGCGAAAGATGGTCTTGTGAACTTTTTCAGCTCTTCTTCCTTAAACGGACAGGAGGAGAATTCAACTGCCTATTCCACCTCGATGCTAATTCGCGATTTTTCCAATCCGATCGGTTTTATCGTCGTGCGTGCTGATTATAATTTTGGCCTGTTTAAAGGGATCGGTCAGCGTTCTGACCTGACGAAGAACAGTCGTTTTCTTATTTTGAATGAGCTTAATATTCCGATTTATGACTCGGCAGAAGGTCATGAAGCCGCCATCGATGTGGACACATTATCCCAGATGAAGGAGGCCGGGGGAAAATTTTGGACAGGTGGCGGGGATCGGACCCAGCTGGTTTCATACACGCGATCTTCCTACTCCAACTGGAAAACCGTGCTTATCATGCCTAAAAAAGAAATATTCAGCTCGCTAAATTCGATAAAGACGACAGCTATTTGGACAGCGTTGGCTGCTTTTTTCGTGACGGCGATCTTATCTGTACTGTTCGGTAGAAGCATAACGAATCCGATTCTTCATCTATACAAAACCGTCAATCATATAAAACGCGGCGATTTCTCCGTGAGGGTCGATATTCAAAGAAAAGATGAGATCGGCCGAATCGCGATGAATTTCAATGACATGCAGGATGAATTGCAGAAACAGATTGAAACCAAGTATGTATATCAAATTAAACTGCAGCAGATGGAGCTTGCTATGCTTTACTCCCAGATTAATCCGCATTTTCTGTACAACACACTCGATAGCATTAAAGCAATGGCAGATTATTATGATGTTGAGGAAATTGGCCAAATGTCGCAGTCCTTAGCCGATATGTTTCGCTATAACACGAAGAATTCGGACGAAATCGTCACACTCCAAGAAGAACTGGTTCAGATCGATGCGTATATCAATATCCAAAGCATTCGATTTGACGGTAAAATTGACTATCGCGTAGAAATCGAAGAAGACTTGTACAACTATCCCATGTTAAAAATGACCTTACAGCCGTTAGTAGAAAATGCTGTATTTCACGGTATCGAACGTAAAAGAGGGAAAAGTACGATTCAACTTAAGGCTTGGAAGGAAGCCGAATGGGTCTATATCCAAGTCAACGACGATGGCGTAGGTATCTCTGAGAAACGTCTAGCACAAATCCTGGCTTCTCTAAGTCAGCCGCTCTATCAGGAGGATTACAAGCTGTCTGCCGCAAGCGGCGGTATCGGTATTCAGAATGTGTATGCGAGGTATACGATACGATATGGCGAACAGTTTCAATTTGGCATTGAAAGTAAGAAAGGCGAAGGGACTGGCGTAACCTTGAAGCTAGCCTCTCAATTAGGTTAGGAAGTAGGGATGTAGGAATTTTCAACATATAAAGTCGTTATCGTGCATGGAGCTGAAGTAAGCGTTTGCAATATAATCAAATCTGTAAGCAGTACTAAAGGAGGGTTACAGAAAATGAGGAATATGAAAACGGTAACATTGTCTGCATCAATAGCGGCAGTAATGACATTAACGGCCTGCGGAAGTGAAAGCGCAAGCACGGCGAGCAGCACGCCAGCAGCTACGACACCAGCAACAACAGCAGCCGCATCAACACCTGCTCCCACGAAGAAAGATCCTGTCACACTGACATTTGCGATTGCAAATACAGTTGATGCAACACCTTTTACTAAGATTTTTAAGGAGTTTGAAGTGAAAACGGGCAATAAGGTCGAGTTGCAGGCACTGCCTGGCGGCGATTTCGACAACATGATGAAAACGCGCTTTTCTACTGGAGACTTTCCAGATCTATTCCTCATGCAGCCTGGACCTAAGCAATACGTTAAACTGAGAGCATCTGAAACGCTTCGCGAGTGGTCGGGTGACAAAACGGTATGGGATCGCATTATTCCGACGATGAAAGATTTTCAATCCGATACGAGTAAGAAAATATATGGTGTCCCTTTCGGTGCTACTGGGATGATGGGCATTTATTATAACAAAGACGTATTTGCCAAGGTGGGCGTTCAGCCTCCGAAAAACTATGCGGACATGATCGAAAGCGCTAAGAAAATCAAGGCAGCAGGAGTCACGCCATTCTATGAAGGAGTCAAAGACGGCTGGCCGCCGCAAGTATTCTACTTTACAGGATGGGTATCGAATGTGGATCCGGCAATCGGGGACGCAGGCGTACAAAATATAGAGAAGAATGCGCTCAAGCTAGCCGATATTCCGGCACTAAAAGACCTTTTTGCCAAACAAAAGGAACTTAAAGATCTCGGACTGTTGCAGCCGAACCCACTTGCCGGCACATTTGATGAGCTGCAAAATTTGATGGGCGAAGGCAAAGTTGGCATGGCGTTTATGCTAGATGGGATTATACCGCAATTAGAGAAAAAATTTGGCAAAGATTTTGTAACGAATAAAATCGGATTCTTCCCATTCCCTTCCGCAACGGATGCGGGCACAGCGATGATTACACCGCCGAATCAACTGATGATTCCAACCAAAGCCAAAAATGCGGATGTGGCGGCAGATCTAGTCAAATTCATGATTTCGCCGGAGATGGTTGATCTTTACTACGCAACGAGCCCAGGTATCCCGATTTTCCAAGGCGCTAAGAGCAGTTTGTATCCCGTACAGCAAACAGTGAAAGATTTGATAGATGCGAATAAAGCGAAAATTAACGTACAAAACCGTTTGACACCAACCTTTGCTGATTTCCAAAAAACATTGCAAACCTTCTTCATCGATGGCGATGTGGATAAAGCGCTAAAGGAATTCTCGGCGAACTATGAGAAAGACGGGAAAGCTAAACTGCTGGACGGCTTTAAGTAAGCTGTTGTAAATCCAAGAAGTAGATCCGGTCGGTACTTGCTTCCGACCGGAACATTAGCGTAAAGGAGGGAAGAAGAGATGGGAAAAATGAGATATCCGCTTTATTTTTCATTCCCGGCTCTCGCGATATTTCTATTGTTTTTTATTACCCCAACGCTCATTGGGTTTTATTACAGCTTCACGGATTGGAACATAAATGCAGAGCAAATTCGCTTTAATGGCATAGATAACTATATCGAGCTTTTCAAAGAACCACGGTTGAAAACGGCACTGTTGAATACACTTATTTTTGCGGCGGTCGTCACCTTGATGCAAAATTTTTTGGGATTAGGTTTGGCCTTAATCTTAAATGAAGCACTTAAACTGCGAAATTTACTGCGCATGATCTTCTTTATGCCTTATGTGATTGCGCCGATTGTAATAGGCTATATTTTTCGAGCGATTTATCACCCTGAGCACGGCATTGTCAATACCATTTTGGACAAAGCAGGTCTTCAATTTCTGGTACATGATTGGTTAAATGATCCTAGGTATGCGTTATTCTCGATCATCGTTACCGATCTGTGGCGTGTTGCTGGATTCTCCATGGTTGTGTATTTGGCCGGATTGCAATTTATTCCGAAGGATTTAATTGAAAGTTCCGCCATGGACGGGGCGAAATATTGGCAACGTTTTCGATCCATTATTTTCCCGTTGCTAGCTCCAGCACTAACTGTGAATGTGCTACTTTCCATGATTGGGTCAATGAAGGTGTTCGAAATGGTTATGGTTCTGACAGAAGGGGGTCCTGGATACACCACTGAAGTCTTCTATACCTATATTCGCGGAATGTTCAGTACGGGTTTATTCGGTTATGCGACAGCAGTTAACGTTGTTTTGTTCATTCTTGTGAGCATCGTAGGCATCCCTGTGCTTGTCGCGATGAAGAAGAGAGAGGTCGAAATGTGATGCAGAAAAAGTGGACACTCTGGATTCTGGAAATCGTCGCTATTTGCTTAGCCTGTCTTATTATCATTCCGTTTCTGATGATATTGTTTAATTCATTTAAAGATATTAGGGAATCAGCGCTATTCGGCCTTTCCCTTCCGTCGAGTTGGCAGTTCTCTAATTATAAGGAGGTCTTTCAGCAAGCCAATATTTGGCGAGGATTCAAGAATAGTATCTTGATTTCAGTTTTGGTTGTCTTCAGTGTAAATGTATTTGCCTCAATGGCTGCTTTTATCATTCAACGCAGAGATAACAGGTTCTTGCAAGGGGCTTACTACATGTTCATCATGGGCTTAATTGTACCGGTGTCCATCGTACCAACGATTAAGCTGCTCGGCGATTTGCATATTCGAGGTACATATTTCAGTTTGATTATGTACTATACAGCGGTACTGCTGCCTTTTGCCGTGTTTTTACTTGTAGGTTTTATGAAGTCAATACCGAGAGAATTGGATGAAGCGGCGCTGTTAGAAGGATGCAGTTATTTCCGGCTATATTGGCAAATCATTTTGCCGCTATTGCTCACAGTGCTAGTGACGGTATCGATCGTCGTGATGGTATCGGTCTGGAACGATTTCTTTGGGCCGTTTTATTTGATGACAGACAGCACAAAATGGACAATTGTCCTGCAAATCTTCAATTTTGTAACGATGTACAGTACGAATTGGGGTGTCGTGTTTGCTTTCATGATACTTGTCATCTCACCGATTCTCATTATTTACTTGCTGCTCCAACGCTATATTATTGATGGGCTGACAGCAGGTTCTATGAAAGGTTGATCAGAACATCATCGAGTGCTTTTAGGAGGGATAGGAAATGCGAAGAGTCATCATTGTTGATGATGAAAAGTGGATTCGTAGAGGGTTGATTCAGTCCATTTCCTGGAACGAATGGGGCTTGGAACTTGTAGGCGAAGCAAGTGACGGGAGAGAAGGCTATGAAATGGCTTTGGATAAAAAGCCAGATCTGCTATTCCTCGATATGCGAATGCCGGGTCTCGATGGCAAACAACTGCTCGGCTTGTTGAGCCAAGAGTTGCCAGACCTCCAGACGATTGTGATCAGCGGGTATTCGGACTTCGAATATACGAAAGAAGCGATTCGCCATAAAGCCTTTGACTACCTGCTAAAGCCGGTTAAAAAGGAAGAACTTGCAGCTGTGGTGGAAAAGGCGCAACTCGTGTTTGAGCGACGCGAAGCAGAAAAGCGCAAAGCTTCTCGCGCGCAAGGCGAGGATTGGCTGCGTCAGCTGTTGCTTCATTCCGAGGAACGAGAGGAAGTCTTCGTTCCTTCCAGTTGGCAATCGGGTGAATATGCTATCTTGCTAGGGCGCATGGATACCTTCGATGAGCAGCGTGATCTGTTTCGAATGCTGCCCGCTCTTCACGAACAATTAGATCGGATGAAGCCCTTTCTTTTCGGTGGACAATGGGAGTTTGAAGTGATCTTGCTGCAAGAAAGCAGCCGTGAAATAGTGGTTGCACTCTGTGGGCTTCAGCTGGAGTCCAAAGATGTAAGCAGGCTGCATGAGAGTGTACTTTCAGTCTTGAAGCAAGTGGGCTGCGGTAGTTTTAGCTTCGGTCTGAGCACGAGGAAGGGCTCGATTCTGAAGCTTGAAGAGTCGTGCATCGAAGCGAGAAAAGCATTATTATGCAAGCCGATAACTGCCGTTAGTGCTTTGATTTGTTCTGTTAAGAACATAGGACATGGATCTGGGATTTATCCGCAGGACATAGAGAATTCCATCTTGTGGGGGCTGCAAACGGGGAACAAGATGACGGTGGAAGAAGACTTAGAGCGATTTTTTGCCGTGTTTAAGAGTGACGCAGTGACCGTTGGGCAATTGCATTGGAGTACCGATATACTCCTGCATGCCGTGGAGAAGCAATTGCAAGCGAAGGAAGTTACAATGGAGGAAATTTGCGGCAGAAATGCTTTGATGGTCTCAGAATGGATTCATGGGCGCAATGATGTGGCAGCGGTGAAAAAGATTTTCAAAGATGAATTGCTCCCGGCTGTGCTCCTCTTCTACAGTCAATCTGGAGAAAAGCAGGGAGAGAAGGTCGTCATTGAACTGAAGAAGTGGATAGAGATCAATTACGACCAGTCCCTATCTTTACATCAAATTGCTAGTAGTTACTATTTGAATCCTGACTATTTGAGTCGGATATTCAAAAGGATGACGGGCAAGAACTTCGTTGACTATGTAACGGACATTCGCATGCTAAAAGCTAAAGAACTGATGGCTAAATCGAACTATAAAAATTATGAGGTCGCACAAAAGGTTGGCTATGAGGATTACCGGTATTTCAGCCAGATTTTTAAAAGAAAAGAAGGCATGACCATCGGTGAATATCGCAAAGCAATCGGCCAGGCGGACCTACAAGGAGCGATAAATGTATGTCGAAACGTTTAATTCCCGATACACTTATGCTGGAGGAACGTGCGGGCCACGCCATCAATGCCATGATTGGCATGGCGGATCGCGATCATAACTATATTCCGTTTTTTGCTGCTGATTTGATGCATAAACCTGCCTTTATGACACATGGCGATTGGGATTACGGTTCATCACATGGACGAATGATCGACGGTCTCATCCTTGCTCGTCATATGTCAGGAGAGGAGTTCGGCAAGGAGGTTGAAGAGTACTATCGTGCGAATCTGCTGTCTTTTTTTAAGGAAGACGGCTTGAGTTATAGACAGATTAACCCAACGCGTGATTGGGAGCCCAATGCAAATCTGATTGATCAGCGGGCTGTCATTTTATCTTTGACATCATGGTATATGGAATCCGGCGACCCGAAGGTGAAAGAAGTGGCTGACCGCCATGTGGCGGCATTAAAACGTATTGCGATTAAAGAGCGCGATGTTTGGTATTATCCGGCTTCGGAATATAAAGAAACGGGTTGGCCTTCGCGTAACGCGATACAGCTGCGTT
This sequence comes from Paenibacillus sp. Soil766, assembly GCF_001428105.1. GTDB lineage: Bacteria > Bacillota > Bacilli > Paenibacillales > NBRC-103111 > Paenibacillus_E. The sequence continues at coordinate 33,141 of NZ_LMSJ01000001.1, read as the reverse complement.
TAGCGCCCGATCCGGCAGCATTTTGCGGTCGATTGGTGATGCCTTTATTGAAATATCATGAGTTGACGGGCAATCAGGATGCTTTTGAACTGTGCCAATTTTTCACAGCGCTGATCATAGAACGAAGCGGCGTGTTTAATCAAGACGGCAGCTTCAACGATTCTCTTGCGTATCGGAGCGGACATTTCCATACACGCATTGGTACGCTTGATGCGATCGCGAGATTTGGTGTATTTACAGGCGACGCCGCCATGCTGGCTTGGGTCAAGAAAAGCTACGATTGGGTGTTAACCAAATGTACAACTTTTGGGTGGACACCAGGAGACTTGCATGAACAAGCGTATGAACATGAAACATGCTCGCTGGTTGATTTGATTGCTACGGGGATAACCTTAGCGCAAAACGGTTATGTGGAATATTGGGGAACCGTGGAGCGGTTCTTGCGCAACCATCTGGCAGAATCCCAACTGCTAGATCTGGATTGGGTAGAGGAAACAGCCGATAAGTCCGATGACATTCCTGCGAACAAAAGCTTCTATAAAGTAGCGGAGCGCACGCGAGGCTCCTTTGCAGGTTACTCGGCGCCTAACGACTTTGTGTGCGATGTGAACGAAGGGCGCGGTCATACGAACGATCTACAGATCTGTTGTCTAGGCTCTGGAACGCGCGGCCTCTTCATGGGTTGGAGTCACACGATCACGGAGAAAAAAGGCACGATCAGCGTCAATTTCCTTTTAAACCGTGGTTCGAAATGGCTTGATGTCAGCTCCTACCTGCCTCATGAAGGGAAGGTCGTCCTCGATATTCACACGGATATTGCACGGCTGCAAATTCGAATTCCAGAGTGGGCTGGCTTTACGAAAATCAAGTATGTGCGTGAACGTGATGGTGAAGTGACCGAGGGGAAGGGCAGCGAAGAGAGCAGCTGGGTGAACAAGCATTTCCTCTTGCTTGGTTCCGCAGTCGCAGGGGAGAAAATCACGGTGACCTTCCCGCTGAGCTTACGCAAAACGATAGAGAATGCGGTTGGCCAAACCTTTGAAACCGAATGGCGCGGGGACGATGTCGTAAATATAACGCCACAAGGCAAGAAAAAGCCGTTGTACAGCGGGCGGCAAGTGTTTGAAGAGGCGCCAATGCGAACTGGGGATTATCGCCGATTAGAGAAGGAATTTGTCTGGTAAGGCATGGAATCATTCGTTAATTCGCTCTCTGAGCGGATTGCACAAGGAGGAGTACGATGCAAACCGTAGTTGCAGTCTACACAGGTCAGGGATTAGCAGACCCTTTGAAAAAGGTATTTCAAGAGCTGCTGCCGGATATTCGCCTGATTTCGATTATTGATGATAGCTTAATCGGTGATGTTAATCGTGCAGGACACATTCCCGATCACGTGTCTCGCCATCTGATTCAGTATTATCGGCATGCAGAGGAGCTTGGAGCAGACATTATTCTCAATACGTGTTCCTCTGTTGGGGATGTAGCAGAGGATGCGCGTTCAGCCATCGGGATACCGATTGTTCGAATTGATGAATGGATGGCTGCCAAAGCGGTTGCCAGCTATGCGCGGATTGGCGTGTTGGCAACGCTGCCGTCAACCTTGGAACCCACATTACGTCTTATTCAATGTAAAGCGGATGAAGCTGGAACTCAGGTGCAGCTCGTGAGCGGACTCGCAGAGGGGGCCTTCGATGCTTTGATCAGCGGTAAGCCGGAAGAGCATGACCGTCTATTGCTGGAAACTGCAAAGCGGGTTGCAGAAACGGCCGATGTGTTGGTATTGGCACAAGGTTCTATGGCTCGTATGGAGCAAGCGCTGGAGGAGGCGACTAGCAAGCCAGTTCTTTCCTCGCCTAGATCGGGTGTCGAGCAGGTGAAGGCGCTGCTTGATGCTGCCTTGGAGGCGAAAGAAGGTTCTTAATATGGCTTGGATCAGAGAAGGGGACAAGAGCATGAGGCAAGATCGGGTAACTGCTGTTTATTTGGTAGAAACAGCGTACACATTGGAACGGGCAGCAGCTTGTATCGCTGGCGAACAGTCAACGGGTACGTTCACGGCTGTCCCGGGAGAGACGTTGGTGCTCAAGGAGCTATATGGGGCAAAAGTAGAGGGAATTGAAGTGCTTGAGGAAGTGAACACCCCTTCACTTCCAGGGGCAAAGACGCCTCTGAATCATGACGGTCTCTATCGGCGTGGACGTGTGACGGTATCGTTTCCTCTCCATAATTTCGGACCCTCCATTCCTAATTTAATGTCTGCTGTTGCTGGTAATTTATTCGAGCTACAGGAGTTGTCAGGACTTAGATTACTGGATCTGGAGCTGCCTGACGCCTTTATGACACGATATCCGGGTCCGAAGTTCGGGATCGACGGAACAAGGAAGCTGACTGGCGTCTATGATCGCCCGATTCTTGGGACGATTGTGAAGCCGAGCATCGGATTAACGACAAGCGAATTATCAACATTAGTAGGGAAACTGGCGAGAGCTGGCATGGATTTCATTAAGGATGATGAGTTGAATGCGAATCCCCCTTGTGCACCTTTAGCTGATAAAGTTAAAGCGGTTATGGAAGCTGTCGAAAGGGCGGCAGATGCCACAGGCAAAAAGCTCATGTACGCATTTAACATTACAGGTGATTATGATGAGCTTCAAAGAAATCATGATTTGGTTGTAAAAGCAGGTGGTACCTGCGTGATGGTTAGCATCCTTAGCATCGGGTTGTCTGGGCTTGCGTTTGTGAACCAGTTCAGCGAAGTTCCGATCCATGGGCATCGCAATCAATGGGGAATGCTGACTCGTTCGCCGCTGCTAGGTATCGAATTTGCGGCCTTTCAGAAGCTATGCCGGTTAGCCGGAGCAGATCAGTTGCACGTGAATGGTCTAAATAGTAAGTTTTACGAGAGTAACGAATCGGTAGTTCGCTCTATAAAAGCTTGTACTTCCCCGCTCTTTGGCGGTTACAGTTCGATGCCAGTCGTATCCTCAGCTCAGTGGGCAGGGACTGCTCCGGCCACCTATGCAGCAACGGGAACGATGGATGTCATGCACTTGGCTGGCGGAGGCATGTTGGCGCATCCGGACGGTCCCGCAGCCGGATTTGAGAGTATGAAGCTAGGTTGGGAAGCAGCAGTTCAGGGCATACCCCTAGATAGATATGCCGCTCAGCATCCTACTTTGCAAAGGGCGATTGAGAAATACGGGAAGGGTGAGGGCTAGTGGACGAATTCCCTGTAGTAATAGGTCACGAAGCCGTAAGATCAGTGTCTAGACGGCTGCTCTGTTATTATGGTGATGATTTTACCGGTTCAACGGATGTACTCGAATCGTTATTTCATAACGGACTGAGAACAGTCTTATTCCTAGAACCTCCCTCACCTGAGGCGCTGGAGGGATTTCAAGATGTTGCGTGCTTCGGCGTGGCCGGGGTAGGACGTTCCTTAACGCCAGAAGAAATGGAAACGGAGCTTCGTCCGATTTTAACAACGTTAAAAGCAGTTGGAGCTGCTATCGTGCATTATAAAGTTTGTTCAACCTTTGACTCTTCGCCTGGTACAGGCAATATCGGCAAAGCAGCGGAAATTGGGCGGGATATATTCGGCAGCCGATTCATTCCACTGCTGGTCGGTGTGCCTTATTTGGGTCGTTATACCTTGTTTGGCAACCATTTTGCAAAAGGTGGAGGGAAGGTACATCGGCTAGATCACCATCCGACGATGTCCAAGCATCCTGTTACGCCAATGGCGGAATCAGATCTGCGAAAGCATTTGGCGCAGCAGACTGCTCTGAGAACAGCACTGTTGGATATTTTGGCTCTAGACGGTTCTGATGATGAGGTACGAGAGTGCCTTGAGAAGGTCATCCGTGAAGAAAAGCCTGATCTGCTTCTATTTGATGTCTTGGATGAGCGGCGATTGGAAGCAGCGGGGAGAGTTATTTGGGAAGAAGCAGAGGAGCAAGAAGGGTTATTTGTCATTGGCTCTTCCGGGGTCGAGTATGCACTCGGAGAAGTTTGGCGCAAAGCCTTAAGGACATCGGCGGGGGAGTGGGCCGAACCACCAATAAGAGAGAAGAGGGAAGTCTCTCAATCCCCCCTACTTGTTATTTCAGGAAGCTGTTCGCCGGTCACAGAGGAACAGATTGAACATGCCTTGCAAGCGGGATTTGTGGGTATTCGTGTACCCATTATCGAACTGATCATGTCAGAAACGCGAGAGGCAGCCCGCGTAAAGATGCAGCTAGAAGCACAAGAGTGGCTGTCCCAAGGGAAACATGTTGTGATTTATTCGGCAAGGGGTTTAAGTGATGAGAGCATCGAAGCTACACGCAAGGTAATGGCCGCTGAGGGAATTAGGTCAGAAGACAGCAGCCGATTGCTCGGCACGGCTCTTGGTTCTATAGCTAAAGAACTAGTAGGACAACTTGGAATTCAACGTATGTTGATTGCAGGAGGAGACACCTCAGGGTATGTGACGAGGGAGCTAGGTGTGTATGCTATAGAATGTATAGCTGCACTCGATCCGGGAGGGCCGCTCTGCCGTGCATATGCGAAAGACCCTCAGTTTGAGGGTCTTGAACTAGTACTCAAGGGCGGACAGGTCGGTACCGCGAATTTTTTTGAAAAGGTTGCTAGTTATAGATAATGTAATACTAAGCTCAGTTAACGTCTTCGTTGCACGAACAACCCAAAAACCATCGCACAATGGCTACATTGCGGGATGGTTTTTGGGTTGTGCTGCATAAAGTCATGGGATGGAGCTGTGTACTTGGACAAGAACATACTGTGCTTGACTAAATTTTAAACTGTGAGACTGATCTGTTCAAGGAATCAGCTTGCTCCGCTAGAGATTGACTTGTCGCAGCCGTCTCTTCGGCAGCAGCAGCGGCTTCTTCGCTTGCCGCCGCAATAGATTGCGCAGAATTAATGACTTCCGCTGATTGCGCAGCTTGCTCTTCGCTAGCGGCAGCTATCTCATTTACCATATTGGAAGTGTTATTTACTTTCTCGACAATTTCTCGGAAAGCTGTACCCGTTTGTTGCGTCTGAGCGACGCTATCTAGTACGGCTTGGACACTTGCCTTGGTATTTTCCTGCATGGTTTTAATAATCGAAGTGATCTGTTTGGTTGCTTCCCCGCTTCGCTCCGCGAGTTTTCTAACTTCATCCGCAACGACCGCGAAGCCTCTTCCTTGCTCGCCGGCTCTTGCTGCTTCAATAGCGGCATTCAAGGCTAGCAAATTCGTTTGTTGAGCGATATCATCGATAACTTCAATGATCTCTCCGATTTTGCTGGAATCGCTTTCCAGCAGCGTGACTTTCTTATTGACTACTTCCATTCCTTCTATTGACGCTTCTAAGACTTTACTTCCAGCCGTCGCTGTGCGAACCGCTTGCGATGACAATTCTGCGGCACCCTCCGCGCTTACAGCTACAGTACTAATCGCATCGGACAATTCTTTGAATAATTCCGTGATAATTTGCGCGTCACGTGATTGAGTCGTACTGCCACTTGCGATTTCCTCTGTGCTTGCGGAGATTTGTTCAGAAGCAGCAGCAACACTTTGTGAAGATTGAATGATGCCTCCTATCAAATTTTGCAGGTTACCCACCATATGATTAATAGAAGTGGAAAGCTGACCAATTTCATCCTTCGTATCGATATCTGATTTCTGACGTAAATCTCCTTCTGCAACTAACGCAACTAAACTTACGATCTTCCTAAGCGGTTTTACAATGATTTGGGAAATAACAATACCAAATATAAGGCTAAGAACCGCCGCCACGATAATAATGACGATCGTGGTTGTGCGAGCAGAAGCATAAACCGTATCGGCGCTCTCATTCGTATCTCCGGCAATCTTAATGTTCAAGCTGATCAGATTCTCCAGACTCTCTCTAAACTTGGACTCAGCTATGTTAAGCGGACCATTTTTAAAAGCAGTGAACTCTGTTGGATCATCTTGATAAGCCAGTTTTATGGCTGCATCGAATTGTTTGAAGTATTCTGATGTTGCATCATCCAATACTTTAACTAACTCAAGTTCCGGTTTTGTAAGCTGTGTATCTCGGTACATATTTATTTGATTGATAAGATCTTTTCTAAAATCGTTAATTTCTTGGTTGTATTTATCCATCTCTTGCTTGGATTGGGATAGACTGATATCGCGAAGACGGACTTTTGATTTTTCATAATCAATTTGAGCCGCAGATAAGTCCTTGACAGGCATTAAATTATTGTCATACAGGTTTTGCGCAATTAGGTTCATCGTTTGCAGATTCGAGATTGCGTAAATGCCTACAAAAGCCAATATCAGAGAAACAATCAAAAATGAAGAGATTAATTTAACAGATGTTTTCAAATTTAAGTACCATTTCATAACATTCACCTCATGTTGTTAGTTGGTTGTGCTATTTGCCAATAAGTTTTTTGATTACTGCAGAAATTTCAAGGATCAACGCGACTTTTCCGTTCCCCAGAATAGTGGCGCCGGATAGGCAATCGACTTTACCAATATACGAGCCTAATGATTTGATGACCACCTCTTGATTTCCCAAAAGCTCATCCACAGCAAGCGCGATACGCTTCTCTGCCGTGCCGACGATGACTAATTGTGTATGATTCCCATTACTCAGTTTCTTTTCGATTTGAAATTGTTCATGCAGCCATACGATAGGTATGATTTGATTTCTTAACACAATGACAGACTCGCCACGCATAGACTGAATCTCTTGTGGGGTTACTCTAATGATTTCGGCGATATTGCTCATCGGTATGATGAAAGTTTGTTCATTCAATTTTACAAGTAACCCTGTAATAATGGCTAAAGTGAGTGGAAGTCGGATTTTGAATTGAGTGCCTTTCCCAATCTCCGTATGGATATCAATAAGTCCATTTAATTTTTCAATATGGCTCTTTACGATATCCATACCTACTCCGCGTCCCGAGACGTCACTTACACTAGAAGCTGTTGAGAAACCAGAATGGAAAATAAAGTGGATGGCTTCTTTCTCCGTACACGTTCCAGCGTCCGCTTCTGCGAGAAGTCCTTTTTGGATGGCGGATTGTAAAATTTTGGACGCATCGATTCCCGCACCATCGTCTTCCACATAAATAATAACTTGGTTATCTTCATGAGCTGCGCGGATTTTTATCGTGCCTTTCGGGCTCTTTCCCTTCGCGATGCGATCTGCGGCTGATTCAATTCCATGGTCAAGCGCATTGCGAATAAGATGAATTAATGGGTCTGCAATTTCTTCAATTAAGGTCCGGTCCAGCTCCGTATCTTTGCCCTCAATGACCAGTTCCACATCTTTATTTAGTTTGAGAGCAAGGTCGCGCACCATTCTTGGGAACCGATTGAATAATTGTTCAATTGGCAGCATTCTTGCCTTCATGACACTGCCCTGTAATTCACTAATCACTCGCGACAAATGATCCGAGATCTGGCCCAGCTCTTCCATAGATTCGCTGAATGACGCACTTTGCCGGAGCAAGTTTCGCTCCACTTGACTAATCCGGGTTTGGTCAATAACTAACTCTCCAACAAGATTCATTAAATCTTCCAAACGTTCTACACTCACTCGTATCGTCTGGTTTTTATTGCCGTGTGTTTCGTTGCTTTTTTCCGGTGACAATTCAGCCGCAATTACAGGGGCAGGTACGATATCTTCTTCGAGTGAAGATTTACGTTGTAGGAAATCAACCTCAACCCCTACAACATCTATCATTGAATTGACGTAGTTTTTAATTTCATCTGCTGTTTGGTTGCCGGAGAACACATAGCTGATCTCTAATGACTCGTTCTTACCTTCTTCGATCATGTCGGGGGATGGGTCAGCGAATAACACCTCGCCCCAATCATGTAAGTTTTTGAACACAACATGGGCTCGCGCGCCTTTAATTAAGCTATCTTTGGAAATGGTTACACGAACCCAGCTGACAATAGCTCCCTTTTCCTGTGCCTCCTCAATTTTAGTTTCCATATAAAGGCTTAACGCATGCTTCGTCTTCTTTGTGTCCTGAACCACGTGTTCGTTGGTTTTCTCAGCCGCAAAGGCTTGGAGTTCAGCGAGCAATGGTAAAATATTGGACATCGTCTGATCGGTGCTTTCAATTTCTTTTTTCAGTTCTTTCAGTAAATCCAAGGATTTAAACAATAAATTAATAAGACCTATCGAAACTTCCATCCGATCATGTCGCACAAGATCCAAGAGATGTTCCATCTCATGAGTCAATTCCTTCATGGACTCGAATCCCATTGTCGCGGAAGATCCTTTAAGTGTATGTGCGGCTCGGAAAAGGTTTTGTATAACTCGATCGGTTTTCCCGTCTTGCTCCAGTTTCAATATACAATCATCGATAAGCTCTAACTGTTCTTCCAATTCTTCTAGAAAAACTTGTTTGTATTCTGTTAAAGACATGGATGTCAACTCCTAATCAGTTACGAAGCAAAACTTCTTCGAGCTTTAAAATACCAACCAATCCATGGTCTGTTATCCCAATTCCCGCGAAGTAATTGCCGCTTATGCCTCCAACACGATCCGGTGGCGGTTGAATGTCAGAGAGATTCGTAACTTTATTAACCCGATCCACAATAACGCCAACGGTATCCTCAACATGGTTAACGACTACAATCCGGGTGAACTTCGTATTCTCTTCTTCCATCAAGCCAAACATATTTCGTAAGGAAATGACCGGAATAATCCTGCCGCGAAGATTGATGACACCTTTTAAATAACCCAAAGCATTTGGAATTTGTGTAACATCTTGCATTTTGATGATTTCGTGGATATCTTGTATTCGAATTGCATAGGTTTCATTCCCTATGCCTAATTCCACATATTGCTCTTGTTCAGTCCTCTGCATATGAGCTGCTCCTTTTGCCAATTAGATAAAATGTACGATTAATGTTGGTTTTACGTTCTAGTTCTGATTCGCTTCTCCTTCGAGTTTCTATGGGTACATGACATATTCCTACAAATTTCGACATATACCAAAAAATAACTATTTCATGGCGCTGGATTGGCTTATGTAAGTGTCACGGTAAGTGCTGTGTAGTATTGCATACCTGATAGGGATCAAGTTGTGATTAGAGTCATGATGTGTCCACTAAGTAGAGATCCGGTTATAATAGAAGTAGTGCACGTGAGATCGGAGAGGGGGGAATGGACTTGAGCAAACTAAACGTAAGGAAAAACGGGGGCAAGGTTCCTGAGCATCGTTTCATGAAGTTTGCGATTCTGAGCATCGTGGCGATCTTGATGTTCGTCATGAGCGGATGCACGAGCTCGCAGCAGGCGGACGGTGGCGGCACCGAGGAGGACGAGTTGATCTGGTATTATCCACAGAACAAGGCAAATGCCGACTTACAAATGGTGAATGCCGAAGTCAACAGGTTGATCGCTGATAAAATTCATGCGAAGGTCAAGCTGCAACCCGTCGATTTCGCGCACTACGAGCAGAAATTGAATACGCTCGTGGCGGCAAGCGATCCGATGGATATTGTCTGGACCTCGAACTGGCTGTTCTCGTGGGACGCCAATGCCAGAAAGGGAGTGTTCCAGCCGCTGGACGAGTTGCTCGAGCGGTACGGACAGAAGCTGCGGGCGTCAATGTCGCAGCGATTCTGGAACGACGGCAAGCTAGACGGCAAGCAGATGGCGGTGCCGAACTACCAAATTGCCGCTATGCGCCCGAGCTTGGTCATCCAGAAGCGGTTCGTCGATAAATACAAGCTCGATCTAAGTGCAATCCGCAAGATCGACGATATTGAGCCTTTCTTGAAGCAGCTGAAGGAAGGGGAGCCGGGCATTGTCCCGTTCGGCACGACAAGAGGTTTCTTTATGAACCACATTTACGGCATCGACTGGCGTGTGTCCATTTATCAAGGCGATGCGAACCACCGAGTTCTACCCGATGTCACGCCGGAAATGAGACAGAATTTTGCTTTGGTTCACTCTTGGTACGACAAAGGATATATTAATCAGGACGCTGCTACGCTGAAGAACGCAGCGGACGTCTACAATAAGGGAAACACGGCTGTTTGGTTCGATTTTACAGGTAAACCGGGCTCCGAAGCGGAGTTTAAGGCCGGCGATGGTGGTTTCGACGTCGTGCTAGTCCCGCTGGCGAAACCGTCGTTCAACGGTGCAGTCAGCTCAATGAACGCGATCAGCCGGACATCGAAGCATCCGGACAAAGCGATGCAGCTGCTCGAGCTGGTGAACACCGATAAGCAGTTGTACAATACGCTCGTCTATGGGATTGAAGGAAAGCACTATTCGCGCGGTGACGGAAACTACATCAAGCTGAAGTTGGACTCGGGGTATTTTACAAACACGGATTGGGTATTCGGCAACATCCGCAACGAATTTTTGCCAGAGGGATCCCCAGCTGACAAGATTGAACAGACCGTTCGCATCAACGAAGAGGCGGAGGTATCCCCTTACTACGACTTCGTGTTCCGAACCGACGACTTGAAGGCGGAACTCGCCAATGTGAAAGTGGTGAACGACGAGTATTATGCAGCACTTGCTACCGGAACGGTCGATCCGGCAAAGTATCTGCCGATCTACGAAGAGAAGTTGAATAAAGCTGGCAGCGAAACGATAAGATCTGAGAAGCAGAGGCAGCTGGACGACTGGCTGAAGGCGAAGGGGAAGAAGTGACCCCAAGTCTACATAAGTAAAGGCTGAGAACGACGGTGCAAATCGCACCGTGCGGTTCTTGGCCTTTTTGGCGTTTCCGCCAAAGGTCTCCATGCACGAGCCTTCGCGGCAATCTGCGGCTAGCTTAGACTTCAGTTAGTAAAATACAGATCGTTTACTCAAAGTGGCGACAAAAGTACAGTTTTTGCACTGTTTTATAGCTTATATTTCAGCTAAATTGATCTCAGGCAGCAAGCCAAGCAAATCGTTACAGGCAAGGAGGAAGACATCCTATGAGGCGCAAGAAGGCATTCCGGTTTTTCGGGAGGAACATCGAACTGTTTACGCTCTCGTTCCCCGCAGTCATCTATATTTTCATCATGTCGTACATTCCGATGTTTGGGGTCATCATCGCTTTTAAAAATTATAGGTATGACAAGGGCATTCTGGGCAGTGAATGGATTGGTTTCAAAAACTTCGAGTTTCTGTTTAAAAGTGAAACCGCATTCCGTATTACCCGCAACACCGTGCTGTATAACCTGGGGTACATGCTGTTAACGACAATCGCAGCGCTCACCGTAGCCATTCTCCTCAATGAAATTGCGAAAAAGTGGCTCAAGATTTATCAGACCGCGTTGATTCTGCCCTTTTTCCTTTCGTGGGTCGTCATGAGTTACATCACACTGGCGTTCCTTGATCATGACAACGGCTTTATCAACAGTTGGCTGGCATCTGCCGGCATGGAAAAAATTTCATGGTATTTCGAAGCCGATTATTGGCCTTGCATTCTAAACATCGTGCATTTGTGGAAAGCGATCGGCTTCTCAGCGATGGTGTACTACGCTGGCATTCTCGGGATTGACGGAGAGTTGTATGAAGCGGCCCGAATTGACGGAGCAAAGCGGATGCAGATGGTGACGAATATTACGATACCGCAGCTGACGCCGCTCATTATCATTTTGCTTATCCTCAGTATCGGGAACATGTTCCGAGGCGACTTCGGCTTGCATTATTTTATCCCGAACAACAACGGAATGACGTACGCGACGACGGATATTATCGATACTTACATCTACCGGGCGTTAAGCGAGATTGCTGACGTTAGTATGGCTTCGGCAGTCGGCTTGTACCAATCGTTCGTCGGCTTCGTTCTTGTTGTAACCGCCAATTTAATCGTAAGACGAATTAACGAGGACAATTCTCTGTTCTAAGGAGGGAACATTCAGTGATAGTCCATCAGTCCAAAGCGGTATGGAGTCAGCTGATCATTCATGCCATTTTCATCTTGATCACGATTGCCATGCTCGTTCCGTTCACCCTCGTGGTCGTCATCTCGCTCTCTGACGAACAGTCGATCCTACATAATGGCTTTCGCCTTATTCCGGATCAATTTAGTAGCGCAGCGTATCACTACTTTCTGAAAACGCCGGAGACCATCCTTCGCGCCTACGGTGTGACGATGATCGTCGCTGTTATTGGCACCTGCATCTCTCTAACTCTGACCTCCACGATGGGTTACGTGCTGTCGAGGAAGGATTACGGGTTGCAGCGGTTGACGTCATTCTACGTGTTCTTCACGATGCTATTCAATGGCGGTCTTGTGCCGTTCTACATTCTGATAACCCAGCTATTGCACTTGAAAAATTCAATATGGGCACTCATCGTACCGGGATTGCTCAGCCCCTTCTACGTGTTAATTATGAAAGGCTTCATGGCGAAAATCCCGACCGAGATTATAGAGTCGGCGAAGGTGGAGGGAGCCCGCGAGTGGCGGATTTACACGAAGTTGATTCTTCCGCTCTCGAAGCCGGCGTTGGCTACGCTGGGATTGTTTATTCTCTTTAACTATTGGAACGAATGGTTTAACGCGCTTCTGTTTATCAACAACGAGAAACTGGTTCCGCTTCAGCTGCTGCTCGTGAGGACCATGAATACACTTGACTTCATCACGTCCCGTCCCGAGTTCGCTACGGCTATGATTTCGCTCAATGTCGATATGGGGGATTTTCCGAAAACGTCGGCTAAATTTGCTGTTGCCGTTCTATCGGCTGGTCCGATGCTGCTGGTATTCCCGTTCTTTCAACGGTTTTTCGTTAAGGGACTAACCATAGGCGCCATTAAAGGATAGTTGCAAGCAGCGGATGGGCAAAGCCGGGAAGGAGAGGAACGAAGGGGAAGTAGGAAATGGCTTATCACATCCGCTTTCATATGTAAGCTTGATAACGATATTAAGGGAGGTTTCTACATTGAAAAAGATCATAAAATCACGTTTTCAGTGGATGTCCACGCTCGCAGTTAGCTCCGCACTCGCCATTGCTGTAACCGGCTGCGGCAGCAGTTCAGACTCCTCGAGCACTCCTTCACCAGCCAACAGTGCGGCTCCAGCTCCATCCACTTCGGCGGCGCCTAAGAAGCTTGACCCTGTCGAGTTGACTTGGTACTACCCGCAGAACAAGGCTAATCCGGACCTGCAAGTGGTGAATGATGCTGTGAACAAGATTACACAAGAGAAAATCAACGCAACGATTAAGTTGATGCCAATCGACTTCGGTACTTATGAGCAGAAGATGAACACCATCGTGGCTGCTAACGAAGTGACAGACATTATCTGGACGTCGAACTGGCTGTTCAAGTTCGATCAGAACCAGAAAAAAGGTGTGTTCCAGCCGATTGACGATCTGCTAAAGAACCAAAATCAGAAGCTTTACCAGACGATGCAGGAGAAATTTTGGAACGATGCGAAGATGGACGGCAAAATCTATGCGGTACCGAACTATCAAATCTCGGCTACCCGAGTAGGTCTGGTCGTTCAGAAGCGCTTTGCAGATAAGTATAAACTAGACCCCGCCAGCATCAAGAAAATGGAAGACATCGAGCCGTTCCTGAAGCAGATCAAAGATAACGAACCGGGGATTGTCCCGTTCGGCACCACGCGCGGTTTCTACACAGGATTCCTTTATAACATTGATCCGAAAGGGCCGGTTTACAAGAGTGACTCGACCTTCAAAGTTCTTCCGGATGTGACGAATGAAATGAGAACCAACTTTAAGCTTGCTAACTCCTGGTATACAAAGGGCTACATTAATAAAGACGCTGCTACGTTGAAAAATGCGGCAGACGCTTATAACAAGGGCACCACAGCAGTCTGGTTCGACTTTACTGGCAAGCCGGGCTCCGAGGTTGAGTTCAAGGCGGCTAACGCTGGCAACGATGTTGTGCTCGTTCCACTTGCTAAGGCAGTCTTTAGCGGTGCGGCCAGCACCCTGAATGCGATCTCCCGGACTTCCAAAAATCCGGAGAGAGCCATGATGTTCTTGGAACTGGTTAACACCGATAAGCAGTTGTATAACACGCTCGTTTACGGTATCGAAGGCAAGCATTACACGAAGACGACCGGCAATTTCATCAAAATTAATCAGGATGCTGGGTATTTCACCAACACGGACTGGATCTTTGGCAGCATCATCAACGAATATTTGCCGGAGGGCTCACCGGCTGACAAGTTGGAGCAGACGGCGAAAGTTAACGCTGAAGGCGAAGTTTCCCCACTCACTGGATTTGTCTTCAATACGGATCCTGTGAAGACGGAAACGGCGAACGTCAAGGCGGTTAACGACGAGTACTATGCCGCTCTTGCAACGGGTACGCTCGAAACGGAGAAATACTTGCCTATCTATGAAGAGAAGCTGAAGAAAGCTGGCGCCGATGTGATCGTAGCTGAGCGTCAGAAACAGCTCGATGCGTGGTTAAAAGCGAACGGCAAGAAGTAAATCTGGCGAACGAACCCATGGATTATCTGGTCTATCTCCTTAATACAGAAATGTATTTCTGGAATAGCACAGGCTTTCCATGGGCTTTGCCCTATAGCGGCAGTGAAGTGCCGATCATGTGATGAAACAAGAGAATGAGGGAGGACTTCAAGTGAAGATTGCCTTACTGCAAGGAAAAGACATGCGGGAGCGGATATTCGGGCCGGAGCATCTGGCTCAGCTCTGCGAACTTGGTGAAGTTACGCTCAATGAGGAAAGCGGAAAACCGTCAGAAGAGCATGCGCGCGCACTGATTGCTGATGCGGATGTGGCAATCACATCATGGGGCTGCTGTGCGCTAACGGAGCGGGTGCTGGAGAGCGCACCGAATTTGAAGCTCGTCCTGCATGCGGCAGGAACTGTTAAGCCGATCGTGACGGAGGCTCTGTGGCAGCGCGGGGTTCGCGTATCCAACGCGACTGAAGCGCTTGGCCAAGGAGTGGCGGAGACGGCGCTCGGTTTTACTATCGTGTCGCTCAAGGACATGTGGCGGCTTAGCCGGGAGACAGTGGCTGGAGGCTGGGGCGACGGCTCGCGGGTGCGCGAAGTGTACGGTCTTACGATCGGAGTGGTCGGAGCAGGGCGTGCGGGCTCCCACTACATTAAGCTGCTCCAACAGTTCGACGTTAGGACCGTACTCTATGACCCGTTCGTCAGCGAGGAGCGAGCTAGGGAGATGGGCGCGCAGAAGCTAGAGCTGGAAGACCTGCTGCGAGTGAGCGACGTCGTATCCATTCACTTGCCGTCGTTGCCGGAGACGTATCACATGTTTAACGCCGAGCGGCTGGCGATGATGAAAGACGCCTGTGTGCTGATCAATACAGCCCGCGGTTCGGTCATCGACGAGGTGGCGCTCGTAGCCGAATTGAGCAAGGGGCGATTATTCGCGTGTCTCGACGTCACGGATCCAGAGCCCCCGCAAGAGGACCATCCGCTGCGCGCGCTGCCGAACGTGATTCTGACCCCGCATATCGCAGGAGCCGTTAATAATGGCATGGGCCGCATCGCGAAGGCGGTGGTGAACGACCTGCGGGCTTATCTCGACGGCCGCCCTCTGAGTGGAGAAGTTCGGGCAGAGCAGATGCATTTGCTGGCATGAGGTTGATCATCTGTGACGGTAGCTCAAAGTGCAGGTCCCCCCAAATCAGCGTATACCCTTCGGAAGACCGAGGGGTGTCTATCTACGAAAAGGAAAGTATGCGTTCCATGTTGAAATATATGTATTGGTCAGGCAATCCGTGAACTGGATGCCGGGGCGATTGGAACTGTAAAAGAAGTCGGAGATAAGGGGGATCCATCGATGAATAACTACTTGCGCAAATATCGGGAACGGAAATATTTCATGCGTATCATTCTGTCGATTAATCTGCTTATTATATCCGTTATGCTGGCCTCCTTGCTGTCCGCTTTCCTGTATTCCAAGAAGATTAGCTTGGATTCGCAGCAAGAAGCCAATGAGAAGGTGCTTTCTCAGCTCAACTACAACATCACTTACATGAATGATACGGTGAAAAACTTCGCCATCTCTATGTTCTACGATACCGATATGGCCCATTTGTTATTCAGCGGCGAACAGGACACCTTTGAAGATACCGACCGCATAAACAAGTTAAGTAAGACAATCGCATATAACTCCTTTATTCACTCGATCGTCTTCTACAATAGCAAACGAGACATGTTCTTCACGAGCGGTGACGACGCGATCACGAGCTCAACCAGCAATCTAATGAATAGGATCGGTGAGTTTCTGAGCGGCGGCAAGCCGATTTTTAAAATGCAGATGATGCCGCTCCGCTACGTCCCGGACCTCAAACATCCAGAACGTACGCAGCAGGTATTTTCCTTGTTCATGTACGACTCACTGGACGCATTTACGAAGAAGGAGAGCGCACTGATCATCAATGTCAAGCCAGAATGGCTGTTTGAGAAGCTGGAGCTGACGAACCGGCAGTCCTCGAAACGGTCCAACAGAATTTTCGTCCTAGACCAGAATAAAGAGATGTACAGTCCAGACATTCAAGACAACCAAGATCTGGGGGATCTGAAGGAAGAAGTGTATCGGCAGATCGCTTCCTCCCAACGGCAGGTTTCCCAATTTACATATATGGCTCAAGGCGAAAAGCAAATCGTCAACTACATCGTGAACAGTTCCGTCAATTGGGTGATTATCGATGTCGAACCGTATGTAGGCGTGCTCGCTGCGGTCGATCAGTTAAAGATCGTCTTCATCACGGTCGCCGCCATTTGTCTCGTTCTTGCCGTCTTCGCCTCCTTGGTTATCTCTAACCGCCTATACTCGCCGATTAATGGGCTTCTCAAACAGACGAAGCGGCTGCCTGGCGGCGAGCCGGACCGCACGAACGAGGGGGACGAGATCAGCTACATCTCGCATATCTACAATCATCTGATCGAGAAGCTCATGACCGAGCAGACGAAGCACGATAGTAATGAAGCAATCGTGCGTTCGTACTATTTGCGTAAGCTAGTGACAGACAGCCGTGCCTTCACCTCGGAGGAATGGGCCGAGTGTGTACGGGGCGGATATATGAACGTCAATTTGGAAAAAGCGTGCATCGTAGGTGTTCTTAAACTTGATCGTTACGAAGAATTGAAAGAAAAAATGCTCGGTGTGGATGTGAATCTGCTGAATTTTGCCGTCTCCAATATCATTCGAGAGTTTGTTACAGAGGAGCTGCGCGGGGAGGTTGTCGATATTCGCGGGGAGCATCTGGTATTGGTCTTTGAAGCTGGCGCGCGCCAAGAGGAAAGCTACACAGCCATTACTAAGCTGCTGCAGCAAGCGCAGCGAATCATTGGTGATTACTACCACATCACCTTCACGGCAGCGCTTGGCGATGTCGCGTCCCATTATCATGAGCTGACGGCCCGCTACGAGAAAGCATTGGATTACCATCTGTATAAAATGAATTTTGGCCACGGCTCCGTGATCACGCCAAAGATGGTGCAGGGCAATCTCGCGAATCTCGAGGCGCACATCCCGCTTGAGCTCGAACGGAAATTTGCGGAGGCGATCAAGGCGAGCCATCCGGAAAGCGTCTTCCAGGAGCTGGAGCACTTGCGCCAGCTGATCGCCGGGATGAGCTCTGACGCCGTCGTGCAGTCGGTGATTCAGCTCGGAATTCTGATCAAACAGACGGTCCGTGAAATCAACCAGAATAAGCTGTCACCGCTGCTCATCGATCTTCGCTCCATCGATCGCCTCGTATTCGAGAAAGAGACGCTGGACGAAATCTTTGCGGAGTTCGGCGCCATTCTCAGTGCGATTTTCGAAGACCAGAAACGCGGGACGGAGTCGAAGGACCATTTTATCATCGATACGATTAAAGATGTGATTCAGGCGAATTACGCCAATCCCAATCTGAGCCTGCAGGAAATCGCTGATATGCTCCGGATGTCATCTGCGTATGTTGGCCGTATCTTCAAGAAGCAGGAGACGATCTCTGTGGCGGATTACATCAATGAAATTCGACTGTTGAAATCGGTCATGCTGCTCGAGAACAATAATTTGCCGGTAAACGAGATCTCTGAGAAGGTTGGATTCAGCTCACCGAGCTACTTCTTCAAGCTGTTCAAGAAGCGCTTTGGTACGACGCCAAAGGATTACCGCATCAAGAAATCGTTGTCCTTGTAGGCAGACCGCTTCAAAGCGTCATCGTGCATAAAAGTTCAAATTGTTCATCCATTTGGTCAAAGAAAGTGCGAATCTTGCACTTTCTTTTGCTTTTTCAGGGGGTTACGCTGATTCTAGGTCGAGAGAACAAAGGGGAATTCATATGCAGGATGTATTCGAATTCGAGACACGCTGTCTCCATTCCTTAGTAAAAGTGTTTCCGGACGAGGAACTTAGAGCCGAGTCTTACACGAAGGGCTCCGTCTTGCGCGGAGAAACGTTTAATTTTCAAGTCGCCTATCGGGCGCCTGCTTTGACCAAGCCAATTCAGGTGAGTGTCATTTCCACCTTACAAGCAGCCATTACCTTGCGGGAGGTCGGCTTGGCGCCGTCGGAGCTCCCTTGTCAGCGCCGCCATGATGATAATGTACTGCGAGTCACGCCAGGCCTTTATCCAGATCCGTTGTACCCTATTGTCGGTGAGCGGGGCGTCGTGGGATTCCATTATCAGTGGAGATCCGTATGGGTCACACTGGAGCTTGACGAGAAGACGCCGGCTGGCGAATATGACGTGACGGTACAGTTTGCAGCGATGACGGGGGAGTTGCTTGGTGAGGAGCTCTTTCACTTGGAAGTCATTCCCGCCATGCTGCCCCCACAGACGTTGATTCACACGGAGTGGTTTCATGCCGACTGCTTGGCAAATTACTACGAGGTTGAGGTTTTTAGTGAAGCACACTGGGAGCTAATTGAGCAATACCTGCAAACCGCTGTGCGGCACGGTATGAACATGGTGCTCACGCCGCACTTCACGCCTCCGCTGGATACTCAGGTGGGCGGTGAACGCCCGACGGTTCAGCTAGTGGATGTGCGGAAGGAGGCGGACGGCACGTACGAATTCGGCTTCGGCCGACTGGTTCGATGGATCGAGCTGTGCGATCGGGTCGGGATTCATTATTTTGAATTCTCGCATCTGTTCACGCAATGGGGCGCCAAGCACGCTCCGAAGGTGGTGGCAGAGGAACGGGGAGAGGTACGTCGTATTTTCGGTTGGGAAACAGATGCGACTGGGGAGGCGTATAAGTCCTTCCTGTCTCAATACCTGCCCACGCTGACGGCGTTACTTCGAGAGCGAGGGCTTGAGAATCGGTGCTATTTCCATATCTCGGATGAGCCTTTGCTTGAGCATATGCCCTGGTATCGCAGCGCAAGCGAGCTGATGCAGGCGCACTTGGGGAATTTTCCGACTATCGATGCGCTGACCAATGTTGAGTACTATGAGCAGGGGCTTGTGAAAGGGCCGATTCCGGCGAACGACCACATCGAACCTTTCCTCGAGCGACAAGTGCCGGAGTTGTGGACGTACTACTGCTGCGTGCAGTATCGGCAAGTATCTAATCGGTTCTTCAACATGCCGTCTGCCCGCAATCGAGTGATCGGCGTCCAGCTGTATAAGTTCCAGATTGCTGGCTTCTTGCATTGGGGCTACAACTTCTGGAATACGCAGTATTCATTGCAAGCGATCGATCCGTATCGCGTGACGGACGCTGGCCGCAGCTTCCCATCCGGCGATGCCTTTCTGGTCTATCCAGGAGAAGATGGACCAGTAGAGTCGATCCGCATGGAAGTGTTCTATGAGGGCTTGCAGGACCTTAGGGCGCTGCAGCTGCTGGAAAGTTTGGTCGGACGTGACCGTGTGCTGGCATTAATTGAAGAGGGGCTTACAGAGCCTTTGAGCTTTAGCCGGTATCCGTCAGATGCGGAATGGCTGCTCGGGCTTCGGGAAAGGGCCAATCGGGCGATACGTGTTGCATCGGAGTCAACCAGAAGGGGAGAGAGCCATGAAAGTTGAGAATAAACCGATAGAGGTCATCATCGTTGGAGCAGGAAGCCGTAATATGAACTACGCGAGCTACGCGCTGAAGCATCCGGAGCAGATGCGGATAGTTGGGGTGGTGGACCCGAATCCGCTTCGGCGCGCGCATACGGCTGAACGTTATGGATTAGCGGAGGACATGGTGTTCGCGGATGTGGAGGCGCTTGTAGCACGGCCGAAGCTGGCAGATGCGGCGATTAACGGGACCTTGGACGCGCAGCACGTATCGACGAGTCTGCCGCTGCTGCAGCAAGGCTACGACTTGCTGCTGGAGAAGCCGATCGGGATTGCGGAGGACGAGGTGCTGGAGCTGCATCGCACAGCACAAGCTTACGGACGCAAGGTCATGATCTGCCATGTGCTGCGTTATGCTCCGTTCTATGTGGAGTTGAAGCGTGAGCTGGAGCAGGGGACAATCGGAGATATCCTCCACATTCAAACCGAGGAAAATGTGGACTTTCACCACATGGCGACGGCCTTCGTTCGCGGCAAATTCGCGAATAAGAAGAGGGGAGGTTCGTCCTTCCTTATGCAAAAATGCTGCCATGACCTCGACCTCATCACCTGGTTCCAATCGAAGGTGCGGCCAGTCAAAGTGAGCAGCTACGGCGGTCGCTCGTATTTCCGCGAGTCGCGGGCTCCTCAAGGATCGGGTACCCGTTGTCTGGCCGACTGCGCAATCGAAGAGAACTGCATCTACTCGGCGAAGAAGCTGTACGTGGATCAACCGCTGTGGCCGGTTTACGTGTGGCCACGTTACCTGGACGGCGTGCGGCTCAGCGACGAAGAGAAGCTAGAGAGCCTGCGCACAGACAACCCTTTCGGCCGCTGCGTATGGAGGTGTGATAACGATATTGTCGATCACCAGGCGGTGATGATGGAATTTGAGAACGGAAGCACTGCTGTTCACAATCTGGTGGGCGGGGCAGCGAAGGCCTGTCGTACCGTACATATTACGGGAACGAAGGGAGAGATCTACGGAGAGCTCGAGGATGGCTTCTTCGTGGTGCGTTACCCGCATCTGCGGGAAGGCGGCGTTTATAGCGAGCACCGTGTCGATATTCCAGTTAGCCGGGATATGCATGGCGGCGGCGATCATCGGCTCGTCGAGGATTTTGTGCGCGTCGTACGAGGAGATGCATCCGCCCAATTTTCCACGTCTTTGGCGCATAGCATCGTCGGACACCTTGTCGGGTTTCGAGCGGATGCTTCCATGGTATCCGGAAAATCGTTGCAAATTGATTGGAACAGCTTGCTGCTAAAGTGAGACTGGAAGAAAACAGTGAGGCAATGGGACAGATTAGATTCACCACAAATCATCCCGTATTAACGGGGTTGAAGCTCGCTCGCAAAGATAGCGTTATGAAGCCATCTTATTTGCTCGTCTGGTAGAGAAAACGGAAGAATAGCGTTATGACACAGCGTTATTTGAGGCTAAATAGCCGAATCCAGTCGTTTTAGTCGAAATTACGTTATTTCGTAACGCTATTTTTATGTAGAACAACCATGTGGAGTAAATTACGTTATGGCAGACTCTTATTTGGAATTGAACGAATCTCAGTGTCCATTCCACCATAACGTACCGAAAAGGGGCGGCGCAGTCTGCAATGTGAATACCAAAAGGAGCTA
Source organism: Paenibacillus sp. Soil766 (assembly GCF_001428105.1). Classification (GTDB taxonomy): domain Bacteria; phylum Bacillota; class Bacilli; order Paenibacillales; family NBRC-103111; genus Paenibacillus_E. The sequence goes on along the minus strand of NZ_LMSJ01000001.1, from coordinate 11,549 downwards.
AGCCTGTAAATCGCTTAGCTCCTTTTGGTATTTCCTACTGTTTAGTTCCCGGCCATATTACGAGGAACGGTGACATCGCTGGTAACAACCGTTTTATTGCCTGCGTTGTCGGTAGCTACGTAGGTGATCGTATAGGTACGATCCTTTTCTGCTCGCAGACTGAACGTCGTAGCTGAAGTACCGATTGCTGCTTGAATGTCGCTTGGGCTGCTGGTTGGATCGCTGCAGGTGATAGAGGTCAATATGACCGATGCCAAGCCAGAATCCGCATCGCTAGCGTTCACAGTGGCTTTAATGGCGATTATCTTTTTGTTTGGCGGCCATATTACTGTTTTGTCTAATGTTACGGACAAAGTAGGAGCAGTGACGTCCAAGCTGCCTATGATAATGGTTTTGATTGCTTCTGCATTGCCCGCTTTATCGACAGAACGATACTGGACCGTATTTGTGCCACCTTGCGCGATTATAATAAGTCCCGTATACGTGTTCCAAGTTCCGTTGGCACCGATTCGATATTCGGTTCTTGCGACGCCGGAGAGATTGTCGGTTGCCGAGAGGGCTACCACTGTCTGTGCTCCATAGACCGATTCAGCTACCGTGGTTGGTGCACTGAGATCAGCTAAGAGCCCTACGTTCGCTTCCTTGGTTACGCCTCCGAGCGTAACGGATGCATGTACCGAAGTGATGCCTTCTCCAGTTGCGGTCACTTGTCCATTGCCATCAACGCTCGCAACGGCGGGATTGTCGCTTTTGAACACGATCGTTGCCTGGCTCAGATCTGCTCGATTCCCATCGGATACCGTACCGGTCACTGTTAATGCCGCCGAGTTTCCTGCACCTACATACATGCTGTCCGCAGTCATCGAAACGGAAGAAAGGACTTCTTCCACATGTACGTCCAGCTGCGAGATGACTGCCTTAACCGGCGGCTTTCCGCTTCCTGAGAACATCCCGATCCCTGCAAGGAAGTCGGTTCCTTCAAACTCCACAGTCGTGGAACCGATGGATAGCCATTGTGAATCTTTATAGTAATATCCAGTAACTTGGTTGCCTTCTTTGACCAGCTTCATCTGGAACGGGGAGTTGATGCTTTTGCCCGCATAGTCCAGCAGCAGGCCTGTCGACGAACCCCAGTATTTTTGCTGGGCAGGCGGATTTTGCGAATCCAGAATACTCTCGCTATTGCGGAATACATATCGGAGTACCTTGCCAGTTCCGTCCGTTCGGAACTGAACATGCTTCGAGTCCGCCGTGTCTTGGGCGCGTAACATCAAACCGACCGATGCTGGATCCGGAAAATCGAAGGTGTCAATTGTAGCTGTCACCGTAACTTTAATGTTAGGGTCGGATAGATGTACGTTTTTACTTAGGTAGACAAAGTCATCCGTTTTGTCCCATACATTGTCCCCAACGCCTACAAGTGAGTAGCTGCCATCGGTACCGACTGTGACGAAGCCCTTGCTGTGGGTGCCGTATTGTTTTAACGTCCAACCTGTCGCTCCCGTATCCGAACCACCCGTAGGGAAGACAGTGGAAATCTGCGTAGCTGCTTTGGTAATCCCATCCTTGGAAACCGTTGCCGATATGGTGACTTGACCTTCCGAGAGGGCTGTCACGGATGCGGAACCATTGCTTGCGCTATTGATACGAAGGACCTGAGGGTCACTGGAAACAAGTTGAACATCAGCCGTGGAGAGGTCCGCTGGCAAGCCGTTTTGCAGCGTTCCGTTAATATTCAGCGTACCTTGCTGTCCCACAGTGAAAAGATTAGTCGGTGTTGCAAACTGCACGTCTTTCAACAGGCTTTGGCTTACGCCAGAATCGAAAGGCGTATTCTCAATCAGACCGGTATCGTCCGCGTATGAAAGGCCAACCGCTGATCCAGGCTTATAGATGCGCACTCTGGCATCCGTATTCGTAGGGCCTGTTCGGAACGTAATCTCTTTGCGAACAAATTGAGTTTCCTTCGCAGTTATATCAATCGCGTTTCCGCCATAATTAAACACGCCGAGAACGATGGATTCCCCAGGCTCATTGTACACCCAAGCTACAAATTTATATTCGGTGTCCGGTTTAAGACCCGTGATTTTTTGTTCCACACCGGCTCCACCTGGCCCCAACTTCAAACGGAATTGTCTTCCTCTGACCTGCCAGTCGGGAGACGCGGGTACGGATTGAACATCCGTGGTCCCGTTTGTCGTCCATTTCAGCCATTTATCCGTATTGCCGTAAAAGCCGCTGTTCAGAATGAGGTTCATATAAGGCGTATCGATCGGAACATAGGTCACGCTCGGCGGATTGACGAAATCTGGCCCTGCCTGCCAATCGGCCCCGCTGAACTCGAAAGCACCTGCATCTGGGGCTGGACCTACGTAACCTTCCGTGATCCCCTTAATAACCGCACCTGCGTTAATGGCTGTTGAACCCGGGTTTAACCGGTAGTCGTTTGAAGAGGGATTAACAAAATTCACGCCGGTGCTCGACGTTGTATTATAACCGTTTGCCGTATCAGTCGTTAAGGAGACACTGTTCGTAAAAATGTTGTTATACACCCTCGATCCAAATAACTCCTGGTTATATGGTGGAGATCCCCAAAAGCCGACGCTGCTCGTTTTATTATTCACGACCGTGTTGTTATAGATGAGTCGGTAATTGCCCGGCGTATTAAGCTGAATCCCCACGTCGTTGTTGTAGATAACATTATGATGCGCCACGACATTGTTAGCATAATTGTCAAAGTAGAGGCCGACGCTCATATCAGAGCCTTTGCTGTCGTGAATCAGATTGTGGTGAATGTTGCTGTTGCCCATATCGGCTCCCCAACTATAGAGCAGTGCGCCGTCTCGGGATAGCCACATCCCATTCGAAATGTCGTTATAAGAGATTTCTCCGCTGCCCGATCTCCAATAGATATTGAATCTTCCCGAATTCCGAATATCGTTGTGATTGATCAGGTTGCTGGTCCCGCTTGAAAGCTTGACGAGAGGATCGTAGGAGGCCATATAACTGCCATCACGAATAACGTTGTTCACAATGCGGTTACTGTTCCCCTCAATATTAATCAACGTTCCCGAGGAGTAGGCTATCTTACTGTTTTTAATTTCGTTGTTGTCTCCAACAATGCTGATTCCGCCATTAAGCTGATCGGCATTCGTCGTATTCTGTGAAAAGTTCGAGAAATACACATAATCAGCCTGTATGCTATCTAAAACATTATTGCTGGAACCGTTCATCGTGATGTTGGCAGCGAAGGTGCGAATCCCCTTCATTTGGATGAAGGATTTTCCGTTCAAATTGAATGCGGTCTTGCGTTTTTTAACCTCAACGTTGGAAGGTACCCCCCCATCAGGCGCCCATAAGTATACCTTTTGAGCAGCCTCATCCACATACCATTCGTTTGGAGCGTCCAATGCGCCTAAAACCCCGCTGAGGAAATACGTGCTGCCGAGCCGAGGATACAGTTCCAGATAGTCACCCGTAATCGGTTCGTACGTCAGGGTGTGGGTCGCACTATTGTAACCTGTTACCTTGCTGGTCATGCCTTGGTAGGCGTTCCCACCTCTTTCCCAAACCAACGCGTTCTTCCAAAAGTCAGTAGGCTGCGTCAGATCCGAATCAACAATTGACGTCGCTGACCCAGCATCTGCAGTCGCAACACCCGCTTTTAAGCCTGGCAGAGTGTATTCGCTTATATTTGGCCAACGCGCTTCCCAAAGAGGAGCAACAGCCGAGCCGTTATTTACAAAAAGCTGATTTTCTTTCCCTAAGCTCCAAGTCAGATCGGCTTTATAAATCTGTCCTGTGTGTTGTGTCCAGCCACTGATCGGCTCGGTACCGCTTACAATTACGGTTGCGCCTGGGGCTGGCTTAAAGGTAATGGGCTGGCCGCTAGTTCCAGACGCAGTTGGAGTAACCGTCTCACGATACGTACCTGATGCGATGATGCAAGTGTCCCCGGCCAGCATTACTTGCGCACATTTATTGATGGTTTTGAAGGGGGTCGCCTCTGTGTTCACAGCTGCGGCGTCATTTCCGTTCGGAGCCACGTAGTAGGTCGTTGCAGCCGCAAATGCGCTTGGTACGGGCAGTAACCCGCCGACAAAACCTAGCGTCATCGTTAACGCCAAGCCATAACCAAGCATTGTTTTTTTTCGCATTATACAGTCCTCCTTGATAAGTTGTTATGGATAATATCCATACTTCTAACTTACCAATTGGCCAAATAATAAAAAGTCAAATATCCGTACTTTTCTCCTGAATCAAGTTGAAACATTTATATTTTTGTGAACCACGGCAATTCAACCTTAAAAATATAAAACGTGCAGTTTCATAAGAGAGAAAAGTACAGATCTTGCACTTTTCTTTTGTTTGTATTCCAGTTTATGTTGGATGAGTGTATGAATGGGGGGCATGGAATTGCAGTTATTCAATCAGTTTCAATGGGATCGGGCTTCTTTGCGGATCGAGTGCTCCGATCGAACATTCGAATGCGGCGACGCGCTTATTGAGGAAGATGTGGACAGCGGCCAACGGACATGGCGATGGGATGTTTTGGCTGTCTCTATTAGCTGTAGTCAAGATCAGGCCGTCAGAAGTATTACGTTTCATAATCATGGCGTTCATGATATTCACATGCGCAATATCGGCTTGGAATGGAAACCGATGGATGTTTCTCCGTATTTGGATGCTAGAAGCTATGTGCAGCTTCATCATTCCCAATGTTTCGAAAAACTTGCAGGTGTACGTCCTGTTCATCGTCCTAACGATTGGTCGGATCCGGCTGAAGCCTCTTCCATGGTTACCGTGATATCTCGCAGACTGCCTGGCGAAGCGTTGCTGTTAGGCGCTTTGCCGCCATATGAAGATTGTTTCGTTAGCTTCCCAATTCTGCACGAAAGTGCGCATCGAGACGGCGCTTTCGGCTTAAGCGTTCAATTAGCCTCGCCTCGCCGGATGAGTTCGAATTCAGAGGAGGTGCTGGCCCACTTGATCATTCTTCACGGCAAGGAAGGGAATCTATTGTTAGAACAATATGCGGAGCTCATTCGAAATCGTCTTCCTCAATCTTTGCAGAGTAAGCGTGTAACCGGCTGGAATTCATGGGATTATTATGCTGGGGCTGTTTCAGAACGCGATATTGTTGAAAATACTCGCACATCACAAGAACAATTTGCAGACTCGATTCGCTATATCGTGATCGACGAAGGATATCAATCCCAGTGGGGGATTTGGGAAGCGGGTTGGAAATTTCCCAACGGGCTTAAGGCGCTTTGTGAAACGATTCGTGCGGACGGCTTCGAGCCAGGGATTTGGACGGCACCGCTCATGGTGAATTGTTCTACCTCCTTATATAGGGAGCATCCGGATTGGTTTGTCGACGATAAAGCCGGTAATCCCTACCATGTAAGTATAGGATACGGCTCCATGGCTCAACTCGACATCACTCATCCTGAAGTGCGGGAGCATCTATGTACGGTATACACCCAGTTACGGCAGGCAGGATTTACATATTTTAAATGCGATTTTACGCAGATGCTGCTAGGCGCTTCCCGCTTCTCGCGTGATGATATAACACCAGCTAGCATGCTTCGTGAACTATTCAGTCTTATACGCGAATCTATTGGGGAGGATGCCTACTTGCTTGCATGCGGCGCCCCTTACGAGGCGGTTATCGGATTTGCCGATTCACACAGAACGACGGGAGATATTCACCATTACTGGAGCCATATCCGGCAAAATATAAGGTCTATGTTTGCACGTTGGTGGATGCAAGGTACGGTAGGAAACACTGATCCTGATTTCGCTATTGTCAGGTGTGATCGCACCACGGATGATGTCCTTTTGAGTCGGCGCTTGCCCAAAAAGCCTTGGCATTCGGGTGCCAACTGGTATGCCGGACGAGAGATGAATCTGGCTGAAGCGCAGACACTGCTGCTTGCTTGCTATTTAACCGGCGGAGATATGGTTCTCGGGGATGCGCTGCAACATTTAAATGAAGCTGGTTTGGCTATCCTTTCCACAGTTCTTCAGGAACCGATTAAACGCGGAGTGCCGATCAATCTTTTCGATTATGATGGAGATGATTTGCCGATTGTCGTTGCACAGGGGGAGGGGCGCAAACTTCTGGCTATATTCAATCTTAGCGATGATTATAGGCCGAGGAAGCTGCCTCAGCCATTTGCTGGCTTGAAGGGACCACACGAAGAATTTTGGAGCCGGAAACCAATCACTATTTTAGCAGCTGAAGAAATCATTATGGAACCTCATACAGCGCAGGCTTGGTGGGTTTCCGAGGCATAACTCTCATAGAACCGGAAGAGATATTCGGAACATGAGAACCAGAGGTGAGAACGTGTTAGATATATTCAATTCAATGAGCGTACATTTCATTTAAGGTGGAGAACATCCATGGCAAATTATGTAACGATAAGTTGTTTGGGTCCTAGACCGTTGGTGATCGATGCACATATCCCAGCTCAAGAGGCGGTTGAGCTGATGATCCAGCATTGGCAGAGTCAGCTGGACCAGGTGCTGCCGGATCGTCCAGATTTGATTGTCCTGCATGAAGCCTGTGACAGGCCGGATCAAAGGAAATACCCGCAAGAACAAAAACTAGCTTATTATCGGGTTCGAAAGAATCAAATCCGCGATTTTCTGGCAGGCGTTGCCAAGATGAACCGTTGTTATATCACGTATCCAGCACATATAGAAGCGGAGGACGGCAGCTGGCGCAATGCGATGCAGTTAATTGATCGCGATGGTCAAGTGATGGGGGCATACCATAAAAACCATCTGGTTCCCGATGAATATAACAAGAATCAGATTCTTTATGGGAAGGAAGCCCCCATCTTTGAATGTGATTTCGGGAGAGTTGCAGCAGCGATATGCTTTGATTTGAACTTTGATGAGCTTCGGCAGCAGTATGCGAAAGCAAAGCCCGATTTGATCGTATTTCCTTCCATGTATCATGGAGGGATTATGCAAAACTATTGGGCTTATTCCTGCAGATCTTATTTTGCCGGCTCGATATCGGGATTGCCTTGTACAGTTGTAACGCCATTGGGAGAGGTGGCTGCACAGAGCACGAATTACTATTCATTTATTACAACCAAGATTAATTTGGATTACGCCGTCATTCATATTGATGAGAATGGGGCACATTTTCTTAAAATCAAACAGAAATATGGGACGAAAGTCAAGATTCATGACCCTGGTTTTCTAGGCTGTGTACTGTTGACTTGCGAAACTGAGGACTTGACTGTGAAAGATATTATTGCAGAGTTTGGTCTAGAGCTGATGGATGATTATTTCCGTCGTGCTGGAGAGTCCAGGTGCATGCCTGGGCGAATAGAACCTTGAATTGGGATTGTTAGAAGGAGTGGGGCAAATGGTCGACTATCGTAGAACCATTCTGGATGGCGCTCATCAAGCGATTGGAAACACACCAATGGTTAGATTGAGCCGGTTAACCAAGGAATTAGACGGAGAAATTTATGCCAAGCTCGAATACTTCAATCCTGGTTTTAGCAAGAAAGATCGCATTGCGCTTCAAATCATTGAAGAAGCAGAGCTGGATGGCGCGCTTACGCCAGGTCAGACCGTCGTGGAGCTGACTAGCGGCAATACCGGAACTGGGCTTGCTATCGTCTGCGCGGTGAAAGGGTACCCGTTTGTTGCGGTTATGTCGAAAGGGAATTCGATGGAGAGAGCGCGAATGATGCGTGCGCTGGGCGCTGAGGTCGTACTGGTCGAACAAGCAGCTGGCTCCATGCCCGGACAAGTGTCTGGCGAGGATCTTGCGCTGGTAGATGCCGAAACTCTCCAAATCGTGCAAGAGCGAGGCGCATTCCGTGCGGATCAATTCCATCATCGAGGGAGTTTACTCGCTCATGAGTTACATACAGCAGAAGAGATATGGGAGCAAACGAGTGGCGAATTCGATGTGTTTCTTGACTTTGCAGGAAGTGGTGGAACGTTTGCTGGCTGTGCCAAAAAGTTGAATGCCTATAATCTTGACATTCGCAGTTATTTGGTCGAGCCGGAAGGGGCACCTTATCTGGCCGGTGGAGCGCAGACCAATCCGAACCACAGGCTGCAAGGCGGCGGTTATCGTATGGCGCTGCCATTGGTTGATCGAAGCTTGATCTCTGATTTCTTGACGGTTACCGATGAAGAAGCGATTGAAGCTTGTAGAAGATTAGCGCGCGAAGAGGGAATATTTGCGGGTTTTTCTTCTGGGGCTAACATTGCTGCAGCCTTGCAACTGCTGAAGTCTCGAGAGAAGGGTGCACGGATCGTATTGACCATTAACGATTCAGGATTGAAATATTTAAGCACCGATCTGTACCCGTAAACGAATAACGTCGGTACAAACATATGAGCGACGCTTGGGGAATAGAGCTTTATATAGGAGGCATTAAGAATGCAAACGCTACGAATTGGAATTGTAGATTTAGACACATCACATCCGGGCAATTGGGTGCCTATCATCAAGGAATTAGGACATCAGGTTGTTGCCGTATTCGATGGGGGAACCGTCCATGAGGAAGGATATGCCTCACAATTTGCCGAGAGACACGAAATCAAGACTGTTTGTGAATCGTTAGAAGACATGGTGCACCTCGTAGATGCGGTAATTATCCACAGTGTGAACTGGGACTTGCATGTTGAGCGTGCACGTCCTTTTATCCATGCGGGTAAAGCTATATTCATTGATAAGCCAATGGCAGGGAACATGCGTGACATCCGGCAACTCTTGGAGTGGGAACGAACTGGTATTCGCATGACAGGCGGTTCTTCGTTAAGTGTGTGCGTAGAGGCCAAAGAATGGCATCAGCAGCATGATCTGAACGACCCAATTGTGACTATGTTGGCGGGCTGTTCTGTTGATGATTTTAATTACGGCATACATGCTTTTTATTTGCTGCAAGCCATCATGGGACCGGGAATCGAAAGCGTACGTTCCACTGGTCTACATCTACAGCATCAAATGGAACTCATCTGGCAGGATGGGCGCAAGGGGTTTCTAAGTGTCGGAGCGACACAAGGATATTTACCCTTTTATGCGACGATTGTAACCGAGAAGACCGTTAAGCATTTGCAGGTGGATAGCAGCCGATTATATCGTTCTTTCTTGGAAGCGAGCTTGCCTTACTTAGCTGGGGAGTCGGAAACTTTCGCTCCATTAAGTCAATTGCTTGAGGCGGAACTCGCTGCGCTGGCCGCTAGAAAATCGTTCTTGTCGGGTGGCCAACACATAGCCTTAAAGCAATTATCAGACGAAGATCAAGGTTACGAAGGGGCCGCTTTCGCTGCACAATATCGATTGAAAGTGAAGGGACACTAGGATGATAAAGATTAAAAAAACGAATCTGATTGTTGAACGTGAACCGTTACTCGCTCCATTCGGCTTCAAAGGCGGCTATGTGAGTGAGCTCTGGCAGTCTCTCGTTTCCTTGGAGGATTCGGAGGGGGATATCGGTGTGGGACTCGGTGTTCAGAGCATTCTTTGGTCTGATCCACAGGTCTATACGGGGTGGGGCAATGAACGAGGCAATGTATTCATGAATGAGATCACCAAACATGTGTTGTTAGCCGCTCAGCATACAACATTCGAAACCCCAATGGATATTCTGGATCCTCTGGTGGAGCAGGCCTATGAACATGCCTCCCGCGTTTGGAATGGGAACCCGCTCAGAGTTACCTTTGCGCTGAATGCATTAGTTCCTGTCGATCATGCAGCTTGGATGCTGCTGAGCCATAAAAAACCAGGAGCCCGTTTTACAGAGCTGATTCCAGAAGAGTACAGTTCTATGGTGGCGACTCGGCATGAACGGCTTGCATGTACACCGGTCGTTTCTTATGGGATGACAGAGGCGGATGTTGTCGCGTTGCTTGACGAAGGTTATTTTGTACTGAAAATTAAATTGGGCTCGGATCCAAACCAGGACGGAGATCCCCAAAAAATGTTAGAATGGGATATACAAAGGTTGAAAGAGATACACCGTATTGCAGGGAACCGTGTCTGCCATCACACAGCAAACGGAAAAATTGCTTATTACTTAGACATCAACGGGCGGTATGAAAGCAAGGAGCTTCTTTGGAGATTACTGGACGCTGCAGAGCGAATAGGGGCACTAGATCACATTTTATTGGTGGAAGAGCCGTTTCCGGAGCATATTCATGTGGATGTTTCCGATATTCCAGTAAGGGTGACAGGCGATGAAAGTGTACATGATGAAAAGGATGCTTTGGAGAGAATCCAAATGGGGTACGGGGCCTTTGCCCTAAAGCCGGTAGCCAAGACGATGAGCATGAGCTTGCGAGTGGCGAAGCTAGCTGGTGAACATGGCATTCCTTGCTTCTGTGCTGACTTGACTGCGAATCCGATTATGGTTGATTGGAATAAGAATCTTGCAGCGCATCTGCTGCCTGTGCCGGGACTCTCCATGGGCTTGATCGAATCCAATGGCAAGCAAAACTATACCAACTGGGAAGTTATGCAAGGAAAGCATCCAATGCCTAAAGGTAGCTGGATACAGACCATTGATGGGCAATTCCAACTGCTCCCTGAATTCTATGAGCATAGTGGTGGCGTATTCAGTCGGAGTGGTTATCATGTTTAGGAGGAAATGGCGATGAACTTGAATTTCTTACAAAAGGATTGGTTGATCGATCGAATCGAATGGGCGATGCTGCCAGGCGAACGTCCGCGTNATGTTTAGGAGGAAATGGCGATGAACTTGAATTTCTTACAAAAGGATTGGTTGATCGATCGAATCGAATGGGCGATGCTGCCAGGCGAACGTCCGCGTGAAGCAGGATGCAACGCACGCTTAGGGGTGCACGGCAAATTTCCTGAGGTTCGAATCGCGAAGGTGGAGATCGGTGGTATTACCGGATTCGGCATCAGCAGAATCGGCAAGGAACTGGCGGGTGAGCTGCTGGGAGCTTCGGTAGCGGATATATTCGAGCCGTCCGGAGCTGTAGCACCGAAATTTCGCGGTCTGGAGTTCCCACTTCTTGATTGGCTAGGTAAAGTCGCAGGAAAACCAGTCTACCGGTTGTTTGCCACAGATGAAGCGGCTGCAGCAGGTAGTCTTCAAGTACCTTGCTACGATACGACGCTATATTTCGATGATCTGCCTATTCGCAGCGAAGCGGAAGCCGTCGCATTCATCAAGCAGGAGGCTGAAGAAGGCTACGAGAGGGGACACCGCAATTTCAAGATCAAGACAGGCCGTGGGGCTCGCTGGATGGAGCTGCGGGAAGGCATGAGCCGCGATATCGCCATTATTAAAGCGGTCAGAGAGGTAGCAGGACCGGAAGGGCGCATTATGATTGACGCCAATAACGGTTACAACCTGAATCTGACTAAGGAAGTGCTGCTCGCAACGGCGGAAAGCCGGCTGTACTGGATTGAAGAAGTATTCCATGAAGACAACGTGCTGTACGAAAATCTGAAGGAATGGATGCAGAAGAACGGGTTGTCCGTCAAAATTGCCGACGGTGAAGGACAGGCCGATCCAAGGCTGATGGACTGGGCCAAA